>NZ_CP063814.1:0-1200000 GCF_015277875.1 Microbacterium luteum | reverse complement strand
GCGAGGCGCAACCGGCGCCGTGCCCGTCGTGCGACCGCGGAGTCGTGCGTGACGGCGATGAGCGTCAGCCCGTCCGCGTTCAGGCGCTCCAGGAGAGAGAGGATCTCGTCGCGCATGCTCTCGTCGAGGTTGCCGGTGGGCTCGTCGGCGAGGAGGACCCTCGGGCGCTTCACGATCGCACGCGCGATCGCCACGCGCTGCTGCTGGCCCCCGGAGAGCTCCGACGGCCGGTGATCCGCGCGCTCGGCGAGCCCGACCTGCCCGAGCGCCTCGGCCACGCGTTCGGCACGCTCCGCCTTCGGCACCGACAGCGGCTCGAGTGCCATGTCGACGTTCTCGGCCGCTGTCAGCGTCGGGATCAGGTTGAACCCCTGGAAGACGAAGCCGATCTCGCGCGCCCGCAGACTCTCGAGCTCTCCGCGCGAAGCAGCGGCGATGTCGAGGTCTCCCAGGAGAACGCGACCCGACGTCGGCTTGTCCAGGGCACCGAGCACCTGGAGCAGCGTGGACTTCCCCCCGCCGGTCGGCCCCTGGATCGTGACGAAATCACCCGTCGCGATCTCGAGGTCGACACCGGTGAGGGCCTTCACGATCCGCCCCTTCTGCTGGTACGTGCGCCTCACGTCCGTCAGGCGGTAGAGCACGGCGGGGACGGCGTCCGGTGCGGTGTCCGCGTCGGTGTCGATCATGGTCATGAGGGCTCTCCGTTCAGGGATCGATGCGAGATGTGCGACCAGTGGGGCCGGGCGGGGGTCATCCGACAGACCTCAGCGCCTCGGCCGGGCTGAGGCGCGCCGCGCGCCAGCCGCCGAACGCGCCCGCCAGCAGTCCGCCGATGATCGCCAGACCGATGGCGGCACCGACGACCCACAGCGTGACCGGCGCCTGCAGCACGATCTCGGTCGCGGTCTGCGCCGCGGCCTGACCGAACGCCTGGCCGCCGGGACCTCCCCCGGCTGCACCCCCGGGTCCTGCGGCCGCGGTGGCCCCGGCAGTGGTGGAGATCGTGGGCGAGACGATGTTGATGATCCCGATGCCGAGGAGCCCGACCACGAGACCCGCGGCACCGCCGATGAGGCTCTGCACCACAGACTCCCCCGCGACCTGGCCGACGACACGCCCGTTGGACCAGCCGATGGCCTTGAGCGTGCCGAATTCCCGTGTGCGCCGGCTCACGCCCGATATGGTGAACAGCACCGCGAGGGCGAGGGCGACGGCCAGAACGATCACCGACAGCCACGTGCCGAGGTTCGTGATGAGGGCGGACGCGCTCGAGAGGGAGCCCGACACGGTCGATGCGAGGTCGGACTGCGAGCTGACGGTCGCATCCGGGAGCGCCTCTTCGATCTCGGCCTGCACGGCACTGATCCCATCCGATGACGACGCCTGCACGTACACGGTCGAGAGCACGTCTCCGACGCCCGAGAGATCCTGCGCGACATCGAGAGGGATGTACGCGTTGGCGGCGGTGTCGGCCTCGTCGGAGGTGGATGCGACCACGCCGACGACCTCGAACTCCTCACCGGCGATCTCCATCGTGTCGCCGACGGCGAGTTCCGCCGTGGTCGCATAGCTGGCGTCGATGACGGCCACAGCGGCGCCTGCATCCGCGGACTCCAGTGCGCGGCCGTCGGTGACGGTGACCGACGAGAGCGGCCCGATGGCGGCCGCATCCGGCTCGATGCCCATGACCGTGAAGGAGTCCAGGCCGAAGGCGCCGCCTCCGAATCCGCCGCCGCCCGCGCCGCCTTCGGGCGGAGCCTGGGCCGTGCCCTCCTCGGCGGCGGGGCTCTCGGCGGGCGCCTGGCCGACTTCGCCGGAGAACGTCGTGTTCGTCAGGCTCAGGGTGCCGGTCGCGGCCTCGACGCCGTCGGCTGCGAGTACCGTGTCGAGCACAGACGCATCCAGCGTCGAGCGGAACATCTCCGTCGTCAGCTGCGACTGCTCGATCGAGGTCGTGCCCTCCTCGTCGGTCGCCCCGGCATCCTCGTCGAAGTCGAACTGCTGACCGCGGGTCCCTTCGCCCGGCTCCGCCTGCGCGCCGGTCACGGTCAGATCCGTGCCGACGCCGTAGACCGACTCGAGCGCCTGAGCCTGGGCGTCGCGTACTCCAGCCGCCAGCGAGTTCACGATCATCACGAGGGCGATCGCGATCGCAAGGCCCGAGGCCACGATCACCGTCTGCTTCTTGCGGCCGGCCAGCTCCCGCCGCAGGTACCTTGCGTACATGGGTCTCCTCTCGGCGGTCCGTCCGCCGTGGCGAGACTATGAGCCGTCCTGATGACGGTCCGTTGCGCGGGTTATGAGGTCGTTATGGATCGTCGTCTCGGCATTTCACAGCATCCGCATAGAACTCGCCATAGGAATCGCATAGCTTGATCTCCACAATGGGTGTCATGACCACCCCGATCTCCGCGAACGCCCTCACCCGCCCTGACGGATCGCCCTTGCGCGTTCTCGTCGTCGACGACGAGCAGATGCTGACGGACCTGCTGTCGATGGCGCTGCGCATGGAGGGATGGGATGTGCGCACGGCGGCGTCGGGTCTGCAGGCGCTCCAGGAGACACGGGACTTCGCGCCGGACGCACTCGTGCTGGACATCATGATGCCCGACCTCGACGGGATGGCGGTGCTGCAGCGGCTGCGCCAGTCGGGCAATGACGTCCCTGTGCTCTTCCTCACCGCGAAGGATGCCGTCAGCGACCGTGTGGCGGGGTTGACCGCCGGGGGCGATGACTACGTGACCAAGCCGTTCAGCCTGGAGGAGGTGGTCGCGCGTCTGCGCGGGCTGATGCGGCGCGCGGGAACGGCGCTGTCGGCGGAGGCCGAGCCGATCCTCCGCGTCGGCGACCTGTCGCTGAACGAGGACAGCCACGAGGTCATGCGCGGCGCCGACGAGATCGAACTGACAGCGACGGAGTTCGAACTGCTGCGCTTCCTCATGCGCAACCAGCGTCGGGTGGTGTCCAAGGCCCAGATCCTCGATCGGGTCTGGAACTACGATTTCGGCGGGCGCTCCAGCGTCGTCGAGCTCTACATCTCCTACCTGCGCAAGAAGCTCGACGCCGGACGCGAGCCGCTCATCCACACCGTCCGCGGCGTCGGCTACATGATCAAGGCGCCGCAGTGACCTCACGTCCCTCGGTGCGCGGCCGCCGCCGGTGGAGCCTGCAGGCGCGCCTGATCACCGCGATCGTGGCCGTCGTGGCGCTCATCCTCGTGATGGTGGCGATCGCCACGAGCGCCGTCCTCGGTCGCGTGCTGCAGGACAACCTCAACGCACAGGTGCAGACCGCCGCCCAGCAGACGGCGGGGACCCTGCTCGACCTCAAGGTGCCGCGCGATGAGCAGCAGGTCACGGCGTCGGAGGTCCTTCAAGCCGGGAATCAGCCACAGGGAACGGTCCTCGTGCTGCGGGGCGGGATCGACGGCACCCAGACCGGCGCATACGTCGCGGGCCCGGGAGAGATCGTGGTGCTCACCGCGCAGCAGGTCGAGGACATCCTCCTCGGAGTCACGACGCCCGATTACACGACCGTGTCGATCGACGGGCTCGGCGACTACCGGATGTTCCCGTATCAGTCGCTCGGCTACGTCGCATACGCGGGGATGCCGGAGTCGGGTGTGCAGCAGACGGTCACCCCGATCATCACGTCGGTCGTGCTCATGACCACCGGAGGACTCGTCCTCCTCGCCGTGATCGTGGCGTGGATCGTGCGCCGCTCTCTGGCGCCGCTGCGCGCCGTCGCCGCGACGGCGACACGCGTCGCGAGCCAGCCGCTGGCCGAGGGCGAGGTGTCCATCACCGAGCGGGTGCCCGAGGATCAGACCGACGAGAACACCGAGATCGGCCGGGTCGGCCACGCGCTGAACACGCTCCTGGACCACGTGGACTCCTCCCTCGACGCCCGTCAGCGGAACGAGGAGCGGATGCGGTCGTTCGTCGCCGACGCCAGTCACGAGCTGCGCACCCCGCTGGCCTCGATCCGAGGCTTCTCGGAGCTGTCGCTGCGAGCCCTGCGCGCCCATCCGGACTCGCCGCAGGCCGCGGAGACCACCGAGCAGTCCCTCGAGCGGATCCAGGCGCAGTCGGTGCGGATGACCGACCTCGTGGAGGACCTTCTGCTGCTGGCCCGGCTCGATGAGGGACAGGAGCTCGTCTACAGTCCGATCGATCTGACCCAGGTCGCGGTGGAGTCGGTGGCCGACGCGCGGCCGGCCGGACCCGAGCACGAGTGGATCCTCGATGTTCCGGACGAGTCGCTCTACGTCGCCGGAGACGCCACCCGCCTGCATCAGGTGGCGGCGAACCTGCTCGCCAACGCCCGCACCCACACCCCCGCCGGGACCGAGGTGACCGTGAGCGTGAGCCGGGAGGACGGCGACGCGGTGCTGCGCGTGCACGACGACGGCCCGGGTGTCGATCCCTCGATCGCCGACGAGCTGTTCGAGCGGTTCTCCCGCGCCGACCGTTCCCGCGCCCGCAAGAGCGGCGGAACGGGACTGGGCCTGTCGATCGCCAAGGCGATCGTGGCCGCGCACGGCGGCAGGCTCTCGGTGCAGAGCGAGCCCGGCGACACCACGTTCGAGGTGCGGATCCCCGCACGTCCCGCGGACCCCGCGGCCGCTCCGGCGGATCGCGCCGTCGATTCCGACGTGTCGGTTCAGTAGCCCGAGTCAGTAGCCCGAGAAGGCGTCGGTCGTGATCGACCGCGCCTTATCGAGCGCGGGCGCAAGATCCGCGATCAGTCGTGGCGGACCCGAGATGTAGGCATGGCGCATCGCGATGTCTGGCACGACCCGCAGCAGGCCGTCGGCATCCAGTCGCACTCCGCGCGCCCAGCGCCAGTGCGACGGCAGCTGGTCCGGTTCGTCGCGGGTGAAGACGATCACGGGAACGCCGGACGCCTCGATCTCGTCGCGGAACACCAGTTCGGACGCCTCTGCGGCGACGTAGACGAGCACGACGTCGCGATCCTGATCGGTCAGTCGCCCCTGCCGGAGCTGCGAGACGAACGGCGTGACGCCGATCCCAGCGGCCACCATGAGCACCGGGCTCGTGGTGCTGGACGGGAGCAGGAAGTCCCCCCAGACGCCGGTGACAGCCAGCGACGATCCCTCGGTCACCTCGGCGAGCGCTTTCTTGTAGCTGCTCTGGGCCTTGCCCGCCGTCACCGCATCCCGGAACGCGACCCGAACCTCGGGAGCGTCGGCGGGCGCCGAGACGATGCTGAACTCGCGACGGGTTCCTCGCGCGTCGGGCCGGTGGTGCGGAACATCGAGCTCGAGGAACTGGCCCGGGTCGAATCGCAACGGTCGCTTGGCGCGGAAGCTCAGCTCCTGCACCGTGGGCGTGAGGTGGCGACGGCCGATGAGCGTCAGGCGCACCGCTGTGCGGAACGTGAACGCGAAGGCGAGCAGGTTCCCGATGAGGAGGGCGCGTTCCTGCCCGAGGCTGACCGCGCCGAGGTCGATGGGCCACCCGGCGAGAACGCCCACGAGGGCGGCCACGCTCAGCTGCTGCCAGCGACGAGGCGGCAGCGTGAGCGGCTCGGAGAGCATGAAGGCGCCGAGGAAGAGGAACGGCGAGGCCCAGATCACCGGCCCCACGATCTCCGCTCCTGCCACGGTGATGCCCGCCTGCTGGTACTGCACCGCCGTCCGCAGCACGCCCACGCCGACGGCGACGACGAGGAAGAGCGCGACCACGCGCACCTTCTCGGTACGCCACAGCACGGCCAATCCGAAGAGGATGACCGGCGCGGCCAGCACCGGCGTGCCCACCCACCACGACGACGCGCCGAGCGCCGGCACGGCGGCGCCGAAGAGGGTGAGGACGGTCGCCCCGACGGCGGCGGGGTTGAAGATGTGACGGCCCCGCCACGCGAGCAGGTACTTCGACGCCGAGGCGACGACTCCGGCGAGGGCGATGCCGGCGAGCGCCGCGGGATCGAGAGTGGGTCGCAGCACGAACAGCAGGATGAACGAGGTGATGAGCGCGGACTCGAGCCGCAGCGGGAGCCGCAGCACCCGGTGGGCGATCGCATCCGTCGCCGCACTGACCAGGAGCAGCACGGCGAGCGTCGCGAGCAGCTCGAGCGGCCCGGGCGCGACGAGCCCGAAGACGGACACCACGAGGGCGACGGCGCTCAGCCCGACCAGCGCGAGGAACACCACCCGATACATCGACAGGCGGCCGAGCACCGCGAACACGCGGTTCGAGAACGAGGTCAGCGTGGCGATCACTCCCCCACGCTAACTCTCCCGGCGCATGTCCCGGCTCCCCGTGGACGGGCGCACGCGTGTCGCAGACATCCCAGAGCACCCGAAGCACAGCGCCGGATCCGTGAAGAAATCGTGAAGAATCCGCCCAGGTGCCTCACCACCCGTTGTCTCGACGCACGTCGGGACGCATGCTGTCAGCCTGCGGGGCGACACTGGGGAGTGGCCCGGACGGCGAGTTCGTCCGGAGACGGCCCCGCGGGCTGGGGGTCACACCATGCACGTCATCGATGCCGTCGTCGCCGCCTCCTGTGCGGTGATCGTTCTCGGAGCATGCTCGCTCCGAGGTTCCGACCGGAACCGGGAGCGAGCGCGAAGCGGTTGTCTCATCTCTGCTGCGCTGCTGGTCATCGCCGTTCTGAACCTGCTCGTCGAACTCGCCGACCGCGCGGGCGACCCTGCCGCGGTCGCACTGCACAGCGCGACGCTCGTGATGCCGCTGGTCCTCGTCGGCCTCGGTCTCATGGGGATTCGCGGCGTGACCGCCGAAGCTGGAGCGGCGACCCCGCTGCGGGTCGTCGCCATCGGCGCGCATCCGGATGACCTCGAGCTGGCCGCCGGCGGGACCCTGGCGAGGTGGGCCTCCGAGGGCGCGCACGTTCACGGCCTGGTGATGAGCCACGGGTCGCGAGGCGGCGATGCCGAGCGACGGATCCATGAGGCGGTCGCCGGGGCTCACGCGATGGGACTCGTCGACATCGACGTCCTCGACCACCCCGACACGTGTCTGGCCGAACACGCGAACGAGATGGTGCTCGCCATCGAAGACACGCTCCGGCGCATCGAGCCCGACATCATCATCACCCACTCGCACCACGATGCGCATCAGGACCACGCCGCTGTGCACGATGCGGTCATGCGCGCCGCGCGCCGTGCGACCTCCATCCTGTGCTTCGAATCCCCCTCGGTGACCAGCGAGTTCTCGCCGACCGCCTTCGTCGACATCAGCGCCCACCTGCCGGCGAAGATCGCCGCCGTGCATCGCCACCGGGACCAGTCCGGCAAGCCCTACATGGGAGCGGATCGGCTGCGCGGCATGGCCGCCTTCCGCGGCAGCCAGGGCCGCGTGGAGTTCGCCGAGGGATTCGAGCAGATGCGGATGCTCGTGGGCGACCACCGCGCACCGAGCATCGTCCGCTCCGAGCACCGCGCGGAGACCCTCGAAATCCGCACCGCATCGACGCGGCTCGAGCCCGTCGACGGCAGGCAGCCGTGAAGACCGTCCTGCTCACGGGCGTCGGTGGACCGGCCGGACGAGCGCTGGCCGCGCAGCTGCGGCCCTTCGCGTTCGCCGACGATCCGGTCTTCACGATCGGTGCGGACATGCGGGAGCTCGCCTCCTCCGATGCCCGGCTCGTGCTGCGCATTCCCCCCGCGACCTCGTCGGAGTATCTCGCCACGCTGCACCACCTGCTGGAGTACTACGAGGTCGACCTGTTGATCCCGACGGTGTCGGAGGAGCTCCCGATCGTCGCGGTCGCGGCACCCCTGCTGGCGGGTGTCCGACCGTCGATACCCGGCCACCCCGGAGCCGCCCTGCCACCGGAGCCGCCACGCCGCTCCGTCGTGATCGCGTCGGCGGCCGCGGTCGCCCTCGCCTCGGACAAGCTCCTGACGATGCAGACCCTGCGACGCGCCGGCGTCGGCGTTCCGGACTTCGCCGACGCGGGCGAATTCCACACCGCGGCATCGGCCCTGCGCGTGCTCGGCGGCCCGCTCGTGCTCAAGCCGCGGATCTCGCGCGGCGCGCGCGGTGTCTCGGTCGTGCGGCACGCGAGCGATCCGTGGCCGGCATCGGGGGCGCTCATCCAGCGCTTCGCTCCCGGCACCGAGTACTGCGTGCAGATCCATCGACCCGTCGGGGCGGATGACGGCGCCGTCGTCGTCCTGCGCAAGACGGCGTTGAGCGGCGGAACGATCGGGAACGCCGTGAGCTGCGTCGTCGATGAGGGCGCGGTCGACGTCGGAGACATCGCGTGGGCGGCGGTCACGGCCCTGGGGGTGACCGGCCCTGCCGATGTCGATGTCCGCCGCGACGACACGGGCCTTCCCGTCGTCCTCGAGGTGAACGCGCGGTTCGGCGCGCAGTCCGCGGCCGCACCGGCTGTACTGTCATCGGTGCTTCGTGCGCACGGGATGCCCTGATGATCGAGGCGGTGATGCTCGTCGCGGGGATCGCGTGGATGCTGTTCGCAGTCGCGCGACTCCTCCTCGCCCCGTTCGCGATCGCCGAGGAGATCCGTGACCGTGTCCGCCGGTCCACGACGCCGCCGCCGACGCTGTCGGTGAGCGTGGTGGTGCCGGCCTACAACGAGGGCGTCGTGCTCGACGGCTGCGTGCGCTCGATCATCGCCCATGCCCCGGCCGGCCTGGAGGTCGTGCTGGTCGACGACGGTTCGACCGACGGCACGTTCTCGCGGATGCGCGCGCTCGCGGGCGAGTACGCGGGGGTCATCGCGATGACGCAGGAGAACGCGGGAAAGGCCGCGGCCCTGAACGCCGGCATCGCACGCACCAGCGGCAGCATCGTGCTCCTCGTCGACGCCGACGGCGTGTTCACGGCGCAGACCTTCACCGAGCTCCTCCGGCCCTTCGCCGATCCGACGGTCGCGGCGGTGTGCGGCGACGATCGCCCCGTCAACCTCGACCGCGTGCAGACGCGATTCCTCGCGGTGATCGGGCACGTCGGAACGGGACTCATGCGTCGAGCCCAGTCCTTCTTCGGCGTGCTGCCGGTCGTCTCCGGGAACGCCGGCGCCTTCCGCCGCGCGATCCTCGACGCGGTGGGTCCACTGCGCGCCGGATGCATCGGGGAGGATCCCGAACTCACCTGGCGCATCCACCGCGCGCACGGACGTGTCGTGTTCGCCCCCCGCGCGGTGGTCTACGCCGAGTCCCCGTCCACCCTTCGCGGGCTCTGGCGGCAGCGCGTGCGCTGGGGGCGCGGGCTGCTGCAGACGGTGCGCGTGCACGCGGACCTGATCGGGCGTCCGCGCTACGGACTCTTCGGACTCTCTCTCGCGCCGCTTCTGGTCGCGTCGGTCGTGCTGCCGGTGGTCCAGGTGGCCGCCCTCCCCCTGCTGGCCATCACCCTGATGACGGGGGCGGTGGGGGTGGATGCCGACATCTGGGGGGCGCTGCTGTGGCTGGGCCTTCCGGTCTCGGCAGCGCTGGTCCTCCTCGCGGTCTGTCTCAACGACGCCTGGGCGGATCTGCGCCATGCCTACGCCCTGCCGCTGTGGCCGGCGTACTCGATGATGATGAGCGCCGTCATGGTGGCAGCCATCGCCGGTGAGGCGCGAGGGCGTCCGGCGGCGTGGAACAAACTCGTGCGCACCGGCGTCAGGTCGCCGCGTCCGGTCGGAGCGGAGCCGTGAGCGGCGGTGCGCGTGCAGTCGCGGGCCTCTCGGTCGCCTTCCTCCTCGCGTCCTGCGCGCCTTCCCCGGCTGATGATGACGCCGGTGCCGACCGCGCGGTGGTCACGACGATCGGGATCGGCTTCGAGACGCTCGTCGGCGACACCGACTGGGCCGACCTGGTCGATCACCTGCGAGAGGCGGACGTCGGCGAAGTCTCGCTCGCGGTGGGGCGCATCGACTGGCTCGCCTTTCCCCCCGACCTCGTCGGCGAACCCTCCTCGGAGGTCATCCGGTCCGGACGGGACTACGTCGAAGAGGCCCTCCAGCAGCTGCGGCCGTGGACCTCCGACGGAGGGCGGCGGGTGACCCTCACGATCGATGCGCTGGCTCCGGCGCTCCTCGCTGCTTCGCCGCACCTCGCGGGAACGACGGCCGACGGCCGACGAAGCGACGATTTCCCGTCGCTCGCCGCCTGGGCAGGCCCCGTGGGCGCAGACCTCGTCGCGCTCGCCGAGGACATCGCGCAACGGTACCGTCCGGATGAGGTCGCCATCACGGAACTGCTGGCCGATCACACCTTCGGGGCCGACGACCTCGCGTCCTTCCGCGAGCATTCCGGGCTGACCGCGTGGCCGATGACCGCGGACGGACGGATCCGCACGGATGCCCGGGAGATCGCGGCATGGCGAAGCGACGCGATCACCGAGCTGGTGGGGAGGGTGGCGAACGCGGTGCATCGCCACGACGTCGCACTGGCGGTGGATGTGCGTGTCGACTGGGAGGACCCCGCCGCCGGACGCGCCGACTCCGGCCACGACTATCGCGCCCTGCTGTCGGTGGCGGATCGACTGATCCTGTGGTGCTACGTCGGACTGGTGGATCGCGCGCCCGCCGAGGTCGGCTTCGTCGGTCGCGAGCTCGCCTCAGCGGGTGTCGACCCGATGCGCGTGGTGCTGTCGGTGGGACTCTGGGACGATGACGGCACGCTCAGCGCAGACGACCTGCGCGACGCGCTGACCGCGATCGAGGGACGGATGCCCGCGGGCGTCACGCCGGTGTCGTCGATGACGGAGGCGCACTGGGCCGCCATCGCGGCCGCTGTCACGCGGTGAACAGACGTGCCGCGCACCCCGGGGAGTACTCGGCACGACCGTCGGTGGTCATGCGCACCCACGCCACGCCCCGGTCGTGGGCGAAGCGTGGACCTCCGTCGAAGAAGAGGGCCGTCGCGACGGCATCCGCGGTCATCGCGTCGTCGGCGACCGCCCAGGTCGCGACGATCGTTCGCACCGGCTCTCCCGTGCGTCCGTCGATCACGTGGTGCAGCCCGTCGCCCCACGCACGCCGGTTCGTCGCCGAGGCGCACAGCGCCGCATCCTCAAACTCCCACACGCCGATCACCCGATCCGGGTCGTACGGATGCTCGAGGCCGACGCGCTCCACCGCGCCCCGCGAGCGCAGGTCGCCGCTGGCGTCCACCACGAGCGGGCCGGCAAGGTGATGCAACGACTGGAACACGAGATCCACCAGTCGCCCCTTGCCGAGCGCGCCGACATCGATCGTCGCCGGACGGGTGAGCGTGATCTCCCGTCTCGTCCACGAGAGCACCTCGCGCCACGGAAGCGCCGGGTGGACGCCGGCCGGACGCAGCGTGAGGTCGGCGTCGTAGCCGAGGGCTTCCAGCGCGTCTCCCGCGAGCGGCGTCACGGCGTCTGCCGTGGCCTCCGCCGCTGCGGACAGCGTGTCGAGCAGCATCACGGCGTCCGCCGGCGCCGGAGCAGAGCCCGCACCCCGAGCGAGAGCGGCGACGACCGAGTCGTCACGGAAGCGGGACCAGGAACGGTCGAAGTCCTCGATGAGGTGCCCGACGCGCGCCCGGTCGGCTCCCGGGACCGGTTCGGGTGTCTCGACCCGCCAGGGCACGCCGATGGCATCGAATCGCCACATCGCGGGTGCGACGGTCACCTCACGCCGCCGCGTCGGCCTTGATCTGGTCGAGGGCCTGCGTGAAGCCGCCGCTGGTCAGCGACGAGCCGGCCACCCGGGTCACCGAGACGTCGTCGATGTCCTTGCCGACGACCTCGGCGGCGATGCCGCCGACGAACTCGGACTGGTAGCGCTCCGACTCGGCGTTGGTGGGGTCGCCGACCACCTCGACGGCCGTGATGACGTCGTCCTCCAGGGTCACGGTGACCGTCACCACCTCCACCGACTCCGGTGTGGCATAGGATCCCTCGGCGGTGTAGGTGCCGTCGGTGTAGGGGGCGGCGCTTCCGGAGGAGCCCGCAGCGTCGGCACCCGCGCTCGAGCAACCGGCCAGAAGGGCGGCGCCGACCACGCCGATGCTCGCGGCGGTGACACGGACGGGGGTGACGGCACGGACGGTCATGAGATCTCCTGGGGATCGAGCGGCGTGGTTCCACCCTGACAGCGACACCACGGCGCGGCGTCTGGCCGGCCTATGAATGGCCTGTGGGAATCGCGCTCAGGCGGCACCGTTGAACATGCTCGTGACCGAGCCGTCCTCGAAGACCTCGTGGATCGCCCGCGCCAGCAGCGGCGCGATGGGGAGCACCGTCAGCGTCGGGAAGCGCCGGTCGTCGGGGATGGGCACGGTGTCGGTGACGACGACCTCGTCGATCGCCTCGCTCTGCAGCCGCTGCGTCGCGGGGTCGCTGAAGATCGCGTGGGTCGCCGCGACGATCACGCGGAGCGCTCCGTTCGCCTTCAGCGCCTCGGCCGCCTTCACGATCGTGCCGCCGGTGTCGATCATGTCGTCGACCAGCAGGCACACGCGCCCCTCGACATCGCCGACGATCTCGTTGACGGTCACCTGGTTCGCGACATTCGGGTCGCGGCGCTTGTGGATGATCGCCAACGGCGCCCCGAGGCTGTCCGACCAGGTGTCCGCGACGCGCACGCGCCCGGTGTCGGGCGAGACGACGGTGAGCTGCGAGCGATCGACGCCCGACAGGTTCTGCTCGAAGTACTCCAGCAGCACGGGCTTGGCGAAGAGATGGTCGACCGGGCCGTCGAAGAAGCCCTGGATCTGGGCGGCGTGGAGGTCGACGCTCATCACGCGATCGGCGCCGGCGGTCTTCAGCAGATCGGCGACCAGGCGACCGCTGATCGGCTCGCGTCCGCGTCCCTTCTTGTCCTGGCGCGAATACGGGTAGTAGGGCGCGACGACGGTGATGCGCTTGGCGGATGCGCGCTTGGCCGCATCCAGCATGATGAGCAGCTCCATGATCCACTCGTTCACCGGAGGACCGAAGGACTGCACCAGGAAGACGTCGCAGCCGCGGATCGAGACTTCGAACCGGGTCAGGATCTCCCCCGAGGCGAAGGTGCGGTACTCGGTGGGCACCAGCTGGGTGCCGAGGGCCGTGGCCACATCTTCGGCGAGCGTGTGGTGAGAACGGCCGGATGCCACCACCAGGCGCTTCTTGGTCTTGGCGACCAGTCCGGGTGCGACCTCGTGCTCCCGATCGAGCTCGACCGTCTTCTTCTTACGCGCCATCGTCCGCCTTCTGTGTCGACCGGGACCTCGCCGCCGCCTCCGCCGCCGCAGTACCCGCTCTGTTCTTCTCGACCCACCCCTCGACGTTGCGCTGAGGGGCGACGCTCAACGCCAGGGCACCCGAGGGCACGTCCTTGCGAATGACGGCTCCCGCGCCGGTCTTCGCGCCGTCACCGATTCTAACGGGGGCGACGAAGACGTTGTGCGAGCCGCTGTGCACGTCATCGCCGATGACGGTGCGGTGCTTGGCGAGGTCGTCGTAGTTGGCGGTGATCGCACCCGCACCGAGGTTGACGCGATCGCCGATCTCGGTGTCGCCGATGTACGACAGGTGCGGCACCTTGCTGCCCGAGCCGATCGTGGAGTTCTTGACCTCGACGAACGTGCCGATCTTCCCGCTGCGACCCAGCTCCGCGCCGGGCCGCAGGTACGCGAACGGTCCGACGGTCGCGCGCTCGCCGATGATGGCGAACGTCGCATCGGTACGGGTCACGGTAGCGCCCGCACCGACCTCGCAGCCGACGAGGCTGGTGTCGGGACCGATGGTCGCACCCTCCCCCACGGTCGTGGCACGGAGCACCTGCGTTCCGGGGAGCAGGGTGACATCCGGGGCGAGCGTGACGTCAACGTCGATCCACGTGGTCGCAGGATCGAGCACGGTGACGCCCTCGAGCTGCCAGCGCCGGACGGTGCGGGCGTTGAGGGCACGGGCGGCCTCCGACAGCTGAACACGGTCGTTGACCCCCAGCGCCGCCGCGGTGTCGGGCGCGACCGCCGCGCCCACCGGCCGCTGCGCGGCCCGGGCGAGGGCGATCACGTCGGTGAGGTACTTCTCCCCCTGGGCGTTGTCGGTGCCGATCTCGGCCAGGTGCACCCGCAGCGCGTCGATGCGGAACACGTACACGCCGGCGTTGATCTCACCGACGCCGCACTCGGCGTCGGAGGCGTCCTTCTGCTCGACGATGCGCAGCACGTCGCCGGACGCGTCACGGATGACGCGACCGTATCCGGTCGCGTCATCGAGGAGCGCGCTCATGACGGTGACCCCCGCGGCGCGCTCGCGGTGGGCGGCGACCAGCGCCGCGAGCGTGTCCGACTGCAGCAGCGGAACATCGCCGCTGAGGACCACGACGTCGCCGTCGAAGTCGGCGAGGGCGTCGAGGGCGACCTCGACGGCGCGCCCCGTGCCCGGCACGTCGTCCTGGTCGACCACGATCGCGTCCGGGGCCTGTTCGGCGATCTCGGCGGCGACGAGGTCCCGCTCGTGGCGCACCACCGTCACCACGCGCGCGGGCTGCAGGGCCTGCGCGGTGGCGAGCACGTGGCCCACGAGAGAGCGGCCGCCGATGCGGTGCAGAACCTTGGGTGTCGCCGACCTCATCCGCGTGCCCTGGCCGGCGGCGAGGACGATGACGGCCAGGGATGTGTCGGTGTTCACCATGCTCCGCCGCCAGGACTCGAACCTAGACCTCACAGCTCCAAAGGCTGTCGTGCTGCCATTACACCACGGCGGACCGCGGCCGTCTCGGGCCGCTCCCCCAGTCTGCCAGCCTTTCCGCTGGGGAACCGCCGGGTGCTCAGCCCTTGACCGCCCCCGAGGTGAGGCCCCCGACGATCCAGCGCTGCAGGGCGATCACCAGGGCGACGATCGGAATCGCCCCGACGATCGCACCGGCGGTGAACAGTCCCCAGTTGGACTGCAGCAGGTCGGAGACCCACCCGTACATCCCGACGGCCAGCGTCCACTCGTCCTGCGAGCTGAGCACCAGACGCGCGATGACGAACTCGTTGAAGGTGGCGACGAAGCTGAGCATCGCGACCACCGCCAGAACGGGGACCACGAGGGGGAAGATCAGACGCCAGTAGATCTGCGCGTGGGTGGCGCCGTCGATCTTCGCCGACTCGTCGATCGACACCGGAACGGTGTTGAAGAACCCGTACATGAGGAAGGTGTTCGCGCCGAGCGCGCCGCCGAAGTAGACGCAGATCAGGCCGAGCTTGGTGTTGAGCCCGAGCGCGGGCACGACTTCGCCGATCGCGAGCAGCATCAGGAAGATCGCGATGAAGGCGAGCGCCTGCGGGAACATCTGGATGATGAGGAGCGCGGACAGGCTCACGCGCCGTCCCGTGAAGCGGAACCGCGAGAACGCATACGCCGCCGCCGCACCCATGAGCACCGATCCGATCGCGACGGCCACCGAGATGGTGAGGCTGTTCACCATCCACGTCCAGTAGCGCGTCTCGCCCAGCGCGAGGTAGTTGTCGAGCGTGAACTCGCTGAACAGGGCGGTCGCGGCGGAGAGGCTGCCCCGCGGATTGAGCGACGCCGACAGCGCGTACAGCAGCGGGAAGATCGCGTAGAAGATGACGACGAGGGCGAAGAGGTACTTCCAGCCCACGTCGACGAACCACCGCCTGCGACGGACCGCGCGGCGGCTCGGGTCGACGGCGATCAGCGACTCGGTCTCCGTCCGGGTGCGGACGGTCCCCTCGGGCATCACACGGTTCTCGGACATCACTGGAACTCCTCCAGTCGGCGGGTCTGTCGGAAGGCGATCGCGGCGATGATCCCGACGAGGACGAACACGACGATCGCCAGCGCGCTCGCGAGACCGAAGTCGGCGGCGCCGCCGGAGACGCCCGAGATGCTGTAGATCGCGGTGATGAGGATGTCCGTGCTGCCGAGCGCATACGGAGCTCCGGGAATGGATGGACCACCCTCGTTGAAGAGGTAGACCAGCGGCAGGTTGTTGAACCCGACGGCGAAGGACGAGATGGCCAGCGGCGCGGTGGAGACCAGCAGCAGCGGGAAGATGATCGACCGGAACCGGCGGACCTTGCCGGCACCGTCGATCTCGGCGGCCTCGATGGCGTCCGACGGAATGGACTGGAGCGCCCCCGTGCACACCAGCAGCCAGTAGGGATAGCTCAGCCAGACGTTCAGCCACAGCAGCGCGATCTTGGCGAGCCACGGGTCGCCCAGCCAGTTGATGTCGGCGCCGAAGAAGAACAGATCGTTGATGATGCCGAACTCCGCATTGAACATGCCGCGATACACGAGCGCGGACATGAACATCGGGAACGCGTACGGGAGGATGAAGATCGCGCGCAGCACGCGGCGCCCCCGCACCCGGGGATCGTTGTAGATGAGGGCGAAGAGCAGGCCGAGCCCGAACGGGAGGACGACCGAGAGGGTGGCGAACACGAGCGTCCACACGAACACGATCGACAGGGCCTCGAGGAGGCGGGGATCGGTGAAGAGCTCGAGGAAGTTGTCGAGTCCGACGTTGACGTACCACCCGGTGGGAAGGCTGCTGCCGTCGGCGGCGACGAAGCTGCCCTCATCGGTCGCGTCGTAGACCGTGCCCGTCGTCGTGTCGGTGATGGTCTGCGCCTGTTCATCCCACACGAGGGTCGATTGGTACACCGCGCCGCTCGATCCGTCGCGGGAGCGGATGGCGCCGTCGTTCGGATCGTCGGAGACCGGCACACGCAGATCGACCACGGTCTGCTGCAGGTCCTGGTCGCTGAGCAGGCGCGATCGGTCGACGGGGGTCCAGCCGGGTACTTCGGTGGGAGCGCCGGCCGCGACGGTCGCTCCGGTGTCCGAGAGCGGCTCGAGCTCGCTGCCGACGAGGACCTCGCCGCCGTCGTTGATCGCGAAGCCGATCTCGCCGAGCCCGCGCTCGACCACAGCCAGCCGATAGGTCGGCGAGCCCTCCACCCGGCGCTCGCCCTGGATCAGGGCGGCCTCGACCGCCTGATCCTGCGTGACGTTGTGGCCGGTGCCGTAGTTCGTGAAGGCGATGTAGGCGGTGTAGCCGAAGATGAAGATCTGGAAGGCGAAGAGGAAGACGAGCCCGGGCAGCAGGTACTTCAGCGGCATGGCGCGCTTCCAGAAGTACACGACGTCCGCTGCGACCAGGAGCACGACCAGCACCGCCAGGATCACCCACGACTCCACCCGCAGCGCCGAGATGATCGCCGCGAGACCCGCGGCGTTGACGATCATCATCACGACGAGCTTCACGATGAAGCCCCAGCCCCGGCCGTTCCAGCGCCGTGCGTGCGCGTCGCGCGGCCGCTTGTCCGGCTGTTCCTCCTGGGGCGGGGCGGCCTCCCCCGTCTGTTGGTGCACCGACATCCTCGTCCTCCTCGTGACGGAGCCTCTTGTGGAATCGACCGGTGGTGGGATCGGCTGTCACCGACCCCACCACCGACGGGGATCAGCCGCCGAGTGTGGCGTTGAGATCCTCGATCATCGTGTTCCACGTGGACACCGGGTCCGCGCCGGCGATGATCTGCGCCTCAGCCGCGTTCCAGTACTCCCACACCGACCCCATCTCGGGGATCGAGGGCATCGGCACGCCGTTCTGCGACGAGGCCAGGAAGCCCGCGATGATCGGGTCCGAAGAGACCTCTTCGGCCACCGTGGACCAGGCCGGGATGCGCGGGTCCGCCTCGTAGAGTGCGCGCTGCGCCTCCTCGGTGGCGATGTAGTTGACGAGGAACTCCTGCGCGATCAGCGCGTTCTCGCTCTGCGAGCTCAGGTAGAAGCCCTGCACGCCCACGAAGGGAGCAGCGGGCTCGCCACCGGCCGACGGGATCGGGTTGACGGCGACGTCGACATCGGGGAACGAGGCGATCGCCCACGGGCCCTGCACGGTGTACGCGGCTTCGCCGGAATTGAACAGCTCGTTGTTGATGTCGTAGTCGATCGTCGTCGACAGGTATCCGGCACCGTCCTCGCCGTTCTCGCTCAGCCACTGCGCGAAAGCCTCGCCTTCGGGGCCGGCCATCCCGACCTCGCTGGTGTACGAGCCCGACTCGTCCTGCACGAAGACGGGGGCGCCGAAGGAGGTCTGGAAGCCGTACATCGTGTAGCCGTCGCCGGTCTGACCCTCGGTGTTGATGACGAAGGGGCGCTCCGCGCCGGACTCCTCACCCGCCGCGATCATGTCCTCCCAGGTCGCGGGAGCCTCCTCGCCGACGAGTTCGGTGTTCTGGATCAGAGCAACGGTCTCCAGCGAGTAGGGCAGAGCGTAGAGCTGACCGTCGTAGGTCATCGCCTCGAGGGCGACCGGCTCGAACTCCGACGCCTTCTCGCCGAGGTCGAGCGTGTTGACGACGCCCGAGGCGACGAACTCGCCCAGCCAGTCGTGAGCTCCGATGGTCATGTCCGGACCCTCACCGGTGGGGACCTGCGCGAGGAAATCTGCGCGCAGGTCGGCGAAGTCCTTCTGCACCAGCGTGACGGTCGCGCCGGTGTCGGTCTCGAACTGCTCGGCGGCCGCAGCGACGGCGGGCTCGCGATTCTCGTCCACCCAGACGGTCAGCTCCACGCCGGAGGCGTCGACGGCATCTCCGCCGTCATCGTCGGTGGTGGCGTCTCCGCCCCCGCTGCAACCGGCCAGCAGGGCGGCGGTGGCGGTGAGGGCGAAAGCACCCGTGATCCATGACTTGCGCATGTGAATTCCTTTCTCGGGGTCGTCGTCGTCCCGGTGGGGATCGCGTCTTCACGACCGGATGTGGAGCCGTTGCTCCGGATCTTCAGTTGTCGGTGCTGTTCAGTTGTGGGTTCGGTGGGCGGTGGGAGTGCGGACGACGGCGATGCCGCCGGCGGCCAGCGTCAGTGCCGACTCGACGTCGGTGTCCGAGAGCATCTCGCGTCCCGTGGCCGGCACGGTCACGGGGACGTCACGGTGATTGACGGCCACGAGGTAGTCGGCGTCGTCGCCGTGACGCGTGACCACTTCGACGCCATCGGGCAGGTCGCTCCGTTCGATGCCGGCGTCGCGATACACCTCGGACATGACCGCGGCGAGCGCGTCGGCGTCGAGGCGGGTGCTGAGATACCACGCCACGCCGTCGCCATGCGCATTGCGCGTGAGGGCCGCGCCGCCCTCGGCGGGACCATCGAGGTACCGGGCGACGACCTCGGCGGTCGTGGGGATCACGGCGTCCTGCCAGACGTCGGCGCCGAGCTGGCCGTCGCGTCCGTCGTTCCAGGCGAGGCGGCACGTCTCGTCCTCCCGGAGCGGAAGGAACTCTTCGATCTGCAGCCCCAGCACCTCGTGCAGCGGAGCGGCGTATCCGCCCTCGTGCACGGCGTCGTTCTCGTCGACGATGCCCGAGAAGAAGGACCAGACGAGGGTGCCCCCCGCGGCGACGTAGCGGGTGAGATTGTCGGCGTCGCTCGCGCGCAGCAGGTACTGCGCCGGGGCGATGACGAGCCGGTAGCCGCCGAGGTCGTGGCCCGGGAGGGCGAAGTCCACGGTGATGTTGTCCTTCCAGCACTGCTCGTAGAACTGCCGGATGCGCTCGGCATGCCGCACATCGACCGACGGCCGCCATTCGAGGTCCTGCGCCCAGAACGACTCGAAGTCCCACAGGATCGCCACGTCGGCTCGCACCCGCGAGCCGCGCACCTCGCCGAGTCGAGCCAGCCTCGCCCCCAGTTCGGTCACTTCGCGCCAGACCCGGGAAGTCGTGCCGGCGTGGGGAAGCATCGCGGAGTGGAACTTCTCAGCACCGCCACGGGAGGCACGCCACTGGAAGAAGAGGATCGCGTCGGCACCGCGCCCGAGGTGGGCGAGGGAGTTGCGGGCCATCTCGCCGCGGCGCTTGGCGACGTTGCGCGGCTGCCAGTTGACGGCGGAGGTGGAGTGCTCCATGAGGATCCACGGCGCACCTGCGCCGACCGAGCGGGTCAGGTCCGCCGCCATCGCGAGTCCGATCTCGCCCTCGCGGTCGGCTGCCCAGAGGTAGTGATCGTCGGCGACGATGTCGACCTCGCGCGCCCACGCCCACAGGTCGGTGGTCCAGCTCTGGTTGGCCATGAAGTTGGTCGTGACCGGCTGGGTGGCGTGCCGCCGGATGGTGTCGCGCTCGAGGATGAAGCATTCGCGCAGCTGGTCGTCGGTGAACCGGGCGTAGTCGAGCCGCTGGGCCGGGTTGACGACGGATGCGGATGCCGCCGGGGCGGAGATCTCCTCCCAGGCGTGGTACCACTGGCCCCAGAAGGCGGTCCCCCAGGCGGCGTTCAGGGCGGCGAGGGAACCGTAGCGCTCCTGCAGCCACACACGGAACGCGGCGACGGCGTGCGCCGAGTAGTCCTCCCCGACGGGCGTGCCGTACTCGTTGTGGACGTGCCACATGACGACGGCCGGGTGGTTCGCGTAACGCTCCGCCAGCGCGTCGGTGATCCGCACGATCGCCTCACGGTAGGCCGGCGCCGAGTGCGAGGCCATGCCCCGGGAGCCGTGCGTGAGGGTGACACCGTCCCGCGTGACGACGCGAGCATCGGGATGGGCGGCGTAGAACCACGCCGGCGGTGCCGCGGTCGGGGTTCCCAGGTCGACGCGGATCCCGTTTTCGTGCAGCAGGTCGATGACGTCGTCGAGCCAGGCGAAGTCGAAGACCCCCTCGGATGTCTCCAGCAGCGCCCACGAGAAGATGCCGATGCTGACGAGATTCACGCCGGCGGTGCGCATGAGCGCGACGTCCTCGTGCCAGATCTCGCGCGGCCACTGCTCGGGCGAGTAATCACCGCCGTAGGCGATGCCGTCCACTTTCGGCCACTCGATGTCGCCCGCCATGACCCTCCGTCGCGTCTCGGTCACCGATGCTGTCTGCCGAAGCGCGTGGCCGAAGCGCGCGCGTCGGCTGCCGGGAATCGATCCGGCGACTGTGACCGGTCCCAGTATCACCCCGCACCCGCGGGATCCGTCAAGACCGACCGCGATCCGTTACCGGACTGTGACCGGTCCCAGAGTAGAGTCTGGAATCGTGGACACGGCACCGATCTCGATGCGCAAGCCGACGATCCGCGACGTCGCTGCGACGGCAGGGGTCTCTCGCGGCACGGTGTCGCGGGTGATCAACGGCGGCCACTGGGTCTCCCCCGAGGCGCGCGACGCGGTCGAGAGGGCCATCGCCGAGACGGGCTACACGGCGAACCACCACGCCCGGAGCTTGGCGACAGGGCGTGCCAACTCACTCGCGTTCCTCCTCACCGAGCCGCAGCACCTCCTCTTCTCCGACCCCACCTACGCCCTGCTGCTGCGCGGGGCGGCCGAAGCTCTCACCCAGAGATCGATGACCCTCGTCCTGCTCGTGGCCGGCACACCCCAGGAGCGCGCTAACATCGCCTCGTTCGTGAGCGCCGGCCACGTCGACGGCGTCCTCCTGATCTCCTCGCACGAGCAGGACCCGCTCGTCGGCTCCCTGCGCGCGGCCGGAGTACCGGTCGTGTGCTCGGGCGACCCGCTGGGGCTCGCCGGCAACCTTCCGGCCGTCGCCGTGGACGAGGAGGGATCGGCGCGCGAGATGACGCGCTACCTCCTCTCCCGAGGGTACCGCCGCATCGCGATGATCGCGGGTCCCGACGACACCCCCGGCGGGCGCTACCGCCTGCGCGGATTCCGGAGCGAGATGGACGACCTGTTCGATCCCGATCTCGTCGTCGCCGGCGACTACACACGAGAATCCGGCGCCGTGGCGATGTCGACGCTGCTCGGGCGCACGCGCGACATCGACGCCGTCTTCGCCGCATCCGACCTCATGGCCGCCGGTGCGGTGGCGACGCTGAAGAAGGAGGGATTGCGCGTGCCCGACGACATCGCGGTGGCGGGCTTCGACGACTCCGGACTCGCCGAGGAGCACGATCCACCCCTGACCACGATGCGCCAGCCATGGCGGGAGCTCAGCGAGCACATGGTGAGCCTGCTCCTGGAGGCGATCGCCGGCGGAGAGCCTCGGACCATGATCCTCCCCACGAAGCTCATCGTCCGCGAGAGCGCGTGACGGATCTCGTGGCGCGGCGAGAAGACCGGTGATAATGGAACGATGACCACCGCCGCCGACGAAGTCGATCGCATCGTCGGCGCGTGGGGCGTCCAGCGCCCCGACCTGGACTTCTCCCCCCTCGAGGTGCTGTCTCGCGTCGATCGGCTCTCCCGCCACCTGGACCGTGCTCGCCGCGAGGCATTCCGGCGCAGCGAGCTGGAACCGTGGGAGTGGGATGTGCTGTCGGCGCTGCGCCGCGCGGGCGAGCCCTTCCAGCTCAGCCCCAAGCAGCTGCTGCAGCAGACACTCGTCTCCAGCGGCACGATGACCAATCGCATCGACCGGCTGGTCGGTCGCCGGCTCGTGCATCGCGAGTCCGACCCGGCGGACGGGCGCAGCATCCTCGTCACCCTCACCGACGACGGGCGCACCCGGGTCGACGCCGCCATCACCCGGCTCGTCGACGCGGAGGCGCTCCTGCTCGATTCCCTCTCGCGCACCGACCGCGACCGCCTCGCCGGGTTGCTGCGCAAACTGAGCCTCGGGTTCGACGCGGCTCCGGTCAGCCCACCTGCTCCGTGAGGGCGAACCACTTCTGCTCGATGTCGTCGCGCTCGGCCTCCATCGCCGTGATCTTCGCCATCTCCTCGCCCAGCCCGACGTAGTCCGACTGATCGTGGTCGGCCAGCCCCGTGCGCGCGGCGTCGATCGATCCCTCGAGCCTCTCCAGCCGCCGCTCCAGCGCCGCCATCTCCTTCTGCGCGGCACGCAGCTGCGCACCGGACAGGCCGGGTTCCGGTGCAGCACCCGTCGACCCGGGCCCCGTCGACGACCCCTCGCGCTCCTCGAGCGCGCGCAGGCGCAGGTACTCGTCGACGCCCCCGGGCAGGTGGCGCAGGTGCCCGCCGAGGATCGCGTACTGCTGATCGGTGACGCGCTCGAGGAAGTACCGGTCGTGCGAGACGACCAGGAGCGTGCCCGGCCACGTGTCCAGCAGATCCTCCATGGCCGCGAGCATGTCGGTGTCGAGATCGTTCGTGGGCTCGTCCAGCAATCAGGAACCCCGTACAGCACGGAGCACCTGATCGCCATGAAAACGCAAACACTCACCCGACCGACCGATGATGAGGTCAACGCTCTCATCTACACCCGAGCCTCGATGGATCGCCAGTACCTCATGCGATCCACCGACGATCAAGAGACGGACTGCCGCTCCTGGTGCGATCAGCAGACGTGGCACGTTGGCAAGGTCATCACCGACGCCAACCGCTCCGCTTCGCAGTGGCGCACCCGCGAGCGCGAGGGTTTCGAGGAAGCCCTGCGCCTGATCGCGTCGAAGCAGTACGACGCCTTCGTGACCTGGGAGCCGTCGCGTGCAGGCCGCGAGCTGTTGGCCTACGTCCAGCTCCGCGCCGCCTGCCAGGAGGCCGGGGTGCTGTATCTGACGAAGGGACGGGTCTATGACTTCGCCCGGAGCGACGATGCGTTCATGATGGGTTTGGAGTTCCTGACCGCCGAGAAGGACGCCGCGGTGATCCGGGAGCGACAGCTCCGCACGGTGCGCCTGCACGCGCAGCAGGGCAGGCCACACGGTCGTCTTCCGTTCGGCTACCGCCGCGTTTATGACGAGCACACCGGGGTGCTTCTCCGTCAGGAAATCGACCCGGAGAAGGCCGCGATCATCGTCAACGCCGTGGACGAGATTCTGAGTGGCGTTCCGATGAACGCGATCGTCACCCGACTGAACAAGGCCGGTGTTCCGACTCCGATGAAGCCGACCTCTGACCACTCGCGCGGCTGGATGAACTCGACGCTGCGGCAGATGCTCAGGAGCCCGACGATCGCCGGCCTGCGGAAGTATCAGGGCAAGGTGATCGGTGAGGCGGACTGGCCGGCGATCATCCCTCGTGACCGCTGGGAGCAGGTCAACCGGGTGCTCGAAGATCGAGCACGCCGTACCCGGTACGTCGAGGAGGACAACCACAGCCATCCGAAGTGGCTGCTGTCGTTCATCGCGAAGTGCGGCTACTGCTCGGGGCCGCTGGTCCGTCTGCATGGGATGGTGCCGCGTAAGGACGGGACGCGCCGCGACAACTACGCCTGCCCGACTGTCGGATGTCGGAGGATCAGCATCGACATCCCTCGCACTGATGCTTACGTGGTTGGCGCCCTGCTGGGCTGGCTCTCGAAGCCTGAGAGCTTGGCGGTGATCGCCGGGCCAAGCGAGAACTGGCAGGAGCGCGTCCAGGAAGCCGAGGCTCAGGTCGCGCGGCTTCGCCAGCGGCTCGACGAGGCCGCCGAGGAATACGCCGCAGGCAGGATCAGTCTCACGATGCTGTCGAGCATCGAGCGGCGTCTGAACCCGGAGATTGAGCAGGCGGCGAAGGCGACGGTGCCTCCGGTCTCCGACGACGACGTGCTTCGGCTGTTGCAGGCCGAGGACATCGAGAGCGCGTGGGAGCGGCTGGACCTGTTGGAGAAGCGACGGATCGTCAAGCTCTTGCTGGACATTCGCGTGGTCAAGGCACCGCGGTTGGGCGGCAAGTTCGACCCGAACCGCATCAAGATCGCTCCGCGTTTCGTTCCTCACGAGCAGTACCGATGGACTCGATCAGAGCAGCCCTGATCGAGTCGGCCTGATCGCTCGACAGCGGCAGGAAGGAAGCGCCGAGGTCCTTGCCTCTCTCACGGAGGTCGGCGACCTCGGCGCCTTCTTTCGTTTCGATGCAGGAGCTCACGAGACTTCTCCGGTGTCCGGGTCGAGGTCGCGGTAGAAGGCTTCCTCGGCCTCGCGGCGGGCCTGGACGTCGGCCATGACGAACTCCACGAACTCGGCGTCGCGGTCGGTGATCGGGATGTCCTCGATCGGGTCGGCGGGTTCCTCGCCGGGCCAGATGGTCTGCCTGGTGGGGCGGTCGTGGTCGAGTCGGGTGCCGCAGGCGGCGACCCATTCGCGGAGCCGCTGGCGGGCGTCGGCGAAGTCGCGGTGCCAGCCGAGCGGGGCGCTGCCGTTCTGGTCGGGGTCGTAGGCGCAGAGCCAGTGCAGGTGCAGCGCGCTCAGCTCCCACAGCAGCTCGGGGTGCATGTGCCAGGCGGGCGGGATCACGGAGGCGGGGAGCCCGTAGGTGTGGCGCAGCCAGTCCACCCAGCGGTTGAGCTCCAACCACTCGGCCTCGGCGTCCTCGGCACTCAGCAGGTTCCAGTTGATCGGGTGTGGCGGCTCGGCGATCAACGGCTCGTCGTAGCCGTCGTCGTCCATCTCGTCCACATCCGAGTCGGGAACGTCGTTCGTCGTGGCGTCGCCGCGGGGTTCGTCGGACATGCTGTGCTCCTGTCTGCTCTCCGGCGCCGGTTCGTGCCAGGCCGTTGTGGCGGGCAGGTGCTCCTTGCCGCGACCGGCGTTCAGGTGTCGGCGCGGCGCAGCAGGGCTTCGATCTCGGCGCGGTCGGCGGTGAGCTGGCTGGCGTCGGGGCGCTTGGGCCAGGGGTGCAGGTCGGTGACGATCGGTGGCGCGGAGCGCAGCAGCACGATCCCGGTCGCGAACGGGAGCCGGCGGATGCGGTCGGGCGGGAAGATCGGCACCCGGCGAACGGACCGCTGGTTGGAGCGGGTGCCGTGGTCGCCCAGCGTCACGGAGTCGGTGTATTCGTCGCGTTCGCCGACCAAGGCGCTCAGGTCTTGCAGGTCCCGGCTGTTGGATGCGCCGCCGAGGATGACCTTGACGATCGAGGCGTCCCAGATCGCGTTCGCCTGGTGCTCGTTCCACTTGTCCCGCGCCTGCGCGAGCGATTGGAGCACCGGCATTGTCGTGATCCCGGACCCGCCGCCTTCGGCCATCAGCGTCGGCAGCGACGGCAACGGCGAGAGGTTGGCTATCTCGTCCAGGGCCAGCAGCATCGGCGGATCGAGCCGGGCGCCGGGCGATCGTGCGGCCAGGCGGCGGGCGGTCTCGATGAGGTCTTCCACGAGCGCGGCGACCAGCGCGGCGCTGGCTCCCGCACCGGACCCGGTTGCCAGCAGGAACAACGTGCCGCGGTCGCGGATGAATGCTTCGGGGTCGAAGCCCTCGCCGGGGCCGGGTGATACGGCGTCGAGCACGCGCGGGTCCGCGAGGGAGCCAAGGGCGAGGGAGACGCCCTGCCAGATCGAGTCGCGGGTGCGGGGGTCGGAGTCGATCATCGCTTCCAGCGACTCGGCCCATCCGGTAGCGGCCTGAGTGGAGCCGGTCAGGATCGCCACCGCGTCAGCGGCCGCGGTCGGATCGAGAGTCCATCGGAACAGCTCGGCGGGTGGCCGGTGGTCGATCGCTGCCGCGTGCAGCAGGGCTTGGAGCGCCGCCCGTGTCTTGCCCTCCCAAAAGCCCCCGCCGTCGACACCGCCCGCGGACAGGCCGGTGCCGGCAGCGAGCCCGGTGGCGCGGATCATCGCCGTCTGCGGTGACTCGCAGCCCCGGATCGGTGACCAGCGCAGACCGGCGGGCAGACCCTCGGCCAAATGTTGCGGGTCGAAGATCGCGACGGGGCCGATCCTTCTGCGGGAGCGCATGGTCGCGGTGAGGTTGTCCGGCCTGGTCGAGGTGACGACGACGGCGCCGGGGGCATCGAGGATCGCCGGGATCACCAGATGCAGACCCTTCCCGGAGCGGGGCGGGCCGATGACCATGATCGAGTCCTCCACCGACGCCCACACGCCGGTGCCCTTGGAGGTGCCGAGCCGGTAGCCCACATCCGCCGGCTTCGGATCAGCCAGACCGGGGCGCAGGTTTCCCGCGCGGCGCAGCAGCGCCTTGTCTGACGCGGCGGCGGCGACCTCGTGCCGGGTGGCGATCCCGGCCATGCGGCGTGGGTCGGTTTCGATCCGGTGGGTGTGGCGGCGCAGCCGCAGCCACGCCCATAGCCCGCCGGTGACGAGGCTGGCGAGCAGCAGTCCGGCGACGATCCAGTAGACGACCGGGTTCAGGCCGTCCGCGTCGAGCGCCGCGCCGGGGTCGCCGGGGCGGAACAGCACTCCGACCCCGGAGGCGGGATCGCCGGACGGCTGGGGCGTGCCGGTCAGGAACGCGGCCACCGATCCAGCGGCGCGCAGGATCAGCGCGACGCCGAACAGGAGGACCAGCCCGATCATGGCGGCGTTGGTCAGCTCGTCCCCGAACGAGCCGGTCTGCCGGCCCTGCTCGTTCACGGCACTCGCCGGATGATCGTGGTGCCGGAGACGCGGCCGAACAGGATGACCTCGATGACCCCGCCGGCCTGGTCGACGCTGACTCCGGCCGGGTCGATGAGGGCGCGCGCGGTGCCGGTGTGGGCGGCGTCGGTGTGCCCGGTGACGACGGCCACCGCCACGTCCTCGCCGGGAACGAACCCCTCGCCCTCGACGGTGTGGAACACCGGCCCGGCCGGCACCTCCGGTTCGGGCTCGGGGCGGGAACGCCGACGGCGGGCGGCGATGATGTCGGTGAAGGTCGTGCCGTCCGCTTCGCGGACCTCGACCCGGGCCGGTGTCGTCCGGTCGTTCGTGGCGCGGTCGATGATCTGCCCGAACGAGGATCGTCGCCACGGCGGCGCGAAAGGGTCGGGGTTCAGCCGTTTCCCGTCGACGGTGACGGTCACGGTGCCGTCCTCGCGCACATCGAGCACGACGAGCGGAATGGAGACCGGGACTGGCTCAGGCTGCGGCTCGGTTTTCCTCATGCCGCCAGGTGCACCTGCCCCCACCAGCAGCAGTCGAGGGCGCACGGGGTTTCCCGGCTGGGCCGGTCACGTCTCCGGGAGAACCGTTCAGCGATCCCGAGGAACCGTCAGTCCGACCGATGAACCTTCAGGAATCCCGACGAACGTTCAGGAATCCGGGGAACTTCTAGCCTTTGCCGGTCATGCGGGCGGTGGTGTCGAATGCCGCCAGCTCGGCGGGGTGGAGTTGGTGTTGCACGACGAAGGCCCGGTCCTTGATCCGCCACAAGCCTTGTCCGGTGCCGAGTCCGGGCAGCAGGCGGCGTTCGGTGCCGGTCAGCCCGAGTGCGACGGCGGTAGGGCCGAGCTGATCGGTCTCCTGCCGGTAGACGATCCTCGTCTCCGCGTTCGCCAGCAGGCTGTTCGCCAGCGCCCGGTTCGCCGATCCCGCGTCGCCGACGTTCTCCAGGTCGGTGAGCTTGTGGAACACGAGCAGATTTGCCAGCCCGTAGTGCCTCGCCAGCCGCCAGTGCGCGTCCATCCGGCGCAGGAGCGCCGGGTGCGACATCAGTCTCCATGCCTCGTCGTAGACGACCCACCTGCGGCCTCCGTTGGGGTCGAGCAGGGCGGCTTCCATCCATGCCGACGAGCAGGTCATCAGCACCGAAATCAGCGTGCTGTTCTCGGTGACGCGCGACAGGTCGAGGCTGACCATCGGCAATGACGGGTCGAACCTGACGGTGCTTGGCCCGTCGAACAGGCCGGCCAGGTCCCCGGCCACCAGGCGGCGCAGCGCGTGGCCGACCTGGCGGCCGTCCTCGGTGAGCCGGCCGTCCGGGTCGTCGGCAGGGTCGGGGCGCAGCAGCTGTTCGACCACCATCGGCAGGATCGGCACGGCCGCGTCGCGCACCGCGCCGGCCAGGGCGGTGTCGATCGCGGTGTGCTCCAACGGCGCCAACCGCCGATCCAGCACCGTCTCCGTCAAGGCTCCGAGCAGATCGCGACGCCGCGCGGCGAGAGTCGTCGCCCACTCCTGATCGGACAGACCGCCGGGCCGGTAGCCCTCATCCAATGGGTTGAGCCTGTTGCCCATCCCGTGCCCGAGGATGATCGCTTTCCCGCCGACTGCTTCCGCGACGCCGGAGTGCTCGCCTTTGGGGTCGCCGGGGACATAGACGCGGTACCCGAAGGGCAGGCTGCGGGTGTAGAGGCTCTTGGCGAGCGAGGATTTCCCGGAGCCGACGATCCCGGCGAGGATCAGGTTCGGCGCGGTGATGATGCCCCTGCGGTACAGCTCCCACGGGTCGTACACGAACGACGAGCCGCTGTAGAGGTCTTGGCCGATGAAGATTCCCGCGGCTCCGAGCCCAGCTTCGGCCAGGAACGGGTACTGCCCGGCGAGCACCGCGCTGGTGTCCTGATGCCGAGGCACCCGGAACCGGCCCGGTGTCCTCAGCGCCGCCGGACCGGACTCGCCGGCGGCGGGCAGGTAGACCGTGGCGCGGCGCTCGGCCCGTTCGGCGGCGGCCTTGGCCTGGGCCGCTTCCTTCTCGACGTGGCGTTGCTCGGCGACGAGTCGGGCGGCGGCTTGCCGCCGCTGCTTGCGCAGCCGGTGCCGCTCCGAGGCGGGGGCGACGAGGACAGCGGTATGCAGCTTCTCGCCCCGGCTCACAACGACCGCCCCCGCCTCTGAGCCGTCGTGCTACCACCGGGGTGCTCGAACCATGACGGGTCGGGTGCCGGCCGGCGTGTCGGCTCTGGCGGTTCACCCTCGGCGAGCAGGGCCAGCGCGTCCGCGTTCTGGCGAGCGGCCTCAGCGACCCATCCGGGGAACAGGCCCTCGTGCTCGGGCCTGCTGCCGGGGTTGTCGATGGCGTACTGGCGGGCGTCGCCGGCCGCGGTCAGGTAGGCGGCGAGGTCGCGCATCGCGCGGTCCGGGGCGACCGGGGCGCCGGTGCCGGTGAACAGGTCCCGGCCGTCGAGCGTCTGCCCGGTCGCGGTGTCGTCGATGCGGTAGGCATATCGCTGGTGCTCGCCCAGCGGCGAGTCCGGCCAGACGGTCAAGGTGAGCGTCCCGACGTGCCGGGACATCGAAGCGGTGGGGTCTGCGCTGTTCATGGCGGGCAGGTGCGCGCCGGCACGTCTCCGTGGTGGCTATGTCAGAGCGACAGCCCGCGGGCCTGCTTGACGGCGGCGACGCCGGGATGCTCGAACCAGCCCCCGTCACGGACGGCGCTACGCCGCCCGGCCGTCTCTCGCTCACGGCCTGTCGTCGGGCGGCGGGCCGGGACGTGCGCCCCTGCTTCTTTGTCGATGGCGTCCTCGGCACGGATCAGGTGCCGCCGGTACAGGGCGACGTGCCCGGCCATCGGGTTGTAGGTCATCGCGTAGTCGCCGGTCTCGGCCTGCCGGTCACCGGGATAGACCGGGGCGGTGTCGTGAACGTCGCCGTTCTCCAAGGCGGCGTTCGTGGTCTCCTCGCCGTAGTCCCACGCCGACAGATGCTCGATCCCCGCCTCGACCCCGTGGGCGTCGATGAGGTCGATCACCCGGTCGGCTTCCTCGCCTTGGAGGAACACGACGCCAACCCACCGCTCCACCATCCGGTCCTGCGGGTTCCACACGATCCGGCCCGAGTGGGTCATGGCCGCGCTCAGGCGGTCGCCGGCCTGGTCGATGAGCGTGCCGGCCTGGTGCAGCTCATCCGCTGCGGCCAGCGCCTCGGCCGCACCGCCGCTGTACTCGCGGGACTCGTCGGTGACGTGATGCTGCCGGCTCAGATGGGCGGCGGCGAGCTGGTCGAGCACCTGCCGCAGCGATCGCAGCCCGCCCAACAGCTCACCGATCACCACGTAGGTCTCGGACGGGTCCTCGAAGCTACGGCTGGCGTGAGCCAGACCGCGCAACGCCTCGTAGGCATCGCTGGCATCGCTGGTCGGGTTCGTGTATGTCGGCATCACGGGCCTCCTTCAACGAGGGTGGGATGCCTGCCAGGTGAGCGCGCCGGTCACACCGTGCGGCACAGCGGCAGCGCGGCCGCCGTGAACGCGACGGCTTGCTGGCCGACGAGCCTTCGGGTCTCGCAGGAGGCTTGGATCGAGGCTTGTTCGATCGCGGCGACTGCGGCTTCCAGCTCGTCGACGCTGGGGGCGGAGACGGAGATGAGCCCGGAGACCCGTAGAATCCCGTGGCCGGCGGTCAGGTCGGCTTCCTGCTGGAGAACGTCTTGGTATTCGGCGGTCTGCGCGGCGTCCTCGATCTGCCCGATTCGGGCGCGCTGGGCCGCATCGGAGATGTGTTCGACCTTCTTCTTGCGGATGTCGCGGGCCGCCTGGTCCGAGCGCATCGGGGTGTAGATCAGCGACACCGCCCGTTGGATGCCGGTGGAGAGCAGCACCGGCGCGAGGAACCCCGGATAGACGAGGCTGCGGGGCCACTCCGAGACCCACAGCACGGTGTGCCAGGCGGAGTCGGTGCGCAGGTTGCCCCAGGTCTCGGTGACCGCGACCGGGCCGGCGGCGGCGAGCTCCTGCCCGAGCCGCCCGTGGCGCTCCAAGGTGGCGGCCACGGCCGGGTCATACGCCGAGCGGAGGATGACCGCGACCTGACCGGGGCCGAGCCACCCCGAAGGGGTCAGGTCCGCAGACCGCAGCGCGGCCGTAAGGGTCGCCATCTCCTGCCGGAGCACGGCGGCGGCGCCGCGGATGCCGCCGCCGGCGGTCCTGATCTGCCGAGCCGCGACCTTCATGTCCAGGGAGAGGCTGACCGTGGTGGCGTGCCGTTCCCCGGCGGGGCCGGCCCGCTCGATCAGCTCGCGGTAGGTGGTCGCGGCCCAGGAGCCGTCGTCGGTGCCGTGCTCGGCCCACCACTCGGCCAGCCCGCTACCGGAGTCCGGCAGGGTCCGTTCGAGCACTTGCAGGGTCGCGATCCTCCCGGAGCGGCAGACCGTGGCGAGCACCCGTCCCCAGGAGGTGACTCGGCGCTCCTGCTCGCCGGGGTCGAGCAGGATGAATGCCGGATGGGTCACTTCCGTGACGACCGTCAAGGTCGCCTGGCGGGGGTCGTGGATCATGCTCGCCCCGGTCTCGGGGTCCAGGTGCTCCCGAAGCCGGGCCATGTCGCCGGGCAGCGCGAGACTCCCGGCGGGGCGGGGCTTGACGATCCGCCGCCGGTAGAGCAGTTGCCCGCCGGTGGAGCGCCACAGCCACCAGAGCGCGACAGGGAGCCATTCGACCATCGGCCTCCCAGCGATGGGCACCCAGGTCAGCACGACCGCGAGCAGCCAGACCGGGGCGGTGTAGACCAGCAGCATCCCGGCGCCGCCGTAGAACGCGGCCAGCAGCGCCAGGCCGCCGATGCCGAGGGTGATGAGCTGCGCGACCGAGAGGCCGAGCAGCACCCCTCGGCGGGTGAGTCGGCTGAACTTCATCGGCGTCAGCTCGCTACCGGGTGTCTTCTGGTCCGTGGTGGGCATGGGTGGTCACTCCTTGCCCCACGGCGATGCCGTGGGGTTGGACGGCTCCGTGGGCGTCCTCGGCTGCGGCGTGGACGGCGGGGGCGTCTGCGACGGCGGCGGGGTGCCGCCGTTCTGCCCGCCTGCGGCGTCGGCGGCGGTCTCGGCCTGACCGGCCACCGCGTGCCCGGCCTTCGGCCCGGCCTCGGCGGCATCCTTGGCGACCTTCGCTCCGACCACGACGGCTGCCGCCGGTCCCGCGCCCGCGGCGGAGGCGCCGGCTTCGGCGCCCACGGTTTCACCGCCGGCCGCGGCAGGTGCCTGCGCCGGGGCGGGCGACGGCGGAGGCGTGCCACCTGATCCTGCGTCCGACGCGCCGTCATTGGGGTCTTCGAGAACCTTCTTGGGCTCGCCGCCGCCTTGGGGCTTGGAGGGGATCGGGACGGGACGGTTGAGCGCGTTCTTGGCCTCCTGCTCGGTGCCCATCTGCTGGTACAGGTCGAAGCCCACGAACGACACGAAGCGGTAGACCATGTAGGGCGCGAAGGCCGCGATGCCCATGAGCACGATGCCGGTGATCGGTTCGGTGACGGCGGCGATGTCCAGCTCGATCGGGGTGGCGATCTGCGTGATCGCCAGCAAGAAGATGACGACGAGCACGAGCTTGCTGATGATGAGGGCGATCACGAACGCCGCCCATTTCCCGATCCATCCTTTGGTGGCGTCCCAGGACGCGCCGGCGAACGCGATCGGTGCCAGCACCACGCCGACCAGCAGCAGCGCCTTGCGGATCAGCAGGCTGAACCAGACGATCGCGACGGCGGCGATCATCAGCCCGGCCAGGAAGATCGTGACGATCGCGCCGACGCCGGGCGCGGCGATGTTGATGCCGCTGAGCCCGGCGGCGAGCAGGATGGTCTTGTCGCCCATCGTCTCGGTGGTCTCGCCGGACGTCTGGATGATGCCGATGCTGAGCTGGTCCACGATTTCCAGTGCGAGCGCGGTCAGCGTGACGACCACGAACGCGCCCAGCACCGATTTCGCCGCGCCGAGCGCGGCTCTGGACAGCGCGGTCGGGTCGCGGCGGATCAGCCCGGTGATGAGTTGCAGGCAGAAGAAGATCAGGACGAGGAAGACGCCGATGCCGAAGATCAGGTTGTAGACGCTGGTGAACCCGTCCGTCTGGACATCGACCAGCGTGGTCGTGTCGAACACGGCCCACATCGCCTCGATCAGCCAGCCGGCCGCGCCGCCCATCGCCTGGGCGAGCCAGTCGAACGGGGCAGCCACGACCGTCGCGGCAGCCTCGCCCGCCACGTCGCAGACGGTCGAAATCACGGGAACGTCGCAGACACCCATCTCAAATCTCCTGCGGTGACCGGCGGCCCTATACAGCCTGGCCGACGTTCCAGAAGAAGTTCACGAGCGTCACCGCCGCGCCGCAGATCACCGCGGCACCGCAGGAGATGAGAACGCCCAGCTTGCCCCTGCCCGCCAGATGCGGGTTCGAGCTGTTGGCGCCGTAGGCCCAGACGATCGCGGAGACGATTAGCGCCAGTACGGAGAGGATGAGGCCGACCGTCATCACGGCGCCAACGATGGTGCGGAGCTGGTCGATGCCGGGCAGTCCCGAGCTGTTGGGGTCGATGTCGATCACGGCGGTTACTCCCTCGCTGAGCGAATGGCTTGTGGCGACGAGGTGAACCAGGGAGCGACTGGCGAGACCGGGCAGACGAGAGGCCCGCTCCCAACGCAGAGAGCGGGCCTGCTGGCGACGGAGGATCAGAGCTGTTGGCCGAGGGCGATGAGCCAGTTCACCCACGCCACCCCCGCGCCGGCGAGCGCGGCGGCGCCGACGCCGACGAGCACCCCGACCCGGCCCTGGGAGGCAAGCGAGTGGTTGCCGTGCGAGGCGCCCAGCGCCCAGCAGATCGCCGAGACGATGACCATGAGCACCGCGACGATGAGCACGAACATCAGCAGGGCGCCGATGACCTGTTTCAGATCACCGATGCCTCCGAGCCCGTCGAAGTCGGGGAACACTTCCATCACGAACCGGCCCTGACGGTGACGTGCAGGTGGTCGTAATGGCCGCCGGTCACGTCGCCGGGGTCGTGCATCCCGCCGCCGTTGTAGGGGCGCCAGCCTTCGGCGTCGCGGGCCAGGGACCAGATTTGGCCCTGCCAGATCAGGTACTCCACGCCCAGCGACTCGGCGTGGTCCTTCATCCAGTTCGTCACCCGCCACCCGTCCTCGAGCTGCGCGGGCGTCGGGTGCGTCCCGATCGGGTTCCCGAACGTGATGTCACACGCCCGGCCCAGCGGGTGCTCTGACGTTGTGCCGGGCCGGGGCGAGTAGCAGGCCCAGGAGCTGTCGGGGAACGCGGCACGGGCTTGGGCCATGACGTGCGCCATCCGCGCGGTGATCTGCCCGTCGCTGGTGGGGTCATCGACCATCTGGTCGGGGTCGCCGTCCAGCGGGGCGGGATCGCCCGGCGCTCCACCGGAACTGCACTCGTTCGGGCTGCCGACCGTGGCTTCGGGCAGGTCGACCGCGTTGTGGTCGTTAAGCCACTTGGCCGCGTCGACGGCCTCGCCGCTCGTGCCGCCGGGCCGGACCTCGAAATGCAGGTGTGGCCCCGTGCTGTTCCCGGAGCTGCCGACATCGCCGATGTGCTGGCCCGCGGTCACACGATCTCCGGCCGCGACGAGGATGCCGGACTGCCACATATGCGCGTAGGCGGTCGCCACGGTCTGCCCGTCGATCTGGTGCTCGATGACAATGAGTCCGCCGTAGCCGCCGGAGAACTCGGCCACGGTCACGGTCCGTCTGCGGCGGCGAGGATCGGCGTGCCGTCCGGTGCGGCGAAGTCGGTGCCGGTGTGGAACGACGGTTCCCCGGTGATCGGATGGATACGCGGCCCGAACTCGCTGGTGAGCACCCAAGTTCCCTCGGGGAGCGGGAACACGACCCGCGAGGACTCCGCGACCGGACCCGCCGCCACGGGGGCGGCGGCCGGGCCAGCCGCACCCGTCGCGCCGGTGAGGGCGTCGAGGATGCGTTCGGCGACCGGCTCGTAGTTGCGGTAGCGGTCGGGGTAGGCGCTGACCTCGACGGCCTGGGCGGCCTCGCCGGGGTCCATCTGCGCCCAGCCGGGGATGTCCAGCAGGCCCCGCGGCGAGGGGTAGTTCGGGCCATCGGGTCCGCCGTAGAACGCTCGGGCCTGAAAGTTCGTGTCCATCAGCTCCGCGACGGTTCCCCACCCGGCGGCGGGTCTCATCTGGAACAGGCCGAGGGAGTCGTGGTCGCCGCCGTTGCCGTCATTGGGGTAATTCGCGGACTCGGGGTAGGCGCCGGTGTTGGCGAGCTGGCGCAGGGTGCTCTCGGTGAGCGCGGCCATCAGCGCGATCTTGATTCCGGGGCGGCCGACGCCCTCGATCCCGCCGCCGATCGTGATGATTGTGGCCGCGTGCGTGAGTTGGGTCTTGTTCAGCGTGAACGTGGTGCTGTCGGCGGTGGTGACGGTCAGCGCGTCGGGGACGTTGCCCACGGTGACGCTGCCGCCGGGGACGGCGCAGTTCGCGGCGGCGGGGTTCATCAGCACGCCGATCGCCAGCAGGAGACAGGCCGGGCCGAACAAGACGAACGCGAGCCCGAGAATGAGGAGCTTCTTGACCACGACGCGCTCCCGGTCATCGCAGCGGGTTATCGAGCTGCGACAGGCGCAGCACGTGGCACAGGCCGGTGCGGAACTCCGGTGCCGGAGGCGGGCAGGCCAGGAACACGGTGAAGGCCACGGGGTGCTCGCTCGTGACCGTCTCGCCGTTCCAGACGCCCTCGCGGTGCCGGGTTCCCTCGATCGTGACCGCGGTCGCGCCGGCCGGGAGCTGGCCGGGTTGGGCCTGCTCGACCGCGGTGTCCCATGCCTGGGGCACGAACGAGGACTCGATGGTGAGGTGCTGGGTGGTGGCGTACTTGCGTAGCTCGGTCCACGCATCACGGGTGGGCAGGTAGCCGGCGATGTCGGAGGCGAGGCCGGCCTGCTCATGGCCGGAGGGGTCCCCGACCTCCAAGATCGCGGCGGAGTAATCCAGCGGCATCAGCCCGGAGCCGGTGTCCCAGGCGAACAGCGCCTCAGCGACATTGCGGGCGAACTCATCCGGGTCGTGCGAGGGGATCACCCGCGGCGGCCCCGGTTTGCCGGGCTCGGACTCACCCGGAGCGGTGATGGTCGGAGCCGGATCGGGCGCGCGATCGGTGGGCTGTCGTGGGCCGGTGATGAGCCCATACACGCCGACGCCGATCAGGAGCAGCAGCACGAGGCCGGCGGCGATCACCGCGATGAGTCGGCCACGGGACCAGGAAGCGAGATTCGTCTTCATGCCCAGAGGTGAGCCCGCCGGTGACTGGCCCTACCGGTGCATCAGAGGGCGCGCAGCAGCGGCCGGCCCGCCGACTCAGCGACGGTTGTGCGGGCGGTGCGGAGCCGGTCGGCGAACTCGGTGGTGCCCTCGACGGTGGCGAAGAACGCCTCGGCCTGCTCGTCGGTGAGCTCGACGGCCAGCTCGTCCACGTCGTAGTGGGTCCACCACGCTTCCAGGTCGCCCCAGGTCAGTACGAACGCCCGCAGCGGGTACCGCGTCGGTTCCTCGTCCTCAACGACGGGGCGACGCTTCGGCGTGGCCGGCTTGCTGACCTTGCTGGCCTTGCTGGTCTTGGCGGCGTGGACGCGGGCCAGGGCTTCGTCGGCCAGCTCGTGCAACCGTTGGTCCCGCTCGCTGTCGGCCTTGGCTTGGCTGTCGCGGAGGCGCTGGAAGATCGGGTTGACCGCCGCACCGGCCTCGATCTGCGTCAGCCCGTCCCGCGCCTGGACGCGGATCGTCTCCGGGGTGCTCGGATCGTCGGCCAGGTGTTGCAGGTAGCCGATCTGTTCCAGCCGACTGTAGGACGCCGAGCCGGTCACCATCCGCGCCGCCTGTGTCCGAGCGTCTCCGAGCTGGTGCGAGTCCGATGGTCCCGCCGAATCGGCGGGACCATGCTTTCCGGGCTCGTGGCCCTCGTGGAACTGGGTCTTGGCCTTGCGGCGTGCGGCGTCCTCGGCCATGAGTTCCTTGATCTCCCGGTACAAGGCGGCGGCCTCGATCGCGGTGAGCGGCTTGTGGAGCTGGTTGTCGTCCTGCTCGGCCAGCAGATGCCCCAGCCGGTCCGAGATACCGGAGCGCACCCACACGCTGACGCGGCGCCAGCCGAGCTTCTTGATCGCGGCCATCCGGCGCGCCCCGCACACCAGCACCCCGTCCGGGGTGATCGTCGGCGGCTGCAACAGACCGTCCCGGTCGATCGACGCCGCGAGCGCGTCGATGTCGCCCAGGTCCGTGCGGTGCCGGCGGCCGACAGCGATGGAGTCAACCGCCCGCTCCAGCTCGATGTGTCCGGCCGGTGCGCTCATCCCGCACCTCGCGCCTTTCTCGCGCCCGGCTTGCTGATGCCCGGTGCGGCCAGGGAGAGGGTGAGCACGAGGTCGTCATCGCGCAGCAGCACCGGCAGGGTCTCGCCGATCAGCAGCCGCAGCAGGATGCCGCGTCCCGCGCCGGTCGCCGCGAGCGCCGGGTCCGGGCAGCCGAGCAGGGCGCGCAGCAGCACCGCCCAGGACCGGCCAGGAAGGTCGATCAGGGCTCGGGCGTGCTTGTCGCGTCGCAGTGTCTCGTAGGCGGTGTGCCGGTTCCCGACGCGGGTCAGCGCCACGCAGACGTGTTCTACCGCCGGGCGTGCCGTGCCCTCGGGCCAGTCGAGCAGCATCAGCAGCGTGATCGCGTCCTCGACCGCCGACGCCGCGGTGGTTGCCGCCGGCTCGGCCGGTGCCTGCTCCGGGGTGTTGTCGCGGTCGTGGGCGTCCTTGATCTGGAACGCGGGATGGTAGTCGCTCAGGACGTTCTCGCGGTCGGAGAGCCGTTCGGGGTCGTGGAAGATCGAGTAGCGGGGCCGGCGTGCCTGGTGGGTCGAGCACAGCAGCCCTTGGCCGCGTTCCTCGGCGATGCAGGTGATCCGCACCGCGTGCGTGATGACCGCCCACGGGTCATCAGCGGTGCGGGCGGTCTTGGTGCGCATCACGTCGAACGCCGCCGACGCGGCCTCCCACGGATCGAGCCGGTGCTTGTGCGCCAGCGCCGCGTACTTCTCGGCCGCGAACGCCATCAGCTCTGCCGCCACCGGGTCGTGCTCCCAGGCGCGCTGGCCGGCGGCGTGCAGCCGTTTCAGCAGGGCACGCAGGCCCTCGCTGGTGCGGTAGCCCTCCGCCGGCCGGCCGCTGGTCTCGCTCATGGTGCTGGTGTCGTTGGTCATGGTCTGGGCACCTCCCGGCGGCGAGGTGCACCCGCAGACGACTGCGGGTCTCGCCTTTGTGGAGTGGGCGCCCATGACTCATCACCACCCGGCTACCTCATCCCGACCCCGGAGCGGCGCGGTCCCTGCTCGGCGCCGCCGCGACGGCCGAACGCGCTCAGAGGCGGCAGCCGCTTGGCTCGCTCGGCGACCCAGCGGGCGCCCTTCTCAATCGGGGCGCGGACGTGCCGGTTCATCTCGGCGGTCCCGTCGATGCCCCGGCGGGACAGCGCGCCGCCGCCTTGGGCGAGCAGGTCGGTCGGGCGCACCCAATCCACGCCCCGGCCCCGTACCCGCGCCAGCCTCTCCTTCGCCGCCTTGCGGGACTCGGCGTCCTTGACCGCATCCGGCGTCCCTGTAACCTCCGCAGCCTCGCTCGGCTCGGTCGAGTTCGGGTCGCTCCGCTCACGGGGCAGCGGCTCGGGTTCGGGGTGCTGGTGATGCTGCTCCCGCATCCGGTCCTCGTCGTTCATGGCAGGGCTCCTTCCATCTCGGGCTGCGACCCGGAGGGGTCCGCCTCATCGGACTGGTGAGCACGAGGCAGCCAGCGGCCCACCGTCGAGGGATGCACGCCCAGGTGCCGGGCGATGGCCTTGTTCGACCAGTCCTGATCGCGCAGCTCTGCCGCGAGCGCCCGACGATCCGGCCCGCCGTCCGCGTCCACGACGGTGACGCCGACCGCCGCAGGTGGCGGGTCGAGAGGTGCCGTCTCGCTCTGTGGCTGGGCGGTGATCGGCTCGACCGCCGGTGGCACCTCGATCGCAGTAGCGGGGCGTGCGGTGGCGCGGGTCAGCACGACGGTCAGATGCGTGATCGCCAGCAGCACGACCGGCGGCACGGCGGCGACCGCGGCCGCGAGCGGTCCGGGCACGTCGGCGTCGGCCGCGACCACCGCGTGCAAGCTGTTCGCCGTCACCGACACCGCGGCACCGCCGATCAGCAGCGCCCACGCATACCACGCCGTCCGCTCACCGGCGAGGGCGACGACGGCGACCGTGGAGACCACGATCACGCCATCGACGATCAGCGGCCACGCCCACGCCTGACCGACCCCGATCCCGGATCGGCGGGCAAGGTCGGCCAGGGACGTGAACGACAACCAGAACGCGCCGGCGGCGATGAACACCGTCCCGGCGACAGAGGTGATAACCGCCCACCGGCGGCCGCGTAGCTCCTTCATGGCAGCCCCCGCGTGGCAGGCGCCCGCTGCTGCGCGGTCCCGCGAGCGAACTCGCCCGAATGCGACGCGGTGGGACGGTCCCGCCGGGCTCCGGCGCCGACGCTGCGATAGGCGCTGTAGACGGTCCGGGCGATTTCCCTCTCCCCGAAGTCCGACTGCGCGGCCGTCACCATCGCGTCCAGGGCATCCGTGAGGGGCACCCCGCCCTCGGCCAAGCGGCAGGAGGCCCAGAAGAGTTTGAGGTTGCGGTCGGTGGCCTGTCGGCCCAGCCATGTTGCCAGCCGCTCCGCGTCCTCCCGCCGCACCGGCCCACCGGGGCGCGGCCGGGGCGCGGGCCGAGGATCGAGGAAGTCCCGCAGCCGGCCCGCATCTATCGGCCGGGCAGCGCCGGCCGCGACCTGCTCGATCCGGTACGGGGTGCGCACGCCGTCCAGGCGCAGCAGCGAGGGCGGGGCGATGATGTAGCCGCCGTCCCCGCGGCAGTCGATGCCGACCTTCCCGGCCTGCCAGGACCGTTGAGCCTGGTTCGGGTCGGCCGGGAAGTAGGCGTGCTGGCCGCCGGTGGGCGTGCGCACGACCGCCAACGGCTCGGGGATCAGCCCGACCCGCGCCGCCCGCGCATAGGCGGCATACCCGTTGACGCCATGCACATCCACGTCGATCACGACCAGCCCCGAGACGGCGCCGGTCGGGATGCCGATGTTCGCAGTCGGCCGCGACCGCCACCACCCCTCAACCCGGTCCAGGTCGACGCTGGCCTCGTGGAACCCGCGCTCCGGGATCGGCCGCTTCCCGCCCGGCGCGCACGGGAACACCGGCACCCCGGCCCGCACCAGCTCACCCGCCGCGACCGGCAGCGGCGCCCCGTCGAGCCGGCCGAACACGGCGGCAGCCATCACGGCGGTGACCATCACAGGCCCCGTCCCGCAGTGACCGGCGCGGTGGACGTCTCCCGTTCCGGCAGCGGCTCGACCCGGCGCGGCGCCCGCTGTGGGGTCTCCTGAGACTGCGACGTGTGCTCCGGGTCGTCGACCCGCAGGGACAGCGGGTTGCCGTTGCCGAGCTGGGGCGTGTCGAGCTTGTCGAGAACGTCGAAGGCGGTGCTGCGCACCTGCTCGCCCGTGGCCCGCACGACCGCCACAGGGTCTTTCCCGTCGACGTTGGCCGCCCATCCGGCGACATACGGGATCGTGTAGTCGCTGGTGTCCATCCCGTGCGCGGCGGCGATCATCAGCGCCACCGACTCGGCCCGCACCTCGCTGATCCCGCGGTGCTCGCGGGCCTCCTCCTGCTGGTTCGGGCCATCCAGCCGGACGTGCGCCAGCTCGTGCGCGAGGGTCTTGACCTGCGCGGCCGGCTCCATGTCCGCGCAGACCATCACTTGACGGGTCTCGCAATCGGTGCAGCCGTTCGCGCCACGCTCCATGCGATCGCGCGGCATCCGCAACACCTCGAACCCCAGCAACTCCGCCTGCCCCGCCAGGCCCTCCCACAACCCAGCAGGGGCTTCGCCTTCCAGCAGCCTCGGACGCGGCAGCTCGGGAAGCGGGTCTCCATGCGTCCTCGACACGTCCCACACATAAGCCGGGACGACACTGACGATCCGGCGACGCACCACCTCGCCCGGCCGCGGCTTCTCCCAGGACCCCAACCGCCGCCACGACGCCGGATCGCGCGGGGTCGCCGATGCGAACCGCGCCTTGACCGGACCGCGAATCCGATAGCCGCCGTCCTTCTCCGGCCAGCGGCCCATCTTCCGCCAGTCCTTGAACCCCGCCACCCATGTCGGCGTCGGCGTCGGCACCCGGCCCTGCTCGTAGGCTTCGAGATGCTGCGCCCAGATCAACAGCGTGTTGTTGAACGAGCGGGTCCGGAACCTCGCGGCGAACTCGATCGCACGCCGCCAGTCATCGCCCGACACCAGTTCCTCGACCGAACGCACGATGCGTTCTTCCAGCGCATCGAGCGTCACTTGCCGCGCCGCCTGCTTGTCCTCGTTCGCAGCCATCGCCTGACCTCCCTCCGCCAGGGCCACTCCGAGTGGGAGCAACCGTGCGACCGCGAGGTACGCCGGGCGGATCAGGAAGACAAGACGGACGACGGAACAAGACTGGCGACCGTCAGCTCCGCGACGAACCCGACGAGTCTCTACCGGCCTACCGGATCGGAACTGGCCCTGGGGCCTGCGGCCACCGATCCCGCGGCTATCACCCGGACAGATGCGTCCTTCACCCGGCCACTTGCGTGGACGTCACCCGATGCATCGTCCGGTAGTCGCTGGGAGTAAGGCCGACGCCGCGGCGGAACTGGCGAGCGGCGAAGTCAGGATCGCTCCAGCCCACCTCCTGAGCGATCGCCGCAACAGAGCGGGACGTCGTGCGTAGAAGATGCGCCATCCGCTCGGCTCGCTGCATGGTCAGGTAAGCGATCGGTGACTTCCCGTACGCCTCAACGAAGATGCGGTTGACCTGTGACTTCGACAGATGTACTTCATCTGCCAAGTCCGACACGGACCAACGCCGCGCCGGGTCCGTCCGTAAGAGTTCAGCGACCTTGCGCGCTTCTGTGCGCAATGGCGCAAACCGACGAACACGAGGTAGGGAGGGTATCGCGGTCGCGCGCTGCGTCGGGGATGTACGGATCGGTGAGGTCTTGACAAAGGGAGTCACGACATGAGCGATGCTGAACCACAATGCCTGCATTCGATTGAAGTTCTCCGCGAATCGGCCATCGATACTGAGAGCAACCAGCTCATCGAGACGCGGCATCAGCATACCCGCTCGATCTTCGCCGATATGAAGTACCTGCGCAGGCTCGGCATACATAGTCTCGGCAAAGCACTGCGCGTCGAGGCGGTCCCGTAATATGCCGACGTGTTGCCAGAAAATCTGGTCAATCAAGTAGTCGGTGTCGAGATAGACCGTCGTCACAGTTGCACGACCCTCGGGCTCACCCCCAAGCAGTGTGTTGGCCCCCAGGAGAATCACGTCCCCAAACTTGACCAGCTTCTGCTTGAACTCGCTAAACAGGATAGCGCTTCCATCGCGAACGACGATGACCTGAACGCAGTCGTAGGCCAACGGCCCGACCGGCTGGACGATGATGCGGTTCCGGGCGAGGATGGGTGCGAAACCGCGGAGACTGCAGGACTCGTGTTGGTTCGACGCCGCGACCGATTCGGGCTCATCAACCGCATTCCTGGGATGGGATTCCTGACCACCTCTTTCGCGGGCACCAGACGGACCGCGCTGAGGACTGCGCGACGGGCGGGTCTCGACAATCCCGCGACTAATCGACCGGTTCGAGCCCAACGAACTTCATCCGGTCCTCGCCGTAGAAGCATGTCTGCAAGGCGAATGAACCGTCGAGGCCAAGTAGGTCATCGGTGGTCGCCCAGGTCTTTGGCGTGTGGCGGATATCAACCACTTGATACACCTGATCGCTACCCTCGACCTGCACCCGTTGGCCTATCTCCCAGGGGAGCAGGACGTCGCCTTGACAATTGTTGTGAGCTGCCCATACCGGCGGAACGCCCTCCCGCTCGTAGGAACTCATCTCCGTGAACGTTCCGTCGCAGCCGTCTAGTTCGTGCACGCCACCCGTGGCGCCCAAGTCCACGGTGGGCAGGTCTCCGAACGCGTCCTCCCGCGCGGCATGGATGCTTCCCGTGACCGCCGTCTTCACCGTCCCGTACACATACTCGACCCGCTCCGGCGCGGCGAGAAGGCCTACCAGCAGCGCCCCGCCAGCGAGGACGAGGACCGTCCCCGCCGCCGCGCTGAGGAACCCATGCCAGCGCCGCGGCGGTGGCTTACTCCGTCCGACTGTCTCCCGCATGCTCCGAACCCCGTTCCGCACGTTGACCAACCTCATGTTCGACTATCCATGATAGTTACTATCTAGCATAGTCGTATGGTTCAGCCTGTCTTCGCCGGCCGCCGTGGGGTAGCCGCCTCCCGCCCGGTTCGTGACCTCTGCGGCCCACGCGGTCCGAGAGGAGTGGGCTGCGCGAGGAGCGATCGGCGGGCGCTGCACAACCGTCCGGAGAGTCCGCTTGCCTCTGTCGCGGAGACCTCGTTCGCGACGCTGCGATGACAAAGTTGAGATCGCGATACCCCCGGGGGTATAGTGGAGTCATGGGCGCGACCGAGATCAGGCGAGAGAACCCGACCCGGGTGGTCGAGGAGAGCTCGGTGCCGATCCTGGGCTTTTGGGCCGACCACCCACTCGACGACGTTCCTGACAGTCAGAGGAGTTTCGCCTATGTCTGACCGACAGCTCACCTGCGCCCCGGCATGCCGCGCCGGCGTATGGGGGCGGCTGAGCCGTGGAGTCGTCGCCCTGATCGTCGGCGCGTTCGGTGCATCCATGCTGTCGACGGACCCGGCGATCGCGGTAGCCGCCGGCGTGATGGCCACCGTCATCGCGGTCATGGCGGTCACAGGAACATGCCCGACGAGCTGGCTCACCACTCGTCGGCAGCCTCAGACGCCGCAGCACACACTCGACATCCCCGATGCCCGGCAGCACGTCGACCTGACGAGCGCCCCCGTCCCGAACAGGAGTTCTCATGTCCACGAGTGACCCCGACGCCCAGCGCCGCATCCTCAACCGGCTCCGCCGCGCCCGCGGCCAGCTCAACGCCGTCATTGACGCGGTCGAAGGCGGCGGGTCGTGCCGGGAGGTGGTGACCCAGCTCGCGGCGGTCTCCTCGGCTCTTGACCGTGCCGGGTTCGCGATCATCTCCACCGCGATGAAGGACTGCATCGCCGACCCCGACGGCACCAACCGTGCCGACGACATCACCACCGAGGAGCTGGAGAAGCTGTTCCTCACGCTCGCCTGAACGAGCGATCCTCACGACCAACCGACAGACAGCCCTCGAAGGAAGAAGCAATCCATGTGCCGAGCTGTGACCTGTAAGACCTGCGGCAAGACCACCTGGGCCGGCTGCGGCCAGCACATCGCCGAGGTCAAGCGCACCGTGCCGGCGGGCCAGTGGTGCCCCGGACACGACAAGGAGAAGGAGAAGGAGAAGGCAGCCGCGACGAGCGGGTTCTTCGCCCGCCTGTTCGGACGATGACAGGCGCCACGCGCCACGACTCGCCCTCTCAGAATCCTCAGGAGTTCTGGGAGGGCCGCTACCGGGACGCCGAGCGCGTGTGGTCGGGCCGCCCGAACCCTAGCCTGGTCAACGCTGTGCAGCACTTGGCTCCGGGGAAAGCGCTGGATCTGGGGTGCGGGGAGGGCGCCGATGCGATCTGGCTCGCCACCCAGGGCTGGCTCGTCACCGGCGTGGACATCTCCGCCACCGCTATCGCCCGCGCACGCCGCGAGGCTCAGCGTCAACAGGCCAGCGCGGCCACCCGGTTCGTCACTGCCGACCTGGCACGGTGGGAGCCGGACGACGGCCCCTACGATCTGATGACCGCCAGCTTCCTGCACTCGCCTGTCCCGCTCCCGCGCATCGCGATCCTGCAACGCGCAGCCACCACGGTGCGCGCCGGCGGTCACCTCGTGGTCCTCTCCCACGCCGCACTCCCACCCTGGGTCGACGCCGCGGATCATCCCGCGCACAGCTTTCCCAGCCCGGCACGACAGTTCGTGGAGCTGAACCTCAACGAGCACGACTGGCTCGTCCTGAGCATCCAGACGCACACCCGACACGCCACCGCCCCTTCCGGCGAGGCCGCCGAGCTGACCGACGGGGTACTTCTCCTCCAGCGCCGGTGACCGGCTCGTCCCGGCGCGGCGGACCCGCTGTGGGGCGGCTTAGCCGCGGGACATCGCGGTCTGGACGATGGCTTCGACGTGCAGCGTGGTCGAGTCAAGCAGCGGCAGTCCCGGCACGTCGTCGGGGCCGACCAAGAGGATGATCTCGGTGCATCCGAGCACGATCGCCTCGGCCCCGGCCGCGTGGAGGTCTGTCATGACCCGGATGTAGGTCTCCCGAGACTCAGGCCGGAACACGTGTCTGGTCAGCTCGTCGAAGATGATCTGATCGACCGTGGTCCGGTCGACGGGCTCCGGGGGCAGCACAGTGAAGCCCGCTCGCTCGAGTCTTCTCCGGTAGAAGTCCTGTTCCATCGTCGGCGCGGTGCCGAGCAGTCCCAGCCGGGTCACCCCGATGTCGGTCGCTGTGGTCGCGACCACATCGGCGATGTGCAGGAATGGGACGGTGATCGCCGCCTCGATGACGGGCGCGACTCGGTGCATCGTGTTGCTCCCGCAGGCGATGAAGTCCGCTCCCGCCCGCTGTAGGCCCCGGGCTTTGCCTGCCAGATACTGTCCGGCCTCATCCCAGGCTTCGGCGCGCACGCATCGTTCGATGACGCCGAAGTTCACGCTGGACAGCACCAGCTCGGCTCGCTCGTGCCCGCCACGCAGCTCGTTCACGCGGTCGTTGATCCGGCGGTAGTAGTCCACCGTCGCGACGCTGCTCATCCCGTGCAGCAACCCGATGGTCCTCATCGGCGCTCCATCTGCCACCTTCTGGTCCGGTCAGATGCGGATGTAGGCGGCGTCGGCCAGTTGCGCATGGACGATCGCGGTGACCGCGGAGGGGACCGTGCCGACCTCGGGTCGCAACTCGCCGGGGTCGATGCCGCGCCGTCCGAGCCCGACGCTGCACGCGGCCACCTCGGTGTGCTCGGGCACCTGGACGGCATCGGTGCCGGTCAGGCCGGCCAGTGCCGGGCCGTTGACGATCACCCGCACCCGCACTCCCAGGCCGGCGGCGTGGAGTCCGGCGGCGGCGTCCAGCGCCCGTTGCACGTCGGCGGGGTCGTCGGCCACGTGCAGGATCACCTCACGAGTGTTCTCATTCATTGTTTGGTGTTCTCTCTTGGTTTCCGGCAGGGTCAGATGGTGCAGCCGGTGAGGGCGGCCGAGACGTAGGGCAGATGGACGAGGGCAGCAAGGGCGGCCATGCCGACCAGGTATGCGGCGATCGCGACGGCGGGCAGGGCGCCTGCCAGCCCGGCGCTGGGGTGGACGAGGTGGCGGATGCGTTCGGGACCAGCGGCGTGCAAGGCGACAGGGCAGGAGTGCTGCGGCATGGCGGGGTGGGTGCGTTCGCCGAGCTTGACCAGGGCGCTGACCAGCGCCCTGGTTCCTGCGTGACGGCGGGCCTGGTCGTCCGCGGCGATCTCCAGGTAGTGCGGCAGCGCGTCGGCGACAGCGCGGATCAGCGGCACCCACCGTAGGTAGGCGGCGATGCTGTCCACTAGCGCGGTGATGAGGTGGTGGCGTTGGTGCAGGTGGGCGTGCTCGTGGGCCAGCACGGCGGCCAGCTCGCCCGGCCCCAGCGCGCGCACCGCGCCGGTGGAGAGCACGATCCCGCCGTGACGGTCGGGGAAGGTAAGCGCGAACGGGTGCTCGGCGTCGACCAGTGCCACCTCGTGCCCGTGAAGGAGCTGCCGCCGCGCGCCGTGCAGCAGCGTGCGGGCGGCGTCCCGGGAGCGAGAGCTGCGCCGAACCATCTGGCGGGCAAGACCTGCTCCCAGAGCAAGGGCCAGCGCCACCGGCAGGGCGAGCAGCAGCACCGCGGGGATCAGGGTTTCGGTGGTGTCGGCGGAGAACGGGTTCGCGGCGGTCAGGCACCGTTGGCAGATCTCGGCCGCGCGTTCGGGCAGCAGCGCGGGGCCGGCTCCGGCCCAGGCCAGCACCGGGCCGATCGCCAGCAGCGTGACCAGCCAGACCCCGATGCCGCCGGCGACGACCACGATCGCCAAGCGCGGGACGCGCACCAGGGCGGGGGCAGCGTGCCGCAGCAACCACGGCCCGAACACCGCCAATGCCACCAGTCCGGTGCACAGAGCCATCGTGAGGATGCCCGCGGTCATGGCATGTCTCCCCGGTCGCGGCGTTCCAGGTAGTCGCGCAGCAGGTCCAGGTCGTTCTCGGGCATCGAGTCCACGAACTGCAGGATCGAGGCGGCCCGGTCGCGGCTAGCCTCCAGCACCTGCTCCATCAGCCCCGCGGCGTGCTCGTGCCTGGTGATCTTGGCGCCGTACCGGGTGGACCGGTTCTGCCTCGTGATGGTCACCAGGCGCTTGCGATCCAGGTTGGTGAGCACGGTCGCGATGGTGGTGTAGGCGGGGTCGGAGGGCAGGTGCTCGATCACTTCGCGCACGGTAGCCGGGCCGTGGTCCCACAGCACGTCCATCACCTGCGCTTCCAACGCCCCCAGGCGCAGCAGGTCGCCGGAGCGCCCATCGGCGGCCTTCATCGCACAGCCGCCACCGGCTCGGGGCGGACCGGGCAAGCGACCTGCCCGCGTAGTCGCCACACCAGTGCGACGCCGGTCAGGATCAGCGCGCCGAGCGCGAGGAACGGCTGCACGGGGGTGAACCAGGTGATCGCTCCCGAGTACCCCAGCGCCAGCAGCGCCAGCTTGTTGCACACCGGGCACCCCACCGCGAACCACGCCAGGATGCCGCCGGCCATTCCCATCCGGCTGCTGCGCCGAGCCTGCGCCTCATCGGCCGCGTCGGTGGCGGCGCCGTCCCCGCTGACCGCATTCGCCTGCTGCTCGTCCGCGGCGGCGCGGTACGGGCGGATATACGTAGCGACCAGCATGCCCGACAGCACCGAGGTGACCAGCCACACCGGATAGTTCCACCACACCGGCGGGATGTCTCGACCGAACAGCGGGTTGGGGATCAGCACCGTCGCCACCCCGATCACCACCGCGACAACCGCCGAGGCAGCGATCGCGGCCAGCACCTGCCTGCCCGTCCACCCTCGAAGCGCCTGGACCGCCAACCGGAAGCTTTCGCCGATGCCCTGGCGGGATCGAGTCGTGGGAGAGGTCATGGAACCCATTCTGACACGACTCGACTACCACGCATAGTCGACTATCTGAGATAGTAGAGGTCGGTGCCCGCGACAGTGACAGGAGAATCCCTATGCCCACCGAGACCACGAACCGCCCGAAACCGTCGAACCGTTCGAGGTCGTCACAAATCGTGCCGGTCGCCGTGTTGACCCTGGCTGCTGTCCTGATCGCCGTGATCGTGGCGGTGAACTGGAGTGGCACGACGGCCGAGGAGGGGGGCTCGCCGTCGGATAGCGGCGCGCCGACGGAGGTGCAGAACCCCGAGCAACCGGACCTGTCTGCGGCCGAGACCAGGGACGAGGCGGACCTGCTCGCGGCCGGGCCCGTGGATGCGCCGGTGGTGCTGGTGGTGTTCTCGGACTATCAGTGCCCGTTCTGCGCGCGGTGGAGCGAGCAGACACTGCCGTCGATGATGGAGCACGTCGACGCCGGGGATCTGCGGATCGAGTGGCGCGACATCAACGTGTTCGGTCCCGCGTCCGAGCGCGCAGCGCGGGCCTCGTACGCCGCCGCCCTCCAGGGGGCGCTCTGGGAGTACCACGACGCCCTGTTCGAGGACGGGGAGCGCAGGTCCGAGAGCGAGCTGAGCGAGGAAGCCCTCGTCGCCTTGGCGGGCGAACTCGGTTTGGACACCGAGCAGTTCGCCGCGGACCTGGGCTCGGAGGAGACGGCGCAGGTGATCGCCGCCAACCAGCAGTTCGGGTTCGACCTCGGCGCCACCTCCACCCCGATCTTCATCCTGGGCGGACAGCCGATCGTCGGGGCGCAGCCCACCGAGGTGTTCCAGGAAGCGTTCCAGAGCGCGCTCGACGCGGCGGAGTGAGGCGGCGTGGACATCGGACTGCTCGCCGCGTTCGCCGGCGGCACGCTCGCGCTGCTGAGCCCGTGCGCGGCGCTGCTGATGCCGGCGTTCTTCGCCTCCACGATCGGCAGCGGGCCCCGGCTGCTGCTGCACGGAGCCGTGTTCTACGTCGGCCTGCTGACCGTCCTGGTCCCCGTGGGGGTCGGAGCCGGCGCCCTGGGGACGCTGTTCGTGACTCACCGGCAGGCGATCGTGCTCGTCGCCTCGCTGGTCCTGGTCGTCCTCGGCGCGGCGCAGGCGCTCGGGTTCGGGTTCGACCCTGCCCGGCTGCTACCGGCCGGGGCAGACCTGCACGCGCAAGCGGCGTCCAAGACCGGACTCGTCAAGACGGTGCTGCTGGGCGCTGCCAGCGGCATCGCGGGATTCTGCGCCGGCCCGATCCTGGGCGCCGTGCTCACCCTGGCCGCCGCCCGCGGCGACACCCTCGCCGCCGGCGTCATGCTCGCCGTGTACGGCGCGGGCATGGTGCTGCCGCTGCTGCTGATCGCCGCGCTCTGGCAGCGCCTGGGCGCCCGTGGACGCCGGTTCCTGCGCGGGCGATCGTTCACCGTGCTGGGCCGGGAGCTGCACACCACCTCGGTGGTCACCGGGCTGCTGATCGTGGGCGTCGGGGTGCTGTTCTGGACCACCAACGGCCTGGTCGGGGCTCCCGAACTGGTTCCGCTCGACGCCCAGGCCTGGCTCCAGGAGAACACCGCGATCCTGGCGAACCCGATCCTGGACATCCTCGCCGTCGTCCTCATCGCCGGGATCGTGCTCGTGCTCTGGGCCAGACGCCGCCGTACCCACGCTCGCGCTGACGCCCAGGCGGGCGAGCACCGCGCGGAACAGTCATGACGCCGCGCCGGGGACGCTCCAGCCTTGCCCTCGCCGCCGTGGCCGCGCTGCTGGTGACCGGCTGCGGGGCATCCGAGCCCGAGCCCGTAAGAGACCCCTACCCGGTCGATGGGTCGCTACCCGTGGTGGACACCTCGGGCTTGCAGCTGCCGACGCCGTTCGAGGAGCTGGAGGTCGTGGACCCCGGGTGGGACATCACTCCTCAGTACGCGGACGGGGTGTACCTGGCCGCCGGTGAACGCGACGGTGTGCTGGAGTTCACCGCCGTGGACGTCTACGGGGACGTGCTGTGGGCCGCGCAACGTCCAGCGAGCTGCACCGGGTTCGTCGTGACCACCGACGCGCACGGCCGAGCCCTCGCGATCCTGGGCGACCTCCAGATCACGGCCGATGCCCTGGCCGCGACGACTGCCACCGCCTACGACCTGACGACCGGGGAACAGGTCTGGGGTCCGGTCGAGGTGCCCGGCCCCTACCAAGGCCCCGGCCTGGTCTTCGCCGCACCTCCCGATGGCTTCATGGGCGAGACCGGCCCACGCGTCGCGCTCGATCCCACCACCGGAGACGTCGCGGCCGACGAGTCGAGCCCTGAAGGTATCCGCATCATCGGCGAGTACCACGGCATCGTGCTGCTCACCCACGAGGACGCTCTGATCGCGCGCGACACGGCCGACGATCACGAGCTCTGGCGCATCCCCCTCGCCGAGCACGGCTGGACAGCGGCGTCCATCAGCGCGTCCCTGCGCCCTGAACCGGGAGACGGGCTCGCGCTCATCGCCACCTCCGAGACCACCGGCGCGCTCCTCAACCTGGATCAGGGCAGCATCGTGAGCAGCACCGCCCGCGACGCCGCCGTAGACCCCACCACGGGGACCCTCGTCACCCTGGACGACACCGGCCTGCACGGCTACGACGCCGACGACCGACCGCTGTGGTCCCTGCCTGTTGCCGCCGAGACCACCATCGCCGCGATCGGCGGCGTCTTCCTCTACCTGCGAGAGGACGGGGCGATCCGGGTCCACAACGTCCTCACCGGCGATGTCGCCCAAGCCTACGAACCCGACGGCCAAGGACCGATCATCGTGCCCACCCACATCACCATCAACGGCGCTGCACTCTTCCTCCAGGAACGACGGCACCTGGTGGCGACGATCGCTGAGTCCCCTCTGAACGAGTCCTTCCCGACGTCCAGCCACGCGGGCATGTCGATCGTGGGCGCTCGGGTCGCAGACTCGACTTGAAATACCCCAGGGGGTATGAGACGGTAAAAATACCCCCCAGGGTATCGATGACATCGACGGAAGGATGAACAGTGCTCCTCGAACGCATCTACGACGAGGACCTGGCGCAGGCCGGGTACTTCATCGGCTGCCAGGCCAAGGGCGAGGCGGTGGTGATCGACGCGCGCCGCGACATCGCGGACTACCTGGCGCTCGCGGCCAAGCACGGCATGCGGATCGTCGCAGTGACCGAGACCCACATCCACGCTGACTACCTGTCCGGGACCCGCGAGCTGGCTGCGGCGGTCGGCGCCGAGGTCTACGTCTCCGGCGAGGGCGGCGCGGACTGGCAGTACGGGTTCGACGCCCGGCGTCTGTACGACCGCGACACGATCACGATCGGCAACATCACGATCCAGGCCCGGCACACGCCTGGTCACACTCCTGAGCACCTGGTGTTCCTGGTCACCGACGGCGCCTTCGCCAGCGAGCCCGGCTACCTCATCTCCGGCGACTTCGTGTTCGCCGGGGACCTGGGCCGCCCCGACCTGCTGGACGAGGCCGCGGGCGGGGTCGACACCCGCTTCGAGGGCGCGCGGCAACTGTTCACCAGCTTGCGTGAGGTGTTCCTGACCTTGCCGGATCACGTCCAGGTCCACCCGGGGCACGGCTCCGGCAGTGCGTGCGGCAAGGCGCTCGGCGCGCTGCCCTCGACCACGGTCGGCTACGAACGCGCGAACGCCTGGTGGTCGCGCCACCTGGCTGCCGACGACGAGCAGGGGTTCATCGAGGAGCTGCTCGACGGGCAGCCCGACGCGCACGCCTACTTCGCGAGGATGAAGAAGCAGAACCGCGAGGGTCCCGCCGTGCTGGGCGAGCGCGGCCCGGTGCCCGAGCTGGCCGTAGCGGAGGTGGCGCGGCGGCTGGAGGCCGACGAGATCACCTTCGTCGACACCCGCCCGCCGGCGCAGGCCCATCAGGGCACCGTTGCCGGCTCGCTCAACATCCCCGACGGCTCCAAGACCGCCACCTATGCCGCCTGGGCCTACGATCCCGAGGCCGACTCGCGTCCGCTGGTGCTGCTGGCCGAGGACCAGACCGCCGCCCAGGCGATCGCGGATCGGCTGCTGCGGGTCGGCATCGACCAGACCGCCGGCTACGTCACCACCATCGACGGGCTTCCCCGGTTCGTCCCGCCCCTCATCGAGCCGGCAGAGCTGGCAGGTTTCGATGCCGCGCTGCTGCTGGACGTGCGCCAGCGCGGCGAGTACGCCGCCGGGCACATCCCCGGCGCCACACAGCTCAGCGCCGCACGCGTCCTCTGGCACCAAGACGAGCTGCCGCGCTCCGGCACGATCGTGACCTATTGCCAGTCCGGGATGCGGAACACCGTCGCCGCGAGTGCCCTACGACGCGCCGGGCACGCCGTCGTCGAGCTCGACGGCAGCTATAACGCCTGGCGCGCATGGCAGGAGACCACCAGCGAGACCGCGCTGGCCTGACGCACAGCAGAACGATCGCATCCTCCGACGGGCGGTCGGCCCCAGCCCCTTCCATTCGCATCTCCGCTGCCCGCGGCCAGACCTGACGAGGAACCACCCCATGACCGATCCCTCCGCCGAGCTCCGAACGCTCACCGCCGAGGAGCTCGCCCAGTGGCGTCAGCTCCACGACGACCTCACGATCATCGACGTGCGGTCCCCGGCCGAGTTCGAGACCCTCCACATTCACGGCTCGTACAACGTCCCGCTGCCGCTGCTGACCGAACACGCCTCGGATCTGGCAGAGCGGCTCGGGCACCGCGCGGTACTCGTGTGCCAGTCCGGCAACCGCGCCACCCAGGCCCAGCAGCATCTCGCTGCCGCCGGCGTGCGGACGGCCAACGTGCTCACCGGCGGCGTGCCCGCCTTCGAGGCCGCTGGCGGCCAGGTGGTCCGCAGCGCAGCTCGCTGGGACATCGAGCGCCGGGGTGCGGTTCACGGCCGGGCTGATCGTCCTGGTGAGCCTGCTCGTGGCCGAGTTCCTCTGGCCGGAGTCCCGGTTCATCGCGTTCGCGCTCAGCGCCGGGCTCGTCGTCGCGGCGCTCACCGGCTCCTGCCTGATGGGCCGCATCCTCTCCCGCATGCCCTGGAACAAGGTCACGGCCAGCCCCACCGCACGGAGCGCGATCGCATCCATCCCGGTCGCGACCCAGGAACTGTGATGCCCTGGCGTGCTCCGACGTTCCGACGGCGTTCAACTGCAACGACCCCGCATCTAGGACCGGCATCGGCACGGTCGGCGTCACGACCCGCAGCACCAACCGCGATGCCCGGTGAGCACGAGTGAGCGGCACCCTGATCCTCACCCTCGTGCTCGCCGTGGGTGTCGGGCTCGCGCTAGGGACGCTCGGCGGTGGCGGGTCGATCCTGACCGTCCCGCTGCTCACCTACATCGCGGGCATGCCCCCGAAAGAGGCCATCGCGGCCTCGCTGCTGATCGTCGGCGTGACCTCGTTGTCCAGCCTCGTCGTGCACGCCCGGCACCGTCGAGTCCGATGGCGCACCGGGCTCATCTTCGGAGCCGCTGGAATGGTGGGCGCCTTCGCCGGAGGACTCATCGGAGGCCAGCTCCCCGGTGCCGTGCTGATGGTGGCCTTCGCGATCATGATGATCGCCACCGCGATCGCGATGGTCACCAGAAAGCCCAGGCGCGACACCGACCAACCCACGGCCGATGCCGGGACCGAGCGCGCCCACTCGCTGCCGATGCTGCGGACCATGCTCGAAGGCATCGTCGTCGGCCTCATCACCGGGATCGTCGGCGCCGGCGGCGGCTTCCTCGTCGTCCCCGCCCTCGTGCTGCTGGGCGGCCTCAGCATGCCGGTGGCCGTGGGCACCTCACTGCTGGTGATCGCGATGAAGTCCTTCGCCGGACTCGCCGGCTACCTGACCACGGTGACCCTCGACTGGCCCCTGGTGGCCGCGGTCACTGCGATGGCCGTGCTCGGAGCGCTCCTCGGTGCGCGCCTGTCAGGACGCATACCAGCCGACGCCCTCCAGAAGGTCTTCGGCGTCTTCGTCCTGCTCACCGGAACGCTCGTGCTCGTGATCGAGCTGCCGCCGGCCTGGGCGATCGCCGCCGGAGGCCTCGGACTCATCACGGTGGTCCTCGTCCTCGTCTGCCGGCTGACCGCTCTCAACTGTCCCTTCGGCCTAGCCCGGCCGACCCCGGGCTGAACCACTTCACCTCACAACACACCGTCGCCGACCAGACTCCGGAGCCCCACCCTCATGACAACCATCGACCTCACCGAAGACGCATTCTCAGCCGCCATCACCGACCATCCCATCGTGCTGGTCGACTTCTGGGCCGCCTGGTGCGGACCATGCCGCAGCTTCGCCCCCGTCTTCGAGGCCGCGTCCACCGAGCATCCCGACATCCTGTTCGCCAAGGTCGACACCGAGGCCCAGGCATCCCTGGCCGCCGCCGCACAGATCACCTCCATCCCCCCGCTGATGGGCTTCAAAGACGGCGTCCTGGTCTACTCCCAGCCCGGAGCGCTCCCGGCCAAAGCGCTCCACGACCTGATCGGCAAAATCCGCGACCTCGACATGGACCACGTGCGCGCGCAAATGCAGGCGTCCGACCCTCGCTAGAACAGGGAGCGCATCATTTCCGGGCTCAGAGTCGAGACATCGGCCGACACGCGGACGCGGGCGTCCGAGACTGCGCCCTTGCCGCTATGGGCCGCGATGCCAGTCGCCGGCGTGGCCGGGCTCGCGATGGATGCGGCGTTCCCCGCACTCGGGTGGTGGCCGCTGGCGTTCGTCTCGGTGACGTTGTCCCTCGTCACTCTCATCGGGCGACGGTCCTGGGGGGCGCTGCTGGTCGGGACAGTCTTCGGCGCAGCGTTCTGGTTTCCTCACGTGTCATGGTCGGCGCAGTTTCTCGGGGAGCATCCGCTGAGCTGGGTCCCGTGGGTGGCCCTGGCTGGCGCGCTGACGATCTACACGGCTGTGCTGACGGTGCCGATCGCCCTCGCCTACCGATGGCTGCCGCGCCGGCGCAACGCCTTCGCGATGCGGCTGCTGGCGCTGCCGCTGCTGGTAGCGGGAGCCTGGACGATCCGCGAACTCATCATGGGCTCCTGGCCCTACGGCGGATTCCCGTGGGGACGGGTGGCGATGAGCCAATCGGAAAGCCCGATCGCTCCGGTCGCGTCATGGGTCGGCGTCTCCGGCCTGGGCTTCCTGATGGTCGCCGTGTGCGCCGCCGCGATCGAAGCAGTCCGTTGGATCGTGCGCGCGCAACCGGCACGCGGTAACGCCACCGAGCACCCGAGAACACCTCTCGCCTCGTGGGCGGCGTCGATCCCCGTGCTCGGTCTCGCAGCGGTGATGGTCCTGGTGCCGCAGTTCCCGACCAGTCACGCGGGCACCATCCGGGTGGGCGCTGTGCAGGGCAACGGCCCCGCCGCGTACGTCGATGAGCACGAACCGGGCGCGGTCCTGGAATCTCAGCTCGCCGCTTCCGCCCCTCTCGAAGACGAACAGGTCGACATCGTGCTCTGGCCCGAGGGCGGCGTCGACAGTGATCCCCTCGCCGACGAGGCCACCGCTCACGCGCTCGACGATGCAGCCGCCCGATACGACGCCCCGATCCTGCTCAACGCCGCCGCGGCAGACGGCCACCTCGTCTACAACACTTCCTTCCTCTGGACCTCGAACGGGCCGACGGCCGCGCACGCCAAACGCCATCCCGTCCCCTTCGGCGAGTACGTGCCCGACCGGTGGTTCTACGGCGCGCTCGTGCCCAGCCTGGTAGACCTCCTAGAACGCGAGTACGCCGCCGGCGTCGACACACCCGCCATCGAGGTCGACGGCGTAGAGGTGGGACTGGCGATCTGCTTCGACGTGGCCTTCGATGACGTCATTCACGAAGGCGCGCACAGCGGTGCCCAGGTGCTCATGTTCCAGACGAACAACGCCGACTTTCGCGACACCGATGAACACCTGCAACAGCTTGCGTTCGCGCGCATGCGCGCCATCGAGACCGGCCGCAGCGTCGTCAACCTCTCCACCACCGGCACCAGCCAGGTACTCGCCCCGAACGGCGCCACGCTGGCCGCACTAGCCGCGGACGAACCCGGACTCATGATCGCCGACCTTGAGCTCCGGGACGGGCTCACCGCCGCCGTCATGTTGGCGCAGTCGATCAACACGCTGATCGTCTCAGGCACTCTCGCCGGCTTTCTCGTCCTCGCCTTCCTCCTCCTGCGAGACCGTGCATCCTCGCGACACCATCGGGTGCTGGACTCCAGCCAACGAAGCAGCATCGGCCTGCACGAGTGCGCCGACGCGCATCGCCGAGAGCGCTTGTAGCGGAAGAACGCCGTTGCCGAGCGCAGCGATCTGCTGATTAGCCGTGAGTTGATGGATCGGATCAGTGATCCAACCACTGGGGAGACCCATCAACCACTCCACGAACTCGGGCGACGGCCGCGGTCCACTAGGGACTGTCTGATTAACGGTGGATCTGGTCTGGCCTGACCGAAAGGAAGGGCGATGACCGATGTCATCGAGATGATCGATCCTGTGACGGGAGAGATCATCGATGAGCAGCAGCTCGCGGAGCAGCTGCTGAAGCAGGCGAAGGAACAGGGTGTCGACCTCGTCGGCCCCCACGGGGTGCTGAACGGGCTCACCAAGCGGGTGCTGGAGACAGCGCTCGAGGCGGAGATGACCGAGCATCTTGGCTACGAGAAGCACGGCAACACGATCGCCGAGAACGCTCGCAACGGGATCCGATCGAAGACGGTGCTGACGGAGGTCGGTCCCGTCGAGATCGACGTTCCCAGAGACCGTGAGGGGTCGTTCGAGCCGAAGATCGTCAAGAAGCGGCAGCGGCGCCTGACCGGCGTGGATGAGATCGTGCTGTCGTTGACCGCGCGCGGGCTGACGACCGGCGAGGTGGCGGCGCACTTCGACGATGTCTACGGGGCGTCGGTGTCGAAGGACACGATCTCGAGGATCACCGACAAGGTCATCGAGGAGATGACCGAATGGCAGAACCGTCCGCTGGATCGCGTCTATCCTGTGGTGTTCATTGATGCTCTGGTGGTGAAGGTCCGAGACGGCCAGGTGCGGAACAAGCCGTTCTATATCGCCGTGGGCGTTACCGTGAACGGGGAGCGCGACATCCTCGGGATCTGGGCCGGCGATGGCGGCGAGGGGGCGAAGTTCTGGCTCGGCGTGTTGACGGAGATCAAGAACCGTGGCGCCGAGGATGTCTGCATCGTCGTCTGTGACGGGCTGAAGGGTCTGCCGGAATCGATCAACACCGCCTGGCCGCTCGCGACGGTGCAGACCTGCATCATCCATCTGATCCGCAACACGTTCCGGTTCGCGTCTCGCCATTACTGGGAAGAGATGGGCAAGGACCTGCGCCCTGTCTACACGGCGCCGACCGAAGCGGCCGCTCGTGAGCGATTCGTGGAGTTCGACGCGAAATGGGGTCAGCAGTATCCGGCGATCAGCAAGCTCTGGCAGAACGCCTGGAGTGAGTTCGTGCCGTTCCTGGACTGGGACGTGGAAATCCGACGGATCATCTGCAGCACGAACGCGATCGAGTCACTCAACGCCCGGTACCGCAGAGCAGTCCGGGCACGCGGGCATTTCCCGAACGACGCCGCCGCGCTGAAATGTCTCTACCTCGTGACCCGCTCGCTTGACCCGACCGGGCGCGGCAGGGCACGCTGGGCGACGAGGTGGAAGCCGGCGCTGAACGCGTTCGCGATCGCATTCGAAGGCCGAATCAACTAATGAACGCCAAACCAGATCCACCGTTTATCGGACACACCCGTCCACTAGGGCGTGTTGATCAAGAAGGTGCGGGGTGGCCAGCCGCCGTGAGTTGCGCGGGAGAATGGGCGTGTGAAGATCCAGGTGCTGCATATCGAGGATTGCCCGAATTGGCAGGAGGCGGGCGATCGAGTACGGCTGGTGCTCGACTCGATCGGACGGGGCGATGTTCCGGTGGAGTTCGTGTTGATCCGCACCGAGGCTGAGGCGGTGAGCTCTGGTTTCGCGGGCTCGCCCACGATTCTTCTGGACGGTCAGGACTTGTTCCCGTCCCAGGGGAACACTGCCGACTTGGCGTGCAGGGTCTATCTGACCGAGCGCGGCTTTGCGGGTGCGCCGACGGTGGGACAGCTTGAGCGCACGCTGCAGGAGCGCGAAGCGCTCAGCGGAGATCGGTCTTGATCCAGATCAGCGCCGCGGCGAGGCTGACGGCGGCTCGGTAGTTGCGGGCGAGTTTGTCCGAGCGCATCGCGATGCCGCGCCACTGCTTGAGACGGTTGAAGCAGCGTTCTACGACGTTGCGTCCCTTGTAGCGTTCCTTCTGCTTGTCGCCGAAAGCGATCGGCCGGCCCGGCTTCTTGCGGCGGTGCGCGATCTGGTCGTCCCGCTCGGGGATGGTCGCCGCGATCCTCCGGTCGCGGAGCCAGGCGCGGTTCGCCCTTGAGGGGTACCCCTTGTCGGCGAGCACCCGGTCGGGGCGGGTGCGGGGGCGGCCCTTCCCGTCGCGGGGAACGCGGATGTTCTCCAGCACCGCGCTCATCATCGTGGTGTCGTTGATGTTCCCGGCGGTGATCATCATGCTCAGCGGCCGGCCGCGGCCGTCGCAGACCAGGTGCAGTTTGGTCGTCAGCCCGCCGCGGGAGCGTCCGATCCCGTGATCAGGCGGCTCGGACCACGGATTCTTGTGATTCGGCACAGCCCCCTGTGTCCCGGGCGAGGGTCGCGCCGTGCTGATGCACGCGCGCGATCGTGGAGTCGATCGAGACGACCCAGTCGATTTCCCCAGCGGCGTCGGCCTGCTTCTGCACCTCGGTGAGCAGCTTCTGCCAGGTGCCGTCCCCGGCCCACCGGTTGAACCGCTTGTAGATCGAGTTCCACTTCCCGAACCGTTCCGGAACGTCACGCCACGGCGCACCGGTCCGGTACTTCCACGCCATCCCCTCGATAGCGAGCCGGTGATCCGTCCACGGCCGCGACCGACCGGTCACCGTCGGCATCAACGGCTCCATCACGGCCCACACCTCGTCAGAGATCTCCTGTCGCGTCACCGTTCAAGACTCACCCACCGAGGAGCGGAACCTCTTGATCAACACGCCCTAGCTGTGGCTCTTGCCGTGATCGTGACCTTGGTCACGTTGCGCCGCCTATTCAAGCCCCTCGACAATTGCGTACTCCGGCACATACCGTCAGTGCATGTCGAAGCAGAGGACGTCGGCGCTTCCGGTTCTTCCCGGCGATCGAACGCTCGAGTTCCGAGCGCGTGGGTATGCGTTCGGGCAGCACGGGTTCGACACGGTGGGAACCGATGCTTTCACTACCCGCCTTCTGGGGAGACGCGTGACTTTCGCTCACGGCAGCGGGTGGGTGCGCTTCTTCTACGAGGGTGACCGATTCACTCGGGATCGAGCGATGCCTCGCTCGGTGAAGCACTCCTTGCAGGACGAAGGAAGTGTACAGACGCTCGTCGGTCCTGAGCACCGGCATCGCAAAGCGCTTTTCGTCGGCATGCTCGACACGCCAGCTCGCACCGATCTGGATCGCCGTGTCGCGGAGGCGTGGCAACAGGAATGGGCGGCAGCGTCCGGTAGCCCCGTGTCCCTGCAGGAGCTGGCCGGGCGCTCCCTGACCGCCGGAGTGTGTGCGTGGGCGGATATTCCGCTCAGCGACCGCGACCTCGACCGAAGAACGACCGAGTTCGCGGCGATGATCGACGGCGCAGGATCCTTCGGCCCACGGAACGTGCGAGGCCGGGCGCTCCGGCTGCGCACGGAAGCATGGGCGCGACAGGTGCTCCGCGACTCGCCGACAGGGACCATCCCTGCCAAGGTGGCTGGCCATCGCGACGCAGATGGACGGTTGCTCGAGGAGCGCGTCGCCGCCGTGGAGCTCCTCAACCTGCTTCGACCCACCGTTGCGATAGCGCGCTTCATCATGTTCGCGGCGCTCGCGTTGCATCTTCATCCTGAATGGCGTGCGCGCGTCGCCGAGGACGAGGGGTCACGATCTGCCTTTGCCCAGGAAGTGCGCCGCACTACGCCGTTTTTCCCCGTGGTCGGCGGGACCGCCGCGCGTGATCTGGAATGGGAGGGCGTTCGTTTCGCGCGAGGCGATTGGGTGATCATCGACCTCTTCGCCACCAACCGTGATCCTCGGCTTTGGGAAGATCCCCTCACTTTTGCTCCCGACCGATTTGTCACGGGCGAGCCGCACCGCAACGCTCTTGTGCCGCAAGGCGGTGGGTTCTACGAGGACGGCCACCGTTGCCCAGGTGAACCTGCGACGGTGGACCTCCTCGCTTCCGCTGCGGGACGGCTGGCCGCTGCGGACTACACAGTCCCAGGCCAGGACTTTCGGGTCGACCTGCGGCGCTTCCCAGCGCAACCCGAAGACAGGTTCGTGCTCATCCCCGCCTAACGTCTGCGGGTGAACGGCCGATGATCGGGACGTAGGCCCCGGCTGATGCGCGCGACCGCCCCGCACCGTCTGGCGCACCAAACCTTCCCCCGAAGCCGAGGCCCACCCCGGCTTCTGGATGGGAGACCGGTTTACTTTGCTCGTAGTGCGTCAGAGCCCGAATGCCCCGCCGCTGACGAGGATGAAGATGCCCAGGCCGATCAGAACGATCGGGAACAGGATGTGCTCCCAGCGTTCCAGGATTTCCGCGATCGGACGTCGCGTGGCAATGAACTTGGCCATGATCACCAGGACCGCAACGAGCGCGAGGAACACAACACAGTAGGCGACCACGGCAGCGGGCCCCACACTGAGGAAGACCGGCACGTAGACGCCGATGTTGTCCCCGCCGTTGGCGAAGGTGACACCGGCTACAGCCCAGACGGCGACCTTTTTGCCTTCGATCTTGCCCTCATCGTCATCGTCATCGTCGTGCCGACCACGCCATGCCTGCCAGGCCGCCCAAAGCCCCAATCCCAACGGGATCAGGCCGAAGTACGGGATGACCTCGGGAGGCAGGAACGCCCCGGCACCGAGAGCTACGAGTACGGCCGCGCCAAGAATACCGGCGAATCCCAGATACTGCCCGACCAGGATTCGAGCGGTCGTGCCTCGTTGTCCCGCGCCGCGGCCGAAGAACAGCGACAGCACGATGATGTCGTCGATGTTCGTGACAAGGAACAGGCCGATCGCTTGCAGGATGGAGAGGAAGATCATGCGGTCCCCTCCGTCGTGCAGCATTCCGGAGCCGCGCAGGAGGGATCGATGCACCCGGCTGCATGGTCAACGGCCAAGGTCGTGTCCAGCAGGGCAGTAAGCGCCCGGCTGAGACGGGCGTCGGCGACCTCGTACCGAGTTCGGCGGCCCTCGGGCTCGGCGACGACGATGCCGCAGTCACGGAGGCAGGTCAGGTGGTTGGACACGTTGGACGGGCTGAGCTCCAGCTCGCGGGCGAGCGCCGCAGGATAGATCGGGCCGTCAAGCAGGGTCATGAGAATGCGTGAGCGTGTCGGGTCGGCCATCGCGCGGCCGAGCCGATTCATCACGTCCAGACGATCAGTTATAGTCAGCACACGATGAACATACACGGTTCGCTGTGTGATCGCTAACCGTCCCGCATAAATCTCGCGATGGGTGAAAGTTGTCACAGTTCGTGCGCCGTGAATTCTTCTTCGGCTTGTTCCTCATGCTGTCTGGCGCCATCGGGTTGACGGCAGCGATGGCGCTGTCCATCGAGAAGATCGAAAAGCTGACCAACCCCGATACGGGCCTCAGCTGCGACTTCTCCGTGTTGGTGCAATGCTCCGCGAACCTCGACAGCGCTCAAGGAGCCGCATTCGGGGTTCCCAATCCGTTCCTCGGACTGGTCGGATTCGCGCTCGTGGTGTGCGTCGGCGTCACGGTGTGGGCGGTCCCGCACTTCGCGCGCTGGTTCTGGATGCTGTTCAACATCGGTGTCGCGGGGGCCTTTGGGGGCTCATCGCGAATGAGAGTGTAGGAGCGGTCTGAATCCGCCGGCTTCGAGGAGCGATCTGGCGACGTAGTGCGTGAGGTTCCGGAAGCCGAGGGCGGAACCGCGAAGGTGCTCGAGCCGGCCGTTGATGGCCTCCGTTGGGCCGTTGCTCGTTCCGGGGCGGTCGAAGAACGCGAGGATGTCCGCGGCGCGCTGCTTCAGCGTGCGGCCGAGGCGACGGACCTCTTTGAGCAGCGCGGGGACGCCGTTGCTGACAGAGTCGATCACCGCCCGCATCATCTCCTTCGCCTTGTTCTTGTCGGGTTCGCGGTAGGCGGCGACGATGCGCTGGTAGATGCCCCAGGTCGCTTCGACCTCGACGTGCTCCTCGGCGGCGAATACCGCGTCGAGGCGGGCGGTCTGCTTCTCGGTGAGGAAGCTCGCGCCGGTGTGGAGGGTGCGGCGGACCCCGTAGAGCGGGTCGCCGGCGTGGCCGCGGTGCCCGAGGGTGTCTTGCTGGACGCGCTGCCGGGTCCGGTCGAGCGCGTCGCCGGCGAGGCGGACGACGTGGAACGGGTCCATCACGGGGACCGCGTCGGGGAGCTCTTCGGCCGCGGCGGTCTTGAAGCCGCTGAACCCGTCCATCGCGACCACCTCGATCGCCTTCGACCAGTCCTTGGGTCGGGCGGCGAGCCACTGCTTGAACACCTGCTTCGAGCGGCCCTCGACCATGTCCAGCAGCCTGGCCGGGCCCGTCTTGTTCCTCGCGGGGGTGAGGTCGATGATCACCGTCACGTACTTCTCGCCAAACCGTGTGTGACGCCAGACGTGCTCATCGACACCGATCGTGGTGACCCCGGCGAACCTCGCCGGGTCGTCGATCAGGCGACGCTTGCCTTCGGCGATGATCGCGGTGTTCGCAGTGTGCCAGGACACCCCGAGCCCTGCTGCGGCGCGGGTGACGGTGAGGTGGTCGACGACGATCGCGGTGAGTGCCCACGCGATCCCGCCGCGGGAGATCTTCGCCCGCGGCGCTGCCGCCTTCGACGTGTCCTGCCGCCAGGTGCGGCGGCAGTGCGTGCACCGGTAGCGGCGCACCCGGACCAGCAGCGTCGTCGGCCGATGCCCGAACGGCTCGTGCGCCAGCGGCCGCGTCACCGTGCCACGCGGCACGCCCTCCGCACCGCACTTCCGACACCACGGGTCGTCCTCGACGACGCGGCACTCCAGCACCGCCCGATCAGGCTCAAGCAGCTGCCCGACGGCTTGAAGGCCGAGCTCGTCGAGACGGCAGAACGTGGTCAGGTCAGGGGTCGCGAACGTAGGGTGGTGCAAGTCGAGGTCTTCCGGCGGTCGGTGAGTGTGAGAACTTCCATCCTGGAAGACCTCGACGCCTATCCGCGAACCAGCCGGCGGTCCCGGGCTACACCCTCAACTGCGAAGAGCCCCTTTGGGTTCGTGGTCTGGCTGATTGGGCAGAGCATCTACGTGCTGGGTACGCTCTGCCCCTGGTGCCTTGTGGTGTGGCTGACGACGCTCCCGCTGTTTTTCATCGTGACAGCTCGGAACCTGCGCGAGGGCGTCTTCGGTCAACGGGCACGGCGGGTTGGTGCGGTGTTGTGGCCGTGGATCACGCTCGTGACGGTCGCCGCGTACCTGGTTGTCGCGGTGCTCGCTCAGCTCCGCCTGAATGTCCTGGCGAGCATCGTCTAACCCGGATGACCTGTAATCGGGCCGAAGTCACTTCTCCTGGGGGGAGGTTGCCCCCGGGTGTTCGCTGCGCGTCTGGGACCGGTGGCTGCGGAGCATCTGGAGGATGCCGAGTCCGACGCCGACCCCGATGGCGATGTCGGCGATGTTTCCGATGAAGAGGTTGCCATAGGCGAGGAAGTCGGTGACGTGTCCACGGCCGAACCCGGGAGGCGCGAAGAGACGGTCGATGAGGTTGCCGATCGCTCCACCCCAGACGAATCCGATGGCGACCGCCCACATCGTGGACGGCGCCCGCCAGGCGGCGTAGAACAACGCGATCACTGCCACGATTCCGACCAGAGTGAACACCCAGGTGCTGCTCGAGCCGAGAGACATGACGGTCCCGGGGTTGAATGCAAGCTGCAGTCCCAGCAGGTCGCCGATCAGCGGAATGCGTTCTTGCTCGCTCAGCTGTGCGAGCGCGAGGGCTTTCGTGCCCTGGTCCACGACAGTCATAGCAAGTGCGACCAGGCACGCGACGACCAATCTCCCGCTCCGACGGCGCCTCATCGTGCGCCCCGCACGGCGGAGGCCGAGGAAACGCCGTACCGAGCTTCCGTGTCCGTCCCCGCCCGCGAACGTGGAGACCACTTGGGATCGAACAGTGATGTGAGCATTGAGAAAAGTCCTTTGAAAGTCGAATGTTGGTCGTTAGCTGTGATGTCCAGGCAGGTTGTTGAGTCTGGTGAGGGGCGGGGCTCCGATTGCGGAGTGGCGCCTGTGGTGATTGTAGAAGTGGACCCAGCCTGGTAGCGCTTCGCGACGCTCAGAGTCGGATCGGTAGAACCGGGCGTAAGCCCACCCATCGGCGAGGGTGCGGTGGAATCGCTCGATCTTGCCGTTCGTCTGCGGTCGGTAGGGCCGCGTCCGTTTGTGCGTGATGCCCAGCCCAGCGCAGGCGTCTCGCCAGGCGAACGACTTGTAGGCCGACCCGTTGTCCGAGAGCACCCGTTCGACAGTCACGCCGCGGTCGGCGAACCACGCGACGGCGCGCTCGAGCACGCCGATCGCGGTGACGGCCTTCTCGTCGGGGCAGATCTCGACGTAGGCAACACGCGAGTGGTCATCAACGACGGTGTGGAGGAACGCGGTCCCGACGTTGGGTTCGTAGCCCCTCCGTTTCCCGGTGCGCTTCGCCGTGGTCTCGCGGTTCCGGTCGCCCTGCTGCTTGCCGACGTATCGCCATCCGCCGCCGTCAGGAATGTTGCCGAACTTCGTGACGTCGACGTGCAGCAGTGAACCGGGATGGTCGTGCTCGTAGCGGCGGATCGGCTCGCCCGTGACCCGGTCGATATGGCTGAGCCGACTGATCCGGCACCGGACCAGCACCGCGTGGACCGTCGAGGCCGGGATCTGGAGCTCCTCCGAGATCTGCGCTGGACCCAGGCGACGCCGCCACCGCAACCGCACGATCTGCTTGACCGTCCGCGCTGGTGTCTTGCTCGGCATCGACCGGGGCCGACTGGGCCGATCGGTCATCCCGGCGGCGCCCTCGGCACGGAACCGGGCGGCCCACTTACGAGCGGTGATCGGCGACACCATGAACATCTTTGCGGCGGCCGTCGCCGGCCACCGATCCTCGACGATCAATCGCGCGAGCCTGAGCCGTGCGCGGGGCGTGAGAGCAGCATTAGCGTGGGACACGAGGGCCTCCTGTTGCACGAAGCGGTTCCTAGACAGCTCCACTTCACAACGGGAGGCCCTCGCCCGTCAGCAAATCACTCGCGATTCACGTAGCAACGTCCCTGGACATCACAGTTAGCTGAGGCCGGAGTAGGCGTGCAGGCCTTTGAAGAACATGTTGACGATGGTGAAGTTGAACAGCACCGCGGTGAAGCCGATGATCGACAGCCATGCAGAGCGGGTGCCGCGCCAGCCTCGCGTGGCGCGGGCGTGGATATAGCCGGCGTAGAGCACCCAGATCACGAACGTCCATACTTCTTTCGTGTCGAATCCCCAGTATCGTCCCCAGGAGTCGTTGGCCCAGATTGAGCCGGCGATCAGAGTGAAGGTCCAGAAGATGAACCCGACGATCGCGAACCGATACGCCAGGGACTCCAGCGCCTCCGCGGTCGGCAGCGTACGCAGGTATCCCAGGCCGGATTTCTTCGTGCCCTCATCCTTGCGACGCGCAGCCTGTCGTTCGCGTCGGGCTTGCATGAGCTGTGTGGCGGAAAGGCCGCAGGAGATCGCGAACAGGGCGGTAGCAAGGGAGGCGACGAAGACGTGGATGACGAGCCAGACGCTCTTGAGCGGGTCCATCAGCGGGGTGACTTCGACGTAGAACGCCAAGGTCGCACCGCCCAGGAGCAACGCGACCATACCGATAAGGAAGGAGCCCAGGAAGCGTAGGTCGTATCGGCGGAGCACGGCTAGGTAGACCGCGACGATCAGCAAAGTCCCGGTGAGCGCGAACTCGTACATGTTCGCCCACGGGACTCGTTCTGCGGCGAGTCCTCGCCCGATGGTGCCGGCGAGATGGAAGATGAACGCGAACCCGGTAAGCACGGTGCCGATGCGCGCCCAGAGTAGACGTTGCCGCTGGCCCGGCCGGGTGCGGACCTCGTTCAGCTCGGCGCGTTCGTCGCGTGTGTTCTGCGTGTCTCCGCCCGCGGTCACGAGCGCGGGCACCCGCTGCGTCTCGTCGCGGCGTACTGAGCGTTGTGCAAGGTCGATGGCGTAGGCCACGAACGCGAGCAGGTACACGGCGATCGCGGTCCACACCAGCAGCAGGGAGATGCTGTCCAGGGTCAGGGATTCGGGGTCAGGCATCACTTGCTCCTCGTGCGGTTTGGGGTCGGTGGTGGTGGCGTCGGTGTCCGATTCCGGCGATGGTGAGACCGGTGATCGCGCCGAGGGCGATCAGAGCTGTAAGGGCACCGCCGAGCACGACGGCGGGGGTGAGCCCGTCGCGCAGCGGGACCCGGGTGATCGCCGCGGCCGCTTTGTCGACGCCGGCGCCGTCGATGATCTGTCCGTCCGGGGCGATGACTTGGCTGGTGCCGACGGTGGAGACGTTCACCACGGCGCGTCCGGTCTCGATCGCCCGCATCCGGGCGAACGCGAGCTGTTGAAGGTTCTCGTCGGTGCCGCGGAAGTCGGCGTTGTTGGTCTGGAACACGTAGACCTGTGCGCCCTCGCGGGCGCCGTCCCAGATGACGGAGTCGTAGATGACGTCGAAGCAGATCGCCAGTCCGACTTTCACCCCGTCGACGGTCACGAACGGGGGGTTCTGTCCGGGGGTGTATTCGCGTTGGATCAGGCCGATGAGGTCAGGCGCGATCCGCTCGAAGAACCACCGATCCGGGACGTACTCACCGAACGGGACGGGATTGACCTTGTCATGCAGCTGCGGAGTGCCCTGCCCGTCCCACAGAATCGAGGTGTTGAACACGTCACTGCCGCGAGCGGTAGCGGCGTTGGCCAGCAGCGGTGCGCCGACCCGGGCGACGAGAGCGTCGAGGCGCCGAGCGATTGCCGGGTCGGCGAGGGGATCGGCGTCCACAGCACCTTCGGGCCACACCAGCAGGTCCATGTCCTCCCCCAGCAGGGGGTCGGTCGCGGCCGTCTGCGCGGCCAGCACATCACCGGGGGTGCGGTCATCGAAGTACCCGGAGGGCCCGTTTCCCTGCACCCACCCGATGTCCATCCGGCCGGCGTCCCCGGTCGGGAACTGCGGCACGACCGCTAGGACAGTCACGATCATCGCGGCGGGCACGATGCCGCGCATGCGTCGGAACCCTCCAGCCCGCCACCACTGGACGAGGCACGCGCAGGCGGCGACGATGAGGAAGCTCAGCCCGGTCAGCCCGACCCAGGACGCCGCCTCTGGTAGCGGTCCGTTCGCTTGGGTCATCCCAATCCGCGCCCATGGGAACCCGGAGTAGGGCCAGGACCCCATCACCAGCTCCCGGATGCTCCACAGCCCCGCCACCAGCAGCGGCACCCCGATAAACCACAGGACGGCGCGTCCGCGGGTGCGGTCGGTCCACCGGTAGGCGAGGGCGAGAGGAATCGCCCCGGTCCCGAACAGCACCGTTTCCAGCCCTGCCAACGCCACCCACGGGACGGGCCCGAGGAAGGCCCCCACCCACACCAGATGGATGAAGTAAAACGCGGCGCCGAAGGCCGCACCGACCAGGAACGCGCCACCGCTGCGGCGGCCGATCATCGTGCATAGCGCGATGGTGACGCTCACGAACGCGAGCGGCCACCACCCCACTGCGGGGAAGGACAAGTCCAGAAGCCCGCCGGCGATAGCGGCGGCGAGAACCGCTGCCCACAACGGCAACCCGCGCCGTGCCGCGGGTGCCGAGGCGGTGTCAGCCGGCGTGTCAGTCAGCGAGGGCGCGGTCGAGAGCATCGGTGAGATCGGTCAGTTGGGTGAGCTCGAGTCGTTCGCCGTCGAGGAAGAACGTGGGCGTGCCCTGCACGCCCATGTCCTGCCCTTCGGCGAAGTCTTCTTCGACCCGCTCCCGGGTGGCGGGATCCGCGACCGCCTCATCGTAGGCGGCCATATCCAGGCCCAGCTCCTCGGCGAAGCTCCGGAACAGGTCCGCTTCGGAGACTTGCTGCTCGCCCCACTCGGCCTGTGTCTCGAACATGCGGTGGTACATGTCCTCGACCCGGTCTTGCTGCGCGGCCGCTTCCACCGCGAGGGCGGCGTTCATCGAGTTGTAGTGGCTGGGGATCGGGTAGTACCGGAACACATAGTTGATCTGTCCGTCGTACTGCTCACGAATCTCTTCGACGTACGGGTATAACGCCCCACATGCCTCGCATTCGAAGTCGAGGAACTCCACCAGCGTCGGAGCGTCGGGCCCGGCGCTATCAAGGACGTGGGAGTTGCTGCGGGCGCCAGGCAGCGCGTCGGAGGCGTTGTCGTCCGCGGAAACCTGGGGGCGGGTGTTGATCGTGTAGATGATCGCGCCGATGACGAGCACGATCACAGCAGTGATCGCGATGAGGGTGACTTTCAGGGGGGTCTTCATCAGAGGTTCTTCCGGCTGGCGGTCTGTGGGGTGTGGTGTTCACGAGCGGCGAGGTGGCCGTCGCGGATGCTGGCGATTGCGTCGGGGAGCTGAGGGTCCTCCCCGCGTGCGAGGCCCGCGTATTCCAGGCGCAGGGTGGGCTCGTCCGAGTTGCCGGTGACGGATGCTTTAACGAATACGCGACGTCGGGGAACGAGAAGCGCGGTGATCAGACCCAGCGTGGCGAGGGTGGCGAAGGCGAGCACCCAAGGACCGCCGGTGTCGCGTTTGATGTCCAGCGACGCGAATCGTTTCACCGCCGCCAGTGGATTCGTGCCGCCGGAGGCGTCCTCGAAGGTGACCGTGCCCCACCCATTGGGCAGGTCGGCGGTCTGCCCGGGAGTGAGCTGGATCGACTCGACGCCGGTGCTGCCGCCGGTGTGCTGGGTCATCTCCGAAGTGTCGAGGGTGTACACCGACCGGGGCACACCGTCGTCGATGCCGAGGCTGCCGGAGAACACGTTGAAGGTGACGACCGGGTTCACCAGATCGGGATACACCGAGGTGAACGCCCCGGTGTCGAGGGCGCCCTGGGTGGGGTAGAAGAATCCGACGAGCCCGACCTGTTCGGGAAGCCCGTCCGGGACTTTGATGATGCCAAGCGAAGTCATCATGCTGTCTTGCGGGAGGAAGGGCTGCGATTCGCTGTACACGACCGTGCCTTCGGGATTGCGAACGGTGATGGTGGGTGCGTAGCCGTTTCCGAGCAGATAGACCCGGTCGCTGCCGACGGTGATGGGGTAGTTCACGCGGACGCTCTCGGTGTCCTCCGTCCCGGTGCGGGCGTCGCGGATGGTGAGGTTTGCGGCGAAGTCGCCCGCTTGGCCAGCGCCGGGTACTCCCGGTGGCACGTAGCTGACGTCGAAGCTGTCGAGGGTCAGCGAGTACGGGTCGAGCTGGGTGCCGTCCACGAACCTGCCCGGGGTGAACGAGGAGTAGTCGTTGAGGGTGTTGACGAATGTGGTGCCTTCGACGATGACTCGTTGCCCGGTGTAGGAGAAGCCGCTGGCGGCGAGAACGGCGACGAGGACCCCGACGAGGGAGGCGTGGAAAATCAGGTTGCCAGTCTCACGGAGGTACCCGCGCTCGGCCGACACCGACCAAGACTGGGCGGTGTCATACCGCTCGATACGGTAACCGCGGCGACGAAGGTCCGCAGCTGCGGCGGCGATCACGTCGGCCGCGTAAATCTCAGGGTTCTCGACCGGCGCGGGGGTGTCGACGGCGAGGTACGCGCTCAGCCGGTTGAGTCGGGCCGGGGTGCGTGGTGGCCGGGTGCGGAGGGCTTTCCAGTGGTGCCGGGTGCGGGGGATGATGCAGCCGATCAGCGAGATGAACAGCAGTAGGTAGATGCCGGAGAACCAGGCGGAGTTGTACAGGTCGAACACCTGGAGCCCGTCGAGGATGGGGGCCAGGTCGGGGTTGTCTCGGAAGTATTGCAGGACGCCGTTGGGGTCTGCGGTGCGCTGGGGAAAGATCGAGCCGGGAACCGAGGCAATGGCCAGCAGGAGCAGCAGCAGGATCGCCGTGCGCATGCTGGTCAGCTGCCGCCACCCCCACCGCAGCCACTCGAAGGGTCCCAGCGTTGGAGAGGTGACCGTGTCCGGCTCGTCCTGATCGATGTGATCGGCGGGGCGGGACGGGTCGGTCTGGGACTGGTCAGAGAGGGAGCGTGACACTGAGCATCACCCCCTGCAGAACGGACATCAACGTCCCCCAGATGCCGGTGACCATCAGCACGCCCAGTGCGATCAGCAGGCTGCCGCCGATGATGTTGACTACCCGGATGTGGCGTCGGAGGAAGGTGACCGACCGGGTGGCCCAGCCCAGTCCGAGCGCGAGCAGGAAGAACGGGATGCCCAGTCCGAGCGAGTATGCCAGACCCAGCAGCGCGGCACGGCCGGGGTCGCCGAGATTCCAGGAGACCGACATGATCGCCGCTAAGGTCGGTCCGATGCAGGGCGTCCAGCCGATCCCGAGCGCGATGCCCAGCAGCGGTGCGCTGAGCAGTCCCAGATTGCCGCGGAAACGCGGCCGGAGGGTGCGTTGGGCGCGGGGGAAGGCGCCGATGAACACCAGTCCCATGGCGATGACGACTGCCCCGAGCACCCGGGTGAGGATGTTCGCGTATTCGAGGAAGAACATCCCGGCCACCCCGCCGAGCACTGTGACGGTCATGAACACGATAGTGAACCCGGCGATGAACAATGCCACCCCGCTGAGCAGCCGACTTCGACCGCCGGCGGGGGTCTGTGTCGGGGAGTTGGAGAGGGAGGATCCGAGGTAGCCGAAGTATCCGGGGACGAGCGGGAGCACGCACGGGGAGACGAAGGAGATGAGTCCCGCGAGCATGGCGATGAGCACGGCCACCCAGAGGGCGCCGTCGAAGATAAGCCCTTCGGCGCTCATTCGGTCTCCGCCAGCGTGTCCGCGACGAGGGTGGACAGGATCGACGCGGCTGGCAGTTGTCCAATGATCCGCGCGGCGACCCTGCCCTGACGGTCCATAACCAGGGTCGTCGGGGTTGCCTGGATGGGGGTGACTGCGGCGAACGCGAGCTTGGTCTTCCCGTCGACGATGTCGATCACGCTCGGGTAGGTGATCCCGTAGTCCTCGGCGAAGGACAGCGCGGTGGCGGGCTGGTCGTAGATGTTCACCCCGATGAAGCCCACCCCTTCGGGTTGGTAGGTCTGCCACACCTCTTCGAGCAGAGGAGCCTCGACCCGGCATGGGCCACACGCGGCATACCAGAAGTTCACGACGTACACCTCGCCGGCGAACTCGTCGCTGCTGACCGGGTTTCCGCGCTCGTCGACGCCTGCGAACACCACCGGCTCGCCGCGCTCATCCGGGGCAATCTCCACGATGCGCTCGTCGACGCTGGTGGAACCGGTGCCGTTGTTCACCGTGGCGGCCAGCCCGTCCTGGGATGTGCACCCAGCGACCGCGAGCACGGCGGCCGCAGCGAGCATCGCGGCGGCCGCACGGAATGTACGCCAGGGCCCTCGATGGGCGGCCCGTGGGACGGCGCGGGTGACGGAAGTCACCCGGAATGGGTTTGCCACGACGTTCTCCAATACCAGGACTCAACAGGCGGCGGTCTGGCAGCGCCAGAATCCGCACGCTCTCACAGGTGCAAGGGTGTTGAGTGGTGGATCAGGTTCGGAACACGCGCAGCTGCGTAAGTGTGAGCACCGGATTTCGGGACGACGGGACCGCGATCCGTTCACGCACTATCCCTGCGACACGCTCGACGCTGAACGTGCGGGACGGTGCCCGCCGGGCCAGCACGACGAGCGCCAGACAGCATGCCACTCCCAGCAGGCACAGGGCGGCACCGAGATCGCCGGCCTCACCGGCGTGCCCACCCGCTATCGCCGCCGATACGACTCCCGGATCGTCGGTGACCGTCAGCTCCGCCATCGGCGCGGCTGCAAGGCCCTCGGTCTCGGCGTGCGTCGCCGCCCACGACCCCATCAGAAGCGCCATGACCAGCCCCAGCCCTACGAGCAGTTTCGCCACCGGCCAACCCACGCGCGCAGCGATAGCGCGGTCAAAGGAGGCGGGGCGGATCATTGCGGACGGTCCTACGCTCGGTGGTGCTCAAGAAATCGGGATAGACGATCATCAAACACTATCAGGTGTATAGTCAGCGGGTGCTGACCCTTGCGTCTCGTGTTGATGTGATGAACCGTCTCGGCCGTGCGATGGCCGATCCGACCCGCTCCCGGATTCTTCTCGAGCTTCTCGAAGCCCCCGGGTACCCTGCCCGATTGTCGGAGTCGCTGAGCCTGACCCGGACGAACGTCTCCAACCACCTCGCGTGCCTCCGCGGCTGCGGCATCGTGGTCGCGACCCCGGAAGGACGCCAGACCCGGTATGAGATCGCGGACCCGCATCTGACTCGCGCAATCTCGATGCTCGTGGACACCGTGCTCGCTTACGACGACGGTGCACCCTGCACCGACGAGAACTGCGACGTGCCATTCTGCTGCGACACCACGAACACCACGGGAGCCGCACTATGAGCGAGAGTGGTCGCCTCGGCATCGAGCGCTTCGAGCAGGCGTACGTCGGCGCTGTATGGGCTCGATACGTGTCCTTGAGAACTAGCACCACGATCTCTCGAGCCTGGCAGTGCTCGTTGGTGCAGTACAGCTCGAGTCGTCCGTTGTCCGCGGCCTCGTCGCCGTACGACCGCTTGGCGGAGCGGGCGCCGCAGAACGGACAGACGAGGTAGCCGGGGCCTTCCAAACCTCGATCGGGTTGGTCATCGCCCGCTCGACGCGCCCAGGGCTGCTCGTCGGGTGCCCATTCGTTTCGCATGTCGCTCCTCGTCGTCTCCACATTCTTGCTGAGCATGGAGGACAGACCTAGGGCGTGTTGATCAAGAAGGTGCGGGGTGGCCAGCCGCCGTGAGTTGCGCGGGAGAATGGGCGTGTGAAGATCCAGGTGCTGCATATCGAGGATTGCCCGAATTGGCAGGAGGCGGGCGATCGAGTACGGCTGGTGCTCGACTCGATCGGACGGGGCGATGTTCCGGTGGAGTTCGTGTTGATCCGCACCGAGGCTGAGGCGGTGAGCTCTGGTTTCGCGGGCTCGCCCACGATTCTTCTGGACGGTCAGGACTTGTTCCCGTCCCAGGGGAACACTGCCGACTTGGCGTGCAGGGTCTATCTGACCGAGCGCGGCTTTGCGGGTGCGCCGACGGTGGGACAGCTTGAGCGCACGCTGCAGGAGCGCGAAGCGCTCAGCGGAGATCGGTCTTGATCCAGATCAGCGCCGCGGCGAGGCTGACGGCGGCTCGGTAGTTGCGGGCGAGTTTGTCCGAGCGCATCGCGATGCCGCGCCACTGCTTGAGACGGTTGAAGCAGCGTTCTACGACGTTGCGTCCCTTGTAGCGTTCCTTCTGCTTGTCGCCGAAAGCGATCGGCCGGCCCGGCTTCTTGCGGCGGTGCGCGATCTGGTCGTCCCGCTCGGGGATGGTCGCCGCGATCCTCCGGTCGCGGAGCCAGGCGCGGTTCGCCCTTGAGGGGTACCCCTTGTCGGCGAGCACCCGGTCGGGGCGGGTGCGGGGGCGGCCCTTCCCGTCGCGGGGAACGCGGATGTTCTCCAGCACCGCGCTCATCATCGTGGTGTCGTTGATGTTCCCGGCGGTGATCATCATGCTCAGCGGCCGGCCGCGGCCGTCGCAGACCAGGTGCAGTTTGGTCGTCAGCCCGCCGCGGGAGCGTCCGATCCCGTGATCAGGCGGCTCGGACCACGGATTCTTGTGATTCGGCACAGCCCCCTGTGTCCCGGGCGAGGGTCGCGCCGTGCTGATGCACGCGCGCGATCGTGGAGTCGATCGAGACGACCCAGTCGATTTCCCCAGCGGCGTCGGCCTGCTTCTGCACCTCGGTGAGCAGCTTCTGCCAGGTGCCGTCCCCGGCCCACCGGTTGAACCGCTTGTAGATCGAGTTCCACTTCCCGAACCGTTCCGGAACGTCACGCCACGGCGCACCGGTCCGGTACTTCCACGCCATCCCCTCGATAGCGAGCCGGTGATCCGTCCACGGCCGCGACCGACCGGTCACCGTCGGCATCAACGGCTCCATCACGGCCCACACCTCGTCAGAGATCTCCTGTCGCGTCACCGTTCAAGACTCACCCACCGAGGAGCGGAACCTCTTGATCAACACGCCCTAGTCCTGTCTAGCAGCGCTGGCGCGATTCGTCCTGTCACATGCTCCCATCGGGCGATGGCGCGGGCGTAGCGTCCCCAGCGGCGAAGATGTCCTCGATCAGGAACCACAGCATCTCGGGTTCGCTGCTCTTGCTCTGCAAGCCAGCCGGCCCGTTTAGCGCGAGGTCGATGATCTGATGCGAGAGCGCGATCGTCCCCCGCCTCGCCCTCACCTGTTCCAGTGACTCGCCGCCACGAGTCGAGTCCGTGGCGAGCGGCGTCCTGAACAGTGCCCCGGCTGCGGGCGAGGATGAAGACGCGAAGCCTGGGATGAGGAGCGCCGACAAGGGACGCTGGTAGGCCGATCCATTGCGTGTCATACCGCAGGTCGGCCAGATCGCCGAGTACGGCGCCGACTGCCCGGAGAGGTCGAGCTGCGAGGTCTCCCAGACCCCACGGGTCGGGTTCCACTTCGCGAAGGGCTGCATCGCCGGGGGTTGCGTGGTCGGGATTGCTTTGCGCATCGTCGTCTTCTTCTAGGGGTGCGCGGACGGCGGGTGAGGACAGCAGGCCGCGCACGTTCTCGATGACGACGAGCTGGGGTTGCAGCGCGTCGATCGCGGCGGCCATGTACGACCAGAGCCCGGAGCGGGTGCCGGGCGCGAGGCCGGCGCGCTTGCCCACGGTCGAGACGTCCTGGCAGGGGAAGCCTCCACAGAGAACATCGACCGGCTCGACGGTGCGCCAGTCGATGGTGGTGATGTCGCCCAGGTTGGGGGCGTCGGGTCAGTGGTGGGCGAAGATGCGGGAGACGTGTTCGTTGTTCTCGGAGAACCAGATCGTCTCGCCATCCAAGGCGTGTTCGACGGCGAGGTCGAGACCGCCGTACCCGGAGAACAGTGATCCGACCCTGAGTGGGCGAGTCCGGTCGTGAGGGTCGTGCATGAGGGCTCCGGTTGACGGGTGATCCCGGTCGGACTTCACGCATGAGGTCACCACCGGGCTGGTCAGCGACCAGGTGCGCGACCACTCGAACCGCCACCGCTTGCCTCGTCGCCGATGCCGTGACCCGCGCGCGGCGCACCACCCCCGCGTACTTCGGAATCCGTGACTCAGGCGGCGCCGCCAGCTCTCGTTCGCCGGCCCACCGAGCCATCACACGTCTTTCAGACGAGGCGCGAGTCGTCCCGAGTCGCATCGGATGCGACCGAGCTCGCGGGCTCACCTGCCCTCCGTACAGCGGCGGAAGGAGCGGGCCAGGTGACGGTTTCGATGCGCGTGATGAGCGCAGGCGATGGGTACAAGTACCTGTTGAAGTCCGTCGCCGCCGGAGACGGCGACCGGAGCCTGAGCACGCCGCTGACCCGCTACTACGCCGAGGCAGGAACGCCGCCGGGCTTCTGGATGGGCTCGGGGCTGGGCCGTCTTGGGCATGGCGAGCTGGTCGAGGGGGCGCAGGTCTCAGAAGCCCAGCTCGCGCTGTTGATCGGGATGGGCCATGACCCGATCACGGGCGATCCGCTGGGCCGTGCCTACCAGCAGTTCGCCTCGATCGGTGAGCGGATCAAGCAGCGCGTCGACGCCCTCGATCCCGAGCTGGGGCCGGCCGCTCGAGCGCAGGAAGTGGCCGCGATCGAGGCGGAAGAAGCCGAGCGCGGCACCCGCCGCGCGGTAGCGGGCTATGACTTCACGTTCAGCGTGCCGAAGTCGGTCTCCACGATCTGGGCGGTTGCGGACGCCGGCACCCAAGCCCTGATCGCGGACGCCCATCATGCGGCGGTTGCAGAGCTGGTTGCGTTCCTCGAACGCGAGGTTGCAACAACCCGGGTCGGTGCAACCGGCCCGGACGGCGCGGTTGCACACGTCGATGTCGCCGGCGTCGTGGCGGCGGCGTTCGATCACTACGACAGCCGCGCCGGCGACCCGCAGTTGCACACGCACGTCGTCATCAGCAACAAGGTGCTGACCGTGCAGGACGGCAGGTGGCGGACCCTTGCCGGCCGGCCGATGCACGCGGTGGTCGTCGCCGTCTCCGAGCTCTACAACGCCGCTCTGGCCGACCAGCTCACCCGCGTCCTTGGCGTGGAGTGGGAGGCGCGCGAGCGAAGCAGGGATCGGAACCCGGCCTGGGAAATCGAGGGCGTGCCCGACGAGCTGGTGACCGAGTTCTCCACCCGGTCCCGGCACATCGAGGCCGAGAAGGACCGCCTGATCGCGGAGTACGTCGCCAAGCACGGCAGGCAGCCCTCCGCCCGAACGGTGCTGAAATTCCGAGCGCAGGCCACGCTCGCCACGAGGCCGGAGAAGCAGGTCCGGTCGCTGGCCGACCTCACCCGCGAGTGGCGCCAGCGCGCCAGCCGAGTGCTGCGACGCGACGCGAACGACTGGGCGCGCACGCTCACCACGACCAACGCGCAGGCGCCGCGGCGGGTGCTGCGCGCCGATGACGTGCCGCTGGATGTGGTGCGCGAGGTCGGGCAGACCGTGATGGAGACGGTGGGCGAGAAGCGTTCGACCTGGACGCGCTGGAACCTGCACGCCGAGGCATCCCGTCAGTTGATGGGGTGGCGGTTCGCCAGCATCCAGGACCGGGAGGCGATCACCGGGCTCGTGGTCGATGCCGCCGAGCACGCCTCGCTGCGGCTGACGCCGCCGGAACTGGCATCGAGCCCGTTGCAGTTCCGCCGCGTGGACGGCACCTCCCGGTTCCGGCCGCACGCCTCGACCCTGTTCTCATCCGAAGCCCTGCTGGCCGCCGAAGACCACCTCCTGGCCCGCGCCGCCGCCACGACAGGACCGACCGTGCCGTTGGAGACGGTCGAGCGGATCGCCCGCAAGCCCGACGCACGCGGCCGGGTGCTCGGCGAGGATCAGGCCGCGGCGCTGGCCGCGATCGCGGTCTCCGGCCGGGTTGTGGACGTGCTGGTCGGTCCGGCCGGGGCTGGCAAGACGACGGCGATGAACGGGCTCCGGCGGGCATGGGAGAAGGAGCACGGAACCGGCTCGGTGATCGGGCTCGCGCCGTCGGCGGTCGCCGCGCAGGTCCTTGCCGATGACCTCGGCATCGCCACGGAGAACACGGCGAAGTGGTGGCAGAACCACCTCATGTACGGGACCACGTTCACGGCCGGGCAGCTCGTCATCGTCGACGAAGCCTCGCTGGCCGGCACGATGTCGTTGGATCGGCTCACCCGCGAAGCCGAGAAGGCCGGCGCGAAAGTCCTCCTGGTCGGCGACTGGGGCCAGCTCCAATCACCCGGCGCCGGCGGCAGTTTCGCCATGCTCGTGCACGCCCGCGCCGACGCCCCCGAGCTGACCGATCTGCACCGCTTCACCAACGAGTGGGAGAAGACCACCTCGCTCCAGCTCCGCCACGGCCGCACCGAGGCGATCGACACCCTGATCGAGCACGGCCGGATCACCGGCGGCGACGAGGACGCGATGATCGACGCCGCCTACACCGGGTGGCGGGCCGATCTTGCCGCCGGGCGCGCGTCGATCCTGGTCACCGAAACCCAGGCGACCGTCACCGAGCTGAACACCAGAGCGCGCGCGGATCGGATCATCCACGGCACCGTGAACCCCACCCGCGAACTCGCCCTGCACGACGGCACCGCGGTCTCGGAGGGCGATCTGGTCATCACCCGCGAGAACGACCGACGGCTCCGCAACGGCCGAACCTGGGTCCGCAACGGCGCCCGCTGGATCGTCACCGCGGTGAGGGAGGACGGGTCGGTCAGCATCCGCCCTGCCGGCCGCAGGTTCGGCGGCGGGATCGTCCTGCCGGCCGACTACGTGGCCGAGCACCTGGAACTCGGCTACGCGATCACCGCGCACCGCGCCCAGGGCGTCACCACCGACACCGCGCACGCGGTCGTCACCGCCACCACCACGCGAGAGAACTTCTACGTCTCCATGACCCGCGGCGCCCACAGCAACCACGCCTACGTCGCCGTCGACCGGGAAGACGCCGAACACGCGGTGCCGCATCCCGGCGGCAACCCGAACGTCACCGCCCGCTCGATCCTCTACGGCGTGCTCCAGCACATCGGCGCCGAGCTGTCCGCGCACGAGACGATCACCGCCGAGCAAGACCGCTGGGGCTCGATCGCCCAACTCGCGGCCGAGTACGACACCATCGCCCAAGCCGCCCAGCACGACCGCTGGGCAACCTTGCTCGCCGCGTCCGGACTCACCGTCGAGCAGATCGAAGACGTGCTCGGCTCCGACGCCTACGGTGCCCTGTCGGCCGAGCTGCGTCACGCCGAAGCCAACCACCACGACCTCGACACGCTGCTCCCGCGGCTGGTCGCCGCACGGAGCCTGGACGATGCCGACGACATCGCCTCCGTCCTCCACGCACGCGTAGCCCGCGCCACCGCCCGACCCGCCGGATCAGGCCGCACCCGCAAACCCCCGAGGCTGATCGTCGGCCTGGTCCCGCACGCCGGCGGGCAGATGTCAGGCGACATGCGGCAAGCACTGGACGAGCGCCGCGACCTGATCGAGGCCCGCGCCGACGCCGTACTCCGTGGCTCCCTCACCGATGAGGAACCGTGGACGGTCGACCTCGGCACGGCACCGAGGGACGAGAAGCAGAAGGCGGCATGGTGGCGCGCCGCCCGCACCGTCGCCGCCTACCGCGACCGCTACGGCATCACCGACGACCGGACCCCACTCGGCCCGACGCCGGAAAGCACCAGCCAGAAGATCGACGCCATCCGCGCCCGCGCCGCCCTCAACCGCGCCCAAGCCGCCACCACCGAGCCCACGATGACCAAGCCCGCGCGGCAGAGCGCCGCGGCTCGCCCCGCGCCGAGCTTGTGAACGAACGCCGCCGCGAGACTGGCAGTCAGAGAGAGCGTCCGGGCGTGCCCTGTGACGGGTGTCGGTGCCCAAACTCGCGCCCGGCCTCGGGTCGGGTCGCGGCCCGCCCTGGGCTCGGGTCGTCGTCGAGCAGGTCGATCACGTCGCTGGGCTGGGTGACGGTGGAGGCGAAGCCTTGCTTGATGAGTTCGTTCGGCCCTGCGCTCGCGACGCTGGTCACCGGACCAGGCACCGCGCCCACGCCCCGGCCGAGTTCGCGTGCAGCGAGAACGGTCGTCATCGACCCGGACCGCGGACCAGCCTCAGGGATCACGGTCGCACCGGAGAGTGCCGCCATTAGACGGTTGCGGGCCAGGAACCTGTGCCTGGTCGGCGCGGCGCCCGGCGGCATCTCGCTCACCAGCAACCCGACATCCCCGATCTGGCTCAGCAACTCGCTGTGTCCGGCCGGATAGGGACGATCCAGCCCGCCGGCCAGGACCGCGATCGTCTGACCGCTCGCGGCCAGCACGCTCTTGTGCGCGGCACCTTCGATCCCGTAGGCGCCACCGGAGACGACGACCCGTTCCTCATCGGCCAGACCCGTCGCCAGCTCGCCCGCGACCTGCTCGCCATAGGCGGTCGCGGCGCGAGCGCCGGTGATCGTGGCCCGATCACTCAGCGGCGTCGTCAGGAACGAGGCCGCGCCGCGCGTCCACAGCAGGTACGGCGCACGCTCGCCCAGGTCGTTCAGGCCGGTGGGCCATTCCTTGTCCGCCGGGATGAGCGTGCCGAACCCGTGGCGCTCCGCCTGAGCCATCTGATCCAGCAGACCGGGCGTGACCCGCACCGTCAGTCGTTCGCGCCACATCAGTGCGTCGGCGCGGGCCAGGCCGGGCACCTCATCGTCGGACTCGATCAGCCGCAGCGTCTCGACCCCGCCGTGACGGGCGAGGACGTGGCCGGTGGCCGGGTCGTTCGGTTCGGCGATCATCGACAACGCGATCCGCGCCATCCGCTCACCCTGCACCTGCTCCGCCAACGTCGCCATGATCGGTGTCCTCTCGCTCCACGGTCACCGACGAGGTACGCGCCCACCAGCAGATGGGGTTCCTTCTGTCACAGGACGGTCGTAGACTGGATCGAGAGGCAGGTTCAGCAAACTACGCGGGTCCTTCGGGACGGCCCCTCGCGGGCACTCGGTTCATAGCCGCCTCCACGACGGACACCCGTCGCGCTATGACGAGGAAAGAGACCTGCCATGCTCCGCACATCCATGAACCTGAGCGAACGAGGCTACGGGCTGTTCCGATACGCGCCCACGAACCTGCTGCTCGGTGCGATTCGCTACCGCCGTCGAGGCTTGAAGTGGGGCATCCCCGCCATGCTGATCCTGGGCGGGGGCTACTACTTCGCCACGGCGATCTGCTACACGATCATTGAGCAGGAAGGCCCCGGCCCGCTCTACCTGCTGGTCCTACTGTTCGGCTGGAATACCCTCAAGTTCTTCTGGATCGGGCCGGTCAGCCTCATCGTGCTTCTCACCGTCCGCGCACAGGAGCGACGTCAGCGACGGGAGTCCAGGCACGCCGCCGTGCTCCCCGAGGACTCCGCCGAGAGACTGGCCTAGTCGATGAGGTCGGAGAGTTCCAGCCAGCGTTCTTCGAGTTCGGTTGTCTCGTCGTCGACGGCGCGTAGCCTGTCTGCGAGCTTCTGTAGCCCTTCGTAGTCGGCCTGGTCGTGGTCGGCCATGTGCTGGTGCAGGGTCTTCACCTCGGCGTGGAGTTTGTCGAGACGGCGTTCGGTCGAGGCGATTTCCTTCTGCGCGGTGCGTCGTTCGGCACCGGAGAGCCCGGACCTGCCTGCTTCCGCGTCATCGGTCGTCGGAGTGATCGGGCTACTCGTGGGCGATGTCGGCTGTTCGCGCCGCAGCCGCAGGTACTCGTCCACTCCGCCGGGCAGGTGGCGCAAGCGTCCGTCGAGGATGGCGTACTGCTGGTCGGTGATCCGTTCCAGCATGTAGCGATCATGGGAGACGACGATCAGAGTTCCCGGCCACGAGTCCAGCAGGTCCTCCATCGCGGCCAGCATGTCGGCGTCAACATCGTTCGCAGGTTCATCGAGAGCGATGAGGTTAGGTTCGTTCAGCAGCAGGAGCAGGAGTTGTAGCCGCCGCTTCTGACCGCCGGACAGCTCGGCGACCCTCGTGGAGAGGTGTGCGCGGGCGAAGCCGAGGCGTTCCAGCAGTTGGGCCGGTGTGAGGTCTTTGCCGTCGACCTGGAAGGTCGTCTGCGTGCGGGCCAGCACTTCGCGCACCCGGTCGCCGCCGATGTCCGCGAGCTGGGAGAACTGCTGGTCGAGCAGCCCGAGCCGCACCGTCTTGCCCGTCTTGACCCGGCCCGACGTGGGCTGCACGGTTCCGGCGATCAAGCCCAGCAGCGTTGACTTGCCGCTCCCGTTCGCTCCGAGTATCCCGGTCCGCTCACCGGGGGCGAGCCGCCACGTCACCTCGCGCAGCACGTCGCGGTCACCGTACCGGACGCCCGCGCCTTCCAGATCGACCACCTGCTTGCCCAGGCGGGCGACGGCGAGGCGTTGCAGCTCGATCGGATTGCGAACCGGCGGCACGTCCTCGATCAGTTGGTTGGCCGCGTCGATGCGGAACTTCGGCTTGGACGTGCGGGCCGGCGCTCCGCGGCGCAGCCATGCCAGTTCCTTGCGCATCAGGTTCTGGCGTTTGGCCTCGGTGGCGGCGTTGATCCGGTCCCGTTCGACCCGTTGCAGCACGTAGGCGGCGTAGCCGCCCTCGAACGGCTCCACGGTCCCGTCGTGGACCTCCCAGGTCTCGGTGCAGACCTCATCGAGGAACCAGCGGTCGTGCGTCACGACCAGCAGGCCGCCCGAGTTCTTGGCCCAGCGGTTCCGCAGGTGCCCGGCCAGCCAGGCGATGCCCTCGACGTCGAGATGGTTCGTCGGCTCATCGAGAGCGATGACATCCCACTCGCCGATCAGCAACGCGGCCAGCGCGACCCGGCGACGTTGCCCGCCGCTCAGTTCGCCGATCCTCGCTTCCCACGGCAGATCGGCGACGAGCCCGCCGATCACGTCGCGGACCTTCGCGTCGCCGGCCCACTCGTGCTCCGGCCGGTCGCCGACGATCGACCCGCCGACCGTCGCAGCGGGGTCGAGGTCGTCAGACTGCGACAGCACCCCGAAGCGCACCCCGCCTCGCCGCGTCATCCGGCCGGCCTGCGGCTCGATCAGGCCGCTGAGCATTCCCAGCAGGCTCGACTTGCCGTCACCGTTGCGGCCTACGATCCCGACACGATCGCCTTCCTCGACGCCGACAGTCACCGAGTCGAACACCACTCGCGTCGGATACTCCAAGTGCAGGGCTTCCCCCACCACCAACGGCGCCGCCACTACCGCGCACCGACCTTCCCCGAAGTTCGGCCAGGATGCCTCAGCCGTTCGACGCGATGTGCGCCGCGGGTGCGGCACGAACCCCACGAACGTCCCTCGGAGCGGTAGAATGGAGGTGTCCGAACCACATACGGTTCCTGAGTGTTGGGCTCGTCCAGAATCAGCACGTTCGGCTGCTCGAGCAGGATCAGCAGCAGCTGCAGCCGGCGCTTCTGCCCTCCCGAGAGGTCCTTCACGGGCGTCGACAGCTGTGCGCTGGAGAAGCCCATGCGCTCCAGCAGCTGGCCGGGAGTGAGCTCCTGCGCCTTGGAGCCCGAGCCCAGCGTGTAGGTCGTCCGCAGTCGGCCGACGACCACCCGCACGGGCTCGTCGAGGTACTCCTCCAGCTCGTCGAGGCGCTGGGTGAGCGTGGCGACCTGAACGGTCTTGCCGCGCTTCATCCGGCCCGAGGTCGCCTCGACATCTCCGGAGACGAGGCCGAGCAGCGTCGACTTGCCGGCGCCGTTCACACCGAGGATCCCGGTGCGCTCGCCAGGGGCGATGCGCCACTCGACGGGATGCAGCACCGTTCGGTCGGCGCCCGTCACGACATCGGGATACGACACCGAGGCATCCAGCAGGTCGACGACATCCTTCCCCAGGCGCGAGACGGCCAGCGATTGCAGCGAGAGCGCGTCACGGATCTCGGGAACGTCTTCGATGAGCGCGTTGGCGGCGTCGATGCGGAACTTCGGCTTGGATGTGCGGGCGGGCGCGCCGCGTCGCAGCCAGGCGAGTTCCTTGCGCGCGAGATTGCGGCGGCGCTGCTCGATGGCGGCGGCCTGCCGGTCGCGCTCGACCCGCTGCAGGATGTAGGCGGCGTATCCGCCCTCGAAGGGTTCGACGACGCGATCGTGCACCTCCCAGGTCTTCGTGCACACCTCGTCGAGGAACCACCGGTCGTGCGTGACGACCAGCAGTGCGCCCGAGCCGACCCCCCAGCGTCGCTTGACGTGATCGGCGAGCCAGGAGATCGCCTCCACGTCCAGGTGGTTGGTGGGCTCATCCAGGAACAGCACGTCGTAGTCCTCGGAGAGCAGCTTCGCCAGGGCGACGCGACGTCGCTGGCCGCCGGAGAGGTCCCGCAGCGGCGCATCCCACGACAACCCGCCCAGCAGCCCGCCGATGACATCGCGAACGCGGGCATCTCCGGCCCACTCGTGCTCGGGCCGGGAGCCGACGACGACCTCGGCGATGGTGAGATCGTCGTCGAGGGTGTCCGCCTGATCCAGGACTCCCACGCGCACCCCGCCGCGCACGGTCACGCGTCCCCCGTCCGGCTCGAGGCGTCCGGCGAGCATCGCGAGCAGGCTCGACTTGCCGTCGCCGTTCCGCCCGACGATGCCGATCCGATCCCCCTCGTCGATCCCGAGCGAGACGGCGTCGAAGACCACGCGGGTCGGGAACTCCAGGTGCAGGGCCTCGGCCCCGAGCAGATGCGCCATAGGCGTTCCAGGCTACGCGCATCCGACCCCGCGACACCGTCGCGTCTTCAGAGATACCCCAGGGGGTATGTTACGATCGATATTGATGTTGATACCCCCTGGGGTATCGGAGAGGAGTCGTCATGCGAATCGTGATCGTCGGAGGCGTCGCAGCGGGGATGAGCGCCGCCGCCCGTGCCCGTCGCCTGGATGAGACGGCCGAGATCATCGTGCTCGAGAAGGGCTCCGAGGTGTCGTTCGCCAACTGCGGCCTTCCGTACCACGTCAGCGGAGAGATCTCCGAGGCAGCCGACCTGCTGCTGCACTCGCCGTCGTCGCTGCGCGCCGCACTCGACCTCGACGTGCGCCTGCATCACGAGGTGACGGATATCGACACCGCGGCACGGATCGTCGTCGTCGACACACCGGACGGCGTCATCGAGCTGTCCTACGACGCTCTCGTCCTCACACCCGGTGCCGCGGCGCTCCGCCCGCCCCTGCCGGGGCTCGACTCCGCCCGGGTGCGCACCCTCCGCACCGTCGCCGACGCCGTGGCGCTCCGCGACGAAGTCTCCTCGGGCGCTCGCCGCGCGGTCGTGCTCGGTGCCGGCTTCATCGGGATCGAAGCAGCCGAGGCGCTGCGCCACGCCGGACTGTCCGTCGACGTCGTCGAACTCGCGCCGCACGCCCTCCCCCCGCTCGAGCGCGAACTCGCCACGCTCGTGCACGAGGAGCTGCAGACCCTCGGCATCGCGATGCACGCCGGGGTCGCCGCCGAGGCGATCGAGGCCGGCACCGACGTCGACCGCGTTCGTCTCGGCGACGGCACGGTCATCGACGCCGACCTCGTGGTTCTCTCCGTCGGCGTGCGTGCCGACACCGCGTTCGCCGCAGGTGCCGGCATCGAGACGGCTCGCGGTGCGATCGTCGTCGACGACCGCGGCCGCACCTCCGCGCCCGGCATCTGGGCCGCCGGCGACGCGACGGTCAGCGTCGATGCGATCACGGGCACCGTCCGGCCGGTGGCTCTCGCCGGCCCCGCGAACCGTGCCGGACGCCTCATCGCGGACGACATCGTCGGGGGCGACGAAGCCGCTCGCCGCATCCCCCGCACCCTCGGCACCGCGATCGTGCGCGTCGGATCCCTCACCGTGGCGATGACCGGAGCGAACCGGCGAAGCCTCGACGAGGCGGGCTTCGCGTACGAGACGATCCACCTGCATCCCAACCAGCACGCCGGCTACTTCCCGGGCGCCGCGCCGATTCACCTCATCGCGCACATCGATCCGGTCGACGGCACGATCCTCGGCGCCCAGGCGGCCGGTGTCGAAGGTGTGGACAAGCGCATCGACGTGATCGCCACCGCGATCCGCGGCGGGCTCGTCGCCCCCGACCTCATCGATCTCGACCTCAGCTATTCCCCGCCCTACGGCTCGGCGAAGGACGCGGCGAACATGCTCGGCATGATCGCCGAGAACCTTCTCACCGGACGCCTCCGGCTGTGGCACGCGGCCGACGCGACGGACGACGCCGACGTGCTCGTCGTGGATGTGCGCACCCCCGGCGAATTCGTCACCGGGCACCTGCGCAACGCCGTGAACATCCCTCACACCGAGCTGCGCGATCGCATCGAAGAGGTGCGGGACGCCGCCGCGGGACGACCGGTGCGGGTGCTCTGCGCGGCGGGCGTGCGCTCGAACATCGCCCACCGCGTGCTGGTCTCGCACGGGTTCGACTCCTCGTCGCTCTCCGGTGGGACCCGCACGCTGCGTCAGTGGTTCGGCGCCGACGTCGATCGCGTCCTCGTCACCGAAGGAGTACTCGCATGATGATCACCGGCACCCCCGAGGAGCAGGCCGCGGCCCGCAAGAGGATCCTCAACCGGCTGCGGCGGGCCCAGGGTCAGCTGAACGCGGTCATCACCGCGGTCGAATCAGATGCGGGCTGCCGCGAGGTCGTCACGCAGCTCGCCGCGGTCACCAGCGCACTCGATCGCGCCGGATTCGCGATCGTCTCGACCGCGATGCGCGATTGCGTCGTCGACCCCGAAGGGGCGGAGGCGGCCGAAGGGCTGACCACCGACGAGCTCGAGAAGCTCTTCCTCACCCTCGCCTGAACGAAACGACCGAGAAAGGGGCACCACATGTGCCGACAGACCACCTGCAAGACCTGCGGAAAGGCGACCTGGGCCGGATGCGGACAGCACGTCGAGCAGGCGCTCGCCGGCGTCCCCCGCTCTCAGCGCTGCGCCGGCCACGACACGCCCGCGAAGAAGGGCTTCTGGAACGCGTTCCTGCGCTGACGCCCCACCGAACCACCCCTTTCGCGTCGAACCACCCCGCTGTTCGCGGCGACAACGGGTCGTCTCGACAAGATCGGGGTGGTTCGAGGGAGCACAAAAGGGCCTCACCGTCTACGGACGGTGAGGCCCTTTCTGGCGGGACGGATCAGGCGAGACCGTTCTCCGACAGGAACTGCGTCGCGATGTCCTCCGGCGACATCTGGTCCTCGGTGCTCTGCACGTTCAGGGCCACGAGGGCGTCGGCGGTGAGCGCCGCGCTGACCGCGTCGATCGTCTCGGCGATCTCGTCGGCGACATCCGCGCTCACGACGGGAACGACGTTCGAAGCCAGGAACAGCCCCTCGGGGTCTTCCAGCACGACGAGATCCTGGGTCTGGATGCGCGGATCCGCCGTGAACACGTTCGCCACGTCGACCTGGCCGGCCACGAGGCTCTCGACGGTGGTGTCGCCGGTCGGCGAGAACGTGACCTCCACGCCGTACGTCTCGGCGAGTCCGTCGGGGCCGTAGGGACGCTCAGCGAGCTCGGGCGGTCCGCCGAGCGTGAGGGCATCCGACACACCGGCGAGATCACCGATCGAGGTGAGTCCGTTCTCCTCGGCGAACTCCGCCGTGACGGTGTAGGAGTCCTGGTCGCTCGCCTCGGCCTGATCGAGGACCGCGAGGTTCTCCGGAAGGGCCTCCTCGAGCGCCGCGTACACGTCGTCCGCCGTGCGCGCCTCGGTCTCAGGGTCGAAGTACTGCAGCAGGTTGCCGCTGTACTCCGGGAAGACGGTGATGTTGCCCGACTCGATCTCGGGCATGTACGCGTCGCGCTGGCCGATGTTGAACTGGCGCTCGACGTCGAAGCCGGCCCCTTCCAGGGCCTGCGCGTAGATCTCGGCGATGATCTCGTTGGAGTAGTAGGCCTGCGAGCCGACGACGATCGTGTCGCCGCCTTCCGCAGTCCCGCCGTCGGCGGGGTCCTCCGCGAGGGGATCGCTCGATCCGCACGCGGCGAGCACGAGGGCGGCGCTCGTGGCGAGCGCCGCACCGAAGGCGAATCTCTTGCTTGCTGTGAACATGCTGCTGTCCTTTTCTCCGGATGGTAGGGGTTCGTTGGTCAGGAGGATGCCGGCGCCGCCGCGGCGTGCGAGCGCCGGCCGGTCGGACCCGAGCTCGACACGCGACCGGCGCGCACGCCTCGCGGCACGACGAGTCGCTCGAGAACGGCGAAGACCGCGTCGAGCAGAAGCGCCAGCGCCGCGACGAGGATCGCCCCGGCGAGCACCTGGTCGAAGCGATTGAGGTTGATGCCCTGGATGATGTACTGGCCGAGCCCGCCGAGGCCGACGTACGCGGCGATGGTGACCGTCGCGACGATCTGAAGGGTCGCGGCACGCAATCCGGACACCAGGAGCGGCAGGCCGAGCGGAACCTCGATCCGCCAGAGGATCTGCCACTCGGTCATGCCCATGGCCCGCCCGGCGTCGATGATGCGCCGGTCGACGGCCTCGAACCCGGTGTACGCGCCGGCGAGGATCGACGGAATCCCCAGCAGCACGAAGGTCACCACGGCGGCGAGGCCCGTCTGCAGCACCCCGAGGAGCAGCACGAGAAGCACGAGGAGACCGAAGGACGGGATCGCGCGCGCCGCGCCCGACACGGCGACAGCCAGTTCGCGCCCGCGGCCGGTATGGCCGATCGCCCACCCGACCGGGACGGCGACGACGGCGGCGATGAGCACCGAGAGGAACGTGAACCCGAGGTGCTGCGCGAGTGCCACCGGTATGCCGGTGGGTCCGCTCCACCGCTCGGGGTTCGCCAGCCACACGAAGGCGTTGATGATGAGGTTCACGCGGGAGCCTCCGCCCCGGCGAGCACGCGCCGCGCCCGACGACGCTCACGACGCGAGGGTTGCCGTGACCACGGCATGAGGGCGCGACCGGTGAGCACCAGGAGGTAGTCGATGAGAAGCGCGATGACGACCACGGCGACGACCCCCGCGAGCACCTCGGGGATGATCCGCCGCTGGAGTCCGTTCGTGAAGAGGTACCCGAGGTTGGTGACACCGATCAGGATTCCGACGGTCGCAAGCGAGATCGTGCTGACCGCCGTCACCCGCAGGCCGGCCAGGATCACGGGACCGGCCAGGGGGAACTCGACGGCCCAGAATCTGCGCGCGCCGCCGAACCCCACGGCCGTCGAGGCCTGCCGCACCCCGGAGTCGACCGACTGCAGACCGTCGGACACCGATCGCACCATGATCGCGAGCGCGTAGATGGTGAGCGCCACGATCAGGTTGATCTCGCTGATCGCGCTGTACCCGAAGATCGTGGGCAGGATCATCAGCAGCGCGAGCGAGGGGATCGTGTAGAGCAGCCCGACCACGGTGATGATGCCGCTGCGCAGCAGCCGGAATCGGAACGCCACCCACCCCAGCGGCACCGACAGCACGAATCCGATGACGATCGCGAGGATGCTCTGCCGCAGGTGGATCAGTGTCAGCTCGCCGATGAGGTCGAGGTTGTCGAGGACCCAGTCCACGTCACCCGCCTTCCTCGACGAGCGCCCCCTGCGCGCGCCCCTCGCCGTCGACGACGACGGTGCCGCGGTCGGTCTTCTTCAGATGGAGCGCACGCTTGCCCCTGTCTGCCCCGATGAAGCTCTCCACGAACGCGCTCGCGGGGTTCTCGGTGATCTCGTTCGGCGTGCCGATCTGCGCGACCTCGGCGCCCTTCTCGAGGATCACCACCTGGTCGCCCAGCAGGAACGCCTCGTCGATGTCGTGCGTGACGAACACGATCGTCTTCCCGATCTCGCGCTGAAGCCGCAGGAGCTCCTCCTGCAGCTCCGCCCGCACGATCGGGTCGACCGCGCCGAAGGGCTCGTCCATCAGGAGGATGTTGGGCTCGGCCGCCAGGCCGCGCGCCACACCCACGCGCTGCTGCTGCCCGCCCGACAGCTGACTCGGGTAGCGGTCGGCCATCGAGCGGTCCAGGCCGACGGTATCCATGAGGTCGAGCGCCCGGGCACGAGCGTCACGTCGCGGGGTTCCCCGCAGCACGGGAACCGTGGTGATGTTGTCGAGCACGGTGAAATGGGGCATCAGGCCCGAGTTCTGCATCACGTAGCCGATGCTCCGGCGCAGGGACACCGGGTCTCGATCGGCGATGTCGTCGCCGTCGATCGAGATCGAGCCCGAAGAGGGCTCGACCATCCTGTTGATCATGCGCAGAAGCGTGGTCTTGCCGGAACCCGACGAACCGACCAGGACCGTGGTCTTGTGCGGAGGAACGTGGAGACGGAACTCCCCCACCGCACGCGTGCCGTCGGGAAAGACCTTGGTCACGTCGCGGAAGTCGATGCCGCCGGGGGCATCCGCCGAGGCTGCGGGAGTCGTGTCGGCCATCGTCGCTCTCTGTCGTCGTGCGGTCGCCCGGGGAACCGTCGGCCGCGGGTGGCGGCCTCCGCGGGTCAGGAGATCTCGATGCCCCGGTCGAAGGCGATGTAGCCGGCGAAGTCGACACCGACGCGGTCCACCGCGCCCGGGCGGAGATCCGGGTACGCCCACGCGCCGTCGTCCAGCGTCTGGCCCGCGGCGGTCACGTTGTAGTACTGCGCGGCGCCTTTCCACGGGCAGGTGTACGCGGTGGGGCTCTCGGCAAGCACACCGTCTGAGACGCTGACGGGCGGCCAGTACCAGTTGCCTTCGATGCGGACGAGGTCGCTCTCGTCGGCCTCGGCGATCACCGAGCCGTGCAGTCGTGCCTTCATGATTCCTCCCGAGGACGTGCTCACCACCGTAGCGGCTGGCAACGACACGAAGGCGGACGGCCGGGAACATTGCGCGGTCCGGCCCCATGCGCTAGGGAGCCGCTCAGACGATGCGGGCCCCGTGCACCGGACCGTGCACATGAAGCGCGCGGTGACCGGCGGCCGAGAGCGTCACCTGCAGGTCGAGCGCGGCCTCGGGCCCGTCCGCGAGGAAGGCGACGGTCGGGCCGGAGCCCGACACCATCCCCGTGAGCGCTCCCGCGCTCTCGCCGTCCTCCAGCAGGTCGCGAAGGTCTGGGCGCAGGCTCAGAGCCGCGACCTGCAGGTCGTTCCGAGCGTGCTCGGCGAGCGCGACCGGATCCCCCGCGCGAAGCGCGTGGAGCACGCCCGGCTCAACGGCGGGCGACCCGGGCGCGGGGCGGATGTCGGGGCGTCGCCGCATCTCGTCGAGACGACCGTAGACATCCGGGGTCGACAATCCCCCGTCGACGGTGACGAGCACCCAGTCGAAGCGACCCTTTGCGAGGGCAGGACTGAGCTGATCGCCCCGACCCGTTCCGACGGCCGTGCCGCCCATGAGGGCGAACGGCACGTCTGCGCCGAGACGTGCCGCCATGCGGTGCAGTTCGGCCGAGCCGAGATCACCGCCCCACAGCGCGTCGCACGCGACGAGCGCGGCAGCGGCGTCGGCCGAGCCGCCACCCATCCCCCCGGCGACCGGCACGTGCTTGACGATGTCGAGATGCACGCCACCCTCGTGATCGAGCCGGCGCGCGATGAGGCGGGCCGCGCGCAGGGCGAGGTTCCGGTCGTCGGCGGGCACCCCCGAGACGTCGACCGAGCCGCTGACGCTGAGGGTGAAGCCGTCGGCGGGCTGGGCGTACACGTCCTCCCAGAGCGACACGGCCTGATAGGCGGAAGCGACGTCGTGATAGCCGTCATCCTGGGCCGCACCCACCTCGAAGAAGAGGTTCAGCTTGCCCGGCGCGCGCACGTGCACGCGATCGGAGACGGCCATGATGCTCACAGCTTCGCGGAGTCCGCCCAGAGATCCACGTCGATCCCGCCGGCGAGGGTGTCGATCTGCTCGATCTCCTCCATTGTGAAGGCGGGACCGTCGAGGGCGGCGAGGTTCTCATCGAGCTGCGAGGTGCGCGAAGCGCCGATGAGGGCCGACGCGACCACGCGATCGCGCAGCACCCACTGCAGGGCCATCTGCGCGAGCGACTGACCACGCTCGGTCGCGATCACGTTGAGACCTCGCAGCGTCGCGATCCCGTCCTCCGACAGCGCCCCGCCCGGCAGCGACGATCGCTGCTGCGCGCGATCCGCGGTGCCGTCGCCGAGGTACTTGTCGGTGAGGAGCCCCTGCGCGAGCGGGGTGAAGGCGATCGCACCCATGCCCTCCTGGGTCAGCGCCCTGGTGAGGCCGTCTTCGACCCATCGGTTGAGCATGGAGTAGGACGGCTGGTGGATCACCAGCGGGGTCCCGAGCGAGCGCGCGACCGCCGCGGCCTCGACGGTGCGCTCGGCGCTGTACGACGAGATGCCCACGTAGAGCGCCTTGCCCTGGCGGACGAGGGTGTCCAGCGCCGCGATCGTCTCGGCCACCGGCGTCACGGGGTCGGCTCGGTGGGAGTAGAAGATGTCGACGTAGTCCAGTCCCATGCGCCGCAGCGACTGCTCGGCACTGGCGAGGATGTACTTTCGCGAACCGTAGTCGCCATAGGGACCGGGCCACATGTCCCATCCGGCCTTCGACGAGATGATGAGTTCGTCGCGGTACGGGCGGAGGTCTTCGGCGAAGATGCGCCCGAAGTTCTTCTCCGCGGAGCCGTAGGGAGGCCCGTAGTTGTTCGCCAGATCGAAGTGCGTGATACCGCGATCGAAGGCGTGACGCAGCAGCTCCCGCTGGTTGTCGAGGGGGATGTTGTCCCCGAAGTTCCACCAGAGTCCGAGCGAGATGGCCGGCAGGTACAGACCCGATGCCCCGACCTGGCGGTACCCGCGTCTGTCGTAGCGCTCCGGCGCCGCCGTGTACGGACGGTGGAGGTCGGGGATGTCGGGGCGGAAGCGGGAATCGTCGCTCATGATCCGAGGCTAGCGCGCGCCGTCGGACGGCGACGCGCGCGGCGCTCGGATGGTTCACAGCGTCTGACGGAAGCCGCCGCGCATCCCGCATGAACACGGGGGAAACAGTGCTGTAATAGTTTCCTCGTAGGGTTGCGCCGCCGGCGGCGAGAGCGCCCCTGCATCAGTGTGAAGGAACCACCATGACCGTCGTGTCCTCTCTGCCGCTCGATCGGCACCCCTGGTCATCGCTGCTCCAGCGTGACGATGTCGTCGTCGACCGCGGGCTGCTCCACCTCGTGCACGATCGCCTCACACCCGACCAGGCGCATGCCGAGGACCTGATCTACGTGAGCGATGTGCTGGAGGATGCCGGCGTCGGCGTCCGGCTGATCCGGCACGACCGTCATACCCTCGCCCTCGTGGTCGACCTCGCCGAGCGCGCCGCGGCGCACGCGGCCCTGGCGGGCGCCTGCGCGCACGAGCCCCTGCACGTCAAGCTCAAGCAGAGCGCCGCGGTGCTCGCGGTGGATGCGGCCCCTCTCCCCGACGCGCCGACGGCCGTGCGCGTCTATCGTCCGCGGATCGCTCGCACGGGCGGGCTGCGGTACGGTGCCGCCACCGGCGTCCGCGTGCAGTTCTGGCGCTTCGCGAGCGATGTCGTGGAAGCACCGTCGGACAACACCTTCTCGCGCCGCCGCACCGCGGCGACGGACCTCGTGGCGACGACGGTCGAGCGCCATGGCCGGTCGTGGCGGACGTGGGAGGGGATGTTCGATCCGCAGCCGGATGAGGTCACCGACGAGATCGACATCGTCTTCTCCTGGGTGGACGGCTCCTCGACCGACTTCCAGCGCCAGCGTGCGGCACGCATGGCGGGATACGTCGTCGGCGCCGGCGACGACGGCCCGGCGCGGTACCGGCACGTGGACGAGCTTCGCTACGCCCTGCGGAGCGTGCACATGTATGCACCCTGGGTACGTCGCATCTTCATCGCCACCGACTCCCCCGCGCCGTCGTGGCTGCTCGACCACCCGAAGGTGACGATTGTGCGCAGCGAGGACTTCTTCGCCGACCCGGCGACGCTTCCCACGCACAATTCGCACGCCGTCGAGGCGCAGCTGCACCGCATCCCCGGGCTCGCCGAGCACTTCCTCTATTCCAACGACGACATGTTCTTCGGACGGCGCGTGCACCCGGAGATGTTCTTCACGCCGGCAGGGGTGACGAAGTTCGTCGAGTGCGGCGTGCGGATCGGCTCAGGCGCCCCGGGGCCGCACCGCAGCGGGCACGACAACGGACTGCGCGTGAACCGGGCCCTCCTGAAGGAGCGCTTCGGCCGCACCATCACACGCGACCTCGAGCACTGCGCGACCCCGCTGCGTCGCAGCGTCATGGCCGAGCTCGAGCAGGAGTTCCCCGAAGATTTCGCCCGCACGGCCGGCTCGCGCTTCCGCGCAGCGACGGACATCTCGGTGACCAACAGCCTGTACCACTACTACGCGCTGATGACCGGCCGTGCCGTGCCGACCAGCCGTCCGCGCACGCGCTACGTGCAGACGACGATGCGCAGCGGCCTGCGTCGGATGGAGCGGCTGGCCGGCCGTGAGGCGGTCGACATGTTCTGCCTCAACGACGGCGGCGAGGTCGAGGTGCCCGAGGAGGTGCGGGCCCACACGGTCCGGACCACGCTCGAGAGGATGTTCCCGGTGCCCGCCCCGTGGGAGCGCGTCGAGCTCAGCGCCGACTCAGGGCGACGCGGTCCGACGGCGACGCCGCACGCGACGGCGAGCTGAACGGCCGCACGTCGGCCGCGACGAGTCGGCGCTGCGACTCCGCCGGATCGATGTACTCGAGCACCCGGGGCACGTCGACGGGGACGACCGAGTGCACGACGGTGTCATCGTAGAGGTGCACCAGGTTGTACGACTGTGCGCCGTCCTGCGGTCGGGTGCCGCCGACGGGAACCGTGAGGTCTTGTGCGTAACAGGTCGACGAGGCGACGGAGACCGGAATGCCGGCGAAGGTCGCGAAGGTCGAGTAGTGCAGGTGGCCGGCGATGACGGCCCGCACGTCGGTGCCGCGCAGCACCTTCGCCAACCGGCGCTGTTCGCGCAGCTCCACACTGGCTGCGAGATCGAGCACCGCGGGAACCGGCGGGTGGTGCATCGCGAGGACGGTGCCGAGAGGCGCGGGCTCGCGCAGCACCTGCGCGAGCCAGTCCAGCTGCTCGTCGGACACCTCGCCGTGGTGGTGTCCGGGCACGGAGCTGTCGAGGGTCACGATGCGCAGACCGTCGATCTCCTCGACGCGGTCGTAGGGCGCGTCGTCCCCGCTGTCGTCGTCGAGGAGCCGAGAGCGGAACGCCACCCGATCGTCGTGGTTGCCCATGACCCACATCACGCGTGCACCGATCGCGGCGGCGGCCGGTTCGACCAGGGAGCGCAGCCGGGTGTACGCCTCGGGCTCGCCGAGGTCGGCGAGGTCTCCGGTGAAGATGAGGGCGTCGGGTCGCACGCCGGAATCGACGATGCTCGCGAGCGTGCGCTGCATCCGTTCCGCGCCGTCGATCACATCGAACAGGCGAGCGCCGGGGGCGCGCAGGTGAGTATCGCTGAGGTGGAGCAAGGTCCGGTCGGGTGCCGGGTATTCCGCGGTGTGCATCGCTTCATCTCCCATCCCGGGGTCGAGCCGGGGTTCCGGGAAACGTTACCGGCATGTTTCGGCCCGCGAGGCCGGACACGGTGAACGATGACGAAACGTCACCTGACCGGCAGGTCACCTCCGGCGACGGCCGCGATCCGCTGGAAGTCGTCGATCGAGAGCTCTTCGCCGCGCGCGGTCGCGCGCACACCGGCCTGCTCCAGGACGGCCGAGGCGGACGACGACGAGCCGCCGAGCACGTCCGCGAGGGCCTGCCGCAGCATCTTGCGGCGCTGCCGGAAGGCCGCATCCACGATCGCGAAGGTGCGCAGGCGCTCCCGCTCGGTGCCGCGGGGCGAGGCGTCGCGCGTGAAGGCGACCAGCACGCTGTCGACGTTCGGCACGGGCCAGAAGACCTGGCGCGACACCGTGCCGGCGAGCCGCCACGGACCGTACCAGGCCGCTTTGGCGCTCGGAGCACCGTAGACCTTCGAGCCGGGGGGCGCCGCAAGGCGCTCTCCCACTTCCGCCTGCACCATCACCACGCCGCGCTGCAGCTCCGGGAAGGTCTCCAGGAAGTGCAGCAGCACCGGGACCGAGACGTTGTACGGCAGATTCGCCACGAGCACCGTCGGCCGACCGGGCAGATCGGACACCCGCAGCGCATCCGCGGCGACGACCTGCAGTGCGCCGTCCGCGACGCCGTGAGCGGTCGCCGTGCCCGGCAGGCGTGCCGCGAGGCGCGCGTCGATCTCCACCGCCGTCACGCTCGCCCCCGCCTCCAGGATCGCGAGCGTGAGAGACCCCAGCCCGGGGCCGATCTCGACCACGCGTTCGCCCGGACGCACATCGGCGACGTGCACGATCTTGCGCACCGTGTTGGCGTCGACGACGAAGTTCTGACCGAGTTTCTTCGTCGGGGTGACATCGAGCTCGGCGGCGAGGGCGCGGATCTCACCCGCGCCGAGCAGCTGTACGGGCATGGGTTCACTGTAGTCAAGCCCAGCATGGCGCTGTGCACGCCGGCGCGCACGGGTCTAGGGTGACGGCTGTGATGTCATCCGGTTCCACCCCCACGGCGGGGTTCTCCCTGAGCAGCTCGTACGGTCGGCGGGCCATCGCCCTGTCGATCGCCGCCGCCGTCGGCGGTTTCCTGTTCGGCTTCGACTCGTCGGTGATCAACGGCGCCGTCGACTCCATCGAGTCCGACTTCGCCCTGAACGACGTGATCACCGGCTTCGTCGTCGCGATCGCCCTGCTCGGGTGCGCCTTCGGTGCGATCCTGGCCGGAACCCTGAGCGACCGGTTCGGGCGCCTCAAGGTCATGCTGATCGGCGCGGTCATGTTCCTGACGAGCGCCTTCGGCTCCGGCCTCGCGTTCGGGGTGTGGGACCTCACCTTCTGGCGGCTCATCGGCGGCATCGGCATCGGCATCGCATCGGTGGTCGCCCCTGCCTACATCGCCGAGGTCGCGCCGCGTCAGATCCGCGGCACGCTCGGTTCGCTGCAGCAGCTGGCGATCACCCTCGGCATCTTCGCGGCCCTGCTGTCCGACGCGCTGCTGGCGAACATCGCCGGCGGCGCGAACGAGCCGATGTGGTTCGGACTCGACGCATGGCGATGGATGCTGCTGGTCGAAGCCATCCCGGCTCTCGTGTACGGCATCCTGGCGCTGACGATGCCGGAGTCTCCGCGGTACCTCATCGCACGCGGACGCATGGATGAGGCCAGGGAGATCTTCTCCCGTCTCATGCCGCCGGAGGATCTCGAGATCACCGTCAACGAACTCGAGAAGAAGATCCAGGCCGACCGCAAGAACGCGGGGGTGTCGCTGCGCGGTCCGGTCTTCGGCCTCCAGGGCATCGTCTGGATCGGGATCATCCTGTCCGTCTTCCAGCAGTTCGTCGGCATCAACGTGATCTTCTACTACTCCACGACGCTGTGGCGGGCGGTCGGCTTCACCGAGCAGAACTCCTTGCTGATCAGCGTCATCACGTCGGTGACGAACGTCCTGGTGACCATCGTCGCGATCGTGCTGGTGGACCGCGTCGGACGCAAGCCGATCCTGCTCACCGGGTCGGTGCTGATGACGGTATCGCTCGCAGCGATGGCGATCTCGTTCGCCTTCGCCACCGGCTCCGGGGACGACGTGTCCCTCCCCGACCCGTGGGGTCCGATCGCCCTCGTGGCCGCGAACCTCTTCGTGATCGGGTTCGGCGCGTCGTGGGGTCCGCTCGTGTGGGTTCTCCTCGGCGAGATCTTCCCCAGCCGCATCCGCGGCAAGGCGCTGGGCGTCGCCGCGGGAGCGCAATGGATCGCGAACTTCCTCATCACGGTGAGCTTCCCCGTCATGTCCGGCTGGTCGCTCCCGCTGACCTACGGCATGTACGCAACGTTCGCGGCGCTGTCGTTCTTCTACGTCGCGTGGAAGATCCCCGAGACCAAGGGCATGGAGCTGGAGCAGACCGAGACGCTGTTCGTGCGCAAGAACGCGAAGGCTCAAAACGCGCCGTAGACCTCGAAGGTGTTGCGGGCCAGCTGTGCGCACAGCTCGTCGAGCTCGACCCCGAGCTCCGCGGCCATGAAGCGCACCGTGACCGGGATCAGGTACGGGGCGTTGGGGCGTCCGCGATGCGGGGTCGGCGTGAGGAACGGCGCATCCGTCTCGACGAGGATGCGCTCGACCGGCGTCACGTGCAACGCGTCACGCAGGTTCTGGGCATTCTTGAACGTGACGTTGCCGGCGAACGAGAGCCAGTAGCCGCGCTCGGCGGCGATGCCGGCCATCGCCTCGTCGCCGGAGAAGCAGTGGAACACCGTGCGTTCCGGGGCGCCGACGCGCGACAGCGTCTCGAATACCGCATCGTGAGCGTCGCGGTCGTGGATCTGCATCGCGATGCCGTACTTCTTCGCCAGCGCGATGTGCGCCTCGAAGGACTCGTGCTGCGCGGGGATGCCGGGCTCGTCGGTGCGGAAGAAGTCCAGCCCGGTCTCCCCGATCGCACGCACGCGCGGCTGTGCGGCGAGCTCGTCGATGACCGCGATCGCCTCGTCAAGGCGTCCCGCATCCCGATACAGCGGGGCCTCGTTGGGGTGGATGGCGACCGCCGCCAGGACGCGCGGATCCGACGAAGCCGCCCAGGCCGACCAGCGGCTGGACTCGATGTCTCCTCCGGCCTGCACGACGCCCGCCACGCCGACCTCGGCGGCGCGGTCGAGCTGGTCGGTGAGGCTCAGCGGATCATCGCCGTCCTCGATCTCGAGGTGGGCGTGATTGTCGTAGACGGGCACCGCCAGCGGCGCGGGCGCATCCGGATACCGGGTGTCGCGCGTCCCCTTCTCCCGCGTTCGCACGTACGCGCTCGGATCGCTCATCGCTCGCCTCTCCCCTCCATCCGGTCGCTCCACATCCTGCCGCTCCCCATCCTGCGGCTGCCCCGTGCAGCCTCCCCAGCCTCCCCCATCCTGCTGCATGTCCCACTTTCCGCTCGCATCCAGCCCCATAGGGACAGAAAGTGGGACATCACCCGGCCATCACGCCCACTCCGCAGGGCATGTCCCAAATTCCGTCGCCATAGCCGCCCGTAGGGACAGAAAGTGGGACATCACCAGGCCGTCAATGCCGCAGGGCAGGGGTGGATGCCGCAGGGCAGGGGGTCAATGCCGCAGGGCAGGGGTGGATGCCGCTGGGCAGGGGTGGATGCCGCTGGGAGCCGGGGCGCCGGCGGGATCAGGCCTGCTCGACGCGGGGGAAGAGGGGGGCCAAGCCGTTGACGGAGGTGCCGGGGCGCAGCGCCCCCCACTGGCCGGCCTCGCGGATGGGCTGATCCTCCAGCGATCCGAGCGTCTCACCCACGCCGAGGGCGAGCCACAGCTTGGCGGTCGCCTCGGGCATCACCGGCGACAGCAGCACGGTCAGCGCGCGGAGCCCCTCCGCGACGGTGTAGAGCACCGTCTGGAGTCGCTCTCGCTTGGCCTCGTCCTTGGCCAGCGCCCACGGCTCGTTGATCGTGATGTAGCCGTTGAGCTCGTCGACGATCGTCCAGATGCGGTCGATCGCCTCGTCGATGCGGAAACGCTCCATGGCCGCATCCGCGGCGCTCGCCGCATCCGCGACGACGCGCTGGATCTCGAGATCGGCCTCGGTGTAGGCCCCGGGTGCCGGCACGGCGCCGTCGAAGTATTTGCCGACCATCGCGACGGTGCGCGATGCCAGGTTCCCGAACCCGTTCGCGAGCTCGGCCTGATACCGCGCGGAGAGGTCCTCCCATGAGAACGAGCCGTCCTGGCCGAAGGCGATGGCCGAGAGGAAGTAGAACCGGTACGCATCCGAGCCGAACACATCCGTGATCTCGGTCGGGGCGATGCCGGTGAGCTTCGACTTGGACATCTTCTCGCCGCCGACGAGCAGCCATCCGTGGGCGAACACGCCGCGAGGCACGTCGAGACCGGCCGCCATGAGCATGGCCGGCCAGATGACGGCGTGGAAGCGCAGGATGTCCTTGCCCACCACGTGGTACGCCGGCCAGCGCCGGTCGAACTGCTCCGGGTCGGTCCCGTAGCCGACCGCGGTGGCGTAGTTGAGCAGCGCGTCCACCCACACGTAGATGACGTGGCTGTCATCCCAGGGCACCTCGATGCCCCAGTCGAAGGTCGAGCGGGAGATCGACAGGTCCTTCAGTCCGCTCCGCACGAACGAGACGACCTCGTTGCGGGCCGACTCCGGGCGGATGAAGTCGGGCTGCGACGCGTAGAGCTCCAGCAGCCGGTCCTGGAACTCGCTGAGCTTGAAGAAGTAGTTCTTCTCCTGCAGCAGCTCCAGCGGCTTGGAGTGGATCGCGCACACCTTGAGTCCCTCGAACTCCCCGGTGCCCGGGAGGATCTCGGCCTCGGTCTTGAACTCCTCGCAGCCGACGCAGTACAGCGCTTCGAACTCGCCGGCGTAGATGTAGCCGCGGTCGTAGATCGCCTGCACGAACGCCTTCACGCGCTCCTCGTGACGCTCCTGGGTGGTTCGGATGAAGTCGTCGTTGGCGACGTCGAGGGTCTCCAGCAGCGGGAACCACGACTCGGTGACGAGACGGTCCACCCACTCCTGCGGCGTCGCGCCGTTGGCCGCGGCGGCGCGCATCATCTTCTGACCGTGCTCGTCGGTGCCGGTGAGCATCCAGGTGTCGTCCCCGGCCTGGCGGTGCCAGCGCGCGAGGGTGTCGACGGCGACGGTGGTGTAGCCGTGACCGATGTGCGGCACATCGCTCGGGTAATAGATCGGCGTCGTGATGTAGAAGGATCGGCCGGTACTCACCCGAGAATTCTAGTTGCCCGTCCCGGTGACCCGTCCCCGTGTGACGGACCCCCTGCGCCGTCAGTCTCGCGCGGCGAGCGCAGCTTGGTACAGATCGCGGCGCGAATGCGCCGTGGCCTCGGCGACCTCCGCGGCAGCCTCTTTCAGTCGTGCGCCGCCGGCGACGAGCGCGGTGACCTGATCGACCGCGTCGCCGAAGGCGACGGCTCGCCGCTCCGCGCCGGCGACGACGATCACGACCTCGCCGCGCACGCCCTCGTCCGCCCATGCGGCGACCTCGGTCAGGCTCCCGCGCACGACCTGTTCGTGCAGCTTCGTCAGTTCCCGGCAGACGGCGACGCGACGCTCGGCACCGAACGCCGCGATCATGTCGTGCAGCGTGGCCGCCGTGCGGGACGGCGCCTCGAAGAACACCATCGTGCGCGATTCGGCATCGAGCTCCGCGAGCATCCGGGCACGCTCGCCCGGCCGGCGCGGCACGAACCCTTCGAAGGTGAAGCGATCCGTCGGGAGCCCCGCGACGGCGAGCGCCGTCACCACCGCACTCGGACCGGGAATCGCGGTGACGGTCACGCCGGCCGCTGCAGCGGCGGCGACGACACCGTACCCCGGGTCGCTCACGGTCGGCATGCCGGCGTCGCTGAGCAGCAGCACGTCGGCGTCGCGCGCGAGCTCCACGAGGTCGTGGGCGCGATCTTTCTCGTTGTGATCGTGCAGAGCGATGAGCCGAGGCCGATTGTCGATGCCCAGCGCGGCCAGCAGACGCTGGGTGGTGCGCGTGTCCTCGGCGGCGATCGTCTGCGCCGTCGCGAGAGCCTCGATCAGCCGTGTCGACGCGTCGCCGAGGTTGCCGATCGGGGTCGCGGCCAGGATGATCACCGCCCCAGCATAGGCTGGACGACGTGTCGAAGCCCGAGCCCGCCGATCCGTCCGCGGCAGCCGCGGAACGAGGGCGGGGCACCGGCCACCTGAGCGCGACGGCCGAGGTGACGCCGCGACCCGCGCCGAGGACGACGTGGTACGACCGGGTGACCACGCGCCTGCGCGCGGACCCCGTGCTGGCCCGTCGGTGGGCGGTGCTCGCACCCGTGATCGTGACGCTGCTGGCGGGCATCCTGCGCCTGTGGAATCTGGGGCACCCCCCCGTCCTGATCTTCGACGAGACCTACTACGTCAAGGACGCATGGAGCCAGTGGGTGCTCGGCTACACGGCGGATTGGCCGGAGGGCGCCGACGCAGACTTCGCCCAGGGCGAGACGGACACTTTCCTCGCGACCGGCAGCTTCTCGGTGCACCCGCCGCTGGGGAAGTTCCTCATCGGCGTCGGCATGGCCCTGTTCGGCGCGGATTCATCCGTCGGCTGGCGGATCGCAGCCGCCGTGTTCGGCACCGCCATGGTGCTCGTGCTCTACCTGTTCGCCCGCACCCTCACGCGGTCGATCGCCTTCGCCACCGTGGCCGCGCTGCTGCTCGCCGTGGACGGTCAGGCGATCGTGATGAGCCGCGTCTCGCTCCTGGACACCTTCCTGGCGTTCTTCGTGCTCCTGGCGGCATGGTTCGTGGCGCTCGACGCCCGCGGGCACGCTGCGCGCATCGCCGCCGGGACGGCATCCCGCGACGCCCCCCACGAATGGGGCCCGGTGCTGTGGAACCGTCCGTGGATCATCGCCGCGGGTGCAGCGGCCGGATGCGCGGGCGCCGTCAAATGGTCGGGGCTCTATGTGCTCGCCGCACTCGGCGTCTACCTGATCGTGACGGACGCGTGGGCGCGCCGCCGCGCGGGGATCACCTTCTGGCCGACGGACGCCGTCCTCCGGCAGGGGCCGGTCTCGTTCCTGCTGCTCGTCCCCGTCGCCGTGGTCGTCTACCTGTCGACCTGGACGGGATGGCTGCTCACAGCGGGCGGATGGGGACGGAACCTCGGCGGCGAGACCGACCCCGGCGCATGGGGATGGGTACCGGAGTCGCTCCGCTCGCTCTGGCTGTTCCACAAGGCCGTCTACGACTTCCACGTCGGACTGACCACCGAGCACGGCTACGCAAGCCCGGCCTGGCAGTGGCCGCTGCTGCTGCGTCCGACGTCGATGTACTACGAGAGCACGGACTGCGGCGGGGCGACGTGCGTGCAGAACATCTACAGCCTGAACAATCCGCTCATCTGGTGGGCGGGCATGGCCGCGGCGCTGTGGCTGATCTACCGCTTCGCCGTGCGACCGCGGTGGCAGACCGGCCTCGTGCTGACCGGGATCGCCGCCACCTACGTGCCGTGGCTGCTGTACCCGGAGCGCACGATCTTCCAGTTCTACACCGTGGTCATGCTGCCCTTCGTCGCGCTCGCCCTCGCATACGCACTCCGCGACCTCTCCGGATCGGCGTCCTTCGATGCGGTGCGACGTGCGAACGGGCAGCGCCTGGTGTGGGTGATCCTCATCGCGGTGCTGGTGCTCACGGCGTTCTGGTACCCCATCCAGACCGCCACGACTGTTCCCTACGACTTCTGGCGCCTCCACAACTGGCTTCCCGGCTGGATCTGACGGTTCCGGCGCCCGGAGCGCGAGCGTGCTCGGCGACCGTCATGCCGCCGCGGCGGCGCGGGCCGCGTGAGGCAGCGCCTCCTCGATGCGGGTGAGGGCGTCGTCGTCGTGCGCCGCCGTGAGGAACCACGCCTCGAACACGCTCGGCGGAAGCGACACGCCGTGTGCGAGCATGGCGTGGAAGAACGGGCCGTATCGCCACGCCTCCTGATCCTTCGCGTCGTCGTAGTCGCGCACCGGCGCTTCGCGGAACGCGACCGAGAACAGATTCCCGGCGAACGACAGCGTGTGCGCGACGCCCTCCGCGGCGAGCGCCGCGGTGAGCGCCGACGCGACGCGAGCGGATGCCGCATCGACGGCGGCGTAGACACCGGCGTCGGCGAGCCGGAGCGTCTCGACCCCCGCCGCGACCGCGAGCGGATTCCCGCTGAGGGTGCCGGCCTGGTAGACGGGCCCGAGCGGCGCCAGCAGCTCCATGAGGTCCGCGCGCCCGCCGATGCCGGCCAGCGGCATCCCGCCCCCGATGACCTTCCCGAAGGTGAGCAGGTCGGGCACGTAGCCGGCGCCGCGAGCGCGCTCGTGGCCCCACCATCCGGCGGGGTCGACCCGGAACCCGGTGAGCACCTCGTCGAGGATGAACAGCGCCCCCTCGCGGTGCGCGGTCTCCACGAGGAAGTCGTTGAAGCCGTCTTCGGGCGCGAGGATGCCCGCGTTGGCGCCGGCGCCCTCCGCGATGATCGCGGCGATGCGCCCGGGATGCGCGGCGAACGCGTCGCGCACCGCCGCGCGGTCGTTGTACGGCAGGACGAGGGTGAGCCCCGCGATCGGCGCGGGGACGCCGGCGGAGCCCGGAAGGCCGAGCGTCGCCACGCCCGATCCGGATTCGGCGAGCAGCCCGTCGGAGTGGCCGTGGTAATGGCCGGCGAACTTGATGATCACGTCTCGCCCGGTCGCACCCCGCGCGATGCGGATGGCGGTCATCGTGGCCTCGGTGCCCGTGGACACCAGGCGCAGTCGCTCGATCCCGCGGGCACCGTCGACGGCAAGGCGCTCCACCACGAGCTCGGCGAGCTCGGTCTCCCCCGGCGTGGAGGCGCCGAACGACAGACCGCGAGAGGCCGCGCGCTGCACGGCGTCGACCACCCGCGGGTGGGCGTGCCCCAGCAGGGCGGGTCCCCACGACGCGACGAGGTCCACGTACTCGCGCCCGGTCACATCCGTGACCGTCGCGCCGTGCGCCGCGACGATCGACAGCGGCGTGCCGCCGACCGATCCGAAGGCCCGCACCGGGGAGTTCACCCCTCCCGGGATGACGGCGCGGGCACGTGCTGCGGCGGTCTCGTTGGTGAGATCGGAATCGGTGGCGCTCATGCGTCCTTCCAGCGTTCGGCGGCCTCGACGGCCCAGTACGTGAGCACCGCGTCGGCGCCGGCGCGCACGATGGCGGTGAGGGACTCGTCGATCGCGCGTTCGCGGTCGATCCACCCGTGCGCGGCGGCGGCCTCGATCATCGCGTACTCGCCGCTGACCTGATACGCCCACACCGGCACCGGAGAGACCGCGGCGGCGTCGGCGAGCACATCCAGGTAGGTCATCGCGGGCTTGACCATCACCACGTCGGCTCCCTCCGTCACATCCAGGGCGACCTCTCGAGCGCCCTCGCGGCGGTTGCCCGGGTCGAGCTGATACGTGCGACGGTCGCCCTGCAGCGAGGACTGGACCGCCTCGCGGAACGGCCCGTAGAACGCCGAGGCGTACTTGGCGGAGTAGGCCAGCAGTGCCACATCGCCGCGGTCGGCGCCGTCGAGGGCATCGCGAAGCGCCGCCACCTGGCCGTCCATCATGCCGGACAGCCCGAGGAGGTGGGATCCCGCCTCCGCCTGCGCGAGCGCCATGTCGCGATAGCGATCCAGCGTCGCGTCGTTGTCCACGCCACCGCGCGCATCGAGCACGCCGCAGTGGCCGTGGTCGGTGAACTCGTCGAGGCAGAGGTCACTCTGCACGACCAGGGCGTCACCGACCTCGGCGACGGCGATGCGCGTCGCGACATTGAGGATGCCGTCCGGATCGGTCGCGCCGGAGCCGACGGCGTCCTTGTGCTCGGGCACGCCGAAGAGCATCACGCCGCCGATGCCGGCCTCGGCGGCGCGGTGCAGAGCCGCCCGGAACGTGTCGGTCGAATGCTGCACGACACCGGGCATCGAGGAGATGGGGCGGGCTTCGGCGGCTCCCTCGGCGAGGAACATCGGCAGCACGAGCTGAGACGCGTCCAGGCGCGTCTCACTCTGCAGGCGACGCCACGCGGGCGTTGCACGCAGACGGCGAGGTCGGATGCGGGGCGCGGTCACGGTTTCTCCTTCGCTACGGGGCGTCGGGCGCGTTCGGCACCGTCGGATCGAGCGGTGCGATCCGGGCGGCGCCTCGTTCGATGAGATCGACGCCCACGAGGGTGGCGAGCTTCGCCGGCGCCTCGGCGTCGATCGGCATGGCGCGCGAACTGTCGATCATCTCGCCGCCGTCGGGGCGGTAGACGCGGGCGGTGAGGAACAGCAGGCCGTCCTCGACGAAGGCCATCGCGGCGATCGGCGCGGCGCACCCCGCCTCGAGGCGTGCGAGCACGCCGCGCTCGGCATCTGCGGACGCGCGCGTGGCCGCGTGGTCGATGCGCCGCACGAGATGCTCGTCGCCCTCGCGCACCTCGACGGCGAGCGCGCCCTGAGCCGGCGCGGTCGGCCAGCGGTCGAGGTCGAACAGTTCCGTGGCCGCGTCCAGGCGACCGATCCGCTCGAGGCCGGCGGCCGCGAGGATGACCGCGTCGAGCGCGCGCTCCGGATCCTCGTGTCCGACGCGACCGAGCCGGGTGTCGATGTTCCCGCGGATGTCGACGAGATGCAGATCAGGCCGGCGCATCGCCAGCTGAGCGCGACGACGCGGCGATCCGGTGCCCACCGCGGCGCCCGGCGGGAGCTCCTCGAGGGTCATGCCGTCACGTGCGCACAGGGCGTCGCGCGGATCGGCGCGCGGCGGGACCGCGGCGATCACCAGTCCGGGTTCGGCAGCCGTCGGCAGATCCTTGTAGGAGTGGACCACCGCATCCACCTCGCCGCGCCGCAGCGCCTCGCGCAGGGCCGTGGCGAAGACCCCGGTGCCGCCGAGCGATGAGAGCGATGCGGTCGAGGTGTCGCCCTCGGAGACGATCGGCACCAGCTCGGCGCCGAGCATGTCGGCGACCGTGCCCGCCTGGGTCATGGCGAGCGCACTCGCCCGCGTGCCGATGCGCAGCGCCATCGCGATCAGCTCACGACGTCGGCGACGTCGGCGACGTCGATGCGACGACCGGTGAAGAACGGCACCTCTTCGCGCACGTGGCGTCGGGCTTCGGTCTTGCGAAGGTAGCGCATGAGGTCGACGAGGTCGATGACATCGTCGGCTTCGAGGGCGAGCAGCCACTCGTAGTCGCCGAGCGCGAAGGAGGCGACGGTGTTGCTCTGCACCTGGGGGAAGTCGCGCCCCATGCGTCCGTGCTCCCCGAGCATCGCGCCGCGCTCCTCGGGCGGCAGCAGGTACCACTCGTAGCTGCGCACGAAGGGATACACCGTCACCCACTCCTTGGGCGGCAGACCGCGGGCGAACGCGGGCGAGTGGTCGCGACTGAACTCGGCGTCGCGGTGAACGCCCATCGCATTCCACGTCGGCAGCAGCGGCGCGAACTCGCGCGAGCGCCGGAGCGTGCGCAGATCGGATTGCAGCCCCTCGGCGGTGCGACCGGTCAGCCACACGAGCACGTCCGCATCCGCCCGCAGGCCCGAGACGTCGTACACGGCCCGCAGCGAATCGATCGACGCGGCGGCGTCGACCGCGGCGACGGCGCCGGGGAGCGGCTCGGCCGGGTGCGGGTCGCGGCGGAAGACCGCCCACAGGCCGTAGTGGGTCTGTTCGCCGGCCTCGTTCTGGTCGGCGGTCGGGGCGGTGTTCTCAGCGGCCATGCACGTACTCCACGATTCGGGTCAGGACGGTCGGATCGGTCTCCGGCGGCACGCCGTGACCGAGGTTGAGGATGTGGCCGGGCAGGTCGGCCCCGCGCGCGAGCACGTCGTCGACGTGGGCGGCGAGCACGGGCCACGGCGCCGTGAGCAGGGCGGGGTCGATGTTGCCCTGCAGGGGAAGCGGACGGCCGATGCGCATCGCGGCGACATCGAGCGGCAGCCGCCAGTCGACGCCGACGACGTCCGCTCCCAGCGGCGGCACGAGATCGAGCACCTCCGACAGCCCGAGACCGAAGTGGATCTTCGGCACGTCGAAACCGCGGAGGGCATCGAATGCGCGGCGCGTGTGCGGGGCGACGCGCCGCTGGTAGTCGGCGCGCGAGAGCGAACCGGCCCACGAGTCGAACAGCTGCACGATGCTCGCGCCAGCCTCCACCTGCGCACGCACGAAGGCGCCGGTGACATCGGCGCACCAGTTCAGCAGCGCGGCCCACGTGTGCGGGTCGGTCTTCATCAGGGCGCGAGTGCGCAGCTGCTCCTTGCTCGGGCCTCCCTCGACGAGATAGCTCGCGAGCGTGTACGGGGCACCGCCGAATCCGACCAGCGGGATGTCTCCGAGTTCCGCGACGACGAGCGCGACCGCCTCCGAGATCGGCTGCAGCACGGCGGGGTCGATCGGCCGGAGCGCGAGCACGTCGGAGGCGGTGCGCACCGGTTCCGCGAGCACCGGCCCCCGGCCGGCGACGATCGAGACGTCGACGCCGGCGAGCAGCACGGGCGTGACGATATCGCTGAAGAAGACCGCGGCATCGACACCGTGGCGGCGCACCGGCTGCAGGGTGATCTCCGCGGCCAGCTCCGGGCGCAGGCACGCCTCGAGCATGTCGACGCCGGCGCGTGACTGCCGGTACTCCGGCAGCGAGCGTCCCGCCTGCCGCATGAACCAGACCGGGGTCGTCTCGGGCCGATCACCGCGTGCGGCCCGGACGAGGGGCGAACGTGCGGTTCTGCCGTCCGTCAAGGGGTGCCCGACGGGCAGGAGGGACAGGGCGGATGACACCCCTCCAGGCTACGTCCTCGCGCACACCCTCAGGATCGGACGTTACGATGGATGGGTGCTGTTCTGTCTCACGGCCAGCCATCGCAACACCGAGTTCGACGTCCTCGACCGCATCTCGCGTGTGAGCGAGTCCACTGGCGCCGAACTCGTCGCCGCGCACCCCTTCGTGCGCGGCGCCGTCGTGTTGTCCACGTGCAACCGCTTCGAGGCGTATCTCGAGATCGACGAACCGCTCGCCGCGCCCGGTGCGCTCGCGCGCGAGGCCGTCCTCGAGACGCTGGCGGACACGATCGGCGCGGATGCGGGAAGCGTGCGCGAGAGCGCGGAGTCGTTCGCCGGCGACGACGTCGTGCAGCACCTCTTCTCGGTGAGCTCGGGCCTGGAGTCGATGGTCGTCGGCGAGGAGGAGATCACCGGTCAGGTGCAGCGGGCGCTTCGCGATGCACGCACCGCGGGGACCACGAGCCCGGCACTGGAGCAGGCCTTCCAGCGGGCGGCTCACGCCACCCGCGAAGTCCGCGCGAGGGCCGACATGGGTGCCGCCGGCCGCTCGCTCGCGCGCCTCGCCCTCGATCTCGCCGAGAGCCGCATCTCCGACTGGGCGTCCGTTCCGGTCCTCCTGGTGGGGACCGGCAGCTACGCCGCCACCACCATCGCCGCGCTGCAGGCGCGCGGCGCCGGCGATGTGCGGGTCTACTCCGCCACCGGTCGCGCGCAACGCTTCGCCGCCCGCTACGGTGTGCGCGCCGAGACCGATCTGCGCGCGGCGATCCGCGACGCGGAACTCGTGATCACCTGCACCGCGCGCTATGTCATCACCGCCGACGACGTCGTCGACACCTCGCGACGCCTGTTCGTCGATCTCGGTCTCCCCCGCAACATCGACCCGGAGGTCGGCGCGCTCGAGGGTGTGGAGCTCCTGGACCTCGAGCTCATCGGTCGACACGCCGCGCTGCCGGAACTCGGCGCGGGCGCGCACGAGGTCGTCGGTTCGGCCGTTGCCGCCTTCACCGCGGAGCGCGATGCGGCCCCGGCGATCGTGGCGGTGCGCCGCCACATCCAGGACATCCTGCACGCGGAGCTCGGCCGGCTCCGGGGCGACGGGTCGGATGCGCGCGCCGAGGCGGCGCTCCGCCACCTCGCGGGCGTGCTCTCGCACACGCCCTCGGTCCGAGCGCGCGAGTTCGCCGCGGCGGGGCGCATGGATGAGTTCGAAGCCGCCCTCGAGATGGTGTTCGGCGTCGAGGTCGCGCGCGCGCAGGTGACGCACCTGCGCGCGGCATCCGCGGGCTGAGTCAGTCCGCCGTCGGCTCGGCGTCGACCTGGTCGACCGCTGCCTGCAGGCGGGCGAGCGTCTCGGTCACGATCCGGTCCTCTTCGGGGGTCATGTCGATGACGGCCGCGAGCATCCGCTCGTGCATCTTGCCGAGGGTCGCCCGCACCTCGTGGTCGGTCTCCGCGGTGGGGATGACGTGGATGCTGCGCCGGTCCGTCTCGTGGCGTTCCCGCCGCACGTGGCGTGACTTCTCGAGCCGGTCGATGATCGCCGTCATCGACGCGGTGGACACCCCGAGATATCGCGTGAGCTCGCTCGGTGAGACGCGCCGCCCCTCGCGCTGCGCCCGGAGGAGATAGCGGAGCACGAGCAGGTCGTTCTCGCCCATCGACATCGCTTCACGCGTGCGACGCCGCATCGCGACCTCGGCCGCACGATAGAGCCGGAACGCCTGGAGCAGGGCGACGGCACGCTCGCGGCGGTCGTCACGATCCTCGCCGTACCAGTAGGCGCTCTCGGTGCTCATCGGTGCATTTTATCCGGCCCCGCCTCGCGGGAGCGGGCGGGGCCGGATGAGTCAGTTGACCTCGGTGGGGTGGGCGCTCACGCGGCCGCTGCCGTCGCCCGGGTCCATCGCGTCGATCGCGGCCATCTGCTGCTCGTCGAGCGTGAACCCGAAGACATCGATGTTCTCCTCCAGACGCGCGCGCCGCACGGACTTCGGGAACACCACGAAACCCTTCTGCAGGTGCCACCGCAGCACGACCTGAGCGGGCGTCTTTCCGACCGCCTCGGCCGCCGCGACGATCGGCTCGGCTCCGAACAGGTCGTACTTGCCCTGTCCGAGCGGGCCCCACGACTCGATGACGGTTCCGTGATCAGCCGCCCACGCGGTGATCTCGCGCTGCTGATACGCCGGGTGGAGCTCGATCTGATTCACCGCGGGCACGACCGAGGTCGCCTCGACGATGCGGTCGAGGTGCTCGACGAGGTGGTTCGAGACGCCGATGCTGCGGGCGAGCCCGCGCTCGCGGATGCCGATCATCTTCTCCCACGCGTGCACGAAGTTGTCCTTCGCGGGAGTGGGCCAGTGCACGAGGTAGAGGTCGACCGCCTCGAGGCCGAGCTTCTCCAGGCTCTCGGCGACGGCGGCGTCGGGCTCGTCCGCGTCGTGTCGGTCGTTCCAGAGCTTCGTGGTCACGAAGAGGTCGTCGCGCGCGATGCCCGACGCGGCGATGGCCGCGCCGACGCCCTCTTCGTTGCCGTAGATCGCGGCGGTGTCGATGTGACGGTAGCCGACCTCGAGCGCCTCACTCACGGCGCGCTCGGTGTCATCGGCCGGAACCTGGAAGACACCGTAGCCCAGCTGAGGGATGCGGTGACCGTCGTTGAGTTCGATGTGGGGAATGTTCGCCATCCCCCCAGCCTAGGAGGGTCGGCGCCCGACGAATGCCCCTTGACGAAGCGAACGACGCGGGGTCAGGAATCCTTGCGCGAGATCGACCAGCGCCCGGCAGCTCCCGGGGTGCCGCCAAAGTGGATCGGCAGGGCGATGCCGAGGGAGAGCACCAGGATGCCGAGCGCGAAGAAGACGCCCGGAGCCACGGGCAGAGAGATCGCCAGCCCCAGCAGGGCAATGCCACCGACGAACAGCAGAAGGGACAGGATGAACACGCGGCGGCCTCCTCGTAGGTCTACCCCTCCACGGTACCCGCTGCACGCCGCCTCCCGCACACGCACGTCGTACGATGGAGGGCTATGTCCGCGCCCGAGCCCGTCATCTCGTATCCGTCCGAGCTGCCCGTCAGCGCGGCACGCGATGAGATCGCCGCGGCCATCCGCGACCACCAGGTCGTGATCGTCGCCGGAGCCACCGGGTCGGGCAAGACGACGCAGCTGCCGAAGATCTGCCTGGAGCTCGGACGCACCTCGATCGCCCACACCCAGCCGCGACGCATCGCCGCGCGGACGATCGCCGAGCGCGTGAGCGAAGAGCTGCAGGTGCCGCTGGGATCCACGGTCGGATACAAGGTGCGCTTCACCGACGCGGTCTCCGACGACACCCGCATCGCCCTCATGACCGACGGGATCCTCCTGAACGAGATCCATCGCGATCGGATGCTGCGCCGCTACGACACGATCATCGTCGACGAGGCCCACGAGCGGTCGCTGAACGTCGACTTCCTGCTCGGCTACCTCGCCCGCATCCTCCCCCGGCGCCCCGACCTCAAGGTCGTGATCACGAGCGCGACGATCGACCCGGAGAGCTTCGCGAAGCATTTCGCCGACCGGCAGGGCGATCCGGCACCGATCGTCGAGGTGTCCGGTCGCACCTATCCGGTCGAGGTGCGCTACCGCCCGCGGACCGACGCGGCAGACGACGAGTCCGACGACATCGACGGACTCACCCGCGCCCTGCGGGAGCTCGACCGCGAGCCGGCAGGCGACGTGCTGGTGTTCCTGCCGGGCGAGGCGGAGATCCGGGATGCGATGGATGCGGTTCGCGGCATGTACGCGAAAGACGCCTCACCGACCGAGGTGCTCCCGCTGTACGGACGGCTCTCGGCCGCCGAGCAGCACCGCGTCTTCGAGCGCTCGCACGTCGCCGGGGTCCGACGCCGCGTCATCCTGGCGACGAACGTCGCCGAGACGAGCCTCACCGTTCCCGGGATCAGGTACGTCATCGACACCGGCACCGCCCGCATCTCGCGATACAGCGCTCGCAGCAAGATCCAGCGCCTTCCGATCGAACCGGTGTCGCAGGCGTCGGCCCAGCAGCGGGCCGGACGCGCGGGCCGCACGGCACCGGGAATCGCCGTCCGCCTGTACGCCGAGGAGGACTTCGCCACGCGCCCGGAGTTCACCGAGCCCGAGATCCTGCGCACCAGTCTCGCCTCGGTGGTGCTGCAGATGCTCTCCCTCGGCTTCGGAGACATCTCCGCCTTCCCGTTCCTCACTCCCCCGGACTCCCGCGGTGTGAAAGCCGCCTTCGACCTGCTCGTCGAGCTCGGTGCCGTGCGCGGGCCCGGCCGCGGCGATGACGGCGCCCGCCTGACCGATATCGGCAAACGGATCGCGCGACTGCCGATCGACCCCCGGTTCGCACGGATGCTCGTGGAGGCCGAGCGCACCGAGGTCCTCGACCAGGTCCTCCCCATCGTCGCCGGGATGTCGATCCAGGATGTGCGGGAGCGTCCGGAGGCCGAGCGCGCCAAGGCGGACGGATTCCATGCGCGCTTCGCCGATCCGACCAGCGACTTCCTCGCACTGCTGAACCTCTGGCAGTACCTCCAGGAGAAACAGGCCGAACTGGGCTCGAGCGCGTTCCGGCGCATGTGTCGTGCGGAGTTCGTGAACTACGTGCGGGTGCGGGAGTGGATGGACGTCCACCGTCAGCTGCGCGCCCTCCTGGGCCGGAGACGCTCGCACGGTCGTCCCGCCGGCGATGCCGCCGACCCCGATGCCGTGCATCGCGCCATTCTGGCGGGGCTGCTCTCCCACCTCGGCATCCTCGACACGCGCAGCGACGTGGGCCGGGATGCGCGCGGCCGCTCGGCCAGGGGCGCATCGACCAAGGCCGAGTACCTCGGCGCGCGCGGCACCCGCTTCTCGATCTTCCCCGGTTCGGGCGTCCGCAAGAAGCGCCCGTCGGCGGTCATGGCGGCGGAGCTGGTGGAGACCTCCCGCCTGTTCGCGCGGACCGTCGCCGCGGTCGACCCGGCGTGGGCGGAGTCCCTCGCCGGGGACCTGGCCCGGCGGCAGGTGAGCGAGCCGCACTGGTCGAGGTCGCAGGGAGCAGCCTCGGCATACGAGAAGGTGACCCTTTTCGGTGTGGAGATCATCCCGAAACGCCGCGTGCAGCTCGCCCGATTCGACCGACCGCTGGCTCGTGAGCTGTTCCTTCGCCACGCGCTCGTGGAGGGCGAGTGGGAGACGAGCCATCTGGACAAGCGCCTCACCGCCTTCGAGCGCCGCAACCTCGAGCTGCGTCGCCGCCTCGAGAAGGTCGAGGAGCGCGAGCGTCGTCGCGACATCCTCGTCGGCGACGAGGCCGTCTACGTCTTCTACGACACCCGGGTGCCACGAGACGTCTTCGACACCCGATCGTTCGAGGCGTGGTGGAAGGAGACGTCGGCGCGCACGCCGCGTCTGCTCGACATGACCGAAGCGGATCTCCGCGACGACGCCGGTCGCCGCGGCGAGCACGACTTCCCCGCACGGTGGCGCCAGGGCGACCAGGTGCTCTCCCTCGCGTACCGCTTCGAGCCGGGCGCGCCCGACGACGGGGTGACGGTCGTGATCCCCCTGGCCCTGCTCGCGCAGTTGGAGCCGACCGGCTTCGATTGGCAGGTGCCGGGCCTGCGCGACGAGCTCATCACCGCGCTCATCCGATCCCTGCCCAAATCGATCCGGCGCCATGTGGTGCCTGCCGCGGACTGGGCGGCGACCTTCGCCGGTGAGATCGCCGCCGACGGGCCGGAATCGAACGACGGACGCCCACCGGTCTCGCTGCGGCGCGCGCTCGCCGACCGCATCCGACGTGTCGCGAGCCAGACCGTCAGCGACGACGACTTCGACCTCGAACGCGTGCCGCCGCACCTGCTGATGTCCTTTCGCGCCGTCGACGCGCGGGGGCGCACGGCGGGCTCCGGTCGCGATCTGGCGGACCTGCAGCGCCGGCTCGCGGACCGGGCGCGGTCTTCGGTCGCTCGATCGGTCGAGCGTGCCGCCGCACCCGCGTCGGTCGCGGCCGCTGCGCCGCGACCCGACGGCACGGGCGCGACAGGCGCCTCATCAGTGGGGTTCGCCGAACGCAGCGGGATAACGTCCTGGGACTTCGGGGATCTTCCGGCCGTCGTCGACAGCAAGGTCGCGGGGGGTGTCGTCCGCGGCTATCCCGCCGTCGTCGACGACGGCGACACGGTCTCGCTCCGCATCGAGACCTCGGCCGAGGCGGCGGCGATCGCCACACACCGCGGAGCGCGCCGCCTGCTGCTGCGCGCCGTCGCCTCTCCCGCGTCGTACGTGCTCGACCACCTGACCAGCACCGAGAAGCTCGCCCTCGCGGCCTCCCCCTACCCGTCCGCGAAGGCGCTCATCGAGGATGCCCGCCTCGCCGTCGCCGACCGGGTACTCGGCGAGGTCGGGCGCGAGGCCCCGCGGTCGCAGGCCGCGTTCGAGAAGGCGCGCGACGCGTATGCGGCGGTCATCGTCGACGAGACCTTCTCGGTGGTGTCGCTCGCCGCCCGCATCATCACCCTCTCGCGGGATGTCGAGAAGGCCGTGAAAGGCCAGAACTCCCTCACTCTCCTCGGGGCGCTGAACGACGTGAAGGCGCAGCTGGCCGGCCTCGTCTTCCCCGGATTCCTCTCACGCGTCGGCGTCACCCGGCTGGCGCATCTGCCCCGCTACCTCCAGGGCGCGCGCGACCGCGTGACGGGGCTCGCCGACAATCCCGGGCGCGATCGCCAGCGCCAGAGCGAGTACGAGCGGTCCGCCGCCGCCTTCGCCGACGCCGGTGGCACGATCCCCCTCGCCCCCTCCTCCCCCGACAACCTCGTCCGCGTGCGGTGGATGCTGGAGGAGTACCGCGTGAGCCTGTTCGCGCAGGCCCTCGGCACCGCCGAGCCCGTCTCGGCGCAGCGCATCGGCAAAGCCCTCCGCGGTCAATGACGATCGAGAGGATGCAGATGCCACACGCCGTCTTCCACCGCCGGCTCGGCGGCCCCGAGGTCCTGGAGTACGCCGAGTTTGCGTCAGCCGACCCCGCTGCCGGGGAGGTGGCGGTCCGCGTCGAGGCGGCCGGGGTGAACCCGATCGACGCGAAACTCCGAAGCGGACTGCGGGCATCGCCACCGATAGAGGGCCGACGACGGGTGGGCTCCGATGGAGCCGGGATCGTAGTGGCCGTCGGCGCCGACGTGGCGGGGTTCCGCCGCGGGATGCCGGTGGTGGTCAGCGGCGCGCAGGGGACCTACGCCGAGGAGGCGATCGTGCCCGCCTCCGCCCTCGCGCTCCGCCCGCCCGCCGTCGACGCCGAGACCGGCGCGGCGATCGGCATCCCGGTGGCGACGGCGTATCAAGCGCTTCGTTCGCTGGCCGTCGGACCCGGTGATCGCCTGCTCGTGCACGGCGGCTCGGGTGCGGTCGGGCAGGCCGTCATCCAGTTCGCGGTGCGATGGGGCGCGGATGTTCTTGCCACGACGTCCGAGCGACGCGCCGACCACGTGCGCGCACTCGGTGCCGTTCCGGTGGCCTATGGACCGGGCCTCGTGGAGCGAGTCCGGGCCGGTGGGACTCGGCTCGATGTGGCACTCGACTGTGCGGGGACCGACGAAGCGCTTGCGGCGTCGGTCGAGGTCGCGAACGACCGCTCACGCGTGGCGACGCTGGTACGCGGGGCCGATGCACCCCGGTACGGCATCCAGGCCTACGCCGGCGGCGCAGCGCGCGGCCTCACCGATCAGCAGCGCGCGTGGCGGCGCGAAGCGATTCCCGTGGCGCTGGGGCTGATCGCGGCGGGCGGTTTCACGGTCGAGCTCGGCCCGCGCTATGCCCTTCGCGATGCGGTTCGCGCACACGAAGACGTCGAGCGCGGCACGGACGGGAAGATCCTGCTCGTGCCGGATCAGACCTGAGGGTCGTCGTCGCCCGTCGCCGGTTCGACAGACGCATCGCCGGCAGGCTGCGCGCGGTCGAAGGCCTCGGCGTCCTCGTCCTCTTCGACCTCGTCGACCCAGACGGTCTCACCTGCCTCGAACCCGCTGGCGTCGTCCAGCGCCTCGGCGGCGATCGTGGCACGGCGGTACCACTCCTCGGCTTCCTCCGCTCGTCCCAGTTCCTCCAGAACGGCCGCGCGGGCGGCGAACAGCGCCGGGCTCCACGCGAACGCACGGTCGGGGTCGAGTTCGGGGATGTCGAGCTCGAGGAGCGCGCGCTCCGTCTCGCCCACATCCAGACGCGCGCCCGACATCGCGATCGCGAGCTCGACACGCGCCGCCGTCGGCAGCTTGTCGCGATCGACCGACCGCCCCACCTCGAGCGCACGGTCGGCGCGGCCGACACCGCGCTCGCTGTCGACCTGCAGCGCGATCTGGTCGTCCTTGCCGCTGATTCGTCGGTACGTGCGCAGTTCGCGCAGTGCCAGAGCGTAGTCCCCGACGGCGTAGGCGGTGATGGCGACGGTCTCGCGCACGACCGCGATCCGACCGGCACGGTGACTCGCCTCGAGCGCGTGGCGGTGAGCCAGTGCCGGGTCGTCGTCGATCAGCAGACCTGCCATGGCAAGGTGGCGTGCGACCGCGTCGGCGTTCTCTTTGCTCAGTGTCTTCAGTTCGTTCCGCGCCGCGTTCGGCAGGGAACGTGCTGTGATCTCCTCGGGGATCTCGGGCACGTCCCGTCGCGGCGCGCGCGGCTCACGCGGCTCGGCGTCGCGCCGAGGACCACGGTCGTCGTGCTTGCCGTAGGAACGGTCGCCGTCACGCTTCTGATACGGCTTCCGGTCATCCCGGTTCCCGTACGAGCGGTCGCCACCACGCTTCTGATACGGCTTCCGATCATCCCGGTTCCCATACGAGCGGTCACCATCGCGCTTCTGATACGGCTTCCGATCGCCCCGGGCGGGCGTGTTCCGGTCATTCGAGGTGTAGCGAGGGCGACGAGGGCGCTCGCGGTCGTCGTCGTCAGCCATCAGCTCTGGTTCCTCCTGTTAACGAGTAATGGCCACCCTGCTTTGGGTGGCCATTACCGTGAAAAGAAGTCCGGCGGTGTCCTACTCTCCCACAGGGTGGCCCCTGCAGTACCATCGGCGCTGAGAGGCTTAGCTTCCGGGTTCGGAATGGGACCGGGCGTTTCCCTCTCGCTATGGCCGCCGAAACACTATCGATGTTTCAGTGTGTCACAACAAAAGATGTTGTTGTGGGTTTCCGACCGTACATCGGGAACCACACGGTGGACGCGAGTCACGCTAAAGAAATAGCGCAAAGTGTTATCAAGTCATCGGCTTATTAGTACCGGTCAGCTGCACGCATTACTGCGCTTCCACATCCGGCCTATCAACCCAGTAGTCTGGCTGGGAGCCTCTCACCCCGAAGGGTATGGAAGTCTCATCTTGAGGCCGGCTTCCCGCTTAGATGCTTTCAGCGGTTATCCATCCCGAACGTAGCTAATCAGCGGTGCTCCTGGCGGAACAACTGACACACCAGAGGTTCGTCCAACCCGGTCCTCTCGTACTAGGGTCAGATCCTCTCAAACTTCCTACGCGCGCAGCGGATAGGGACCGAACTGTCTCACGACGTTCTAAACCCAGCTCGCGTACCGCTTTAATGGGCGAACAGCCCAACCCTTGGGACCTACTCCAGCCCCAGGATGCGACGAGCCGACATCGAGGTGCCAAACCATGCCGTCGATATGGACTCTTGGGCAAGATCAGCCTGTTATCCCCGAGGTACCTTTTATCCGTTGAGCGACAGCGCTTCCACAAGCCACTGCCGGATCACTAGTCCCGACTTTCGTCCCTGCTCGACCTGTCAGTCTCACAGTCAAGCTCCCTTGTGCACTTACACTCGCCACCTGATTGCCAACCAGGTTGAGGGAACCTTTGGGCGCCTCCGTTACATTTTGGGAGGCAACCGCCCCAGTTAAACTACCCACCAGGCACTGTCCCTGAACCGGATTACGGTTCGAAGTTAGACATCCAGAGTGACCAGAGTGGTATTTCAACAACGACTCCACAAACACTGGCGTGTCTGCTTCACAGTCTCCCACCTATCCTACACAAGCCACACCGAACACCAATACCAAGCTGTAGTAAAGGTCACGGGGTCTTTCCGTCCTGCTGCGCGTAACGAGCATCTTTACTCGTAATGCAATTTCGCCGAGTTCGTGGTTGAGACAGTTGGGAAGTCGTTACGCCATTCGTGCAGGTCGGAACTTACCCGACAAGGAATTTCGCTACCTTAGGATGGTTATAGTTACCACCGCCGTTTACTGGGGCTTAAATTCTGAGCTTCGCCTTACGGCTAACCCGTCCTCTTAACCTTCCAGCACCGGGCAGGCGTCAGTCCGTATACATCGTCTTGCGACTTGGCACGGACCTGTGTTTTTAGTAAACAGTCGCTACCCACTGGTCTCTGCGGCCACCACACCCTTTCGGAGTAAATCCTAATAAGTGGATGGCCCCCCTTCTCCCGAAGTTACGGGGGCATTTTGCCGAGTTCCTTAACCACGATTCTCTCGATCTCCTTAGTATTCTCTACCTGACCACCTGAGTCGGTTTGGGGTACGGGCAGCTAGAACCTCGCGTCGATGCTTTTCTCGGCAGCATAGGATCACCCACTTTTCATCCGCATCGTGTCTCAGCCTCAATGAGTGACGGATTTACCTACCACTCGGCCTACGCACTTGCACCAGGACAACCATCGCCTGGCTTGGGCTACCTTCCTGCGTCACACCTGTTAATACGCTAGCCGCACCAGCATGGGGTCGAGCGTTCGCCAGGACGGCTTCACCCCGAAGGGATCCACACATTCCTGGTTAGGACTCTTAGCACCACTGGATTAGCTGGGGCGGTTCTTCGCCGGTACGGGAATATCAACCCGTTGTCCATCGACTACGCCTGTCGGCCTCGCCTTAGGTCCCGACTTACCCAGGGAAGATTAGCTTGACCCTGGAACCCTTGGTCTTTCGGAGGACGTGTTTCTCACACGTCTTTCGCTACTCATGCCTGCATTCTCACTCGTGTGGCCTCCACGGCTGGGTCACCCCGCCGCTTCACTGCCCACGACGCTCTCTCTACCCATCAACACGGCTGGACCACGAAGGCCTACCAATAATGTCAATGCCACAACTTCGGTGGCGTGCTTGAGCCCCGTTACATTGTCGGCGCGGAATCACTTGACCAGTGAGCTATTACGCACTCTTTCAAGGGTGGCTGCTTCTAAGCCAACCTCCTGGTTGTCTGAGCAACTCCACATCCTTTCCCACTTAGCACGCGCTTAGGGACCTTAGTTGGTGGTCTGGGTTGTTTCCCTCTCGACTATGAAGCTTATCCCCCACAGTCTCACTGCTGCGCTCTCACTTACCGGCATTCGGAGTTTGGCTGACGTCAGTAACCTTGTAGGGCCCATCGGCCATCCAGTAGCTCTACCTCCGGCAAGAAACACGCAACGCTGCACCTAAATGCATTTCGGAGAGAACCAGCTATCACGAAGTTTGATTGGCCTTTCACCCCTATCCACAGCTCATCCCCTCAGTTTTCAACCTAAGTGGGTTCGGTCCTCCACGACGTCTTACCGTCGCTTCAACCTGGCCATGGATAGATCACTTCGCTTCGGGTCTAGGACACGCGACTGAAACGCCCTGTTCAGACTCGCTTTCGCTACGGCTACCCCACACGGGTTAACCTCGCCACGTATCGCTAACTCGCAGGCTCATTCTTCAAAAGGCACGCTGTCACCCCTGCTAAGGAGGCTCCAACGGTTTGTAAGCAAACGGTTTCAGGTACTATTTCACTCCCCTCCCGGGGTACTTTTCACCTTTCCCTCACGGTACTTGTCCGCTATCGGTCATCTGGGAGTATTTAGGCTTATCAGGTGGTCCTGACAGATTCACACGGGATTTCTCGGGCCCCGTGCTACTTGGGATACACGCCACGCTGAAACACGCATTTCGACTACGGGGCTGGCACCCACTCTGGCCGGCCTTTCAAGACCGTTCGTCTACACGCTTCCATCACGTCGGCCACCCGGCAGGATGACCAAGCACGTCCCACAACCCCTCACACGCAACGCCTGCCGGCTATCACACGCATAAGGTTTAGCCTCATCCGATTTCGCTCGCCACTACTCACGGAATCACGGTTGTTTTCTCTTCCTGTGGGTACTGAGATGTTTCACTTCCCCACGTTCCCTCTACCCGCCCTATACATTCAGGCGGGAGTCACCAGGTCAGCACGCCGCCTGGCGGGGTTTCCCCATTCGGACACCCTCGGATCAAAACTCGCTTATCAGTTCCCCGAGGCTTATCGCAGATTGCTACGTCCTTCTTCGGCTCCAGATGCCAAGGCATCCACCGTTTGCTCTTAAAGACTTGAAATCACATGAGCTGATCTATCGATCAAAAAATCGCTATTTCAAAAACACACAAACATGTGTCTTTAAGATGCTCGCGTCCACTGTGTAGTTCTCAAAGTACGGGCGGTACCCCCTCCGACATCCCCCACACGGGAGACACCAAAAAAGGGGCCCAGAGAGTCAGCCACCACCCCCACCCCGAAGAGCAGAAGCAGCACCCGGTCCCTCAGGACCCAACAGCGTGCATGCACCCCACCGAACACCCAGACCGTTCCAGCCACCGAAGCGACGTACTAAACCCGAGCACCCGAACAGGATGCCTCGTCATATGTTCCACCCATGAGCTAACCGGCAACACACATTCGGTGTTGACCCGGCGCCTGGACACCCCGAAGAGTGCCAGAAGCTCCTTAGAAAGGAGGTGATCCAGCCGCACCTTCCGGTACGGCTACCTTGTTACGACTTAGTCCTAATTACCGATCCCACCTTCGACGGCTCCCTCCACAAGGGTTAGGCCACCGGCTTCAGGTGTTACCGACTTTCATGACTTGACGGGCGGTGTGTACAAGACCCGGGAACGTATTCACCGCAGCGTTGCTGATCTGCGATTACTAGCGACTCCGACTTCATGAGGTCGAGTTGCAGACCTCAATCCGAACTGGGACCGGCTTTTTGGGATTCGCTCCACCTCGCGGTATCGCAGCCCATTGTACCGGCCATTGTAGCATGCGTGAAGCCCAAGACATAAGGGGCATGATGATTTGACGTCATCCCCACCTTCCTCCGAGTTGACCCCGGCAGTATCCCATGAGTTCCCACCATAACGTGCTGGCAACATAGAACGAGGGTTGCGCTCGTTGCGGGACTTAACCCAACATCTCACGACACGAGCTGACGACAACCATGCACCACCTGTTCACCAGTGTCCAAAGAGTTGACCATTTCTGGCCCGTTCTGGTGTATGTCAAGCCTTGGTAAGGTTCTTCGCGTTGCATCGAATTAATCCGCATGCTCCGCCGCTTGTGCGGGTCCCCGTCAATTCCTTTGAGTTTTAGCCTTGCGGCCGTACTCCCCAGGCGGGGAACTTAATGCGTTAGCTACGTCACGGAATCCGTGGAAAGGACCCCACAACTAGTTCCCAACGTTTACGGGGTGGACTACCAGGGTATCTAAGCCTGTTTGCTCCCCACCCTTTCGCTCCTCAGCGTCAGTAACGGCCCAGAGATCTGCCTTCGCCATCGGTGTTCCTCCTGATATCTGCGCATTCCACCGCTACACCAGGAATTCCAATCTCCCCTACCGCACTCTAGTCTGCCCGTACCCACTGCAAGCCCGAGGTTGAGCCTCGGAATTTCACAGCAGACGCGACAGACCGCCTACGAGCTCTTTACGCCCAATAATTCCGGATAACGCTTGCGCCCTACGTATTACCGCGGCTGCTGGCACGTAGTTAGCCGGCGCTTTTTCTGCAGGTACCGTCACCCGAAGGCTTCTTCCCTACCAAAAGAGGTTTACAACCCGAAGGCCGTCATCCCTCACGCGGCGTTGCTGCATCAGGCTTGCGCCCATTGTGCAATATTCCCCACTGCTGCCTCCCGTAGGAGTCTGGGCCGTGTCTCAGTCCCAGTGTGGCCGGTCACCCTCTCAGGCCGGCTACCCGTCGACGCCTTGGTGAGCCATTACCTCACCAACAAGCTGATAGGCCGCGAGCCCATCCCAAACCGAAAAAGTCTTTCCAACCCCCACCATGCGATGAGAGCTCATATCCAGTATTAGACGCCGTTTCCAGCGCTTATCCCAGAGTCCAGGGCAGGTTGCTCACGTGTTACTCACCCGTTCGCCACTGATCCACCAAGCAAGCTTGGCTTCACCGTTCGACTTGCATGTGTTAAGCACGCCGCCAGCGTTCATCCTGAGCCAGGATCAAACTCTCCGTAAAAAACGAAAGCCACACGCAGGTCGGAATAAGACCACACATGCGACGAGTTCAATCATGACCAAACGGATGCCATCACTGACAATCCAAAATTGATCCAAAGGAATCTCAAACCACAAAAAAGTGGCCGAGGTTATTTGGCATATGACAAGTGCACGCTGTTGAGTTCTCAAAGATCGGGCGCACCAACCAACCCGCAACCAAGCAGGCCCAGAAGGGCAACTTCACAATCATACCCCACCCACACCACACACACAAACCCAGCACGCTGTCACACGAACCAGGAGGGAGTGCCATCCGATGAAGGAGAGGAACCCATCCTAGACCCGAAGGCCACGACACTCAACGAGCATCTGTTTCAGAAGGGGGTGGTCCGCTACTTGAGGGGGCGGGGCCTTCCGGCCGCTCCGCTCTCCCCTTTGGGGCGAACAACAAGAACATTACGTCCCCACCCACCCCCACGCAAAACCACACCACACCCCGGGCGTGTCGTGCGGGTCGCGCGTGTCACGATGCTTCGAGAAGAGCCCGGTAGAAGCCGATTCCTCGGTGCCAGACATCGATTCGGATGCGCTCGTCGTGCGCGTGCAGCGCCTCGCGTTCGGCTCGGGTCAGGTGGAAGGGCGTGAAGCGGTAGACGTGGTCGCTGATCCGCGTGAACCAGCGGCTGTCGCTGGCGCCCAGTTGCAGGTAGGGGGTCGTGACGACGTCCGTGCCGAGGGTCTCCCCCACGGCTCGCGCGATCCGCTGCCACGCCTCCCCTCGCCACGGCGAGACCGGCGAGGGCTCCGAACCTCGGCGCACCTCGATGTCCACCCCGGGGTCGGCGATCACCCTGCGCACCCTCGCGGTCGCCTCATCGATGGTGTCTCCGGTGAGAAGGCGCACGTTGACGGCGGCGCGCGCCGTCGTCGCGAGCACATTCTCGCCCGGCGCACCGCTGAGCTGCGTGACCACGGCGGTCGTCCGCACGATCGCGCGCATCTCGGGCCCGAGCGCTCCGAAGGCGCGCACGAGGAGGGGCGCGGTGAGACCGGTGTGGGAGAACACCGCGCGCAACGGCTGAGGCACGTGAGGTGCGAGGGTGGCGAGCATGGCCCGCACGGGCGGGACCAGTCGCACCGGGAACGGATGACGATGGAGGCGCACGATCGCGCGCGCCAGGCGCGCGGTGGCCGGAGTGCGCGGCGGCGTCGACGCGTGACCGCCGTCTTCGCGTGCGGTCAGCACGAGCGTCATGATCCCGCGCTCGGCGACACCCACCATCGCTGTCGGCACGGTGACGCCGGGGATCACTCCCTCGACGACCGCGCCGCCCTCATCGAGCACGAGGCCCGGTCGGACGCCGCGCTCGGCGAGCCTGTCGACCATGGCGCCCGCGCCGTCGCCGGCGGTCTCCTCGTTGTGCCCGAACGCCAGGTACACGTCGCGTTCCGGTGTGAAGCCGTCCGTGAGAAGGGCTTCGACGGCCTCCAAGATCGCCACGAGCGCACCCTTGTCGTCGATCGCTCCGCGCGCATGGATCGCCGCATCCGCGCCGTCACCGAGAACGGTCGGGTCGAACGGCGGCGTCTGCCACTCCTCGTCGACGACGGGCACGACATCCTGATGCGCCATGAGCACGAGAGGCTGCTCGTCCGTGGAACCCGGCCACCGGTACAGCCGCGAGTACCCGGCCACGATCTCGAGCTCGAGGCGCTCGTGGACCAGCGGGTAGAGGCGCTCGAGGGCCTCGGCGAAGCGGTCGAAGGCCGATCGGTCCACCTGGGACTCGTCGGCGAAGGAGACGGTCGGGATGGCCAGAAGCTCGCGGAACCGCTCGAGGGAGGCTGTCACCCGTCGAGCGTATCGAGCGCGGACCGCGCGGGGCACTCACCTCGATTCCACCGGCGGCGGTCGATACAGTCGACGCATGACCGGACTTCGTTGGGGAATCCTCGCCACGGGCGGCATCGCCCACGCCTTCGCCCGCGACCTGCGCACCGCGGGTCTGGACCTGCGGGCCGTCGGATCGCGCCGACTCGAGGGCGCCCGCGCTTTCGCGGAGGAATTCGACGTCGCTCGCGTGCACGGCTCGTACGAGGCGCTCGCCGCCGATGACGAGATCGACATCGTCTACATCGCCACTCCTCACCCGATGCACGCCGAGAACGCGCTGCTGCTACTGGAGCACGGCAAGCACGTCCTCATCGAGAAGCCGTTCACGCTGAACGCCGACCAGGCGATCGCGGTCCGCGACCTGGCCCGCGCGAAGGGGCTCCTGGCGATGGAGGCGATGTGGACCCGGTACCTGCCGCACATGATCCGCATCCACGAGATCATCGAAGCCGGAACGCTGGGCGAGATCCGCGCGGTGTTCGCCGACCACACGCAGCGGATCTCCGATGACCCCGCCCACCGGCTCAACGCCCTCGAGCTCGGCGGCGGCGCGCTGCTGGACCTCGGCATCTATCCCGTGTCGTTCGCCTGGGACATGCTCGGGGCACCGACGTCGATCGCGGCGACCGCGCGCCTGGGCGGAACGGGCGCGGACACGGAGGCGGCGACCATCTTCACCCACGCGTCCGGCGCCGTCTCGACCACGCTGTCGTCGTCGCGCGCGGCCGGCCCGAACACGGCCCACGTGGTCGGAACCGAGGGCCGCATCGACATCGACCGCGTCTGGTACACCCCGACGTCCTTCCGCGTCACAGCGCCCGACGGCACGGTGCTGGAGGAATTCGTCTCCGACATCGAGGGGCGCGGGATGCAGTTCCAGGCCCTCGCGGCAGAGGAGATCATCGCCGACGGCGCCACCGACTCCGAGCGCCTGCCGATCGACGAGACGGTGGCCATCATGGAGACTCTTGACGCCGTCCGGCGTCAGATCGGCCTGCGTTACCCCGAAGAGCATTGATCACCGAGCGAGGAGCCGCCGTGGCCGATCTGCAGAGCCAGCGCGTCGCCGTCTACATCGACTTCGACAACATCGTCATGTCCTGGTACGACCGCGTGCACGGACGCAACGCATACTCGCGCGACCGCCAGAAGATCATGCAGGACCCCACGGCGTCAGAGATCGCCGAGCGGCTCTCGGAGGCGACCATCGATGTCGGCGCGATCATCGACTACGCGACATCGTTCGGCACGCTCGTCCTGACCCGCGCGTACGCCGACTGGTCCTCGCCGGTCAACGCGGAGTACCAGACGCAGCTGGTCGCCCGCGCGGTGGACCTGGTGCAGCTGTTCCCCGCCGCTGCCTACGGCAAGAACGGCGCCGACATCCGGCTCGCTGTCGACACCGTGGAGGACATGTTCCGGCTGGAGGACCTCACGCACGTGGTCATCGTGGCCGGCGACAGCGACTACGTGCCGCTCGCGCAGCGATGCAAGCGCCTGGGGCGCTACGTCGTGGGCGTCGGCGTCTCGGGTTCGACGGCGAAGTCGCTCGCGGCGGCGTGCGACACCTTCGACGCCTACGACACGCTCCCCGGCGTGACCGCCCCGTCGGCCGACACCACGGGGACCCGCAAGAGCCGAGGACGCAAGAAGACGGTGGACCCCGGTGCCGACCTCCTGGAAAGAGCGCTCCGCCTGGAGAACGACAAGGAGGCCGCCGAGTGGCAGCACGCCTCGGCGGTGAAGAGCCTCATCAAGCGACTCGACCCCTCGTTCAGCGAGAAGACGCTCGGGCACAAGAGCTTCACCGACTTCGTCAAAGCGCACCCGAAGGTCGCGGAGATGGATGAGTCCGGCAACATCGTGCTCATCAGGCTGGCCGCCGACGGCTGAGATCGCCGTCGCGGCGGGGAGTACAGTGTGGGCTGTGGCCCGCCGACACGCCGCTCCGCCAGGCTCGCAGGCGTCCCTGCGAGAGGCGAACCGTGCCCGCGTGCTGGATTCGCTGAAGCGGCACGGCCGTCTCACGCAGATCGAGCTCGCCGGTGTGACGGGCCTCTCTCCGGCCAGCGTGTCCAACATCGTCAAGGAGCTGACGGCAGCCGGCGTGCTCCACACCTCCTTCACGTCGCGCAGCGGCCGTCGGGCGACGCTCGTCTCGCTTGCGCACTCGGTGGGGCTCGTCGCCGGTGTGCACTTCAGCTCACGTCAGCTGAACATCGCGATCGCCGACGCGACCCGCACCGTCGTCACCCACACGACGCTCCCTCTCGCCCTGGACCACCGGCACGACGCGGAGCTGGATCGGCTCGCCCTGCTGCTGGGCGATCTCACCGAGTCGCTCGGCGGCTCCCTCGGCGACCTGCACGCCGTGGGGCTGGCTCTCCCGGCACCGATCGATCCGCGCACGCACACGGTCTCAACGCCCGGACTCCTGCCCGGGTGGGAGGACATCGACATCGCGCAGGCGCTCACCGGACGCATCGCCCGCCCGGTCTTCGTCGACAGCGAAGCGAACCTGGGCGGCCTCGCGGAGGCGCGCGAGGGATCGGCGCGCGACGTCTCCTCGGCGGTCTACATCCGCGTCGGCCACACCGTGTCGGGCGGCATCGTCGCGGGCGGCGATCTCTTCCACGGCGCGAGCGGCAAAGCGGGGCAGATCGGTCACATCACGATCGACGAGAACGGGCCGGTGTGCCGTTGCAGCAACCGCGGGTGTCTCGAGACCTACGTGGGCGGACCGGCGCTCCTGTCGGCCTTCCCCCCTGCGGAGGGCATGCACCGATTGAGCGATCTGCTCCTCGCTGCGGATGACGGCGACGCCGCGGCGCAACGCGTCATCGCCGATGCGGGGCGCCACCTCGGTGTCGCCGCCGCGAGCGTGTGCAACCTGTTCGATCCGGAGCGCATCGTGATCGGGGGCGAACTCGCCGCAGCGGGCGAGATCCTCATGGCGCCGATGCGCCACGCCCTCGAGCGCTCCGCCCTCACCTCACCCGCGGGCCTGCCCGACATCATCGGCGCGTCGTTCGGCGATTGGGCCGAGACGCGCGGGGCGATCGCGCTCGCCCTCGAGCACGTCGATGTCGGCGCGGACGCCGTCGCCGCATCCGCATGAGAGCATGTCGAGGATGTCGATGACGAATCCCCGCGGGACCCGCTCGCACGAGCGCATCCTCACCATGCGCGGCATCGGCAAGCGGTTTCGGGCGGTCAAGGCGCTCACCGACGTCGACTTCTGGGTCGACGCGGGCGAGGTCGTGGCGCTGGTGGGCGACAACGGCGCGGGCAAGTCGACACTCGTCAAGGTGCTCTCCGGCGTCTACGCACCGGACGCCGGGTCGGTCGAATTCGACGGTGCCGCCGTCGACATCACCAGCCCCGTCGTCGCGCACGACCTCGGCATCGCGACGGTGTTCCAGGACCTCGCGCTGTGCGACAACCTCGATGTGGTCGCGAACCTCTGGCTCGGCCGCGAGATCGTCGACGGCTCCGCGTTGAACGAGGTCGAGATGGAGCAGCGCACGTGGGCGCTCATGCGCGAACTGTCCGCGAGGCTCCCCTCCGTGCGCGAGCCGGTCGCGATGCTCTCGGGCGGTCAACGTCAGACCGTCGCGATCGCCCGCTCTCTCATCGGCGACCCGCGTGTGGTGATCCTCGACGAGCCCACCGCTGCGCTCGGCGTCGCGCAGACGGCGGAGGTCCTCAACCTCATCGTGCGGCTGCGGGAGCGCGGCCACGGCGTCGTGCTCATCAGCCACAACATGGCCGACGTGATGGCCGTCGCCGATCGCGTCTTCGTGCTGCGACTCGGGCGGAACAACGGCGTCTTCGACGTCGCCGACATCACCAGCGAGACCCTCATCTCCGCGATCACGGGGGCGCGGAGCGGTCCGGCGACGACCCCACCGGAGCCGGCCGAGAATGTCGTCCCGCTGCGCCCCGGAAGCGAACGCGAACGCCGCCGAGGCCTCTGATCGTCAGAGCCGACAAGGTGGCTGCACGCCGGCCGGCATCGCGTTGCGAAAGCGTTATGTTCACGTCTTGACGCCAAGGGGTCCGATTCTTCATCATCAATTTATGTCTTGAACTCAAGCAGAGTTCGGACGTCGCAGGTTCAACGAAGAAAGGCGAATGATGAAGAAGTCTGCTCTGCTGTCCGCGGTCGCACTCGGGGGTGCCGCCGCGGTCCTGCTCGCCGGATGTTCCAGCTCCGGCGGCGACACGGGCGGAGGCGAAGACACCGGGGGCACAGACGCGGCCGGCACGCGCGCCTGCGTCATCCTCCCCGACGCGGCGTCGTCGCCGCGCTGGGAGAACTTCGACCGCACGTACCTCCAGGAAGGTCTGACGGCCGCCGGTTTCGACGTCGACATCCAGAACGCCCAGGGCGACACCGCCAAGTACGCCACGATCGCCGACCAGCAGCTCACCCAGGGTTGCGGCGTCATGCTCCTGGTCGACTACAACGGCGCGGGCGCCGCGGTGACCGCCCAGGCGCAGGCCGAGGGCATCCCGGTCATCGCCTACGACCGCCCCATCGAAGGAGCCGACTACTACGTCTCCTTCGACAACGTCGAGGTCGGCCGTCTCGAGGGCCAGGCCGTCCTGGACGGACTCGAAGCGGCGGGCACGGACCCCGCCGAGGCGGTCGTGGTCTACATGGGCGGCGACCCCGCCGACGGCAACGCGGCGATGTTCCGCTCCGGCGCCGTCGAGGTGATGGAGGGCGCGGGCATCACCGCCGCCGCCGAGCCTCCCGGGGTCTGGGACGGCGAGAAGTCGGCCACCAACTTCGAGCAGGCGCTGACCTCGCTCGGCGGTGAAGTGGACGGCGTCTGGGCGGCCAACGACACCAACGCCGCCGGTGTCATCACCATCCTCCAGAAGAACAACCTCGAGGGTGTCGCGGTCTCCGGCCAGGACGCGAACGTCGCGGGCCTGCAGAACATCCTTCTCGGATGGCAGACCGCAACGGTCTACAAGCCGGTGAAGATCGAGGCCGATGCGGCGGTCGAGGTGGCGGTGGCCCTGCTCAACGGCGAGGCCCCCGAAGCCGATCAGCAGCTCGACGACGGCACTCCCTACATCGCCGTGACCCCGCAGCTGGTCGGTCCCGAGCAGGTCAAGGATGTCGTCGCCGCGGGCGACGCGTCCGCAGAAGAGATCTGCACGGGCGACGTCGCGGAGAAGTGCGAGGAGTACGGCGTCGAGTGATCGATGCCCTGGGGGTCCCTCGCCTGCGGGCGAGGGACCCCCGCTCTCCGCGGCGCATCCGCGCCGCCTGACAGCGTGGTCGAGCGAAAGGAGTGGGCGTGGACGTGCCCATCATCGAACTGCGGGACGTGAAGAAGAGCTTCGGTCCCGTGAGCGTCCTCAAGGGCGTGAATCTGAAGGCGTATCCGGGCAAAGTGACCGCCCTCGTCGGCGACAACGGAGCCGGCAAGTCGACGCTCATCAAGGGGCTCGCCGGCGTGCAGCCGTACGACGGCGGCGACATCCTCTTCGACGGCTCCACCGTGGAGCTGAACAACCCGCGTGAAGCGTCGCGGTTGGGCGTCGAAGTCGTCTACCAGGACCTGGCCCTGTGCGACAACCTCGACATCGTGCAGAACATGTTCCTCGGACGCGAGGAGACCTCGGTCGGCACCTTCGACGAGGGACGCATGGAGCGGGAGGCATCGGACACCCTCCGCTCCCTCTCGGTGCGAACGGTGAAGTCGGTGCGCCAGCGCGTCTCGAGCCTGTCCGGCGGGCAGCGTCAGACCGTCGCGATCGCCCGCGCGGTGCTGAAGAACGCTCGCGTGGTGATCCTCGACGAGCCGACAGCGGCGCTCGGCGTCGCGCAGACCGCGCAGGTGCTCAGCCTCGTGACCCGGCTCGCCGAGCAGGGTGTCGCCGTCATCATCATCAGCCACAACCTCGCCGACGTCTTCAAGGTCGCGGACTACATCGCCGTGCTGTATCTCGGTACGCTCGTCGCCGAGCTGCCGACGGCGGACACGACGTACGACGACGTGATCGGCTACATCACCGGCAGCAAGACCTACGGCGGCGACGCCGCGGTCGTCGAGGCAGGAGACGCGGAATGACCACTCCCGGAAGCAACGTCCCGGCCGACACCAGCACGGTGTCCGACCTCATCGGAAGCGGGCAGGAAGGCACCGTCCGCGACCAGGTGATGGCGTGGTGGCAGCGCGTGCGCGCCGGCGACATGGGCGCCCTGCCCGCCATCGGCGGTCTCGTGGTGCTCGCGCTGCTGTTCACCTTCCTGAGTCCGTTCTTCCTCACCGAGCGCAACTTCGCCAACCTCATCACGCAGGCGGCGACGCTCGTGATGCTCGCGATGGCGTTGGTGTTCGTGCTGCTCCTCGGCGAGATCGACCTGTCCGCCGGTGTCACCAGCGGCATGACGATGGCGCTGTTCATCGTTCTCGTGAACGTCCACGGCGTCGATTGGGTGCTCGCGCTCCTCATCGCGTTCGCGGCGGGCATTGCGACCGGAACCTTCATCGGATTCTTCGTCGCGAGAGTCGGGATCCCCTCCTTCGTCGTGACATTGGGTCTGTTCCTCGGCTACCAGGGGGTGACCCTGTTCATCATCGGATCCGGCGGTCTGTACCGCGTGCAGATTCCGGAGATCACCGCCATCCAGAACGGCAACCTGCCGGTCTGGGCGGGCTGGGTGATGCTCGTGGTGATCCTCGCGATCGCGGCCGGAACCTCGTTCTGGGACCGCACCCGGCGCACGAAGGCCGGGGTGCCCAACCGCACCATCGCGCTTGTGTGGATCAAGCTCGGCGTCATCGCCGTCGTCGGCGGCGGCGTGGTCTGGGTGCTGAACCAGAACCGCGGCCAGTCGGTGGGCGTGGTCGAGGGCGTGCCGATCGTCGTGCCGATCGTGCTGGCGATCCTGTGGATCGGCACCTTCCTGCTCGACCGCACCAAGTTCGGGCGGTACATCTACGCCATCGGCGGCAACGCCGAGGCCGCCCGTCGCGCGGGCGTGAAGGTCGTCGTGATCAAGTGGAGCGCGTTCATCGTGTGCTCGACGCTCGCCGTGGTCTCGGGTCTGTTCAGCATCTCGAAGGTCGGGTCGGTGGATGCCGCCGCGGGCCGAGAGATCGTGCTCAGCGGCGTCGCGGCCGCGGTCGTCGGCGGCGTCAGCCTGTTCGGCGGCAAGGGACGTCTCACCCACGCCGCGATCGGCGCGCTCGTGATCGCCGTGATCGCGAACGGCCTGGGGCTGCTGCGGATGCCGGCGGGGCTGAACCTCATCGTCACCGGCGCGGTGCTCATCCTCGCCGCGACCGTGGACGCGCTGTCGAGACTGCGCTCGGGCGGCACCGTGCGCACCTGACACCGGATGCGGTTCCCTGACGGCGCCGGCGGCATCGCCCCGGCGCCGTCAGGCGTTCACCCACGCAGGAGTGCGCGGACCGTGGCGATCGTGTCGGTGTCGGCGGGCGACTTGTCGGGGCGGTACCCGCGCACGCGGGCGAAACGCAGCGCCACTCCCCCGGTATAGCGCTGCGAGCGTTGCACGCCGTCGATCGCGATCTCGACGACCGTCTCCGGACGAACCGCGATGCCGCCGGGCACCTCCCCGGTCGCAAGCTCCGGGAAGTGCGTCGTCTGCCACCGCAGCAGGTCGTCGGTCAGCCCTTTGAAGGTCTTGCCGACCATGACGAACCCGCCCGGCTCACCGAACTCCCCGTCATCGTCGCGCGCACCCAGGTGCAGGTTCGACAGCATCCCGGCACGGCGACCCGATCCCCATTCGATCCCGAGCACCGCGAGGTCGAGGGTGATGACGGGCTTGACCTTGATCCAGCCCGAGCCCCGCCGCCCGGCGGAGTACAGACTGCCGGCCGCCTTCACGACGACGCCTTCGTGCCCCGCGGCGAGCGCCTCCTCGGAGAAGCGGACGGCGGCATCGTCGTCGTCGGTGACGAGGCCGGGGACGCACCAGCGCCCGGCCACGCGGGCGAGGGTGTCCCGCCGCGTCGTGAGCGGCTCGTCGAGCAGATCGCGTCCGTCGACGCGCAGCACGTCGAAGAACCAGGGCTGGAGGGCGATCTGCGCCGCGGCCTCGGACCCGAACCGCGCCATCGTGTCCTGGAACGGCCGCGGCCCACCGTCCTCGTCGAGCGCGAGCGTCTCTCCGTCGAGGATCGCGTCGTCCACCGGCATCGCACGGACCGCCTCGACGATCTCCGGCACGCGGTGCGTGATGTCCGCGAGACCGCGCGTGTAGACGCGCACATCCTCACCGCGGCGGTGCACCTGGATGCGCGCGCCGTCGAGCTTGTACTCGACCACCGCGGGGCCGGTCGCTGCCAGCGCCTCCGGCACCGTCTGCGCCGTGCCCGCCAGCATCGGCAGCACGGGGCGCCCCACCTCGAGGGCGACCGCGTCGAGGTCGGACGCGTTGCCGGAGAGGGCGATCACGGCCGTTTCACCGAGGTCGCCCGTGAGCATCGCGGCACGCCGCACCGCCGCGAGCGACCGATCGGCAGCCACGGCGATCGCGTCGACGACGACTCCCTGCAGGGCACCGGTGCGCAGCTCGCCGAGGATCACCCGCACCAGGAAGTCCCACTCGGCAGCGGTGGCCGAGGCGGCGAGAGCGTCGAGCTCTGCCGCGCGTCGCGCGCCGACGCCGTCTCCGGCGAGGCCCGCGAGCCGTTCGAAGGCCGCATCGACGTCGCCGACGGTGAGCGTCGCGACCTCGGCGTGTGCCGCGGCGCGCGAGCGGATCGATCGCCATCCGACCCCGAGGCGTCCCTGTCGCGGAGCCGCGATCAGCATGCCGACGACGGCGCGCAGATCGTCGACCGCCGCCCGGCGCAGGAGATCGGCCACGAGGGCGATCTTCGTGGAGCGCGAGCGGGTCGCCGTCAGGGCGTCGGCGGTCGCGACGACATCGGCGAGCAGCAGCACCGCGACCTCACCGCCGCCCGGTCGACCAGAGCGCCCATGCCACGAGGAGCGGCTGCAGGAACAGTCTTGCGAACCGCGCCCGATCGGTGCGGAGCATCGGTGCCGATCGCCCGGTACGCCACTGATGCACATTGCCGGGCAGAACGGCCCCGAAGAACGCCGCGATCGCCGCACCGACGCGGGGGCGGTCTGCCGGGAACGCGATGAGCGCCGCACCCAGCATGATCTCCGCCGCGCCCGAGGCGACGACGATCATGTCCTTGTCGGTGCGGAGGAGCCTGGTCGCCCAGTCGGGGACCACGATGCGGTAGCCGCGCCGCCCCCACGTGAGGTGGGACACCCCGGCGGCGACGAGAAGCGCCGCCAGGAGGTAACGGGCAACGGATCGCAGGGATTCGATCGGACCGCGGCTCATGACACGAGCATGCCTCATCCGCTCCCCCTCGGGGCCGGATGAGGCATGCTCGCGTCGGATCAGGCGGCCAGCGGCGTGCGCGCCCGGTGGGCCGTGACTGCGATGCCGTCTTCGACGAGGTCGACCGACACCGCGCCGCCCTCGTCGAGGTCTCCCGAGACGAACAGCTCGGCGATGCGGTCATCGATCTCGCGCTGGATCCGCCGGCGCAGCGGTCGCGCACCGTACTCCGGCTCGTAGCCGAGCTCGGCGAGCCGCGCCACCGCGGCATCGGTGATCTGGAACGCGACGGACCGCGCGCCGAGCCGCCGCTCGGTGGCATCCAGCAGGACGCGCACGATCTGCTGGAGCTGCGCGGACTCGAGCTTGCGGAACAGGACGATCTCGTCGATCCGGTTGAGGAATTCCGGTCGCATCGCCTCGCGGAGCTTGCCCATCACCCGATCGCGCAGGTCCTTCTCCGAACCGAACCCGGTCGCTCCCCCGCCGTCGGCGAGGAATCCGATCGCGCCGCCCCGCGACGCGAGGAACTCCGAGCCCAGGTTCGAGGTCATCACGACGACGGTGTTGCGGAAGTCGACCGTGCGCCCCTGACCGTCGGTCAGGCGCCCGTCGTCGAGAACCTGCAGCAGCACATTGAACACGTCGGGGTGCGCCTTCTCGATCTCGTCGAACAGCACGACCGAGTAGGGGTTGCGCCGCACGCGTTCGGTGAGCTGCCCGGCCTCGTCGAAGCCGACGTAGCCGGGAGGGGCCCCGACCAGACGTGACACGGTGTGACGCTCGCCGAACTCGCTCATGTCGAAGCGCACGACCGCCTGGTCGTCATCGAAGAGCGACTCCGCGAGCGCCTTCGCCAGCTCGGTCTTGCCGACGCCGGTCGGGCCGAGGAACAGGAACGACCCGACGGGTCGACGCTCGTCGCCCATGCCGGTGCGGTTGCGTCGCACCGCGCGGGCAACGGCGGCGACGGCGTCATCCTGTCCGATGACGCGCTCGTGCAGCTCGCTCTCCAGCGCGCCGAGGCGCTCGCGCTCCGTCTCGGTCAAGCGACTCACGGGGATGCCGGTCGCACGACTGATGACCGCAGCGATCTGCGGCTCGTCGACCACCGTCGACACGTCGTGGCCCTCACGCGCCGCCCGTTCGATCTCAGCCTGCACCTCGGCGAGGCGGTCGCGCAGCACCGACGCCTCCTCGTACTGCTCGGCGGTCACGGCGGCGTTCTTCTCCGCCTCGAGTGCGGCAGCCTCGGTCACGAGGTCGGAGACGTCGACCTTCGCGCCGAGACGGAGGCGCAGGCGCGCACCCGCCTGATCGATGAGGTCGATGGCCTTGTCAGGCAGCACGCGATCGCCGAGATAGCGGTCACTGAGCTCCACCGCGGCGCGGAGCGCGTCGGGCGTGTAGGTGATTCCGTGGTGCTCCTCGTACGCGGGCGCGAGCCCCTCGAGGATGCGGATCGCGTCTTCGGGCGACGGCTCGCCCACCCGCACGGGCTGGAACCGACGTTCCAGCGCCGGGTCCTTCTCGATCGCGCGGTACTCCTTGAGCGTGGTCGCGCCGATGAGGTGCAGGTCGCCGCGCGCGAGGCGGGGCTTCAGGATGTTCCCCGCATCCATGCCGCCGTCGCCGCCGCCTCCGGCGCCGACGACGGCGTGCACCTCGTCGATGAAGACGACGATCTCGTCGCGGTGCGCGGAGATCTCATCCATCGTCTGCGTGAGGCGCTCCTCGAAGTCTCCGCGGTAGCGGGTGCCGGCGAGCATCGCGGGCAGATCGAGGACGATCACCCGTTTGTCCGTCAGTTGCGCCGGAACGCTGCCGGCGGCCACCGCCAGGGCGAGTCCCTCGACGATCGCCGTCTTGCCGACGCCGGCTTCTCCGACGAGCACGGGGTTGTTCTTCGTGCGACGACTGAGGATCTCGACCGTCTGCTCGATCTCGTCGGCACGGCCGATGACCGGGTCGAGCGCGCCTTCGCGTGCCCGCGCGGTGAGGTCCGTGCCGAAGCGGTCGAGCATCGGCGTCGACGACGATGCCATTCCGTCTTCCGGCGCCTCGGCGTCGCCCGACACGGTCTCACGAACTTCCTGGGTCAGAGACTCCGCGGTCACGCCGGCGCGCGCGAGGATCTGCCCCGCGGGAGTGTCCTGTGCGAGCACGAGGGCGAAGAACAGGTGCTCGGGGTCGACATAGGTCGATCCGGACGAGCGCGCCACCTGGTAGGCGTGGAAGAGCGCTCGTTGCACCGACGGGGTGATCACCGCGCCATCGACATGCGCTCGGTGCGAGGCCGCCGGCAGCCGGTCCTCCGCGGCGCGGACGATCGCCGCCGCGTCGGCGCCGACGCGCTCGACCGCGTCTTTCGCCGGCGAACGGTCGACGAGCACACGCAGAACGTGCAGCGCGTCGAGTTCCTGCTGGCCCCGTTCGAGCGCGTATCGACCTGCGGCCTGCAGGATCTGCTGCGTCGCCGCACCGAGGAATCGACTGAGGTCGATCGATCGCTCGGCGCGGGCGCGCTCGCCCGCGAGATAGCGTGCGAGGAACTCGTCGAAGGCGCTGTGGCCTTCGTCGGGGGTGAAGTCTTCGGGCATTCCCGCTCCTTGCATCAAAGATGAGTCAAGCGACCTCAACTTTAAGAGTTGAGCGATCACTTATCAACTTCAACGCAGGAGGAGGCTGACTATTCCGAGGCGCCGAGATCCGCCTCACTTCCCTCCGGGCGGGCCGACGACCAGGAGAACGGCGAAGACGACGGCAACCGCCGCCACGAGGAACAGCGCGAGCACCCATGGCCGCCGCAGGAACCACCGCATCAGCGGGTCGTACCAACGGTCCGCCTCGGGGCCGGGCGCGATTCGCCAGGGGCCGTCGAGACGCCCGGCACGGTGCAGCCAGATCTCCGTCGGGATGGTCGCATAGGGGATGACGGCACTCACGACGGCCACGATCGTCGGCCACATCCGCCATCGCTGGTTCATCGCCACCAGCACGGCCGTGGCGCCGTAGGAGAGGAACACGAATCCGTGGATGCCGCCGCCGATCGTCACCGCGATCGGGAGGTCGAGCGTCGCACGCAGGATCAGTCCTGCGATGAGGAGCGTCCAGGACACCGCTTCGGCGAAGGCGAGGACACGGAACAGGGAAAGAGGTGTGCGGAACACGAGTACTCCAGATCGGTCGTCTCCACCCTAAGCGGGCGGGTGACGCGCCACGGTCTAGCGTGGAAGCGTGCACCCTGAGCTCGATCGCCTGCGGCGGCGCCCCGACCTCGAGGCCCCGGGACTGGTCGCGGTCGACGCCGCCGACCGGCTCATCCTCGACCACTCCGCGGCGGCGCGCGAGAACGCCGAATCCGGCGCCGTGTGCGTGATCGGCGACGCTTACGGCGCGCTCACCCTCGGCGCCGCACTCGCCGGCGCCACCGGCATCCGCGTCCACCAGGATGCGCTCACCGGGGAGCGGGCGCTCGCCGCCAACGCCGACGACCTCGCCCCCTCGCACGCCTATCGGTCTCTCGCCCTGACGGCCGAGCTCGTGCGGGGAGCCCGCGTGGTGCTGCTCCGCCTGCCGCGCTCGCTCGACCAGCTCGACGACATCGCCGGGATCATCGCCGCCCACGCCGCTCCCGACGTCACGGTGTTCGCCGGCGGACGCCTCAAGCACATGAGCGTCGCCATGAACGACGTGCTCGCCCGCCGATTCGGCCGCGTGGACGTCACCCACGCGAGACAGAAGTCCCGGGTGCTCGTCGCGCGAGGCCCACACGACGGCGCGGATCCGACACCGCGGCAGGAAACGCACGAGGGCATCACCGCGTGCGCGTTCGGCGGGGCGTTCGCCGGCACGTCGATCGACATCGGCACCCGGCTGCTGCTGGCGCACCTGCCCGCCCCGACGCATCGGCCGGTCATCGACATGGCGTGCGGCACCGGGGTCGTGGCCGCCTCCTGGGCGACCCGGCATCCGCATGCCCGGGTGATCGCGGCCGATCAGTCGGCCATCGCCGTGGCCTCCGCGAAGGCCACGGTCGCCGCCAACGGCGTCGCCGGTCGAGTCGAGGTCGTGCGAGATGACATGCTCGGTGCGCAGCCCGACCGATCGGCATCTCTCATCGCCCTCAATCCGCCGTTCCACTCGGGCGCAGCCGTCACCGACAGGATCGCGCCGCTCATGTTCGCCGACGCCGCGCGCGTGCTCGCGCCGGGCGGAGAACTGTGGACCGTGTGGAACTCTTCGCTCGGGTACCGCGCTGCGCTGGAGCGCATCGTCGGCCCGACTCGCCAGATCGCCCGCAACGCCAAGTTCACCCTGACCGCGTCGACCCGGCGATGATGCTCACGCGCGGCCGTCGCGCGTGCACCACCACGCCCAGCAGACCAGCACCGGCTGGAAGAACAGTCGAGCCAGACGCTTCGCATCGGTGTCGAGGCCGAACCCGTCTCGTCCACGCGTGAACTGCTCGACGTTTCCCGGGAAGATCGCGATGAAGAACGCGGCCAGGAGCGCGCCCACGCGCCGGCGCGAGGCGGGCAGCGCCACCAGTGCCGTGCCGAACATCACCTCCACCACGCCGGATGCGACGACGACGGCGTCCCGGTCGAGGCCGGTCTTCTCGACCGCGAAGTCCGGAACCTGAGCCTGGAACTCCTTGCGTGCCCAGAACAGGTGACTGATGCCCGCGAACACCATCGCGGCGGCCAGGAGCCATCGGGAGAAGGTCTTCATGCCTCTGACTCAATCACGTCGGCGGCAGCTGCCGGAAGCCCTTGCCGGACCGAGGCCTTGTGTGCGCACCGAAGCGATGCTTTGCTGGCGGCGTCCACCGACGGAAAAGGGCGAAATCCCATGACCACCGATGCACCGACGCCGCCCCGGGATCTGCTGTCGTCCCCCTTCGCGGGAGGATTCGCCACCGATCCGGGATTCGACTTCGATGTTCGCCTCGCGATCGGACACAGCGTGCACGGCGGGGGCGACCCGGGCGAGATTCTCGCTGCTGCGGGCCCGGTGGGAGCGGGCGACACCGCCGGATGGTTCTCCGCATGGCGCGACCTCGGCGAACGGGTGCTCGACGAGGCGGATGACGCCGCTGCGACCGGCCATCACGCCACCGCGGCGGCGCGCCACCTGCGCGCCGCGAACTACCTGGGCTTTGCCGTGTCCGCGGCGGCCGCGCTACCCGACGGCGACACGTTGCTGACCACGTTCCGCACCCATCGTCGCGCGTGGGACGCGTTCGTCGATGGGTGCGGGCATCCTGTCGCACGCATCACCGTTCCTCATGGCGGGCAACCTCTGCCGGGAGCACTGTTCTTGCCCGTGGGCGCCGGTCCACACCGCACACTGGTGCTGAACAACGGCAGCGATGAGGCGATCAGCCGGCTGTGGACCGATCTCGGCCGACCGGCGCTCGCGCGCGGCTGGGCCGTGTTCGTCTTCGACGGCCCCGGGCAGCAGTCACAGCTCTTCGAACACGGTGTCCCGTTCCGCCCGGACTGGGAGGCGGTACTTGCTCCGGTCGTGGACGCCCTCGTCGCACGCGATGACGTCGATGAGGCACGTCTCGCGGTGTGGGGAGTGAGCCAAGCGGGGTACTGGGTGCCGCGTGCGCTCACGGTGGAGCAGCGGTTCGCCGCGGCCGTCGTCGACCCCGGCGTCGTCGACGTCTCGACCAGCTGGTTCGCTCACCTGCCCCGGGAACTCGTCGATCTGCTCGACGGCGGCGACCCGGACGCGTTCGACGAGTACCTGCGCCAGGGACTCACTCCCGACTCCCCCGAGGCGGCGATGATGCGGTTCCGGGCGCGGCCGTACGGCGTCGGCGAGAGCTTCGGGGCGGCGTTCCGCGCCGTGCGCGCCTACCGCCTGTCGCAGGAGCAGGCCGCCGACATCCGCACGCCGCTGCTGATCACCGACCCCGACGGCGAGCAGTTCTGGCCGGGCCAGTCGGCTACCCTCGCGGCGATGACGCCAGAGGTGTCCGCGCTGGAACGCTTCACGGCCGCGGAGGGCGGCGCGATGCACTGCGAGCCGCTCGCGCGTCTGCGCGTGGCCGAGACGGTCCTCGACTGGCTGGACGACACCGTCGGGTGACGACGCGAAGGGACTCGGCCGTCTCCGGTCGCGAGCCCCTCCGTGGGTGGAGACTTCTTCTTAGAAGTCCCAGTTCTAGTTGAGGAGCGCGGAATCATGCGGCTTCTGAAGCCAACTTGCGACCCCGTGCCCTCTGCGTGCCCCTCCCGCGTAGGAAGCCAAATCAGCCACTCCGACGGGAGATCGGCACACACCCAAGTCTACTGGCCGAGTCGTGAGCGCAGAAGTTCTAGTACGTTGCAAACCGTGCTCCCCGCTGGACTCAAACCGACCGTGCAACAGCGATTCGATCGGCTAGAAGCGGTGTGGAACCAGGCGAGGCTGGGCATCGGCGACAGCGGAGAGCCCCAGCGGGAGGCCGACTTCGATGTCGTCACAGAGCCAAGTAGAACAGCTAGAACGCCTCCCACGCCGGAGGAAGTGGAAGCTATTAGAACGGCGAGGGCCAGCGGTGAAAGCGTCCGCTCCATCGCCGAGCGGTTCGACAAGCACCGCAGCACGGTGTGGCGGTATACGAAGGACAACCGATAGGCGGCACGCATCCCGACTGTCGAGCGACGCCTCGTGGAACTCCATCTGGTCTTCACCTCAGCTGCGATGATGGAGGCCCGCGACGAACATGCGACTAGGAATCCATGACTGGAGCATCGTTCAAGTCGAGGGCGTTCATGTACGCATCGATGTCAACAGCCGCGACGGTGCCAACCTTTTGCAGGCGACCGAACAGTCGGATGAGGAAGAACATCAGCGTCACGTCGGGCTCGCTGTACTCCGGCGAACTTGTTGGGGTGTCTTCTATCCGGTTGAACGAGACTCCTCGCAAGGCACAGCCGATGTCTACCCGGCGGGCGTCGCTTAGTTCTAGCAACGCATTCACAGCGGCCTTTCCTTCTAGATCGGCCCAGCCGCTCCGCGTGGTCAGTAGTCCGCCGAGGATTGGAATGGGTGGCTTGGGGTCGTACGTGCCTCCCGCATGGGCGATGTTGACCGACGTGCGGGTCAGTTCGCGCACACTAGCGATCTTCTTCCCTGCGTACTCCAGAAACTTCCTGTTTATTTCTTGCTTCACTTCGAAAACTGCGTGGGTCTGCCCCGAGTCTTGTTGACAGTCGGGGGTTGGGGTGATCAGGCCGCTTCTGCGTCCTTGTAGATCATCTCAAACTCGACGGGGGTGAGTTTGCCGAGGCCGCGTTGGCGGCGCCTGCGGTTGTATTTCGTCTCGATCCAGGTGACCATCGCGAGGCGAAGATCGGCGCGGGTGTCCCAGCGCCTCGTGTCGAGCACGTTCTTTTGGAGGAGGCTGAAAAAGCTCTCCATGCTCGCGTTGTCACCGGCCCCGTAAGACCGGCCCATGGAGCCGACGAGGCCGTTGTTGCGGAGCAGGTTCTGGGTGCGTTTCGCGCGGAACTGACCGGGTTCAACCGGTCGTTGCAACACCGGCTTGTTGGAGCAACAGTAGCTGCTCGTTGAAGGCTTCGGCGGGGGTCTTCCATCCGAGTGACTTGCGGGGCCTGGTGTTGAGGGCGTGAGCGACGGCTTCGATGTCTTCCGCGCTCCACCGGGCCAGGTCGGTGCCCTTGGGAAAGTACTGGCGTAGCAGGCCGTTGGTGTTCTCGTTGGTGCCGCGCTGCCAGGGCGACTGCGGATCGGCGAAGAACACCGGGATGCCGGTCTCGACCGTGAACGTTGCGTGAGCGGACATCTCCTTGCCGCGATCCCAGGTCAACGACCGTGCCAGTTGGGTGGGGAGTGTCGACATCGTGTTCGCCAGCGCGTTCTTCATCGTGATCGCGCCATAGCCAGCCAGGGCGGGACCATTCTTGGGTGTCTCCTTGTGCCGGTATCCCTCCTCGCGTGGGAGGTGGACGAGCATCGTGAACCTGGTCATGCGGTCGACGACGGTGCCGATCGCGGAACGCTCCAGCCCGATCAGCAGATCGCCTTCCCAATGGCCGGGAACAGCGCGGTCCTCAGCTTCAGGAGGGCGTTCGCTGATCAGGGTTCCGGGAGTGACGTGCGCCCACGTCTTACGACGTGAGCGTTCCCGCGGTGCGCGAAGCGCCCGGCCCGTGCGCAGACACCAGACGAGCTCGCGTTTGAGCGCGCCACGGCCCTGAATGTAGAGCGACTGGTAGATCGCTTCGTGGCTGATGCGCATGGACTCATCATCGGGGAAGTCGACCTTGAGTCGGTTGCTGATCTGCTCCGGACTCCACGCCGTCGACCACCCGCGATGCTTGCGGGCGGCTTGTTGATCCCCGTGAACCGCGGCGGCTCGGGACCGACGATGATCTTGCCATCAGGTGTGGTGATCTGCCCGGATAGCCGCTCGTGGACGTAGGCATGCAACCGGGCGTTCGTGACCAGCTTCGCCGCCTTCGGACGCTTCGCGGCCATGTCAGCCTTCCACTGCGCGACCGATGCTCGATACCGCGACTTCCGTAGCGGACGGCCGCATTCCGGCGCAGCTCACGGGAGATCGTCCCCGGGTCACGGCCTATAGTTCGGGCGATCTCGCGCACCCCGCTTCCCTGAGCACGCAGGAGCGCGATCTCCTCACGCTCAGCGAACGACAGGTAGCGTCCGGTTGGCGTGAACTTCAGGTCGAACGGCGGCATGCCGCCAGCGTTGCGGAACCACCGCTGACCGACCGCTTGCGCCACGCCGACCACGGCAGCAGCCTCGATGGGCAGCAACCCCTTGGCGATCTCGGCCCAGAACGCTGCCTCGACATGCCGCTGGAACTTCGGATGCCCAGGCGACCGAAGCTTCGGCCGCTCCGCCCGATCTGCTGCCTGCTGACGACGAACCATCTGACACCTCCGCGATCACGAGGTGTTGCGACGACCAGTTGAATCCGCCCTGGCCGCCTCTGTCGGAGTGGCAGATCGTGCCGCCAGGTGAGCGCAGCGCGATCGCGTTGCGCATCGCCGCCCGCGCGAGAGATGACTTCATGCGGGTGTCGATGGAGTAGCCGACGATCTTGTTCGACCAGACGTCCTTGATCGCGCAGATGTAGAGCTTGCCTTCTCTGGTCGGGTGTTCCGAGATGTCCCACAGCCAGACCCTGTTCGGCCCGTCGGCGACGAACTCGTGCCGGATGACACCGTGCTCGTCGACCACGGCGAGCAGGTCGTCGTGCGGCGCGGGTCCGGTGCTGCCGGGCTTGCTGCGCTTCTTGTGGTGCGATGCGTGGATCCCCGCGATCCGGCAGAGTCGGTGCACCCGGTTCTCGCTCGCGGTGACCCCGTGCTCGGACTCGAGCTCGTCGGTGAGGAACCGGTACCCGAGGGTGTCGTCGTCCGCATGGAGGTCGTAGAGCACGTCGATCACGTGCGCATCGTCCCAGTCCCTGTCGGAGACCGGGGCTTTGAGCCACTGGTAGTACCCCTGCCTGGACAGGCCGAGGACCCGCAACGCCACCGCGACCGGCACCCTCACGGGAGCGCCGGCCGCAGCCATCTCGTGGACGAGCGGGAAGACTATTTTCCCGGCAGGTTCGCCTGCGACAGATACGCCGCAGCCCGCCGCAGCACCTCGTTCTCCTGCTCCAACAGCCGGATCCGCTTGTTCGCCTCACGCAGCTGCTTGCGCTCGTCGTCGGTCAGGCCGGCACGCTTGCCGTCCTCGACGTCGGCCTGCTTCATCCAGTTGCTCAGCGATCCTTCGGAGATACCGAAGTCCTTCGCGATCTGCGCCAACGGCGCTTGACCCTTCCGGGCCACGGCCACGACATCATCGCGGAACTCTCGGGGATAGGGCTTTGCCACAAGAACATCCTTCCAGCGAGAACGAATCCTCACAGATCAGATGTCAACCAAACTCGGGGCAGACCCGTACAGCGCGATGGTGGCGGCGTGTGCTTCCCACCGCTCACGCGCCTCGATCCGTAATCCCGGCTGACCGAGCTTCGTCACCCATGCGGCTCCCGCTTCCTGGGCGTCGTGCAGGAGTCCGCGCGCGGCAGTCTCGATGAGCATCTGCCGTTGGGTGAGCGCGGTCTGCATGTCGTCGGCGATCGGCTCGGCAGGTGTGGGGATGAGTCCGGCAACTCGCGCCTTGGTTCGTTTGCCGGGCGGGAGTTTCTGGGTGGCTTGGTCGAGTATGGCGGCGAGCTGCGCGGCGGGATCGGATTGGTCTTCGCCGGGCGTGAGTCGGGGTGCGAGGGCAGTGAGGGCGGCTGCTGCGAGGTGGCCGGCGGCTTCGTGGCGGGCGAGGGCTGCTTCGAGTCGTTCGTAGTAGGAGCTGGTGAACACGTCGTCGGCCACGTTCTCGGGGAACGGTGCGACATCGAGGAGGGTTGCCCATCGTTCGGTCTGTGCTTCGCGGGCGAGCACGTCGTACTCGGCCAGCAGCGTGGACAGCGAGGCGTGTCGATCGACCTCGAGCTTCAGGGTTTCGGTGGCGGAGAGGTCAGCATCAGTGCGGGCGAGCACCTTGGCGAGCCGGTCTGTCACGGTCAGCGGTTCGGGCTGGTCGAGGTGCGCTTCGATCTCGTGCGGGTCGGGCACGATGACGTAGGCGTGGTTGCGGTGCTTGCCGCGCGTCATCGCCACATAGAACAACTCCCGCGATGATGCTTCAGGATCGACGAGCGCGTGCCGGTGGCGGACGAGCATCCCGAACGCTCCGCCCGTCTCGACTGCCGAGAGTTGCGCCCAGTCTCCGATGAGGACGACCTTGGCTCCGACCTCGGCGGCGTGCGCGGTGATGCGATCGAGCGCGAGTGTTCCTGCCAAGGAAGACTCGTCCACGAGCACGAGCTGCCCGGCTTCGAGGTTCCAGCGCCCGTGGTGGTGTTCGTAGAGGAATTTCGCGGTGTTCTCTGCCCGCACGCCGAGCGAGTCGCCGAGCACTTCGGCGGCAGCAGCCGACGGCGCAAGGCCGATCACCGAGTCGCGTCCGTGCGCCGCTGTCCACGCCCGGTGTAGGGCGCGCAGCGCCGTGGTCTTGCCGGAACCTGCCGGGCCGACCAGCAGATCAAGGGTCAGCCCGGAACGGGCGATGCGCGTGATAGCGACGGCCTGGTCGGGATCGAGCCTTACGCCCCCGATCTTGCGGGAAGTGTGCCGCGCGACGAGCCGCGCGGTCAGCGCCGGGCCACCGTCATCTTGGCTGTGTGCGAGGAGCCGCTGTTCGGCGTCGAGGATGTTCTGGCTGGAATACGCGATCTGGTCGACCGGTTGGAACCTGTTGCCCTCACCGTCGACGTAGTGGGCGGGTACGGCTCGGTCGTAGTCCGGGGTGAGCCGCAGCGATTCGGCTTCGGCGTGGGCGACGATCTGATCGAGCACCCGGATGCGATCGTCGGTGGTTGCGAACCGGACGCCCATGATCTGTCGCATCGTCTCGGCGTGCAGGTTCCATCGCCCCCAGGTTGCGCGCCGGTTCGCGACCTCCATCAGCACCACGGAGGCAAGATCCTCGATCTGCTCCAGCCCGAGATCGTCCGCACGCAGCCGAGCCTCGCCCGCACCCCGGTCGAGTAGATGCTGCGCCCAAGTGGGTGCATCCTCGCTGAGCACCACCTCGGCCCGCGCCCGCCAGTCAGCGGTCAGCTCAGCCAGCGAGTGCAGTTCTTTCTCGGGCCGCGTCTCCAAGGTCGCCTGCTGTCGGAGTTTCGCGATCGTCGCCGCTGAGGGTTGCCTGCCGTGCTCGGCGATGTACTGCTCGATCAGCCGGTTCTTGACCTGCTCGATGCCCTCCGCGCCGTCGCTGCCGCCGGTGGTGCGGCGGGAGAACTCCGCGATCAGCGCCGCTGGTACGCCCGCGATCTCCCAGCCGGTGTTGCGGTCCTTGCCCCGGTCGACGGGCACCCACGTCACACCGAGCAGCCGCGCGGTGTGATCAGTGACAAAGGCGTTGTACGACTCCGACAGAGCGACAGCCGCCTTGTGCAATCGGCGCGAGTCGAGCGTGCGCCAGCGCCCATCCTCGCCCTGCACCTTGTTCGACACCACGACGTGCGTATGCAGTTGCGGATCCGCTGCTCTGGAGTCGTAATGGTCAAACGCGGTCGCGATCACACCCACGATCGGCATCTGCGCGATACCGCCCCGGCCGACCCGTGTCACGGCGACGCGCTCTTCCAGCAACGCGATTGTGTCGCGCATCGCGGCGTGATGCGCCTGCGCAATCAGGGCTTGCGTGCCCGCGTCGGCCACACCCCAGATCGCGCTGACCGACTTCGGCGGTGAGAACGTCAGATCGAACCCTGCAACGGCGATGCGCGGCTTCTTCGCAACCTCCTCCTCACGGATACGTTGCACCGCTTGCTCCCGCGCCTCACCGCGCAGGTCGGGGTCGAGCCGTGCAATGCGCGCCGCAATCCGTTCGCGCGGCGGCTGCAACGACGGAAACCGGGTACCGAGTCGTTCCCCGGTGACCGGGTGGATGCCCTCACCCAGCAGCCGCGCCAAGTGCTCCTCGGTCACCGTGTCGCCCTCGGCCGACGCCGGGGTGCGTCCGTCGTCGAGACTCATCAGGCCGGTACCGACCCAAGTACCTGGCGGGCAGCCGGTCTCGGTGTAGTACCGGGTCAGCGGGCTGCTCATCTCCCGGTCGCCGTCACCAGCGACGACAGACTTCAGCAGGTACTCGTACCCCTTGCCGGACGACATGACCCGGATCGTCATCACCACGACAGCCCCTCCCGAGACCGTCACGGACGGGCCGATCTCGGGAGTCAGGTGGGCGCTCCGCGCCCGAGCGCGGCACCCTGGTGCCAGACGTGTGTGTCCGTCCTGAATGGAGAGCAGCTCATGCCGGTGACTGTCATGATCAGCGGCCGATCGAGCCGATCCTCACACTGCGACGCGGGGCCGTACGTCCTCGCGGTGAGGCACGGTGGTGCGCTGCGCGAGCGGGCTGCCGACGACGGGCGAGATCTCACGAGCTCGCCCGTCCGATACGCACAGGATCTGCAGAATCCGCAGAGGGGTGCGCCACGGCGTGACCTCTTGCACGATCCGAGACCCGCTCACCTTCCTCATTATCTGCGTAACTGCGTAGATATGATGCTCCCCTGGCGTGTAGGCCTTGCCTCAGAAAAGAGGGGATGCTCCGCGCCCCCTGCCTGTACGGCCTCGCCCGCGCGGTGTGGCTCTTGTTACGGAAGGAACGATCATCTTCATCATCTTCGAGCCGAAGGTCGCTTCTACGGCTCTGTGTGCGCCCTCTACCGGCTCCGCTGTCCCGGGAGTGCGGCGATGACTCACGCATCCGGAAACGTCGCTGTGCGCGTGATCGGTTTTCGTGGAAGCTCCGCTACCCGGGAGGGTGAGTCCCATAGCGTGGTGTCAATTCCCGCGGGGGGTTCTCGTCGTCGTAGACGATGAAGGGCCACCGTGGGATGACCATTGTTTCCGGCAAGAAGCAAAGCAGAGATCCCACGATGACCCACTACCAGTCTGCCCTGACGACCTTGATCGGCGAAGTCCTCGCTGACCCTGACCTGGCCCATTCGGACGTGTTCCGTCGGATGCTGCAGGCCGGCCTGCAAGATCTGGTCGACGCGGAAGCGACGGTGAAGATCGGTGCTGACCGTTATGAGCGGACCGCGGAGCGCAAGACCCGTCGCAACGGGACCCGCCCGAAGACCCTCGCGACCCCGGCCGGGGAAGTAGACCTTCAGATCCCGAAGCTGCGGGAAGGATCGTTCTTCCCGTCGTTGCTGCACCCGCGCCGCCGGGTCGACAAGGCGCTCTACGCGGTGATCTGCCAGGCCTGGATCGATGGGGTCTCCACCCGCAAGGTCGACCAGTTGGTGCGGGCGTTGGGGAACGACACCGGCATCTCCCGGTCGACGGTCTCGCGGATCTGCGCCGAGATCGACGAGTCAGTGCACGAGTTCCTGCACCGCAGGATCGATCACACCTGGTTCCCGTACCTGTTCCTCGACGCCACCTACCTCGACGTCCGCCACCGCGGCCGGGTCGTCTCCCAGGCCCTCGTCGTCGCGACCGGTGTCTCCGGCGAAGGACGCCGGGAGATCCTCGGGATGGCGCTCGGGGACGCGGAGACCACCGACTTCTGGACCGAGTTTCTCCGCGGCCTCCGCGACCGCGGCCTGAAAGTCGCCACCGACGCCGACCCGCTCGGCGTGACCCTGGTCACCAGCGACGCGCACGCTGGCTTGAAGGCCGCGGTCAAGGCGATCCTGCCCGGGTCCGGGTGGCAGAGATGCCGAGTTCACTTCGCCCGCAATGTCACCCAGAAGCTCGGCTCGGCGCGTTCGAAGCCGGTCAACGCGTTGATCTCGACGATCTTCGCGCAGACCACGACCGAGGCCGTGATCGCGCAATACAAGGCCGTCACCGACAGCCTCCGCAGCTCGTTTCCCGAGATCGCGACGATGCTCGAGGCGGCCGAAGCGGACCTAACCGGGTTCGCGCCGTTGCCCCGCGAGCACTGGCAGAAGGTCTGGTCGAACAACCCCATCGAGCGCCTCAACCGCGAGATCAAACGCCGCGCCGACGTCGTCCAGATCTTCCCCGACCAGGCCAGCGTCACCCGCCTGATCGGCGCCGTCCTCCAAGAGCAGCACGAGGAATGGGGCTACGGCGAACGCCGCTACTTCTCCGACATCTCCATGCGCAAACTCATCCACACCCTCCACGAGCACACCGAACCCGCCCACCCCGAGCTCTACCTCACCGCCTGACCAACACCCACCATCAGGAAGCAACGGAATGACACCACACCACGGGACTTGACCACCCGGGATGAGGTGCGCCGTGCCGTGCCGCGCGCTGTCGTGGATCTAGCGGGTGTGATTCCCGCGGCGTCTTCGACTATTGCTGACGTGCGGCGTGACGGTTTTCCCGCAGTGGCTGAGCTCGCGGCCCGGTTCGATCGGGTGGAGCAGCAGGTGCTGCGGGTGCCTGCGGAGGCCTTGGCGGAAGCGTTCTCCGCGCTTGCGCCGGAGCTTCGTGGTGCGTTGCAGGAGGTGATCGAGCGGACCCGTCGGTTCGCGAGTTCGCAGTTGCCCGCGCCGGTGGTGGTGGGCTTCGAGGGAGACGCGCAGGTGTCCTTGAACTGGTTCCCCATCGAGCGAGCTGGGGTGTACGTCCCGGGCGGGAAGGCGGTGTACCCGTCGTCTGTGGTGATGAACGTGGTCCCCGCTCAGGTCGCCGGTGTGCGTTCGATCGCGTTGGCCAGTCCGCCGCAGGTCGAGCATGGTGGTCGCCCGCACCCGACGATCCTCGCGACGGCGGCGATGCTGGGCGTTGACGAGGTCTACGCCATCGGGGGCGCCCAGGCCATCGCCGCTCTCGCGTACGGCATCGAGGACCCCACGGTGGAGCGGAGCGTCGCGCCAGTGGATCTGATCACGGGGCCTGGGAATGTGTATGTCGCGGCCGCGAAGCGTCTGGTCCGCGACACGGTCGCGGTGGACATGGAGGCCGGAGCGACCGAGGTGATGATTCTGGCGGATGCTCTCGCCGATCCGATGCTGATTGCTGCCGACATGATCTGCCAGGCCGAACACGACGAGCACGCCGCCGCCGTCTTGGTCACCGATTCCACCTCCCTGGCCCTCGCCGTGCAGACGGAACTGGATCGACAGGTGGCCTTCACGCCCCATGCGGATCGAGTGCGGGCCGCCCTGACCGGTCCGCAGTCGGCGATCGTGATCGTCGACGACATCGAGCACGGCATCGAGGTCTGCGACGCTTACGCCCCTGAGCATCTCGAGATCCATTGCGACGATGCCGACGGGGTGGCCGGACACGTACGCAACGCTGGCGCGATCTTCATCGGCGCGTCCACGCCGGTGAGTCTCGGTGATTACTGCGCCGGCTCCAACCATGTCCTGCCCACCGGAGGAACGGCCACGTTCTCCTCCGGGCTCACCGTGCACACGTTCCTGCGGGCGGTGCAGACCGTGCGCTACCCGGCCGCCGCTCTCCGCCACGTGCGCGAGACGATGCGGGTGCTCAGCACGGCAGAGGATCTGCCCGCCCATGGCGCGGCCTTGGAGGCCCGCTTCGCCCCGTCTGCAACGCGCGTCCAACAGGATTGATGTTCCGATGACGCAGGCGACGATGGACAGTGGCGATCGTGCGATCGAGGGGGCCGTGGATGTGTTCCGGACCCTTGCCGAAGAGACGCGCATCCGCATCGTCCTCGCCCTTGCGCAGCACCCCGAGATCTCGGTCGGCGAACTCGCGAGTCGAGTGGATCGGCCCGCGCCGACGGTTTCCCAGCATCTGAGCAGGCTGCAGCGCAGCGGGATGGTCGACCGTCGGCGAGATGGTCAGCGTGTGCTCTACCGCCTCGTCGATGAACACGCCGCAGATCTCGCCAACATCGCCCTGCATTATGCGGCGGTGCACCTGGAGGGTCGGCCAGCGCATCACGCACCGACCCGATGAACCCCGAACCATCGTGCTGACAGATAGGACTGACGCCCATGACTGATCCCCTTGCCGCCGACACCGCGGCCCGTCCCGCGGAACGCCGCGCGACGTTCATGTCGTTGATGACGCGCGAACGGTGGATCGAGGTCGCTCGCATCCTCTTGACCGGGTTGGTGGCCTTCCTGTACTGGCGGCAGCTCATCCCGGTTCCCGTGCTGTGGGTGGCCGTCGCGGTCGGTCTGTACCGGCTGGTGAAGACGGGTCTGATCGATCTGTTCACCGAACGCAAGATCGGCACGGAACTGTTCGTCACCGTCGCGACGATCTTCGCGCTGGTCGGAGGCGAAGAGGTCGCGGGAAGCGTGCTCATGGTGATCATCCTCATCGCCGAGTTCATCGCCGACCTCAACACCGATCGGGCGCGCGCATCGATCCAAGGGCTGATCGGCGCGGTCCCCACCGTCGCGCGGGTCCGCGAGAACGGGCAGGAGCGCGTGGTCCCGATCGCGGAACTGCACGTCGATGACGTCGTCCTGGTCCGCGCGGGCGACAGCATCCCCGTCGACGGCACGGTCGTCAGCGGGGACGGCGCCGCGGACGAGGCATCCGTCACGGGTGAGAGCGTCCCGAAGGACAAGTCCGCCGGCTCGCGCGTGTTCGCCGGCACGATCCTCAAGTCCGGTGCTCTGGACGTGCGCACCGAAGCGGTCGGGGAGCAGACCACGTTCGCGCGGATCGTGGCCCTCGTCGAGGATGCCGAGGACTCGCGCGCGCCCGTGCAGAAGCTCGCGGACAAGGTCGCCGCGTGGCTCATCCCGCTGATCATCGTGTTCCTCGTGGTGGTGTTCCTCGTCACCCGGGACGTCAGCATGATCGTCACGCTCATGATCTTCACCTCGCCCGCCGAACTGGCGCTGGCGACCCCGATGGTGATCATCGCCGCGATCGCCCGCGCCGCACGCAGCGGCATCCTGATCAAGGGCGGAATCTACCTGGAGAGCCTCGCCCGGGCCACCACCGTCGTGTTCGACAAGACCGGCACCCTGACCGTCGGCAGCCCGAAGGTCAGCGCCGTGCGCGTCGCCGACGCCTCTGTGGAACGTGAGGAACTGCTCCGGCTCACCGCGGGCCTGGACCGCCGCTCCAGCCACCCTCTCGCCGAGGCCATCGTCGCCTACGTGCGTGAGGCCGGCGTGGAGATCCCCGAGCCGACCGATTTCCAAGTCGTGCCCGGCCGCGGTGTCACGGGAACGGTCGACGGGCGTGCCCTGCTCGTCGGCAACGCCGCCCTGCTCACAGAGGCGGGGATCGACGTGCCGCCCGTTGCGGAGGCGACGACGATCATCCACGTCGCCGCCGACGGCCGCCTGATCGGCAGCTTCGAGCTCGAGGACCAGATCCGGCCCGGGGCGAAAGAAGCCATCGCCGGGCTCCGCGTGAACGGTGTGAAGCGGATCCCGATGCTCACCGGTGACAACGCCGCCGTCGCCGGTCGCGTCGCCGACAGCCTCGGCATCGACGAGGTCTACGCCGATCTGCTCCCGGAGGACAAGGTCGGCGTCATCACACAGATGCAAGCCCGTGGAGAACGGGGTCGCGATGGTCGGCGACGGCATCAACGACGCCCCCGCGCTGGCCCTCGCCGAGACCGGGATCGCGATGGGTGCCGGCGGCACGCAGGCCGCCATCGAAGCGGCCGATGTCGCTCTCATGACCGACGATCTCAGCAAGATCGTCGGCGTGCGCGCGATCGCCCGCCGGGCCTACCGCACCATCCAGGAAAACCTGTTCGTCGGCGTCGGCGTCGTCCACGTCCTCGGCATCACCGCCGCCCTGCTGGGCTGGATCGGCCCGATCCAGGCCGCCATCATCCACCTCGGTCCCGACATCCTCGTGTTCCTGAACTCCACCAAGCTGCTCAGCGTCCGCATCAAGACCGGTCCGGACACCGCCCTTGAGCCATTGCGGCGCGACTAACCAGCATGCACGGCAGCACACACGTCGACACCGGGCTACGCAGATCTCAGGCTCTGCGTAGCCCGGTGGCCGAGAAGAGACCCGTTACCGGACGCCCCGGCAGCGCTGAAGAAGTCGAGGAACCGAAGATGCGGGGAAACGACGCGGGCTCCACTCGATCGCGCTAGCGACACATGACGATTCGGAAGAAGGACCCATGACCACTCCCACGCCCTCCGCCACCCGCGTCCAACGCCTCAACAAGCTACGTGCCGGGGGTCCTCGGCGCCAACGACGGGATCGTGTCCGTCGCCACTGTCGTCGTCGGCGTCGCCAGCGCTGCTGCGGGGGAACCCGCCCTGCTCTCCGCCGGTGTCGCCGCCCTCGTCGGCGGCGCCGTCTCGATGGCCCTGGGCGAGTACGTCTCCGTCAGCAGCCAGCGTGACAGTCAACGCTCCGCCATCGACGAGGAACGCGGACACCTCGCAGCCGACCCCGATGCCGAGTTCCAGGAACTGGTCGCGTCGTATCAGGCTCGAGGCCTCACCGAACCCACCGCCCGGAAGGTCGCCGAAGAGCTCTCCGCCCGCGACGCGCTGGCCGCCCACATCGACATCGAGCACCGGCTGGCCGAGGACGAGGTCGTCAGCGCATGGGGCGCGGCGTCCGCGTCCGCGATCGCGTTCCTCCTCGGCGGCGTCGTGCCCTTCCTCGCGATCCTCCTACTGCCCGCAGGCATCCGCATCCCGACCACCTTCGTGCTGGTGCTCGTCGCCCTCGCCGTCACCGGCGCGCTCGGTGCCCGACTCGGCAAGGCCCGGCCGGGCCGTGCGGCCGTGCGTGTGGTCGTCGGCGGCACCATCGCCCTGGCCGCGACCTACGGAATCGGCACCCTGCTGGGCACCGGAACGGTCTAGGACCGGCGCCCCGCGCAACAGTCCGGTGCCCCTGCGTCCGCTCAAACTGCGAAGAGAGCCCTGAAGCGCCCCGGGTGTGATGGAGGCTCTCAAACCTGTGAAGGATGGGAGTCATGGCAGCACCACGGAAGTACAGCGAGGAGCTGAAGGATCGGGCGATGCGGATGGCGTTGGACGCGCGTCGAGATCCTGAGTCGAGGGTCGGCGCGATCAAGCGGATTGCGGACCAGCTCGGGATCCATCCGGAAGCGTTACGGACCTGGGTGCGGCAGGCCGAGGTCGACGACGGCATCGCGCCGGGCACGACGACCGCGGACGCGCAGCGGATCGCGGACCTCGAGCGCGAGGTGCGGGAGCTGCGTCGCGCGAACGAGATCCTCAAGACCGCGTCGGCTTTTTTCGCGGCGGCGGAGCTCGACCGCAAGCTGAAGTAGCCGAGGTGCCCACCGCGGTGCTCGTCGAGTACATCGACGGGCACCGCGACCGGTTCGGGGTCGAGCCGATCTGTCGTGTCCTGCGTGACGCGGGTATGCAGATCGCCCCGAGCACCTACTACGCCGCCAAGGTCCGCCCGCCGTCGGCGAGGGCGGTCAGGGACGCGGCACTGACCGTCGACATCCGGGTCACGCATAAGGCGAACCTTGGCGTCTACGGGGTGCGGAAGATCCACGCCGAACTGAATCGGCAGGGCGTGGAAGTGGCCCGCTGCACGGTCGAGCGGCTGATGCGGCAGGAAGGGATCCAAGGGATCCGGCGCGACAAGTCCCGCCGCACGACGTTCGGCGACGGTGCGGAGACGGAGCGGCCGCTGGACCTGGTGGAGCGGCGCTTCGAAGCGACCGCGCCGAACCAGCTCTGGGTCGCAGATCTGACCTACATCCGCACCCACGCCGGCTGGGTCTACGCCGCGTTCGTCCTGGACGTGTTCAGCCGCCGCGTCGTGGGCTGGCAGGTCTCCACGAGCATGCGCACCGATCTCGCTCTCGACGCACTGGACATGGGCTTGTGGGAACGGCAGCGCGCCGGCCAGGACGTGTCCGGACTGATCCACCACTCCGACCGCGGAGTTCAATATCGAGCCATCCGCTACACCGAACGCCTCGCCGAAGCCGACGCGGTCGCCAGCGTCGGCTCCAAGGGCGATTCGTGCGACAACGCGATGGCCGAGGCGCTGAACTCGCTGTTCAAAGCCGAGTGCATCCGCAACCCGGTCATGCGCCCGAAGGGCGGCTGGGCATCGATCCGCGATGTCGAGATCGCCGTCGCGGAGTACATCGACTGGTACAACCACCGACGCCTTCACGGCGAGATCGGGATGACCCCGCCCGTCGAAGCAGAGGCCGTCCACTGGGCATCCCAGGCAGCGGTCGAATACGCTCAAGAACACGTCCCCGCCGGGGCCGGAACCAACTAACCGAGCCTCCACGAAACCCGGGGCGCTTCACCCCATGCCTCCCACCGACCGACCGCACGGTCCCGTCTCCAAGGTCGCACGGACGCAGCTCCGTGAGCGCTTAGCTGTGAATTGGGCGCATCTGCACGCGCAAGACCGCATCCCCGGCATCGATCTCGCGCGGGGCCTGGCGGTGGTGGGAATGTTCGCCGCGCACCTGCTGTGGATCACCCCGCTGGTCTGGAGCGATCCGGGAACCTGGACGGGCATCGTGCAGGATCGCTCCTCGATCCTGTTCGCCACACTCGCCGGTGTCTCCCTGGGGCTGATGGCCGGCGGGACCCGGCGACCTACCTCCTCGGAACTGCCGACGCTGCGAGCACGACTGGTCTACCGGTCACTGCTGCTCTGGCTGATCGGTGTCGTCCTCCTCGGCCTCGGGGTCCCGGTCTACATCATCCTGCCCGCTTACGCGATCCTTTTCCTGCTCGCGCTGCCATTTCTCTCGCTCAGCCCGCGACAGGTGCTGCTCGCCGCGGGAGGGATCGCGCTTCTCACCCCTTTCCTGCAGGCATGGGTCGACGCGTTCCCGTGGTGGGAGACCGGCAGCGGTCGCATGGCGGCCTGGCTGCTCGGTTGGTACTACCCGTTCCCGGTCTGGATCGCGTTCGTGCTCGCCGGGCTCGGGCTCGCCCGCACCGACATTCGCCGGCTGCGCACCCAGCTGGCCATGCTCGGTGCCGGCACAGCTCTCGCGGTCCTTGGGTACGGCCTCGACGCCGTCTCCGGCACGCGGGACGTCCCCGACGACGGGGCGTTCTGGGACGTGCTGTGGACGGCCGAGCCTCACTCCAGCGGGCTTCTCGAGGTGATCGGTTCCGGTGGGTTCGCCATCGCCGCGATCAGTGTCTGTCTACTCGCCTGTCGCACACCACTGATCTGGATCACCCTGCCGCTGCGGGCCACCGGCAGCATGCCGCTGACCGCCTACATCGCGCAGCTGCTCCTGTGGGCCGTGATCGCCAGCATCGGCGTGGGCACCACCGGCGATCTCGCCGCGTTCCGTGACATGGCCCCGTTCTGGCCCTTGACCATCGCAACCGTCACGGGCCGCACCGTCTGGGCGCTACTGTTCGGGCGTGGCCCGCTCGAGCGGGCGATGACCCACCTTCCCGCCCGTCGCTCGACGTCCTCCGGGCGATCCGCCTCGCGAGACGATGCGCACCGCTCCGACGTTCGTTGACGAGTCCTCCCGACCGACCAAGCGGAGATAGAAGCCGCGGGGCTGGCCGGACGCAACAGACTCCGTGAGATGAAGCCTGCGCCGTCGGGGGATTCGAGCGACGTGACCGGCGGGGTCAGCCGTTCATCAGCACGAGCATGACGCCCATGCCGGCAGCCATCACGGCATGGCAGGTGGCGTGCAGGCGGTGGTGGCCACTACGGATCAGCCGGAAGAGCCACCACAGCATGGTCGCGGCGCTGAGCGCGACGAAGACAACGTTGACGACGTCGACCCACATCGGGGTGCCCATCATCATCGGGGCGGCGTCACCCATCGGCATCTGACCGTCCATGCCCATCGCGTCGCCGTCACCCACATCCATGGGCATGTGCATGTCGGCCATGAGCAGCGGCATTGCGGCGAGCATCCAGATCATCGCGGCGTTCAGGGTGAGGTGCCCCACCAGGTCGACGCGCCCTGTGGCGGTACGGGCGCGGACCGGAAAAGGCACGAGGGCGAGGGTGAGCACCGCGAAAACCCCGACCTGCACCCAGAGTGCGAGCTCGGACTCCATCGACCAGGACATCCAGATCATCGCGGCCGACATCAGGATGTGGTTGATGTCGACCAGGATCTCCCCGTCGAACGGCTTTCCCTTCCGACGCGTCCTCGTCAGCCGGGGTGCGAGGTCGATCAGGCAGACCAGGCCGGTGAACACGAAAGCGATGGTCAGGATGATGTTCCACGGAGCAGCGATCACACCCAAAGACTACTACAAGTTGTAGTCGTTCTCGAACGTCGAGGGGGTCGCTCAGCGGCGAGGGGTGCGGCGGAAGTTCTGCAGCCGGAGACTGTTGTAGACCACCAGGACGGAGGAGAGCGCCATCGCGCCGGCGGCGATGAGCGGGTTGAGCAGTCCGGCGGCGGCGATCGGGATCGCGGCGATGTTGTATCCGAATGCCCAGCCGAGGTTGGTCTTGATGGTGCGTAGGGTGCGACGGGACAGGCCGATGGCGTCGGGGATGACGGCGAGGTCGTCGCGGACGAGGATGATGTCGGCGGATTTCAGGGCGATGTCGGAGCCGGAGACCATGGCGAGTCCGAGGTCGGCGGCGGCGAGGGCGACGGCGTCGTTGATGCCATCGCCGACCATTGCGACCCGGGCGCCGTTCTCCTGCAGGCTGCGGATCGCGTCGGCCTTCTCGGCGGGCAGCACCCCGGCGAGCACTGTGTCGATGCCGAGGCGGGCGGCGACGCTCGCGGCCGCGGCGGGGGTGTCTCCGGTGAGCAGGACGGTCTTCAAACCTTGGGCGTGCAGCGCGGCGACCGCGGTGCGGGCGTCGCGTTTGATCGTGTCCCGCAGCCCGATCCGCCCCAGGAGCACGCCGCCGCGTGCCACGAGCACGGATGTCTCCGCGGCTTGACCCGCACCGTCGTCGGTGTTCTCGGCGGTGTCTGGCTCGGCGGGCACGTCGATGGCGTGGTCGAGGAGGAACGTCCGGCTGCCGACGAGGATCTGCTCGCCGTGGAGCTGTCCGGAGGCGCCGCGCCCGGGGTGGGTGGTGAATCCGGTCACGGGGGCGATCTCGATGCCCTGGTTCTCCGCAGCGGTGAGGATGGCGCGGGCGATGATGTGCTCGGAGCCGCGTTCGATGGCTGCGGCGACGCCGAGGAGTTCCTGTTCGGTGACGCCGTCCACGGGGGCGAGGTGGTGGGCGGTCATCGCCCCGGTGGTGAGGGTCCCTGTCTTGTCTAGGACGACGGTGGTGATGGTGCCGCTGGCTTCAAGCGCGTCCTGGCCTTTGACGAGGATGCCCAGTGTCGCGCCCCGGCCGATGCCGACCATCAGCGCGGTCGGTGTCGCGAGCCCGAGGGCACAGGGGCAGGCGATGATGAGCACCGAGATCCCGATCCCGAAGGCCTGCTCGAACGACGTCCCGGCGATCATCCACCCGGCGGCGACGAGGACGGCCAGGACGATCACGGCGGGCACGAAGTAGCTGGTGACCTTGTCGACGAGGGTCTGCACCCGGGCTTTGCGGGCCTGAGCCTGCTCCGCGAGTGCCGCCATCTGCGCGAGTTGAGTGTGCGCGCCCACGGAGGTCGCCCGCACCTCCAGCCGTCCGTCCGTGCTGATCGTGCCGCCGACCACCGCATCTCCCGGTGTCAGGTCGGCGGGGACGGGTTCGCCGGTGAGCATGCTGGTGTCCACGGCCGCCGCCCCTGCGATGATCAGGCCGTCCGCGGGGATGGTCTCTCCCGGGAGCACCACGAACACGTCCCCGGCGCGCAGCGCGGTCGCCGGCTGGATCTCCTCGGTGTTGTCGGTGCGGATGCGGACGTGGGTGGCGGCGAGCTGGTTCAGCGCGCCGAGCACGTCGCCGGCTTTGCGTCGGGAGCGGGTCTCGAAGTAGCGGCCGGCGAGCTGGAAGGTGGTCATCCCGGCGGCGACATCGAGATAGATGGAGTTGGCGCCCTCCGGGGTCACCCCGAACCCGAGCCAGTACCCGGCGCCCCCTTGACCGAGGCCGAACAGCAGGGTGGCGACCGCCCACCCGAAAGATGCGGCGATGCCGAGTGAGACGAGGGTGTCCATGCTGACCGTGCCGTGGCGCAGGTTGCGCAGGGTCGCCTTGTGGAAGGGCCAGGCCGCCCAGCCCACGATCGGCAGCGCCAACAGCACGCACACCCATTCCCATCCTGGGAACCGCCACCCCGGCACCAGGGCCAGGACGATGGTGATGTCCATCAGGGGGACGGTGAGGATCGCCGAGACGAGCAGACGACGTCGCAGTGAGCTGATCCGCACCTCGGTGGCGCGCCGCGACCAGGCGTCGTCCGCGTCATCGTGCGGGTGCGCCCCGTACCCGGCCTTTTCTACCCGCCGGACCGCCTCGTCGACCCGGTCCGGGGAGAGTCCTGTGACGAGGGCGCGTTCGGTGGCGTAGTTCACGCTTGCGCTCACCCCGTCCAGGCCGTTCAGTGCACGCTCGACCCGGCCCGCGCAGGCCGCGCAGGTCATCCCGGACACATCTAGCTGCACCGCCTCCAGCACCGGCGTGGTGGTCGTGGTGGTCATGTGTCGTTCTCCTCCACGGTTCGGGGCGCTGGCCGCGCGACACCGCGCGCGGCCAGCTGCTCGAGCATCCGGTTGTACTGGTCGAACTCGTCGTCGCGGCCGGTGTCCAGATGCCGATCCTTCCGGCGGGCGTCCTTCGCATCCTGCCTGGACCATTGGATGCCCAGGGCGATGATGACCAGCAGCAGCGGGATCTCACCCCCCGCCCACGCGACCCCGCCTGCGAAGTACTGCGCGGCGGGCAGGTCCGACCAGGGCAACCCGAAATAGCGGTAGAAGTCCTCGGCGATCAGCATGTTCCCGGTCATCAGGATCACCCCGAAGAACGCGTGGAACGGCATCGCGGCGAGCACGAACCCGAGCTTGCCGATGTGGGGCAGTGGCCGCGGTGGCCGGTCGACGCCGATCACGAGCGCGTAGAACAGGTACCCGGCGATCAGGAAGTGCACGTTCATCAGCTGATGCGCCCAATGGAAACGCATGAACTCCCCGAAGATGCCGGTGAAGTACAGGCCGTAGTAGGAGCCGACGAACAGAATGAACACGATCAGCGGGTTGAACACGAACCGCAGCACCGGCCAGTGCAGCACCCACGTGATCCAATCGTGCATTCCCACCGGCCGGGCGGGGTCGGAGCGGGTCGCGCGCAGCAGCAGCGTGATCACCCCGCCGAGGACCAACAGGATCGGGGCGGCCATGTTCAGGCTCATGTGCACGATCATGTGCACCCCGAAGTCCGGGGCGGAGTACTTCCCGAACCCCGAGCTGGTAACGAAGACCACCACCGCCCACCCGGCGACCCAGGCGGCCGTCCGCCCCGCCGGCCATGCGTCGCCACGTAGCCGCACACGCCGCACCGCCCACAGGTACACCGTCACCGCGGCGATCGCGGCGACGAGGAACAGGATGTTCGGCCGCCACTGCGTGAACAGCACCAGCGCTGTCGGCGGGTCGAGGACCTCGAACCCGAGGAACACCTGCGAGATGCTCGTCGGCGCGAAATACTGCGGCGGCGGGATCCGGGTCATCGCAGTGGTCACACCGAGCCATCCGCCGATCATGACCGTCGTTACCACTAGCAGCCCGGTGATCCGGTGCGCGGTCAACCGTCCGCGCCGCCCCCACACCCATCCGGTCGCGGTGATGGACACCACGCCCAGCAGGAAGAGACCCCGAATAAGGATCTGCCAGCCGGTGACCGACTCTAGCAGCCCGGTTCCGGCGAGCTTGAACCACGCCAGCAGCAGGTCGCTGGCCACGATGACCGGCAGCAGCACCGCCAGTGTCTTTCCTAGCCGCCACAGAATCAACGGGTCGATGAGCCGACCGGTCAGGACCCGGGCCGCGCCGACCAGCAGCAGCCCGAACGCCGCACTGGTCAGCAGCGTCTGGTAGATGCCCGCGTCGCTGCCGAAGTCGTGGTTCGGGCCGACCAGGATCTGTCCGACCGCCACCGGTGCGAGCACCCCGAACACGGACGCCCACAACGGGATCAGTAGCCCCGTCCACCGTTCGGTGAACATGCTCGCCCCGAACGTCACCATCGCCGCGACGAACGCGACCGTCCACGCTCGCGGGAACGCGCTCGCGTCATACAGGAACGACATCGCCCCCGGCTCGCCGAGTCGGGAGAACGGGATGCCGCTGCTGTCCAGCATCTCCAAGACGATCATCGCGCCGGCCGATGTTGCCCACGCCGCCGACGCGACCTGCAGCACCGTCAGCTCGACCGACCCGGCCATCCGGGACGCATCCCGCCCGCGCACGTTGCGGAAGAACAGAATCCACAACACCGCACCGACCGTGACGGTCGAGGACAGGTCCGCGACCCCCTGCCCGGCCGCGGTGGAGATCGCCACATCCAGACCCGGGAAGCTGACGAAGATCCGGTCGTACGGAGCCTCACCGGCGAGGATCGTGGTCACCACCGCCGGCGCCACCGACAACATCACCACGAAGACGGTGAGCAGGACCAGCGGCCACCGGCCGAGGCGTCTGACCGGGGGGTCGGACACCGGTGCGACGCCGGGTACGGGCGGAGGTGCGACGGTCACAACCGGTCGGTCGCCCATGAGAGCACCGAGTAGCCGGCCTCCGTGACCGCCGATTCGACGGCGGCGTGTGCCACCGGGCCCGTCTGCTGCAGCCGGACCCGGCCGGACGTGGCATCCGCTTCCACCCGGACGACCCCCGGCACCTCGCTCAGTGCCGTCCGCAGCGCCTGCTCGCAGTGCGCGCAGGTCATCCCGTTCACCACGAACTCGGACTCATCTATACCCATTACATCCTCCCGTCACACGCCCCCCTAACTCTACAAGATGTCCAAGATCGCTTGGTCAGGACGACCCGTGGAGCCAGGGGGATTCGACGGGCGTTCTCACTGGAACCGGCGACGCGAGGGTGAGTTACGGGCAGTCGCGCCCGCCTCAGTGCTTGTCTGGACGTCTGCGCGACGACGTCACCGATGGGGAGTCCCGAGCCCTGCCACTGTCCGGAGCTGTTCGATGCGATCTGCGGTGCCCTCCGTCACGTGGGGAGGATCCGAATCGCCTGCGGCAACCGCCGACGCGCCGCGGACGGCCAGCGGCGAGCAGTGAGGCGGACGGCACGCAGGTGCATACTCTCATCACCGGCCGCGTTCGCGAGGACGGTCAGCGCGTTGGCAAGATGAGCAGCGCCGGCCTGCCGGGCGGCCGCGTCATCCGCGGCCAACTCGATCAGCAGCACGGTCGCTCGCTGCAGTGCGCGCCCCGGCCGGACGCGGGACAGGCACAACGCATTGATCTGCGCGATCCGGACCGCCCACCCGTGCCGTTGCCGCAGATGCGCGTACTCATGCGCGAGGACCGCCTGCAGCTGCGATACCGTGAGCGTCTCCTCCATCGCCGTGGAGAGGAGAATCTCCGGGTGCTTCCCGGGGACAGCGCACGCGATGAGCTGGTCGCCGCGGAACCGTACCAGGGTGAACCCGTCCCGCTCCTCCCGCGATCGGGCCACCGCCGCCGCCACCTGACTTGACTGTCCGACGCCGGTCGATGCCGCAGCCGACGTGGCCACGAACGCGATCACCGCCCCGAAAGCCCCCAGGCCCAGCCACCCGCTCGCCGTCACCAGCACAGCCTGACCGTGCGAGGCCACCTCCGAGACGGTCACGGCCGCCACGACACTGCCCATCACTGCGGCGGCGGCCAGACTCAGCCCGAGGAAGAATGCTACGAACCACGCGGTCAGCGCCGCCCGCGGGTGCAGCAACTGCCACCGTCCCACCGTCAGCACCAGCGGGCTCAACACCGCCGTCAGCACCGCGGCGCCCGCGCACGCTGCCACGAAAAGCAACAGGCCTTCGCCTGTCACCGCGGACGGCCCGTGTCAGGGAACACCGACCGCAACAGCGCGATGTCCTGCGCGTCCAGGTTGCCCGCGAATGCCAGCAACGCTGCCTTCCGATCCTCCGCCTGGTCGAGGGTGGAGATCATCGACGCGCACGCGTCCTTGCCATCCGGTCGCGGTACCGAAAAACGCACCTTCCTAGGCGACTGCTCGATGCGCAGCACTTGACCCTTGCGCTCCAGCCGGGTCAGTGCGGTCATCAACGTCGTGTACGCAGGCACAGGCCCCGAGAACAACTCCTGCAACTGGCGAGCACTAAGAGGTTCCTCCTGCCCCCGCAGCAGCCGCAGCAGCTCACGCTCGAGCTCGCCCCACTCCCTGGTCCGTGCACCCGTCATCGCTCACCTCGGCACCCACGCTAGTACAACCGCTGGATCAATGATGCTTTACGGGAGCGGGGTCCTTACGCTGCCGGAGTGGTTGACTGAAAACCGGGAGTGTCTGATTAACGGTGGATCTGGTCGGGCCTGACCGAAAGGAAGGGCGATGACCGATGTCATCGAGATGATCGATCCTGTGACGGGAGCGATCATCGACGAGCAGCAGCTCGCGGAGCAGCTGTTGAAGCAGGCGAAGGAACAGGGAGTCGACCTCGTCGGCCCCGACGGGTTGTTGAACGGGCTGACCAAACGGGTGCTGGAGACCGCGCTCGAGGCGGAGATGACCGAGCACCTCGGATACGAGAAGCACGGCAACGGCGTCACCGACAATGCCCGCAACGGCACGAGATCGAAGACGGTGCTCACCGAAGTCGGCGCGGTGCAGATCGACGTGCCCAGGGATCGGGACGGGTCATTCGAACCGAAGATCGTGAAGAAGCGACAGCGGCGGCTGACCGGGGTCGACGAGATCGTGTTGTCGTTGACCGCGCGCGGGCTGACGACCGGGGAGGTCGCCGCGCACTTCACCGACGTCTACGGCGCCTCCGTGTCGAAGGACACGATCTCGAGGATCACGGACAAGGTGATCGACGAGATGACCGAGTGGGCGAACCGGCCGCTGGATCGCGTCTACCCGGTGGTGTTCATCGACGCGCTGGTCGTGAAGGTCCGAGACGGGCAGGTGCGCAACAAACCGTTCTATCTCGCCGTGGGCGTCACCGTGAACGGCGAGAGGGACATCCTCGGGATCTGGGCCGGCGACGGCGGCGAGGGCGCGAAGTTCTGGCTCGGCGTACTCACCGAGATCAAGAACCGCGGCGCCGAGGACGTGTGCATCGTCGTCTGCGACGGGCTCAAGGGGTTGCCGGAATCGATCAACACGGCCTGGCCGCTCGCGACGGTGCAGACCTGCATCATCCACCTGATCCGGAACACGTTCCGGTTCGCGTCCCGGCACTACTGGGAAGAGATGGGCAAAGACCTCCGCCCCGTGTACACCGCCCCGACCGAGGCCGCCGCGGCGGAACGGTTCCGCGAGTTCGACACGAAGTGGGGGCAGCAGTACCCGGCGATCAGCAAACTGTGGCAGAACGCGTGGGCCGAGTTCGTGCCGTTCCTGGACTGGGTCGTCGAGATCCGCCGCATCATCTGCTCGACGAACGCGATCGAGTCGCTCAACGCGAGATACCGGCGCGCGGTGCGCGCCCGCGGGCACTTCCCGAACGATGCCGCCGCACTGAAGTGTCTCTACCTCGTGACCCGCTCACTTGACCCCACAGGTCGAGGCAGGGCACGCTGGGCGACGAGGTGGAAGCCCGCGCTGAACGCGTTCGCTATCGCCTTCGAAGGCCGAATCAACTAGTGACCGCCCGACCAGATCCACCGTTTATCGGACAGACCCGCCACGTCCTCATCGGGGTCATGGTCTGCATCGTGTCGCACCGAGGTCTGTTTCGGAATCGAGATGTTTGGCGCGGCCGAGATGATGCTGTCTCGCGCGGCCTGGCGCAGGATCATCATCAAGACGATCAGCACCGGCTGCGTAATGCAGTTGAACTTCGACTTGGGATTGAGCGGCGATGGGATCTTGTCCAAGCGGTCGGTCATCTCGTTGATTCGAGTCACATCGATATCACGGATAGGCGTGTCTCCGAACTCAGGAACAAGGTATCCGGTGACCTTGCTCTGGTAGGAACGAACGGTTCCTGCCGCGCGCCTCTTACCGCTGCGCCCCGGTCGCGTGCGGATCATCTCGATCCAGCGCTCGGAATATTCTGCGAAGCCGATCGACCGGGCTTCGTCTGCTTCGGCCTCCGCCCGCAGCCGCGCGGCGAGTACCGCCGGGGGCTCCCACAGCTCGCGCGCGATCTTCGTGTGCACTCCGGCGAGCCACGTCCGCGCATCGGTCTTCGTCATAAACGTCAACGGTTTGTCGTCGTCCGTGCGGGCCGTGTGCATCTCGCCGTCCGGTCCTGGATAGCGGGCTTGCCAGCGCCCCGACGGAAGCTTCCGCAGCCGCCCCCATGCCTCGCGCTTCTTGGCGGATTTCTCTCTTTCCTGAGTGCTCATGATGCTCTCCCGTGGACTCTATTGGACTCTCGCGGGCGGTTGTGCCCCCTCGTGCCCCCTGCGGAGCAAAGGCGGCAAAACCCGCAGAATCTCGCGGATCTCGGGCCGTTCAGAGCATCTTGTGGGGCACGCTGGGGCACGACATCAGGGGCATGCCGAACCTGTTTTCCGCTCGGCAGGCACCCCCTCACCCATGTCTCAGGTGCGTTCGTGCCCCCGTCATGCCCCACGGAACGGGTACTGGTGTTCATCTGTGTCCTCCTCTGTCTCGTTGACAGAGGGCACGAAAAGGGGCCCGGCCTGCAGAAACCTGCAGTTCCGAGCCCCTCACCAGCCCCTACGGGCTGTCACCAAATCTGGGAGCTAGAAGTCCCAGTCCTCGTCTTCGGTCGCCTCGGCTTTGCCGATGACGTACGACGAGCCCGACCCCGAGAAGAAGTCGTGGTTCTCGTCGGCGTTCGGCGACAGGGCCGACAGAATGGCTGCGTTCACGTCGGTGACGCTCGACGGGAACATCGCCTCGTACCCGAGGTTCATCAGCGCCTTGTTGGCGTTGTAGTGCAGAAACTTCTTGACGTCTTCGGTGAGGCCGACGCCGTCGTAGAGGTCCTGCGTGTACTGCACCTCGTTGTCGTAGAGCTCGTACAGCAGCGAAAACGTGTAGTCCTTGATGTCCTGCCGGGAGGCCTCGTCGACCTTCTCGAGTCCCTTCTGGAACTTGTAGCCGATGTAGTAGCCGTGCACGGCCTCGTCGCGGATGATGAGGCGGATGAGGTCGGCGGTGTTGGTGAGCTTCGCCCGCGACGACCAGTGCATGGGCAGGTAGAAGCCGGAGTAGAAGAGGAAGGACTCCAGCAGCGTCGAGGCCACCTTGCGCTTCAGCGGCTCGTCGCCACGGTAGTACTCCATGACGATCTGAGCCTTCTTCTGAAGGTTCGGGTTCTCGATCGACCACCGGAACGCCTCGTCGATCTCCTTCGTCGAGCACAGCGTCGAGAAGATCGAGGAGTAGCTCTTGGCGTGCACCGACTCCATGAACGCGATATTCGTGTAGACGGCCTCCTCGTGCGGGGTGAGCGCGTCGGGGATCAGCGACACCGCCCCGACCGTCCCCTGGATCGTGTCCAGGAGGGTGAGGCCGGTGAACACCCGCATCGTCAGCGTCTGCTCCTCGGGGGTGAGCGTGTTCCACGACTGGATGTCGTTGGACAGCGGCACCTTCTCGGGAAGCCAGAAGTTGTTCACGAGGCGGTTCCACACCTCGAGGTCCTTGTCGTCCTGGATGCGGTTCCAGTTGATCGCCTGGACCTCGTTCAGGAGCTTGAGCTTTTCCGTCATGTCGTCATTCCTCTGAATTGCTGTTCAACTGGTCGTCTCGGCAGTGCCGGCATGTTTCCGAGACGATTCCTTTGTTGGTGTGATGTCTCGTGTGGGCGCTGCGCACACTCGAGGGCATTGGGCGGCCGCGACGCGCCGCCGACATCTTGGCCCGTGTCTCCTCGCTCGCCGTCTTGCCGAAGTTGGGATTCTTCTCTCCTCGGCGCGACGCCGAGAGGCGCTCACGCTGCTCATCCGTCCACGTACGACCGAACGACGGATGATCCGCCCCGCGGCGATTCCAATTCGGGTTCTTCTCGCCTGTGATGGATCCACGCCGGAGCTCTGACCAGATCGCCTTCTGTTCGTCGCTGTGTCGCCGACCCCACATCGGGTTGTCCTCACCGCGCAGCGGGTTGGGGTGCTTTCGCCCCTTGCTCCGCAGGCTCGCAGCAGCCCGCTGCTCCACCGTCCAGACGTACCCCCTTGGGCCCAGGCCACCGTCCGTCACGTTCAGGAGTCGATGGCCGGACGCGCGGAAGTGCGAGATCCACCGCTGCTCAGCGTTACCGAGTTCACTCAACTCAGTCCCCATGATCACCTCCAACGAACGAAAGACGACCACCTCACGATCGCGCCTGGACCGGAGCCAGTCTGCGAAGGGAGTCCTTCGGCCGGCTTCCGCCGACTTCCAGTGCTCGATCCTTCTGCGACTCACGAGCTTCGTCGTCAGACCGACGTATCGAACCTCGGACGATCCCCGTTCGCTGACGCCATAGATCGACCCCATGAAGGGCCAGTTGGCGTGCGCGCCATCCGGGCTGGCGATCATGCGGACGTCCTGTCAGAGCGTGCAGCTGACGCAGGTGTCGAGCTCCGTGCCCTCGAGCGCGAGCTGGCGCAGGCGGATGTAGTAGATCGTCTTGATCCCCTTGCGCCACGCGTAGATCTGAGCCTTATTGATGTCGCGGGTGGTGACGGTGTCCTTGAAGAACAGTGTCAGCGACAGGCCCTGGTCGACGTGCTGGGTGGCGGCGGCGTACGTGTCGATGACCTTCTCGTAGCCGATCTCGTACGCGTCCTGGTAGTACTCCAGGTTGTCGTTCGTCATGAACGGCGCCGGGTAATAGACGCGTCCGAGCTTGCCTTCCTTGCGGATCTCGATCTTCGACGCGATCGGGTGGATGGACGACGTGGAGTTGTTGATGTACGAGATCGACCCGGTCGGCGGCACCGCCTGCAGGTTCTGGTTGTAGATCCCGTGCTCCATGACGCTGGCCTTCAGGGCCCGCCAGTCGTCCTGCGTGGGGATCGACATGCCCGCGAACAGCTCCTTGACCTTCTCGGTCTGCGGAGCCCACTCCTGCTCGGTGTACTTGTCGAAGAACTCTCCCGACGCGTAGGTCGAGTCACGGAATCCGTCGAAGGTCGTTCCCCGCTCCTTGGCGATGGCGTTCGACGCACTCAGCGCGTGGAAGAGCACCGTGTAGAAGTAGATGTTCGTGAAGTCCAGGCCCTCGTCGGACCCGTAGTGGACGTGCTCGCGGGCGAGGTAGCCGTGCAGGTTCATCTGCCCCAGACCGATCGCGTGCGAGCGGTCGTTGCCGTCCTCGATCGAACGGACGGAGCGGATGTGGCTCTGGTCGCTGACGGCCGTGAGCGCGCGGATCGCGGTGTCGACGGTCTTGCCGAGGTCACCCCCGTCCATCGCCAGGGCGATGTTCATCGACCCCAGGTTGCAGGAGATGTCCTTGCCGATCTGGTCGTACGACAGATCGTCGTTGTAGGTCGTCGGGGTGTTGACCTGAAGGATCTCCGAGCACAGGTTGGACATGTTGATCCGACCCTTGATCGGGTTGGCCTTGTTCACCGTGTCCTCGAACATGATGTACGGGTAGCCGGACTCGAACTGGATCTCGGCGATCGTCTGGAAGAACTCGCGCGCGTTGATCTTCGTCTTCTTGATGCGCGGATCGTCGACCATCTCGCGGTACTTCTCGGTGACCGAGATGTCACCGAAGGGCACCCCGTAGACGCGCTCGACGTCGTAGGGCGAGAAGAGGTACATGTCCTCGCCGTTCTTGGCGAGCTCGAACGTGATGTCCGGCACGACCACACCCAGCGACAGCGTCTTGATGCGGATCTTCTCGTCGGCGTTCTCACGCTTGGTGTCGAGGAACCGCATGATGTCGGGGTGGTGGGCGTTGAGGTAGACCGCACCGGCACCCTGACGAGCCCCGAGCTGGTTGGCGTAGCTGAAGCTGTCTTCGAGCAGCTTCATGACGGGGATGATGCCGCTGGACTGGTTCTCGATCTGCTTGATCGGTGCGCCGGCCTCGCGGATGTTCGACAGCAGCAGTGCCACGCCGCCGCCGCGCTTGGACAGCTGCAGAGCCGAGTTGATGCCGCGGGCGATCGACTCCATGTTGTCTTCGATGCGCAGCAGGAAGCACGAGACGAGTTCACCGCGCTGCGCCTTGCCGGTGTTGAGGAAGGTGGGCGTGGCGGGCTGGAAGCGACCGGCGATGATCTCCTCGACCAGCTCCGTGGCCAGCTTCTGGTCGCCGTCGGCCAGACCGAGGGCGGTCATCACGACGCGGTCTTCGAAGCGTTCGAGGTAGCGCTTGCCGTCGAAGGTCTTCAGCGTGTAGCTCGTGTAGTACTTGAACGCACCCAGGAAGGTCTCGAACCGGAACTTGCGCGCGTAGGCGAGATCGTTGAGCTGCTGGATGAACTCGAACGGGTACTTCTCGAGCACGGAGCCCTCGTAGTACTCCTTGTCGACCAGGTAGTCCAGCCGCTCCTTGAGGGAGTGGAAGAACACGGTGTTCTGGTTGACATGCTGCAGGAAGTACTCCCGCGCGGCACGCTTGTCCGCGTCGAACTGGATGTTCCCGTCGGCGTCGTACAGGTTCAGCATCGCGTTGAGGGAGTGATAATCCTGCCCCTCGAACCGCGGGTTGCTCTTGAAGTCGGTCTCGGTCAGTGCTGCTTCCACCATCGTTCCAATCCCTCGCTGACGCGATCGATGTCCTCTGGCGTGCCGAAGAGCTCTATGCGATACAAGTGCGGCACGCGGCACTTGCGGCTGATGATGTCACCGGCGAGCCCGAAGTGCTCACCGAAGTTGGTGTTCCCGGTGGAGATGACGCCCCGAAGCCACCCGCGGTTGCCCTCGTCGTTGAGGAACCGGATGACCTGCTTCGGGACGGCTCCCTTCTCCTCGCCGCGGCCCTGGCCTCCCCCGTACGTGGGGGTGATCAGAACGTACGGCTCCTCGATGTGCGGTGAGGCCTCCGAGGAATGGAGAGGGATGCGCATCGCCCGCATGCCCAGCTTCTCGACGAAGCGCGTCGTGTTTCCCGACACGCTCGAGAAGTAGACGAGCAGGGGCGCGGCGGCCCGGTCGGCAACCGCGCCGCGCCGATCTGCGACGGCGGTTGCCACGGGTCAGACCAGACGGCCGGCGAGCTCGTCGATCTTGTCGGGACGGAAGCCCGACCAGTGGTCCTCATCGGTGATGACGACCGGCGCCTGGAGGTAGCCCAGCGCCTTCACCTGCTCGAGGGCCGAAGGGTCCTCCGACAGGTCGAGAACCTCGTATTCGATGCCCTTGGAATCCAGTGCCCGATAGGTCGCGGTGCACTGCACGCAGGACGGCTTGGTGTAGACCGTGATCGCCATTCTTACCCTTTTCTCCCCTCACATCCGGTGATGTCGCCGGCGGCGCCCCACCGGGACCTCAATACTACATATGGGTACCGACATTGGATAGCACCACAAGGGATAGTAGTTACATCGGTGTGATTTTCCTTCGTCATCAACACCCCCACCACAGGTTCTCCACCGTTTCATCCACAGCCCGACGAGCACGTCGAGCGGTCGAGAACCGCAGATTCCCGCCCGAATCGGAGCGCGCCTTCGGCGCCATCCACAGCTCGCACGCTAATCGGCGCCTCCGACATCCCACAGGCTGTGGAGAACCCGCCCGGCGTGTCGCCCGAGCCCGTGCGCCGTTCCGACGACGGGAGGGCGACCGGCAGCGCGTATCGTTTATCCGTGGCGGGATACCGGGAACTGCTGCGCACACCGGGCGTGGCGCGCATCATCGCCGCGCAGCTGACGGCGCGGTTCCCCAACGGCATGGCGAGCCTCGCACTCCTCCTCCACGTCGAGCAGGTGACCGACTCCTACGGGGCCGCCGGTCTCGTGCTCGCGGCGGCATCCATCGGCCAGGGCGTCGCCGGCCCCGTCACCAGCCGCTGGATGGGGCGCTGGGGCATGCGACGCGTCCTCACCCTCACCCTCGTGGTGTGCGCCGCATCCATCGCCACGATCGCCCTCGTCGAGATGGCCGTGCCCGCCTACATGGCCCTCGGCCTGCTCTCCGGCCTCGCGACGCCCCCGGTGCAGTCGGCGGTGCGCACCATCTATCCCAAGATGGTCAACTCGCGACAGCTGACCCCGCTCTTCTCGCTGGATGCATCGCTGCAGGAGATCATCTGGATCTTCGCCCCGGTGGTCATCACCTTCGTCTCCACCCAGGTCGGCACCGTCGAGGGCCTGCTGCTGGTCGTGGTGATCCTCGTCGGCGGCGGTGCGTGGTTCATCTCCTCACCCGAGCTCGGTCGCGTGCGCATCCCCCGCAGCCGTCGTCGCCTCGGCATCGTGCTGACCAAGCCTCCCGTGGTGCTCGCGACCGTCACCGGCTTCCTCCTCATCGGCGCGTGCGCGGCCGTCGAGGCCGGCGTCGTGGCGACCTTCGGTCACAGCGGCCTCGAGGCGGGTCTCGTGCTCGCCGTGTTCGCCATCGGCAGCCTGGCCGGCGGGCTGGGCTTCGGGCACCTGCCGATCGGGCGCTGGGCCATGGCCCGTCGGCTCGCGATCGTCGCCGCGGGGCTGGCTCTCACGATGATCTCCCTCGACGTGTGGTGGCTGGGCGGCACCCTCCTGCTGGCCGGAGCCGGAATCGCGCCGGCGTTCGCCGTCATGTTCGCCATGACCTCCGTGAGCGTGAAGTTCAGCGACACCGCCGAGGCGTACGGATGGATCGGCACCGGTCAGCTGATCGGCGCCGCGGCCGGCTCCGCCGTCGCCGGCTTCCTCATCGACGGTGTCGGCCCTCAGGGCGCCTACGTCGCCGCGGCCGCCTTCGCGGTGGTCGGCGTCGTGGTCGCGGTCGTCTTCGTGCGCGGGTTCCCGGATCTGCGCGGCCGCGACGCGTCGCCTCTTCCGGACACCGAGCCCGTCTCCACGATCCTCTGACGGTCCGTTCAGGCCACGCGGCGCAGCAGTTCGAGCACCGCCAGGGCGTAGGCGTCGCACGGCTCCGGGTGCTCGAACACCAGGTCCTCCTCGGCGATGCGGACTTCGACCTCGTGCGTGTCGGGCAGCCGTCGCAGGCTCCGGAAGGTTCCCCGCAGCATCTCCCGCAGCTGCGCCTCGTGCGGAAGCCACAGCGCGTCTTCGAGAGCGACGGAGTCGAGGGCCCACTCGGTCGTGCCGTTGAAGGCGAGGATGCGCCCGGTCGGGTACTCGCGCGGCTCGACGGTCATCTCGCTGACCGTGAAGACATCCGCCTCGAACTCGGGCTCGTTCAGCTGGAAGCGGTCACCCGACGCGGGCCGCCAGATCAGTCCGGCGTCGCGGAGCGCGACGGCGAGCTCGGTGGAGATCATGACGCCATTGTGCCGCGCACGGATGCGCGCGGGGCCGGTCAGCGCGGAAGGACGTCGTGCTCCACCGCCGGCGAGACGACGACGTCGACATCGATGAACCCGGGGACGGCCTCCTCGAGATCACTCTGCAGCGGCTCGAGCGGCGGGATGCGGCCGTCCTCCGTCGTGACCTCGATCGTCGCGGAGGTCGCGGTCCACGTCACCCCCTGCACCTGGGCATTCTCATCGTCGGACAGCCACGAGCCGGCGGCGGCGCGGATCACGCCCGTCCAGTGGGTGACGGCGAGCGTCACGGCGGTGTTCAGCAGCAGCGGCAGCACGATGACGGCCGAGAGCACCGCGACGACGACGTAGGAGCGGCGACGGTTCGCCGTCTGCGATGCACCGGGCTCCCGAGCGTAGCCGGCGAGCGTGAACACGATGCTGCCGGCGATCACGAGCGACACGACGTTCGAGGCGAACAGCAGCAGCGCACCGAACGCCTCGTCCCATGCCCCTTGACCGGCGCACACCCCGACGACCCCGAGGGGCGGCACGAGCGAGATCGCGATCGCGACGCCGGGCAGCACGGCACTGAGGTCGCGCCGCGTCATCGCGAACGCTCCGGCGGTCCCGGTCGCCAGGGCCGCCAGCAGATCCAGCAGCTGCGGCGAGGTGCGTCCGCTGATCTGCGAGTTGCTGTCGAGTTCGGCCGGGTCCGCGATGAACGTGGACAGCGCCCCTCCGATGAGCACGACGATCAGCAGTCCCGACAGGACCCACAGGAAGGACCGGGCCACGAGGCCGCGGTGACCGGTCACGATGCCCGCCGCGATCCCGAGGATCGGGGTGCCCAGCGGCGCGATGATCATCGCCCCGATCACGGTCGCCGTGGAGTCGGCCAGCACCCCGGCGACGGCGATGACGCCCGAGAGCACCAGCATGATGAAGAATCCGCTCCGCTTCGCGGCGCCGTCGCCGCGGGAGAGATCCACCGCTTCCAGCAGATCGCCCATCGACTGGCGCTGGGAGACGGGGATCAGCATCCGCGTGAGCCGAGACATGCGATCATCATGACCCACACCGCACCGCCGCCTCGACCCCTCGCCGCGGTGCGAGGGGCAGAATGGCGACATGGCTGCCGACGCGTTCGACCCCGCCGATCATCTGGACGACGAGCTCCTCGAGCGCATCCGCTCGCGAGCCGCGACGCACGACCGGGACAACACGTTCCCCCACGACGACCTCGCCGACCTCCGGGCCGCGGGCTACCTGGCCGCGCTGGTCCCGGCCGAGCTCGGCGGATCGGGACGGACGCTCGCGGAGGTCGCCCGGCTCCAGCAGCGTCTGGCGGAGGCGGCTCCCGCGACCGCCCTGGCGGTCAACATGCACCTGGTCTGGACCGGCGTGGCGAAGGTCGCCGCCGATCGGGGACTGGAGACCCTCCGCTTCGTGCAGGAGGGGGCTGCGGCCGGCGAGCTGTTCGCCTTCGGCATCAGCGAAGCCGGCAACGACCTCGTGCTGTTCGGAAGCGACACCACCGCAGCACCGAGCGAGGACGGCGGCTACGCGTTCACCGGAACCAAGATCTTCACCTCGCTCGCACCGGCCTGGACGCAGCTGGGTCTGCACGGAATCGACACGACCTCGCCGGACGCGCCGCGCATCGTCTTCGCGTTCGTGCCCCGCGACGAGGAGTCGGCGGGCCGCGTCGTCGTCGCCGACGATTGGGACACGCTCGGGATGCGCGCGACCCAGTCCCGCACGACCCGCCTGGAGGGCGCGCGGGCGCCGGCCGATCGGGTCGTGCGCCGCCTGCCCCCTGGACCGAGCCCGGATCCGCTGCTGTTCGGCATCTTCAGCGTGTTCGAGATCCTGCTGGCCTCCGTCTACACCGGCATCGCCCGCCGCGCGATCGACGTCGCGATCGAGACCGCGGGCGCCCGCCGGTCGAAGAAGTCCGGCAGGGCCTACACGCAGGATCCCGACATCCGATGGCGGATCGCCGAGATGGCCCTCGCCTACGACGCCCTCCCGCCGCAGATCGACCGGCTCGCCCGCGATGTCGAGGCGAAGGTCGATCACGGAGACCGGTGGTTCTCGCTGCTGGCCGGTGTGAAGCATCGCGCGGTGACCTCCGCGAAGCGGATCGTCGACGATGCGATGCTCGTCGCCGGCGGGAGCTCCTACTTCTCCGGCTCCGAGCTGTCGCGTCTGGCCCGCGACGTGCAGGCCGGCCTGTTCCACCCGTCCGACCCCGAATCCGCGCACGCGGCGGTGGCGACGGCGCTGCTCGGTCCGGTCGAGGACTGAGGTGGCATCGATCCGGGCGGCCGACCTGAGTCCCGCCGACCGCGCGCGCCTGCGGGGCCTGCGGCGGATGAAGGCCGTCGCAGCGGGAGCCCTCGTGGCGATGGCGCTCGTCTTCGCGATCGCCTTCGCCTTCGAGCGCGACATCCCGGCCCTCTCCTACGTGCGGGCCGCCGCCGAGGGGGGCATGGTCGGCGCACTGGCGGACTGGTTCGCCGTGACCGCCCTGTTCCGGCATCCGCTCGGAATCCCGATTCCGCACACCGCGATCATCCCTCGGCGCAAGGATGAGATCGGGCGCACCCTGGGGGAATTCGTCGAGACCGAGTTCCTGCGCGCCGACGTCGTCCGCGACAAGCTCGAGTCGACGCCGATCGCGTCGCGCGTGGGCGAGTGGCTCGTCGATCCGGTGAACTTCCGTCGCGTGGCGGCGGAGGCGGCGGCCGCTGCCGCCGGAGTGCTGCGGGCGCTCAGCGACGACGATGTGCGCGACGTCATCGAGTCGCTCGCCCGTGAGCACCTCATCGAGCCCGACTGGGGCCCGCCGCTCGGCGAACGCCTCGAGCGCGTGGTCGCCGCCGACGCGCACCGCCCCGCCGTCGACCTGGCGGTCGACACGATCGGGGCATGGCTCCACGCCAACCGCTCGGCCTTCTCGGGGCTCGTCTCCCGCCGCCTGCCGTCGTGGGTGCCGAAGATCGCCCATCGACTGGTCGATGACACCGTCTACAACGAGGCGGTCGCCTTCGTCGACAAGGTGCGTGCGGATCCCGACCATCAGGCGCGGCACGCGATCGACGGCTACCTGTCGCGCCTGGCCGACAACCTCCAGAACGACCCGGTGACCATCGGCCGACTCGAGGACGCGAAGACCTCCGTGTTCGACAGCCCGCGGGTGCGCGCGCTCGCGGCGGACGCGTGGGGGACAGCGAAGGCCGGTCTGCTCACCGCCCTCGAAGACGAACGCAGCGACCTCCGCCGCCGGGCCGCCGAGGCCCTCGCGCAGATCGGCGAGCGCCTGCGCACCGATGCCGGCCTGCAACGCCGCGTGGATACCTGGGTCACCGACGCCGTGGTGTTCGTCGTCGACCGTCACCGTCACGACATCGCGTCGATCATCACCGACACGGTCGAGCGGTGGGATGCCGAGGACACGACCCGCAAGATCGAGCTGATGGTCGGTCGAGACCTGCAGTACATCCGGCTGAACGGCACCGTCATCGGAGCCCTCGCGGGCGTGGCGATCTACACCGTCGCCCACGCGATCCTGGGATGAGTGTCGCTACGCTGGCCGGGTGAGTGCAGACCAGCTGCTGTTCAGCTACGGAACCCTGCAGCACCGCGACGTGCAGCTGGACACGTTCGGTCGCGTGCCGCGGTCGGATGAGGATGTGCTCCCCGGCTACACCGTCGACTACGCCGATATCGGCGACGCGCGGGTCGCGGGGTTGTCCGGCCTGGACGTGCACCCGATCGTCCGGGAGACCGGGAGCCCCCGCGACAAGGTGACCGGCGTCGTGCTGTACCTCAGCGAAGAGGAGATCGACGCGGCAGACGAATACGAAGTGTCGCTGTATCGTCGCGTCGAAGCGGCCGTGGAGAGCGGCCGCACGGCGTGGGTGTACGTCACGGCGTGACGTCCGATCCGGTGCGGAAGAGAGACCGAGGAGGCCCCATGATCCGTCTGACGATCGCCCGCCACGCGAAATCCGACTGGTCCGACTCCGTGCGGTCCGACCATGACCGTCCCCTGAATGCGCGCGGCCGTCACGACGCCCCGCTCATGGCCGAACGTCTCGCCGATGCCGGCGTGCATCCCGCCGTGCTGCTGTCGAGCACGGCGGTTCGCGCGCGCACGACGGCCGAAGCGTTCGCCGAGCGGTTCGGCGTGACGGTGCGCCTCGATCCCGACCTCTACGGCGCCTCGGCCGACGAGCTGCTCGCCGCGGCCGTCGCGTCGGGATCGCACGATGTGATGGTCGTCGCCCATGATCCCGGGATGACCGAGCTCGCGGCGCTTCTCTCGCGGGGGCGGATCGACCGGATGCCGACCTGCGCGATCGCGACGTTCACCTGGCAGACCGACGACTGGGCCGTCGTCGCAGCGGTCGACCCCGTCTCGTGGGACCACCTGGTGCCACGCTGACCTGAGCGTCGTCAGGTCTCTTCGATCGCCCCGTGGGCCGGTCCCGTGTCGTGTCCTCCGTCGCTCCGCAGTCACTCCATGCGGGTCCGGGGCGGAACGACCCGCAGGTTGTGACTGCGGAGCGGAAGAGGAAGCGTTCCGCAGTCACTTCATGCGGGTCCAGGGCGGGACGACCCGCAGATTGTGACTGCGGAGCGAAAGGGGAAGCGCTGCTCGGCGGGCGCAGACTCTGCGTTTCCGCCTCGGCGAGGGCTGACGTCGACCGGCGGGGCGGTCAGTCCACGCGGCAGACCGTGCCGCCGGTCACCCGCACGAGCTGATCGAAGGTCATCGGGAAGACGGTGTGCGGGGTGCCGCCCGCCGCCCAGATCTCGTCGAATGCTGCGAGATCCTGGTCGACGACGGTGCGCAGACGCTCCGGATGGCCGCACGGCGCGACGCCGCCGATCGCCTGCCCGGTGGCTTCCCGAACCTGCTGCGCCGTGGCGCGGGTGATCCCGGGTATCGCCAGGCGCTCCGACAGGGCGGCGGTGTCCACGCGGTGCGCGCCGCTGGTCATGACCAGGAGCGGACCGTCGTCGCTCCAGAACACGAGGCTGTTGGCGATGGCGCCCACCTCGACGCCGAGCGCCGCGGCGGCCAGCGGCGCCGTCGAGGCGGCGTCCGGGAGCACGATGATCTCTCCCTCGATCCCCTCTTCGCGCAGGCGGTCGCGGACGAGCTGGCTGCGGGCGGGAAGGTCTGTCATGGCCACAGCGTAGCGCCGACCCTCGCCGCCGACGGAGGGAGGAGGCAGAATGGGATGACGGGGTCGCAACGCCGCGACGCCGTTGAGCGCAGCCCACAAGGCCGGCCGAAAGAGAAGAGCAATGACGCACATCCTGCCCCTGCCCGACTTCACCCACGAACGCGTGGAGGTGACCACGGGCCCGCGCAGCGGCCTGTTCGTCGCCGTCGCCCTCCATTCGTCGACCCTGGGATCCGCCCTCGGCGGCGCACGCCTGTGGCGCTACCCGCACTGGAGCGACGCCCTCGGCGACGTGCTCCGGCTCTCGTCGGCGATGACCCTGAAGAACGCGGCTGCGGGCCTCGATGCCGGCGGCGGCAAAGCCGTCATCGCGCTGTCGCCGGAAGACGCGCTCGATGCCGGCCGACGACGCGACGCGTTCCTCGATCTCGGCGACGTCGTCGAGTCGTTCGGCGGGCGGTACCGCACGGCGGAGGACGTGGGCAGCACCACGGACGACATGCTCGTGGTGAGCGAACGCACGACGCACGTGGTCGGCCTGCCCGACAGCGTCGGCGGTTCCGGCGAACCGGCCGGACCGACCAGCATCGGCGTGTACGAGGCGATCCGCGCGACCCTGGAGCGCAGCACGGGATCCGCGGAGGTCGCACAGCGGCGCATCACCGTCTCCGGGCTCGGCCAGGTCGGCAGCCGTCTGGCCCTCCGGCTGGCCGCCGAGGGAGCCGTCCTCACGGTGACAGACGTGAACCCCGCCAAACGGGACCTGGCGCTCCAGCTGGAAGCGCAGTGGGTCGAACCGGGAAGTGAGCATCTGATCGATGCCGACGTCTTCGTACCCGCCGGCATTGGCGGCCTGCTCACCGACCCAGTCATCGACGCCCTCGCGGCCCGCGCTGTGTGCGGCCCCGCCAACAACCCGCTCGCCACGCGGTCCGGAGCCGACCGGCTCGCGGCGCGCGGCATCCTCTACGCTCCGGACTTCGTCGCCAACGCCGGTGGCGTGATCTACCTCGATCTCGAGGCGAAGAGCCGCGGCACGCGAGCCGAGATCATGGACCGCGTCGCCGGAGTGGGTGAGACCATGCGCCGGGTGTTCGACGCCGCCGCCGCTTCGGGCGTCACTCCCCTGGTCGCGGCGGAGGAGATCGCCGGCGAGCGCCTGCGCGCTCGAGCCGACGACCCGGCACTGCCGGTCTGACGCCGGGTCGGGCCGATCAGACCTTGATCGGGAAGGTCAGGAGGATCACGATGCCCGCGATCCCGACGACGATCGCCAGGCCCAGGAAGGTGCGCGATGCCCACACGGCGATGTTGCGCTGCGACATCGCCGTGAGGAACAGCACCAGCGCGAAGAGCACCGTCAGCAGGGAGTAGTTGTCGCCCCGCTGATTGTTCTCCAGCGCCTCGGCGAACTTCGCGTCGGCGAGGGCGGAGTACTCCGCCGCCTCGACGGAGCCCGCAGGAACGTACTCCTCCTGCACGAAGGGGCCGCCCTCGTCTGCACCCTCCGCCTGCCACGCGTCGAAGGCGACGCGGAATTCCGGCTGGAAGCGCTCTTCGATGTACGCGGCGAGCTCCTCCTGACCGGCGGCCTGCGCCTCGACCCACGAGGCATAGACCGTCAGGTCGAACTGCCGCTGGTCGCGCGCCTGGCCGTCGAAGTTCGTCGCCTGCACACGCGCGCTGGAGGCCTGGCTGAAGGCGATCGACATCTCGCCGCCCCACTTGGACGCCTGGAATCCGCACCAGGCGGTCAACACGGCCATGGTCGACAGCAGCACGACGGCGACGATGTCGCGGATGTCGCGCGAACGCGCTTCGGCGCCAGACGTCTCGGCCATGAGTGCTCCTTCTGCCCCGAGCGGGTGAGAAGAGCGTAGCGCGGCCGGCTCGACTCGACGGAAGCGACAGCCGGACCGAGAGCCTCGGAAAATGTGGACCTGAGGGGATTCGAACCCCTGACCTCTTCATTGCGAACGAAGCGCGCTACCAACTGCGCCACAGGCCCGTGAACCTCAGCAACACTATCACGGTGACGGGGAACGACCCGACGCGACGGTCAGCCCGCGGCGCGCCTGGCGAGCAGATCGCGCACGTGGGCTTCGATCTCGGCGTCGTCCACGAAGCCCATGCGCCCATACTCCGGCCGGCTCTCGCGCGCAGCCGGCTCCGGCAGCGCGACCGGCCGGCGGCGCTCCTCCTCGGCGCGCATCGCCTCGTCCACGGCGGCGCGGCGCAGCGATGCGCGCGCATCCTCGGCGTCGAGCGTGAGGGAGGCACGCGATCCGACCGAGGCGGTCAGCGGGCGCGGAAGATGGCGGGGCGTCCAGGTCGGTGCCGGCGTCGGTGCGAGGGCGACATCCTGCACCGTCGACGCGACGCGCTCCGCCACCGCGGGTGCCGCCGGACGCGCGGCCGCACGCACCGCGACGCGCCACATGCGGTGCAGCAGCACAGCCGACAGGACCGCGAGGGTCGACCCGACCCACAGCAGCGTCACCGGGCCTCCGACGGCCAGTGACCACGCGCCGGCGCCCGCGACACCGAGGCCGGCCACGCCCGTGACGGTGAAGACCGCGCGGGCACGCCGACGCGCACGTCGGCGGCGGGCATCCGGATGCGCTCGAGCGGCCGCCCGCTCGAGGCGGGCCCGTTCGAGCTCCAGCCGCTGCGTCTCCAGCGCGGCCTGTTCGCGCTCCTGGGTCGCTTGACGCGCGAGGCGCTGCTGGGCGGCCGCGGTGCGCGCGTTGAGCTCGAGGCGCACCTCGCGGGGGGTCTCGCTCGTCTCCGCCAGCACGCGCAGCGCCTGGTTCAGACGCACGGCGTTGCGTTCAGCGGCGTCGAACTGCCGGCGGCTGTTCCACGACGGCAGCAGATAGACGAGCCAAAGGAGCACCGCGACGAGCACGATGACGCCCCCGCCGAGTACCTGTCCGCCCATGGCGTCAACGGTATGCGACCGCTGCGTCTCGATGCCGCATCCGCCCGCGTGTCGCGGCCGAACCGGCGCGAGGGTGTGTCAGGCGCGCAGCCTGTCGGCCGGGGGGATCGCCGCGGCGTCCTGCGGCGCGCGCCCCTCGACCCAGCGTCGCAGCACGCCGTCGGGCACGTCCTCGGTGACCACGGCGAAGCAGTAGTGGTCGCGCCAGTCCCCGTCGATGTGGATGTACCGCCGACGCAGACCCTCGTAGCGGAAGCCCAGCTTCTCGACCACGCGCAGGCTCGCCGTGTTCTCGGGCCGGATGCAGATCTCCATGCGGTGCAGGCGGAGTTCCGAGAAGCAGATGTCGGTCGCCAGGGCGACCGCGGTGGGGGTGATGCCGCGCCCGGCGAAGCGCTCGCTCACCCAGTAGCCGATCGTCGCGGACGCGAGCGAGCCGCGGGCGATGCCCCACACGTTCAGCTGCCCCGCGATCGTCCCGTTCTCCTCCATCACGAACGGGATGCCGCCCCCGTCGCGGTACTGCTGCAGGAGGCGACGAACCGCCGAGCGCATGTCGATCGACACGGGCCCGTCCGGGTTCGTCGCCTCCCACGGGCGCAGCCAGGTGCGGTTGGTGAGCAGCTCCTGCTGCAGCGCGCGGGAATCCCGCTGCCGGATCAGGCGGATCGCGATCGATCCGTACGAGCGGGGAGACGCGAGGTCCATGCGCTCCCCCTCCGAACCGGCGGCGTCACAGGGACGCCGCGAACTCCTTGAACCAGGGGCGCAGGTCGGGACCGAGGTCGTCACGGTCGGCGGCGAGCTGCACGATGGCCTTGATGTAGTCCACCCTATCCCCGGTGTCGTAGCGGCGGCCGCGGAAGACGACGCCGTACACGCCCGGACCGTCGGGGTCGGCGGCCATCTCCTGCAGCGCGTCGGTGAGCTGGATCTCGCCGCCCTTGCCGGGCTCCGTGCGCTCCAGGATGTCGAAGACCGCGGGAGAGAGCACGTAGCGACCGATGATCGCGAGGTTCGACGGGGCGTCTTCGCGCTTGGGCTTCTCGACCAGGCCCTTGACCTTGACGACGTCGTCCTGGTCGGTCTCCTCGACCGTAGCGACGCCGTACATGTGGATGTGCTCGGGGTCGACCTCCATGAGGGCGATGATCGCGGCGCCGGTGCGCTCGTGCTCTTCCATCATCTTGGTCAGCAGCACGTCGCGCTCGTCGATCAGGTCGTCGCCGAGCAGCACCGCGAACGGCGAGTCGCCGACGTGCGCGCGCGAGCGCAGCACGGCGTGGCCGAGCCCCTTGGGCTCGCCCTGACGCACGAAGTGGATGTCGGCGAGGTCGCTGGAGTGCTGAACGCGCGCGAGCTTGTCCTCGTCGCCCTTCTCCTTGAGCTTGACCTCGAGCTCGGGCACCGAGTCGAAGTGGTTGGAGAGGTTGTTCTTGTTGCGACCGATGATGATGAGCACATCGTCGATGCCGGCCGCAGTGGCCTCTTCGACCACGTACTGGATGGCGGGCTTGTCGACGACGGGGAGCATCTCTTTGGGCATCGCCTTCGTCGCGGGCAGGAATCGTGTTCCGAGTCCGGCAGCGGGAATGACGGCCTTGAAGGGCTGTGACGGCATGGCGCGATCCTACCGGCATCATGTGTCGGCCCCGTGTCGGCGACATACAATCGATCCATGTCCGACGCGATCGACGACGCAAAGCGCGCCCTCCGTGCCGAACTGCGCGAACGACGCCGCGTGATGTCGGCCGCCGCCGTGGAGGCGGCCGGCGAGCAGCTGAGTGCGCACCTGGACGACCTGCTCGCCCGTCACGAGGTCTCGGCCATCTCGTGCTTCCTCTCCACCCCGTTCGAGCCGTCGACGCGCGCCTTCGTGGAGGGCGCGGTCGCCCGCGGCATCCGCGTTCTTCTGCCGATCACCCGCACCGACGGCCTGCTGGACTGGACGGTCGCCACCGAAGACGGCGACATCGCCGAGGGCCTGTTCGGGCTGCCGGAGCCCGTCGGCGAGCTCCTCGGCCCCATCGCGGTGAACGATGTCGACCTCATGATCGTGCCGGCCGCCGCGGTCGACCGCACCGGCATGCGCCTGGGATGGGGTCGCGGCTACTTCGACAAGACGATCGGATCGATGGAGGGCTGCCCGCCGGTCTATGCCGTCGTCTACGACAGCGAAATCCTCGACGAGGTCCCCTCCGAGCTTCACGACCAGCCGGTCACCGGCGCGGTCACCCCCACCCGCATCCACGAGTTCGCGCCTGCGGCGCGCTGAGCCGATACCGAGAGTCGCCCATGCCCACCTACGCCTATGCCTGCAAGCACTGCGGACACCGCTTCGACGCCGTGCAGTCCTTCGCCGACCCCACCCTGACCGAGTGCCCCGAATGCGGGGGCGTGCTGCGCAAGGAGTACGGGTCGATCGGCGTCACCTTCAACGGCTCGGGCTTCTACCGCACCGACTCGCGCTCGGGCTCGTCGTCGACCGCGAAAGAATCTCAGGGTGGCGACGCGGGCTCGTCTTCGTCATCATCGAAGTCCGAAAGCACATCCGCCCCCGCACCGTCGGGCGCGTGAGCGGCCGCCGAGGCCGGAAGGAGACACCGTGATCAAGGGTTTCAAGGAGTTCATCCTCCGAGGGAACGTCATCGACCTGGCCGTCGCCGTGGTCATCGGCGCCGCCTTCACCGCGGTCGTCAACGCGATCGTCGCGAGCATCATCAATCCGCTGATCCAGCTGGTGTGGCAGCCCTCCGAAGACGGCACCATCGGAATCACCGTACAGGGCCTCTGGGGACCGGTGACCTTCCCCGTGGACACCCTGATCAACGCCGTCATCTCGTTCCTGGCCGTGGCGCTCGTGGTCTACTTCGTCTTCGTGCACCCGATGAACCTCATGAAGGCGCGGGCGGCGGCGAAGGCGGGCGTCGACAAGGCGCCCGAGGAGCCGCAGCTGCCCACGGAGCAGGAGATCCTGGTGCAGATCCGCGATCTGCTCGAGAAGCAGAACGCCACCCCGAAGGTCTAGATCCGCTCCGCCTCAGTAGTGGGGCGGCACCTCGCGGCGCATCCGCTCGTCGTTCGGTCCGGATGCCGGCGCGGCGGCCTCGGCGTCACGGTCGGCGTCGGGCTCGCCGGGCTCGTCGGTGGTGCCGGGTGCGGCGGTCAGCTTCGCCCGTCGGGCGCCGCGGACCTTCTCCACACGCTGCCGGTCACTCGATGACATCGATCGGCTGTGTGTCCGCGTCGGCGCGCGGCGCTTCGGACGACACACCGAGCAGGCCGGCGATGCGCTCCGCGACCGAGGCGGGGTCGCTGTAGAGGTCGAACGAGTGCACGCGCACGTAGTGCCAGCCGAGGCGCCGCAGGATCTGCGGCCGCAGCCGGAGGGCCTCGCGCAGCGAGTCCGCGACCGTCTCGGGGTCGCTCTCGACCACGACCGCCTTGCCGTCGTGCTGGGCGACGAGGGGCAGCAGGCCCCGGTAGTCGACGTCGACGGCCACACCGAGCCGCCGCAGCTCGCGGGCCAGGGAGCGCGTGAGCGGGTCGGCGAGATCCTCCAGGCGGGCGTCGCGCTGCCGTGCGGCCAGTCCGCCGAGGATGCTCATGAGCGTCGCCGCGCCGTGCTCGAGTCGACCGTCATCGAAGGACGACGGACGGATGGACGACACGATGACCATCGACCGTCGCGCACGGGTCATGCCGACGGTCAGCAGGCGATCGCCGTCGGGCGTGGAGAGGTCGCCGAAGTCGCTCAGCACGCGACCGTGGCGGGTGAGGCCGAAACCGAGCGAGAAGACCACACGATCCCGGCTCTCGGCGACGGACTCCTCCAGGCTCAGCACCGCGAACGGCTCCGCCGTGTCGCGCGAGACGAAGTCGGCCACGTCGGAGCGGCCGGCGAAGGCCGCTTCCACGGCGGCCCGGATGCGCGCCGCGTGCCGGGTGCTGGCCGTGACGACCATGAGGGACTCCTGGCCGCGGTTGACCGCGTGCTCCACCACGAGCGTGACCACGCGAGCGACCTCGGCATCCGGACTCTCCACGGCACCGGTCACGGGATCGGGCACGCCCGTGCCGCCCTCGACGTAGTCGACGCTGAGGCTCCCGCGTCCGAGATACGACCCCGCCCACGGCAGCGAGGAGAGCTCGCCGCCGTAGAACGCGTCGTTGACGAGTTCGGCGAGGTCCTCTCCCCCGGCGCGGTAGCTGCGGGTGAGGGTCGCGATGGGCACGAGTTCGGCGAGGCGCTCGAACACGCTGACGCTGTCGAACGGCTCCGCGTCCTCGGCTTCGAGGCGGTCGTCCTCCGACAGCTCGCCGGCCGCGACGCGGAAGGGCGTGGGCTTCTGCGTGACGGGGTCTCCGAACACGACGACCTGGCGCGCCCGGCGGAGGGCCGGGGTGGCCTCGGCGAGGGCGAGCGAGGCGGCATCCGCGACGACGACCACGTCGAAGTCCTCGTCGCCGGGAATACGCGGCACGTCGTAGGGCGAGGCGAGCCAGACCGGAGCGAGGGTGCGCATGAGGGTGGGGGCGGCCTGCAGCACGTGGGTGGCGCTGACGCCGTCCTTCAGGGCGCGCTTGAGGGCGTCGGCCTCGTCGGCGTGGTCGACCAGGCCGATCCGCCACTGGGTCGCCAGCTGTGCGGCGAGGAGCGGACCGGCAGCGGCCGCGTGGGCCTCGTCGACGAGCCGGAAGTCTCGTTCCAGTCGGTCCACCACCGCGGTGTTCGCGCCCAGAAGAGCGCGATCCGAGCGCAGCACGTGCTCGAGCGCCGACTGCCACCACGCGAATTCCAGCTCCGCCTCGACGTTCTCTTCGGGAACGTGGCGCACCGACAGCTCCGACAGCAGCGGCTCGAGGCCCATCTCGCCGAGTTCGGTGCGGAGGGTGGCGCGTTCGACGAGGTTGTCGAAGTACGACGACTCGGCGGCGAGCGACGCCAGGGTGCGCACGAGGGTCGCGACGGGAAGCGTCGACAGCGCGTGCGAGCCGGTGCGGCCCAGCACACCGTCGAGGTCGGCGAGCTCCGCGTCGGCCCGCTGCCACGCGGTGACGACGTCGGCGAGGCCGAGCGGCACCTCCGGCGTGATCCCGGCGTCGACGAAGCGCTGCCACTGGGTGCGCTGGTGCTGGATGCGCAGCAGCGCCTCGTACATGTCGGGCACGTGCACGCCCGGACGGATGTACTCCTTCGACAGGCGCCGCAGCCGACGGCGATTCGCCCCACTCATCGTGGGTGCGTCCCGGCGCGGCGCGTGCGCCTGGATGAGCTCGACGAGGGGTCGCTCGAACACCGTGGGGCTGAACCGGTCGAGCGTGTCGCGGATGCCCTGCAGCACGGAGAGGTACTCCCCGAGGTCGGCGACCGTGCGGAAGGGGTGCATGCGGGTCTGGGCGATCAGCTCGTATCCGCGCTCCAGGAGGGCCGGCACGTCGGTGCGGTGCAGGCGCCCCGCGAGGGCGTGGGCGGCGCGCGCATCCTCCGTCGTCGCGAACGAGACGCCGTACCACGGCGAGTCGTCCGGCCCGAAGCGGAACTCACCGAGTCGCGCGGCGGCGGCCAGCTTCGTGGCTGCCACATCGCGCGAGGCCGCCAGACGCAGCAGGGTGCGCACCCCGAGGCGCGCCGAGGTCGACGGCGGCACATCCCGCGCGGACAGGCGAGACAGCGCGCGCAGGATGTCGAGCACCGACACCTTCAGGGCGTCGTCGGTCTTCGTCACGGCGGTGCGGTAGTCGCGCAGCACGCCGCGCAGGCGCACGAGCGCGTCGTCGATGTCGGCGACCTTCGGCGCCTGTGCCTTCTCGTTGCGGCCGATCGCCCGGATCAGGTCGCGGCGCAGCGATCGCGGCGAGACGGCGAGGCCGGGCAGCCCGATGCCGGCGAGGCGGTGCCGGATGCCGTCGAGGGTCGACCGTCGCGCGCTCACCACCAGCACGCGCTTGCCGTCGCGCACGAGCGCGCCGACGGTGTTGATCACGGTCTGCGTGCCCCCCGTGCCGGGCAGGGTGTGCACCGCGAGCGACTGTCCGGCGAGGATGCGCGCGAGGACCGCCTCCTGCTCGGCGTCCGCGTCGAGGAGGAGGGTGTCGGCGGCGGGCGGTCGCTCGTCGGGGTGCGGCATCTGCGGCACGTCGCGGCGAGCCGTGAAGGCCTCGCGGTCGGCGAGATGCCCGGCGAGCGCATTCAGTACGGGATGGTCGAGGTCGCGGCAGTCGCGCGTCATGGTCTCGCCGACGTCGGCGAAGCTCGAGACCACAAGCCGGGGGTGCACCCGGAAGTGATCGAAGCCGGAGGTGAGCGCGCGCAGGTGGTCGATGACGGGCTGGGGCTTGAACACCCCCTGGTCGTAGGCCAGGGCGGCGAGCGCGTCGCCGTCGAGGTCGATGCCGAAGTGCGTGCGCAGGGCGCGCACGAGCTCGGGGTTGACCGAGAACGAACCGTGCAGCTTCAGCTCGAAGTCGCTGTGGTGGCGACGGATCGCCAGCGGCCGCAGCAGCACCGGCGCCGAGCACTCCAGCCCGCCGAGGCGCCAGACCGCGAGACCGACGGCGAGGTGCACGGCCTCGATCCCGCGCGCCGTGCGCAGCTCCACGTTCTTGGCCGTGATCTGCTCGGCCGCCATGCGTGCCGTGCGCAGCGCGACCTCGTCGCGGAAGAGGTTCGACAGAAGCGTCGAGCGCCCGGTGATGAACTGCGGCAGACTTCCCGGGTGCGCCTTCGTGATCTCGATGCCCGCGTCGACGCTCTCGTCGAAGTGCAGCAGCGTCGAGCGCCCGCCCAGACGCGCGGATTGACGGCGCAGCCGATCGCGCTCGGACTCGGCGACATGGGTCACCCGCACGCCCGGCTCCGAGAGATCGAGGTCGCCGGGGGTCACGGTCGCCGCCGGTCCGGCCACCTGCTCACCGACCGCGACGCTGCCTTCTGCTCGCCACACGACAGTCACACTATGCGCGGGACGCGCGCTCCTCTTGCATCCCGACAGAGTTTCGCGGTATTGGAAGGCGCGGCACCGCTCGGGGTGGACCGCTCCTCCCCAGCCGTGTCGCACCAAGCGACGCTCCCCAGCCCCCCGCGCAGGATCGACGACGTCGCGGCGCTCGCGACAGGATGACGCCATGACACTCCGCTTCCACGTGCACCCGACCCCGGTCGGCGAGGTGCTCATCGTCGTCGATGACGAGCACGTCGTCTGGCTCCACCCGGCCCGCGACCTGGAGACCGATCTCACCGCGGTCTCCCGACGTCATCCCGGCATGCTGACGCCCGACGATCGCGATCCGCTGGCTCTTCGTGCGGCGGCGCAGCTGTCGGAGTACGTCTCCGGCGAACGACGGGCCTTCGACCTGCCCCTCGACTGGGAGCAGGTGCGCGGCTTCACGAGGGCGGCGTTGCAGGCGGTGTGCGAGATCCCCTACGGCGAGACCGCCGGATACGGCGAGGTGGCGATCCTCGCCGGCCACCCGCGGGCGGCACGTGCGGTCGGAACCGCCTGCGCCACGACCCCCCTCTCGATCGTCGTCCCCGTGCACCGCGTCGTGCGCGCCGACGGCTCGCTCGGCGAGTACGGGGGCCGGCCGGAGCTCAAGCGCCGGCTTCTCGACCTGGAGCGGGCGGGGAGCGTGTAGGCCGCCCACCCGCCCGCTCCCGGCACCGGTGTATCGTCGTCGCGACGGCGCCGAGGCCGTCCGACCGGTAGGTGCCCATGTCCGCAATCCGCACGCGCAGCAGCGATCAGGCCCTCGTCGAGCAGGCGGTGGTGACCCTCGCCCGGAACTCGCCTCACACGGTCGCCTTCGGCGGCCTCGCCCACGACGGTGCCGTGCACGTCAGCGCGATCTTCGGCGAGCACGCGCAGTCGATCGAGGGACTGGTGGTGCGAGAGCACCGCGGTCTCGGTGGTCGCGCGATGGTGGAGAGCCGCCCGCGGCTCGCGCTGGACTACCGCACCTCGCGCACGATCACCCACGACTACGACGCGGCCATCCTCGGCGCCCGCATCGTCACCCTCGTCGCCGTGCCGGTGGTCGTCTCCGGGCGACCCCGCGGCATGCTCTACTGCGGATCTCGCCGCTCCACCCCGACCGGCGGGGCGATCGCCCAGCCGACGATCGCCGCCGCCGACCACCTCGCGGCGCAGCTGCGCCTACGTGACGATCTCGATCGACGGGTGGCCACGATGCCGCCCGCCGATGCGCGCGACGCCGCCGCACTGCCGCCTGCCCCACGCGAAGAGGTGCGCGCGAGCTACGCCGAGCTGCGCAGCATCGCCGCCGCGATCACCGACCCGGCCATGCGCGATCGCCTGTCCCGCCTCGAACAGCGGTGGGCCGCTCTCGCCCGGGATGACGCCGTCGACGACGGCCCGAGCGCCCGCCTGTCACCGCGCGAGATCGACGTGCTGGCGTGTGCGGCGCTGGGAGCGACGAACGCGGAGATCGCCGCGACGCTCGCCCTGAAGGAGGCGACGGTGAAGTCGTACCTGCAGTCGGCGATGGGCAAGCTCGACGCCGGCACGCGGCACGCGGCCGTGGCTCGCGCCCGCCGCGCCGGCATCCTGCCCTGATCGCGACGGCGCGCCGCATGGCGAGGCGTTCATGGTCAAGTCGCGGCCCGCTCAGTAGGGTGGGCCCATGGCCCGCAGAATCGTGCACCAGCTCGTCGACGACCTGGATGGAAGCGTCCTCGAGGTCGGTGAAGGGGAGACGGTTCTGTTCTCCCTCGACGGCACCGCCTACGAGATCGACCTCACCGACGCCAACGCCGCCGCGCTCCGGGAGATCGTCGCCCCCTACGTCGACGCCGCACGCCGCGTCTCGGGCGGGAGAGGCACCTCGTCGAGCGCCCCGCGACGCCGCAAAGCGGGCCAGGACTACGGCGCCGTGCGCGCGTGGGCGAAGGAGAACGGCTACCAGGTCTCCGACCGTGGCCGCGTTCCTGCGACGGTGCTCGAAGCGTACGAAGCCGCGCGCTGACCCGACGCGACGAGTTTGGGAATCCCCTCCAAATGGGGCCATCCGCTTGCGGCGACGCCGGATTCTCGGAATCGTGGCCGGTCCGAACGTCCCGAACGAGAGGAGAGCACCCATGCTCACGCTCACCGAGAACGCCGCCACGGCCGTCAAGACGATCATCGCCCAGCTGCCCGACGCCGACCAGGGCGGCGTGCGCATCCGAGACACCGGCTCCCAGGAGACCGGTTTCGAGCTCGCCGTCGCCTCGGCTCCCGAGAACGGCGACCAGGTGGTCGAGGACCACGGCGCACGCGTCTTCCTCGACAACGGCGCGAACACCGCGCTCGATGACCGCGTGCTCGACGCGGAGATGAACCAGGACGGCTCGGTGCGGTTCGCCATCGCCAGCCAGTCCTGACCCCAGGATTTCCGATCGGGCCCGGTGCGTTCAGCACCGGGCCCGATTGGCGTTTCAGCACCCCGAATCCTAAAGTTTCGGTATGCCGAAATATTCGCGCGGAATGGTGGTCGCGGCGATGTCCGCCGTCGGCGCGCTCTGCCTGGCCGGCTGCTCTTCTGCGCCTGACCCGCAGTCGGCGGCCGCGGACCGTCCGCAGGTGCTCACGACCTTCACGGTGCTCGCGGATATCGCGAAGAACGTCGCGGGAGACGACATCGAGGTCACCTCGATCACGAAGCCGGGTGCCGAGATCCACGGGTACGAGCCCACGCCCGGCGACATCCGAGCCGCGAGCGACGCCGACCTCGTCATCGACAACGGGCTGAACCTCGAAGCGTGGTTCGCGCAGTTCGTCGAGACGGTCGATGTGACGCACGTCGTCGTCTCCGACGGCGTCGAGCCGATCGACATCGCCGACGACGCGTATGCGGGCACGCCGAATCCGCACGCGTGGATGAGTCCCGCCAACGTGCAGGTCTACGTCGACAACATCGCCGAGGCCTTCGCCGACCTCGTCCCCGCCGCCGCCGACGCCTTCGCCGCCCGCGCCGCCGACTACAAGGCGCAGCTGCAGCAGATCCAGGACGATCTGGACGCACGACTGGCCGAGCTCGACGCCGACCATCGCGCCCTGGTCACGTGCGAGGGCGCCTTCAGCTACCTCGCTCGCGACGCCGGCCTCACCGAGCAGTACCTGTGGGCCGTCAACGCCGAGCAGCAGGCCACTCCGCAGCAGATCGCAGCGACGATCGAGTTCGTGCGCGACCGCGACGTGCCGGCGGTGTTCTGCGAGTCCACGGTCTCGGACCGGGCGATGCAGCAGGTGGTGGAGGCGACGGACGCGACGTTCGGCGGCATCCTCTACGTCGACTCGCTCTCGGAGTCCGACGGACCCGTCCCGACCTACCTCGACCTCATCCGCCACGACGTCGACACGATCGTGGCCGGGCTGACGAACGCGTCATGACCGCCGCGGTGCAGGTCGACGAGGTGTCGGTCTCCTACGGGGAGATCCGCGCACTCGACCGGGTGTCCCTCACTCTCGACCGCGGAGGCGTCACCGGCCTGATCGGCATGAACGGATCGGGCAAGTCGACGCTGTTCACCACGATCATGGGGATGCGGCGTCCCGACCACGGTCGTGTGAGCATCGACGGAGCCGCACCGGCCGCCGCCCGCAAGGCCGGTCGCGTCGGATACGTGCCGCAGAGCGAGGCCGTCGACTGGCAGTTCCCGGTAAGCGTGCACGACGTGGTGATGATGGGCCGGTACGCGCGCCAGGGCATCCTGCGGCGCCCTCGCCCCCGGGACCGCGAGGCCGTCGCGGGCGCACTCGACCGCGTCGGGCTCGCCGACCTCGCCGACAGGCAGATCGGGCGCCTGTCCGGCGGGCAGCGCAAGCGCGCCTTCGTCGCCCGCGCGATCGCCCAGGAGGCGGAGATCCTGCTGCTGGACGAGCCGTTCGCAGGCGTCGACAAGGCGTCGGAGGCGACCATCGTGCGACTGCTGCGCGATCTCGCCGCCGCCGGCTGCGCGGTGCTGGTCTCCTCGCACGACCTGCACGCCCTCCCCCGGCTCGCCGACCACGCGGTGCTCCTGCGACACCGCGTGCTGTTCCAGGGTCCGGTCGCCGAGGCGCTCCGGCCCGAGAACCTCGCCCGGGCCTTCGGTCTGGATCCGCGCGATGACGGGGCCCCGTCATGAGCCTCCTCGATCTCATCCTCGAGCCGCTCCAGTACGACTTCATGGTGCGGGCGATCGCGACGACCGTCATCGCGGCGGTCGTGTGCGCGGTGCTGTCCTGCTGGCTCGTGCTCGTGGGGTGGTCGCTCATGGGCGACGCCGTGTCGCACGCCGTGCTGCCGGGGGTCGTCCTCGCCTACGTCGTCGGTGTGCCGTTCGCACTCGGCGCCGTCGTCTTCGGCTTCCTCGCCGTCGGCCTCATCGGCCTGGTGCGCGGCACGAGCCGCATCAAGGAGGATGCCGCCATCGGCATCGTCTTCACGACCCTGTTCGCCGCGGGACTCGTGATGATCTCGGTGACGCCGAGCCAGACCGACCTCAGCCACATCATCTTCGGCAACATCCTCGGCATCTCCGCCGCCGAGCTCGTGCAGATCGCCGTGCTCGCGGCCGTCGCCTTCGTCGTGCTGTTCGTGCGACGCCGAGACCTCACGCTGTACGCCTTCGATCCCACCCACGCTCACGCGATCGGGCTGTCGCCGCGCTTCCTCGGCGCCCTGCTCCTCGGAGTGCTCGCCCTGACCGCGGTCGTCGCCCTGCAGGTGGTGGGAGTCGTGCTGGTCGTGGCGATGCTCATCATCCCGGGCGCGACCGCCTATCTGCTGACCGATCGCTTCAGCCGGATGCTGATCCTCGCGCCGGCGATCTCGGCGGTCTGCTCGGTCGTCGGCATCTACATCAGCTACTGGGCGGACGCCGCCTCCGGCGGCCTCGTCGTGGTGACGCAGGGTGCGGTGTTCGCTCTGGCCTACCTCTTCAGTCCTCGTCAGGGCGTTCTCGGCCGTCGCTGGAGCGCCGCCCGTCGTCGCCGCGCCGCCCTCAGCTGAGCGCCCGGGCGCGCTCGAGGAGCCCTTCGGCGGCCTCGGCGAGGAAGGCATCCTGCGCCTCGTCGCCGATCTGCACGAACGCGAGGTCGGTGAAGCCGGCGTCGAGGAACGGCTGCGCGCTGGCGGCGAGTTCGTCGAGGTCCGGACCGCACGCGATCGAGGCGGCGACGTCTTCCGGGCGCACGAACGCCGTGGCGGCGGAGAATCCGCGAGGCGTCGGCAGATCGGCGTTCACTCCCCAGCCGCCGGCGAACCACCGGAACTGCTCGTGGGCACGCTCGACCGCCCGGTCGCGATCGGGGTCCCACGAGATCGGCACCTGGGCGATCTTCCGCGAGTTCGTCGAGGTCGCAGCATCCCAGCCGGTCACGAGCTCCGCCTTCGGCTCGGTCGTGATCATGTGGTCGGCGTGCGGGGCGAATCGCGCGATGGATGCGTCTCCCGAGACCGCCACGCCGATCGGCACGCCCTCGTCGGGCAGGTCCCAGATGCGCGCGGAGTCGACCTGGAAGTACTCGCCGGCGTAGGTCACGAGCTCCCCGGTGTGCAGCTGACGGATGATCTGAATGGCCTCTTCGAGCATCCACTGTCGCGTGTCCACGCCCGGCCACCCTTCGCCGACGACGTGTTCGTTGAGGCTCTCGCCCGATCCGAGGCCGAGGGTGAATCGGCCCTCGGCGAGGATCTGCAGCGTCGCCGCCTTCTGAGCGACCACGGCCGGGTGGTAGCGCACCGTCGGGCACGTGACGTAGGTCATGAGTTCGACCGAGGAGGTCGCCTGCGCGACGGCGCCGAGCACGGCCCAGGCGTAGGGTGCGTGCCCCTGTTCGGTCAGCCACGGCGAGTAGTGGTCGCTGGAGACCTCGAAGTCGAACCCGACGTCTTCGGCCGCCTGTGCATACCGCACGAGTTCGCGCGGTCCGCTCTGCTCGGTCATGAGGGTGTATCCGAAACGCATGTGCATCCTCCGGTCGCGTCGTCGTGCTTCCACCTTCGCCCCACCGTTCGGCACGCGAAGGGGGTTGACGGATGCGGCCCGCGGCCGTAACACAGGGTCCGAGCGAGACGGCGCGGGCACGGTGCGGGTACGCTCATGCTGTCCCACCGCCGTCGACCGAAACGTGGCCCAGGATGACCGACATCGTCGAGAACGACACCGATGCGCACCGCATCGCCGAGAACGACGCCGACGCGGCAGACGCGAGGATCGACGCCGCCCGGTCCATCGAGCGCCTTCGCCTCGCCGAGGGGCGCCTGGCGCGCCGCCGTCAGAACGAGTGCGGGCCGAGTGAGAACGCCCGCGCCGCCGACGCGGTTCATCTTCGACATGAGCGATCAGGGAGTCGCGGTCACACCGACGGATGTCGCTGAGCACCTGGGCATCTCGACGCCGTCGGTGACCGGCATCCTGAACCGCCTGTATACCGGGGGAATCATCACGTCCCTCCGGCATCCGGACGACGGGCGGAGCAAGTACGTGGTGCCGCTGGATCGTGACGGCGACATCGACGGGATCGATCCGCTCACCGCGCAGATCCGCGGCCTGGCAGACACCCTGACGGCCGATCAGGCCGCAGCGGTCGCGGCGTTCATCGACCTCGTCACCGACGCCGTCGACAACGAGTGCCGCTGACTCAGCCCTCCGCTGTCGCCGGCTCTGCCGGCTCCGGGCCCACGGCGAGCCCGTGCGGCCCGCTGGCGTCGTGCAGCAGGGTCTCGATCCAGGCGCGGTTCAACGCCGGGTTCCTGCTGCCGTAGAAGTGGAACACGATCGAGACCGACGGGTGCACCCAGACGCTGCGGCTGCCGACGGTCTCGGGGTGGTGGAAGAAGAACGGCTCAGCGCGCCGGAGCTTGTTCATGAACACCACCCGCAGGTGTGCGAGGGTGCGGTCGTCGATGTCGAACGAGTACCCGTCGCTGCCGTAAATGAGTTTCCCCACCGCAACACGGTACAAGCACGGCGTCGCCGAAGCAACTCTGATTAGGCGCCCTAATTAGGTCTCGAGCTTCAGAGCCACGAGTCGATGTCGAAGTGCTGGTCGCTGAAGGGGTCGGCAGGGCGGTCCGACTCGATCACGTCGGTGTGTTCGATCCGCACGCTGGAGTGGGGGGTGATCAGCACATCGGTGACCGTGGCATCGGTCGTCGCGAACTCGACGTAGCCGCCGCCATCGCGGACCGCCTCGAGCACCGCCTGTTTGGTGTCTTCGGCGAGGTCCTCCTCGGAAAGGACGTAAGTCCTGTCGTCGATGACGAACTGGTGCCGACGCATCACGCTCCCTCGCTTCTCATTCTCCGACGGTACGTGTGCTGATCACCCGGCGTCGATGGGTTGAACTGTGCCGGTCGGTGAGCTAGACGTTCCTCGCTCGGCCCCACCGGCGACCGCGGGATGATCGACCCCGTGGTCCCTGGTGTAGGCGCGCGCTTCCTCCCGACTCCGGTCGAGCTGTGCCCGGAGCGAAGCGTGGCGATCTGCGGCTCCGGGAACACGATCGAGCACGTCGGCCGCCAGCCGGTACCGGTCGATGTCGTTGAGCAGGCGCATATCGAAAGGCGTCGTCGTCGTGCCTCGCTCCTTGTAGCCCCGCACGTGGAGGTGGGGATGCGCCGCGCGCCGGTACGCGAGGCGGTGGACGAGCCAGGGGTAGCCGTGGAAGGCGAAGATGATCGGCACCTCCGGCGGGAACAGCTCGTCGAAGGACTCCTCGTCCATGCCGTGCGGATGCTGCGAGGGTGTCTGCAGCCGCATCAGGTCGATCACGTTCACCACCCGCACCCGCAGTCCCGGCGCGTCCTCGCGCAACAGCCGCGCCGCGGCGACCACCTCTTCGGTCGGAACGTCTCCCGCGCAGGCGAGCACGACATCCACGCCGTCGGCATCGGTGCCCGCCCACGCGAGCCGACTCGCGCCGCGTGCGAGATGCCGCTCCGCCTCGTCGGGGGTGAACCACTGCGGTGCCGGCTGCTTGCCGGCGACGACGACGTTCATGCGGTCGGTGGTGCGCAGGCAGTGGTCGACCGTCGCCACGAGGGTGTTGGCATCCGGCGGGAGGTAGACGCGCACGACGTCGGCGCGCTTGTTCACGGCGAGGTCGAGGAAGCCCGGATCCTGGTGGGTGAAGCCGTTGTGATCCTGCTGCCACACGTGGCTGGAGAGCAGATACGTGAAGCTCGACACCGGCGCGCGCCACGGGATGTCGGAGGCCGCTTCCAGCCACTTGGCGTGCTGGTTGAACATCGAGTCGACGATGTGCACGAAGGCCTCGTACGTCGCGAAGAGCCCGTGCCGGCCGGTGAGGAGGTACCCCTCGAGCCAGCCCTGCGCCTGATGCTCGCTGAGCACCTCCATGATGCGCCCCGTGCGCGAGAGGTTCTCGTCGCGCGGATCGGAGCCGGCGTTCCACCGCTTCCCGCTCGCCTCGAACACCGCCGGCGCAAGCCGGTTCGACGCGGTCTCGTCGGGTCCGAACAGCCGGAAGTCCGTCGGATTGCGCTCGATCACCTCGGCCAGATACTGCCCGAGCTCGCCCATCGCGGAGCGCTCGGCGGAACCGTCGGGGTCGAGGCCCGACAGGTGATCGGCGATGTCGGGCAGGTCCAGCTCGCGTCGCAGCAGTCCGCCGTTGGCGTGCGGGTTCGCCGACATCCGCCGGGCGCCCTCGGGCGTCGCCCGGTCGATCGCGTCGACCGGGCGGCCGTCGTCGTCGAAGAGGTCTTCGGGGCCGTACGAGCGCATCCAGTCCTCGAGGATGCGGCGGTGCTCGTCGTCGTCGCGTGCGGCGTCGACCGGCACCTGATGGGCGCGCCACGTGCCTTCGACGGGCGCGCCGTCGACCTCGACGGGTCCGGTCCAGCCCTTCGGCGAGCGCAGCACGATCATGGGCGTGCGCGGACGCACCACGGTCAGGTCGCTCCGCTGCCGCGCGATCGTGTCGAGCGCCTCGTCCATCGCCTCGGCCATGCGGCGATGCACCTCCTCGTGCGGGTCCGCCGCGTCGACCGTGACGAAGATCGGTTCGTGCCCGTATCCGCGCAACAGGTCCGCCAGCTCCGACTCGGGGATGCGCGCCAGCACCGTCGGGTTCGCGATCTTCCACCCGTTCAGGTGCAGGATCGGCACGACCGTTCCGTCGGTGCGGGGGTCGACGAACTTGTTCCCGTGCCATCCGGTCGCGAGCGGCCCGGTCTCGGCCTCGCCGTCTCCGACGACGCAGAACACCGTCAGATCGGGGTTGTCGAACACCGCCCCGTAGGCGTGGCTCAGCGAGTACCCCAGCTCTCCCCCCTCGTGGATCGACCCGGGTGTCTCCGGGGCGGCGTGGCTCGGGATGCCGCCCGGGAACGAGAACTGCCGGAACAGGCGCTGCATCCCCGTCGCGTCTCGGGTGACCTCGGGATACAGCTCCGAGTACGTTCCGTCGAGCCAGGCCGCTGCGACCATGCCCGGACCGCCGTGCCCGGGACCGGCGATGAACATCGCGTCGAGGTCGCGCTCGCGGATCACCCGGTTCGCGTGCGCGTAGATCAGGGTGAGCCCCGGCACCGTGCCGAAGTGACCGAGCAGTCGGGGCTTGACGTGCTCCGCGGCGAGCGGCCGGCGCAGCAGTGGGTTGTCGAGGAGGTAGATCTGGCCGACGCTGAGGTAGTTCGCGGCGCGCCACCAGGCGTCCAGGCGTGCGAGATCGGTGTCGTGGGATGCCATCTCCCCACGCTCTCCCGCATCCGAAACCAGGGCTAGGGGGTTGAGACCCGCGGAGCCGGTCGCTAGGTGTGATGTCCAGGGACGTTGCTACGTGAATCGCGAGTGATTTGCTGACGGGCGAGGGCCTCCCGTTGTGAAGTGGAGCTGTCTAGGAACCGCTTCGTGCAACAGGAGGCCCTCGTGTCCCACGCTAATGCTGCTCTCACGCCCCGCGCACGGCTCAGGCTCGCGCGATTGATCGTCGAGGATCGGTGGCCGGCGACGGCCGCCGCAAAGATGTTCATGGTGTCGCCGATCACCGCTCGTAAGTGGGCCGCCCGGTTCCGTGCCGAGGGCGCCGCCGGGATGACCGATCGGCCCAGTCGGCCCCGGTCGATGCCGAGCAAGACACCAGCGCGGACGGTCAAGCAGATCGTGCGGTTGCGGTGGCGGCGTCGCCTGGGTCCAGCGCAGATCTCGGAGGAGCTCCAGATCCCGGCCTCGACGGTCCACGCGGTGCTGGTCCGGTGCCGGATCAGTCGGCTCAGCCATATCGACCGGGTCACGGGCGAGCCGATCCGCCGCTACGAGCACGACCATCCCGGTTCACTGCTGCACGTCGACGTCACGAAGTTCGGCAACATTCCTGACGGCGGCGGATGGCGATACGTCGGCAAGCAGCAGGGCGACCGGAACCGCGAGACCACGGCGAAGCGCACCGGGAAACGGAGGGGCTACGAACCCAACGTCGGGACCGCGTTCCTCCACACCGTCGTTGATGACCACTCGCGTGTTGCCTACGTCGAGATCTGCCCCGACGAGAAGGCCGTCACCGCGATCGGCGTGCTCGAGCGCGCCGTCGCGTGGTTCGCCGACCGCGGCGTGACTGTCGAACGGGTGCTCTCGGACAACGGGTCGGCCTACAAGTCGTTCGCCTGGCGAGACGCCTGCGCTGGGCTGGGCATCACGCACAAACGGACGCGGCCCTACCGACCGCAGACGAACGGCAAGATCGAGCGATTCCACCGCACCCTCGCCGATGGGTGGGCTTACGCCCGGTTCTACCGATCCGACTCTGAGCGTCGCGAAGCGCTACCAGGCTGGGTCCACTTCTACAATCACCACAGGCGCCACTCCGCAATCGGAGCCCCGCCCCTCACCAGACTCAACAACCTGCCTGGACATCACAGCTAGCGGATGTGGCGCCGGCTCAGCTGACCCGTTGCCCGCACATGCCGCATTCACCGGTGGCCGAGACCTCGATGAAGCAGTCGGGGCACTTCGCGCGCACGATCGGCTCGGCGGCGCTCACGCGTCGCGGTGCGGGGCGGCGCTCGGGGGTGGGGCGACGCTGCGCGCGCGGTGCCGCGCCGCGGCGCGCAGGGGTGGTGGTCGGTGCCGTGGCGGCCCGGGATGCGGGCACATGCGCGCTGCAGTAGAAGCGCACGTAGCCGCTGTGGTTCTTCGGATGCCGGTGCTTGACCGCCCACAGCTCGGTGCGGGCGAGCGGATCGGAGTCGGCGCCGCACGAGAAGCAGCGCGCCGGCTCGCCGTCGGCGACGTCGGCCACCCGGATGGGCTTGTCGTACGGGAGAGCGTCCCGCCAGTCCGATGACGCGACGATCTTCATTCCCCTGCCTTCCGTCGGATGACGATCCGCTTCCACGGTACGTCGTCGCCTGCCGACACGCCCAAGCGGGTGTCAACCCCGGTGCGGCGTGTGTACGCGCGGGCGTAGCGTCGCGCGTCGAGGAAAGGAGGCCGACGATGGCCGAAACGGATCCGACCCGGGTGCGTGCTCAGCGATCGCTTCAGGAGGGCGGGCGCAGACGGTGGCTGATCCCCGGGGCGATCTTCGCCGCGATCTGCGTCGCGCTGTTCATCGGGATGCTGCAGCTGCAGATCCTCGTTCCGACGATCGCCCTCGTGCTCACCGCGTCGCTGTTCGCAGCGATGGTCGTCGTGGCGCTCACCGTCGAGCGGGCGCGCACCCGCAATCGTGCGATGGCGTGGCTCATGGGGGCGATGGCCGTTTCAGCGCTCGTGTGCGCCGTCGTTGTGATGGCCGGCGAATGGTCGACGGCGGTGTGAATCAGCCGAGCGGATGGCCGACGTGGATGACGCGGTCCGGGTCCCAGGCGGCGGCGATGTCGCGAAGCCGGGCGAGGGTGGGTTCGTCGTACACGTCGGATGCGGCAACCGGCCGTTCCGCGAAGTTCTTCACGAGCCGCGGCGCCGCGTGAGGGCGCAAGCGGCGGACGACCTCGAGCGCCGCCGCACGGACCGGCTCGTGAGCCTCGGGGACGGGGACGATCCCGACGGCGAAGACGAGTCCTTCACCGTCGATCGTCGAGACCGCTCCGCCCGTCGCACGGCCGGCACGAAGCGCACCGCCCAGATGCCGCAGCTCGATCGACAGCAAGGGTGCAGAGGAGGGCGCGAGGGCGGCATCCATGAAGGCGTCCATGGTGGCGGCGGAGATCTCCGAGAGAAGGATCGCTTCGCCCCGCGCGGGCGCGGGCTGAGGCGGGTCGCCGTGCACGGCCCCCAGCTCGGCCGGCGACATCGGGTGGATCGTGTCGATCTCGGGCGTGAGGGCGCGAAGCGGCGCCAGCAGCGCGTCCGCCGCGGCGGCGTCGGCCTGCACCGCCGCTTCGACGGCGACGACGGAACGACCCCGCAGGAACTCCGGAATCTCGGGGATCGCCGGGTAGCGCAGCACGCGCGCGAGTGAGGTCACCGAATCGGGGATGTCGGCGGTCCACTCCCGCCACGCGTGCGCGACGTCGGCGGCGCGCTCGAGCGGCCACATCAGCGCGCCGGCGTGCACCTCGGCGATCGGGTAGAGCCGAATCTCGATCGCCGTGACGATCACCGGCGCGACTCCCCCACGCGCCGCCCAGAAGAGGTCCGCGTGGTGCGTCTCGTCGATGCGGAGCACCCGGCCGTGGGCATCGACGGCTTCGAGGGCGAGGATGCTGTTCGCCGCGAGACCGTGCGAACGGGCGAGCCATCCGAGCCCTCCCCCGAGCGCGAATCCGACCGCGCCGACGCTCGGCGCCATGCCCGCGACGACCGCGAGACCGTGCTGCGCGGCGGCGTCGGCCACCGCACCCAGGCTCACGCCGGCGCCCACCCGGGCCGACGCGGTCGCGGGGCGGATCTCGACGGTGTCGAGCGCGGAGGTGCGCAGCAGGATCGTGTCGGCGAGCGAGTCGACGGTTCCGGCCGCGTGGCCCGTGGACTGCGGTGCCACGCGCAGCCCGAGCTTGCGCGCGGCCAGCACGGTCGCGACGACGTCGTCGACATCGGCGGGCACCACCACCGCCACCGGGTGCTGGTCGACGAGGAGCTGCCAAGCGCGGCGGGCGTCGTCCCACTCCGGGTCGCCCGGCAGGATGACCGGGCCGTGAAGGGCGGACCGCAGGGCGTGCAGGTGCTCTCCGGGCAGGATCGCGGCGGAGGTGTCAGGGGTGGTGTCGGAAGTGGTCATGTCGTCCTCGAGAAGGGATGCGGGTGGAAGGGGTGATGACGATCAGGAGGTGCGAGCGCCCGCGAGGCTGTCGAGCACGGCCTCGATCCCGAGCGGCCCGGGAGCTCGGGTGATGGCGGCGCCGATGTGCGCAGCGCGCTCGCGGTACGAGTCGTTGCCGAGGATCTCGTCGACGGCGTGGGCGATCCGAGTGGGTGCGATGCCACTGCGCGTGGGCTTCAGGCGCAGACCGACGCCGCTCCAGGCGACCCGGGCGGCCACTTCGGCCTTGTCTTCGGTGTTGCCCGTCGCGAAGACCGGCACCCCGTGCGCGAGGGCGTAGTGCACCCCGCCGTAGCCGCCGTTCGTGACGAGCACGCTCGTGCGCGGGAACAGGCGGTCGTACGGAAGGTAGGCGGCCATCCGCGCGTTTGCGGGCAGCGGACGGCGGGGCAGCTCGCGCCCACCGGTCGTGGCGACGACGAGCACGTCGCGATCGGCGAGCGCGTCGATGGTCGGGAGCACGAGATCGTTCAGGTCGGCGTTGGCCACCGTGCCCTGGGTGACGTGGACGACCGGACGGTCGGCGTCGAGATCTCCCCACCAGTCCGGCACCGGGATCGAGGAGGCGTCGGCCAGCGAGACCGGCCCGACGAAGTGAACGCGGGTGCGCACGTCGGTGCGCGGGTACTCGAACTCCGGCACGCTGAACTGCACCACCGCATCGGCGAGCGACGGATAGTTCATCACGGGCGTGCGCAGCTCCGCCCCGACGATGTCTCGAACCTGCCGCGCGGCGGCGCGCTGCAGGTCGCCGAAGACGAACCGGTCGGTGCTCCAGGTGAGAAGCGCGTTGCGCGCTCGGCCCACGGCGCCGGGGCGAGGCGGGATGCCGAGGGCGAACGGTGCGGTGTCGCGGCTGCGCAGGCCCAGGGGGATGATGCCGAGATTGATCACCGGCGGACGCTCTGCGGCGGTTCGGCTCAGGAGCAGCATCGCGCCCAGGAACATGCTCTCGGTGAGCACGGCGTCGGCGGGCTGGGTGGCGAGCAGCTCGTCCACCGTGCGCAGCTGCGCGGGGGCGGGGTCGAGGAAGATGTGCTGGAGGTCCCATCGGACGCCCGCCACGCCGGTTCGCCCGACACGTGCGGGAAAGGCCGCATCCATGTCGCTGTCGTCGTAGTCGGCCTCGGCCGGCAGAGCGCACCAGCGAGCGCCCGTCTGCTCGACGGCCTCTCGATACGTACAGCCGGTGAGGAACCGCACGTCGTGCCCCGCTCCCACGAGAGCTCGAGCGACGGCGAGCAGGGGCGTCACGTGGCCGCGCACCGGCGTGCTGCAGAGAAGGAGAGAGGACATGTGGACTCCTGTTAGGGTGTTGAAAGTACTTAGGAAGTATTCAGTACCCCCAGAGGAAAGTCAATGCCCCCGTACAGTTCTCCCCTGCGCGAAGCGCAAGCAGCCCAGACCCGCCAGCGCATTCTCGAGGCCGCCATCGATGTCTTCGGCGACGCGGGCTACTCCGGCGCCTCCCTCGCGCGGATCGCGAAGGAGGCGGGTGTCTCGCTCGAGACGGTGAAGCAGAACGGGCCGAAAGCGGCGCTGTTGCTCGCCGGATTCGACTACGCCTTCGCCGGGGAGGAGGGCGAGGGCCCGTTACACGCCCGCCAGCTGGGCGAGCAGGCAGCGTCGCTCGGCCCCGCCGAGACGCTGAGCTTTCTCGTGGCCTTCGTCGGCGGCGCGAACGAGCGGGTCGCTCGTCTGTGGCCGCGCCTGCTGGATGCTGCTGCCGGCGACGCCGACGTCGCCCGACGGCTCGATCAACTGCAGACCAATCGTCGAGCGGACATGCGGGGCGCTCTGGCCATGCTCGATGCGAAGGGGCTGGTGCGAGGTCCACGCCCGCACCAGCAGCGGGCCGATGTGCTGTCATTCCTCATCTCACCGGAGAGCTACACCCAGCTGGTCATCGACGCCGGATGGTTGCGGTCGGCCTACCTCGCGTGGCTGGAGGACGCCATCGAGCGTCTCGTGCTGGCGTCCTGAGCGAGGCGCACCCTCTCGGGTCTTTCCACGTACTGCCAGTACGCGTCGTGACAGGTCCTTCCCCCGCGCCGGCGGCCAGAGTTGTCTGGTGGGACTGGTCGGAAGGAGACCCATCATGACCGATTCAGACTTCGACAGCCTGTTTCCTCTCGGCGCCGCGAACGACGCCTTCGCGCAGTACTTCAGCGGGCAGAGTTACCTCGCTCCCCTGGCGGATCTCGGGATGTTCGTCGCGAACGTGACGTTCGAGCCCGGGTGCCGCAACAACTGGCACGTGCACGCGGCGAGCAGCGGGGGCGGACAGATCCTCCTCGCCGTCGCCGGCAGCGGCTGGTTCCAGGCCGAGGGCGAGGAGCCGGTCAGCCTCGAGCCCGGGTCGGTCGTGCAGATTCCGGCCGGCCAGAAGCACTGGCACGGAGCGAAGGCCGACTCGTGGTTCAGCCACGTCGCCATCTCGGTACCCGGTGACGATGTCGACAACGTCTGGCTCGAGCCGGTCGACGACGAGTACTACAACACCCTCCCTACGACGAAGGAGAACGCATGATCACTGAAGAGACCTACACCCTGTCCAACGGCGTCGAGATCCCGAAGCTCGGCCTCGGCACCTGGTTCATCGACGACGACACGGCAGCGCAGGCCGTGCGGGATGCGGTCGCCGCCGGCTACCGCAACATCGACACCGCGCAGGCGTACGGCAACGAACGAGGCGTCGGTGAGGGCGTGCGCACCGCCGACGTGCCGCGCGAGGAACTCTTCGTCTCGACGAAGCTCGCCGCCGAGATCAAGGACTACGAGGGCGCGGTCGCGGCGATCGACGCGTCACTTGCCACGATGGGGCTCGACTACATCGACCTCATGCTCATTCACAGCCCGCAGCCGTGGGATGACTTCCGCGGCGGCGACTACGCCGAGGGCAACCGCGCCGCCTGGCGTGCGCTCGAAGAAGCCCTCGCGGCCGGCAAGCTGCGCTCGATCGGCGTCTCCAACTTCCAGCAGGCCGACATCGAGAGCCTGCTCGAAGGTGCGAGCGTAGTCCCGCACGTGAACCAGCTGCTAGTCCACGTCGGGAACACCCCGGCCGAGCTCATCGAGTACTGCACGGGCAAGGGCATCCTCGTCGAGGCGTACTCCCCCATGGCGCACGGCGAGATGATGAAGAACAGCGAGGTCACCGCGATGGCCGAGCGCTACGGCGTCAGCGTGCCGCAGCTGTGCATCCGCTACACCCTCGACCTCGGCACGGTGTCGCTGCCGAAGACGGCGAACCCGGCGCACATGCGCGACAACGCCCAGGTCGACTTCGCGATCTCGGAGGAGGACATGGCGACGCTCCGCGGGCTGGAGCACCGCGAGTACGGCGAGTTCTCGTTCTTCCCGGTCTACAGCGGGAAGTGACCCGGTGACGGGCGAGCACGACGCCCTCGCGGACGTAGGCCGACGCGGCGAACTCAGCGTGTCGAGCCTGCGCTCCGACGGCACGTACAGTCGGCCGGTGCCGATCTGGTCGGTGCTGGTCGACGGGCGCCTGTTCATCCGCTCCTATATGGGGACGGAAGGGCGGTGGTACCGCGGGGTGCTCGCCCGTCGCGCGGGGCGCGTCACCTCCGGCTCTCGAACGGTGGATGTGACCTTCACCCCCGCCCCGGTCGAGCTCGCCGACCGCATCGACGATGCTTACCGGGCGAAGTACGCCGGCAGCGCCCACCTCACGCCGATGCTGAGTGAGCAGGCACGCGCGGCGGCGTTCGAGGTCACCGCGACGCCGTAAAAGGGGAAGGGTCCGTTGTGATGCAACGGACCCTTCCCCTTTCTCAGGCCTCGTCGCCGGCTGATTCGGCGACCTTCTTGGCCACACCCATCGCCGAGAATCCCTTGGGCCACCCGGTGTAGAACGCCAAGTGCGTGATGGCCTCGACGACCTCTTCCTGGGTCAGGCCGTTCGCGATGCCGAACGGGATGTGGAAGCCGAGCTGGTCGGTGTTTCCCATCGCGGTGAGCGCAGCGATCGTGATGAGGCTGCGGTCGCGTTTGGAGAGCTCCTCGCGCTCCCACACCTCGTCGAAGAGGATCTTGTCGGTGTAGTGGGCCAGGGCCGGGGCGAGATCGCCGAACGCCTGCTGGCCGCCGGTCCAACCGGTGGTTGCGGAATCGGACATCGTGATGCTCCTTCGATCGGTGCGGTTTGCCTTCTCTGCTACCCGATCAGAGGGGAAATCGGCGGGCGAGAGTCTGGTTCTGCGTGTACTGCGGGTACCTGGTTTGCGCGCGGATGGCGACGTAGCGTGAGGGCATGGACTACCGCACCGAGGTTCGCGACTTCCTCACAGCGCGCCGTGGCCGGCTGAAGCCTGAGGACGTCGGACTGCCGCACTTCGGGGGGCGACGCCACGTGAAGGGTCTTCGCCGTGAGGAGGTGGCAATGCTCGCGGGTGTCTCCACCGAGTACTACGCGCGGCTCGAGCGAGGCGATGTCGCGGGCGTCTCGAATCAGGTTCTCGAGTCGCTCGGCGACGCCCTCCAGCTCGATGACACCGAGCGCGACCACCTCGCCAACCTCGCCCGTGCCGCATCGGCCAGTCCGCGGTCACGACGCGCGAAGCCGTCGTCTCCCTCGTTGCGACCCGGAATCCTCGCGGCGGTGAAGTCGATCACGACCGCGCCCGCGTTCGTGCGCAACGGCGCCCTCGACGTGCTCGCCGCGAACGATCTGGGCCGCGCGTACTATGCGCCGGTGTTCGCGAAGGCGCCCGAGAATCCGAACATCGCGATCTTCAATGTCTTCGACCCGGCTGCGCAGACGTTCTACCCGGACTGGATCAAAGCCGTCGACGGAACCGTCGCCGTCCTCCGGCACGAGGCCGGCCGCAACCCATACGACAAGCGGATCACGGAGGTCATCGGCGAGCTCTCCACGCGCAGCGAGGTCTTCCGCGACCGCTGGGCGAACGCGGTGGTCCACCGCCACGATGCCGGCATGAAAGTGGCGGTCCACCCCGTCGTCGGCGACCTTGCGCTGCACATGGTCGGCACCGAGGTCATCACCGAACCGGGGCTGTCCCTGATGATCTACGCCGCGGAGGAGGGCAGCGCCGCTGAGGAGAAGCTGCGCCTCCTCGCGAGCTGGGCCGCCACGCACGCGTCGACGGCGTCTGAACCCGCCAGCGGCACTTCCCGACGCGAACACGGTGAGCGGTGATCCGCATGCATCGGCGCCGTTGTTGGCGAGCGCTGGATGGCTTAGCGAGGGCGCGACGGCGCCCAGCTAGCGAACGGCCATCGAGCATTGCCGGCGGCAGGTCTTGCGAACTATTGCATCGCGCGAGCGGGCGGCGGGCCGACGCGACCGCCGTCAAGCCCGGATGACGACCGACAACCGGACAACCACGTTTCGACGAACGGAGCCGCCGCCTTCACAAAGCAATCAGGTGCTGGAGACGATGTGAGCGATTCCTTCGGCTCCGAGCATCCGACCGAGGAAGACAGCCCCCGGCTCGCTTAGCGTCTCTGCCCCAAGCCAGATGCGTCCCGAGTCATCGGTCCTTGCTCCTTCGATCACAACCACTGAACCGTCGGTCGCAGCGATTCGTTCGAGGCTGACCCGCCCGCTAACGATCCGGTCGATCGAAATAGTCGTCCGGGAACCACCCAGGAAACGCGAGGCCGCGAGCGACAGTTTGCCTCCGAGGATGATCGAGCCTTCGACGGCCAATCGTCCGCGCGATGAGATGCGCATTCTTGTGGCGTCTACGACGCTTCCCCCCTTAAGAGTTATGGCAGTCAGACTCGCGGTCGCTTTGCCTGATACGTCCATGCCCGAGAGGGAGACCGTGGCGCTCGAATCAAGCCTCGCTCTGCGGATGAACAACTCGGCCTTGTCCTCGAGCCGAAGTCCGTCCAAGACAAGCTTTCCACCGAGGACGATGGGACGAGCGACCTTCAGCACAGAATCCCCGCGCAAGATAGATGATCGCGAAACGACCTGTGCCTCCCCTTCGACAGTGATGTCGCTCAGAGAGATACTTGCCGCATCATGAAGGGCGACGCCACCCATGAAGACGATCGCGGCTCCTTTGACGGTTGCTTTGCTTAGCAACACTTGCGATTTCCCATGCATGTCGACGTCGGCAAGCGAGAGCCGACCGCGATCCGAGAGTCGCGCATTCGCGAAGCTAACTTGACTGTCGCCGCCAAACGATGAGTTGTCCATCGTGATTGAGGCACCACCACAGACCGCCGCTTGCTCGAAGACTAGATGAGTGTTGGCGCCAATGAGGATGCCAGCAAGATTCACCGGGAAGTGGGACTGCTGCACGGATAGGTGACATCTGATCTGGCTTGCCCGCAGGGTGGGCCTGGAAGGATGTTGCTGTGCCCAAGCCCTACCCGTCCGAGTTCCGTGACGACGTCGTGCGTGTCGCGAGGAACCGCGAGCCCGGAGTCACGATCGAGCAGATCGCGAAAGACTTCGGGGTCCACCCCATGACGCTGCAGAAGTGGATGCGTCGCGCCGACATCGACGAAGGTGCCAAGCCCGGTCAGTCGCGGACCGAGGCCGCGGAGATCCGTGAGCTGAAGAAGCGGAACCGGCTCCTCGAGCAGGAGAACGAGGTCCTCCGTCGTGCGGCGGCGTATCTGTCGCAGGCGAACCTGCCGGGAAAAGGTTCTACCCGCTCGTGACAGAGCTCGCCGCCGCAGGGATCCCTGTGACGGTGACGTGCCGGGTGCTCAAGCTCTCCCGTCAGCCCTACTACCGGTGGCTGGCGAACCCCATCACCCCGAGTGAGGTGGTGGAGGCGTATCGCGCGAACGCGCTGTTCGACGCGCACCGTGACGACCCGGAGTTCGGGCACAGGCTGCTGGCGGACGAGGCCCGCGACGCGGGTGAGGCGATGTCGGACCGCACCGCGTGGCGGATCGCGTCGAGCAACGGCTGGTGGTCCGCGTTCGGGAAGAAGCGGGGCCGTAACGGCAAGAAGCCGGGACCGCCGGTCCACGACGACCTGTGCGCGGTCGTCGACGAGGACGGCCGAACCCGGCACGTCTTCGCCGCCGATGCCCCGAACCAGCTCTGGCTCGTCGACATCACGGAGCACAAAACCGCTGAAGGCAAGCTCTACTGCTGCGCAATCAAAGACGCGTGCTCCGGCAAGATCGTGGGGTACTCGATCGACTCGAGGATGAAGTCCCGGTTGGCAGTTCAGGCGCTCGAGAACGCTGTCGCGATGCGCGGCGACGTCGCCGGCTGCGTGGTCCACAGCGACAGGGGCAGTCAATTTCGCAGTCGGAAGTTCCTGCGTGCGCTGGCCCGTCATCACCTGGTCGGATCCATGGGCCGGGTCAGGTCGAGCGGGGACAACGCGGCCATGGAAAGCTTCTTCGCGCTGCTGCAGAAGAACGTCCTCGACCGGCGCTCCTGGACCACTCGCGAGCAGCTGCGCATCGCGATCGTCACCTGGATCGAACGGACCTACCACCGCCGACGCCGTCAGGCACGCCTGGGCCGTTTGACGCCCATCGAGTTCGAGACCATCATGAACACGACCGTCGCACTGGCGGCGTGACTAGGAACCGTCACCTATCCGTGCAGCAGTCCCAGTCGATGTATGCGCCAGCGAGGTTGAATCGAAAGCCACGCCACGGAACCACGCCGAGGTCGTTGGCGATCAAGTGCCTCCGAATGAGCTCGTAGCCCGTGCGACGTACGGCCAACTCCTCCGGCGGTGTAGCGGGCAGGCCCGCTCCCAACGGAGCACGAAGATAGCCGCAGAGGACGTCGATACATACTTGCGCCTCATCGCGACGACCGAGGTCTATCCACGCGTTCGCGACCGAGGCGATTGCGTAGAGCCCAGCGGATCGTCGCGTCGCTGACTCGGCGTCACTTAAGAGATCGACCGAAGACACGAATCGTTCGCGAAGCAACCTCTGATCCTCAGTTCTTCGCTGGCGGTCAACTTCCTCCTGACGGTTTCTCTCTTTCGCGCGATCTAGTTCAAGAGCAGCTTCTGCACGCACGGACGCGCGCAGCTCCTCTCGGTGCCGGGCCAAACTGAGCGCAACACCAACCACCGCGATCATGCCGCCCAACCCGAGGAGGACAATTTGTGCGGAGGGACCGAGGTAGACAGCCTTCTCTTGATCCGTAAGCGAAGGGAACCAATAGTCGAGCAACGCCGCCGGTAAGAACGCGAGCGTCGCAGCACCAATCACAACAAATCCGCCCGTGATGAGGCTGATCAGCAAGCCACGTCGACGTGGAAGCACCGGCGGATCGGGAATGCTATTTGTCGCGCCGTCCTCGGCCAAAGAATCCACGAATGCACGCTACCGGCCATCGCGTCGTTGCCGGGTCATCCCTGAGTTCGGTGCGCGAGTGGGTTGTTCGCTGGGTTCGATTGGGGGCAGCGGAGCGCCCGCGGAGGGCCGAGACTCCCGACAGCATCCGGCCGTTGATGTATGACTCTCGACCGAATGGAGTCTCACCGGCGATGCCGCGAAGCACAGCAGCTGATGTGTCCGGTGCTCTGGCGTCCCTTCGTGGTCACGAAGGGGCCCCGAAGACGTACCGGAGAAGGACCGGTGTGCGTTCCGGGCTGGCGCGTGAGCATCACTGTCCTCGGCCACGAATATCCTCGCGCTGTGCATCATCGACGCCGAGAGAACAGCGCTGACGTGACCGCGAAGCGCGATGTACGAATAGTCCGCATCGCATACCGCCCGTTCCATCACCCGGCGCCGAGTTGGGATCCAGACGACAAGGGCCGTGGCTACGCATACACGTGGGAGCTTCCGTCTCCTCCCGCAATCGGCGACCGAGTAGTCCTCGACCACTACAACGGGCAGCCGGCGGTTGTCGTGGGGTTTTGGACGGACTATCGGGGTGATCTCTGCCAGGTGTACCGCCGCGCGACAGAACGTGAACTTCGAATTGCCCAGGAGAAGCTCGCCGCGAACGAGGCGAAGTGGGTGGCGCTGATTCGGAGCGTGGCCGGATTGACTCCCGAGCCACTTCGCCGCGGAGCTACGCCAGGGTTCCCGAGGGTCGCCGACGCGACACCGGGGAGAGTCACCGAGCAGGACGCGTATGAGGCACTGCAGATGTGGCGTCACGCATCCGAGTACGCGGACCGTCATGGATGGCCGGACGTCGAGCGCCGCAGGCTAGAGCAGATCGTTCGCGATTGGCGGGTGGTCAAGGCGGCAAACGGCAACTATTGAGCCTCGATCCACCGATGAGCCGTAGTTGCGCCGGGGCGGCATGATCGGTGCGCGGTGACGTGTCGAGGGCAGGGTTGAGTTCCGGGCGTCGCATCCCGGTCGTCCACGTGGTCCTCGGTCGTGCCGCGTTGCGGCGATGGTCAGGTGGTTACCGTTGGCGGTGGTGCGTGCGTGATCTTGAAGAGTTGTGTGAACGCGTGCTCCCAGGGCCAGGCCTCGGGCAGGTGGAGCGTGATCCGGCGCGCGGAGCGTGCCAGCCGTGCGGGGACGTTGATCAGGGTGCGGCGGATCGTCGCGGTCGTTGCTCTCGCGAGCCGTCCCACCCGGTCGGCGATGACCCCAGCGGTCCGGGTGAGGTTGAACGCGATCACGGCGAGCACCAGCCAGGCGCTGTTCGCGGTGAACACCCCGGAGGGCAGGTGCGCGAGCGGCCCCGCTTTGAGGTCGGCGTGGACTTGCTCGATGATCGCGTGACCGCGGTGCGTCTTGTCCGCGGCCACCGTGTCCATCACGTCCTTCGCTGTGGTGGTGAAGAACGCGTGATGCCGCCAGACGTCGAACAGCGTCGGCTGCTGCACCTGTCGCGGGTTCAGGTCGGGGACCCGGCGCACCACCAACCGTCCTGCGACCTGTTCGGCCTTCTTCCTCGATCGGAACGCAGTGAACGGGACCTCGGCGACTTCGGCTTTGGAGATCAGCTGCCCGGTGGTCTCGTCACGGATCGAGTCGGTGTACTCGATCATCGTCCACGCGTCATCGGGGATGGTCGCGATCGCGGCCTTCACTGCGGGGTCCATCCTGACGGTCACCGACACGTCGGCGCCGGCTGTGATCGCGGTGCCGACGGTCGCGTGTCCGTAGAACGCGGAGTCCGCCCGCAGCAGCGGCCGAGTCCCTGCGGCGACACCGGTGCGGCGCAGGGTCGCCAGAGCATCGCCGACGATCCGTGCGGCCCCCTTCGGGGACCCGGTCTTCCCTTGCCGCAGCCGCTGCCCGAGGATTACCGGCGCCGACGAGGTGGTCGATGCCGTGGCGAGGAGGGCGTTCAGGCCGCGGACGCCGGAGTATCCGAAACCGGCGCCCTGCTTCTGGTATCCGTGGACCTCGATGATCGTGTCGTCAAGATCGACCATCACCCGCTCGCCATCGCCTGCTCGGAGCAGCGGCGCGTTGACAGCGAGATTCGCGAACACCCGGGAGGCGACGGCGTCGAGCTGGCGGACGTGTCCGAACCGGAACTCCCGCAGGAACGACCCGAGCGTCGACGGCGCATACGTCCGGTCGAACAACCGGCCAATTCCGCCATGGCGGAGCAGGTTCATGTCGTCGATCGAGTCCGCCCCGGCGAGCATGCCCGCGACCAGTGCCATCACCTTCGCACCCGCGTTGGCGCCCTTGTCCGCCGGGACGCTCAACCGCTCACGCGCGAGCTCGTCCAGCCCCGCGGAACGCGCCAGACGGAGCATCGGCACCAGCCCCGCGGCCGACACGAGATTCGGATCGTCGAACACCGCGGACACCCCAGCAGGAGCGTGCTTGAATTGCATCTACGAGATGCCTCTCGGATCGGGTGAATAGGGGCCTTAGACAAGCTCTATTCTTCCTGATCAGAGGGGCATTTCTACGTCACGACGCTCGCTCAGCGCCCCCGCCCATCGGTGGATCGAGGTTGAGGCACCTGCTGACACGCACTGAGGGGCCCAATACGCCTGCAAGCGGACAAGCGAGCCCCCACCGCCCCGTCTACATGCAGTTCGGGCTTTCGCGCGCACGGTGAACTACCCGCAAATGGGCGAACTCAAGGCTCGAGATGGCCGGAGACGGGAGGGTCTGCCCCGAGTTTGGTTGACATCTGATCTGTGAGGATTCGTTCTCGCTGGAAGGATGTTCTTGTGGCAAAGCCCTATCCCCGAGAGTTCCGCGATGATGTCGTGGCCGTGGCCCGGAAGGGTCAAGCGCCGTTGGCGCAGATCGCGAAGGACTTCGGTATCTCCGAAGGATCGCTGAGCAACTGGATGAAGCAGGCCGACGTCGAGGACGGCAAGCGTGCCGGCCTGACCGACGACGAGCGCAAGCAGCTGCGTGAGGCGAACAAGCGGATCCGGCTGTTGGAGCAGGAGAACGAGGTGCTGCGGCGGGCTGCGGCGTATCTGTCGCAGGCGAACCTGCCGGGAAAATAGTCTTCCCGCTCGTCCACGAGATGGCTGCGGCCGGCGCTCCCGTGAGGGTGCCGGTCGCGGTGGCGTTGCGGGTCCTCGGCCTGTCCAGGCAGGGGTACTACCAGTGGCTCAAAGCCCCGGTCTCCGACAGGGACTGGGACGATGCGCACGTGATCGACGTGCTCTACGACCTCCATGCGGACGACGACACCCTCGGGTACCGGTTCCTCACCGACGAGCTCGAGTCCGAGCACGGGGTCACCGCGAGCGAGAACCGGGTGCACCGACTCTGCCGGATCGCGGGGATCCACGCATCGCACCACAAGAAGCGCAGCAAGCCCGGCAGCACCGGACCCGCGCCGCACGACGACCTGCTCGCCGTGGTCGACGAGCACGGTGTCATCCGGCACGAGTTCGTCGCCGACGGGCCGAACAGGGTCTGGCTGTGGGACATCTCGGAACACCCGACCAGAGAAGGCAAGCTCTACATCTGCGCGATCAAGGACGTCTGGTCGAACAAGATCGTCGGCTACTCCATCGACACCCGCATGAAGTCATCTCTCGCGCGGGCGGCGATGCGCAACGCGATCGCGCTGCGCTCACCTGGCGGCACGATCTGCCACTCCGACAGAGGCGGCCAGTTCCGCGCGAAACGCACCCAGAACCTGCTCCGCAACAACGGCCTCGTCGGCTCCATGGGCCGGTCTTACGGGGCCGGTGACAACGCGAGCATGGAGAGCTTTTTCAGCCTCCTCCAAAAGAACGTGCTCGACACGAGGCGCTGGGACACCCGCGCCGATCTTCGCCTCGCGATGGTCACCTGGATCGAGACGAAATACAACCGCAGGCGCCGCCAACGCGGCCTCGGCAAACTCACCCCCGTCGAGTTTGAGATGATCTACAAGGACGCAGAAGCGGCCTGATCACCCCAACCCCCGACTGTCAACAAGACTCGGGGCAGACCCGGATTCCCCAGCGTCGAGGTGCGAGTCGTTCAGGGGCCAACACAGCCATGCGCGCTGAGAACAACTCCGAATAGTCGCTGGGCTACTTCATCGCTTCGAAGAAGAAGGTCTTGTCCTCATCTGGAACGAGATCAGGTCGGAGCAAGTTGAACAGGTGGGCGCCGTTGCCTTGGATCTTCAGCAGGCCCGGATTGATATCTGCGACTCCGAGTATGTAACCCGAGTCGGTCGAACTGATGAGGTCAAGACCCACCATCTGGTACGTCTCAAAGAGAACTCCGATAGTCGCGGAAGGCAGTGAGCCTGCCTCACGAAAATCGCTACTCCGAACCGTACTGCGGTCAAGCGTGCCCAAGATCCCAATGATCACCAGCTGCCGATAAGTAAGTAGCTTCGCGAGGCTCAAGATGTGATTAAGGTGGCTGGCGTCAACCCCGTCGGCGAAGGCTGCGTTGGCGTAGAAACGCCCCAGCAACTCGACCTTGCGCTCTTCGTACGCGTCGCGAGCAGCAAGGAAAGTCCCTTCGAGTAACTCCTCTGCCTCGGATCTCAGGTCCTGCTGCGCTTTCCGTTCGCGGCGCTTGAAGAAGCTCGGCTCGCGTAAGGGCTCGCCGCCACTCAAACGCTGAGCGATCAGGTCATACGCAATGAGCAGACACGAGCCAACTCGTTCTTGCTCAGACTGAGTCGTCAGCCGGGCAGCGACCTTGCCGACCGCAGCCTTCACGCCGTCTTGCAACAAGGCACCGGTCGCTCCACCGACTACCGCGCCGGGCGGACCACCTACTAGGAAGCCCAGGAGTCCTCCAGCAGCGACGCCCGTCGCGCCTGCGCCCGATGCAACCAAGCGCGTAACCGAGGAGGAGACCCCGCTCTCAGGAGACCCAGCGTCATTCATCGGTGCCTTTCACGGTTTGAGACCTTATCGCGTACCTGGGAGGGTTCCTCGAAATGTGCGGAGTCGGACGTCCTCGAGCGTCTCAGATGCACGGCGGCGACCTCCACCGAACTTCGCACGTTGCGCCACCGCTTACTGCGCGGCTCTGAGGAGGGCGTGCAGGTATCGGCGGCGGGCGAACACTTGCGCCGCGAGCAGGAGCGGGTAGACAACTCGCCACCGCCAGGTCTCGCTCGCGGGTGAGAGAACGGATAGTGAGCGTTACCTTGTCACCAGCGCGTTCGATGATGAACGCCTCTTCTCCGGAGACGGGGTGCAGCGGGAGTGTCCGATAGGCGAAACCGACTCGAGTGTCGGTGTCAACGACGTCGACCACCTCTACTGGCTCTCGGATCGACAGTCCGAAGGGATGTGCGTTGATGACGGGACGATCACCTGGTGAGACCCGCTGATCAGGGGTGACGGTGAAGCCGCTGCGGGTCTTGACGCCCCACCGGAGTACCTCAAACGTGGCCCAGTCCCAGAATTGCTCTCCGCCGCCGATGTCGGTCGACCGTTCCCACGCCCGGTACCCAGCGGGCCGCTCTCGCCACTTGGCTTCGCTGACCTGCGTGAGGGAACCAGATCCGATGTCGACCACACCCGATGCTCTCACCGATGTCTCTCCTGTCGCCGGCGAAGGTGCGGGTTGCGGGCGCGTCGTCGACGGCGTTTCGGGACGCGTTCGCACTGAGGCAGACGGACACGACAGATCTCGCGCCCAACTCTGCCCGCACGCCGACCCCCTGTGAGACCCGGCCGATAACCTCGGCTCATGGAAGAACCTGCGCCACGCGATCGGATCAAGTTCTACGGTCCGGGCGATCTCGCGAACTATTTGATCGCCGAGGAGGCCGTGGCCTTGCTCAGGGCGCAGCCGGAGGCTGGCAGGATCGCTTCCCTCAACGAGGCTCTCGAGATCCACAACGCCCTTGAGTTCGAGAGGCACGACATCCTCCCGAGTGCTCTCACCCCGGAGGAACGTGCGACACTCGGGTTGCGGGCGACGTCTCTCCGTGGACAGCTTGCTGGCTTCTTCGCGACGATCGACGACACGAACGTCGCCGAGCGATTGGCGGTTTTCGACCGCGAGTACGTACACGATCTGCTCCACTTGATCAACAGATTCAAGATTGTTAGCAACGTGGGCGGGCAACGGCTATTCGATGCGCTCGTTAGCGCAGGCGTACCGCTATGGGCGATGCTCGCGGACAAGTCGTTCGTGAAGGGGCACGACGGGCGACTCCGAACGATGCTGCTCTCCGATGCCCGGTACGGCGAGCTTCTGGTGAACGCTCGCTTGCTGCGGAGCGGGTCAAGCGCGAGCTTCTTGCCGGAGAGTCTGAGCGCTGACGATTCGCAGCAGATCCTCAAGGATTACATCGATAGCGAATCGCCACATCTCAACTACATCGAAGCCATCGCGAATGCGCACGACAACGCTGGCATCGGACTCACGCCGAAGGTGAGGCTCGCGGCACAGCGTCGCCTGATCGAGCTCACCCAAGTGCTCTTCGCTGACAGATCGAACGTGGTCAGCGGCGTCAGCTACGCGGTTGGGATTGACCCGGATCAAGAGGAGCCGCTGCGGGATCGGGTTGAACGCACCGGTGCCAGGCGGCTTCATCAGCGCACATTCGGCGGTCGGTACCTGAAGTCATCGATGGGGCGGGACCAGATTCTGGCGAACTTCACAACGATCATCGGATACATGGACGAGCGAGGACTCCTGGCGTTGCCCTCGTTCCGTAGCGAGATCGGCGTGTTGGAAGGACTTCGGGTAACGGGAGCGGACACGTACCCGCGAGGGGCAGCGTACCGACACCGCGATAGCCTGACGATCCTCTCCACCGAGGCCTACTACGACTTCCTGCTGCAGGAGGGGACCAAGGTCGAGGATGTCATCGCCTGGTACTTTCGCGACTACATCGCCGAGGTTTTCGGGATCGCGGGCTTTGATTTCGCGCCCTCGACTGCGAGCGGAACCTTCCTCGAACGATGCCGGCACCTCTGCGCAGAGATGGAGAGCATCGCCAAGCAGTTCGCCCTCTACTGCGAGGACGGCGAGATCGACCGGGAGCTGCTCGAGATGACATCCGCGCCGCGCCCCTGGGAGAAGATCCCGAGTCTCGTCAAGCGAAAGTACTTGCTCAAGGGCGAGAACGAAGACTGCGACACCGCCCTGCGGCTACTCTTCAGCGATCAGGCAAGAATCAACTTCATCAATAGCGACCTCCGCGCGCCAAGCTTCGTGCAGCTGGTCCTGGATAACCACGTCAACTACGAAAGCCTGCACCACTATCAAACGGGGCCCGTCGACTGGCTTGCTTCAGTTGGCCTTGTATCGGTCGAAGATGGCACCGTCGGCTTCAGATCCTTGCCGAAGATCCGTGTCCTGAGGGACATCAACACGTATGAGGCGGCCCCCTTCGGGCACTACCAGCGAGAAGTGGCAGCCGCTGAAGATCTGGCTGGACAGGGGTGGCTCGATTTCGGTTCGACGCTGCTCAGTCCAGCCGAGGCGAGCTACTTCAACTTCGTCCTCAACAAGAGCGAGTTCACCGACGGACATGACCTGCGTAACAGATACCTTCACGGCACGAATCCCAACGCTCGCGACGAGAAAGCTCACCGGGAGGCGTACATGCAATTGCTCCGGCTGACGCTCGCGCTCCTGCTGAAGATCCAAGACGACTTCGCACTGCACTCAGGCGCTGCGGGCGATGCAAGTCGAGCGCGAGCAGCATGAGGTCGGTGTCATGGGTTGCCGTGGTATTCCGAGAGTGCGGGGTGGCACGTAGCGAGTCGAAGCTCCAGAGCTCCTGGAGTCGCCTCTTGGGTCCGGGGGCAGACAGGACGTGCGGCGACCAGAACGCGTTGGAACTCTTTCGACTAGTGAGGGCTTGATTGCCTGATGTGGATTACCGGTGACGTTGAACTGCCCGATGAGGTGCTCGCCGCACAGGCCGAGGGGCGCCTGGTGTTGTTCGTTGGCGCAGGAGCAAGCGTCGCCCCGCCTTCGGATCTTCCGCTGTTCGGGGCACTGGCTCAGAAGCTCGCCGACCTCGCTCGCGTCCACTACGACGACGCCATCGCGATTGACTACTTCCTCGGATCGATGCCGGATGACTTCGACACTCACGGTCATACTCGAGACATCATCACGACGGGCGAATCCCTACCGAACTCTACGCACAGAGCTCTGATTCGGCTGGCTTCCGCGACAGGTTCCTTTAGGGTCGTCACGACCAACTTCGACGACCATCTCGCCTCGGCGGCCGCTGGAGAGGGTATCGCGATAGCGGATAAGTGGATCGGACCCGCGCTCCCTCTCGGGGATGACTTCGAAGGGCTTGTTCACCTCCACGGCTCCGTGACTAGACATCCACGCGAGCTCGTTCTCACTGACCAGGATTTCGGCCGCGCTTACCTGACCGCTGCGTGGGCGACGCGGTTTCTGTTGCCTATGTTCCAACGGTTCACGGTCGTCTTTATTGGTTACAGCCATGACGACCCGATCATGCGCTATCTCGCTCTTGGCCTGCCCTCTGGTACGCCCCGTTTCGTCCTGACCAGCGCCGACAGCGCGCATGACGTCAAATGGAAACGACTCGGCGTCCGGCCCGTTGCCTATCCAGTCACGGGGCATGACCATGGTGCGCTGGTCCAAGCTCTCGAGGCGTGGGATGTCCGCGCCCGGATGGGACAGATCGAACATGGTGCCCGTGTGCAGGAGATCGTTTCCGCGGGTACCGCTCTCACTCCAGTTGATCGCGACTACTTGGTCGAACGGCTGAGTCGCCGCGAGGGTGCCGTCGACTTTGCGAAGGCGACCGAATCGGTGTCAACCGAGCTGAAGCTCGAATGGCTTCGCTGGCTAGAGAGTTTCGCGGGGTTCAAGCAGCTCTTCGAATCCGGTGAAGTGGGCGACGCCTCTGCTGTCCTCGCGAACTGGTTCAGCCGTTCGTTTCTCGCTGAGCCCGGACTGCACGGTGCTGCGCTCCAGACCGTGCAACGCCTCGGTCAGACGTTCGCGGAACCGTTGTTCACCACAGCGAGTTTCGCCGTTGAGGAGCTGGCGCGAGCAGACCCAACGGCAGGACATCGATGGCGTACCATTCTTGCGACTTCGGTGCACGGGTTTACTGCGCCCGCACGCTCGGACCTTCTGCTTCCATTCGCTCCCGGCGCCGACCCGCAGAGTGTGTCCGCGCTAAGGTTCGCCGTCCGCCCGTTCCTCGTCCTGAAGCGACGATGGTTCGTAGAGGAGCCCGAGGCGCCAACGGCGGTGCCTGACGCCGACGTCAAGTGGAACGGTGAGGAGTATTCGCTGACCCCTCATTTGTCGGCCGCGGTCCAAGCGGCACAGCCTGGCGACCGCTCGCTTGGTCTTGCTCTTGAGGAGGCATTGACCGCAGCGTATGACCTACTCGACACCTATCGTGGGGAATCCGGTTGGGACGCACTGTCCTTCGGTCGTTCAGCAATCGAACCGCATCACCAGGATGAGATCCGCGAACCCATCGACGCAATCATCGACGCGCTACGCGACTTCGGCGTTCGAGCGCGCGGAACGGAGTGGGATCTGCCCGCGGGGTGGTGGGCAACTGAGCGGCCACTCTTTCGGCGAATTGCATTGCATCTGACGGCGACCGATCCGAATCTCGACGCGAACACGAAGCTTGAATGGTTGCTGGGCCGAACCGATCTGTATGAGGACGGCTTGAAACATGAAACCTATGCGGTCCTCGCGGCGAGTGTTGACGGTGCGTCCAGCGAGATCCGACAGCGGGTGCTTCAGGCCGTGCTTCTAGGGCCGGACCTTCCGGCGGAGGCTCCTGATCGCGATCGCCACATCGAATACGGCAAGTACAACTTGCTTGTGTGGCTGGTGACTCACGCGCCGGCGTGGATGGAGGCAACGACGGCCCTTGCGGCCCTGGAGCAAGCCAATAAGGATTTCGCTCCACGAGAGCACCCCGACTTCGACACGTGGATGTCATCCGGTACTTGGGGTGGTCAATTGCCTATGGAGCCGTCGGAGTTCGCGGCGGCGATCCGAGCCGATGCCCCGACGGCGCTCGCAGATCTGCTCTCGAGAGACTTCTCCGAGCATGCGTTCGACGAGCCGGGCTGGGATGACGTTCTCTCCTTGCTCGCGCAGGCCGTTGAGCACGACGCGTCGATGGGTGAAGGACTGTGGAACGAAGTGCTCGCGCAGGCCACGGACCAGCCGCGAAAGGCGGAGATGCTTCGAGCCATCGTCGCCGGATGGACGAAGGCTGACCTGGGATCCTCAGCGCCCATTGCCGTCGAGAGAGCAAGCACGCTTGTCTCGGACGCTCAGGCTGCGCATCAGATAGGGCGGTTTCTGCTTGAGCAGATACGGATGCGTGTTGACGATGAAGAAGATGACTCGCTGAAGGGCATGCGCGTCATGGCGAGGGCACTCTGGCTGGCGCACGGTAGCGAGTTCAGTCACGACGAGGGCACTGACGTGATGTCGATGGCACCCCTGTACCTCAACTCGTGGCCCGGCAGCCTTGCCCTCTACTGGCTGACCGAAATCGATCGGCGCTGGCGGCAGAATCGAGACGATTGGTCGGGGCTCAACGAGGAGGAGCGAGAGTCGGTGATTCAACTGCTCGATGGCCCACGCCATGCCCTTGACGCAACACGTCCCGCGCTCGCGAGCCAGTTGTTCTTCCTCTTTGCGGCAGACGCAGACTTCTCCTCCGCTCACCTTCTCCCACTGTTCAACGATGACGACAGCGCCAGGCTCGTATGGAACGCGTTCCTGCACCACCCGCGATACAACGACAGGTTGCTCGCCGCGGGTCTCCTGGACGCAATGGTGACGGAGTGGGATCGACTCGGGAGCATCACTGACGAGATGATCCGGCAGCAGTTCTTTGGCGTCGTCGCGTCGGTCGTGTCGTTTGCAGGCATCACTGACCAGGAGCGTCAGCGTCTCCTTGACCGAAGCGTGCTTTCGGAGAACGGTGCGTACGCGGAGCGCTTCGCCCAGGCGACCACTCGATTCCTCGGCGCCGATCGGGTCGACGGCGCGGCGGTTTGGGATCAATGGTTGCGCGACCACGTCCAAGAACGGCTCAGCGGCGTCCCGCGCATCGCAACGGCAGAAGAGCTCTCTTGCTGGGCCGACGCAGTCCCGCATCTCGATACCGCCGTCCCCGACGGCATTGCTCTTTTTGACGGGCATGCCCCCGGCTTTGGTGAGCATCCCATGACTGCCGACTTTCCCGCAGGAGTGCTCGCCGCCCACGGGGCCGAGCTGATCGAGTTTTTCGCAGCGCGCGCGAGTAACACGACCCCACGCGGACGCGCGTTCTCCTACCGAGTTCGTCGACTCGTAGATGCGCTTCGATCGGAACTCGGTGATGAGGTCGTCGACCCCCTCGTCGGCGCCCTGCGCGCGAAGGGTGTCGTGGACGAACCGGATGTCTAAGACACGTTGAGGAACCACATGAGCGGTACAAAGCCAGCGACCCGGCACCCAGGCTCCTCCGCCATCATCATGCCGAGGATTCTCAGCTCGGGTGAGGCGTTCGACGTCCACCTAAAGGGTTTGACCGAATTCGCATCGCACGACGTCGAGGTTCATCTCGGGATAACTTCGCCGGCGGGGCATCTGTCATTCCAGCCGCTGCAAGTCCGACTCGACAGTTGCGGGAATGGTAACGCGAAGGTGCCGCACGGCGTGGATCTCGAGAGGCTCTGGGGCGTCTACGTCGACCACGTCAGCAATGGCGCACGCACGCTCGTCCCCGAGAACAATCCTGCCTCGCTAGTCAACTGGACCGGCCCCGCGGTAAGCGACGAGGAGACCCAGATGATTCACGATGACCTCAGTGCTCAACACAAGAATCTGTTCGGATCGCCAGTCGGCGATCCGACAAATCCGTCAAACCACCTACATCGTGTGGTGACGCTCCTGGCAGGGGTCCTCACGACGCAGCACACGATCTATCCGGGTCTCATCACGGTCCCTCTCGACGCGCGCCCAGTTGATCGAGAGCACGTCGAACTCCTCAATCATTTCCTCGAGTCGCTCAAACTGCCGGTCGCAGTCGACATTGGAAAGTGGGCATCCTCGAAGGCAAGTCGCTATCCAACCACCGCGGTGCTGATTCCCCAGATTTGGGCTCCCGACTTCGAGAACGCGCACCAGCTCGCAACCGAGATGATCGAGAGGCTCCAGTTAGTGCTCTCACTCAATCGACTGGCGAAAGCGAACCCGGTGGCGCTCATCCTCGAACAGCGTCAGCCGAACAATTCAAGCCGGTCACGCGTCTATCCGCTCGATACCCACTACGGCGGCAACTTGATCGGAGGCGCCGTCGCAGGTGAATCGCCAGATCATCTCGCTTCAGAGTTCGTCGGGCTGGGCAACGATCCGCTTGCCCGTCTCGGGGCGAGCTTGTTCGCCGAGGCGCTCGCCGAGAGGAATGAGGACTTCAAGTTCTTCAAGCACTGGTCGGTACTAGAGACACTGGCCGAACGCTTGGGCGACGGCGGGACGGTGTCCCTGATGTCTGGCGCGCCGTGGCCCGAAAAGGTAGGGCCGCAGGATCCCGGCCCCCGGGTGTATTCGATGGCAGCCAAGGTCCTTGCAGCGCGCAACATCCCGGAATCGGGATTCGGTGGCCCCAGTTCCGATCTGTATGAGCTAATCCAAGTGCTGAAGGCGCGACGGAACGCGACCGCGCACTACGGAGGCTTCGATGCTGGGAGTTCCACGCAGCAACGCAGGGCTTGGTATCCAGACGCGATGAAGTCACTGCGCGCCGAGCCAGAGTGGCTCAGGGCGGCAAGGGACCTCAACGTTGCCGTGCTGCATTTTGCCCTCCACCCGACCATGGTCGCGAACCAATGACTGCCCGTATCGGTCCCACCCCCGGTGCGCGCAGCCCGTGTGGGATCGAATGGGAGCCAAGGGCCAAGCGCCACAGCGCCCTGGCTCGAGGTGGGTAGCGGCTGCGCCCCTCAGCCCCCAAGGATCGGTGGGCGCACTCGAAGAATTTCATGCGTATCTGCCAGGCTGATCGCGCGACGTCGGCTCGACGAGTCGTAGATGTGATCGCGAGGGATGAGGAGAGTTAGTGCTCGTACTTGGTGTCACCGCGGACGATAAGGGCGCTCAACTCGAGTCGCTGGTGAAGTCGGTCTTGTCAGCGCAGGGGCACGTCCGTGTCCGCACCAACTTCGTCGTGGCGGGCGGAAACGAGCTCGACATTGTCGCGGAGCGGGAATCGGAGTTGCTGACGCAGACGCAGGTGACACCAATCGTAGGAGAAGCAAAGGCGTATGGCTCACCGCTGACCATGCCGAAGTGGCACGCCCTCCTTGGCAAGCTGCTCATCGAACGAGCAAGCCGTCACACAACCGTCGGTGTTCTCATCGCACTAAACGGTGTCAACGGACACGTCGCGGGAAGCTATGCGGCCCTGAAGCAGCACGATGCCGCGGTCTCAATCATCGACGGCGGCGACCTGCTCATGCGGGCACACGCGTCCGGTGAGGTGGCAGACGAAGACGTTGCGCGCAGCGCAATCACGGCGCAGTTCCATCGCGAGGTCCGGGGCTAGAAGTCGCGTACTACGGTTCGGCCTACTGGTGGGTGGTGCGGTGGCGTGACGACGAGTACTCGATCGTCGATGGCCAGGGCAAAATGTTGTCCGCCGAGCAGGTTGAAGATCTTCGCGCGGCTTGCGAGGCGACGCTAAGCGGCACGCTCCTCGCAGTAGCGGAAACTGAGGCGCGCGCGGAGGCTCGCCACAACGCGCGCGCCTCAGTGATCAGAGAGCTATTGGAAGGGAATGGTGTCCAACTACTCAACGACGCTGACGAAGTCATCGCGTCGGTGGCCACCGAAGCACTCTGCGAAGAGGTGGATGGTGAAATCCGGTTAATCCCCGCAGACCGCATTGACATGAGCGCGGCGGCAAGGCTCTTCCGATCCCTCTTCGAGAACACCCTCAAAGTCGAGCACCTGGGGTTCATGACCGGTCGCCACCACGACGCGTATGTGCTGAAACTCATTGACGGGCTGACGGAGAACCAGGCCTATCCCCTCGACACCGCTACCCTCCAGGAGCTCAAAGCGCTGACTCCGCACTTCCCCTCGGTATGGCTCGTGATTGCGAACAACATCCCGATGTATGTGGCGGAGGACCCAGGCACCCTGGAACTTCGACGAGTAGCACTCTGGGAAGCAGTGATCAGCGCGGTTCGAAGCGACTTCGCGAACCCATTCCTACGCGGCTATCTGTATGACGTCATGGGGGTTACGGAAATCGAAACCGCTACGGAGGTCCTCATCAAGGCAAAGTCAGCCCCGATTGCCGGTGCTCGCCTCGTCGCGCGCGACAGGATCGGCAAGGCCGATGACGAACTAGCCAGCGAAGTGGGAACGCGTCATCCGCTGTTTCGGGTTCTACCGGACGCAGATCAACCTTGGGAGCATGAGCACCCGGACAGTTAGGGCCATGTCCGCGCCAGACTCAGTGCCCGCGACGTACCGTATTCGCGCAATGCACGTTTGAGGATCGAGCCTGACTGGTGGCCGCCAAGATCGTCGGATCGTAGACTGCGCCCATGAGGACGCGTCTCCTGGCACCAGCGGTACTCGCCATCGTTTTGCTCACTGGATGTGCGAGCGGGTCAAATGGAACCGGATCGAACGGAACCGGTTCGAGCGACGCGCCAGCTGAAGCCGAGGCGCCTCCAGCGGAGCCGCTTGACCTGACCGGTGAGTGGAAGCAGATCAACTCAAACGATCCGGAGAGCTATCAGCAGGCCACAATCTCCGGCGACACGATTTCCGTCGACTGGGTCAATGACGCGGAGTCGACGACAGCGATCTACTGGATCGGCTCGTACGAGGCGCCGACGGAGGACGTCGATTCATTCTCCTGGACGAGCGCTGGCGACATCGCCGCGATGGAGAACGCGATCCTCGCCTCTCAGAGCGATACCAAGGACTTCGCCTACGAGGACGGCAAGCTCACATACGAGCTGACCGCAATGGGGGTCACGATCACCGTCGAGATGGAGAAGCAGTAGTCGCTGCTTGCCCTGCGCTCAGAGCGGAGTGTGCCCGAAGCGGTTCCCCCACCGCGCAGCGACCGTATGGGGATCCGCGAAATGCCGGAGTCAGCTCTTCCTGAGGTCTTCTGCGAGCATCACGAGGATGCCGCTCGGGCCGCGCAGGTACGTGAGCTTGTAGAGATCCCGGTATGTCGCGACGGCACGCAAGGGGTAGCAGCCGTGCCGAGCGGCGGCCGAGAGAGCCGCCTCGATGTCATCGACCGAGAACGAAACGCGATGCATCCCGATCTCGTTGGGTTGCGTAGGTTCGGTGTCGATTGCCGACGGGTGGATGTATTCGAAGAGTTCAAGCTGTCCGTCGCCCTCGGGTGTCTGCAGCAGCGCGATCTTCACATGATTGCCATCGAGTCCGACCGCTGCGTCCGCCCGCTCCCCGCTCACCTCGTCTCGACCCATGAGCGTCAGACCGAGATCTGTGAAGAACGCGATCGCCCCTCGAGATCCCGGACAGCGATTCCCACGTTCACCATCGAGATGCTCATGCGTCGCATTCTAAAGAGCACCCAGCGAACGTCGTGCGTCCTGGGCGGCGACCCGCTCCCTTGCGCGCATTGCCCGTTTACGGATTCCTATGCGAGCAGTACCCGTTGAGGCATGTGGCGTGATGGCGTGCCGCATCACATGATTCGGTGTCTCTTCGCACCCGTAGGCTGACCCCATGATCGACTACGGGGCAGCAGAGGACGACGGCTTCGTCACTGGACTCGGAACACTGTGGTCAGTACTTACCTTGACCAATTGGGTGGCGCTCCTCATCGTCGGCTCGCTCTGGCTCCCGCTCTCACCGACTTGGCGTGGGCGACGGTGACCGCGCCGAGTTCGACTGACCGGTTTGGCACGGTCCCCGCCGCCGCTGTCATTGCCGCGTGCCTTCAAGCGCAGGCGGATGTTCCCGCACGGTCGGGGTTCGCGCGAGCGTTCGGCCGGACGCCGCTGTCCGCGGACTCGCGGCCCTGGTATCTCGGAGCTCTTGGTGAGCTGCGCGTCGCTGCGCTGTTGGCGAGGCTTGGCCCAGAGTGGACGGTGCTGCACTCCGTCCCCATTGGCGAACGTGGCAGCGACATCGACCATGTCGTGGTCGGCCCGGCCGGCGTCTTCACGATCAACACGAAGTTCCACGAGGACGCGCGCGTGTGGGTCGGCAGTAGACGGCTGATGGTGAATGGTCAAAAGACCGACTATCTGCGCAACTCTCGATACGAGACGCAACGGGTCTCGAGACTGATGAGCATGGCGATCGCAGAATCGGTCGACGTGCACGCCGTGATCGTTCTGGTCGGCGCCCGCAGCATCACGATTCGTGAGCAACCCACCGACGTGGCAGTGCTCCGTGATAACGAGCTCGTGCGCTGGCTGAACCGCCGTCCCGTCACGCTCAACGACGATGATCGCAACCGGGTCGCCAGCACTCTTTCGCGTCGAGAAACCTGGTCCGGCGCCCCCGTGCCTGCACCAGAAATCGACGAGCCAGCATTTGCTCACCTTCGCCGCGAAGTCATCGCCGCGCGACGGGTTCGCCTGGCCTGGGCTACGGCGACGCTGGCCGGCTTCATCACGGTCGTCGGCACATTCACTATCGACGCCTACGCGATCCTTTTTGGAGGGTGACCGCAGCAGCGGCATCCGCCGGGCTAACGTGACGCGATCGCACCCTCGACGTACGCCCGCAGGTTGGGATCGCATACGTACACGTACGTCCCCCTGATCCCGCGGGTCAGCAACACCCCGTAGATGTTGCGGATGAACTCGAGCAAATCGTCATCCGAATACGTGAGCTCCCGCTGCTTGTTGTTCTCCTTGCCCTTCGCGTCGCGATACGAGTCGCGGTCGATAAAGAGACGCCGAGCGTCCGGGTCATAGCGGAGTTCGTTGCCGATAATGACGCCGGCGTAATTGAGGTCGTATCCCTGGACGGTGTGGATCGATCCGACTTCGTCAATTGACCTGGCGCTATTGATCCAATCCTTCGCCTGGCTGTTCCAACGCAGCTGCAACCCGTCGATCTCGATATCGAATGCGCTCGGGTCGCGGCGGCTCTTCCAGTCCCACGCATAGCCAGCGACGAGACGCGCAAGCCCGTGCTCGATGTTGCGATCGAGGATCTCGTTCCACATCGCTGCCAGATCATGAAAGAACCGGAGGTCGTACTCGCCGAGGTCTGGACGATCACTAGTCCCCGCCTCGCCGCGGAGCATCGCTCGGACGAACTCGACATAGTCCGCGCCCGCACGCACGCGCATTTGCGTCGCGAGCGGGTACTGGCGGTGCGCGGAGCGAGCTTGCTCGACGAGCCCCCGAAGAGTCTCCCGCGGCAGGTCTGCCGGTCGCACCGTTTGCTCTGCATCGAGCAGGTAGATCTGATGGGAGCTCTGCGCGCGGATCCAGTCGAGTTGCGTCTTCGACGAGTCATCCGCGCCGAAGAGCTTCTCGTTGATTGTGATGAAGCGCTTGTTGTTGACGCCTGAGGACTGGTTTGCTCGCTGGTTGAGTCGGTGCGTCTCATCCACGATGAGGATGTCCCAGCGCTCGTCCGACACACCGACGTCGAAAGGGCTGAGGACCTGGTCCACGGCGACTTTCGGAGTCTTCTTGAACACCCGCTTGATCGACTCGCGGAGCGACTGCTGCGGCACGACGAACCCAATTCGAAGGCGTTTGAGAAGGTCTCGGTTCTCCGGCACGAAGAACTCGGCGAACATCGAGTCGGGCTCGATCTCGTCACCATCGTCGAAGTCACGGATGTCGGCGAGCAGCTTCATCAGGAAGATCGCGACGATCGTCTTCCCCGTGCCCGGGTGCCCTTCGATCACACTTGACGATGGAACGCCGGTCTCGAGATCCCCGAGCAATCCCTCAACGATGTCCTCGACGGCGATCGCCTGCTCAGGCGTGAGCACCTTGAAAGGTGAAAGCTTGAAGAGGTCGCTGTTCTCGATCTCAGGAATCGAGCGCTGAAAGATTCCCTCAACCCGGAGCTGCTCGAAGATGCCTCGAAAGCTCTCGCGATAGACCTCACGCTCGTAGTAGCGCGCGTCGATAATTCCTTCGTTGCCGTTCATCACGCTGAATTGGCCGTCGCCGGCAAGCCATCGGATGAGGTGCGATTCGAGATCCAGACAGGCGGACTTGTTGAAGGTCTCATCGAAGACGACGCGCACGCTGCGGAGTCCGTCTTTCGTGGGGTTGGCGAGGTGCTGGCGCATCCGCGAGGCCGCGTTGACCGTCTCGCCTACGTAGACGGATGCCGCGCCACGCGTCACTCCGCCATCGAGGACATAGACGACGGGCCAGTTTCTCCGTCGCTCATCTCCCTTGGCCCAGGCCGCGATCGCGTGTGGTGAGAAGTCGAGTCGCTCAATATCAAAGGGCGTCATATTTGGCGCTTCGCCCCTTCGCTCGTTCGACGGGGTACTTCTCGGCAGTCACGGCGAGCTTCTCCAGCACGATCTCATCAGGCTCGACGCCAAGTCGCATGGCGAGCAGGGTGCAATACGTCATCACGTCTGCGAGCTCTTCACGCACTCGCGCGTCGTCGCCGTCGTCTCCCCATTGAAAGCACTCGAGCAATTCACCCGCTTCGATGGAAATGCTCTTCGCGAGGTTCGCGGGGGTGTGGAACTGGGCCCAATCCCGCTCGCGCACGAACTCAACTAGGGCCTGGCGCACTCGCTCGCTCGTCACGATTGCGACCGTATCAGCACGCTCGGCGCGGGCCCGTCCGCTGCATGGCACGGCTCCGCTAGCGTGTGGATCGGACGAGCTGGTTGGCATCAAAGGAGTGGCATGGCAGGGTCATCGGAGTTGCCAGCGGGTCTCTACGAGTCACTCCGAACTGCCGGGCTTCAGCGTCGCCTGTCGGCGTTGCCGAGTCTCACTCCGAGGCTCGAGGCCGTTGACGAAGCCGATCAGCCCCATGTTCTCGCTCGTCAGGTCTATGAAGAGACACTCCGGCACCTGTCTTCTCTTGGCACGGAGGACGCGCGGCTCGCGCTCGCAAACAAACTGCTGCAGGGACTACCCGACTCACCGGACCCCGTCCTCTCACCCGTTGAACAGCTCCATCGATTGACTCGGCCATCCACTCCGGGCCAGATCGACTACGAGCAAGTCCGTCCGACGACTCCGCTCAGCGAGGCAGCGCTGCTCACGAACTCACGGGGCGAACCGAACCTGAACTCGGAGCTGAAGGCCGAGATCGACACTGCGGACCAGGTCGATCTCCTCTGCGCTTTCGTGAAGTGGCATGGGGTGAGGCTGCTCGAGACCGAGCTGCGACGACTTCAGCGACGTGGCGCATCGTTCCGGATCATCACGACCACCTACATGGGCGCTACGGAACGCACCGCGATCGACCGGCTCGCACGAGAGCTCGGCGCGCAGATCAAAGTCCAGTACGACTCACTGCGGACTCGACTGCACGCAAAAGCATGGCTCTTCCGCAGACACAGCGGATTCGACACCTCCTACGTCGGATCCTCGAACCTCTCACGCGCCGCACTCCTGGACGGGGTCGAGTGGAATGTCCGTCTCTCGCGAGTCGGCACCCCGACCCTGCTGGAGAAGTTCCAGGCGACGTTCGATACGTACTGGAATGACGCAAGCTACGAGATCTACAACCCCGATCGCGATCGTGACCGCCTCGATGACGCACTTGCTGAGGCGTCTGGTGCAGGGCGCCACAATCGCGTGACGGTCTCCCTCTCGGGGCTGGAAGTGCGGCCTTATCCGTACCAGTTGGAGATGCTCGAGGCGATTGAAGCGGAGCGCGAAGTACATGACCGACATCGAAACCTCGTCGTCGCGGCGACCGGTACAGGCAAGACCGTGCTCGCGGCGTTCGACTACCGCCGGCTCGGAGGAGCGGAGCGGTCGCTGCTCTTCATCGCACATCGAAAGGAGATCCTCACGCAGGCCGTACGCACCTATCGCGAGGTCTTGGCGGATGCGAATTTCGGTGAGACCTACGTGGCGGGAAGCCGGCCCGAGCGGTGGGAGCATGTCTTCGCAAGCGTGCAGTCGTTGACCTCGTACGGCGTCGAGAACATTCCTCCTACAGCCTTCGACATCGTCGTGATCGACGAGTTCCACCACTCGAGCGCCGCGACCTACCGCCGACTGCTAAATCACCTCCAGCCGAAGGAGTTGCTCGGCCTCACGGCAACTCCCGAGCGTGCAGACGGAGACAACGTCCTGAGCTATTTCGACGGACGCATCGCTGCAGAGTTGCGGCTGTGGGATGCGCTCGGCCAGGAGCTTCTATCGCCCTTTCACTACTTCGCCATCGCGGACGGGACGGACCTATCGCGAGTGGAGTGGGTTCGAGGCGGGTACGACTCGGCTCAGCTGTCTGAACTGTTCACCGGCAACGATGCGCGCGCCCGGATCATCATCAAAGAACTCGTCGACAAGGTGATCGATACGTCGAGCATGCGCGCGCTGGGCTTTTGTGTCGATGTCGCGCACGCGGAGTACATGGCGCGCGTCTTCAACACCGCCAACATCCCTGCGCTGATGGTGAGTGGCGACGGCCGCACGGGAGCGCCGCGCGACGTTGCGCTACAAAAGCTGCGCAACCGAGAAGTCAACATTCTCTTCTCCGCCGAGCTCTTCAATGAAGGGCTCGACATCCCTGACGTCGACACAGTGCTCTTCCTCCGACCAACAGAGAGCGCGACAGTCTTTCTGCAGCAACTGGGTCGAGGCTTGAGACGCACCCAAGACAAGGCCGTGCTGACGGCACTCGATTTCGTGGGCCATCAAAGCAAGCAGTTCCGATGGGACAAGAAGCTGCGCGCCCTCACGGGACTGACCCGACAAGCGGTCGTCCGCCAGGTCGAGCATGGCTTCCCGTTCCTGCCCTCCGGGTCGCAAATCGTCCTCGACAGAAACTCGCAAGCAGCGATCCTCGAGAACCTCAAAGGTCAAGTCGTCAATCGGTGGCAGCAGCTTGCCGCGGAGCTGCGTTCATACGGAGACCTGACGCTCGAAGCCTTCCTTCGCGAGGCCGGCGTAGAGCTCGCGGACATCCTGAAGCGAGGGCAGACCGGGCGCTCGTGGACTCAGCTCCGAAGGGATGCCGGACTAGGAACGTCCAAGGGTGCGGAACACGAAGAGCAACTTCTGAAGCGCGTACGCGCCCTCGTGCATGTTGACGACTCGGACCGCGCGCAGGAATATCTGCGTCTCCTCGCCGACGATGCGCCCTCGTACACCGAACTGTCCGCGCACAGCCAGCTGTTTGCCAACATGCTGTTCTTTTCCCTCTGGCCCGATGGCGGAGGGTTTGAATCTGTCGAAGCCGGCCTGCGCGCCCTGCGCGAGGAGAGAGCCGCACGCGAGGAGCTCAGTGCTGCGATCGGGCTCGCCTTCGACAGCGCTCGGCACGTTCCGTCCCCTATGCGCGGCCGTCTCGCATGGTCACCCTTGCGAGTGCACGCTAGATACCAGCGCGAGGAGGTGCTGGCGGCGTTGCGCTATGCAAGTCTTCGCCGGAAGCCAAACTCTTTCCGCGAGGGCGTGCTCTACGTCACGGACGAGAACGTCGACGCCTTCTTCATCACGCTCAAGAAATCTGAAGCCGCGTTTTCTCCCAGCACGATGTATCGCGATTACCCCATCAGCGACGAGCTCTTCCACTGGGAAAGTCAGTCTGGGACGACGGTCACGTCACCCACCGGGCAGCGATATCTGTCGGGAGCGAGCGACGTCCTCCTTTTCGTGCGCGAAGAGAAGGTGAATGAGTTCGGAACCGCGCCCTACCTCTTCCTCGGAACCGCCACGTTTGTGCAGCACGTTGGCGAGCGGCCTATTGCAGTCACCTGGAGGCTTGACCGGCCGATGCCTTCGGACTTTTTCCAGCGAGCCTCGGTGGCCGCGCAATGAGCATCGTCGTCGGCGCCGTCATTGTGCGAGACGGTTTGATACTCGCCGCACGGCGCACTCGCCCCGCCGACCTCGCAGGCCAGTGGGAGTTCCCCGGCGGCAAAGTCGAGGACGGGGAAGATCTTCCCACCGCGCTCGCGCGGGAGATCAGGGAGGAACTGACCGGGTTCAACCGGTCGTTGCAACACCGGCTTGTTGGAGCAACAGTAGCTGCTCGTTGAAGGCTTCGGCGGGGGTCTTCCATCCGAGTGACTTGCGGGGCCTGGTGTTGAGGGCGTGAGCGACGGCTTCGATGTCTTCCGCGCTCCACCGGGCCAGGTCGGTGCCCTTGGGAAAGTACTGGCGTAGCAGGCCGTTGGTGTTCTCGTTGGTGCCGCGCTGCCAGGGCGACTGCGGATCGGCGAAGAACACCGGGATGCCGGTCTCGACCGTGAACGTTGCGTGAGCGGACATCTCCTTGCCGCGATCCCAGGTCAACGACCGTGCCAGTTGGGTGGGGAGTGTCGACATCGTGTTCGCCAGCGCGTTCTTCATCGTGATCGCGCCATAGCCAGCCAGGGCGGGACCATTCTTGGGTGTCTCCTTGTGCCGGTATCCCTCCTCGCGTGGGAGGTGGACGAGCATCGTGAACCTGGTCATGCGGTCGACGACGGTGCCGATCGCGGAACGCTCCAGCCCGATCAGCAGATCGCCTTCCCAATGGCCGGGAACAGCGCGGTCCTCAGCTTCAGGAGGGCGTTCGCTGATCAGGGTTCCGGGAGTGACGTGCGCCCACGTCTTACGACGTGAGCGTTCCCGCGGTGCGCGAAGCGCCCGGCCCGTGCGCAGACACCAGACGAGCTCGCGTTTGAGCGCGCCACGGCCCTGAATGTAGAGCGACTGGTAGATCGCTTCGTGGCTGATGCGCATGGACTCATCATCGGGGAAGTCGACCTTGAGTCGGTTGCTGATCTGCTCCGGACTCCACGCCGTCGACCACCCGCGATGCTTGCGGTGCGGCTTGTTGATCCCCGTGAACCGCGGCGGCTCGGGACCGACGATGATCTTGCCATCAGGTGTGGTGATCTGCCCGGATAGCCGCTCGTGGACGTAGGCATGCAACCGGGCGTTCGTGACCAGCTTCGCCGCCTTCGGACGCTTCGCGGCCATGTCAGCCTTCCACTGCGCGACCGATGCTCGATACCCGCGACTTCCGTAGCGGACGGCCGCATTCCGGCGCAGCTCACGGGAGATCGTCCCCGGGTCACGGCCTATAGTTCGGGCGATCTCGCGCACCCCGCTTCCCTGAGCACGCAGGAGCGCGATCTCCTCACGCTCAGCGAACGACAGGTAGCGTCCGGTTGGCGTGAACTTCAGGTCGAACGGCGGCATGCCGCCAGCGTTGCGGAACCACCGCTGACCGACCGCTTGCGCCACGCCGACCACGGCAGCAGCCTCGATGGGCAGCAACCCCTTGGCGATCTCGGCCCAGAACGCTGCCTCGACATGCCGCTGGAACTTCGGATGCCCAGGCGACCGAAGCTTCGGCCGCTCCGCCCGATCTGCTGCCTGCTGACGACGAACCATCTGACACCTCCGCGATCACGAGGTGTTGCGACGACCAGTTGAATCCGCCCTGCATACGAGGATCTCCGTGCTCGAAGAGGTCCTCGACGACGATTCACCGTGGCGGATCAGCGACAAGCATGTCCTACGACTCTTCGTGGCAGCCATCGTCTTGGAAGAGCCTGTTCTCGGCGAGGACCATGACGAGATCCGTTGGCTGCATCCCGATGAACTGAACGTGGTCGATTGGCTACCGTCCGACCGACTCGCACTGGCGGCAGTGCGCCGCGCGATCGAGCAACGCTCGACCACTTAGACCACGCCGGTCAACATCCCGGTCTGACGTGGAACAATCGGTGCCCCTGGAGGGACTCGAACCCCCAACCGTTTGCTTAGGACGCAACTGCTCTTCCATTGAGCTACAGAGGCTGGCCGCAGAAGTCTACCGGCCAAGGCTCGGCGGTCCGGCGCGTCAGCGGAAGTTCCGCGCGTTGTGGGGCACATCCACCCGCAGGTCATCGAAGCGGTCGGCGAGCAGATTCGTCACGCCCTCGACCGAGCGCTCCAGCATGCCCCGCACGATGAGCGCCGGTGCGTCGCGCACCACCCGCCGATACCTGTTCCACACCCCGACCGAGCAGATCACGTTCACGAGCCCGTGCTCGTCTTCGAGGTTGATGAAGGTCACCCCGGATGCCGTCGCCGGGCGCTGCCGGTGGGTGACGAGCCCGGCGACCTCGACGCGGCGACCGGTCTCGTGGGTGCGCAGCCCCGCCGAAGTCAGCACGCCGCGCGCGTCGAGCCGAGACCGGAAGTGCGTCATCGGATGGTCGTCGGTCGAGACGCCCGTCGCCCACAGGTCGGCGGCGAGCACGTCGTAGCCGGAGGGGTCGGTGAACAGCGGCGGTTGCACCGCGACCAGCGAGTCCGGAAGGTATTCGGCGCGATCCTGCGCGGCGTCTCCCGCCATCCAGATCGCCTCGCGCCGGCTGAGCCCGAGACACTCGAAGGCCCCGGCCGTGGCGAGCGCCTCAAGCTGCGCGGCGGTGAGCCCGGTGCGCCGCACGAGATCCCGCATGTCACGGAACGGCCCACCGCTCCCCCGCTCGGCGACGATGCGGCCGGCCGGTGCCGCACCGATGCCCTTGATCGCCGCCAGCCCCAGCCGCACGGCGTAGCCGGCGTCGCGGCGATGAGCTGCCGACTCATCCACCCCCTGGGGGTCGAAGTCGCCGACGGGATCCTGGACGCGCTCCGCGCATGCGGCACGCCCGGTGGGCGCCGCCACCGCATCCCCCGACACCGGTTCGAGAACCGCCTCGACCCCGGAGGCGTGCAGATCGGGGCGCCGCACCTCGACGCCGTGGCGGCGGGCGTCGGCGGTGAGCGTCGCCGGCGAATAGAACCCCATCGGCTGGGCGCGCAGCAGCCCCGCGAGGAACGCCGCCGGGTAGTGCAGCTTGATCCACGAGCTGGCATAGACGAGCAGGCCGAACGACAGCGAGTGCGACTCGGCGAAGCCGAAGTTCGCGAACGCCTGGATCTTCGCGTAGATCGCGTCGGCGGCCTCTCCGACCAGGCCATTGCTGGCCATGCCCTCGTACAGCTTCTCGCGCAGCGACTCGATGCGCTCCACCCCGCGTTTGGAGCCCATCGCCCGCCGCAGCAGATCGGCGTCTTCACCGGTGCACTCCCCCACCGCCATCGCCATCTGCATCAGCTGCTCCTGGAACACCGGCACGCCCATCGTGCGTTCCAGCACCGACTCGAGCTTCGGATGCGCGTAGACGACCGGTTCGTGACCGAGCTTGCGCCGCACGAACGGATGCACCGCGCCCCCCTGAATGGGGCCGGGCCGAATGAGGGCGATCTGCACCACGAGGTCGTAGAACCGGCGCGGCTGCAACCGCGGCAGCAGCCCCATCTGGGCACGGGATTCGACCTGGAAGACCCCGATCGAATCGGCACGACACAGCATGTCGTACACCGCCCGCTCCTCCTTGGGGATGGTCGACAGCTCCCACTCCTCCCCCGTGGCCGCACGGATCATGTCGAAGCAGTACTGGATCGCGGCGAGCATCCCCAGGCCCAGCAGGTCGAACTTCACCAGCCCCATCCATGCGGCATCGTCTTTGTCCCACTGGATGACGGTGCGCCCCGCCATGCGCGCGTGCTCGATGGGCACCACCTCACCGACGGGCCGGTCAGTGAGCACCATGCCGCCGGAGTGGATGCCGAGGTGTCGCGGGGCCTTCAGCAGCTCGGACGCGTACGCGATGACACGGTCCGGGATGTCGTGGTCGGGCGCGCTGTCGAGCGAGGCCCCCCAGCGCTCCACCTGCTTCGACCACGCATCCTGCTGCCCCGGCGAATGCCCCAGCGCCTTCGCCATATCGCGCACGGCATTCTTCGGCCGGTACTGGATGACGTTCGACACCTGCGCGGCACGCTCCCGCCCGTAACGCTCATAGACCCACTGGATGATCTCCTCGCGGCGATCCGAGTCGAAATCGACGTCGATGTCGGGCTCCTCATCGCGCAGCGACGACAGGAACCGCTCGAACGGCAGCTTGTAGGCGATCGAGTCCACCGCGGTGATGTCGAGCAGATAGCAGACCGCACTGTTGGCGGCCGACCCGCGCCCCTGACACAGGATGCCCCGCCGACGCGCCTCCTGCACGATGCCGTGCACGATGAGGAAGTAGCCGGGGAAGTCCTTCACCTCGATCACCCCGAGCTCCTTGTCGATGCGCGCGGCGTCGTCGTCGGTGAGATCCGGATACTTCCGTGGCACCGCCTCCCACACCAGGTGACGCAGCCAGCTCATCGGCGTGTGACCGTCGGGAACCTCCTGACGCGGCAGCGAGGGCCGGGCCCGACGCAGCGGGAAGGCCAGTTCGTCGGCGAGCGTCACCGTGCGCTCGATCACCCCGGGATACCGCGCGAACCGCTCCGCCATCTCGGCCCCCGAGCGCACGTGCGCGCCGTCGTGGGCGGGCAGCCACCCGTCGATCTCATCGAGCCCCCGATGCGCCCGCACCGCGGCGACCGCGGCGGCCAGGTGTGCGCGCTCGGGAACGGCGTAGTGCACGTTGTTGGTGGCCACCACATCCAGGCCCCGCTCCCGCGCGAGGGCGAACAGCACATCGTTGTGTCGCGAATCCAGCGGAGAGCCGTGATCGATCAGCTCGACGCACACCGCGTCGGCGCCGAACCGCTCGATGAGCCGGTCGAGCTCTGTCGCGGCACCGGCGGCGCCGGAGGCGGCGAGCGCGCGGCGCACGGTGCCCTTGCGGCATCCGGTCATGATCACCCAGTGCCCGGTCCCCGACGCGTCGCGGGAGCGCGCGGCCAGGTCGTCGAGGTCGTAGACCGGCCGGCCCTTCTCGCGCCCGGCGAGCTGGGCGTGGGTGAGGGCGCCGGCGAGCCGGTGATAGCCCTCCTCGCCGCGGGCGAGCACGAGCAGGTGGGCGCCGACGGGATCGGGTTCGCCGTTCTGCGGCGCGGGCAGTTCGAGAGACAGCTCCGCCCCGAACACCGTCTTCAGCCGGAGACCCTCGGCGGCCTCGGCGAAGCGGACGATGCCGTAGAAGCCGTCGTGGTCGGTGATCGCAAGGGCATGGAGCCCCTGCCGCTCCGCCTCCTCGGCGAGCTCCTCGGGCGACGAGGCGCCGTCGAGAAACGAGAACGACGAGTGAGCGTGCAGCTCGGCGTAGGGCACCGCCCCCGCCGGACGCTCGATCACCGGCGGCACGTAGGGAGCGCGCTTGGTCGACCAGGCCGGACTGTCGCCGCCGTCGGCCCCGGCGGGCCGGTTCCCCGGCCGTCGCCGGTCGCTGAGCAGCCCCTCCATCTCCGACCACGGCACCGGCGGGTTCCGCCAGCCCATCAGTCGTACCTCGCCTCGGCCCGCCACACGCCGGACTGGCACACCAGCAGCCAGGCGACACCGGCGGCGTCGATCATCTGGAATCGGTGCGCCCGACGCGCCCTCGCGGCATCCCACGTGCGCTCGAAGACCGGCCACGGTCCCGCCCACGAGCGGATGCCCCGGCGCGACCCTCCCTCGGTCATCTCGGCGGGGGGATCGCTGAGGCGGCCGCGGTCATCAACGGACACGCTCTCGCCGCGCGGCGAGACCACGCTCACCGCGGGAGGATCGGCGAACACCGTTCCCGGAAGCGGATCGGGCAGACTCCCCGGCCACGGCTGCCCTCGGTCGTGCTCGAGCACCGCGCGGTCTCCCCACGGCACCATCACCTGACGCTCCGACAGCCACCGGCCTCCCCCCACCGCCGGTGTCACCACACCGCGATGCCCGAGCATCGCCTGCACCCGCGACAGCGCGTGATGCACGCGCTCCTCCGCCCCCGAACCGAACACCGTGGGGGCGTGGTGGGCCGCCGCGTCGACCGCCTCGGGAGAGATGCGCACCACGGACACGCCGCTGGCCAGCATCCCCTCGGCGGTGTCCTCGCTCAGCTGCCAGCGCACCCGGTCGACCACCGAAGCGGCGTCGAACGATCCCGGATGCAGCCACACCCGCTCGCTGCGCTCCCCCCGATCGCCGGTGAGCTCCACGCGCAGCTCGGTGCACACCAGATCGACCGCGCCGAGCCCGGCGAGGAACTCCTCCGCGGCAACGCGCATGCCGAACGCCACCTGATCGGCGATCTCCAGCGGCGGCTCGAACGCCACCTCCCGGTGCAGCTCCGGCGGCGGCACACGGGGCTCGACGCCCCGGGAATCCTCCCCCGCGGCGAGGGAGTGCAGCCGCACACCCCGCTCCCCGAACCGCTCGCGCACCCGATCGACGTCCATGCCTGCGAACTGTCCGAGCGTGTGCACCCCGAGCCGCGCCAGGAGGCCGGCGATCTCACCCGGTGCCGCCCCGGCCCCGGTGACGAACGCGTCGTCGAGCACGGCCACCGACAGGCCGGAGAGGTACGCCCCCGCCCCACCGTCGACGACTACCCGCACCGTGTCGCGCGGCGTCGTGCCCGAGCGAGCGGCCTGCTCCGCGGTGAACGGTCCGTCGGCGATCCCCGCCCGCACGTCGGTCACGCCCAGCGCGCGCACCGCCTCGCGCAGCACCTCGGCGGCATCCCGCTCGCCCCCGTAGTACCGCGCCGGCCCCCGCGCCCGGAGCGCGCAGAGCCCCGGGCGCATGATCTGCACCCCCGGAGCCCGCTCCTCCACGGCGGAGACCACCGACGCGAACACCCGATGGTCCCGCGCCGGGTCGGCGGCGACGATCTCGAGATCGGGACATCGGGCCTGGGCGTCGCGTCGACGCTGACCGCGCCGCACGCGTTCGACGCGCGCGGCCGCCGAACAGGCGACCACGGTGTTGTTCTCCACGACTGCCAGCGGATGCTCCACCGGCGCCGCCCGTTCACGCGACAGCGCCACCACCGGCCAGTCGGGCACCCACAGCACGAGGCTGCGGGTCTGCACCGTCGCCGCGGACATCACCCCACCGCCTCGAGGCGCATCCGCCCCGTCTGCCGGATGCCCTCCTCCTCCCGCACGCGGACGACGCTCCCGTCCGCCGCGGGAAGGGACAGCCGCCCCCGTCGCGGCGTGGGCAGTCGACGGCTCGAGACCTCGACGGTCACGCCCCGGTCCGACAGATACCCGTGTCCTGCCCCCAACCCCGTCCACTCCGGCTCCGCCACCCGGATCGTCGCCTCCGCCTGCGGCCAGCGCCCCTGCACCAGAAGCACGCCGTCGCGGTCTCGCAGCCGTGCGGCGAAGCGCGCGGCGTCGGCATCGCCGACGCGCGAGGCCGGTCGCACGGCGACGATCGGCATCACCTCCGACACGGTGGCCGCCACGGCCAGCCAGCGCGGCCCAGGATCGGGGATGAGGACCAGCCGCGACAGCGAGACGCCGAGTCGTTCGGCGGCCTCGACCCCGAGATCGGGCATGCCCACCGCCGCGCACCACGACCCCGCTTGGGAGGGAGCGCCGAGGAGCGCGAAGAGCAACGACGGCGACGGATCGACGGCGTAGACCGACCCCGATCGCAGTCCTCCTCCGGGGAGGATGTCGGCGAGGGCGGGATGCACGGGAAGCGTCGTTCCTTCCAGCCGGCGGCCCTGCACCTTCTCGAGCTGCGCCCGCAGCGCTCGCACGTCACCGCTGCGGTCACCGCGGACCGTCTGCTGCATGCTCGCCACCCCTGCCACCTCCACAGGCTAGAACACATGTTCTAGTCAATCAATGCGATGACGTGACGATAGGGCCCACCACCGACACGGATGGGGCCGAAGCGGAAGTTTTGTTCGAGAATCCGGGAGAATCAGGCGGCGAGCGCGAGATACGGCTCCCACCGCGGGTCGGTGCGATCTGTTCCCCGCACCGTCCACTGCGCGCCGCGCGGCGGGCCCGGCGTGAACCGCAGCTCCCACCTCATCTCCTGCGGCGTGCGATCACCCTTGACGTTGTTGCAGCGCAGGCAGCACGCCACGAGGTTCTCCCACGAATCCGCTCCCCCGCGCGACCTCGGCAGCACGTGGTCGATCGTCGAGGCGGATGCGCCGCAGTATCCGCAGCGGTGCGCATCACGGCGGAGCACACCCCGTCGGGTGACCGGCACGCGGCGCCCGCCGGGAACGCGCACGTATCGCGTCAGCAGGATCACCGCCGGTCGATCGTAGGAGGCATCCGTGCCCCACACGGGTTGCCCATCGATGTGCTCGACGACCGTCGCCTTGTCGTTCATGACGAGCACGAGTGCCCGCTTGAACGACACGACGGCCAGCGGCTCATAACCGGCATTCAGCACCAGGGTGCGCATAGTGATTCCTCTCGAACGGCCGGGACGGCTTCGCGGCTCCTCGAAGTGCGACGAATCGAGAGGTTTCGGGCATGAAAAAAGGCGCTGTCACACGGACAGCGCCTTGAAGACCACGGCAGGACCGCGGCTTCCGCTCACAGAATGCCGAAGGACGAGCAGTCCGAGCGCATCCATGGTTCGGATGCGGGGCGCACTCTCCATCAGCTTCCCTCCGCTTCTCTCAGCGTCGGGTCTCAGGCTAATGCACGCAGCAACAGGTCGGGTCGCATCCGCGGGTGAACGAGACGTGGCGTGTCGAGGAACACGCCGGACGGCGTCAGCCGGCGTTCTGCGCGAGCCACGCCATGGGGTCGACGTTCGACCCGCCGATGGCGACCTCGAAGTGCAGGTGGTTCGCCGTCGAGCGCCCGGTCGATCCGACGAGGCCGATGATCTGCCCCGCGGAGACCGTCTGACCGGCGACGACCTGACGGCTGCCGTAGGTCATGTGACCGTAGGTCGTGGTGACCGACTGCCCGTTGATGACGTGGTCGATGACGACCGCGACGCCGTAGCCGCCGAGGCTCTCCTGCGACATGCGGACCACGCCGCCGGCGGCCGCGTAGATCGGCGTTCCGCCGCCGATGAGCATGTCGACGCCCATGTGCGACCCGCCACGGGCGAGGAAGCCGTCGCCGACGGTGTAGCCGCCGGCGAGCGGATAGCGCACCGCTCCCGTTCCCGGCGCCACCATCGACAGATCGACCGAGTACGACGTCTGAGATGTCTCGGCGGAACTGGCGGCAGCAGCCGCAAGACGCGCGCGCTCGGCAGCAGCCTCAGCCGCCGCCTCCTCGGCCTTCTTCTCTTCGATCTCCTCGGCCGTCGTCGCCGAGTAGCTCTCGCGGCCGAGATCGACCGGCTCCTCGGATGCGTCGGCATCGGAGGCGATGACGAGCGACTGCGCGTCTTCGGCGGCGACCTGCTGAAGGGTCTGCGGCTCGTCCGACGGAAGGGTGATGGCCCCGTAGGCGGGGAGACCGACGGTGGCGACGAGACCGCCGACCATGCTGAAGATCACGAGACTGCGCAGCGGGCGGCGGGCCGACGATCGCGGCGATGCCTTCGCTGCCGGAGCGGAGCTCTTCGCCACGGTGGTGCGGCGGGTCACGCTCTTCTTCGCACGGGAAGCCATCTGTCGTGCTCGCTCGCGGCGGCTCGCCACGGGAACGTCGGGCTCTTCGTGCGGGTGGTTCTCTTCAGCCAAGTCAATCCTCCGGCGCCTCGACGCCGGGGGCGCTGACTCGTCGGCACTGGTGTCGGGGGCACAGTGTGCGGTTCGCTGCGAAGGCGACGAGCCAGTGAGGCGACCTTCCCAGCATCCTGGAACCCGGGCTTTCTCGGGTGCAAGACCGGTTCAGGCTACCCGAAGATAACGAATAAGTCACGCTCGCCGCGCGTAGGTCGGGAAGCGTTCGCCCGCGGCTCAGGCGCCGTCGTCGACGAGGAAGATGTGCGAGGCGACCTCGACGGGAAGCTCGAGCGCGTCGTCTGTTCCGGCCATCTGCACGAGCACGTAGCCCTCGCTGAAGCGGAAGTCTCCCGCAGCACCGGGCACGACCCCGGCCTGCTTGAGCTGCTCGAGCAGCTCCGGGTCGACCTGCACCGGCTCGGCGAGGCGGCGCACCGTGCCGCTGACCGGACCGTCGGCGGCGTTGAGGCGCCGCACCAGTCCGACCACGCCCTGCTCGAAGGTCGCGCCGGGAATGTCGCCGAGAAGATCGAGCCCCGGGATCGGATTGCCGTACGGCGACTCCGTGGGGTGGCCGAGCAGCTCCACCAGACGGCGTTCGACCTGCTCGCTCATCACGTGCTCCCACCGGCAGGCCTCTTCATGCACGTAGGCCCAGTCGAGGCCGATCACGTCGGAGAGCAGCCGCTCGGCGAGACGGTGCTTGCGCATCACATCGACGGCCTTCTGGCGACCGGAGTCGGTGAGCTCGAGGCGGCGGTCGTCCGAGACGACGACCAGGCCGTCGCGCTCCATGCGCCCCACCGTCTGCGACACCGTCGGACCGGAGTGCCCCAGCCGCTCGGAGATGCGCGCGCGCAGCGGCACGATGTTCTCCTCCTCCAACTCGAGGATCGTGCGCAGATACATCTCGGTCGTGTCGATGAGATCGGCCATGTCGCGGTTCCTCACAGCTGTCGTACGGGCAGAGACAGCCTATCCGCACCCGACGACGGCGGATGCGGACGGACCGGGCAAGCCCTTGCGGCGGCCCCGACGCGGGCGCACACTTCGTGCATGAGCGAAGAGACGGCGGCTTCCCCCGCCCGCGACGAGCGCGTCGCCATCGAACACGCGACCGACCGGCTGGCCGAACGCTTCCCCACCGTCGATCGGGCTCGGGTCGAGCAGATCGTCGACGAGGAACTGCATCGGCTCGACGGCGGGCGCGTGCGCGATTTCATCCCCGTGCTCGTCGAGCACGAGGCCAAGGAGCGACTGCGCAGCGAAGCCGTCCCGCTGCCCTTGGAACAGGTGATGGATGGCGGCGCCGCCCGTCGCGCGGAGGCCGGCGGCGCCGAAGACGACCCGATGGAGCGTCAGCGTCGTGGCGAGCACACCGGCCTGCTGCAGGGGGATGCCGGCGGCGGCCGATAGCGCGACGGAGGCGTTCTGCGGCCGCGGACGGGAACCGTAGACTCGTCCCATGGCGCACGTCGAGCTCCCCCGTGACCTTCTGCCCGCCGACGGACGATTCGGCTGCGGCCCGTCGAAAGTGCGTGGAGCCCAGCTGGAAGCGCTGGTGACCCACGGCGCATCCGTGCTCGGCACCTCGCACCGCCAGGCGCCGGTGAAGAACCTCGTCGGCCGCGTGCGCGAGCACCTCGCCCAGCTGTTCTCGCTGCCCGAGGGGTACGAGATCGTGCTGGGCAACGGCGGCTCCACCGCGTTCTGGGATGCCGCCGCCTTCGGCCTCATCGAGAACCGCAGCCAGAACCTCGTCTTCGGCGAGTTCGGCGGCAAGTTCGCTCAGGCCGCGAAGGCGCCGTGGCTGACCGCGCCCGACGTGCGCACGGTGCCGGCCGGCACGCGGTCGAGCGCCGAGGCCGTCGAGGGCGTCGACGTCTACGCGTGGCCGCACAACGAGACCTCGACCGGCGTCGCCGCTCCCGTCAACCGAGTCACCGCCGACGAGGGCGCGCTCACCGTCATCGACGCCACGAGCGCCGCCGGCGGCATCGACGTCGACCTCGCCGAGGCCGACGTGTACTACTTCGCTCCGCAGAAGAACCTCGGCTCCGACGGCGGGCTGTGGTTCGCCGCGATGTCACCGGCCGCGATCGAGCGGATCGAGCGGATCGCCGCCACCGACCGCTACATCCCGGACTTCCTCAGCCTCAAGAACGCCGTCGACAACTCCCGGCTGAACCAGACGCTGAACACCCCGGCGCTGAGCACCCTGCTGCTGCTCGAAGACCAGCTCGCGTGGATCCTCGACAACGGCGGCCTGTCCTGGGCCAGTGCACGCACGGCGGAATCCTCCTCGGCGCTGTACACGTGGGCCGAGGCCGCGTCGTTCGCGACCCCGTTCGTGACCGACCCGGCCGACCGGTCGCCGGTGGTCGTCACGATCGACTTCGACGAGAAGATCGACGCCGCCGCGGTCGCCAAGAGCCTGCGGGCGAACGGCATCGTCGACACGGAGCCCTACCGCAAGCTCGGACGCAACCAGCTGCGCGTCGCCACGTTCGTCTCGATCGAACCCGACGACGTGCGGCAGCTCATCAGCGCGATCGACTACACGGTCGAACGACTCGTCTGACCGCAGCGGACTCCGGCGACGCGAACGTCAGTTCTCGTCGTCGGAGTCGTCTTCGTCGGAGTCGGTGACGTCCTCCTCGGAGTCGTCAGAGTCGTCGTCCTCTTCGGAGTCGTCTTCGTCGGCGTCGTCCTCGTCCGAGCCGTCCTCGTCCGAGTCGTCCCCATCGGCGTCGTCCTCATCGGCGTCGTCTTCGTCGGAGTCGGCATCCGGTGCGAGCTCGTCGATGTCGACGCCGTCCACGTCGCCGGCGTGCAGGATCGACGCGTCGTCATCCGCCTCGTCGTCGTCTTCATCATCGTCGTCGAAGTCGGAGGCGTCGTCGTCGGCCCCCTCCTGCGCCGCCGCAGCCTGCGCGGCCTGGTAGTCGGCCAGACGCTCCGCCCACGGCACCCAGTCCGGAGCCACCAGGGCGTCGTCGCCGGGCAGGAGCTCGACCTCGAGCACGGTCGGCTCGGCGTCGGCGACGCGCGCCAGACTCACCGTCCAGAACCAGCCGGGATAGCCCGCGAGGCGGTTCGCGAACAGGAGCGAGACGACCCCGTCGGCCTCGACACGGTGACCCGCGGGGTCGCCGATCGTCGCTTCGGGTGTGATCTCGCGGAGCGCGAGCAGCGCGAGATCGCGTGCTTCGAGGAGCGCGGGATCCGGCAGCGCCGAGACGCCGGCGGACTCGTCGGTTCCGGGCTCTTCGTCGATAGCGGACTCTTCGTCAGTGCCGGGGGTCTCAGGCGTCGAGGTCATCCGCTACCTTGCGCAGAACCGCGGCGATCTTCTTCGAGTGCGAAGAGCTGGGGTAGCGACCGCGGCGCAGGTCGCCCCCGACGCCGTCGAGCAGGCCGACGAGGTCTTCGATGATGACGGCCATGTCGTCGGCGGGCTTGCGCGAGCGCTTGGCGAGGCTCACCGGGGCCTCGAGAACCCGCACCGACAGTGCCTGCAGACCGCGCTTGCCGTCGGCGACGCCGAACTCGAGGCGGGTGCCGGGCTTGGGGGCCGCCGCCTGCGCGGGCAGCGCGCTGGCGTGGAGGAAGACGTCCTGACCGTCATCGGCGGTGATGAAGCCGAATCCCTTGTCCTCGTCGTAGAACCTGACCTTGCCGGTGGGCATCGAAACCTCGCTGGAAACGGGCCCGCACGTGCGGGCCGGATGGAATCCGGGGTCGATCCGACCCCGCATCCAGACTACGGCACGCACCAGCGCGTCACCCGCGATGCGAGCCCGACACCGGCACCGGCGACGGCGTCTTCGCGAGGCGCTCCGCTAGGCTGAGACGGATGAGCACGCGAAGCCCCGGCGGCGACGTCCCGATCCGCCGCATCGACCGCATTCTGGCGTTCATGTCCCTGGGTCTGCTCGCGCTGTCGATCGTGTGCTTCTTCGCGATCATGATCGGATCGGGAGCGGGCGCCGACATGGCCACGGGCGTCTGGCCGGCGGTGGGCTTCACCGTCTACTTCGCACCTCCGATCGCCTTCGTGATGCTGTTGACGGTGCTCATCATGACGCTCGTGCGGAGGGCACGGGCCAACCGCGGGTCCTGAGTGGTCTCCGACGAGCGCGCTCTCGCCCTGCAGCTCGCAGGCCTCGATGACGCGCGACTCGCCGAGACGTTCGCGGCGCGCTCCGTCTCCGCCGCGGTGGGCTGGCGCGATTTCTTCGACGCCGCCGAAGGCCTCCTCGAGCCGGCCTCGATCGACCGGGCGCTGACGCGCCTCCCGCGCCGCGCGCTCGCGTCGCTGGCGGCCGCCGTCGACGGCGGCCGGGCGGCGACCGACGCCGTGCCGGAGACCCTGCAGCTCCTCGTCGACGGCGCGACGCCACAGGCCGTCGCCGAGCGCGTGCGGCGCCTGCACCGCGCGCATCCGACCGCTTTCGATGCTCGTGCCGACGACGCGCCCGGCCCCGCGAGCACCGCCCAGGAGGCGGCCGCGGCGGAACGGGCCTTCACCGCCACCGGCGCGCTGGCGGATCTGCTGCTCGGGGCCGACCACACCTCCCTGACGCTGACCGCCACGGGCACGGTGAGCGCGAGCGATCGACGGCGCCTGCTCGAGGCGGGGATCGTCGCCGACGCGGAAGAGCTCGACGATCTGGTCGCCGTCGCGCGCGCGGCGGGTCTCGTCGACGCGAGGGATCGCGAGGCCACCGTCTCGGACGGGGGCGACCGGTGGCTGCGACTCCCCACCGCAGCGAGGTGGGAGCACGCCATGACCGGCGTGCACGCGGCACTGCCGGCCGGGGTCCGCGACGAGGCGAACGGCCTCCAGCCGGTGTCGCTCTGGCCGGACGGCTATCCGCTCGATGACGACTGGCCGGCGCTTGCACGGCAGTGGGCGCGCATCGTGGTGCGGTGGGGACTGTTCGCCGACGACGGCGCCGAGCCCTCCTGGACGCGATCGCTGCGCGAGACGGGCAGCGTCAGCGCGTCGGCGCTGCTCCCCCACCTCCCGGCCGAGATCGACAAGGTGTACCTGCAGGCCGATCTGTCCGTGATCGCGCCGGGCCCGCTCCAGCCCGACCTCGAGCTCCGCCTGCGCCGCATCGCCGCGCGCGAGTCCCGCGCGCAGGCTTCGACCTACCGGTTCACGGGCGAATCCCTCGACGCGGGCCTCGCCGACGGCGAGACCGCGGCGAGCATCCGCGCCTTCCTCGGCGAGCTGTCTCTCACCGGCATCCCACAGCCCCTCGAGTACCTGGTCGACAGCACGGCGGAACGTCACGGCGCGGTGCGGGTGCGCTCCGACGTGCAGCGGGACCTCACCGTGGTCGAGACCGACGACCCCGACCGTCGTGAGGCGCTGTCGGTCGATCAGGCGCTGCGGCCCCTGGGCCTCGTTCTCGACGACGGGGTGCTGCTCACGCGCGTCGGCCGCGACGCCGTCTCGTGGGCCCTCGCCGACGCGCGCTATCCGGTCACGGTGATCGGCGACGACGGCCGGCCGACGTCACCGAGGCGGAGTCGACGCACGACGGCCGCGTCGGCGCCCGCGCCCGCCCGGTACGACGAGCTGATCGCGCGCCTGCGCTCCGGGCACAGCACCGACAGCGACGAGGCGTGGCTCGAGCGGGAACTCGAACAGGCCGTGCGAGCCCGCGCGGCGGTTCGGGTGACGGTGCGGATGCCCGACGGCAGCGACCGCGAGCTGACCCTCGAGGCCTCGGGACTCGGCGGTGGAAGGCTGCGGGGACTCGACCGCGCCGCCGACGTCGAGCGCACCCTGCCGCTGCGGAGCATCGTCGCCGTCGCGCCCGCGGAGTGACGCCCCCTTCGCAGCCCGGTAGAATCGAACGCTATGGCTGACGGCCCCCTCATCGTTCAGAGCGACCGCACGGTGCTCCTCGAAGTCGCGCATCCCGACGCGGAGACCGCGCGTCACGAGCTCGCGATCTTCGCCGAGCTCGAGCGCGCGCCCGAGCACATCCACACCTACCGGATCACTCGGCTGGGCCTGTGGAACGCCCGCGCGGCGGGCCACGACTCCGACGACATGCTCGCGACCCTCGACCGCTGGTCGCGCTTTCCGGTGCCGCCTTCGGTGTCGACCGACATCCGGGAGACCGTCGCCCGCTACGGCCGCCTCACGATCGAGCGCACCGACGACGGCTCGCTCGTGCTGCGCTCCGGCGATGCTGCGGTGCTCGCCGAGGTCACCAAGAACAAGCGCATCCAGCCGCTGCTGGTCGGGCGCCCGTCGCCGGACAGCCACCTCATCGACGCGTGGGCGCGAGGCCACATCAAGCAGGAGCTGCTGAAGATCGGTTGGCCGGCCGAAGACCTCGCCGGCTACACCCCCGGCACGCCGCACGAGATCGACCTGGCCGAAGACGGCTGGACCCTCCGCCCGTATCAGCGCCAGGCCGTCGACATCTTCCACGACGGCGGCTCCGGCGTCGTGGTCCTCCCCTGCGGCGCGGGCAAGACCCTCGTCGGCGCCGGCGCGATGGCCGCGACCAAGACCACCACGCTCATCCTCGTGACCAACACCGTCAGCGCACGCCAGTGGCGCGACGAGCTGCTCAAGCGCACCTCCCTCACGCCGGAGGAGATCGGCGAGTACTCCGGCCAGTCCAAAGAGGTGAAGCCGGTCACCATCGCGACGTACCAGATCCTCACCGCGAAGCGGAAGGGCCAGTACGCGCACCTCGCACTCCTGGACGCGCTGGACTGGGGACTGGTCGTCTACGACGAGGTCCACCTGCTGCCGGCGCCCGTCTTCAAGCTCACCGCCGACCTGCAGGCGCGGCGGCGCCTGGGCCTCACCGCCACCCTGGTGCGCGAGGACGGGCGCGAGGGCGACGTGTTCAGCCTCATCGGACCGAAGCGGTTCGACGCGCCGTGGAAGGAGATCGAGTCGCAGGGCTTCATCTCCCCCGCCGCCTGCTACGAGGTGCGCGTCGACCTCCCGGCCACGGAACGCCTCGAATACGCGGCGGCCGCCGACGACGACCGCTACCGGATGGCCGCGACCGCGCCGGCGAAGATCGGTGTCGTGCGCGATCTGGTCGCCCGTCACGACGGCGAGCGCATCCTCATCATCGGTCAGTACCTCGAACAGATCGACACCCTCGCAGACGCCCTCCACGCACCGAAGATCACCGGGCAGACCCCGGTCGACGAGCGCGAAGAGCTGTACCAGGCGTTCCGCGAGGGCGAGATCTCCGTGCTGGTCGTGTCCAAGGTCGCCAACTTCTCCATCGACCTCCCGGAGGCGTCGGTGGCTATCCAGGTGTCGGGCTCCTTCGGGTCGCGGCAGGAGGAGGCGCAGCGTCTGGGCAGGCTCCTGCGCCCGAAGACCTCGGGCCACACCGCCAGCTTCTACACCCTCATCGCCCGCGACACCGTCGACCAGGACTTCGCGCAGAACCGCCAGCGATTCCTCGCCGAACAGGGCTACGCCTACACGATCATGGACGCCGATCGGCTCGACGCCGCGTGATGGATGCGGGGCGAACCGGCCGATATCCAGCAGGTTCCTGAAAACCCCGACCATAATGACCCTATGACCGCACCGCGCATCCTCGTCGTCGACGACGAGCCGAACATCCGTGACCTGCTGATCACGAGCCTGCGTTTCGCCGGCTTCCAGGTCCGCGCCGTGACCAACGGAGCGCAGACGATCTCGGCCGTGCTCGAAGAGGAACCCGACCTCATCGTGCTCGATGTCATGCTCCCCGACATGAACGGCTTCAGCGTGACCAAACGGCTCCGCGGAGCCGGCTACACCGCGCCGATCCTGTTCCTCACCGCCAAAGACGAGACCGACGACAAGATCACCGGCCTCAACGCCGGCGGCGACGACTACGTGACCAAGCCCTTCAGCCTCGACGAGATCGTCGCGCGCATCCAGGCCATCCTGCGCCGCACGATGCAGGCCGACGAGGACTCGATCATCCGCGCCGGCGAGATCACGATGGACCAGGACACGCACGACGTGCAGGTCGGCGAGACCGCCATCGAGCTGAGCCCGACCGAGTTCAAGCTGCTGCGCTACCTCATGCTGAACCCGAACCGCGTGCTGTCCAAGGCGCAGATCCTCGATCACGTGTGGGAGTACGACTTCAACGGCGATGCCGGCATCGTCGAGAGCTACATCTCCTACCTCCGCCGCAAGATCGACCCGCACGCGACCGAGCCGCTCATCCAGACCAAGCGCGGGTTCGGCTACATGCTGAAGACGGGCAAGTCCGCCTGATCCGGCACACGACGCGGCACACGGTCGCGGGAGGGGGCGGACACCCTGGGTTCTGAAACGGACGCCGTCACCCGGTGGTGGCGCGGCATCAGCCTGCGCGCGAAGGTCACCGGCGTCACGGTGACCCTGCTCGCGGTCGGGCTGTTCGCGGCCGGATTCGGCACGATGACGTTCCTGCGCAGCACGCTCTACAACAACATCGACGCGAGCGTGCGCGGCTACGCCTCGACCGACGCGGTGAGCGGCCTGATCGATGTCGTCGTCGAAGGCGGGCAGGTCTCGTTCACGCCGCGCGATGAAGACGACGTGCCGCCGACACCGTACTTCGTGGCCGTCTACGGACCCGACGGCGCCCTCGAGGCGATCGCGGGCGGTTCGGGGGGCCTCGAACCGGACTTCCCCGACGAGTTCACCCTGCAGGCCACCGCCGCGCGGGGTCTGCAGCCGTTCGCCCTTCCCGACATCGAGGGCGACGAACGCTTCCTCGCGGCGGTCGACGTCTTCCAGCCCGACGGCGTCGGCGATCTCTTCACCCAGATGGTCGTCGTCTCGACCGCGTCGACCAACCAGGTCGTGGCGACCTTCCTCGGTATCTACGCCGTCATCTCCGTGGTCATCCTCGGCGCCGGCGCCCTCGGCACGAGGTGGCTGGTCACCCTGACCTTCCGCAGCCTCGGCCAGGTCGAAGACACCGCCATGTCGATCGCGGCCGGAGATTTCAGCCAGCGCATGACCGACATCGAGCCGCGCACCGAGGTCGGCCGACTCAAGATCGCCATCAACACGATGCTCGGCCGCATCGACGCGGCCATCTCGCAGCGCGAAGCCACGGTGCGCCAGATGCGCCGCTTCATCGGCGACGCCAGTCACGAGCTGCGAACCCCCCTGGTCACCGTGCGCGGATACGCCGAGCTCTACCGGATGGGGGCGATCCCCACCGGTGACGACACCGCTCAGGCGATGGACCGCATCGAGAAGGAGGCCATCCGCATGGGCGTCCTCGTCGAGGACCTGCTGGCCCTGGCCCGCCTCGACGAGCGGCGCGACGTCGACATCGCTCCGGTCGATCTGCGTCCCATCGCCCGGGATGCCGCCCTCGACGTGCGCGCGACCTCGCCCCGGCGCACCGTCACGGTCATCGAGGCGCTCGACGCCGTGCTCCCGGGAGGGGAACGTTTCGCGGACAGCCCCGACACCGCCGACGCCAAGAAGCGCAGCGCTCCGACCACCACCGCGATCGCCCGCGCCGGGGCGTCGCTTCTTCGCCGCCGCTCCCGGCAGAGCGCGCAGACGGCCGCGGATCCCGACGCCGACACGCTGCCGATCGCCGTGCGACGCCCGCAGCCGGTCGTCAGCGGCGACGAGAACCGCATCCGGCAGGTGGTCGCCAACCTGCTGGGCAACGCCCGGCGCTTCACCGGTGACGACTCCCCCATCGAGTTGCGGGTGGGCGTCGACCCGGTCGCGGCCACGGGGTGGATCGAGGTGATCGACCACGGCGAGGGTGTGCCCGATCAGCTCAAGGACAAGATCTTCCAGCGGTTCTGGCGAGCCGACACATCGCGCACCCGGGAGACCGGCGGCACGGGCCTCGGCCTGTCGATCGTCGCATCGATCGTGGATGCCCTGCACGGCGACGTCGGCGTGCTCGACACCCCCGGCGGCGGCGCGACGTTCCGCGTGTCGTTCCCCCTGGCCGAGCAGCGCGAGCCCGAGGAGCACCTGCTCATCGAGACCCAGCCGCTCCCGCGTCTCGAGCGCGACGCCCTCTGAACCTCTCCTCCCCACCCGACGACGGATGGGCCCGCTCCACCGGGAGCGACAGACGCCAACGCCGTCGGTTCACCCCGACCTAGCGTGGGGATCCCGAAGAGAAAGGGATGCTCCCATGGCAGTGTTCTCCGTCGACAGCGACGCCGTCCTCAGCACCACGACCGCCGTCCGCGGCACGGTCGACCGACTTCAGGGCGAGGTGCACGCGATGCTCGCGCAGCTCACCCAGCTGCAGTCCTCGTGGACCGGACCGGCGGCGATGGCCTTCCAGGGCGTCGTCGAGCAGTGGCGCGGCACGCAGCGGCAGGTGGAGGAATCGCTCGCGACAATCAGCGCCGCGCTCGAGCAGGCCGGCCGTCAGTACGCCGACGCCGAACAGACGACCGCGGGCCTGTTCCGGTAGACGACGAAGCGCCCCTCCGCGAGGAGGGGCGCTTCGTGCTGTCGGATCTTCGCGACCTCGACCGGTGGGATCAGAAGTCCATGCCGCCGGTGGGGTCTGCCGGAGCGGCCGCGGCCTTCTCGGGCTTGTCGGCGACGACGGCCTCGGTGGTGAGGAACAGACCCGCGATCGACGCGGCGTTCTGCAGCGCCGAACGGGTGACCTTCGCCGGGTCGATGATGCCCTGCTCGAACAGGTCGGCGTACTCGCCGGTCGCGGCGTTCAGACCGTGACCGAGGGGCAGCTCGGCGACCTTGTTGGCCACGACGCCCGGCTCCATGCCGGCGTTCAGAGCGATCTGCTTCAGCGGAGCCTCGATCGCGACCTTCACGATGTTGGCGCCGGTCGCCTCGTCACCGGTGAGCTCGACGTTCGCGAACGCGCCCTTGCCGGCCTGGATGAGGGCCACGCCACCACCGGCGACGACACCCTCCTCGACGGCGGCCTTCGCGTTGCGGACGGCGTCCTCGATGCGGTGCTTGCGCTCCTTGAGCTCGACCTCGGTCGCCGCACCCGCCTTGATGACGGCCACGCCGCCGGCGAGCTTGGCGAGGCGCTCCTGGAGCTTCTCGCGGTCGTAGTCGCTGTCGGTGTTGTCGATCTCGCGACGGATCTGGGTCACGCGACCCTCGATCTGGTCCGCCTCGCCGGCGCCCTCGACGATCGTGGTCTCGTCCTTGGTGATGATCACCTTGCGAGCACGGCCGAGGAGGTCCAGCGTGGTGTTCTCGAGCTTGAGACCCACCTCTTCGGTGATGACCTGGCCGCCGGTGAGGATCGCGATGTCCTGCAGCTGAGCCTTGCGACGGTCGCCGAAGCCGGGAGCCTTGACGGCAGCCGACTTGAAGATGCCGCGGATCTTGTTCAGCACCAGGGTCGCGAGGGCTTCGCCCTCGACGTCCTCGGCGATGATGAGGAGCTCCTTGCCGTCCTGGATCACCTTGTCGACGATCGGCAGAAGGTCCTTGATGTTCGAGATCTTCTGGTTCGCGATGAGGATGTAGGGGTCCTCGAAGACGACTTCCTGACGCTCGGGGTCGGTGACGAAGTAGGGGTTGATGTACCCCTTGTCGAAGCGCATGCCCTCGGTGAGCTCGAGCTCGGTGCCGAAGGTCTGCGACTCCTCGACGGTCACGACGCCTTCCTTGCCGACCTTGTCGATCGCCTCGGCGATGAGCTCGCCGATCTCGGGGTCAGCGGCGGAGATCGACGCGGTCGCGGCGATCTGCTCCTTCGACTCGACCTCCTTGGCGTCGGCCAGCAGCTGGTCGGTGATCATCTTGACGGCCTTCTCGATGCCGCGCTTGAGCGAGATCGGGTCGGCGCCGGCTGCGACGTTGCGCAGACCCTCGCGGACGAGTGCCTGAGCGAGAACGGTGGCGGTCGTGGTGCCGTCGCCCGCGACGTCGTCGGTCTTCTTGGCGACCTCCTTGACGAGCTCCGCGCCGATCTTCTCGTACGGGTCGTCGAGTTCGATCTCCTTGGCGATCGAGACGCCGTCGTTGGTGATGGTGGGGGCGCCCCACTTCTTCTCCAGCACGACGTTGCGCCCACGCGGGCCCAGGGTCACCTTGACGGCGTCGGCCAGCGTGTTGAGGCCGCGCTCGAGGCCGCGACGGGCCTCTTCATCGAAAGCGATCATCTTTGCCATGTGTGTGTCGTCCCTCCCGGACGTTGGCCTTCGGTCATTAGCACTCGTATGAGACGAGTGCTAATACATTCTGGCACTCGCCCCCGGGGAGTGCAAGCCACCGTCCGTGTTCACGACGAAGGGCGGGATGCCGCAGCATCCCGCCCTTCCTCACGCGCTCGGCGCGCGACGTGACGGCGCGTCAGGCGACGACGCGAACGGACTCCGCCTGCGGGCCCTTCTGGCCCGACCCGACGGTGAACTCGACCGCCTGTCCTTCTTCGAGCACGCGGAAACCGCTCATCTCGATGTTGGAGTAGTGGACGAAGACGTCCTGCCCGTCGGTCACGGTGATGAAGCCGAAACCCTTCTCGGCGTTGAACCACTTGACGGTGCCCTGAGCCATGCGAATCTCCTGTAGTGCGGTGGGACAGGCTCATCGTAGGCAGACGCGAATTCACCGAACCGCCATCACAGCAACTGTTGACAGGGGCGCATAGAAGTATTTACCGGCGTGAAACAACCGCTGGTCCCGAGGGGGTTCGCGTCAGGGAGCGGGCGTCTCCTCCGACGCGCTGTCGGTGTGGTCGAGGCCGATGACCACGGTCAGCTGAGCCGATTCGCTCTCGTCGACGTCTTCGGTGGCGGCGTCGTCGGTCGGCTGGTAGAAGTCGCTCTGCTCGATGCGTGCCCCACCGAGCAGCTCGGCGACGCCCGCCGCGGCGGCTTCGTCGCCCGGGAAGGCGTAGTACACGGTCGTCTCGGCGAAGTCGGAGGTTCCCGCTTCGCTCGCGTTGACCTGATCCGCGGACCACCCGGCCTCGACGAGCACGTCCTTGACCTGCGTGGCGAGACCCGCCTCGGGCGTGGCGTTGAGCACGAGCACGTCGTACGCGGTGTCGATCACCGGCTCGATGGTCGCCGTGGGCGTCGGCTCGGGAGCGGCGTCGGGAGCGAGGGAGACGCGTCCGCTGAGGACCAGCGTCGCGAAGATGCCCGCGACGATGAGCACGAGAGTGGCGACCGCGGCCCACAGGAAGACGACCCACCCGCGCATGTGCGGGTTCTCGGCCCGGTGGGCGCCGACGCGCCCGCTGTCCGCGGGGAGGTCGTCGAAGCGATCCCGCGGGTAGGTCGATTTCGGCACCCCACGATGCTACCGGCACCCGTCGGTGAACCCGGGAATCCGCCCCGAGGGCCGCTCAGCCCGGCATCGACCGGGTCGCGCGCCCGGATTCGGACACGTCGCGGCGCCGCCGCAGGCGCTTCACCAGCATCGGGTCATGACGCTGCGCCTCGACCGTGTCGATCAGCCGGTCGAGCAGCTGATAGTAGCGAGCCGGGGCGAGCCCGAGTTCCGCGCGGATCGCCTCCTCCTTGGCTCCGACGTGGCGATGCCACTGCGCCTCGAAATCGAGGAGCGCACGGTCGCGGTCGGAGAGGGACACGTCGTCCACGGTAACCGTGCCGGCACCGTCATCCCGTAAGCCACTCCAGGGATGCGGCGAGCGGATCCGCGTAGGCCAGCGGCGCGCCGTCGCGGTGCAGCACGAACCGGCCCGCACCCGGGTCGACGGGCGCGGTCCACCAGTCGTGCGCCTGCGGCGGGTCCAGCGACACCCAGATGGCCCCGGTGTCGGCGATGGCGCCGATGAGCCGCTCACGCGCCGCCCGGGGCAGGTGGGGCAGGAGCCCCAGAGTCGACACGACCGGGGTGAGCCCGTCGGGCATCCCCGAGAGAAGCCGAGGGACGAGATCGGGATCGCTCGCGTCGCCGGATGCCACCTCGATCGGCTCGCGACGGGCGAGATCGAGCGCGGCCTCGATCCGCTGCGCTCGACCCCGCTCCCCCGGCCACACCAGGGCCATGAGGAAGGCGCGGTCATCGGGATCGCCCGCCGACATCGGTGTGAGGTCGGCGCCCATCCGCCACCGGATCTCAGGCAGGCGCAGCGGAGCGTCGCCCGTGATGTTCGCGTCGAGGACGACCGGCGACATGCCGGAAGGCGGGTCGAGTCGCACGTCAGGGTGATCCGGCCGGCGGTAGCGGTACGAGTAGCGGTCGGGCTGCAGACAGAGACCGGCGCTCGCACCCACCTCGAGGAAGCCGATCGGTCCGGGGATCGTCGCGAGCGCCGGCAGCAGGGCGGCGCACCGCAGGGGCTCGTTGGTCTGCAGGGAGCGTCGCGACGTCTCGGCGACGACGGCGTCGGCGTGCTCCAGGAGCCAGTCGCGCCAACGCGAGAAGGCCTGCTCGGGCGCGCCCAGCATCCGTGTGACGGCGAACACGAGCGGTGGCTGCCGGCGAGAGGCCGGGATGCGCGCGAGCACGTGGCACACGTCGACGTCGTCGGCGACACCCGCCGCCCACTCCGCATAGAGAGAGGATCGTGACGGAGCCTCAGCCACCGCGAACCGCCGATAGCGATCGGCGACGTCGGCCACGGCATCCATGCGCCCATTGTCCGCTGTCGGCGTCATCATCGTCACACTCGGCGCCCGATGCGGCGCGCTGCGGTTGAATGGAGGGGAAGGAGATCTCCATGGACTATTCCGTCGACAAGACCGACGCGCAGTGGCGCGAAGAGCTCACCCCCGAGCAGTACCAGGTGCTGCGCGAGGCCGGCACCGAGCGTCCCTGGACCGGTGAACTCCTCGACGAGGAGCGCGCCGGGCTCTACACGTGTGCCGCGTGCGGCGCCGAGCTGTTCAAGAGCGGCACCAAGTTCGACTCCCACTGCGGCTGGCCGAGCTTCTACGAGTCGATCCGCCCCGACGCGGTGCAGCTGCTCGAGGACAACAGCCACGGCATGGAGCGCACCGAGGTGCGCTGTGCGTCCTGCGGCTCGCACCTCGGTCACGTGTTCCCCGACGGCTTCGGCACCCCCACCGGCGACCGTTACTGCATGAACTCCCTCTCGATGAACTTCACGCCCGAGAACGACGCGTGACCACAGTCGCCGAGGCGATGCGCCGGCGGCGCTCGCTGTCGAAGGTCACCGACGCGGCTCCCAGCCACGACGAACTGCTCGATCTCGTGGCCGCTGCCGGACGCGTGGCCGACCACTCGTCGCTGAAGCCGTGGCGGATCATCGAGATCCGCGGGTCCGGACGCGAACGTCTCGGCCGCGCCCTCAACAAGGCAGAGGGACGCAAGGGCGTTTCGACCAAGCCCCTGCGCGCGCCGCTCGTGCTCGCCGTCGTCGTGCGCTTCCGCAAGAGCAAGGTGCCGCACTGGGAGCAGGAGGCCGTCGCCTCGGGTGTCGCCCACATGCTGAGCCTCGCCCTCGACGACGCCGGCTGGGGCGTTTTCTGGCGCACCGGCGGCGCGACGCGGAGCAAGGCGGTCGCGAAGGCCCACGGACTGGCGAAGAACGAGGAGCTCCTCGGGTGGCTCTACGTCGGCGGCAAGCCGACGCGGTCGAGGCCGCTGCGCGGCAAGGAGATCGACCCGACGACCTTCGTCTCGTCGATGCCCGGCAAGAAGCGCTCGCGCTGACCCTCAGCGCCGACGGCGCGGGAACACGGCGATCGCCGCACCGAGCAGAGCGACCGCCGACACCGTCAGTCCGATGAGCACTCCGGGACTCGCCGTCGTCGGCCACAGCGCATCGAGCAGGACCGACGTCAGGAGCTGACCGACGACGGCGCCGAGCCCCATGAGCAGCACCCCGGTGTAGGGCACCACGGCGGCGCCGATGAAGATGTATGCGACGCCGCACGCGCCGCCGATGTAGAGCCACGGCTCCGCGGGGAAGGCCGCGGGCGCTCCGACGATGGCGACGTGCACGGCTGCCGCGACGAGCAAGACGATGGTGCCGCCGGCGAAGTTCACCGCCGTGGCCGTGAGCGCAGAGCCGACGCGCTGCCGCAGGCGCCCGTTCGTCGCCTGCTGCCACGCGATGCCGGCTCCCACGAGGAACGGCAGCAGCAGCATCCACCACGGCACGCTGTTCACCGGCGAACCCGCCACCGACAGCAGCACCGCGGCGACGGCGATGGCCGCCCCCACGACGCGGGACACGGTCACGGCGACGACACCCGCCGGTCCGTAGCCGATCCGGTCGAGCACGAGTGCGCTCACCGCCTGCCCCGCGACCATTCCCACGGTGAACAGCGAGACGCCGATCACGGCCACGGTCAGGCTCTGGGTGGCGACGCTGAACGCCCCGGCGAGACCGCCGACGAGCATCCACACCGGCAGCGTGCGCAGGCGCAGTCCGTGCGCCAGCGTCACGACGCCCCGGCGCCCGGCGGGCAGGGCGGCGCTGAGAGCGACGAGGATCAGGAGGCCGGAGCCGAAGGACACCGCCGCGGCGACGAAGCCGTCCGTCAGCGCCGCTCCGAGAGAGCCGTTGACGCGAGCCTGCACCGCGGTCAGAACACCGATCGCCACGGCACCCGCCATTGCGAGCGTTCGATGGGCGGCCATCCCCCCATCCTGCCCGCCCCGAGATGGAGCCGAGGACGGGACTCGAACCCGTAACCGCCCGATGACAACGTCGGAGTCGACACCAAGGGCACCAATGGAGCCGAGGACGGGACTCGAACCCGTAACCGCCCGATGACAACGTCGGGGTCGACACCAAGGGCACCGATGGAGCCGAGGACGGGACTCGAACCCGTAACCGCCCGATGACAACGTCGGGGTCGACACCAAGGGCACCGATGGAGCCGACTACGGGACTCGAACCCGTAACCGCCCGATTACAAGTCGGGTGCGCTACCAATTGCGCCAAGTCGGCAAGGGGTCCAGTCTACCCAGCCGACGCGCGGCTCACGATGTGGGGCTCGGGGTGGGAGCCGGGGTGGCCTCGTAGTAGGCGTCGCTGGAGACGGTCAGCACGAACTGCGCGAACTCCTTGGCGTTGTCGAGCGCTCCCACGTACGGCGTTCCGTTCACGAGCACCATGGGGGTGCCGGTGAGCGAGATGTCGTCGGTGTCGGGGATGCCGTCGAGTGCGCGGTCGGTGGCGGTCTTGGCCCACGCGGCGAACTTCTCCTCGACGATGCAGTCGCGCACCGTCTGCGGGTCGTCCGCGCCGGAAGCCTGAGCGAGGTCGGCGAGCTCGATGTCGGTATAGCCGTCGGTGTCGAGCTCGGGCTGCTGGCGCAGCAGGGTGTCGTTGAACTTGAAGAAGTCGTCGGGCGAGTAGTGCGCCATGCACGCGGCGGCGCTCGCGGCACGGATGGAGTACTTGGTGCCGTTCGACTTCGCGGTGAGCATCGCGACCGGGTAGTAGCTGAGGGTCGCGGCGTCTTCACTGACCCACTTCTGCAGCTGCTGTACGTTGGCGACCTGGAAGTCCTGCGCGCCGCTGGAGAGGTAGTCGACGTAGATGCGGATGTCGACGACGCCGGGTTCGGGCGTCTCGACCGGCTCCGCCTGGGCGGACATCGCGGCGTTCCCGGACGAGTCGCTCTCGTCGTCGGCCTCTTCCTCGCCCGCTGCGCTGTCGTCCATCTCCGTCGTGGTCGGCTCCGCGCCGACCGAGCCGACACCGGTCACATCGGTGACCTCGAAGCCGTCCTCGGTGACGTTCGCCGGCTGCGCCATCGGGCGCGAGGCGTTGCTGGAGACCGTCCAGGTGATCACGACGGCGACGGCGGCCACCACCGCCACGATGACCGTCGCGAGCGAGACCCGCTGGATCAGACGGGTGCGCGACTGTCGCTGCTGCACCTGCTTCGCCTTCGCGCGCACGGCGTCTCGGCGGTCGCCAGGGGTCGTTTCGGGACTGGTGTCGGGAGTCGATTCGTCGTGTGACATGGAACCTCGTAGGAGAACGTCGGCCGTAATGCTCCGGCGCGCCGCTCGGGGAGCGCGGCGTGGACGATGCTAGTCACCGACCCTGGGAAATGCCCAGACACCTCCGGTTCTTTGCCGCGTGGCATACTGGAGACACGCCCGATGGTGGGCGTGCGGGAGAGCCCCCGCTTCCATTCACTACGGATCGTCCGGCACGTACCTGCCGGTGAAGGAGAAAGACCATGGCGTCCGTCACGTTCGACAACGCAACCCGCTTGTACCCCGGAGGCCAGCGCCCCGCCGTCGACAAGCTCAACCTCGAGGTCGCCGATGGCGAGTTCCTCGTTCTCGTCGGCCCCTCCGGCTGCGGAAAGTCCACCTCGCTGCGCATGCTCGCCGGCCTCGAAGAGGTCAACTCGGGTGCCATCCGCATCGGCGAGCGCGACGTGACCGACGTGCCGCCGAAGGATCGCGACATCGCGATGGTGTTCCAGAACTACGCGCTCTACCCGCACATGACCGTCGCCGAGAACATGGGCTTCGCGCTCAAGATCGCCGGCGTCGGCAAGGAGGAGCGCGCCCAGCGCGTGCTGGAAGCCGCCAAGCTGCTCGACCTCGAGGAGTACCTGACGCGCAAGCCCAAGGCCCTGTCGGGTGGTCAGCGTCAGCGTGTGGCCATGGGCCGCGCGATCGTGCGTCAGCCGCAGGTGTTCCTCATGGACGAGCCGCTGTCGAACCTCGATGCGAAGCTGCGTGTGCAGACCCGCACCCAGATCGCGTCGCTGCAGCGTCGCCTGGGCGTCACGACCGTCTACGTCACGCACGACCAGACCGAGGCCCTCACCATGGGTGACCGCATCGCGGTGCTCAAGGACGGCATCCTGCAGCAGGTCGGCACCCCGCGCGACCTGTACGAGCGGCCGAACAACGTGTTCGTCGCCGGATTCATCGGCTCGCCGGCCATGAACCTCTTCCCCGCTCCGCTCGCCGAGGGTGGCGTGCAGTTCGGCTCCGAGGTCGTGCCGCTGGACCGCGACACGGTCGGCCGCGCGCACGGCAGCGAGGTCACCATCGGCGTCCGCCCGGAGGACATCGTCGTCGGCCCGGCCGACGGCAAGGGCCTGCCGGTCACCGTCGACCTCGTCGAGGAGCTGGGCGCAGACGGCTACCTCTACGGCCACACCGACATCAACGGCAAGCGCACCGACATCGTCGCCCGCGTCGACGGTCGCAACCACCCCCACTCGGGTGAGACCGTGACCCTGGCCGCGACGGCCGGACACGTGCACGCCTTCGACGTCGAGACGGGCGAGCGCCTCAACGACGCTCCCGTGCTCTCGGAGTAGTCACCGACGCACGTACAGCGCGGGTGGGTCTCGGATCCACCCGCGCTGTACTGTTTTCGGAAGGATCATGCGCGAATCACTCTCCATCACCGCCAGCTCCGTCGACCCGGCACTCTTGGCTCTGCCCTGGTCTACGCCGCTCGCCGAATGGCCCACGAGCACGATCGTCTTCCTCCCCAAGGGCATCTCACGGCACCTGGTGCGCTTCGCGAGCCTCTCCGGCCGTGTCGTGGCGATCAAGGAGACGACCGAGGAGATGGCGCGTCGTGAGTACGACATGCTCGGAAACCTCCACCGACTGGATGCGCCCTGCGTGGAACGCATCGCGGTCATCGCGGGCCGCACCGACGCCGACGGCGCGCCGCTTCCCGCCGCCCTCGTCACCGCGCACCTGAAGTTCTCCCTCCCCTACCGCGCCCTCTTCACGCAGGTCCTGCGTCCGGACACCGCGACACGCCTCGTGGATGCGCTCGCCGCCCTTCTGGTGCGACTGCACAACGTCGGATTCTTCTGGGGCGACGTGTCGCTGTCGAACACCCTCTTCCGCCGCGACGCCGGCGCCTTCGCCGCCTACCTCGTCGATGCCGAGACGGGCGAGCTCCACGAGGCCGGCCTCACCCGCGGTCAGCGCGAGCACGATCTCGACGTCGCACGCACGAACATCGCCGGCGAGATCATGGACCTCGAAGCGGGCGGGCGCCTGGAGGGCGGGGTCGACGCACTCGCCGTCGCCGACGGCATCGTGGAGTCCTACCACTCGCTGTGGGCGGCCCTCACCGACCGGGAATCGTTCGGCGCCGACGAATCGTGGCGCATCACCGAGCGCGTGCAGCGCTTGAACGCCCTCGGCTTCGACATCGGCGAGATGTCGATCACCACCACCGACGACGGCACGCGGGTGTCCATTCAGCCCAAGGTCGTGGATGCCGGTCACCACCAGCGTCGGCTGCTGCGCCTGACCGGTCTCGACGTCGAGGAGAACCAGGCCCGGCGCCTGCTCAACGACCTCGACGAGTTCCGCGCCCGCATCTCACGCCTCGGAGGCGATGAGGAGGTCGTCGCGCACGAGTGGCTGACGCGCGTCTTCGAGCCGGTCGTGATGGCAATCCCGTACGACCTGCGCGCGAAGCTCGAGCCGGCCGAGGTGTACCACCAGGTCCTCGAGCACCGCTGGTACCTCTCGCAGTCGCGCGGCGGCTCGGTGCCGCTCGCCGAAGCGCTGGGGAGCTACGTCGACGACGTGCTGCGGCACCGTCGTGACGAAGCGACCGTCATGGGGCCGCCTACCGAGACCACGTCGCTCCCCGTGATCACCGCCGATCTGCCGACCGTCGACGACGACAGCGGCGCGGTGGACTGGCGCGACCTCGTCTGAGAGTAGTCAGTAGCCGACCGAGAACGCCTCGCGCGCGTGGCGCGGCTGCTCGATCTCATCCACGACCGCCACGGCCAGGTCGGCGCCGGAGATCATCGACTCGCCATCGGGATCGACCACGAGCACGGGACCGCCGTCTCGGTACGATCCCGTGCGCTCACCCGGGTTCCACGGCCCGAACCCGCCGGCGGGATGCACGTAGAACCAGTCGCGTTCCGCGCCCGCCTCGAGGTCTTCCAGGATGGCGAGGGCCTCGAGCGCTTCGGGCTTGTACTCCTCGGCGAACTCCGGGGTGTGCACCAGGCGCGGTCCGTCCGGGCTCACGCGGCTGCCGCCGGCGCCCCCGATCACGCCGAGTCTCACCTCCGGCGGAAGCTCTGCGACGAGCTCTGCGACCGCCGGTCGCAGCATCCCCGCCATGTCACCGCGGGCGGCGACGGCGACGATCACGACCTCGACCCCCTGCATCTCGGTCACGAGCGTCGGCACATCGAGGATGCTGCCCTCGAGGTACATCGCGTGCTCGACGCGATCGGAGACCGCCTTGCGCGCGACGACCAGTACCGTGTGCCCGCGCTGGGCCGCCTCGGCGACGATGTGACGACCGGCGTACCCGGTCCCTCCGATGACGGCGATGCGGGACATGCGCTTCCTTTCGATCGGCGCCGCGCTCAGCCCTGGGCGGCGCGGGCGGTGGCGACCTGATAGAGGGCGACGGATGCCGCGATGCCGGCGTTGAGGGACTCCGTCGCCGCGGAGATCGGGATGGACACGATCTGGTCGCACGTCTCGGTCACCAGGCGGGAGAGCCCCTTGCCCTCGGAGCCGACGACGATCACGACCGGCCGGTCGGCCAGTTCGAGCTTCGGCAGCGACACGTCGCCGCCGCCGTCGAGCCCGAGCACGAAGACCCCCTGCTTCTTGTACTCCTTGAGCGTGGAGGTGAGGTTCGGCGCGACGGCGACCGGGATGCGAGCGGCCGCGCCGGCGCTGGTCTTCCACGCGGCGGAGTTGACACTGGCCGAGCGTCGCTGGGGCAGGATGATCCCCTGACCGCCGAACGCGGCGGTCGAGCGGATGATGGCCCCGAGGTTGCGCGGGTCGGTCACCCCGTCGAGGGCGACCAGGAGCGGGGTCGCGCCGGTGTCGAGCACCTGCTCGAGCAGGTCCTGCGGGTGCGCGTACTCGTACGGCGGCACCTTGAGGGCGACACCCTGATGCACGCCGTCGAATCCGGCCATGCGGTCGAGCTCCGGCCGGGTGACCTCGAGGATCGCGATCTCGCGGTTCGTGGCGATCGACAGCATCTCCTTGACGCGATCGTCCATCTCCACCCGCTGCGCCACGTAGAGCGCCGTGGCCGGGATGCGCGCACGCAGCGCCTCGAGCACGGAGTTGCGCCCGGTGACGGTCTCGGTGTCGTCGGAGGACCCGCGGCCGGAGCGGTTCGGGTTCGAGCCCTGGGGCTTCGCCCCCGCACGCCCCTTACCACCCGCGGCGACGTAGCGTTCCTGGGCGGCCTTGCGCTTGCCGGCGGGGTGCCAGGCGCGGTCCTCCGCCTTGGGCGTGGGGCCCTTGCCCTCGAGCGACCGCCGCTTCTGTCCGCCGGACCCCTTCGTGGGGCCCTTCTTCTTGCCCCGGCTCGCGCCGGGTCGTCCTGGCTTAGCCATCGCTCAAGCTCCAGTGTGTTCCATCGGGGGTGTCTTCCAGGGTGATGCCGGCGGCGGCGACGGCGTCGCGGATCCGATCGGCCGTGGCCCAGTCCTTCGTCGCGCGCGCATCGGCCCGCTGCGTGATCATCGTCTGCACGAGCGCATCGAGCGCCGTCGCGTGCGCGTCGCCGGTGTCGCTGCGCCACATCGGATCGAACGGGTCGATGCCGAGCACGCCGGTCATCGCGGCGACGTCGGCGAAGGCGCGCAGCGCCGCATCCCGATCCCCCGCCTCCAGTGCCGCGTTGCCCGCCCGGACGGTCTCGTGCAGCACGGCGAGCGCCTGCGGCACACCGAGGTCGTCGTCCATCGCCGCCGCGAACCGGTCGGGGATCTCGGCCGTCACGCGCAGATCGACCGTGTCGTCGCGCAGCGTGCGCACGGCGCGATCGAGGAAGCCTCGGATGCGATCGAGTGCGGCCTCGGCCTCGGCGAAGCTCGACGCGGAGATGTCCAGGCTCGACCGGTAGTGGGCGCCGGCGAGCGCGTAGCGCACGACGAGCGGATCACGATCGGCGAGCACCTCGTCGGCGAGCAGGACGTTGCCGATCGACTTCGACATCTTCTGGTCGCCGACGGTGACGAGGCCGTTGTGCACCCAGTACCGGGCGAAGCCGTCGCCGGCGGCGGTGGACTGGGCGAGTTCGTTCTCGTGGTGCGGGAAGCGCAGATCGAGGCCGCCGCCGTGGATGTCGAAGTCGCCGCCGAGATAGCGGCGGGACATCGCGGAGCACTCGATGTGCCATCCCGGGCGCCCCGCGCCCCACGGCGAGTCCCACGACGCGCTGGACGGCTCCCCCGGCTTGGCGCCCTTCCACAGGGCGAAGTCGTGGGGATCGCGCTTGCCGCGCGGATCGGCGTCGGCCGCGGTCTCCATCGCGTCGACCTTCTGACGCGTCAGGTCTCCGTAGGCGGCCCAGGAGCGCACGTCGAAGTAGACGTCGCCCGCGGCGGCGTAGGCGTGACCGCGATCGATCAGCCGCGAGATCAGCGAGATCATCTGCGGGATGGAGCCCGTCGCCCGCGGCTCGTAGGTGGGCGGGAGGATGCCGATCGCCGCGTAGGCGCGACTGAACTCCTGCTCCATGCGGTAGGCGAGCGCCCACCACGGCTCGCCGTCGACGGCCTTCTCGAGCACCTTGTCGTCGATGTCGGTGACGTTGCGCACGAAGGTCACGCGGTCGTATCGGTGGGCGAGCCAGCGGCGCAGGATGTCGAAGCTCAGCGCGCCGCGCAGATGCCCCAGGTGGGGCCCCGACTGCACGGTGGGGCCGCAGACGTACACGGTGACGTTCGCGGGATCGATCGGCACGAAGTCACGCAGGAGCTGCGCCTTGGTGTCGTAGAGCCGGAGAGTCACCCGCCCAGCCTACCCGCGGCGCGCCGAGCGGCCGCTCCGGGAGGTGCCGCACCGAGGTGGGGTAGAACGGTGTGGTGCTGCACGTTCTCGCCGTCCTGGTCGCCGCGATGCTGTTCGGCACCACCGGCACCGCGCAGGTGCTCGGCCCCGACGGGACCACGCCGCTGTCGGTCGGCGCGATGCGGCTGATCGTGGGCGGCATCGCCATCGCCGCGATCACCTTCCCCCTCGCCGCCCGTCGAGCGCGGCGGTCGCCGATACCGCGACCTCGGGCGACACCGTGGGCGCTCACCCTGATGGCCCTGACCGCCGTCGCACTGGCCGTCTACCAGCCGCTGTTCTTCCTCGGCACCGCACGCAACGGCGTGGCGGTGGGAACGGTGGTCGCCCTGGGGTCGGCGCCGGTCCTCGCCGGTGTCGCCGAATGGATGCTCACCCGTCGCCGCCCGACCGCGACGTGGATCGGCGCGACCGCTCTCGCCACCGCCGGCGTCGTGATGCTCGGGTTCGCCGGCGGCGGCGAGGCCGGCACGGACCCGGCCGGCCTCGCGGGGTCGCTCGGCGCCGGCGCCAGCTTCGCCGTGATCGCCGTCTCTCAGCGCCGCCTGCTCGACGCCGGGTGGGATCCGTTCCTCGTCGTCGGGGCGATGGGCGCCGGTTCCGGCGTGCTGGCCCTCGGGGCGCTCCCGTTCGTCGACCTCACGTGGCTGGCCGACCCCGCGGGCATCGCCATGACGGCGTGGCTGGGGGTGGCGACGATCGCCGTCGCCTACACCGTGTTCACCTGGGGACTGAGCGGCCTCACCGCCGCGACGGCCGCGACGCTCACCCTGGGTGAGCCGCTGACGGCGACCCTCTTGGGCGTCGTCGTGCTCGGCGAACGCCTGCCGACCGTCGCTCTCCTCGGCCTCGCGGTTCTCGGGGCGGGACTGGCCCTGCTTGCCTGGGGAGCGCGCACTCCGCGCGATCCCGAGCCGTTCGCCGTCGAAGGCTGACGGCGGTTCCGTTCAGGCGGGCAGCACCAGCGCGACGGCGGTGACCGCCACCCCCTCGCCGCGACCCGTGAACCCGAGGCCGTCGGTCGTCGTGGCCGACACCGACACCGGCGCGCCGCCGAGAGCCGCCGAGAGCGCCCTCTCGGCCTCGAGCCGCCGCGGCGAGAAGCGCGGGCGGTTCGCCTGGATCTGCACCGCGACGTTTCCGACGCGCCAGCCCGCCTCCCCGAGAAGGCCCACTGTGCGCGTGAGGAAGACCTCGCCGTGCGCGCCGTCGTACTCCGGGCGGCCCGTGCCGAAGTGGGTTCCGATGTCTCCCAGACCCGCCGCCGACAACAGGGCGTCGACGATGGCGTGTGCCACCGCATCCCCGTCGGAGTGACCCGCCAGGGCCGGTTCCCCCGGCCACGACAAGACCGCGAGACGGAGCTCGCCGCTCGTCGCGAAGGCGTGAACGTCCGTGCCCACGCCCACACGAGGCGCCCCACCGGTTGGGGTGAGCGACGCGCGGCGAACCGGGAGCGGATCCGCCGCGACGAGATGACGGGCGCGCTCGAGGTCGGCCGGCGTGGTGATCTTGAACGCGAGCGGGTCGCCGGCCACGACCGACACGTCGTGCCCCGCCTCCGCCATGAGTGCGGCATCGTCGGTGTGCTCGCGCGTGACGGCGCGGTAGGCGGCATCCAGCGCATCTCGGCGGAAACCCTGCGGCGTCTGCGCCGCGGACAGCTCGGAACGGTCCACCGCTGCAACGACGGCACGATCTTCGACGCGTTTGATCGTGTCGATCACCGGGAGCACCGGGATGACGCCGTCGGCGCCGGCTTCGAGCCCGGCGATCACACGGGCGAAGACATCGGGCGGGGTGAGCGCGCGCGCCGCGTCGTGCACGAGCACGTACCGAACATCACCCCACAGGGCGGCCAGACCCGCGCGCACCGATTCTTGGCGCGAGCCCCCTCCCGTCACGACGGTGACGAGGTCGCGCCGCTCGCCTGCCGCCTCGATCGCCTCGGTCAGCGCGTCGCCCTCCCGCCCGGCGGGGGCGACGACGACCACCTGCGCCGCAGCGGCGCGGAAGACACCGGCGAGGCAGTGCCGCAGCAGCGAATGCTCGTCGATGCCGACGAGCGCCTTCGGTCCGCCGGCGCCCAGTCGGGTGCCGGCGCCGGCCGCGACGACGACGACGGCGACGCGGGGAACGGGTGTGATGCTCACGGCATCCGGGGAGATCAGCTCGCGAGCACCTCGTCGAGCATGACGCTCGCCTTGTCCTCGTCGGTCTTCTCGGCCAGGGCGAGCTCCGAGATCAGGATCTGCTTGGCCTTCGCGAGCATGCGCTTCTCGCCGGCGGAGAGCCCGCGGTCCTGATCGCGGCGCCACAGGTCGCGGACGACCTCGCTCACCTTGATGACATCACCGGAAGCGAGCTTCTCGAGGTTCGCCTTGTAGCGGCGAGACCAGTTGGTGGGCTCCTCGGTGAAGGGGGCACGCAGCACCTCGAAGACCTTGTCGAGGCCTTCCTTGCCGATCACGTCGCGGACGCCGACGAGGTCGACGTTCTCCGCCGGAACCTCGATGACCAGATCGCCCTGGGTGACGTTGAGCTTCAGGTATTTCTTCGTCTCGCCCTTGATCACACGGTCTTTGACCTCGATGATGGTCGCCGCTCCGTGGTGGGGGTAAACGACGGTTTCGCCAACCTCAAAAAGCATGGAGTTATGTCCCTTCGGCAACCTCCAGAATACCACAGGCGACATACGCTAAGGTTCTCCACCGCGTGCGGTGACCCGTCACGGCCCCGGTCGGCACCCGCGCCGGCGACACCCTAGAATCGGAGACGATGCCGTCATCCGTCCCGGGAGGATCCGTGATCTCGAACAACCGCACCGCTGCGCGGCGACTGGCGTCTCTGGCGCTCGGCGCGGCCGTCGTCCTGGGGGCGACCGGCTGCAGCATGATCTCCACGCAGGCGACGACCATCCAGTACTCGCCGGGTGACGGGATGATGGTCCCCGACACCTCCGGTCCCCTGCAGGTGCGCAACGTGCTCGTGGTCACCGACGACGGCGAGCAGGGCAACCTCGTCGCCGCGGTCGTCAACGGCACCGACAGCGCCGAGACGCTCCGCATCGACATCGGCGACGCCGGGTCGGTGGGCACCGCGACGATCCGCGTCCCCGCGAACACGGTCATCAGCCTCGGGTCCGATGAGACCGAGCCGCTGCTGATCGAAGACCTCGGCGGAGCGATGCCGGGCACCGACATCCCGATGTCGTTCCAGTCGGGCGACGGCGAGACGACCGTCGTGCCCGTGCCGGTGCTCGACGGCGAACAGGACTACCTCGCGCCGCTCGTCCCCTGACGGCCCGCGCCGCGAAGCGGTGAAGGCCCCGGAGCAGATCTCGATCTCCCCCGGGGCCTTCGTCGTCGTCGGGCTCAGGCCTCGAAGCGGTAGCCCAGACCGCGCACGGTCACGAGCATCGTGGGGTCGCTCGGGCTCTGCTCGATGCGCGAGCGGATGCGCTTGATATGCACGTCGAGAGTCTTGGTGTCGCCGAAGTAGTCCGTGCCCCAGACGCGATCGATCAGCTGACCGCGGGTGAGCACGCGACCCGCGTTGCGCATGAGCACCTCCAGCAGCTCGAACTCCTTCAGGGGCATGCTGATCTCGCTGCCGTCGACCGACACGGTGTGGCGATCGATGTCGAGCGTCACACGGCCGCCCTCGAGGATGTGATCTTCGAGGTCGGCCTCGGCCTGCGCGTTGCGGCGGAGCACCGCGCGCATGCGGGCCAGCAGCTCCCGGGTCGAGTACGGCTTCGTGACGTAGTCGTCGGCCCCGAGCTCGAGGCCCACCACGATGTCGACTTCGGAGTCCTTGGCGGTGAGCATGATGATCGGCACCTGCGAGGCGGTGCGCACCTGCCGGCACACCTCGGTGCCGGGCATGCCCGGCAGCATGAGGTCCAGGAGGATGATGTCCGCGCCCCGCTCACGGAACGCCGTCAGCGCGAGCGCGCCGTCCTCGGCGGTCTCGACCTCGTATCCCTCGCGCCGCAGCAGGTAGGCGAGCGGGTCGGCGAGGTCGGGCTCGTCTTCGACGATGAGAACGCGGGTCATCGGGTTTCTCCGTTCAGGGGAGCCTTCATCTTGTCCTTCTTCTTTTTCTTCTTGCGCTTGCCCATCGCGGCGTCGAGCGGCGCGTCGACCAGCGGCAGGCGGATGGTGAAGGTCGAACCCCGCCCGGGGCGCGACCACAGCCGCACCTCTCCGCCGTGCCGCTGGACCGCGTGCTTGACGATCGACAGCCCGAGACCGGTTCCGCCCGTGCGGCGCGAGCGCGCCTGGTCGGCGCGGTAGAAGCGCTCGAAGATGCGCTGCTGGTCGGCCTCCGGGATGCCGATGCCGCGATCGGTGACGGCGATCTCCACGACGTCGTCGACACGTTTGACGCCGACCCCGACCTTGCTGCCGTGCGGCGAGTAGGCGACGGCGTTGACGATCAGGTTGCCGAGGGCTTCGGAGAGCACCTGGGCGTCGCCCCGCACGAACAGCTCTCGATCGCCGCCCCGCACGATCTCCACCCCGGATGCCGCCGCCTGGATCATGCTGGACTCGATCGCGGAGGTGAGCACTTCGTCGACGGCGACATCGCGCGGCTCACTGAGCTCATCGCTGGCCTGGAGGCGGGACAGATTCATGATGCGCGAGGTGAGCGATGCCAGACGCTGAGCCTCCGCGGTCAGCCTCGATGCGAACACCTTCACCTGCTCCGGGTCGTCAGCCGCCGACTCGATGGCTTCGGCGAGCAGAGTCACCGCCCCCACCGGCGTCTTCAGCTCGTGGCTGGTGTTCGCCACGAAGTCGCGGCGCATCTGCTCCACCCGCTCGCGCTCGGTGATGTCGCGCAGCACGATCAGGGTGAGGCGCGGTGACACCCGCGTGGCTCGCACGGTCACGAGGCGCGATTCGGCCGGCGGGGCGCCGCGCATCAGCCGGAGCGTCTCGGCGGTCACGCTCGTGGCGTCCCGCGCTCTCCTCGCCACGCGGCGCAGGTCGTCGCTGCCGAGCGCCGCGGCCTCGACGATGCCGTACGGCGCCGCGGCAGACGATGCGGCGAGCACGGTCGACGAGGCATCGACGATCGCGGCGGGATCCTCCATGCCGTGCAGCACTTCGCGGATCCCGTCGGGAACCGCACGAGAGGAGTGGGCGTGGGCCCGGTCACGCGCCCGGAGGGAGAGGAAGATGACGACGGCGATGCCCGCGCCGATGAGGGAGCCGACCAGGAGCGCGAGCAGCGCGGCAGCCGTCGTGGTCATTGGACCAGCGTAAACGGATCGCGAACGGCCGCTTCGCGCAAGTCCCGATGCCCTCCGCGCGGGATCAGTACTATTCACCCCGGGGGAACCGTTCGTTAACCTTCCCTGACGAGAATCGCCGGGGCCGCACCCCGCACGACCGAAGGAAAGGTGCCGCAATGCGCGAAGTCTTCCACCAGACCCTCGAAGACGTGCAGTCACGTCTCGTCGAGATCTCCGAACTCGTCACGATCGCGATGGAGAAGGCCTCCACCGCGTTCGAGAAGAGCGATGTCTCCCTCGCCGAGGAGGTCATCGAGGCCGACATCATCATCGATGAGAAGGCGGTGGCGCTCGACGAGCTGGCCATCGAGATCCTCGCTCGTCAGCAGCCGGTCGCACGCGACCTGCGCATCGTCGTCAGCGCCCTGCGCATGAGCGCCTCGCTCGAGCGCATGGGCGACATCGCCGAGCACGTCGCACAGCTCGTGCGCATGCGCTTCCCGGAGCGCGTCGTGCCCCACGGCCTGAAGTCCACCTTCACCAAGATGGGCGAGCTCGACGTGGCTGCAGCACGAACCCTCACCGACCTGCTGCGCACCGAGGACCTCCGCCTGGCGGAGCAGATCCGCGAGATCGACGACAAGATCGACGAGCTGCACGTGAGCGTCTTCGAGAAGGTGCTGTCGGAGTCATGGGACCACGAGGCCTCCGCGACCGTCGACGCGACGCTCGCGAGCCGCTTCCACGAGCGCTTCGGCGACCACGCCGTCTCCGTGGCGAAGAAGGTCCTCTACCTCGCCACCGGCGACTGGGCCAGCCACGACCAGGAGATCGACACCACGATCGTCGCATCCGACTGACCTGACACGCACGAACGAAGGGCGGGCTCCGCGATGCGGGCCCGCCCTTCGTTCGTGCGTCGGGAGGTCAGCCCTTGCCCTGCGAGGCGACCGCGGCGGCGCCGGCGGCGGCGGCCTCCGGATCGAGGTACTCGCCGGGGCCCAGCGGGGTCAGGGACTCGTCGAGACGGTAGACGAGCGGGATTCCGGTCGGGATGTTCAGCGCGGCGATGTCGTCGTCGCTGATGCCCTCGAGGTGCTTGACGAGGCCGCGCAGGGAGTTGCCGTGGGCGGTCACCAGCACGGTCTTGCCCGCCTGGAGGTCGGGCACGATGTCGCTGTGCCAGTACGGCAGCATGCGATCGATGACGAGCTTGAGCGACTCGGTCTCGGGCACGTCGCCGTCGATGTCGGCGTAGCGCGGGTCGCCCACCTGGCTGTACTCGGCGTCTGCCGGAAGCGGCGGCGGCGGAACGTCGAAGGACCGACGCCAGAGCATGAACTGCTCCTCGCCGAACTCCTCGAGGGTCTGCGCCTTGTCCTTGCCCTGCAGCGCGCCGTAGTGCCTCTCGTTGAGGCGCCACGTGCGCTTGACCGGGATCCAGAGCCGGTCGGCGGCGTCGAGGGCGATGTCGGCGGTCTGGATGGCGCGGCTCAGCAGCGACGTGTGCAGCACGTCGGGGAGCATCCCTGATTCGGCGAGCAGCGAGCCGCCGCGGGCGGCTTCGGACTTCCCCTGCTCGGTGAGGCGGACATCGACCCACCCGGTGAACTGGTTGGTCTTGTTCCATTCGCTCTGGCCATGGCGGAGGAGGATCAGCGTGTACGGCTCGCTCATACCCGCAATCCTACTGACTGCGAGGATGGTCTCGTGGCCCCATCTCCCCCGTCCTCGCGCACGACGATCGTGGGCCGCGCCACCCGTGGCACTACGGGGACCAACCGTCTCCGTCGCGTGGATCGCTGGCTGGCCCGCCACCCGGCTCTGCGGCGCACGGACGACGCGCTCGTGGTCGACCTGGGTTTCGGCGCGAGCGCAGTCACCTCGCTCGAACTGCACGCACGACTGGCGCGCAGGCGACAGGATGTCGAGGTGCGCGGCCTCGAGATCGATCCCGAGCGCGTAGCGCGCGCGACCGCCCAGCTCGAGCGCGTGCGCTCCGGCGAGACGCCCTTCGCGGCGGCCACGGCCGTGTCCTTCGCGCGGGGTGGCTTCGAGATCCCCACCCCGGACGGTCGTCGACCGGTCGCGATCCGAGCGTTCAACGTGCTGCGGCAGTACGAGGAGTCCGATGTCGCCGGCGCGTGGGACCGCATGACCGCGCGCCTGCAGCCGGGAGGCGTGCTCGTGGAGGGCACGTGCGATGAGATCGGCCGGGTCGCGACGTGGATCGCCGTCGGCGCGGACGGGCGCCCCGCGACCCTCACCCTCTCGCTGCGGCTGACCGACCTCGACTCCCCCGCCGTCGCCGCCGAGCGACTGCCCAAGGCCCTCATCCACCGCAACGTGCCCGGCGAGCCGGTGCACGCCTTCCTGCGCGACCTCGCGGCATCCTGGGAGCGCTCGACCGCGCTGCGAGCCTTCGGGCCGGTGGACCGGTGGCGCCGCACACTCGAGGTCACCGCGGCATCCGGATGGCCGCTGCGGGATCGCTCGAGGTGGCGTCTGGGAGAGGTCACCATCCCGTGGGAGGCGATCGCACCGCAGCCGTGACCGCCGCCGGGTCACAGGCGCGGCAGGCACTCCCGCGCCTCGTCGGGTGTCATCCCGGTGGCCGTGAGCAGGTCGGTCACGAGCGGGCGCATCGCGACGATGAGGTTCTGCTCCCCGAGGTCCGCGTCGGGAAGGATCGTCCGAGGGTCCAGCCGGGAGGCCACCGCCCTCCCGGCCTCGCGCGCGGCCGGGGCGAGCGCGATGTCGTCGAGCGAGTCCTCCACCAGCGCCATGACGCGCGCGATCTCGGCCAGCGTCTCGGCGACGACGACCCGGGGGCGACGGTCGTCGGTCTGGTACACCGCCCGCCGCGCCACCACGCGCAGGTTGCGGGTCGCGAGATCCATCGCCTGCCGCACACGGTCGTGCCGCAGCAGTTCGCCGCGGGCGCGGCGCAGGAACGGCGAGATGCGCGCGATCGACAGGCCGGAGTCGAGCGAATCGGCCCAGCGGTCGACGTGCTTCTGCAGCGCCCGCGCTCGCTGCAGACCGCGCTCCGCGCGCAGCCTGTCGCCGCGTCGCAGCGACTGCACGAGGGTGTCCATCGTCTTCTGCACCGCGAGGAAGAGGGCCGCCGCATCCCGCCGTTCCGCCTTGTGCGGGTTCCTCGGGATCAGCGCGGTCACCGCGAGGGCGGCGATCCCGCCGACCACGCCGTCCACCAGTCTCAGGAAGGGCGTCTCCGCCGGGACGACGATGACGATGATGGCCTGGATCGCCGCCGCGATGGTGAACCCGGCGTGGGCCGACAGCAGGCGTGCGACGGTCATCGTGACGGCGAGCGCGATCGCCAGCTGCCACCAGCCCGACCCAGCGACCATCGCGATCACTTCGGCGACGAGGATGCCCACGAGCATGCCGAGCACGGTCTGCAGCACGCGTCGTGGCCGCGCGTCGCGCACGAGCCCGAGGCTGGAGACGGTCACCGTCGCCGCGATGAGCGGTGCCGGATGCCCGAGGAGATAGTGGGCGAAGGCGTACGCCGCCGTTGCGGCGACCACGATCTGCACGATGGCGTTCGCCGAGTCGCGCAGCCGCCGGAGCCGCGGTCGAGGATCGAGCTGGGCACGCCATCCGACCGGGATCGCCTCGGTCAGCGGCGGCGGCGCGTCGCTCATCTCACCCGGCCGCGGTGCGTCGCCCGAGCCGCGGCATGCGCGGGACCGCGGCGGTGCGCCCGGCATCGGGCGGAACGATCGTCTCCGCGGCCGCGGCGATGTCACCCGCCGAGCTGTCCACCGTGAGCGTGCCCGGCACCGGCGCGGATCGCTTGACGAGCGCGAGAGCGATCGGACCGTCTTCGAAATGCAGCGCCGCGGACGTGATCTCGCCGACCACGTCACCACCGGCACGCACCGCCGCACCGCGCTCGGGCAGCACGCTGTCGCTGCCGTCGAGATGCAGGGAGACGAGGCGACGCGGAGGATGCCCCAGGTTGTGCACCTTGGCGACGGTCTCCTGCCCGCGGTAGCACCCCTTGTCCAGGTGCACGGCCGTGCGCAGCCAGTCGGCCTCATGGGGCAGCAGCCGCCCGTCGACCTCGGCGGCCCACCGGGGCCGCCAGGCGGCGACGCGAAGGGCGTCGGCGGCGATCACGCCGGCGAGGGCCGCTTCTCCCCGCGCGGCGGCCTCGACCAGCGCCTCGGCGCGGTCGGACGTGACGAGCGCCTCGGCCCATCCGCGCTGGCCCCCCGGGTGGGGATCGGTCGCGGCGTACGCCCAGCCGCCCACGGCGACGTCAGGCCAGGGGTCGCGCCACACGAGCGGCCTGCCGTCGACGGATGCCGCCCACGGCGCGACGGCATCGGACGCGCCGCCCACCACGGTGTACTCGTCACCGGCGTCGCGGAGCTCGACCCGAAGCCGGAACCGCATCCGCTGCAGCCAGATCAGGAGCGCGTCGGCGTCGCCGGCGTCGACGAGCAGCCAGGTCGTCTCGCCGTCGTCGAGCACGGCAGCGGCGTGTTCGACACGCCCCTGCGGGTCGAGCACGAGCAGCTCGGTGCTGACACCGGGCTCGAGGGTGCGCAGCGCCTGCGATGTCAGGGAGTCCAGCCACGACAGCCGGTCCTCGCCGGTGACAGCGAGCACGCGGCGGTCGCCGAGCACGGCCACCGCCCGACCGCCGGCAAGGGCGCGCTGCTCGCCGAGCGGTGACCCGAGGTGCTGGAGCACTCCGCCCTCGATCACCGCCCCGGGCACGCGCGCAGAATCGATCATCGCCGTCACTCCGCGCGCTTCAGACGTGCCGACGCGTGCGATCGCAGGTCGTGTGCGAGAGCGGCGATGTCCCACGCCCAGAGCAGATCTCCCTCGACGAGCCCGTACATACGCGTGGCCGCGGCGTAGTCCCGCGCACCGGCGGTGCGCACGACCGCGTCGGTGGCCAGGTCGATGCGCGGCCCCTTGATCTGACCGAGATAGAGCTCGCCGACGCCGTCGGAGTGGACGATCTGGGCCTGGATGTCGAACCCGCCCTCGGCGTTGCGGAGCTTCTCGACGTCATCCGCCGTGCGAGCGGGTCCGGGCGCACGCGGCGGCAGCAGAGCCGGGCCGGCGTCGGTGGCGACCGCCGGACGCTCCAGACGCCAGAAGCCGACCTCGGCGACCAGCGGCACACGGCCGCCGTCGGCTCCGATCGTCCAGGCGTCGGCGGAGTAGTTCAGGTGGTCGCCGCCGTCGTGGCTGAAGCTCACCCGATGGGTGAACTCCCCCGAGAAGCGGGTGTCGCCGGCGGTGTAGTCCAGAACGCCGGTGCCCTCCCACACCCCGATGAGCCAGGAGAGCGGGGCGAGGTCTGCGGCGATGTCGGTCGGCAGATCGAGCACGACGCGCCCCGTCAGCGCTGGCCGCGATACAGGTTCTTCACGACGACGCCGGAGATGAACACGATCGCCAGCGAAGCCAGACCCAGAAGGCCGATGAAGAAGAGTTCCAGCGCCACGAGATCCATGCCGACCACTCTATCCCGGAACCACCGACGCGAGACCGAACCCGAGGCTGATCACGCCGAGGATCAGGAGGGCTCCGACGACGCTCGCGGCCACGCGCTGGATGAAGCGGTAGGAGCGCCCGTAGGACAGCTGCACGGCGAACGCGAGGATCAGGCACCCGCCGAGTCCCACCGGCATCCACGCCGCGCGCCACTCGGCCGGCACGAACAGTCCGATCGCGACGCCGACGATTGCGGCGACGATCCAGACGGCGACGACGCCGCCGAAGGTCGAGCGCGGTGCGAGCGGTGGGGTGGACATCGCGACCATTCTCGCGCACCCCGAGCCGGGCGCCAACCGGCGCGTTTCGGAGCCGGTGTCACCCACGCTCTAATATGGGGCCCACGGCGTGTTCGACGCCGAGAGGATGGCGTCTTGGCACAGCTTCTGGTTCTCAGCTCCGCACAGGGGGGCGGCCCTGTCCTGCCCTCGCTCGAACTGCTGAGTCATCGCGTGCGACAGATCCCGGCCGAAGCCGCGCAATTGGTGAACGCGCCGAGCTCCGACGTCATCTTCATCGACGCGCGCGTCGACCTGGTCGGCGCCAAGTCGCTCAGCAAGATCCTGAACACCACCGGCGCCGACGCTCCGCTGATCCTCATCGTCACCGAGGGCGGACTGACCGCCGTGTCGACCGACTGGGGCGTCGACGACGTGATCCTCGTGACCGCCGGTCCCGCGGAGGTGGATGCGCGCATCCGCCTCGCGATCGGACGCAAGAGCCAGGACCAGGGATCGAGCCGCATCCAGACCTCCGGCATCTCCATCGACGAGTCGTCGTACTCCGCGAAGGTGCACGGCAAGCCGCTCGATCTGACCTACAAGGAGTTCCAGCTCCTGCACTTCTTCGCCACGCATCCTTCCCGGGTCTTCACGCGCGAGCAGCTTCTCAGCGAGGTGTGGGGATACGACTACTTCGGCGGCACCCGCACGGTCGACGTGCACGTTCGTCGCCTGCGTGCCAAGCTCGGCGACCTGGAGCAGCTCATCGGGACGGTCCGGAACGTCGGCTACCGCTTCAACGTCTACGAAGACGACCAGGTCCCGGCGCCGCGCGAACGCGGCGAAGCGTCCTAGCCCGCCGCGGTTCACACCGCGGTCACCTTCGTCCTGCAATGATGAAGGGATGATCGAACCAGAGGTTCTCGATGCCGGTCTCGGCGACGCAGACGACGATGACTTCGACCAGTCCGAGAGCTTCGATGCGCAGCTGCCCGAGCACCGCTATCTCGATCGGGAGGTGAGCTGGCTCGCCTTCAACCAGCGCGTGCTGGAGCTGGCGGAGGACGAGCTGACACCGCTCCTGGAGCGGACGAACTTCCTCGCGATCTTCGCCAGCAACCTCGACGAGTTCTTCATGGTGCGCGTCGCCGGCCTCAAGCGCCGCATCGTCACGGGACTGGCGGTGCCCACCAACGTCGGGCGCTCGCCCCACGAGGTGCTCTCCGACATCTCCGCCGAGGCGCACGCCCTTCAGGTGCGTCATGCCGCGGCGTGGACCAATCTGGTGAAGCCCGCGATGGCCCGCAGCGGCATCGAGGTGCTCTCCTACGATGCGCTCGACGACGACGACCGGGCGAAGCTCTACACCTACTTCCAGACCCAGGTCTTCCCCGTGCTCATGCCGCTCGCGGTCGACCCGGCGCACCCCTTCCCGTACATCTCCGGGCTGTCGCTGAACCTGGCGATCCGCATCCGCAACGCCCGCACCGGCCGTCAGGAGTTCGCGCGACTGAAGGTGCCGCCCATGCTCCCGCGGTTCGTGGAGGTCTCGCGCGACGACGACGCGGTGCGGTATCTGCCGCTCGAGGACCTCATCGCCAACAACCTCAGCGACCTGTTCCCGGGGATGGAGGTGCTCGATCATCACGCGTTCCGCCTCACGCGCAACGAGGATTTCGTGATCGAGGAGGACGAGACCGAGAACCTCATCCAGGCGCTCGAGGCCGAGCTCATGCGCCGGCGCTTCGGACCTCCCATCCGCCTCGAGGTCACCGACGACATGGACGACCTCACACTCGAGCTCCTGGTGAACGAACTCGACATCACCGAGCAGGAGGTCTACCGCCTGCCCGGACCGCTCGACCTGCGCGGCCTGTTCGATCTGGCGCGCATCGATCGCCCCGATCTGCACTACCCGCCGCACCTGCCCACGACGGCGCTCGCCTTCCAGCCGGGCGACAACACCGAGCGCAGCGACATCTTCACCGCGATCCGCAAGGCGGATGTGCTCGTGCACCACCCCTACGAGTCGTTCGCGACCAGTGTGCAGAGCTTCCTCGAGCAGGCGGCGAAGGACCCCCACGTTCTGGCCATCAAGCAGACGCTGTACCGCACGTCGGGCGACAGCCCGATCATCCAGGCGCTCATCGACGCGGCAGAGGCCGGCAAGCAGGTTCTCGCTCTCGTCGAGGTGAAGGCGCGCTTCGACGAGGCCAACAACATCGTGTGGGCGCGCAAGCTCGAGAAGGCGGGCGTGCACGTCGTGTACGGCCTCGTCGGGCTCAAGACGCACTGCAAACTCGCCCTCGTGATCCGCGAGGAGGAGGGGGTGCTGCGCCACTACAGCCACGTCGGCACGGGGAACTACAACCCCAAGACCAGTCGGCTGTACGAGGACTTCGGCCTGTTCACCGTCGACGACGAGGTCGGCCGCGACCTCACCCGCCTCTTCAACGAACTGAGCGGATACGCGATCGAGAAGAAGTTCAAGCGGCTCCTGGTCGCTCCGCTGCACCTGCGCAAGGGGCTCCTCCGGCTCATCGACAAGGAGCGCAAGAACGCGCTGGCCGGCAAGCCGTCCCGGGTGCGGATCAAGGTCAACTCGATGGTCGACGAGCAGATCATCGACGCGCTGTACCGCGCCAGCCAGGCGGGGGTTGCCGTGGAGGTGTGGGTGCGCGGCATCTGCTCCCTCCGCCCCGGTGTGCCGGGCCTGAGCGAGAACATCACGGTGCGGAGCATCCTCGGGCGCTACCTCGAGCATTCCCGCATCTTCGCGTTCGAGAACGACGGCGATCCGCAGATGTACATCGGCAGCGCCGACATGATGCACCGGAACCTCGATCGGCGCATCGAGGCGCTCGTGCGGGTCGTCGCCCCCGCGCACCTCCGCGAGCTGGACGATCTGTTCACCCTCGCCATGAGCGACGCCACCAGCTCGTGGTGGCTGGGCGCGGACGCGGAATGGACGCGCCACGCCCAGAGCGCCGACGGCGCACCGCTGCTGGACCTGCAGGATCGCACCATGCACGACGTGCGGCGACGCCGTCGCGCACGGGCCGTCCGATGAGCTCGGCCATCGTCTACGCCGCCGGCGGGGTGGTGTGGCGGGTCGTCGACGGCAAGCTGCGCATCCTGCTCGTGCACCGCACGAAGTACCGCGACCTGAGCCTGCCCAAGGGCAAGGTCGACCCCGGGGAGACCCTGCCCGAGACGGCCGCGCGCGAGATCCACGAAGAGACCGGCATCCGTGTGAGCCTCGGTGCGCACATCGGCGTCTCCCATTACCGGCTTCCGTCGTCGCGGGAGAAGATCGTGCACTACTGGGCCGCCGAGGCGACCGACGCCGCGATCCGGGCGAGTTCGTTCACGCCGAACAAGGAGATCGCCGGGCTCGAGTGGGTGTCGCTGAAGAAGGCCGTGAAGCGCCTCAGCTACCCCGTCGACGTCGAGATCGTCGAGAGATTCCGCGCCTTCCTCGACGAGGGGGCCTTGCGCACCTTCCCCCTCGTGATCCTCCGACACGCCAAGGCCGTCTCGCGCGACGCGTTCGACGGCGAGGTGGACGCCGAGCGTCCGCTCGCCCCGCGCGGGCGCCGGCAGGCGAACGAGCTCGTCGGCCCGCTTGTCGCGTTCGGCGTGCGCAAGATCGTCTCCAGCCCCGCAGTGCGGTGCGCCAGCACGGTGCGTCCGCTCGCGGCCGCTCTGGGCTGCAAGGTGCACCTCGAGCCGGGGATCAGCCAGGATGCGTGGGAGGAGGGGCGATCGGATGTGCGGCGCATTGTCGGTGATCGGATCCGCGCGCGCCGGCCCGTCGTTCTGTGCAGCCACGGCCCCGTGCTTCCCGACATCGTCAGCGAGCTCGCGCTTGCGGCCGGCAGCATCCCCGGCTCGTATCTGGGGAGCGCGTCGGCGCTGGACACGGGAGAGTTCTCGGTCGTGCATCTCTCGGCAGACGACCCGGCTTCGGGCATCGTCGCCACCGAGAAGCACGACGCCGGCGTGTGACGTGGAGGCGATCCGGGTCGCGTGGGCACCCGTCGCGGACGCCCGCCGACGCGCCGTCGCCGACGACCTGCTTCACCGCCTCGCTCCCGGGCGCGAGGTGTCGCGGGTGTGCCCCCGGTGCGGTGGAGACCACGGCGCGCCGCGGCTGACCCCCGGCGGACTTCTCGCATCGACGACGTATGTCCGGGACGGCATGAATCGTGTTGCGACCGCGGTCGCGGCTGTCATCGACGGACGCGGACTCGTCGGCTTCGGCATCGACGCGGAGCGCGGCGACGCCTCGGACGCCTCCGACGTGGTCGGTGTCGCCACCCTCCGGGAGTGGGTGCGTCTCGAGGCTGCCGCCAAGGCCGACGGCCGGCTCCTGCGCCTCGACCCGACATCCGTCGTCGTGCACACCGCGGGTTCGATCTGGACGGCGTCCCTCCCGTCGGCCCCCGACGTGCGCGGGCGCGATCTGCCGGGACCGCCCGGGTCCGTCCTCAGTGCGGCGTGGCGCTCGGCATGACAGGCCGAGACCTCACGCGTCCGCGGGAAGCGGCGGAAGCTCGCGGGCGTAGAGCCACTCGTCGAAGAACGCCGCCATCGGGCGGCCCGCGAACGATTCCGCCAGCGCGATGAAGTCGTCCGTCGACACCAGAGCATGGCGGTGGCGGCCGGTCCACGCGGTCAGCAGCTGCGCGAACGCCTCGGCGCCGATGGTGCGGCGCACGGCAAGGAGGGTGAGCGCGCCGCGCTTGTAGACCCGATCGTTGAACATGTCTCGGGCCCCCGGGTCTCCGATCACGATGTCGGCACGGAGGTCGCGAACGCGGCTGTGGGCTGTGGCCGCGAGATCCTCGATCGTGGGCCCGCCCGAGGCCTCGGACCACACCCACTCGGCGTAACAGGCGAAGCCCTCATTGAGCCAGATGTCTCGCCACGCGCCGATCCCGACGCTGTTGCCGAACCACTGGTGGGCGAGCTCATGGGCGATCAGCCGCTCGTACTCCGGTTCGAGATGGTTCGCGCCGAAGACGGCGAGTCCCTGCGCCTCCAGCGGGATCTCGAGATCATCGGGAGTCACCACCAGGGTGCACGCCTCCTGCGGATAGGTCCCGAAGGTCTCCTCGAAGCACGCGATCATGCGGGGCACGTCGGCCAGAGCCCGGCGCGCCCGCACCGCCAAGGCGCCCGGCGTGAAGACCGTCGCTGGTCCCAGCGACTTCTCGCGGTAGGGCCCGATGTGCACGGCCGCGAGATAGGTGGCGGTCGGGACGTCGCTGCGGAACTCCCAGCGCGTCGAACGCCCCTGCTTGGTCACCGAGACGCGGCGTCCCGTGGCGGCGACGGTGTAGCCGGCATCCGCGGTCACGGCCACGGTGAAGCGCGCCCGGTTGTCGGGGCGATCGTTGCAGGGGAACCACGTGGGCGCCCCGACCGGCTGCGACGCGACCAGCGCGCCCTCCTCGAGCTCCTCCCACCCGATCTGCCCCCACGTCGACCTGCGGGGAGAGGGCCTTCCCGCGTAGCGCACCTCCGTCGAGAACCGCTCACCCGCGGCGACCGGATGCGGCACGCTCACGCGGAGGTGGCGCGGTCCCTGCCGGAACTTCGCGGGCACGCCATCGACGGTCACGCGCGTCGCACGAAGTCCGATGAGGTCGAGCGAGAACGCACCGAGGTCGGTCACGGCGACCGCGTTGAGGGTCGCGCGGGCCTCGAGGTGATTGGTCCGGACGGCGTATCGGAGATCGAGGTCGTAGGATTCCACGTCGTACGACGCGTCGCCGCTCGAGGGCGTGTACGCGTCGCTCACGAGGTCGTCTGGTAGGCGCGGACCTTGACCGCACGCCAGGGGCCGATCGGGTTGCCGCTCCAACGCGAGCCCACCGGCACGTGCTCCCCCCGCATGACGAGGGATGCCGGACCGACCGTGGCGTCGGCGCCGATGGTCGCCGCGGGCAGGATCACACTGTGCGGTCCGAGGGTCGCCCCGGACTCGAGTTCGACGGCATCCATGCTCATGATTCGATCATGGAACAGGTGCGTCTGCACAACGCAGCCGCGGTTGACCGTCGCACCGTCGCCGAGGGTGACGAGGTCGGGTTCCGGCAGCCAGTAGGAGTCGCACCAGACCCCCCGCCCGATCGTCGCGCCCAGGGAACGCAGCCAGACGGCGAGCGCCGGCGTTCCGGCGGCCGCCCGCGCGAACCACGGCGCGGCGACCATCTCGGTGAACGTGTCGGCGACCTCGGTGCGCCACACGAAGCTCGACCACAGCGGCTTCTCCCCCGCACGGATGGGTCCGACGATGAGCCACTTCGCGAGCGTCGTCACCGCGGCCGCGAGACCGCCCGCGAGCAGAAGGGCGGGTCCCGACAGCACGAGCGTCCACACCGGCCCCACGCCCTCCCACAGCGCCGCGAGGGCGAACAGCACGCCGAGCCCGAGCCCGCAGCTGACGATCACCGGCACGATGCGCAGAAGCTCCCATGTCGCGCGAGCGACACGCAATCCGGCCCCGGGCCGATAGGTGCGGCTCTCGTCGACCTCGGTCGCGACGCGTCGCAGGCGCACGGCCGGTGAGCCGAGCCAGGACGAGCCGGCCTTCGCCTTCTCGGGTGCCACCGACAACACGGCGACCAGGCCGTCCTTGGGAACGCGATGGCCGGGACCGGCCATCCCGGAATTCCCCAGGAAGGCCCGTTTGCCGATGCGCACCCTTCCGATGCGCATCCAGCCCTTGCGGAGCTCGTAGGAGGCGACCATCGTGTCGTCGGCGAGGAAGGCCCCGTCTTCGATGCGCGTCATCGACGGCAGCAGCAGCACCGTCGAGGCCTCGACGTTCTTGCCCACCCGTGCTCCGAGCAGGCGCAGCCAGACCGGGGTGAACAGGCTCGAGTACAGCGGGAAGAGGAACTGGCGCGCGGAATCGAGAAGCCGCTCGGTCGTCCACACCTGCCATCCGATCCGCGATCGCACCGGATGAGTCCCCTCCGTCAGGCCGATCGCCAGCAGGCGCACGCCGAGCACGACGGCTCCCGCATAGACCACGCCCGCCGCGATCACCGCGGGAACCAGCCATGCGGCGGCACTGGCGAAGAACGCGCCGAGAGTGTCTGCGCCGCTCGCTCCCACCGCGAGAACCAGCCCGCCGACGGCCAGCGAGCCGATCGGCAGGAGCCCGAGGAAGACCGACGATGCCGCGTAGGCGGTGAGCCAGCGGCGCGCCGGGGGCGGGGCGTCTTCGGGCCAGCGGTCGTCGCCGGCCGCACCCACGCGCACCGCGGGCGAGCCGGCCCATCTCTGATCGGCGCGCACGCGGCCGAACACCGCCGACCCCCGGGGCGATCTCGGCCCGACGGCCGATGCGCGTCCCGGGCGCGAGCGTGCTCCGTGCGCCGACCGCGGCATCCGCCCCGATGCGCACCGGCCCGACGCGCACGCGGTCACCATCGATCCAGGAGCCGGTAAGGTCGACTTCCGGCTCGATCGATGCGCGCGAACCGACCTCGAGCATCCCGGTGATCGGCGGGAGCGTGTGCATGTCGACGTCGCGGCCGATCTTCGCCCCCAGCAGCCGCGCATAGAACGTCACCCACGGTGCGCCGGCCAGACCCACCGCGTCGATCTGGTCGGCGAACTGGTCGGCGAGCCACAGCCGCAGGTGCACCCAGCCGCCCCGGGGATAGTCGCCCGGCTTCACACCGGACAGCAGCAGTCGCGCCGCGAGCGCGGCGATCCCCATCCGGCCGAACGGTGTCGCGAACAGAAGCAGGCCCACCACGAGGACCCACCACGGCACCTCGGGAAGCACGTCGAACCCCGGCACGAGCCGCAGCAGCGCGCTCGCGGTCAGCAGGTAGAGCAGCCAGCGCACACCCGTGACGATGAACAGCGGCACACCGAGGAGCGACTGCAGCCACTGCATCCGCCGCGGCGTCGGCTTCGGCGTGGAGTACTCCCCCACCGGTGTCGCCGCGGCCACGGCCCCGATCGCCGACGCCATCGCCGCGAGCCGTGGGACGTCGTAGATGTCGGCGACGGAGAACTCCGGAACCCGGGTGCGGATGCGCGAGACGAGCTGCGCCGCCGCCAGAGACCCGCCGCCGAGGTCGAAGAAGTCCGCGGCGGCATCGGTGATCGGCATTCCGAGCACCGCCTGCCACTGCTCCGCGAGCCATGCCTCGTCGTCGCTGAGTCCGTCGGCGGTGTCATCGGTGCCCGGGAGGGGCCACGGCAGCGCGGCACGGTCGACCTTGCCGGAGGTCCGCACGGGAAGGTCGTCGACCTCTGCGAGGATCGGGACGACCCCGGCGGCGAGTCGCTCGGTGAGCCGCGCCCGCGCGGCGGCGCGGTCGAGGGGGGCCTCGGTGACGACGTATCCGACGAGCACCGAGACTCCGGCATCCGTCTTGCGAACGGCAGCGCAGGCAGCGGCCACGCCGGGGAGATCTCCGAGCGCGGCCTCGACCTCGCCGAGTTCGATCCGGCGGCCCCCGATCTTCACCTGATCGTCGGCGCGCCCCTGGAAGATGAGCCCCTCACGCTCGTAGCGCACGAGATCGCCCGAACGGTACGCGCGCTCCCAGCCGAGCGAGGGCATCGGCGCGTACTTCTGCGCGTCCTTCTCAGGGTCCAGGTAGCGGGCGAGGCCGACGCCGCCGATGATGAGCTCTCCCGCCTCGCCTTCACCGACCCGGTTCCCGTCGGCGTCGACGACCGCGAGCATCCATCCGTCCAGCGGCAGGCCGATCCGCACGGGACCGTCCCCTCCGAGCGGTGCAGCGCAGGCCACGACGGTCGCCTCGGTCGGGCCATAGGTGTTCCAGACCTCGCGGTCCTCCGCAGCCAGACGAGCGGCCAGTTCGGGAGGACACGCCTCGCCTCCGAAGATCAGCAGGCGCACGTTCTCGATCGCGCTGCCCGGCCACATCGAGGCGAGGGTCGGAACGGTCGAGACCGCGGTGATGCTCTGCCGAAGCAGCCACGGGGCGAGATCGTCGCCGGAGCGCACGAGCGACCTCGGCGCGGGGACGAGGCACGCGCCGTGGCGCCACGCGAGCCACATCTCCTCGCACGACGCGTCGAAGGCGACCGACAGTCCCGCGAGCACACGACCCCCCGGCGCCAGGGGCGCATCCTGCAGGAAGAGGTTCGCTTCGGCGTCGACGAACGCCGCCGCGCTGCGGTGCGTGACCGCCACGCCCTTCGGAACGCCCGTCGAGCCCGAGGTGAAGATGATCCACGCGTCGTCGTCGACGGTGGGCGGAGGCACCGCGGCGATCGCGCTCGTGCTCGGGTGGGGGGCGGCGTCGGCGTAGAGCACCGCCGGCCCGGTCGCCGCCCCACCGCCCGAGGCGGGATCAGTCGGCACATACACGCCGCCGGTGCCGATGATCCCGGTCACCGCCGCCTCGCCGAACACGAGCGCGGCGCGCTCGTCGGTGTCGTCGGCGTCGACCGGTACATAGGCCGCTCCAGCGGCCAGCACGCCGAGGATCGACACGTAGAGATCCCGGGAGCCGGACGGCACCCGGATGCCGATGCGGTCGCCGCGGCGAACACCGGCCTCGTGCAGGCGCGCCGCGGTGCGCGAGACGAGTGCGGCGAGCTCCCGGTAGCTCAGGGCGCCGGCGCCGTCATCGAGCGCCGAGGCCTCCGGGTGCCGGGCGACGGTGTCGCGGAAGACCTCGACGAGCGTGCGCGGTCGGGTGGCGAGGGATGCGCGATCGAGCGCACTCTGGTCGAGGTCTGCGGGCACGTCAGACGGTCGCATCCACGGCCACGCGCGCCGCCTTCGTGATCTCGGACATGACCATCACGCTAACCACTCCGCGAAGCCGCCTTCGCACGGCTCGGGCGATCCGGCTTCCTGCACAACATCCGTTCACCAGTCGTTCACCTCCCGCGCGCACTCTCTTAAGGCTGCGTGCTTAGCGTGCACGGCGAGCCCCGCACCGGGCCCGCAACCCCAACCCCTACACGTGAGGATTCACAGTGAAGCTCAACCGTCTTGCGAAGATCGGCGCCCTCGGCGCTGTCGCCGCACTCGCCCTGACCGCCTGCGCCGCGAACGAGGGCACCGACACCGCCTCGGACACCACCGACGAGACGAGCACGCTCTCGGGCACCCTCGACGCCACCGGCGCCTCGTCGCAGACCGCCGCCCAGGAGGCGTGGGTCGCGAACTTCCAGACCGCCAACCCCGACGTCACGGTCAACTACGAGCCCACCGGATCGGGCACCGGCCGCGAGAACTTCATCGCCGGCGCCAGCAACTTCATCGGCTCGGACCGCGCGTTCAACGACGAGGAGATCGCCGCCGGCGGCTTCGCCGCGTGCGCCGCTGACGGAGAGGCCGGCATCGTCGAGCTGCCGATGTACATCTCCCCGGTCGCCGTCGCCTTCAACCTCGAGGGCATCGACAGCCTGAACATGTCGGCTGAGACCATCGCGAGCGTCTTCGCCGGCGACATCACCAACTGGAACGACGAGGCCATCGCCGCCGACAACCCCGACGTCGAGCTCCCCGACCTCGCCATCTCGCCCGTGCACCGCTCGGACGACTCGGGCACCACCGAGACCTTCACATCCTACCTCGAGGCCGCCTCGGGCGGCGCGTGGGAGTACGAGGCCGACGGCGTGTGGCCGATCGACTCCGGTGAGGCCGCTCAGGGCACCTCGGGCGTCGTGGACGCGACCCGCAACGGCAACGGCGCGATCACCTATGCCGACGCCTCGCAGGTCGGCGACCTCGGCACCGTCTCGGTCGGCGTCGGTGGCGAGTTCGTCCCCTACTCGGCCGAAGCCGCCGCGATGATCGTCGACTCGGCTCCGCAGGTCGAGGGCCGCGGCGAGGGCGACCTCGCCCTCGAGGTGGACTACAGCACCGAAGAGTCCGGCGTCTACCCGATCGCCCTCGTCAGCTACCTCATCGGCTGCGTCGAGTACGAGGACGCGAACACCGCTGAACTGGTCGCGGCGTACTTCTCCTACATCGCCAGCCCCGAGGGCCAGGACGCCGCCGCCGAGAACGCCGGCTCGGCCCCGATCTCGGACGACCTGCGCTCGCAGATCGAGTCCGCGATCGCCCTGATCGGCTGATCATCCCCCTGATCCCGCCCTGCCCGGCCTCGCCGTCGGGCAGGGCGGGATATCCCGTCCGACCCGCAGCAGACATACTGGGGCAATGGGTTCCCGGCGAAGGACAGAAATGGCGACGACCACCGACAACCGCCCACCCGTGAAGACCGAGACCAAACGCGGCGCACGCCGCCGCCCTGGCGACCTCGCCTTCTCGGGCACCGCTCTGGCCGCAGGAATCACCATCCTGGTGCTGCTGGCCGCGGTGTCCGTCTTCCTGATCGCCGAATCCGTTCCGGCGTTCACCTCCGACCCCGCCGAGAACCCGATCCTCAACGGCAGCTCGTTCCTCGAGTACGTGTGGCCGCTCGTCTTCGGCACCATCTGGTCGGCGATCCTCGCTCTGGTCGTCGCCGCACCCTTCGCCATCGGCATCGCCCTCTTCATCTCGCACTATGCGCCCCGCAGAATCTCCGCGGTGCTCGGCTACATCATCGATCTGCTCGCCGCCGTGCCCTCCGTCGTCTTCGGCCTCTGGGGCGGCCTCGTCTTCGCCGGCATGGCTCAGCCGTTCTACGTCTGGCTGAACGAATACCTCGGCTGGATCCCGCTGTTCGGCGGCCAGGTCTCCGCCACCGGCCGCACCATCCTGACCGCCGCCCTGGTGCTCGCGATCATGGTGCTGCCGATCATGACCGCCATCTGCCGCGAGGTGTTCCTGCAGACCCCGGTACTTCACGAAGAAGCCGCTCTCGCGCTCGGCGCCACCCGCTGGGAGATGATCAAGATGGCCGTCCTCCCCTTCGCCCGCGGCGGAATGGTCTCCGCGGCGATGCTCGCCCTCGGGCGCGCGCTCGGCGAGACGATGGCCGTGACCATGGTGCTGTCCGTGTCGGGCGTGGTCACCTTCGAGCTCCTCACCGCGACGAACCCGACCACCATTCCCGCAAACATCGCCCTGTCGTTCCCGGAGGCCTACGGTGACGGCATCAGCGTGCTCATCGCCACCGGTCTCGTCCTCTTCGTCCTCACCTTCGGCGTCAACGCACTGGCGCGCTGGATCGTCGCGCGCCGCGCCGAGTTCTCGGGAGCCAACTGATGACCACCATCGAGAAGACCGCCGCACCGGCGAAGGCGAACTCCCTCACCACCGGCCGCCTTCCGAAGGCGACGCCGTGGATCGTCCTCGCAGCGTCGTGGGCCCTCATGGCGGTCGTGTTCGGATTCGCCAACATCGGCAACCCCGTCGGCGACTTCAACATCGCCGCCACCGTGTTCCTCGGAACCCTGCTGTTCGTCGCGGCGATCTACGCCATCTCGTCCATCGTGGAAGGTCAGCGCAAGGCGACCGACCGCTTCATCACCGCCATCGTGTCGGCCGCCTTCCTGGTGGCCCTCCTCCCGCTGATCTCCCTGCTGTTCACGGTGCTCGTCAACGGTCTCGCCCGTTTCGACATCGAGTTCTTCACGTACAGCATGCGCAACGTCATCGGCGATGGCGGCGGCGCGATCCACGCCATCTGGGGCACCCTGCTGATCACGCTGGCGGCGACGATCATCTCGGTCCCGATCGGCCTGATGACCTCCATCTACCTGGTGGAGTACGGCTCGCGCAGCAAGCTCGGCAAGGCCATCACCTTCTTCGTCGACGTGATGACCGGCATCCCGTCGATCGTCGCGGGTCTGTTCGCCTACTCGCTGTTCGTGGTCTTCTTCGGTCCCGGCATCTCGAACGGCTTCATGGGTGCGGTCGCACTGAGCGTGCTGATGATCCCCGTGGTCGTGCGCTCGTCGGAGGAGATGCTCCGCCTGGTGCCGAACGAGCTGCGCGAGGCCTCGTACGCCCTCGGCGTGCCGAAGTGGCTGACGATCGTGAAGGTGGTCCTGCCCACCTCGATCGCCGGCATCACCACGGGCGTGATGCTCGCCATCGCCCGCGTCATCGGAGAGACGGCCCCCCTGCTGCTGACGGCCGGCTACACCGCGAGCCTCAACCTCAACCTGTTCGACGGCAACATGATGACGCTGCCGGTGTTCGTCTACAACCAGTACGCCAACCAGGGCACCAGCCCCGACTCGGCCATCTCCCGCGCCTGGGCCGGGGCCCTGACGCTGATCCTGATCGTCATGGTGCTGAACCTCGCCGCTCGCGCGGTCGCGAAGTTCTTCGCCCCGAAGACCGGTCGCTGACCCACACCCGAGAGAAAGAACCGTCTTGTCCAAGAGCATCGAAGTCAACGACCTCAACGTCTACTACGGCGACTTCCTCGCCGTCGAGGGTGTGTCTCTCGACATCGAGCCGCGTTCGGTGACCGCCTTCATCGGTCCGTCCGGGTGCGGCAAGTCGACCTTCCTGCGCACCCTCAACCGCATGCACGAAGTCATCCCCGGCGCCCGCGTCGAAGGCGAGGTCCTCCTCGACGGCGACGACCTCTACGGCAACGGCGTCGACCCGGTGGCGGTGCGTCGCCAGGTCGGCATGGTCTTCCAGCGCCCGAACCCGTTCCCGACCATGTCGATCCGCGAGAACGTTCTGGCCGGCGTCAAGCTGAACAACAAGCGCATCTCCAAGAAGGATGCCGACGACCTCGTCGAGCGGTCGCTGCGCGGCGCCAACCTCTGGAACGAGGTCAAGGACCGTCTCGACCGTCCCGGTTCGGGCCTCTCGGGCGGTCAGCAGCAGCGTCTGTGCATCGCCCGCGCCATCGCCGTCTCCCCCGACGTGCTGCTGATGGACGAGCCCTGTTCGGCGCTGGACCCCATCTCGACGTTCGCGATCGAGGAGCTGATCGGCGAGCTGAAGAACGAGTACACGGTCGTGATCGTCACGCACAACATGCAGCAGGCATCGCGTGTGAGCGACAAGACCGCCTTCTTCAACATCGCCGGCACCGGCAAGCCCGGCAAGCTCATCGAGTACAACGACACCAAGACGCTGTTCACCACCCCGCAGGAGCAGGCCACCGAGGACTACGTCTCCGGTCGCTTCGGGTGATCGACCGCCTCCGTCAGACAGCGCCCGCACGGATCACCGTGCGGGCGCCGTCCGCATGAGCGCGCCGCTCAGTCGCGAGGCGCGAGCAGGTACTCGTTGAGCGATGCCGTGAAGGCGGCGTCGAGGGGCAGCTGCGCGCCGTCGATCGCGACCACAGGAGCCGCGAGCCGAACGCTCGAGACGAGCCACGCCGCATCCGCTTCGTGCAGCCGGGACACCGGCACGGTCTCGTACGCGGCATCGAAGCCGAGGTCGCGCAGGTGTGCGAACAGGCTCACCTGGGTCGTGCCGTGCAGGATGCCCGCGCCGGGTTCGGGCGTGACGAACCGGTCCCCGAATCGCAGGATGACCGAGCTGGTGGGCCCCTCGAGCACGATGGCGTCGGTCGTGACGAACAGCGCGTCATCGGCGCCGCGTCGCCGCGCCTCGCGGATCGCCGCCATGTTCACGGCGTAGGACAGGGTCTTGGCCCCGAGCAGCAGCCACGGCGCTCGTGCGGGAGCGGCGCTGTCGAAGCCGCGGTCGAGCGTGACCACGCGGACACCCCCGGTGCGGGCGGCGGTGTTGTCGGGGGCGGATGCGGCGGTGACCCACGCGGTCGGGGTGGGTCCGTGCTCGATGCCGCGACTCAGGATGAGCTTGATCACGCACTCCCCCGGCGGACATGCCGCGGCCGCGACGGCGATCGCCTCACGCCACTGCACGAGGTTCGGTGCCGGCAGGTCGCACAGCCGCGCCGAGTGCGCCAGCCGGTCCAGGTGGGGTCCGACCTCCTGCGCGTGCCCGTCGACGACGCCGATCGACTCGAAGATGCCGTCACCGCGCTGCGTGCTCAGCTCGCCGATGCTGAGCGCGGGCGCCGCAGGGTCGACCTGCTGGAACGTCGCCGCGAAGTCGGTGGCGGCCGCATCCGCCTCGGCGGGGTCGATGATGAGCGCGAATCTCCAAGCCATGGCACGAGCCTACGGCGCCCGGAATACCCCCGGCGCACGGTCCGTTACACTGGAACAGCCGGGCCGCAGTAACCCCGGGCTCCATCTTCTGCCGCTTCGAGCGGCCTTGCGCCGAGAGGCGTTCTGCGGCCCGGCACTTTGCTGCCCGGCCCGGCCCGGACGCTGCCCGCCCGGACGCGCATCCGCATCCTCATCCACTCCCCACCGCACGACGCCCGATGTCGGAGATTCATCGCTTTGTCGGAGACATTCGCCGTTTTTCTCCGACATCGGCGCGATTCTCCGACATCGGCGAGGCGATCGGACCGGTCAGGATGGATCTGGTGCGATCACGTGAGGGTCTCGCGTCGCCACAGGCCGGCGCAGGTCGCGAGATCGGTGCCGTAGTCGGACAGGCGGAGCGCTCGGCGCGTGAGCGCACTCGCACGGTCGGACTCCGTCGGCTCGTAGTCGTCGGCGAGGTGGGTGGATCCGGCAGCCTGGATGCGGCAGAACGCCGCCGCACGCTCCAACGCCACCGCGAAGTCCCCGCTGAACGCGCCGCGCAGGATGACGTCGATGAGCGCGACCAGCTCCTCCGGCCCGGCAGGCGTGGGAGCACCCGCGACGACGTCGTCGGCGGAGGCGAGCTCCGCGCGCCCGCGCTCGTACAGCAGCGCCGCCGTGCCGGGATCGTCGTGGATCATCAGCTGCAGCAGGTACAGCCGCCACAGCGCGCCCGGCAGGCTCGACGCCGGCGAACGCGACCACAGCTCGGCGATGTCGTCGATCCCGTGGTCGTCGGTGAAGGTCACCAGGCGGTCGACGACCGCCGCATCCGGCTCGTCGCGCACGCGCGAGAGCAGCGCCTGGGCGGTCGAGTGTGCGGCGCGCGAGACCTCAGCCGGGTCCTGCGCCGAGTAGAGCCGATCGAACAGCTCCGCGGGGCGCCGCACGGGCTTGTGGAATTCCCGGGACTCGTCACTCATGCGTCCAGGCTACGCGCCCGACGACGACGTCACGCCGTGGGGATGACCACGATCGGATCGGTCGACGGCTGTCCGGTCGGCGATCCGCCGGCGGGTTCGATCGTCACCGCGAGGGCATCTCCCGGCTCGAACTGGCCCTCCAGGAGCGCGGGCTCGTCGCTGTCTGCGGGACTGTAGAGGCCGGCCGATACCGGACCCTCCCCGCGCACGAACCACAGCTCGTACGTCTGGTCGTCGCCGAGGTCGGGCAGATCGTCGGAGACGAGCACGGCCTGTCCCAGCGACTCCGACCAGTAGGCCGTGACCGCACCCTCGCCGTTGACGAGCTCGGCAGTCGTCGCCTCCGAATCCGGGGCGTCCTCGATCTGCTGGAGCGCGACGACGGATGCCGGCCGCGTGAGGTACTCGTTGATCGTGACCGCGCCGAAGCCGAGCGCCACCAGCAGCACGAGCGACGCGGCGAGCGCGAACATGCCGCGCATCCACTTCTGCCGTGCGACGGTCTGGATGGCTTCGGTGCGCGGCGCCGTCGACGGCTGGACCGGCGGTGATGCCGGTGCCTTGGGGACCTGCGGTGTCTCGGCGATGCGGGCGAAGAGTGCCTCGCGAATCGCCGTGGGCGGCTCGACGATGGGGACGGCAGAGCCCAGCAGGGCCGCGGCATCGGCGTCGGCGGCGGCGATGTGCTGCCATTCCGGGTTTGCGGCGAGCGCGGCTTCGTACGCGCGCTCGTCGTCGGCCGACAGGGCGTGCAACGCGTGCCCCGCCGACAGCTCCGCGAACTCGTTCCGATTCACGCTTTCACCCCCATCTCGACCCGTAGCCGCGACAGACCGTCGCGCATCCTGGTCTTGACCGTTCCCAGCGGCGATCCTGTCATCGCCGCGATCTCGCTTTGACTGTAACCCCCGTAGTACGCCAGGACGATGGCCTCGCGCTGAGGGTCGGGAAGGGCCGACAGAGCCGTCGAGACGCGTCGTCCTTCGAGCTTCAGTTCGACCTGCTCCGCGACCCCGTCGTATGCCACTCCGAGGTCACGGATGCCGGCGCGGACGTCGCGATCGCTGCTCGCCTGCGACGACCGCACGCGGTCGACGGCTCGGCGATGGGCGATCGTGAGCACCCACGACCTTCCTTGCCCTTTCTTCGGAGCGAACTTCGCGGCGGATTGCCACACCTCCAGAAACACTTCCTGAAGGACCTCTTCACTCTGCGATCGGTCGACGAGCACACGCAGGATGAGACCGAAAACGCGCGAGGAGAGCATGCCGTACAGCGCGGTGAACGCGCTCTGGTCGCCTCCGGCGATGCGTTCGAGGAGTTCGGCGACGTGATCGGTGCGGTCGCTGCCGTCCTCGGGGACGTCGACGCCGTCAATGACCATACGCTCCAGCATGCCTCACGCGCGCGAGGAATCCGGTATCGGTACGGTCCGCTTGACGTGTGTCGACGGCTGTGAGCGGCTGCGGAGAGACCGGATCCGAGAAATCTCCAATCCACCCGCCCGGGTGCTCCGAAGAGCCTGTGTACGCCGCTTCTGCGGACGACGATCCGGCCCTCGCGGCCACCTACACCGGAGGTAAAGTCATGCTCACCAAGAAGTCGCACATCACTGCTGGTCTCTCGCTCGCCGTCGCCGCGACGTTCGCGCTGTCGGCCTGTTCCGGCTCCACGTCGTCGGAGACGATGGACGAGGACATGCCCACCGAAGAGACCACCGCCCCCATGGAGGACGACGCCATGGAGGAAGACACCATGGACCCCGCCGCCATGCTCGTCGGCCCGGGCTGCGCCGACTACGCGGAAGCCGTTCCGGACGGCGCGGGCTCGGTCGAGGGCATGGCCATGGATCCCGTCGCGGTCGCCGCGTCGAACAACCCGCTCCTGACCACGCTCACCGCGGCCGTCAGTGGCGAGCTGAACCCCGACGTCAACCTCGTCGACACCCTGAACGGCGACGAGTTCACCGTCTTCGCGCCCGTCGACGACGCGTTCGCCCAGATCGACGAGGCCACGATCGAGACGCTCTCCACCGACTCGGAGCTGCTCACCTCGATCCTCACGTACCACGTCGTTCCCGGGCAGCTGAGCCCCGACGAGGTCGTCGGAACCCAGACCACGGTCCAGGGTGGCGACGTCGAGGTCACCGGCTCGGGTGACGAGCTGATGGTCAACGACGCGATGGTCATCTGCGGTGGCGTTCAGACCGCCAACGCGACCGTGTACCTCATCGACTCGGTTCTGATGCCGTAAGGCTCGAACCGCCGGCGGCCGGACTCGGGGGAGGGCCGGCCGCGACCAAGACGACGCGGTCGTCGACGCTATGCGAGGTGCGTCGGCGGCCGCGTCGCCCATTAGGCTGGAGGTTCACGGGCCTCTAGCTCAGTCGGTAGAGCATCGGACTTTTAATCCGCGGGTCGTGGGTTCGAGCCCCACGGGGCCCACCAACCTCGTCATGCGAAGAGGCCCCGGCCACCGCGTGCGAGGATGAGGCGTGCCCACGGTCACCGCTCTCTTCCGCTACCCGGTCAAGGGCTTCACACCCGAGGCGCTGACCGCTCTCGAGATCGACGCCGACGGTCGCGTGCGAGGCGATCGGGTACTGGCCTTCCGGTTCGCCGACGCCGTGACGCCCGATTCCGACGGCGGGCTCGATCACTGGCCGAAGGCGCGCGGCCTCTCGCTCATGCGCTTCGCCTCTCTCGCGAGGCTGCGCACGACGTTCGACGCCGCAGAGCGGCGCCTGCGCATCCACGACGACGAGGAAGGCCTCGTGCTCGACACGGTCCTCGACGATGAGGGTCGCCGAAAGGCGGCGGGTGGCTCACCCGCACCGCCGACGCCCGTCTTCTCCGTGCGGACGGCGTCATGCCCCTCCACCTCATCGGCGACGGGCTGACCTCGCGCTTCCAGGACCGCGCCCGCGGATATGTGTCGCTGCACGGAGCCGCGTCGGTGCACGCGGTGGCGGATGCCGCGCCGGTCGCCATCGACGATCGCCGTTTTCGATCGAACATCGTCATCGGAGACACCCACGCCTGGGAGGAGCTGAGCTGGCGCGGATCGCTGCGCATCGGCGGGATGGAGTTCGACATCGAGCGGCCCATCGGCCGCTGTGCGGCGATCACCGTCAATCCCGACACGGGCGTTCGGGATGCGCGCCTCCTCGGCCTGCTCACGAAGGAGTTCGCCCAATCGGAGCCGACCCTGGGTGTTCTCCTGCTCCCCCGACACGGTGGCGGGACCATCCGGGTCGGAGACGACGTCACTCCGCTCTGACGTCCGCGTCGGTCCGAGCGCGAGCGCGGGAGGCCTCCGGGCGCACGAGGATCCAGCCGGCCACGCTCGCGGCGATCGCCGTGAGCGCTCCCCCCGCGAGAGCCGGGAACTCCCGCCAGTCCGACGGCATGTCGGCCGTCGCCCAGAAGAACACGATCAGGGCGGCGACCGCGAACGCCGGGGGGAGCACCCACATCGCCTCGCGGAACGTGCCGCGGGAAAACCGACGGGATCGGCGGACACGGACGACAACCGCGGCCAGCACCGCGAGTGCGAGAGCCGCGGCGGTGAGGACGCCGACGAGCACGATCGGGAACACCTGGGACAGGCGATGCTGCGTCCACCCGGCCCGGTCGACGGTGAAGGACCCGGCGGGGAACTCCAGCAGGACACCGAGGCCGGAGTAGGTGCCGGAGGTGGGATATCCGTACTCCCCCTCGGCTGTCTCGAGCACGTGAGTGACCACGGACCCCTCCGTGATCTGCTCCTCGGTCAGAGTCCCGCTGGCGTCAGAGTCCGGGAGCCCACGCTCCAGCTCCTCGACGGCCGTGCCGAACGGGAATCCCGATTCCCGCCAGTCCCGCGCCTCCTCGGCGGTGTCCGGGTCCTCCCGTAGCCATCCGGCGGACAGTGCTGTCTCGGCGAGGTCATCCGGAATGGCGATCGAGACGCGTGCCGACGGCGCCGACGGATGCCCCCATCCGCTCTCCCACCCGTCCAGCAGCGCACTCCAGCGGATCCGCTGCACCGTCTCTTCGTCGTGTCCCGACACCGGCGATCCGACGCCGACGGTGACCGGATGCTCGATCGCGTACGCGATCTCGACCGTATGCTCGCCCTCCAGCACCCGTGGCAGAGCCGTCGAGACCTCTGTCTGGGCACCCACCCGCGAGGCGCTGTAGTCGACAGCGTCGCCGTCGACGCGCACCGCGGCAACCTCGAATCCGATGTCCTGGCCGTCCACCTCGGCCGGGAATCGCTGGGCGAACTGCGGGACGCGCGCGGCCCCCTCCTCGAACGTCACGTCGACGCGCTCCGTGACGACCAGGACCGGTTCGCCGGCGACGAGCTCGATCCTCGCCGCGATGTCCACCGCGCTCACCTGCGTGTAGAGGGTTCCGGCCGCGGCGAAGTCCCAGGATGCACTCGTCCCTCCCCGTTCGTACGGGTTGGGCACGATCGCGATCACGCCCACGGCGCCGACGACGACGAAGACCGCCAGGACGCGGATGAGAAGCCTCGGCCAGGTCAGGAAGTCGCGCGTGCGCCAACGCCGGAGATCGTCGGCGCCGAGCTCGTCGGCCACGCGCGCGAAGACGACCTCGCCGGTCGGCCTCGGATCACCGGTGAGGACGGCGTAGGGAAAACCTCGATCGGTCAGCGGAGAGCGCGCGATCAGCTCGGTTCGTTCGGCCTGAAGACGCACGCCCAGCAGATGCTGTCGAGCGAGGGCCCCCCGACGAGTCAGCGGGCGCGCCGACAGCGCGATCCAGAAGATGGCCGCGGTGAGCACGAGCGAGAGGGCGACGAAGGCGACCGGCCACCACACGATCGCGAGCGTGGCCTGGTGGGAGAGCTGCCGGACCAGTCCCAGCTGCAGGAGTGACAGAGCCGGCGGAGCACACAGGAACGCGTCGCGCACGAACCCTCGGGGGATGCGGCGGTATCCCTCCCTCAGCTGCGCGCCGCGGGCGGGATCGAGCCGGAAAGCCGCCGCCGCCCGGAAGCGGTCGCCGAACCGGCCGGTCCGCGCAGCCGCACGCCCCACCGCCGCCAGGTGCTCGGCGCGGCGGCCGCCACCGAGGCGATCGATCGCGAGGGCGAGTTCGCGCGTGCGGACCGCACCCAGAAGCTGAGCCGCGGTGCGCACATCCACGCCCTCCGGCGGATCGTGCTGAGCGACGTACCACGGCCGCCCTCGGGCATCGCTCCAGGCGACCGCCCGCGCGGCAAGGGCGAACAGGAGCGAGACGAGAAGGATCGCGAGCGGAACGAGAGGGCCGAACGACTGGACGAGGAAGAGGGGCGAGGGCGGAGGCATCGCGATGGTGCCGGCGGGGAAGACGAGGGTGAACCATGCCTGCGAGTGCGGGGGCATGTTCTGCTCGAGCGTGAACGCGTACGTCACGCTCGACGGCGGGGAGTCCGCTTCCGGCTCCAGCCACTCCCCGCCGCCGACGAGGCTCCACGCGGCCGCCCCTCGCGGGCTGCGCACGAGCTCGGAATCGAGGTGCTCGGGCAGCGTGACGCTCACGTTCAACACCGCCATGCCGTGCGGCCAGTCCGGACCGAGCACGCTCCACTCGACGATGTCGGCGTCGCGGCCCGTCGCCGCGTCGATCCCCGAAAAGGCGAGGTCGTGGAGGCGATAGCGCAGCACGAGGGTGTGATCACCGGACAGCTCGTGGCCGGCATCGACCTGCACGCGCAGCTGATCGCCGGTGTCACGCACCGCGGGTGCCACCGCCACGCCGTCGAGCGTCACCTCGATGACCTCCGTGCGCAGATCATGCCCCTCGTACTGCGTCGGCAGCGTGCGCGCGATCGTCGATCGATCGAGGTCGTCGGGAAAGAGCGCCGTGATGGTCTCGGTGACCTCGGCATCCAGATGGCCGTCGCTCTGCGGCAGCAGCGTGTAGGCGGCGTCGAACTCGCGGGCGATCCAGCTGTCGGTCGCGCTCTCAGCGGAATCGAGCAGGTCATCCAGCGTCAACGGCGGGTTGATGACGGGACCCACCAGGAGGAGCACGCCCACTGCGGCGACCAGCGCCCAGCCGCCGCGCAGCGTCCAGCGCAGCCGCGCGCCGCCGTGCGACCGCAACCATGCCTCCGTCGCCAGGAGCCAGCGCGACAGCAGCGCCCACAGCGGCGTCGGGCGAGGGCGCGTGTCGTCGACGCGATCCGCGGGGGGCGCGTCGGAGGATCCGGGGTTCTCCACGCCGGTCAGAGCGCGAGCAGAAGAGCGATGGGCAGGATGACGGCCGCCGCGCCGACAACGAGTCCTGCCGCGGCCGGGAAGCGTCCTCCGCGTCCGAGTTGATACAGCCGGAACCCGAACGCGCTGCACGCCACGGCGGGCACGCCGACGAGTATCGACAGGCCGGGACTGATCACGCTGAGCAGCATCGCCACGATCGCGAGCACGAGCCCGGCCACCGCGACGGGATTGGTCACGCGGTCAGGGGGTGAGGCGTCCGGCTCGTCGTCGGTCACCCTCCGAGACTACGCGGCACGCGGTGCGACCGGTGGATCAATCCACAGACGCGGCGAGCGCGCCGCCGGCGTGGGCGATCTCGGCGAGGGCGCGGTCGCTCGAGTCGGGCGCGACCCCGGCGACCAGGTCGGTGAGCACCCGCACCCGTCGACCCGCGGCGATGGCATCCAGGGCGGATGCGCGAACGCAATAGTCGGTGGCGATGCCGACGACGTCGATGTCGAGCACGCCGTGCTCTTCGAGCAGCTGCACGGCCGTGCGGCCGTCGTCGGTCTCGCCTTCGAACAGCGAGTACGCGGGCTCCCCCCTGCCCTTCTTGAGGTGATGGGTCACACCCGTCGTGTCGAAATGGTCGTCGTACTCGGCGCCCGCCGTTCCGGCGACGCAATGGACGGGCCACGTGTCGACGAAGTCGGGCTCGCCGTCGGCGAAGTGACCGCCGTTGTCGTTGTCGCCGTCGTGCCAGTCCCGCGACGCGACGACGATGACATAGTCGTCGCGATGGGCGGCGACATACTCACTGATGCGGCGGGCGACGTCGTCACCGCCTTCCACCCCGAGGGCGCCGCCCTCGGTGAAATCGTTCTGGACGTCGACGATGAACAAGGCCGTGCTCATTCTTCGAGCGTACGCCGGTACTCCGCTCGTGTCAGGGCATGGCCGTCGTCGGCCGTGAGTTCCTCCGCCGGCTGCCCGTCACCCGACGAGCCCGCTCCGGATGCGCCGCCGCGCGCCGAGTCCTCGCGCCGCGCGAGCTTCGAGGGCCACCAGATCGCCCGGCCGATGTCGTACGACAGCGCCGGAACGAGAAGGGAGCGCACGACGAAGGTGTCCAGCAGCACACCGAACGCCACGATGAAGGCGATCTGAGCGAGGAACAGGATCGGGATGACCCCGAGCGCGGCGAACGTGGCCGCCAGAACGAGGCCGGCGGAGGTGATCACCCCGCCGGTGGCGACGAGTCCGCGCAGGATCCCGCGCCGTGTGCCGTGGACCAGCGACTCCTCCCTCACTCTCGACATGAGGAAGATGTTGTAGTCCACGCCGAGGGCGACGAGGAAGACGAATCCGTACAGCGGCACGGCCGGATCGGCGCCCGGGAAGGCGAAGACGCCGTTGAAGACGAGAGCCGATACGCCGAGGGCCGACCCGAAGGAGAGGATGACGCTCGCCACCAGCAGCACCGGGGCCAGCACCGCCCGCAGGAGCAGCATGAGGATGACGAGGATCACCGCCAGGACGACCGGGATGATCACCGTCCGGTCGCGGATCGAGGTGTCGTTCGAGTCGATGTCGGTCGCCGTCACCCCGCCGACGAGGGCCGTTCCCTCCCCCAGCTCCTCGTCGTACGCGATGCGCAGGTCGCGCACGGTGTCCTCCGCGGCGACCGAATCGGCTGCGTCGGTGAGGGTTCCGATCAGGAGCACGTCGCCGTCGGAGAGGGTCGGCTCCGGCGCCGCGGATCCCGGGGGTCCGAACGCCTCGATCGTGGCCTCGCCGCCATCGACGACGACACCGGCCTGGCCGGTGGGCGAATCCTCGCTCGCGACGGCGACGGCATCCACACCCTCGTTCTCGTCGAGCACCTCGGCGGCCGCGCCCAGATCGGACTCGGGGACGATCACGTACACCGGGCTTCCCGACCCTGCCGGGAAGTGCTCGGCGAGCACGTCCTGCCCATCGCGCGCCTCGGAGGCGCCGAGCACGAGGTCGCTGGTGGCGACGCCGTCGGCCTTCAGCTGCGTGACGCCCACGGCGGCGGCGAGAAGGACGACCGTGCTGATGATCCAGACGGGGCGCGCGTGACGCGCGACCAGGCGCGCCTGCCGCTGCCAGAATCCGGCGACCGGCTGGGTCAGATCGTCGGGGATCTGCGCGGGAGGCGCCTTCGGGATGAACGGCCAGAATGCTGCTCGACCGAACAGCGCCAGCAGCGCCGGCAGGAAGGTCAGGGCGGACAGCATCGAGAAGACGATGCCGATGGAGGCGATGGGACCGAGGGCGCGGTTGGTCGCGAGGTCGCTGAGCAGCAGGCACAGGAGTCCGGCGATCACGGTGCCGCCGGACGCGAGTATGGGCTCGAACGCCCCGCGCCAGGCCCGCAGGGCCGCATCCCAGCGCCCGAGTCCCTCACCCGCGGCCTCGCGGAACCGGGCGACGTAGAGCAGGGCGTAGTCGGTCGCCGCGCCGATCACGAGGATGAAGAGGATGCCCTGCACCTGGCCGTTCAAGACGAAGACGTCGGCGAACGCGAGCCACCACACGACCAGCAGCGCGACGCACAGCGCGAACACGCTCGTGAGCAGCACGAGGATCGGCAGGAGGGGGGATCGATAGACGATCACGAGGATCACGAACACCGCGATCAGGGCCACCGCGAGGAGCAGGCCGTCGATGCCGAGGAAGCCCTCGGTGAGATCGGAGGTGAACCCGGCCGGGCCGGTGACCCAGCCCTGCATGCCGTCGGACAGGTCCGCCTCGATGAGGTCGCGGATCTCCTCGACCGTCTCGCGCACCTCGCCCGACGAATCGATCGGCACGAAGATCTGCGCCGCCTCCTCGTCCTCCGACACGATCGGCGGGGAGACGCCGTCCACGACGCCGGGAAGGTCCGCGATCTCGTCGGAGAGATCGCTGATCTCCGCGAGGTCGTCGTCGGAGAGGGCGCCGTCGCCGGTGACGACCACGACGGCCGGGATGGTGTCGTCGCCGAGGAAGTCCGGCAGCCGTTCGGAGACCTGCGTGGCGTCGGCGCTCTCGGGAAGGAAGCTGGACTGGTCGTTGGTGGCGACCTCGTCGACCTTTCCGAAGTACGGGCCCCCGATGGAGCCGCCGATGAGCCAGACGAGAACGAGGACGATCGGGATGCCGACACGCGCCCATCGTGGGGGCGTGCGTCGGACGTGCTGCGGCGAGGACATATAGCTAGCCTATCTAGCGATATCCGTCCCCCGACGGACGCCCGTAGGCTGATCCCGATGTTCGCCGCGCTGATCGCCTTCACCGGGGCCCTCGTCTACGGCTCCGCCGACTTCCTCGGCGGGCTGGCCGCACGACGTCTGCGGTCCATCGTCGTCACCGCGGTCGCAGCCGCCACCGGTCTCCTCGCCCTCCTCGCCGCCCTGCCGCTCGTCGGCGGCGCTTGGCTGAGCACCGATGTGATGTGGGGACTGCTCTCAGGCATGCTCGGCGTCGTCGCCATCGTGCTCCTCTACGCGTGCCTCGCGATCGGGCCGATGAGCATCCTCTCGCCGCTGACAGCCGTCGTGACGGCGATCGCCCCGATGTCGTGGGGGCTGCTCGTTCAGGGCGAGGCCTTCAGCGCCCTGGGCTACGCCGGGCTCGCGATCGCGCTCGTCGCGGTCATCCTGGTGGGATTCATCCCCGGCGAGAAGGTGGTCCGCCCGAGCCTCCGCGGCCTCCTGATGGCCCTGGGCGCCGGCGCCGCGATCGGCGCGTTCCTCATCGCGCTCGATCAGACCAGCGAGGCGAGCGGTCTCGTTCCCCTCGTCGTCAACCGCGCGACGAGCACCGTCATCACCGGCGCCGTGGTGCTCGGCATGGTCGTCATCGCCCGGCGGCGCGGGCGGCCGGCGACGCACGCTCTTCTGCCCGTCGGCGCGCGCGTGGGTGCCGCGCCGAGCGGCCACGTCGACCTCGAGCACGCCGGCGGGGCCCCGACGGCGGCTGGGCGCGGTCCGCAGATCTCACCCTGGTGGCTGGCGATCGGATGCGGGCTGCTCGACGTGGGAGCGAACGTCGCAGCCCTCGTGGCGCTGCGATCGGGGGACCTCGCGGTGGTCTCCGCCCTCACGGCGCTCTACCCCGCCGGCACGATCCTCCTCGCCGCGCTCGTGCTCCGGGAGCGCGTCGCGGGCGTGCAGTGGATCGGCCTCGTTCTGGCGCTCGTCGCCGGCGGGATGCTCGCGGTCGGCTGACGCGGTCACCCGCGCACGAAGATCAGCGCGATCGAGACGCCGAGCGACACGACGCCGACGCCGAGGAACCCCACGGCGAACCAGGTCACGGCCCGCACGAGCGGCGAATGCGCGGTCAGGCGCAGGCGGTCACGGCTCCCCTGGCGGGCGAAGGCGTCGGCGGTGTCGTCGTGACCGATCGCCTGCTCCTGCTCCGCGGTCAGCACGGCCTGACCGACACCGTCATCGCCGAACCAGCGAGCGACCCGACCCTCGGGTGCGTCGTCGATGACGATGCGCACGGGTCGCCACGTGCCGTCGACGAGATAGAGGATGAGCGCGAGCCCGGCAACCAGAGTGCCGACACCGAATCCGAGCCACGCGAAGATCTCGGCGACTGTGTCGACCGCTCCGTGCATCGGCGATCCTCCGGTGGAGAGGGCGACAGGGGCCGCGGATGCGACCCCTTCGCGTCTGAGCCACCTAAGGGAATCGAACCCTTGACCTATTCATTACGAGTGAATCGCTCTGCCGACTGAGCTAAGGTGGCGCGCCCCGCTTGCGCGATGCACGATCAACGATCTTACAGCCTCGTGAACGCCGCCGCGAACCATCGGCGCCGGGTCACTCGCAGGTGATGTCGCCGTCGGGGACGGTGCCGTTCAGGAGATACGCGTCGACGGCGTCATCCACGCAGGCGTTCCCCTTGTTGTAGCCCGTGTGACCCTCACCCACGCGCGTGATCAGAACGCCGGACGACAGTTGATCGGCAAGCGCCACCGACCATTCGTACGGGGTCGCGGGGTCGTTGGTCGTGCCGACGACGAGGATGGGCGCCGCGCCGTCCGCGGTGATCTCCTCGCGCACCCCGGTCGGAGCGGCCGGCCACGCATCGCAGGGGTCGGGGCCCGACCAGTACGGCGCGATCGTCGGCGCTTCGGCGGCGATGAGGTCTTCCGCCGCCTGCTCCTCCGCGTCGGTGGCGTCGTCGGGGTAGTCCAGGCAGTTGTAAGCGCGGAAGGCCTCGGCGGAATTGTCGGTGTACTCGCCGCCCTCCCGGCCGTTGTAGAAGTCGGCCAGCGTGAACGCGAGGGTCGGGTCGCCGGCCAGAGCGTCGGTCAGCGCCTGGGTGAGGAAGGGCCAGCTGTCCTGGGAGTACAGGGCGGCGATGATCCCGGTCATGAGCGAGTCCGCGCCCAGCTGCCGCCCGTCCGCCGCGGGCAGGGGCTCGGCGTCGACGGCGGCGAGCAGGATTCCGAGGTCGGCCATGGCATCGTCGACCGAGCCTCGGAAGGGGCATTCCTGACCATCGAGGCAATCGGCCATGTACGCCCGCAGCGCGGACTCGAAACCGAGGGCCTGCGTCGTGCCGACCTCGAGTCCGGAGATGGAGGGATCGATCGCGCCGTCGAGCACGAGGCGCCCGACCTTCTCCGGGTAGAGCTTGGCGTACGTCGCCCCGAGGAATGTTCCGTAGGAATACCCGAGATAGTTCAGCTGCGCGTCGCCCAGCACGGCCCGGAGCACGTCCATGTCGCGAGCGGCGTTGTCGGTGGTGATGTAGGGCAGGATGCCGTCGCTGCCCGCCTCGCATGCATCCGCGAACTCCTGGTTGCGCTCCTCGAGCTCCGCGGTCCAGCCATCGCTTCCGCGCGGATCCTCCGGGATGTCGTACAGGTACGCATCCATCTCGGCCGCGTCGAAGCAGGTCACCGCCGTGGACGCGCCGACGCCGCGCGGGTCGAATCCGACGACGTCGTAGGCATCCACCACCTCTTCGCCCACGGCGAAGGTCAGCGAGTCACGGATCAGCGAGACGCCGCTCGACCCCGGCCCGCCGGGATTGGTCAGCAGCGACCCGATCGGGTCTCCCGAGGTCGCCCGGTGGCGGATGACGGACAGCTCGATCTCGCCCACGGTCGGGTCGTCCCAGTCCAGCGGCACGGCGACGGTCGTGCAGTCGAACTCCGAGCCGCACGCGGCCCAGTCGAGTGTCTGCTCGTAGAACGGCAGCAGCTCGGCCGCCACGCCGTCGGTGTCGGGAGCCGCGCTCGTGGTGGGGGCGGCGACGCCGCCCTCCTCGGGGATCATCGCGTACAGGCATCCGGTGAGCGTGAGGCTCGCGACGGCGATCCCGCCGACGACGGCGCCGACGCGACGCATCAGGGTGGTCTTCACGGTGTCCTCCCGCTGGCGACGGTGACCAGCAAGCTCTCGAGGGCCAGGGTGGGGTTGACGTTCTGTTCGAGGTTGCGCCGCGTCTCGGCGATGCGATCCAGTACCACCAGGGCGCGCCGCGGGCCCCAGGTCTGAGCGAGCGCGCGCAGTTCCGACTCGAGCTCGCGGTTGATCATGTCCGCCTCGCGCTCGAAGGCCAGCATCACGACATCGCGGTACATCGACTGCAGATCGGTGAGCACGCGGTCGATGCCGTCGCGCAGACTCCGGGTCGCGCGACGCTTCTGCTCATCCTCGAGCGCGGTCACCTGGGAGCGCACGGCGGGCGGCAGGGCGGCACCGTCGGCGACTCCGAGCGTGCGCCGCAGGTCGGCGCGCTCGGCCTCGTCGCGTTCCGCGGTGAGCGCCTTCGCGTCGTCGGTGGCCGCCTGCACGATGCGCGCGGCGACCTCGACCGCGTCGCCGACCCCGCGCACCCCGAGCACGCCGCGCAGGGTCTCTTCGCGTCGCGCTCGGGCGGCCACGTCGGTCGCCAGACGCTGCGCCATGCCGATGTGCCGCTGGGCGTGCCGCGCCGACTGCTCGGCGACCCCGGGATCGGCGCCGGTGCGCTGCACGATCAGGCGGGCGACGTCGTCGACCTCCGGGTCGCGGAGCCGCAGGGTGCGCACCCGCGAGCGGATGGTCGGGAGCAGATCGGCGTCGCTCGGCGCGCAGAGCACCCACACCGTGTGGTCGGGTGGTTCCTCGAGGGCCTTCAGCAGCACGTTCGAGGTGCGCTCGGCCATGCGATCGGCGTCTTCCACGACGATCACGCGGTGCCGACCGAGCGACGGCGCGTAGAAGGCGCGTTCGACGAGCTTGCGCGCCTCGTCGATGCGGATGATGACCTGCTCCGTGCGCAGCGCCGTCAGATCGGGATGGGTGCGGGCGAGCACCTGCCGCATCACCGTCTCGTCGCCGGGCTCCGCGATCAGCGCCGCCGCGAACGCGTAGGCGAGGGTCGAGCGCCCGGAGCCGGGGGGTCCGGTGATGAGCCACGCGTGCGTCATCGCCGTGGGATCCGCCGCCGCGGCCCGCAGGATCTCCACGGCGTCGGGCTGGCCCCACACGGCGTCCCAGGGAAGCGGTGCGGGATCGACGACGTCGACGGGAGACACCGGGTCGGCCGTCGCATCCATGGTCGTCAGCCTAATCCGCCGCGCCGACGTCGCCGGAACGCGCCTCGAGGAGGACTGCCACCCGGTCGCGGACTGCACCGGCGATCTCCCCGGCGGGGCGCATGGCGTCCACGACGAGGAAGCGGTCCGGCTCGGCGGTGGCCAGCGCGAGGAACTCGGCGCGCACCGCGGCGTGGAAGACCTCCTTCTCGGCCTCGAGGCGATCGAAGGGCTTGTCGTCCGCATCCAGCCGACTGCGCGCGAGGTGGGGATCGAGGTCGAGGAGCACCGTCAGGTCGGGCAGGAGCCCCTCGGTCGCCCACAGGGACAGGTCGCGCACCTCGTCGCGTCCGAGCACGCGCCCGGCGCCCTGGTAGGCGACCGACGAGTCGAGGTAGCGGTCCTGGATGACCACATCGCCTCGCTCGAGCGCGGGCCGCACGAGCGTGGCGATGTGGTGCGCACGGTCGGCGGCGTAGAGGAGCGCTTCGGCGCGAGGGGCGACCTCGCCCCGATGGTGCAGCACGATGTCGCGGATGAGGGCGCCCACCTCCGTGCCGCCGGGTTCCCGGGTACGGACCACGCTCGCCCCGCGATCGGAGAGCCATTCCGCGAGCAGCTGGGCCTGTGTCGTCTTGCCGGCGCCGTCGCCGCCCTCGAGGGTGACGAAGAGTCCGCGGGTCACGACTTCTTCGAGGTCGTCTTGCGCGTCGTCGTCGCCCGCTTGCGCTTGGGGGCCGGGCCCTTGGCGCGCTTGTCGGCGAGGAGCTGCACGGCACGCTCGAAGGTGACCGCCTCGACATCTTCGCCGCGGGGAATGGTCGCGTTCGTCTCGCCATCGGTGACATACGGCCCGAAGCGGCCGTCGCGCAGCTTGATCGGCTTGCCCGAGGTCGGGTCGGCCTCGAACTCCTTCAGCGCACTGGCGGCGCGGCGCGCGCCGTACTTCGGCTGCTTGTAGATCTCGAGTGCCTGCTCGAGGGTGACGTCGAAGAGCTGCTGCTCACTCTCCAGCGTGCGCGAGTCGGTGCCCTTCTTGAGGTACGGACCGTACCGCCCGTTCTGCGCGGTGATGGGCTCGCCGCTTTCCGGGTCCTCGCCCACGGTGCGCGGGAGCGACAGCAGCCGCAGCGCGGTCTCCAGATCGACGGTGTCGACCGACATCGACTTGAACAGCGACGCGGTGCGCGGCTTGGGGGCGTCCTTCTTCTTGGTCGCGCGCTTTTTCGGGGCCTCGGCCTCGGCGGGAGCCGCCGGCTCCTCGGGCTCCGGCTCGAGCTCCTGCACGTACGGCCCGTAGCGCCCGTCCTTCACGACGATATGCTTGCCGGTGTCGGGGTTCACGCCCAGCACGCGGTCGCCGGCGACGGGCGCCTCGATCAGCTCGGTCGCCTTCTCGACGGTGAGCTCATCCGGGGCCAGGTCTTCGGGGATGTTGACCCGTCGCGGCTCGCCCTCGGGGTCCTCGGCGTTCGGCACCTCCAGATACGGCCCGTACTTGCCGAAGCGCAGGGTCGCCACGTCGCCGATGGGCGTGGAGTTCAGCGCGCGGGCGTCGATCTCGCCCAGGTTGTCGACGATGTTGCGCAGTCCGACGTGCGCGTCGGATCCCCAGTAGAACTCGTGCAGCCAGTCGACGCGCTTCTGCTCGCCGCGGGCGATCGCATCGAGGTCGTCCTCGAGCGCCGCGGTGAAGTCGTAGTCGACGAGATCGGCGAAGTGCTGCTCGAGCAACCGCACCACGCTGAAGGCGAGCCAGCTCGGGATGAGCGCCTGCCCGCGCTTGGAGACGTATCCGCGGTTGAGGATGACGTCGATGATGCTCGCGAACGTCGAGGGGCGCCCGATCCCCTTCTCCTCGAGCGCCTTGACGAGGCTCGCCTCGGTGTAGCGCGGCTTGGGAGAGGTGGCGTGACCCTTCGGCTCGACCTCGGACAGGCGCAGCACGTCTCCGACCGCCAGCTGCGGCAGCGACTGGTCGGCCGCCTTGTCGGCGTCGCCGTGCTTCTCGTCACTGCCCTCTTCGTACGCCTCGAGGAAGCCCTTGAAGGTGTAGACCGTTCCCGAGGCCGTCAGTTCCACACGACGCCCGTCGGCGTCGACCTCGAGCGTGACCGTGGTGGTCTCGTACTTGGCGTCGGCCATCTGGCTGGCCATGGTGCGCTTCCAGATGAGGTCGTACAGGCGCTGCTCGTCGCGGTCCAGTTCGCCGGCCACCGACGACGGAGTGCGGAAGTCATCGCCCGAAGGACGGATCGCCTCGTGCGCCTCCTGCGCGTTCTTGGAGTTGCTGCGATACAGCCGGGGGTTGGCCGGCACGGCCTTGTCGCCGTAGAGGCTCACGGCCTGCGCACGAGCTGCTTCGACCGCCTGCTTGGACAGCGCCGTCGAGTCCGTTCGCATATAGGTGATGAACCCCTTCTCGTACAGGCGCTGCGCCACGCTCATCGCGTGCTTCGCGCTCATCGAGAGCTTGCGACCGGCCTCCTGCTGCATCGTGGAGGTCGTAAACGGGGCCTTGGGGCTGCGGGTTCCCGGCTTCGCCTCGAGGTGGGACACGGATGCGCGAGACGCGGTGCGGATGGCCTCGGCGAGATCGTTCGCCTCGGTCTCGCTGAGAACGAGAACCGCCTTCTTGAGCTCACCGCGGTCGTCGAAGTCGGTGCCGCGCGCGAGGGTTCCCCCGTCGATGCGCACCAGACGGGCTGAGAAGGACTTCTCGGGGTCGGTGGCTTCGCGCAGGGTGACCGCCGTCGCGTCGATCCCCCAATACGACGCCGAGACGAACGCCATGCGCTCGCGCTCGCGGTCGACGACCAGGCGCGTCGCGGCCGACTGGACGCGACCCGCGGAGGTTCCCTGCTGAACCTTGAACCACAGCACGGGGCTGACGTCCCAGCCGTAGAGCCGGTCGAGGATGCGGCGGGTCTCCTGCGCGTCGACGAGCGCGAGGTCGAGCTCGCGGGTGTTCTGCACCGCGGCGCGGATGGCGTCCTTGGTGATCTCGTGGAAGACCATGCGCTTGACCGGAACCTTCGGCTTGAGCGTCTCCAGAAGGTGCCACGCGATGGCTTCGCCCTCGCGGTCTTCATCGGTGGCGAGCAAAAGCTCATCGGCCTGCTTCAGCGCCCGCTTGAGCTCGGTGACCGTCTTGCGCCCCCGCTCGCTCTCGACGTAGTACGGATCGAAGCCGTTCTCGACGTCGATGGAGTACTTGCCGTAGGCCTCTTTCTTCTCCGCCGGGATCTGCTTCTTGTCCGCGAGATCGCGGATGTGCCCGACCGAGCTGAGCACCTCGTAGTCATCGCCCAGGTATCCCTGGATCGACCTCATCTTGGTCGGCGACTCGACGATGACGAGCTTCTTGCCTGTGGCCAACGGGGGGTCCTTTCGTCGATGCACACCATACACACCGCCCGATTGCGTGTCGCTGAGAACCACCCGTCACGGCGGTGGGCCGGCTCGCGCCGACGCGTGGAAGGGCATCCCCGCGAATGTCGACGACAGCGTCACGGTCGCGATGAGCTCCGCGAGGTCGCACGATGCCACGGTGACGCCGTTCGCTTCGGCGACCTCCGCGGCTCGCTCGCAGGGCACCCCGGTCGCCGCACCCGAGGCGGCATCTGCGGCTGCGAGGGCCGCTGCGTCGGCGGCGCCGGCGAGTCGCTGGGCACCCCCGGAGGCCATGCCGACGACGGCGAGCGCTCCGATGAGGGTCGTTGCGGCACCGATCGCGCCGACCGTGGCTGCGGTGCCTGGCATCAGAGTCCGCCCGCCAGCGCGCAGCCTTCCGCCCGCAGGGTGATCGGCAGCGGCGCGGCGTCGATCGCAGCGCGTACGCAGACGAGATCGCCCCGCGCCGTGATCTCGACCGAGGCGCCGGGCACCGCCGAGGTGACGGCGCCGGCCGCGCGCCCGGGATCCTCCTCGCGGGCCGCCAGACGCGCCGCGTCCGCGACGGCATCCTGCAGGCGCACCTGCCGGGAGCCGGCGCTCAACGCGCCGACCCCCAGCGCGATCACCAGAACCAGGGCCGGCAGCGCGACGGCGAACTCGGCGGCGACGGCCCCGCGGTCGTCGGTCGGGAACCCGCCGCCGAGAACGCCGCGCCTCATTCGACCGTGAGGGCGCGGCGGACCAGGTCGGTGAGGATGCCGCGCACCTCGTCGGATCTCATGATGACCACCAGGAGTCCCGCGAAGGCGACGGCTGCCATGGTGGCGATCGCGTACTCGGCGGTCGCAGCCCCGCTGTCGTCAGCGAACAGACGTCGGGCTCGGGCAGTGGTGAGGGTCGGAAAGGACATCGGATACTCCATCTCTTGCGGTGGTTTCTTCGGGGCACGCTTGTCGGGTCAGGGCGGGGCGGATGGGAGATCGAGCGGCACGGCCCCGAGCACGCCGAGCATCATCGGGGCGACACCGAGCAGCAGGAACGCCGGCAGCGTGCACACCCCGAGCGGTACGAGAAGGCGCGAGGCGAGGTGGGCGGCGCGCAGGCGTCCGTCGACGCGGGCGCGATGTCGCGCGAGAGCCGCCGATGCGCGCAGCATCTCGACCGCGGGTACGCCCGCCCGACGGGAGAGTTCGAGTGCCGGCTCGGCGACGTCGCGCTCCTCGGCGCTTTCCGTGAGTGCCGAGGCCGAGGCGACGAGTGCCTGCGCGCGTGCGATCGACACCCCTCCGCTCAAGGCGATGGCGAACAGCTCCGCCCCCATGCCGGGGATGTGGGATGCGCCGCCGGCCTTACGCACGAGGACCGCGTTCCACCGGTGCGCCGCCAGGGTGAGCAGCAGACCGCCCACGAGACACACGGCGCCCAGGGGCGAGCGGGTGAGGGCGGCGAACGTGTCGAATCCGAAGGCCGCGGCCAGCACGACGCCGACCGCGGGAAGCCATCCCATCAGCCTCGCCGTCGCGCGAGGCTCCGCCAGGGCGACGCGCACGTCGTCGGCCGCCTCCTCGGCGTCGCGGAGGGCGACGGACAATCCGCGCAGGCTCGCGGCCAGCGGTGCTCCGACCGTCGTCGCGACGCGCCACGCGGCCGCCACATCACCCCATGCCGCCGCGCGCTCCGACGCCCCGGGGTCTCGGCGCCGATGCGGCGGTCCGGCCGCCGACGAGGCGATCGCCGTGGCCAGATCGCCTCCGTCGGAGACGGCGGCCATGACGCGGACCGCCGCGATGTCGCCGGCGGCCGCGAGCATCTCCCACGAGCGGGCGGGACCCACACCGGCCTGCAGCATGACCGCGAGCCGCAGCACCGTCCCCGCCGGATCGGCCCGGTCGGGCTCGACGCGACGGCGCATCAGGCGGGCGGCCACGTCAGTTCCTCCACGCGAAGACGACCCGACTCCTCGAGGGTCGGCCGGCCGACGGCCGCGATGCGCCGGGCGCCGTCGCCGGATCGGGCGACGTGGATCACGAGATGGACCGCGCTGACGGTCTGTCGAGCGAGAGTGCGATCGTCCCAGCCGGCGAGCGCGCCGAGGGCCTCGAGTCGGGCGGCGACCTCGGCGATGCCGTTCGCGTGCACCGTGCCCGCGCCGCCGTCGTGGCCGGTGTTCAGCGCCCCCAGCAGATCCCGCAGTTCCGCACCGCGCACCTCGCCGACCGCGAGACGATCCGGGCGCATGCGCAGCGCCTCGCGCACGAGCCGCGCAAGGTCGATCGCCCCGGCACCCTCGAGATTCGCCTGCCGCGCCTCCAGGCGCACGTGATGCGGATGCCCCACTCTCAGCTCGGCAACGTCCTCGACCGTGACGATGCGCTCCGTGTGCGCGGCCGCCGACAGCAGCGCGGCGAGCAGCGTCGTCTTGCCCGCACCCGCAGCCCCGGTGACGAGGATGTTCCGGCGCTCGCCCACGATCTTCTCCAGCCAGGCGCGAACGGGCGCGTCGAACATGCCCGAGCGCTCGAGCTCGTCGAGCCCCGGACGAGCCACGCGCGGGATCCGGATCGAGATCTCGGTTCCGGCGAGGGCGATCGGCGGAAGCACCGCATGAACCCGGATGCCCTCGGCGAGCCGCACGTCGATGCACGGGTGGGCGTCATCGATGTGCCGGTCCCCCGCTCCGATCAGCGCGATCGCGAGATTGCGCACCTCTTCCTCGGTCAGGCGCCAGCCCGGTTCGGGGCGCGCGCCGCCGCCACGGTCGACGTGCAGGCCGCGCGCGGCACTGACGAAGAGGTCGGTCACACTCGGGTCCTCGAGCACACGGTCGAACGGGCGCATCACCTCGGGCGAGGTCGCCTCGGCGCGCACGACCGGAGGCGTCGCCGCGACGGCGACAGAGGCACCCGGAGTCTCCACCGAAACAGGGCGCGGCTCGCCTCGACGAGCGACGACGAAAGGAGCGGCCATGCCCCGACGGTAGAGAGACCCTGAGCAGCGGAACGGCTCCGGCGACGCTGCGGTGGATGCCCGAGCGCGGGTAGCGGGATGTGGAGGAGGAGTCCCGGAAAGAGAGAAGGCGGCATCCCATGGGGGGAATGGGATGCCGCCGTGTGCGACCGCCCGGAGTTGGGGGGTGTCGGGGGTCGCGATGCCAGAATCGATGTTCGGCCGAGACGAGTGTACGTGGCCCGACGGGGCGGAAAGTGCCTTCTGAGCGCTTTCCTTCCGATATATCGGTGATGTTCTCGATATCTCCTGCGCGCGTTCTCGATACCTCCTCTCGGGGGTGGTCCGACGCGGCCCCGCTGGCTAGATTTGCTGCGACTCGGACGGCCGCATGCGCCGCCCGCACCGATGCGAAGGAGCCCCGATGAGCAGTCAGATCGACCACCTGCTGAGCGAGGATCGGCGATTCTCCCCCTCCCCCGCGTTCGCCGCCGCAGCCGTCGGCGACGCCGAGCTCTACGCGAGGGCGGAGGCCGACCGCCCGGCGTTCTGGGCCGAGCAGGCCCGCGACCTGCTCCACTGGCACACGCCGTTCACCACGACCCTCGACTGGTCGAATCCGCCGTTCGCGGAGTGGTTCGCCGACGGTGAGCTCAACGTCGCCTACAACTGCCTCGACCGCCACGTCGAAGCCGGCCACGGCGACCGGGTCGCCCTGCTCTGGGAGGGCGAGCCCGGCGATGAACGACGCGTGACCTACGCGGAGCTCACCGACGAGGTCAAGCGCGTCGCGAACGTGCTCACCGATCTCGGCGTCGGCCGGGGAGACCGCGTCGCGATCTATCTGCCGATGATCCCCGAGGCGATCGCCGCGATGCTCGCCGTCGCCCGCGTCGGCGCCATCCACTCGGTCGTCTTCGGCGGCTTCTCCGCCGACAGTCTGCGCGCACGCATCGACGATGCCGGCGCGAAGCTCGTGATCACCGCCGACGGCGGGTATCGCAAGGGAAAGGTGTCGGCCTTGAAACCTGCGGTCGACGCCGCCCTCGCCGACCGCAACGGCAGCGGTCCGCAAGAGACGGTCGAGCACGTGCTGGTGGTGCGCCGCGGCGGCAACGACGTCGAATGGAACGCCGAGCGCGACCTCTGGTGGCACGACGTCGTCCCCGCGGCCTCGGCCGACCATGAAGCGGAGGCCTTCCCCGCCGAGACGCCGCTGTTCATCCTCTACACCTCCGGCACCACCGGGAAGCCCAAGGGGATCCTGCACACATCGGGGGGCTACCTCACCCAGGCGGCCTTCACCAACCGGGTCGTGCACGACATCCATCCCGACACCGACGTCTACTGGTGCACCGCCGACATCGGATGGATCACCGGTCACTCGTACGTCACCTACGGCCCGCTCGCGAACGGCGCCACCCAGGTGCTGTACGAGGGCACGCCGGACACGCCGCATCCGGGGCGCTGGTGGGAGCTCGTCGAGAAGTACAGCGTCACGGTGCTCTACACCGCACCGACCGCCATCCGCTCGTTCATGAAGATCGGCCGCACCGTGCCGCAGTCGTTCGACCTGTCGAGTCTGCGTCTGCTCGGGTCGGTCGGTGAACCCATCAACCCCGAGGCGTGGATGTGGTACCGCGAGATCATCGGGTCGGGCCGCGCACCGATCGTGGACACCTGGTGGCAGACCGAGACGGGCGCGATCATGATCTCGGCCCTTCCCGGGGTCACCGAGGCCAAACCGGGATCGGCGCAGGTGCCCCTCCCGGGGATCGCGGTCGACGTCGTCGACGAGAGCGGTGAGCACGTGGGGAACGGCAACGGCGGCCTGCTCGTGGTCACCGAGCCGTGGCCGAGCATGCTGCGCGGCATCTGGGGCGATCCCGACAGGTTCGTCGAGACGTACTGGTCGAAGTTCGCCGATCGCGGGTTCTACTTCGCCGGCGACGGCGCGCGGCTCGACGACGACGGCGACGTCTGGCTGCTCGGCCGTGTCGACGACGTCATGAACGTCTCCGGGCATCGGCTGTCGACCGCGGAGATCGAGTCGGCTCTCGTCGCGCACGAAGCGACCGCCGAAGCCGCCGTCGTCGGGGCGTCGGATGAGACCACCGGGCAGGCGGTGGTGGCGTTCGTCATCCTCAAGCAGAGCTTCCTCGACGCCCACTCGGCCGAGGGTCTCGCCGAGACGCTGCGCCGCTGGGTCGGCGAGCAGATCGGTCCGATCGCCCGTCCGCGCGACATCTACATCGTGGCCGAGCTTCCGAAGACCCGGTCGGGCAAGATCATGAGGCGGCTGCTGCGCGACGTCGCCGAAGGACGCGAGGTCGGCGACACCACGACCCTCGCCGACACGATGGTGATGTCCACGATCCAGGCGAAGATCACGTCATAGCGACACCCGCGCGCTCCGCCCGGCAGACTGGGCCGATGAGCTCTCTCGACGCGTTGCGCGCCCGCGTCGCGGAGCATCCCTCCAACGCCTGGGCGCGCGAGCGCGGATGGGACCCGCTGATCGTCGGCACCGAGCGGGCGCGCGTGCTCATCCTCAGCCAGGCGCCGGGGCGACTCGCCCAGGCGTCCGGCATCGCCTTCGACGACCCCAGCGGACGCCTCCTGCGCAGCTGGATGGGAGTGACCGACGAGGAATTCTGGAACCCCGACCTCGTCGCGGTGCTGCCGATGGACGCCTACTTCCCGGGCAAGGGGACCAGCGGCGACAAGCCGCCGCGCCGAGACTTCGCCGACCGCTGGCACCCGATGTTCCTCGAGCGGTTCGCCGACGTGCGCCTGCGCATCGTCATCGGCGGCTACGCGCAGCGCCGCTATCTCGGGTCATCGGATGTGACCGCCAACGTGCGCGCAGCGGAGACGTTCCTGCCGATGTACCCCATCGTGCATCCATCGCCCCTCGCGCGCGGCTGGCGCACGCGGAACCCGTGGTTCGTCGAGGAGAAGGTTCCGCAGCTGCGCCTTCTCGTGCGTGACGCCATCGGCCGGGAGTGACGGGCGGCCGCGTTTCGTCTCGCTCCACCCGCTCAATGACCGTCCGTGGAGGCGACGTTTCGTCTCGCTCCGCTCGCTCAACGACCGTCAGTGGAGGGGACGTCTCGTTCGCTCCGCTCGCTCAACGACCGGAAAAGGCGACTGCGAGCGCCCCGGTCGTTGAGCGAGGAGCGCAGCGACGAGACGAAACGCGGGCCTCAGGCGAGGGTGAAGACGACCTCGACCTCGACCGGGCTGTCCAGCGGCAGAACCGGCACGCCGACGGCCGACCGGGCGTGGCGGCCCGACTCGCCGAAGATCTCCCCGAGCACGTCGCTCGCACCGTTGATGACGCCGGGCTGGCCGGTGAAATCGGGAACGGACGAGACGAAGCCGACCACCTTCAGCACGCCGCTCAGCCGGTCGACGTCTCCTGCCGCAGCCGCTGCGGCCGCGACGGCGTTCAGCGCGCACTGACGCGCGTAGACCTGGGCATCGGCGGCGGAGACGAGGCCCTCGCCGTCACCGACCTTGCCGGTCGCGGGCAGTGCGCCCCCGACGATGGGGAGCTGGCCTGCGGTGTAGACGAGGTCGCCGTGCACCTTCGCCGGCACATATGCGGCGACGGGCGGCACCACCTGCGGGAGCTCGATCCCCAGGTCCGCGAGACGCTCCGAGACACTCATGCCGCACCTCCGTCGAACTGGCGCGCGGCCTGCGCGGCCGCATCCAGCCCCGCCGTGTTCGCTGCGCCGTCGCCGCCGGAGGGACGCTTGAAGTAGCCGACCAGACCGCCCTCGGGACCGGGGACGACCTGCACGAGCTCCCAGCCCTGCTTGCCCCAGTTGTTCAAGATGGCGGCGGTGTTGTGGATCAGCAGGGGCGTGGTCATGTACTCCCACGTCGTCATCGAGGCTCCTCGGGGGTTCGGTGCGTTTGGCGGATCGGCGCCGGTCGTCAAGGGGTTCCCCAGCTACCTCCCCTACGATCAAGCCTATGCCTCAGAAGAATCGGACGGCTAGCGGTGCGCTCGGGGGGATCCTGGGACTCGTCGGCCTGAGCGCGGTCGCCGGTGTTCTCATCACCGCCACGGTCACGCCCGCCATCGCCGTGACCGGTGCCGCGGCGTCGAGCGCCATCACGATGTTCGACAAGCTGCCGAGCGTGCTGGAGATCGAGAAGCTCATGCTTCCCTCCACCATCTACTACAAGAACTCCGACGGGGACTACGTCGAGTTGACGCAGTTCTACGACCAGAACCGCGAGCCGGTGACGTACGACGAGGTCGCCCCGGTCATGTACGACGCGATCCTCTCCAGCGAAGACCCGCGCTACTACCAGCACGGCGGCGTCGACCTCATCGGCACCACGCGCGCTCTCCTCAGCAATGCGCAGGGCGGCGAGACGCAGGGTGGCTCCTCGATCAGCCAGCAGTACGTCAAGAACATCCTCATCCAGCAGTGCGAGAGCAACGCCGAGGGCGAGACGGCCGAAGAAGAGGCCGCCGCCAAGCTCGCCTGCTGGACCGAGGCGACCACCGCAGCCGGCGTCGAGGGCTACCAGCGCAAGCTGCAGGAGATGCGCTACGCCATCGCGCTGGAGCAGAAGTACTCGAAGAACGACATCCTGCTCGGTTACCTGAACATCGCCAACTTCGGCGGCACCAACTACGGCATCGAGGCCGCCGCGCGGTACTACTTCAATGTCAGTTCGTCCGATCTCAGCGTCGCCCAGGCCGCGACGCTCGCGGGCATCGTTCAGAACCCGAACACGTACCGCATCGACCAGCCCGGCGGCTCGACCACCAACAGCGAGGGCGCGCCACTGAACACCGCGCCCGACGGCGAGGTCAACGAGGGCGACGGCACGATCACCGCCCTCGACACGCTCCTGGCCGACGGCACGATCACCGAAGAGGAGTACCTCGCAGCCGCCGACGGCTACACCCTCACCAAGGGACGTCAGCTCTACGTGCTCAGCCGCATGCTCGACGACGGCAAGATCACGCAGGAGCAGTACGTCGAGGCGGCCAAGTCGCCCATCGAGCCGAACATCACCGTGCCGTCCTCCGGCTGTGCCGAGGCCGGCGGGTCGGCGTTCTTCTGCAAGTACGTGCAGGACGTCATCGCGAAGGATCCCGCCTTCGGCGAGACGCAGGATGAGCGCGACGCCGCCCTGCGCCGGGGTGGCCTGAACATCTACACCACGCTCGACATCGACCTGCAGCTCGCCGCCGAGCAGACCATGAACGAGACCGTGCCGCAGTCGATCGACGGCATGCAGCTCGGATCGACCACCGTGAGCATCGAGGCCGAGACCGGCCGCATCCTCTCGATCGCACAGAACAAGACGTTCAGCGAGCGGGCCGACGACGTCGGCGACCCGACGAAGACGTCTCTGGTCTACGCCGGCGACTCGACTTTTGGCTCGTCCAACGGCTTCTCTGCGGGTTCGACGTACAAGCTGTTCACCTTGATCGACTGGCTCGAAAACGGGAACTCTCTGAATGAGGTTCTCAACGGCCGAGTGCACGAAGTCACGCGTCTGCAGAACAGCTGCGTCGACGGTGGCTGGTGGATCGACAACAGCGCCGAGGCGATCAACAACTTCGCTAGGGACCCGGGTCGCGTGGGAACCCCCATGCAGTTCACCGCCGCGTCACTCAACTCCGGCTTCCTCGCAATGGCAGAGCAACTCGACCTGTGCGACATTCAGGCGGACGCAACCAAGATGGGCGTGGTCAACGCGAAGACCGGCCAGCCGGCGGAGGCCGACAACATGGGTGCCTTCTCGGTTCTTGGTGATCTCAACGTCTCACCGATTTCGGTCGCCGGCGCATATGCAACAGTCGCCAATGGTGGTGTCTATTGCGAGCCGCAGGCGATCGATCGGGTGACCGATTCCGACGGCAACGAGCTCGCCGTCCCGGAGCGGTCGTGTGAGCGCGTGCTGGAGGAGTCGGTCGCAGCGACCGCCGCCTACGCTCTTCAGGGCGTGATGAACGGCGGCACGGGAGCGCAGGGAAACCCGTACGACGGTATTCCCGTGATCGGCAAGACCGGAACGCACGAGACCTCGCAGACGTGGCTGGTCGAGTCGAGCACGAAGGTCGCAACCGCCGCCTGGGTCGGCAACATCGAGGGATTCGAAGACGTCTTCGACTATGGCGTCGCGTACTACCGCTACGCCCTGGGCAAGGGCGTGCAGACGGCCGCGAACGCGAAGTACGGCGGCGGCGAGTTCCCCGCTCCCGACCAGAACCTGCTGCGCACGGTCTACACCGACCTGCCGAACGTCGTGGGCATGTCGGTCGATCAGGCGACAGCCACCCTTCAGGAGGCGGGCTTCAGCGTGACCGTCGGCGAAGAGGTCGACTCGAGCGAAGCCGCAGGCACGATCGCCGAGCAGAGCCCCGGCGCCGGCCGCGTGGCCGGTGGCACGAACGTGACCATCCGCCCGTCCAACGGTCAAGGTGTGACGGTTCCGGATGTGTCGGGTCAATCGCTGCAGGATGCGGTCAGCTCGCTGCGGTCGGCAGGCTTCGGCAGTGTGCAGCCGGGCAGTTGCGAGGCCACCGGAAGCGGTGACGATGATGACGACAACGGCGGCGGAAACGACGGCGACAATGGCAACGGCGAGACGCAGGTGACCGGCACCAGCCCCGGGGCCGGTGAGCTCGTCAACCGCAGCGACACCATCTCGGTGAACTACCGCGCCGAGTCCTGCTAGTGGCGCGACGCGCCTGCCAGACCGCCCTCACCGCCCTCGCGGCAGTGGGGGCGGTCGGCGCGGGAGCCGCGGTCTGGGGCGTCGGCATCGAGCGGTACCTGTTCACCGTCCGTCGCCACACGCTCGCGGTACTGCCCGCCGGAAGCCGCGCACTGCGGGTGCTGCACGTCTCCGACGCCCACATGGCGCCGTGGCAGCATCGCAAGCAGGAGTGGATGGCGACGCTCGCCGACCTCGAACCCGATCTCGTCGTCAACACCGGCGACAACCTCGGCCACGCCGAGGGCCTCGCCGGCATCCGTCGCGCCTTCGATCCGCTTCGGGGCATCCCGGGGGTGTTCGTGCACGGATCGAACGACGTCAGCGCACCCTCGCCGCGCAACCCGTTCCGGTACTTCCTCGGCCCCAGCCGCACGAAGCACCGCGAGGTGGCGCTGGACACCGACGCCCTCGACTCCTACCTGCGCGACGAGCTCGGGTGGATGGACCTCAACAACGCCGCCGGCAGCCTCGCCGTCGGCGGTCTGCGCCTCGACGCCTTCGGCGTCAGCGACGCCCACCGCGGCTGGGAGCGGCTGGATGCGCTGCCGGGGGCGCTCGAGACCCTCGGCGACCGGTCGGAGGCGGCCCTCACCCTCGGCGTCACGCACGCCCCGTACCGACACGTGCTGGACGCGTTCGTCGATCTCGGCGCAGGCACCCTGTGGGCCGGTCACACGCACGGCGGCCAGGTGCGCATCCCCGGCTCGGCGTCGGCGCTCGTGGCCAACTGCGACATCCCGCTCGATCAGGCACGCGGCCTCAGCAGCTGGGCACGCGCCGGCCGCGACGTGCCCCTCAACGTCAGCGCGGGCATCGGCCACTCGATCTTCGCGCCGGTGCGGTTCGGATGCCGCCCCGAGGCATCGCTGGTTACCCTTACCGCACGCGCCTGACCCACTTCCCCTCCACAGCACGCCATCGGCGGTGGCCCGTCCACAAGCGTGGAGAACGCCGCCGCTCCGGCACGGGCGCACCCGCACGATCGGAGCATGAAGCGCGCCCTCCTCCTTGTCGGGATCCTGATCGCCGTCGTCTCCGGCGGCTTCGTCATCGCGTCGTGGCTGGCGCCCTCCACATCGCAAGCGGCCGAAGCGGGGGCCGGCTTCGGCACGTGGGCGCCCACGTCGCAGTACGGCTGGCACGGCTCCATGCGCGTGGGCGACGTCGACACCTACTGCATCCGGCCCGGCCTCGCCGCCCCCACCGGTCCCACGACCGATCACGGGGTGCGCAGCGACGCCGCCGGGCTCAGCGCGAAGCAGCTCACCGCCATCAACCACCTCGTGACCACCTACGGTCAGACCGACGATCCGGTGCAGGCGGCGAGTGTCGGATGGGCGGTGAAGGCCATCGCGGACTGGGACGAGACGCTCCACGCGTTCGGCTACCGCGGCGACAGTCTCGCCGGCGCAGTGAACTGGACCTTCTCGGCCCTCGCGCCGGAGCACAACAAGCGCGTGCAGGAACTCGCGACCTCGTACTACGCCGAGGCCACCGCGCTCTCGGCGGGTGCCGCCAAGGGATCCGGCCGCCTCGTGTTCACCACCGACCCCGATGACGTGCTCCTCGGCACGGTCACCGCACAGGTGGACGGTGCCGGTGGGACCGGCCGTATCGATCTGACCGGCGCCGAGTTCACGTCCGGCGGGACGACACTCGAGAAGGCCCGCGCGGGCGAGACGTATGAGATCCGCGTCGTCCCGTCGGCCGAGGGGGGAAGCGTCACCGTGAGCGGTGTCGGCGCCTTCCCGGCGGCCCCGCTGGCCGCGGTGCGATACTTCACGACCCCGGGCGGCCAGGACACGGCCGGGCCCGCGGGTGCGTCCCCGATCGAGGTCGAAGGAGCGGACGAGCATCCGCGGGACATCGAGTTCGCACCGACGATCACCACACAGGTCGCCGAGCGCTACGTCGCAGACGGCGTCTTCGTCGACGAGGTGTCGTTCTCGGTCGGGGCGGGTATCTGGCCGCGGGACGAGGACGGCGCCTACCTGCCGGTGAGCGCGTCGGCGGACCTGTACCGCAGCGATGTCGAGCCGAACCCGGGCGATCCCGCTCCCGGCGATCCGGTCGCCGCCCTCGCTCTGACGACGGACCCCTCCGGCGGACCGACGATCACCTATCGCGTCGAGGGGTCCGAGCCCCTCACGGCGCCGGGCTTCTACACCGCCGTCTGGCGCATCCGGGCGGAGGACCAATCCGCCCCCGTGCGCGAACGTCTGGCGGAGGGCTACGTGTGGCAGGAGGAGTACGGGGTGCGCAGTCAGACCGTGATGGTGCCGGCGGTGTCCTCTCTGGCGGAGTCCGACCTCACGGTGGGCGAGACCATGAGCGACGATGTGATCGTCGCGGCGCCGGTCCCCCGTGACGGGCTCTCGGTGAGCACCGCGGTCTTCCGCGCCGTCGACGGCGTCGCCGCCGAGGACGCCTGCACTGAAGAAAACCTCGTCTGGGCATCGGATGCCGAGCACGTCCTCGAGCCGGGCACGACCACCTTCACGGCACCGATCGTTCCCGACTTCGGCACGTACTACTGGCAGGAGACGACCGTCGATGCCGAGGGTGCGCTCGTTCACCTCGGACGCTGCGGCATCCCCGAGGAGACCGGGGCGGCTGTCCCGCCGACCGTCGTCACCCGCGCGCAGCCCACCGCCGGCTTCGGCGCCGCGATCGTCGACACCGCGACGGTGTCGGGCCCCGTTCCCACCACGGGCGCAACCTCCCTCGTCTTCCGCCTCTACCTCGCCCGCGAGGGCGTGGAGCCGGCGAACGCATGCACCGACGACGCCCTCCTCGCCGTCACCGAGCCCGTCGCCGTCACCGCCGAAGGCGACCACACCTCGCCCGCGGTCCCGACGGACGCGTCGGGGACGTACTACTGGGTCGAGGAGCTGCGGTGGCAGCCGGAAGGAGGCGAAGAACGCGTGCTCTCGACGGGGGCGTGTGGAATCGAAGAGGAGACCACCGTGGTCGAACGGCCCGCTGTCACCACCCGCGCGACACCGCGCGCGGCGACCGGTGAGGAGTTCACCGACGTCGCCACCGTCACCGGCCTCGACGTGGCGGCCGACGCCGAGCTGGTCTTCTTCGCCTACCGGCACGCCACCGGCGACGAGCCGGACTGCACCGACCTGCTCACCGAGACCAGCCCCGTACCGGTCTCGGGCAGCGGCGAGTACACGTCGCCATCGGTCGTGTCGGAGACATCCGGCACGGTGCAGTGGGTCGCACAGCTGCAGTACCGGCCCACGTCGTCGGACGGGGAACCGATCGTGCTGCACCGCGGCGAATGCGGCGAAGAGGGCGAGGCGACCATCGTCGACGACCTCGCCGCGACCGGTGCCGATGCGGCCGTCGCGGGTGCGCCGGTTCAGGTGTGGGCCGCAGCGGGGATCGGCCTCGTCTCCCTCGGTCTCGCCGCCCTCGGCCTGCGCGCGCGACGCTCCTGAGCCCGCGCCACGAGTGCCGTCCCGATTGGGAGCACGGCACGAAGCAGGGTAGACTCGTCGGGTTGCCACCGGGGTGTGGCGCAGCTTGGTAGCGCGCTTCGTTCGGGACGAAGAGGCCGCAGGTTCAAATCCTGTCACCCCGACCGCAGAGAGGCTCCACCTTCGGGTGGGGCCTTTCCTGTAGGGGCGTGCGCGGCATGCCTCGAGTGCGGTGAACATCGACGATGTGGAGAATCGTGCCCGACAGCATCCGACTGGTCGCCTTCGACCTCGACGACACCCTCGCCCCCTCGAAGAGCGCCATCGACCCGCGCATCGGCGACCTGCTGATCGCGCTCGCCGAACGCGTCGAGGTCGCCGTGATCTCCGGCGGACAGCTCACGCAGTTCCGCCGTCAGGTCGTCGAACGCCTGCCGGAGGCCGACCCGCAGACGCTCGAGCACCTGCACCTGCTGCCCACCTGCGGCACCCAGTACTACCGCCTCCGCGACGGCGACGTGCAGACCGTCTACGCACACAGCCTGACCGCCGACGAGAAGACCCGCGCCCTCGCCGCCGTCGAAGAAGAGGCTCGCCGCCTCGGTCTCTGGGAGAGCGAGACCTGGGGGCCCATCCTCGAAGACCGCGGCTCGCAGATCACCTTCTCCGCGCTCGGGCAGACGGCGCCGCTCGAAGCCAAAAAGGCCTGGGATCCCACCGGCGAAAAGAAGAACGCGCTGCGTCAGGCCGTCGCCGACCGCATCCCCGACCTCGAGGTGCGCTCGGGCGGCTCGACCTCGGTGGACATCACCCACCGCGGGATCGACAAGGCGTACGGAATGCGCCGGCTCTCGGAGCAGACGGGCATCAGCCTGGACGACATGCTCTTCATCGGCGACCGCCTCGACCCCGACGGGAACGACTACCCGGTGCTCGCCATGGGCGTGGCCTGCCAGGCCGTGGACGGGTGGGAGGAGACCGCCGAGGTGCTCGACGCTCTCATCCCCACCCTTCCCTCGCGCTGACAGACGGCCCACCGGGCCCGCCAAGGGCCGCCGCGCGTGTTCGCAACTCCGCAAGAACCGCGCCGCGGAGCGCCGAACTCGCCCAACGGGGCCGCCACGGGCACGGTCTTGAGGAGTTGCGAACGGGCGGGCGGGGTCAAGCCTTCGCGCCGGCCTTCGACGCCGTCGACCGCGTGCGGGGTGCGGTCCGGGCTCCCGGAGCGGCGATCGGGGTCATGCGCTGCAGCTGCGTGACATGACGCGGCTCGAGTTCCTCCAGCGACGAGACGCCGAGGAGGGCCATGGTGCGCGTGAGTTCGGTGCGCAGGATGTCGATCGTCTTGTCGACGCCGGCGCGCCCGCCGGCCATCAGGCCGTAGAGGTACGCGCGGCCGATGAGGGTGAACTTCGCCCCCAGCGCGATCGATGCGACGATGTCCGCGCCGTTCATGATGCCCGTGTCGACCATGATCGTGGCGTCCTTGCCGACCTCGCGCACCACCTGCGGGAGCAGGTGGAACGGTACGGGTGCGCGGTCCAGCTGACGGCCACCGTGGTTGGAGAGCACGATGCCGTCGACCCCGAGGTCGATGAGCTTCTTGGAGTCGGCGACGTTCTGCACACCCTTGATGACGATCTTCCCCGGCCACATCTGCCGGATGATCTCGAGATCCTCGTAGCTGATCGTCGGATCCATCGCGGCGTTGAGCAGTTCGCCGACCGTTCCCCCTGTCGTCGACAGCGACGCGAACTCCAGCTTGGGGGTGGTGAGGAAGTCGATCCACCACCATGGGCGCGGGATGGCGTTGAGGATGGTGCCGACCGTCAGCTGCGGGGGGATCGAGAATCCGTTGCGCTTGTCTCGCAGTCGCGCGCCGGCGATGGGCGTGTCGACCGTGAACATGAGCGTGTCGAAGCCTGCTTCGGCGGCTCGGCGCACGAGGCCGTACGAGATGTCGCGGTCGCGCATGACGTAGAGCTGGAACCAGTTGCGCCCGGTGGGGTTGGCGGCCTTGACGTCTTCGATCGAGGTCGTGCCGAGCGTCGACAGCGTGAACGGGATGCCGGCGGCTCCGGCAGCACCCGCCCCGGCCGTCTCGCCCTCCGTCTGCATGAGACGCGTGAAGCCGGTCGGCGCGATGCCGAACGGCAGCGCGCTCGGTCCCCCGAGCACCTCGGTCGAGGTGTCGACGTGCTCGGCGGGGCGCAGCACGTCAGGATGGAACTCGATGTCCTCGAACGCCTGACGCGCTCGCGCCAGCGACAGCTCCCCCTCGGCGGCACCGTCGGTGTAGTCGTAAGCGGCCTTCGGCGTGCGCCTCTTGGCGATGCGCTGCAGGTCGTAGATCGTGAGGGCACCCTCGAGACGACGCCGGGTGGGATTCAGCTCGGGCTTCTTGAACTGCATGAGTTCGAGGAGCTCGGCGGGCTTGGGCAGCTGACGCTGGACCATGGTTTCCTTTTCCTTCTGCGATGGACGATCAGCGGGACAGCCCCGCGTGGGCGTAGTAGCCGGAGATGTGCTCGTTGACGAGACGGCGGGCGCGAGCGGGGTCGCCGTCGTCGACGGCCGCGAGGATCTCGGCGTGCTCGTCGCGCAGGCGCGCCGCCGTCGCATCCCAGTCGTCGATGTTGTCGGCGCCCCGGCGAACGTAGGACTCGATGGATGTGCGGAGCCCGGCCATCATCGCGGAGATCACGACGTTGCCCGATGCCTCGGCCAGGCTCAGGTGCAGCTGCGCGTCGAGCGCGAGGAACTCCCCCGGCGTCAGATCGGTCGCCGCCATCGCCGCCATCACGCGGCGGGACTCCCGGATGCTCCGATCCGGGTCCCGCGCGAGCGTGTCGACGACGGCTTCCTCGAGCGCGAGCCGCGTGCGCACGACGTCGTGGAGGGGGAAGCCCTGTGCGGCGACCTGCAGTCTCAGGAGGGCCTGCATGCCGCCCGTCGGGGCGGCGACGATGATCGCGCCCGATGCCGGGCCCGATCCGGTGCCGGTGCGGATGAGTCCCATGACCTCGAGCACGCGAAGCGCCTCGCGCACGCTCGAGCGGCCGACGCCGAGGCTCCCGGCGAGCTCCCGCTCGGCGGGGAGCCGGTCCCCCGGCCCGAGGCGCCCTTCGAGCAGATCGTTCTCGATCTTCTCGAGCACGACCTGCCACGCACGCGACGGTGCAGGCGTCGACGGTTCCGCCATGAAACGTTTTCCTTCCGTGGTCTGACCATCGTACACACTGTGGTCAGACCACGGAAGCCGTCTGCCGAGGCGGCGCGGTGACTACTCGGCGGTCGCGTATCCCTGCGGGTTCTGCGACTGCCAGGTCCAATAGTCGCGCGACGCCTCGTCGATGCCGAATCGCGCCTTCCACCCGAGCTCGCGTTCCGCCTTCGCCGGGTCGCAGTAGGTCGCCGCGACGTCACCGGGGCGGCGGTCCAGGATCTGGGTGGGGAGCTTGCGCCCGACGGCCTTCTCGAAGGAGGAGATCAGCTCGAGCACGCTCACGGGCCGACCCGTGCCGAGGTTGTACACCGCGTATCCCGGTGCGGCCTTCTCGAGCGCGGAGACGTGCCCGTCGGCGAGATCGACGACGTGGATGTAGTCGCGGAGTCCCGTTCCGTCGGGGGTGTCGTAGTCATCGCCGAAGACGCCGATGCGCTCAAGTGCTCCGATGGCGACACGCGAGACGTACGGCATGAGGTTGTTCGGGATGCCGGTGGGGTCCTCGCCGATCAGGCCGCTCGTGTGCGCGCCCACCGGGTTGAAGTACCGCAGCACCGTGACATTGACGTCGGGGTTCACGCGCGCGACATCCGCCAGCACGACCTCGTTCATGCGCTTGGACTTGCTGTAGGCGTTCGAGAGGTCGACGCTCGTGGTCGACTCCTCGGTGAACGGCAGGTCGGCGGGGTCGGAGTAGACGGTTCCGGTGCTCGAGAAGACGAAGGAGCGGATGCCGTGTGCGAGGCCGACGCGCAGCAGCGCGAAGGTGGTGTCGAGGTTGTTGGCGTAGTACTCCAGCGGCTTCTGGGTCGACTCCCCGACCGCCTTGAAGGCGGCGAAGTGGATGATGGCGTCGATCGGGCCGTGGTCGGCGAACGCGCTCTCGACGACCTCGTCGTCGGCGGCGTTCCCGACCACGAGCGGGGCGCTCTTGCCGGTGATCCGCTCGACGCGCTGCGCCGCGACGGCGCTCGTGCCCGACAGGTCGTCGAGCAGCACGACCTCGTGTCCGGCGTCGAGCAGGGAGACGGCGGTGTGCGCGCCGATGTAGCCGGCCCCGCCGGCAAGGAGTACTCGCATGCCTCCAGACTAGCCAGCACCGCCCCGGCGGGCGATCAGCGTCCGTCCAGCCGTCCGCCCGACTCACCCAGGTAGCACTCCGCGCACATCGACTCGTAGGTCACGCGGTCCGCCGTCAGCTCGTCAATCGCGACCTGGTCGCCGTCGAAGACGAACCTCCCGCCCACCAGGCGCGCGTTGAAAAGCGCCTTCCGTCCGCAGCGGCAGATGGTCTTCAGCTCCTCGAGACTGTGCGCCAGCTCCATGAGGCGTCGCGAGCCGGGGAACGCCTCGGTGCGGAAATCGGTGCGGATGCCGTAGGCGAGAACCGGGATGCGGTCGAGGACGACGATCCGCATCAGATCGTCGACCTGAGCCGGGGTGAGGAATTGCGCCTCGTCGAGCAGCAGGCACGCCACGTCGGCGCGCCGCGGTGGGTCTTCATCGGGGAGCAGACTCTCCCGCGCCTCCGCCTGAACGCGCGCGCGATGCTCGGCGAACAGAGCGCGCAGGTCCTCATCGGGACGGATCAGGAAGTCGACCGGCCGCGTGACGCCGAGACGGCTCGAGACGCGATCGGCGTCTTTGGTGTCGATGGCAGGCTTGGCCAGCAGCACGCGCTGACCGCGCTCCTCGTAGTTGTACGCCGCCTGAAGCAGGGCGGTGGACTTGCCGGAGTTCATCGCCCCGTAGCGGAAGTAGAGCTTCGCCACGACTCCTCCTCCTACCGGCGTCCGACCGTGCCCGTCGCTGCGGACATGCCCGCTGCGCGGATCATCGCTGGATGGCGAGAACCCGGGCGGTCGTGTCCAGCACCGCGTCCGCCGCCTCCGGGCGGGGGTTGAGCGTCTCGCCGTAGCTCGGGATGAGCTCTCGCAGCCGCGGCTCCCACTCCGACACGCGGTCGGGGAAGCAGGTCTTCAGCAGCCCGAGCATGATGGACACCGCCGTCGAGGCGCCGGGCGAGGCTCCCAGAAGACCGGCGATCGACCCGTCCGCGCTCGTGACGACCTCGGTGCCGAACTGCAGCACGCCGAGCTTCTTGGGGTCCTTCTTCATCACCTGGGCGCGCTGGCCGGCGTCGAGCAGCTCCCAGTCCTCGTCTTTGGCTGTGGGCATGAAATCACGCAGGCTCGCCACCTTCTGCGCGTGATTCTTCAGCAGCTCGCTCACGAGGTACTTGATGAGGCCGGGGTTGTCGATCGCGACCTTGAGCATCGGCAGGATGTTGCCGGGACGCACCTGCGCGAACAGATCGAACCAGCGTCCGTTCTTGAGGAACTTCGGGCTGAAGGTCGCGAAGGGGCCGAACAGCAGCGAGGTCTCACCGTCCACGACGCGGGTGTCCAGGTGCGGGACGGACATGGGGGGTGCGCCGACGGAGGCCTGCGAGTACACCTTCGCCCGGTGGCGGGCGACGATCGCCGGATTCGACGTCTTCAGCCACTGACCGCCGATCGGGAACACGCCGTAGCCGGAGATCTCGGGAATGCGCGAGGACTGCAGCAGCTTGATCGCCCAGCCGCCCGCGCCGACGAAGACGAACTTCGCATCGCTCGTGCCGGGGGTGCGGCCGATGGTGTCCCGCCAATGGATGCGCCACGAGCCGTCGCCGCGACGCTTGACCTTGCGCACTTCGCGGTTGGTGATCACCTCGACACCCCGCTCGCGGAGCGCGGCGAACATCTGGCGCGTGAGCGCCCCGAAGTCGACGTCGGTTCCGGCGGGGACGCGCGTGGCCGCGAACGGCTCACCGGCGCGACGCTTGTCCATCAGCAGCGGCGCCCACTGATTGATGACGCGGGAGTCCTCGCTGTACTCGATCCCGGCGAACAGCGGCTGGTCCTTCAGCGCCTCGTAGCGCTTCTTGAGGTAGGCCACGTCCTTCTCGCCGCGCACGAAGGTCATGTGCGGCGTCGCATTGATGAACGTCGAGGGGGCGTCGAGCACTCCGGCGTCGACGAGGGATGTCCAGAACTGCCGGCTCTGCTGGAACTGCTCGTTGATCGAGATGGCCTTGGCGGGGTCGACGGTGCCGTCCTTCGCCTCGGGCATGTAGTTCAGCTCGCACAGCGCAGCGTGACCCGTGCCGGCGTTGTTCCAGGCGTTCGAACTCTCCTCGGCGACATCGCTCAGCCGTTCGTAGACGACGATCTTCCAGTCGGGCTGCAGTTCGGAGATGAGCGTGCCCAGGGTGGCACTCATGATGCCACCACCGATCAGCACGACGTCGGCGGGTTCGGTCACCCGTCGATTCTAGGCGCGCGGGCGGAAAGCGCCGAACTCACGCCGTGACGCCGCGACGGGCCGCGACGACCTCGGCGATCTGCACGGCGTTCAGCGCCGCCCCCTTGCGCAGGTTGTCGTTGCTGATGAACAGCACGAGACCGCGGCCTTCGGGGGCGGACTGATCCTGCCGGATGCGGCCGACGAAGCTCGGGTCCTGACCGGCAGCCTGCAGCGGGGTCGGAACCTCTTCCAGACGCACCCCGGGAGCATCCGCCAGCACCTCGCGGGCCCGCTCGGGCGTGATGTCGCGGGCGAACTCGGCGTTGATCGACAGCGAGTGGCCGGTGAAGACCGGCACGCGCACGCACGTTCCCGCGACGCGGAGGTCGGGGAGCTCGAGGATCTTGCGGCTCTCGTTGCGGAGCTTCTTCTCCTCGTCGGTCTCGTTCAGGCCGTCGTCGACGACGGATCCGGCGAGCGGGATGACGTCGAACGCGATCGGCGCGACGTACTTCTCCGGCTGCGGGAAGTCCACGGCTGAACCGTCGTGCACGAGGCGGAGGGTGTCCCCCTGCGAGAGAACGCCTTCGATCTGACCGAGAAGCTCCTGTGCCCCCGCGAGACCCGATCCGGAAACGGCCTGGTAGGTGCTGACGATCAGTCGTTCCAGACCCGCCTCGGCGTGCAGGGCCTTCAGCAACGGCATGGCGGCCATCGTGGTGCAGTTCGGGTTCGCCACGATGCCCTTGACCGCATCGTCGATCGCGTGCGGGTTGACCTCGCTGACGACCAGCGGCACCTCGGGGTCCATGCGCCACGCACTGGAGTTGTCGATCACGAGCGCACCGGCCTCGGCGAACCGCGGCGCGTGCGCACGACTTCCGGTGGCTCCGGCGGAGAAGAGCGCGATGTCGACACCGGCGGGGTCCGCGGTCGCGATGTCTTCGACCACGATGCTCTGGCCGGCGAAGTTGATCGCCTGACCGGCCGAACGCGCGGTGGCGAACAGGCGCAGCTCACGGATGGGGAACGCCCGCTCGGCGAGGATCTCGCGCATCACGGTTCCCACCTGGCCGGTGGCGCCGACGACGGCGACGGAGAGTCCGGAATCGGAGATACGGGTCATGACGGTTCCTCGGTTCGGGTCGAGCTCGGGGAGCGGGAGGGCCGGACGCATCCGGCCGGAACGGGTGGAAGGGCCGAGTTTAGCGGCCGGTGCCGGCGTAGACGGTCGCGTCGGCGTCGCCGTCGAGGCCGTAGGCGGTGTGGACGACGCGTGCCGCATCCGCGAGATCGTCCCCGCGCAGCACGACCGAGATGCGGATCTCGGAGGTCGAGATCATCTCGATGTTGATGCCCGCGGTGCTCAGTGCCTCGAAGAGGGTCGCCGAGACGCCCGAGTGCGTGCGCATCCCGGCGCCGACGACCGAGAGCTTTCCGATCTGATCGTCGTGCACCAGGCTCGCGAAGCCGATGTCGTCCTGCTCTCCGGCGAGGGCCTTGATCGCCGTGGCGGCGTCGGGCTTGGGAAGGGTGAAGGAGATGTCGGTGCGACCGGTCGATGCGGCGGAGACGTTCTGCACGATCATGTCGACGTTCGCACCGGACTTCGCGACGATCTTGAAGATCTCCGCCGCCTTGCCGGGCACATCGGGCACGCCGATGACGGTGATCTTGGCTTGACCGAGGTCGGTGGCGACTCCGGCGACGATCGGCTCTTCCATGGTCTCTCCCTCTTCGCCGTCGGGAACGGTCATCCCCGGACCCAGAACGTAGGTTCCCACGCCCGAGCTGAACGTGGAGCGGGCGTGGATGAGCACGCCGTGACGACGCGCGTACTCGACCGCGCGGATGTACAGCACCTTCGCGCCGTTGGCGGCGAGCTCCAGCATCTCCTCGGCGCCGACGACGGACAGCTTCCTGGCCTTGGGCACCACGCGAGGGTCGGCGGTGAAGATCCCGTCGACGTCGCTGTAGATCTCGCACATGTCGGCGTCGAGGGCCGCCGCCAGGGCCACCGCGGTCGTGTCCGAGCCACCGCGCCCGAGGGTCGTGATGTCGCGGGTGTCGCGGTTGAAACCCTGGAACCCGGCGACGATCACGATCGCCCCGTCATCGAGCGCCTCGCGCAGGCGGATGGGGGTGACGTCGACGATCCGCGCCGAGCCGTGGTCGGCCGTGGTGATCATGCCGGCCTGGCTGCCGGTGAAGGAGCGCGCCTCGAAGCCCATCGAGTGGATGGCCATCGCCAGCAGCGCCATCGAGATGCGCTCACCGCTGGAGAGCAGCATGTCCATCTCGCGCGGCGCCGGGATGGGCGCCACCTGCCCGGCGAGGTCGATGAGCTCGTCGGTGGTGTCACCCATGGCGCTCACGGCGACGACGACGTCGTCACCGGCACGACGGGCATCCACGATGCGCTTGGCGACTCGCTTGATGCTCTCCGCGTCGGCGACGGACGAACCGCCGTACTTCTGGACGATCAGCGCCACGTTGGATCTCCCGGGTTGCGCGGGCACGAAGAATGGGTCGGACGAAGGCACGCCCGACCCACCATCTTACGGACGGGCCCATGCCCTCTTCGCCATGTGACGGACGCACCGGTCGGCCGCCCGGCGCACACTGTTCGCGCACAGCATCCGAGATCTAGGATCGAGTCGGCCAACGCGGCCGAATCATCGACGCGGCCGATTCATCGACGCACCACACACCTCGCACCACCCGGAGGATGCACCCGCATGCCCCCTCGCCGCCGACGCCTGCTGCCGAGCCTTCGCGACCTCGTCAACAGCGACGTCCCCACCGACACCCTCACCGAAGCGCTCCCGGTGATCGACGACGCGCTCGCCGCTCAGATCGTCGAGCTCGCGATCCGCATGGGCGAGACGATGCTCGTCGCCGGCGCCCCGGCGAGCGAGGTGACGCTGACCATCGTGCGCGTCACCGGCACCTACGGGCTGGATCAGGTGCACGTCGACGTCACCTACAACTCCATCACCGCGACCTACCACCGCCCGGGAGCCGCGAGGCCGATCACCTCGATGCGCGTCGTCCGCGGGGCGGCACCCGACTACGAGCGGCTGCAGCGCGTGCAGGCCCTCGTGGCCGACATCCGGGCGGGGCTGGATCCGCAGACCGCCGCCGAGCGCTACCGACGCATCCGGCGCACCGCCTTCCGATACCGCCCGCCGGCCGTCGTCGTCGCCCAGGGCATGCTGGCCGTCGGCGTGGCGGTCATGTTCGGTGCGCCGTGGATCGTCATCGTGCTGGCCTTCGTCGCCGCGATCCTCGCCGCGTTGACGCAGTACGCTCTCGCCAAGGCCCGTGTGCCGTACTTCTTCAGCCAGATCGCGGGCGCCTTCGTCCTCACCCTGACGGCAGCCTTCAGCCCGTTGCTCGCCATGACGCCGCTCCCCGGCGCACAGGAGATCCGCCCGTCGGTGATCGTCGCCTCCGGCATCGTGCTCATGCTCGCGGGACTCACGGTCGTCGGGGCCGCCCAAGACGCCATCGACGGCTTCGCACTCACGGCGATGGGCCGCATCCTCGAACTCATCACTCACACGCTCGGCGTGGTGCTGGGCATCTTGGCCGCTCTCGAGGTCGCGCGCGTGGTCGGTCAGGCGATGGAACCACCGAGCGAGGCGCTTCCCCTGGGACCTGTGCCCCTGCAGTTCCTCGGAGCCGCGCTGGTGGCCGTGGCCGTCGCCGTCTACAACGGCGCCGGGCGACGCATCATCGTCGTGAGCACGGGGCTGAGTCTCGTCGCCTGGCTGGGCTACCTGGCCGCCGACGCCGTCGGGTTGGAGACGGCCGCGGCGAGCGGGTTCGGCGCCTTCGTCGGCAGCTTCGTCGGCGTCGTCGTGGCCTTCCGCCTGCACGTGCCCTCGATCGCGATCACCACGGCCGCGATCCTTCCGATGGTGCCCGGTGCCGCGGTGTTCCGGGGCCTCCTCAGCATCGTCGAGGCCGGCGACGAGGGCGCCCTCATGATCGTGGGCTTCGAGAACCTCGTGGGCGCCGCGGTGGTCGGCATCAGCCTGGCGGTCGGCGCCTCGCTCGGCATCTACGTCGGCCAACCGGTGCGCGCCTCGCTCGGCTCGGTGTCTCGGACTCGGGTGCGCCTTCGCCGCTGACCCGGACGGCGGCTGGACGCCGACGGTCCGCTGGGTCAGCCGATGGCGCGCCGACCTTCGAACGCGCGCCCGAGCGTCACCTCGTCGGCATACTCCAGGTCGCCGCCCACGGGGAGGCCCGAGGCCAGGCGCGTGACGGAGATCTGCAGGGTCTGGAGCAGACGACTGAGGTAGGTCGCGGTGGCCTCCCCCTCGAGGTTCGGGTTGGTCGCGATGATCACCTCCTGCACGGTGCCGTCGGCGAGACGCTGCATGAGCTGCGTGATCCGCAGGTCATCCGGTCCGATGCCCGCGATCGGGCTGATGGCGCCTCCGAGCACGTGGTAGAGGCCGCGGAATTCGCGCGTGCGCTCGATCGCCGCGACGTCTTTGGCATCCTCGACGACGCAGATGACGCTGAGGGTGCGCCGCGGGTCGCGACAGATGCCGCACCGCTCCTGCTCGGACACGTTCCCGCAGATCTCGCAGAAGCGCACCTTGTCGCGCACCTCCGACAGCAGCTGCGCGAGGTGCGAGACGTCGAAACCCGGCGTCTGCAGGATGTGGAACGCGATGCGCTGTGCCGACTTCGGCCCGATGCCGGGGAGGCGTCCGAACTCGTCGATCAGGTCTTGGACGATGCCGTCGTACATCAGGCGAACCTCGTCGGTGCGTCGTAGGGCTCCTCGCGGACGAAGGTCGCGCCGAGCACCTGCCGCACGACGGCCTCGCCGTAGCGCTGCCCACCGCCGACGCGCGCTCGCGCGGTCGTCTCCGGGCCCGACGGCGTCAGACGCGGAACGACGATCGGCGGGGCGGGGGCATCGTCGGGTCGCACGTCGGTGTCGAGCTCGTCTTCGTCGCCATCGTCGTCGGCGACCGGCGCCACGTCCTCGCGGGGAAGCACGTCGCCCTCCCTCGCGGGAGCGAGGACCTCGGTCCGCGTGGCCGCACGCGCGTCTTCGGGGTCGTCGTCGACGGCGAGCTGGCCGAGCGGCGCGCCCGGCGACGGCGCGTGCGAGGAGGGCGCGTCGGTGGGCCGGGGCTCGTCGCGCGGGATGGGGGCGACGGCCCAGTCGGTCACCGCGCTCGCCGCTGCCCGGGCCGGCGCGGGTCCGCGCGAGCGGGGCGGTGCCGTGTCGGCGGGGTCGGGAGGCGGCGGCGCGGAATCGCCGTCCGGGGGCGCTGACGGTTCGGGAGCCGACCCGCCGCCGGGGCCGGAACCACCGTCGTCGAGGTTCGCGAGGTACTTCACCCGCACGCCGAGCACGGCGACGATGGCCTGCCGCAGGTCTTCGCTGGGTCCGGCACCCGCGGTGCGCTGCTTGAACCGGCTGATGTCGGCAGCGCTCGTGAACGCCAGCGTCAGCACGTCATCGGTGAGATCGGCGACGCGGGCGCCGAGCACGACGAGCCACGATGAGCGGCTGATCGACTCGAGACGGCCGAGGACCGCATCCCAATGGGCTCGCACGACCTCGGTGGTGATCGGGCCCGACGGCGGCTCGGGCGCAGGCTCGCGCTCCGGTGCCGGCGGCGCGGATGGCGCCGACGCAACCGGCTGCGACGACGGCGACTGCGGCGACGACGAGACGCCGGACGAGGGGGAGACGGCGGGTGCTGACGCGGGCGCCGGCACCACCGGGCCCTCCGCGATCGCGACGGGAGCGGCAGCACCGGTCGCAACAGCGCCGTTCACCACAGCGCCGGCCGCAGCGTCTGCGGCGGTGAGAACCCGCGCCACCATCAGCTCGAGCTGGAGACGGGGAGAGGTGGCTCCCGTCATCTCGTCGAGAGCGGCGATGACGACGTCGGCGGTGCGGGAGAGGCGGGCCGCACCGAACGCGTCGGCCTGGCGCGTGTAGTTCTGCAGCTCTTCGCCCGACAGGCCGCGCAGCACGGCCGATGCGCCGTCGCCGGTCGCGGCGATGATGATGAGGTCGCGCAGCCGTTCGAGGAGATCGTCGACGAATCGACGCGGATCCTGACCGGTCTGCACGACGCGGTCGACGGCCCCGAAGGCGGCCGCCGCGTCGCGGGCGCCGAGCGCGTGGATCACCTCGTCGAGGAGCTCGCCGTGCGTATAGCCGAGGAGGGCGACAGCGCGCTCGTACCGCACCGCGACGCGCTCGTCCGTCACATCGGACCCGGCGATGAGCTGGTCGAGCAGCGACAGCGTGTCGCGGGGAGAGCCGCCGCCGGCACGGACCACGAGCGGCAGAACGCCAGGCTCGACATCGACGTTCTCACTCGCGCACAGCTCTTCGACGTAGGAGAGCATCGCTGCCGGCGGCACCAGCCGGAACGGGTAGTGGTGCGTGCGCGAACGGATGGTGCCGATGACCTTCTCGGGCTCGGTCGTCGCGAAGATGAACTTCACGTGGTCAGGGGGCTCCTCGACGAGCTTCAGCAGCGCATTGAATCCCTGCGGGGTCACCATGTGCGCCTCGTCGAGGATGAAGATCTTGAAGCGATCGCGCGCCGGCGCGAAGATCGCGCGCTCGCGCAGGTCGCGCGCATCGTCGACACCGTTGTGGGAGGCTGCGTCGATCTCGACCACGTCGAGGGAACCCCCTCCCCCGCGGCCGAGCTCGACACAGCTCTCACACGTGCCGCACGGGGTGTCGGTGGGACCCTCGGTGCAGTTCAGGCACCGGGCGAGGATGCGCGCCGACGTCGTCTTGCCGCATCCGCGCGGGCCGGAGAAGAGGTAGGCGTGACCGACGCGATCACCGCGGAGCGCGGTCATCAGCGGCTCGGTGACCTGCGACTGCCCGATCATCTCCCCGAACGCCTCGGGGCGGTAGCGGCGGTAGAGGGCGGTGGTCACCCCGACAGCCTACGGCGTCGCTCCGACATCGTGTCGGCGCCCGCCACAGCCCGCCACGCGAACGTCGGAGAATCGCGCCGATGTCGGACGATTCGGCCCAGATCCTCCGACCTCGGGCCGAATCTCCGACATCGGAGACCGGGCGGGCGGATGGGGAGAGCGGACGAGACAGGGATGGGCTGCCTGTCAGGCGTCGACGCCGTGCTCCGAGGGCACCTGCTCCTCGTCGCCGATGACCGGGATGCTCGTCGTCATGGCCGGAACGGAGGCAGAGATCAGCGTGCCGTCCTCGCGACGCGCGTCGAGGAAGCTCTGGAACGACGGGCGGCCCGAGATGAGCGGCCCCTGATCCGGCAGCGGCACGACGACCACGCCCCCGCCCTCGATGACATAGGACGCGCCCCGCACGGTGAACGCCACGGGGCTCCCCTCCCCCGCGTCGACGCGCATCTCGTGATGACGCACGGTGATGTCCAGGCGTGTGCCCTGCCAGTGCAGCGTGTAGGCGAGCTCCGGCCAGTCGGCGGGCAGACGCGGATCGAACGACAGCTCGCCGAAGTGGTCGCGCATGCCCCCGAAGCCGGAGACGAGCGCGGTCCACACCCCGCCCGCCGACGCGACGTGCACACCGTCGGCGGCGTTGTGGTGCAGATCGGCGAGATCCACGAACAGCGACTGGACGAAGTACTCCAGCGCCAGCTCCTGATATCCGACCTCGACGGCCAGGATCGACTGCACGACGGCCGACAGCGTGGAGTCGCCCGTGGTCAGCGGGTCGTAGTACTCGAAGTCGGCGAGCTTGTCCTCGGGCGAGAAGTGATTGCCCTGCAGGAAGAGCGCGAGCACGACGTCCGCCTGCTTGAGCACCTGGTAGCGGTAGATCACCAGCGGATGGAAGTGCAGCAGCAGCGGCCGCTGCTCACGCGGCGTGTGCTCGAGGTCCCACACCTCGCGGTCCAGGAACACCTCGTCCTGCGGGTGGATGCCCAGCGCCTCGCTGTAGGGGATGTGCATGGCCTCGGCCGCGCGATCCCAGATCTCCGCCTCCGCCGGGTCGAGCCGCAGCCGCTCGACCATCAGACGGTAGGCGTCGGGGTCGTTCTCGGCCATCTCCTCGACCGTGCGCGCCGCGAACCGCAGGTTGAACCGCGCCATGACGTTGGTGAACAGGTTGTTGTTGACGACGGTCGTGTACTCGTCGGGCCCGGTCACGCCATGGATGTGGAACGAGTCCTCGCCGTGGCCGTTGCTCGAGCGCCAGAATCCGAGTGTCGTCCACAGCCGCGCCGTCTCGACGGCGATGTCGACGCCCTCGCGGTAGAGGAAGTCCTCGTCGCCGGTCGCGCGCACGTACTTCGCGACGGCGAAGGCGACGTCGGCGTTGATGTGGTACTGCGCGGTGCCGGCGGCGTAGTAGGCCGACGCCTCCTCGCCGTTGATCGTGCGCCACGGGAACAGCGCGCCGGCCTCGTTGAGCTGACGCGCGCGCCGGCGTGCGGCCGGCAGCATGAGGTAGCGCATCCGCAGCGCGTTCCGCGCCCACAGCGGGGTGGTGTATGCCAGGAACGGCATGATGTACACCTCGGTGTCCCAGAAGTAGTGGCCGCTGTAGCCGGAGCCGGTCATGCCTTTCGCGGGAACGCCCATCCCGTCGGCGCGAGCCGCTGCCTGCGCCAGTTGGAACAGACACCAGCGCACGGCCTGCTGGATGTCGTCCTGGCCGCCGATGCGCACGTCGGAGCGGTCCCAGAAGTCGGTGAGCCATGCGCGCTGACCGTCGATGAGCTCGCCGTACCCGCGCCCGAGCACGCGGTCGATCACCCGACGGCCGCGGTCGACGAGCTCGCGAGCCGGCACACCGCGGGAGGTGTGATAGCTCACGAACTTCGTCACGGTGGTCGGCACGCCGGCCCGAGCGTCCACACGGAAGACGTTCTTGGCGATGTCGGGCTCGATGAGGCGGCGAGCGTCGTACTCGTTGTCGGTCTCGACGACGTGATCGGCGACGACGGCGATCGTCATCCCGGATTCGGACACGCGGAACGACAGCGCCGAGCGGTTGTGGTCCTGCCAGTACTCCTGCGGCTGGAGCACCCGGTCCTGGATGCGCTCGGCCTTGCGCGGATCCCATCCCGACTTCTTCGTGGCGTTCGGCGTTCCACCGTAGACGTCTTCGCCGTCCTGCCGGTTCAGCAGCTGGCACGAGATCGTGACCGGCGCGTCGGAGTTGAGCACCGTGACCGTGCGGCGCATCGCCGCGAGATGCTTCTCGCCGAACGACACCATCCGCTCGTCTTCGATGAGCACCTCCTTGCCGGAGGGCGTGACCCAGAGGATGCGCTGACGCAGAACGCCCTCGCGCATGTCGAGCACCCGCTCGTACTCGCGCACGTCGGCGAGGTCGAGCGAGAGGGGCTCGTCGTCGACGTAGACGCGCATGACCTTCGCGTCGGGGGCGTTGACGATGGTCTGACCGACCTCGGCGAATCCGTATGCGCGTTCGGCGTGGTGAATCGGGAAGGTCTCGTGGAAGCCGTTGATGAACGTGCCGTCCTCGTGCGCGTGCCGCCCCTCGGGCAGGTTGCCGCGCAGTCCGAGGTAGCCGTTGCCGACGGCGAACAGCGTCTCGGTGACCCCGATGTCGGACATGTCGAAACGGGTCTCGATGAGACGCCACGGATCGGCCGGGAAACGATCGCGATCGATCATTCGGATACCTCCGGCACGAACTCGGCGAGGTCCGAGACGACGACGTCGGCGCCGGCGGCGAGCAGCGCATCCTCACCCGCACCTCGGTCCACACCCACGACGAGACCGAAACCGCCCGCGGCGGCCGACTGCACCCCGCTGATGGCGTCTTCGACGGCGACGCTGCGCGCGGGGTCGACCTGCATCATTCTCGCCGCCGTCACGAACACGTCGGGGGCGGGCTTGGAGGCCAGGTGGTCGCGCTCCGCGATCACGCCGTCCATGACGACCGGGAAGCGGTCGCGGATCCCTGCCGCAGTGAGCACCTCCTCGGCGTTCTTCGAGCTCGACACGACACTGACCGGCATGTCGACGGCGGCGAGCGCGTCGAGCAGCTGGACCGACCCGGGGTAGGGGGCGATGCCCTCGGCGCGCAGCACCCGGGCGAAGACGTCGTTCTTGCGGTTGCCGATGCCGCACACGGTGTCAGCCGACGTCGGGTCGGACGGGTCGCCCCACGGCACCTCCACGTCACGGCTGCGCAGGAGCGCGGCGACACCGTCGTAGCGCTTCTTGCCGTCGAGGTGGTCGAAGTAGTCGCGTTCGGTGTACGGCGGCTCGATCCCCCACTGGGCGAAGAGCTCCTCGAACATGGTGCGCCACGCGTGCATGTGCACCTCGGCGGTCGGGGTGAGCACCCCGTCGAGGTCGAACAGCACGGCGTCGTAGGTCGTCAGGTCGGGCAGGGCGGGGGAAGACACGGGACCTCCTCGCGGGGGCGGACGGGGTGGGCACACCTTCGCGCCTGTGGCCAGCTTAGGGGGATCGGGGGCACGCCCGAGACAGCCTCGGTCTCAGCCGCGGGCGACCTCGAGGCTCTGGCGCGCGATCTCGAGTTCCTCGTCTGTGGGCACGACGAGCACGGTCACTGCGGAGTCGTCGGCGGAGATGGTGCGGATGCCGCGCGCGGGCGCCTCATTCCGCTCCGGATCGATGCGCACGCCCGCGAATCCGAGGGTCGCGAGGGCCTGTTCGCGCACGGCCGGCGCATTCTCGCCGACACCGGCGGTGAAGACGATGACGTCGACGCCGCCGAGCTGGGCGAGGTAGGCGCCGGCGTAGGCGCGCAGGCGGTGGACGTAGACCTCGAACGCGCGCGTCGCGGTCTCGTCGCCCCGGTCGACGCCGGCCTGGATGTCGCGCATGTCCGAGGCGCCGGCGAGACCGAGCAGGCCGCTGCGCTTGTTCAGCAGGGTGTCGAGATCGTCCGTCGACAGCCCCGCACGTCGTGACAGGTGCAGGAGCACGGCCGGATCCAGGTCACCTGAGCGGGTGCCCATCACGAGCCCTTCCAGCGGCGTCAGTCCCATCGAGGTGTCGATCGAGCGACCGCCGTCGATCGCCGCGACCGAGGCGCCGTTCCCGAGGTGGAAGACGATCTGGCGCAGCTGCTCCAGGGGCCGCTCGAGGAAGTCGGCCGCCGCCTCGCTCACGAACTTGTGCGATGTGCCGTGGAATCCGTACCGGCGCACGCGGTGCGCGGCGGCGAGCTCCGCGTCGATCGCGTACGTGTACGCAGCAGCGGGAAGGGTCTGGTGGAACGCGGTGTCGAACACGGCGACGTGCGGCACCTCGGGGAAGGCCTTCTTCGCCGCGGTGATCCCCTGAAGATTCGCCGGGTTGTGCAGCGGAGCCAGCACCGACAGCTCGTCGATGTTGATCTCGACCAGCGGCGTGATGAGAGTGGGCTCGAAGAACCGCGCGCCGCCGTGCACGACGCGATGGCCGACGGCGATCGGCGGCTCGTCGTCGAGCGACGGCCCGTGCTCGGCGAAGGCCCGGATCATCAGGTCGAAGCCTGCGGTGTGGTCGGGGATACGCTCGGTGAGAGTGGAGGTGGCCTTGCGCACCGCGGGCGCCGGGCCCTCCTCGGCGAAGAAGAAGACGGTGTGCGTGGCAGACCCGGTCTCCTCGCCGATGCGCTCGACGAGTCCCGCCGCGAGCACGTTCTCGGCCGCCATGTCGATCAGCTGGTACTTGAACGACGACGAGCCGCTGTTGATGACGAGGACGGGTGTCATCTCATTCCCCCTGCGCCTGAATGGCCGTGATCGCGATGGTGTTGACGATGTCCTGCACGAGGGCACCGCGCGAGAGGTCGTTGATCGGCTTGTTCAGTCCCTGCAGCACGGGGCCGATCGCGACGGCGCCGGCCGAGCGCTGCACCGCCTTGTAGGTGTTGTTGCCGGTGTTGAGGTCGGGGAAGACGAAGACCGTGGCGCGGCCGGCGACCTCCGACCCCGGAAGCTTTGCGGCTCCCACCGCCGCATCGGCGGCGGCGTCGTATTGGATCGGTCCCTCCACGAGCAGTTCCGGGGCGCGCTCGCGCACGAGGGCGGTGGCGGCCCGCACCTTGTCGACGTCAGCTCCCGTTCCGGATTCGCCGGTGGAGTAGGACAGCATCGCGACCTTCGGCTCGATGCCGAACTGCGCCGCCGTCGCCGCCGAGGAGACGGCGATGTCGGCGAGCTGCTCGCTCGTCGGATCGGGGATGACCGCGCAGTCGCCGTACACGAGCACGCGATCGGCGAGCGCCATGAGGAACACGCTCGAGACCACGGACACGCCGGGCTTGGTCTTGATGATCTCGAAAGCGGGGCGGATCGTGTGAGCGGTCGTGTGCGCTGCTCCGGAGACCATGCCGTCTGCGAGGCCGGCATGGACCATCATCGTGCCGAAGTACGACACGTCGGTGACGGTGTCGGCGGCTCGTTCGAAGGTCATGCCCTTGTGCGCGCGCAGTCGCGTGTACTCGTCGGCGAACTTGTGCACGTGCACGGCATCGAACGGCGAGAGCACCTCCGCCGCCTGGATGTCGATGCCGAGCTCGAGGGCGCGGGCACGCACCTCGAACGGCTCGCCCAGGATGACGAGATCGGCGATGCCGCGCTTGAGCACCGTCGCCGCGGCGCGCAGCACGCGGTCGTCGTCGCCCTCGGGCAGCACGATCCGCTTGCGCCCGGCGCGCGCCCGCTCGATGAGCTGGAACTCGAACATGAGGGGGGTCACCACGGTCGCCCGTGCGACGCCGAAGGCGCGCAGCAGCTCGGTGGTGTCGACGTGGTTCTCGAACAGCGACAGTGCGGTGTCGTACCGACGCTGCGAGTCGGCGGCGAGGCGCCCGCGCGTGGACATGATGCGCACGGCCGCTTCGTACGTGCCGAGATCGGAGGTGATGATCGGGACCTTCGAGCCGAGGCCGTCGAGCAGACGTCGCACGGGTTCGGCGAGGTCGAACCCGCCGTTGAGCACGATGCCGGCGATCGAGGGGAAGGTGCCCGAGGCGTTCGCGAGGAGCGTCGCCAGGAGCACTTCGGCGCGGTCGGCGGGGATCACCACGACGGCGCCCTCGAACAGACGCGGCAGGACGTTGACGATCGACATGGCCGCGACGACGACGCCGAGGGCGGGCCGCGTGAGCAGGTCGGGGTCTCCGGCCAGCAGCTCGCCGTCGACGGATCGCATGATGCCGCGGATCGACGGGGCGACGAGGAAGCGGTCCTCCGGGATCGCCCACACCGGGACCGCGGCCTGATCCGCGCGCGGGTGCGAGGCGATGGAGGCCGCCACGGATGCGCGTACGGCCTCAGCGGTCTCGGCGACCAGGTCTTCACCCGCGCGGTTGGCCACGACGGCGAAGACCTCGGCTCGTTCGTGGAGCAGCTCCGTGACGGCGAGCGCGGCGATCTGTCCCATCTCGTCGGGCGTGCGCGGCACCGTCGAGCCGAGCTGCTCGGGCTGTCCCTGTGCGGCGCGTCCTCCGAGCACGAGCAGGACCGGGGCGCCGAGGTTCGCGGCGATGCGCGCGTTGTAGGCGAGTTCCGCGGGGCTGCCGACGTCGGTGTAGTCGCTCCCGACGATCACGACCGCGTCGCACTTCGCCTCGACCGCCTTGTAGCGCTCGACGATCGTAGACAGGGCCGCGTCGGGGTCTCGGCGCACGTCGTCGTAGGTGGTTCCGACGCAGTCGTCGTAGGCGAGATCCACGCCGTCGTGCGCGAGCAGCATCTCGAGCACGTAGTCGCGCTCCTTGGTCGACCGTGCGATCGCGCGGAAGACCCCCACCCGCGGGGTCGCATGCCCCAGGGTCTCGAGGACTCCGAGGGCGACGGTGGACTTGCCGGAGTGTCCCTCGGCGGATGTGATGTAGATGCTCTGCGCCACGCTCCCAGCCTAGAGCCGGGCATCGCGGCGGTCATCGGAGTTCGCTGGATGTTCCACCGAGCAGACAGGCCGAGCGCGCCGGAGATCCCCACCGGAAAAGAAAGACTCTCCGCGAACCCGGCAGAGCCTGGTTACCCTTGCTACGTTTCCGTCCTGGGGGAGTTGGCCTGGATGCCGCCTCGCGGAGAGCTGCCCCCAGTCTAACGGTTCTCGTGCGCGCGTCGAGTCGGCGCCGGACCGGCCCCGTGGCCGATGCGCATTGTTACGATCGAGCCGTGGGCGAGGATGCTCGCGCACCGCGGGCGAGGGGAGTCCCAGTGACAGACACGACCACCATCGGAACCGCGTCCGGTGCGAGCGCGATCGATTCCGCCGAGAGCTTCACCGACGCGACCCGCGCGATCATCGGCTCCGTGGAGCGGGTGATCGACGGCAAACCGGCCGCCGTCCGTTCCGCGCTCGTGTGCCTGCTGGCCGAGGGGCACCTGCTCATCGAAGACGTTCCCGGCGTCGGGAAGACCATGCTCGCCCGCGCCCTCGCGGCGTCGGTCGACGCCAGCGTGCGGCGCATCCAGTTCACCCCCGACCTTCTTCCCGGAGACGTCACCGGGGTCAGCGTCTTCAATCCGGTCGCGCGCGAGTTCGAGTTCAAGGCGGGCGCGATCTTCGCCAACATCGTCATCGCCGACGAGATCAACCGCTCCTCCCCCAAGACCCAATCGGCACTGCTCGAGGCGATGGAGGAGCACCAGGTCACCGTCGACGGCCGGTCCCATGAGCTCGAGGAGCCCTTCCTCGTCGTCGCGACGCAGAACCCGCTGGAGATGGAAGGCACGTACGCGCTTCCCGAAGCCCAGCGCGACCGGTTCATGATGCGCATCTCGATGGGCTATCCCGACCCCGCGTCGGAGGCGCTCATGCTGCGGCAGCGCGAGACGGTGAACCCGTTGCGCGGACTCACGCCGGTCGTCAGTGCGGCCCAGGTCGAAGACCTCATCTCCTGGGCCCGGCGCGTGCATGTCGCTCCGGCGATCGAGGAGTACGCCGTCGCTCTGGCCTCCGCCACCCGCACCCATCCCGACCTGCGGCTCGGGGCGAGCCCGCGCGCCACGCTGCAGCTCGTGCGCGCCGCGAAGGTGTGGGCGGCGCTCGACGGTCGCGGCTTCGTGATCCCCGACGACCTCACCGCACTCCTCGCCCCCGTCTTCGTGCACCGTCTGATTCCGACGCGGGCCGCCGGGGGCGCGCGGGCGCGGTCCGGCGCCGACGCGGTGGCCCACATCCTCGAGACCATCGCCGGGTCGGTGCGGGTGCCTCTGGCGACACGCGGATGAGGTGACCGTGCGACGTCTCTGGCCCTTCACCGTCCGCGGTACCGGCGCGCTGATCCTCTCCGTCGGATGCCTCATCGCCGCGAACGAACTCGGCCTGGTGGAGCTGCTCTACTTCGGCGTGCTGCTGATCGCCGTTCTGGTCGCCGCGGTGCTGTCGCTGTTCCTCACCCGCCGCACCGGGGCGGTCGAGCGCACCATGATCCCCGAATCGGTCGGCGTCGGCGACACCGCCGTCGTCACCGCGCGGGTGACGGTGCGCACGGCGGTCCCGACCCCTCCCGGCACCTGGGAGGACACCCTCCCGCGCGGACTCGGAGGCACAGCCACCGGCTCCTTCCCCGCACTCGCCTCCGGGCTGCGCGGATCGCAGCGCGCCGTCGAGCGGTCGTACACGGTCACCGGCCTCACCCGAGGCATCCACGACCTCGGCCCCTTCGCCCTCACGACGACGGACCCGTTCGGCCTCGCCCGCCGCCGCACCGTGCGCGGCGAGCGCACCGCGGTGACCGTGACGCCGGCCGTCGTCGAGCTGCCCGGCATCCCCGACGCCGGCGGCGCATCCGGCGGGAGCCGACTCACGGTCGACCTGCACCTCGGTCAGGGCGCCGACAACCTCGTCGCCCGGCCGTACCAGTCCGGCGACTCGATGCGGCGCATCCACTGGCGCGCCACCGCGCACCGGGACGAGCTCATGGTGCGGCAGGAGGAGCAGGAGTCCACGCCCGAGGCGACCGTCGTGCTCGATCTCGGGGTGCTCCGGTGGTCACCCGAGGCGATGACCGCGCCCGGGTCGGATCCGGCTTTCGAAGCCGCGGTGTCGGCGTGCGTCTCGGTCGTGTCCCGCCTCGTCCATGACGGCTACGGCGTCGACGTCATCGACAGCGACGGAGCCACCCTCACCGACCGCCTCGACAGCGGAGACGTGATCGAGGTGGAGGCGATGACCGCCCGCTTCGCCAGCCTCCTGGCGCGCCCCGACGACCACCTGGCGCGCCTCTCCCCCGTCTTCACCGGCGGGATGACGGGCCCCGTCGTGCTGATCGTGGGTCGGATCGATCCCGCCGACGTGAGCGCCATCGCTCCGATCGCCCACCACAGCACCCTTCCCATGCTCTTGGCGGTGACCCCCCGAGGCGACGTCCTCCTTCGCGCCGAGGAGGCGGGCTGGCTTGCCGCCGCGATCCCCGAGGACGCGGACCTCGCCGCGGCGTGGTCGGCCGTCGGCGAGAGGCTGGTGGGTGACCGTGTCGGCTGAGTCCACCGTCGCCGGTCGCGACCGGCTGAGGATCGCGCTGATGCTGCCGCTGGGCATCGCCGCGGCGATCGTCGCCGCGCTCCTCCCCCTCGCGCGCGTTGTGCTTCCGGCGCAGTGGATGCCCGGAACGCTCACCCTCGTCCTCCTCGTGCTGGCGGCCGGTTTCCTGGCGCGCCGAGGGGGCCTGGCCGCGCTCGCGGTGACGCTCATCGAGACCGGCGTCTGGGCGGCCTTCATGATGCTCGTCTTCCTCCGCGACACCGCGCTGCTGTGGATCATCCCCACCGCCGGTACGGCCGACGAGCTCGTGCAGCTCCTCGCGACCGCGGCGGAGGAGATCACGTACGGCGCAGCCCCGCTCCGCGCCGGCCCCGCCCTGGCGTTCCTCATCGTCGCCTCGGTCGGACTCCTGACGGTGATCGTCGACCACGTGGTCGTGACCGCCCGTATGCCGCTGCTGGCCGGCATCGCCCTCATCGCGGTCTCGCTCATCCCGTCGATCGTCGTGCCCGACGACCTCGATGTCGTCGCCTTCGTGCTGCTGGCCGCCTCCATCCTCTTCCTGATGCGCGTCGACACGCTCTCCCGCCAGGCGCCCGCGGCCCGTGCGGCCACCCGCGGAGCGGGCATCCCCGCCACCGCGGTCGGGATCGGCGCCGTCGCGGTCGTCGTCACGCTCGTCGTCGCCCCGGCCCTTCCGCAGCCGGTCGCCCGGAGCCTCCCCGGCGGCCTGAACGTCGGCAGCGGCATCGATGCGACGCTGCAGCTCGGCGACGACCTGCGCAGGCCCCGCGAGGTCGAGGTGCTCCGCGTGCGCAGCAGCGCTCCGCTGCCGCCGTACCTGCGCGCGACGACGCTGTCGACCTTCGACGGCGCCGTCTGGCTTCCCGACGAGGACGAGACGGCCGTGCTCGACGACGAGACCGCCATGGAGCCGGTCTCGGTCCCCCCCGACGTGCGCGTGGAGGAGTACACCACCGACGTGTCGATCCAGAGCCTCTCCTCGACGTGGCTGCCGATGCCGTTCCCGGCCGTTGGTGTGAGCGGGCTCGAGGGCGACTGGTCGACCGTGCCCTACAACCGCACCGTCGTCAGCGACGGGGCGCGCACGCAGGACCAGGACTACGAGGTCGTCACGCAGGTGCCGCGGCCGACGCGGGAGCAGATCCGCGCCGACGAGGCCTCCCCCGACGGGCTCAGCCCGGAGCTGACCCAGCTGCCGGACGATCTGCCCGCCATCGTCGAAGACCTCGCGATCGAAGTGACAGAGGGGACCACGAACGACTACGACGCGCTCATCGCGCTGCAGAGCTGGTTCCGCGGACCGGAGTTCCGCTACTCGCTCGATGCGCCGGTCGAGGATGGTTTCGACGGCACGGGCGCGCAGGCGATCGCGCAGTTCCTCGAGCAGAAGGAGGGGTACTGCGTGCATTACGCCGGCGCCTTCGCCCTCATGGCCCGCGCCCTCGACATGCCCAGCCGCATCGTGGTCGGCTATCTTCCCGGCTCCTCGACGACCGACGCGATCGAGCGCGAGACGGTCTACTCGGTCTCGTCGTCGCAGCTCCACGCCTGGCCGGAGGTCCACTTCGACGGGCTCGGGTGGGTCTCCTTCGAGCCCACCAACAGCCTCGGCACGCCGACCAGCTTCTCCGCGGCACTGTCCTTGGCCGGTCCGGAGTCCGGCGGCACGGAGACCGAAGAGACCGAGGAGACGGAGCCGACCCCGACGCCGACCCTCCTGCCCGAAGAGGAACAGGCTGAGGAGAGCGGCGAAGCCCTCGGAACGACGAGCGGCACCGACGACGCCCTCCCCACCCTCGGTGTGATCGCCGCCCTCGTGCTGCTGCTGGCGGCGCCGGCCTCGCTGAGGTCGGTGCGAGCGCGTCGCCTCATGCTCGCCGCACGGCGGGGAGACGCGGCCGCGGCGTGGCTGGTCGTGCAGGACACGGCGATCGACCTCGGCATTCCTGTTCCCGCGAGCGAGACCCCGCGCACTCTGGCTGCGCGCCTCGCGCAGAGCCACGGTGCGCCCGAGGCGGCCATGGCGACCCTTGCCGACGCCCTCGAGCGAGCCAGCTACGCACCCTCGGGCACGGTCGCCGCCGGAGACCCCGACGCGCTCGCGGACGCGGCCGCCGCCTCGTCGGCGGCGCTGCTGCGCAACGCACCCGTCGCGCGGCGCATCCTCGCCGTCGTCGCACCCCGATCGCTCGTCATGCGCCCGGGCAGCGCCTTCGCCGGGGCGGGAACCCGCGCCCGCGCGTGAGACCCGCGCCGCGCGTGCGTTAGGATGGTCCGCGGCCCTTCGGGGCCCGGGAGGATTCGCCTAGTGGCCTATGGCGCACGCTTGGAAAGCGTGTTGGGTGCAAGCCCTCAGGGGTTCGAATCCCCTATCCTCCGCCGAACGAAGCGCTGCTCCCCGAGGGGTGCAGCGCTTCTTCGTTTCGAGCCGGGCCCGTCCCCCCGGCCCCGCTTCGAGAGGAGATCCCTCTTTGCGAGGACGCTCCGCGAGGTGAGTTCAGGGGGTCAGTGCAACACCTCGAGTGAGAGGGGTTGTCGGGTGGTGGTGTTGCGGGTGGTGAGGCGGCGGTTCTGGTGTGGGATCGCGGCGGGGTTGTCGACGAAGGATGCGGCGGTTGCTGCGGGTGCGTCGCGGCAGGGTGCGGAGAGGTGGTTCCGGGATGCTGGCGGGATGGCGCCGCTGTCTCTTTCTGAACCATCGGGTCGATTCCTCTCGATCCTTGATCGTGAGCGGATTGCGGTAGGGGTAGCGCGTGGGGAGTCGATACGGGAGATCGCTCGCGTGATCGGCCGTGCCCCATCGACGGTGATGCGGGAGCTGAACCGGAACCGGGGCAAGACGCCCCGCTATCGACCTCGCTGGACCACACGTCCCGCGTTGCGGGCGCCGTCGTATTCACCGTCGACCGCGCAGTTCCGAGCGGACAAGCGGATGGTGCGCCCGAAGCCCTCCAAACTCGCGCTGGATGACCGGTTGCGGGTCGAGGTGGAGCGGCGCCTGAGGCTGGGGTGTTCACCGGAGCAGGTCAGTCACCGGCTGAGGGTGGACTTCCCCGATGATGAAGGCATGCGCATTTCGCATGAGGCGATCTACCGGTCTCTGTTCGTGCAGGGCCGGGGCGAGCTCCGCAACGAACTGACCCGCCACCTGCGTTCCGGACGCACGACCCGCAAGCCCCGCGCCCGCACGCAACGGCAGGCTGCTGCAGCTTCGGGGAAAAAGATCCCCGGGATGGTGATGATCAGCGACCGGCCAGCAGAAGTCGATGACCGTGCCGTTCCCGGCCACTGGGAAGGCGACCTGATCATCGGGAAGGACGGTCTATCCCAGATCGGCACCCTGGTCGAACGCGCCACCCGGTTCGTAATCCTGCTGCACCTGCCCCACCGTCGTGACGCTGAGACAGTCGCCGACCAGATGATCACCCAGATGACACTGCTCCCCGAGCATCTGCGCCGCTCGATCACCTGGGACCAAGGAAGCGAAATGGCCGCCCATGAACGCGTAACAGCCAGCCTGGACTTGCGCGACGGGGTGTTCTTCTGCGACCCCCACTCACCCTGGCAACGCGGCAGCAACGAGAACACCAACGGCCTCCTCAGACAGTACTTCCCCAAGGGCACCGACCTCGCTGGCTACACCGCCGACTACCTCGACTACGTCGCCGCGCAACTCAACGCCAGACCCCGAAAGACCCTGAACTGGGCCACACCCGCCGAAGCCCTCCAGAAGCTACTCTCGAACCCAACAAGCAACGGTGTTGCACTGACCGGCTGAATCCGCCCGAGGAATCATCCTCTCGGAGCGGGATCTCCTCCGCAGGGAGGCCGACGCGGACGCGCGTCAGGCGCGGACGGCCTCGGCGATCGGGGTGTCGCCGTTGTTGAAGCGGATCGTGCGGCCGATCGTGGAGTCGTCCGCGATCACCGCGGCGATCACACCGGCGACATCGGCGCGCGCCACCGATCCGGCCTCCGCGGCTTCGGTGTCGATCATGCCGGTGCCGTCGTCCTCGGTCAGCGAGCTCGGCGCGAGGATCGTCGCGTCGAGGTCGGCGGCACGGAGGTGCTCGTCGGCGGCGGCCTTGGCCTCGGCGTACGCGAAGAAGGGATTGTCCTCGGGCACCCTGTGGTCAGGACCGGCACCGAAGTACGACACCATCACATAGCGACGCGCGCCGGCGGCGACCGCCGCATCCATCGACCGGATCGCAGCGTCGCGGTCCACCGCGTACGTGCGCTCGGGGTCTCCCCCGCCCGCGCCGGCCGACCAGACGACCACGTCGTTGCCGCTGACGAGGTTGCGCATCTGCTCGTCGTCGAACGACTGCACGTCGGCGACGAGCGGTGTGGCACCGGTCGCCTGCACGTCGGCTTCGTGGTCGGGGTTGCGGATGACGGCGGTCACGTGATGGCCGGCTTCCACGAGGAGGGGTTCGGCCAGGAGGGCGACCTTGCCGTGGCCGCCGATGAGCAGGATGCGCGTGGTCATGGATGTTCCTTCCGTCGGTGCGGCGAGCCTACCCACGCGAGATGAACCGACCCCGCCGGGAGACATCGCCGTCCGCGTGTGCTACGGCGGCATCATCCGAGCGGAGGCAGCACGGTGAGCGACACGGCGGTCGCCCCCGCGGCGCGCGCGATGTCGACGGCGCGCTCGACAGCATCCAGCGAGCCCGCCAGGAGGGTCGCCCCGCTCCACACGGACAGGGTGACCACGCCGTCGGCTGCCGCGACCTCGACTCCTTCGACGGCGGCGGTCGCACGCACGCGGGGATCGCTCGCCTTCTCCAGACGCACGCCGCGCACGGCTGTGAAGCGGCCGAGTGTGCGCACCAGCACCTCCGCGAGGCGCCGGCTGGCCCGGAACGTGATCGCCATGTGCCCCTCTCCGCCATGCACATCGAGGGTGCTGAACGCCTCGAAACTCACGCCCCTCGTGGAGAAGCACTCCGACAGCGCGGTGAGCGTTCCGCTGCGATCCGCGACACGCACGAACACCACCCAGCGCTCATCGACCGCCATCGCCCACCCCTGCACTCGTCCACGCCGCCAGGGCGGAGGAGATCTGCCGGGACACCGCCGCCAGCCGTCGCTCCTCATCGACCGCGAGGTCGTCGAGGAGGATGCGCGACCATCCGTCGGGACCGACGACCACCGGCAGCCCCAGCACCCCGTGTACGGACTCACCGCCGAAGGAGACCTCGCCGGCGACGGCGACCTGACCCGCGACGACGATCTCCCGTCCGTCGAGGAGCGTGTCGACCATCTCGATCGCGGCACCCGCCGTGCCGTTCGCGGTCTTCGCGCCGCTCGTGTGCGTGAGGTACGGACGCACGACGGCCTCCACATCCGGCGGCCACTCCTCGACGAGGGCGAACGCCTCGGCGGCAGCGCCGCGGCCGAGGCGGGCGAGATCCTGCTTGGCATGGGCGACCTCGTCGACGAAGGTGTCGAGATCCCGGTCGCCGCGGAGCCGGGCGACGACGCCGCGTCGCTCGTCGGCATCCAGTCCGCGCAGCCGCACCGTCGACCACAGCGGCACGGCTCCGTCCCCGTGCTGGCCGGCCACGAACCCGCCGACACGCTGACGCCGGATGCCGAGCGCCGCGGCGATCTCGCGTCGGAACCGCAGCGTGTCCAGCCACGCGCCCATGCCGATGACCCGATGCCGCCCGAGGGCGCGCGCGAAGACGTCGACGCCCAGCTCCACGGGATTGGAGACGACGATGACGACTTCGTGACCGCTTCCGTGCGCGGCGAGCGCCTGCGCATACGTCTCGAAGATCTCCAGGTTGGCCTGGGCGAGCGCATCGCGATCGATGACCTGGTCCGGAGCCGTCGGCACGGTGCGTCCGGCGGCGACCACGACGACGTCGGCGACCACGTCGTCGGGTTCGCTGGCGACGTCGATGAAAGGGGCGTGCTCGTCATAGGCGTCGATGAGGTCGGCGCGCAGGCCGTGCGCGGCACGTCCGGACGCCCCGCCGGACCTTCCCACCAGCTGCAGTCGCGACGTCGGGCGGATCACCCGCCGCTCGATGAGTCCCGCGCACACCGCGCGCCCGACGTCACCCGTCGCACCCAGCACCGCCACATCCACGCTCGGATGCTAGCGGGTCGATGTTTCCGGCACGGTCGCGCAACTGCATCCATCGGAATGAATGCGCGGCGGTCGGCGTTGCAGCCGGTATGGAACGCTTCGGAACGCTCTCCTTCGGTCACTACGGCCCCCTCGGCGGCGGCCGGCAGCTCACGGCGCGCGACTCGATGCACCAGGCCATCGATCTCGCCCAGGGCATGGATGAGATCGGCGCGGACGGCGTCTTCTTCCGCGTGCACCACTTCGCCCGCCAGCAGTCCTCGCCGATGCCGCTCCTGGCGGCGATCGCCGCGCGCACGCGCCGCATCGAGATCGGCACCGGCGTCATCGACATGCGCTACGAGAACCCGCTCTACCTCGCCGAAGAGGCCGCAGCGGTGGATCTCATCAGCGACGGCCGCCTCGCGCTGGGCGTGAGCCGTGGCTCACCCGAGACCGTGGTGCGGGGCTACGAGGCCTTCGGCTACACCGGATCACGCGACCCTCGCGGCGCCGACATCGCCCGCGAGCACTTCGCGACGTTCCTGCGCGCCATCGACGGTGAGGGTCTCGCCGACGGCGACCCTGCATCGCCGTTCGGCGGTGTGGCCGGGAGGGCGCACATCGAACCGCTGTCGGAAGGACTGCGCTCGCGCGTCTGGTGGGGCGCGGGCAATCGCGAATCGGCGGAGTGGGCGGGCCGCACCGGCGTGAACCTCATGTCGTCGACGCTTCTCACCGAGGCCGATGGCACGCCGTTCGATCTCCTCCAGGCTGCGCAGATCGACGCCTTCCGCGCGGCATGGCGCGAAGCCGGCCATCCCGGAACCCCGCGCGTGTCGGTGAGCCGGTCCGTCTTCCCGATCCTGACCGCCGAAGACGCCATGTACTTCGGCGGCGCACAGGGCGGCGACCAGATCGGCGTGATCGACGGGATGCGCTCCACGTTCGGCAAGACCTACGCCGGTGAACCCGATGCCCTCGTCGAGCAGCTGCGTGAGGATGCCGCGGTGCAGTCGGCCGACACGCTGATGCTCACGATCCCGAGCCAGCTCGGCGTCGACTTCAACCTGCGGCTCGTGCAGAACTTCGCCACGCACGTCGCTCCGGCGCTCGGCTGGAGGGGTGCTCCCGCGGCCACGCGCGTCTGAGCCTCCGCGCCCACGCGCCTGGCCTTGCCCGAGCGTCCTGCCCGTGCGCCTCACCCGAGCCCCTCACGATGGTCGGAGATTCGGCCCGATGTCGGATGATTCGCGGCCGATCCTCCGACATCGGCGCGATTCTCCGACATCCACGGAGCCCCCGGGCGGCCGGGGGAGCCCGGGGGCTCCGGGGCGAGGTCAGGGGCGGGACAGGAGGCGGACGGCGGGGAGGTCGGGATCTGCCCACTCCAGCGACGGCAGGTCGGCCGGTGCCGTCCAGCGCAGCTCGTCGTGGTCGGTGCTGCTCTCGGGTGCAGCGTTGAGCAGTGTCGCTCGCAGGCAGACGAGTCGGATGCTGCGCCCGCCCACGACGGTGACGTCGGCCGTCAGCTCGCCGACCACTCTGATCTCGACCCCCAGCTCCTCGGCGATCTCACGTCGCAGCGCCTGCTCGGCCGTCTCGCCCGGCTCGATCTTGCCGCCGGGGAACTCCCACAGCCCTCCCGCGGAGCGGTCGGCGCGCCGACGGCACGCCAGCACGAGACCGTCACGCTCGATCACCGCCGCGACGACCTGGAGGACGGTCACCTCAGCTGCGGAAGTCGTCGGGATCGACATCGTCCAGGAACCGCTTGAACTCGTCGACCTTCTGCTCCGCCGCCTCGGTCTCCTCCGCATCGGCGAGCATGTCGGTCACGCCCGCCTCGTCCATGACGGCATCGGCGACCCAGATCGGTGATCCCGTGCGCGAGGCGAGCGCCACCGCGTCGGAGGGGCGTGCATCCACGACACGCGCGCCCAGCGCCGTGGTCACGGTGACCTCGGCGTAGAAGGTCCCCTCCTCGATGCGGGTCACCTCAACCCGATCGACCGCACCACCCATGCTCTCCAGGAGGGTCTTCATGAGGTCGTGGGCCAGCGGCCGAGGGGTCGGCGCACCCTCGACGGCGACGAGGATCGACGTCGCCTCCTGCTCCCCGATCCAGATGGGAAGCACTTTGCCGGCGCCCGGGACCTCGTCCACGGGCTTGAGAAGGATGACGTGCTGTCGCGAGGCGTCGAGCGCGACGCCGGCGACGCGGACCTGCACCATGGCGACCTCCCTGGATGGGCGTGGTGCCATCGTACGACCCGGCGGGCGAGACGTCTCGGGTGGGCAGTCGTCAGTCGACGGGCGCGTCCAGCAGGGTGCGCAAGAGCCTCGTCAGGGTGGCGCGATCGGCGTCGGAGACACCTGCCAGCACCTCGGCTTCGCGCTGCGCGAGCGCGGTCATCGCCGCATCGACGTGGTCGGCCCCGGCATCGGTGAGCTGCACGAGCACACCCCGTCCGTCGAGCGGATTGGCCTTGCGGGCGACGAAGTCACGGGCGACGAGGTTGTCGAGGCGGTGCGACATCGCGGCGCTCGAGATCATCGAGGCCTCGATCAGCTGCGCCACCGACAGGCGATGCGGCGGCTCGGCACGGCGCAGCGCCGCGAGCACGTCGAACTCCCACGCCGCCAGTCCCGCTCCCCGGAAAGCCGCCGAGCGAAGCCGCCCGAGGCGCAGCGCGACCCTTCGCAGCCGCGAGAACACGTCGAGCGGCGTGAGGTCGACATCGGGAAGCCGCGTCGACCACGCGTCGATCAGCAGATCGACCTCGTCATCCGGCCCCGCTTTCGCCATGGCTCGAACTTACCGAACTCCTTCGACGACGAGACATCTCGTCCTCTCGATGTTGTGTGGTCAGACCACACCCGGATATCCTGACGGCACCTGAACCAGCGCCCCTACCCGGAAGGTGCACCGTGGAACTGCTCGACCCCCTCCTCCTCGCCCGATGGCAGTTCGGCCTCACCACGCTCTACCACTACCTCTTCGTGCCGCTCACCCTCGGGATGGCGCTGGTCACCGCCATCTTCCAGACGGTGTGGCACCGCACCGGCGATGTGAAGTGGCTGCACCTGACGCGGCTGTTCGGGAAGATCTTCCTCATCAACTTCGCGATGGGCGTGGTCACGGGCATCGTGCAGGAGTTCCAGTTCGGCATGAACTGGTCCGCCTACTCCCGCTTCGTCGGCGACGTCTTCGGCGCGCCGCTCGCGTTCGAGGGGCTCATGGCCTTCTTCTTCGAGGCCACGTTCATCGGCGTCTGGATCTTCGGGTGGAACCGTCTGCCGAAGAAGCTGCACCTGGCGAGCATCTGGGCCGTCGTGTTCGGGTCGACCCTGTCGGCGTACTTCATCCTCGCGGCGAATGCCTTCATGCAGAACCCCGTGGGCTACCAGATGGCCGCCGACGGCGGACGCGCCGAACTCGTCGACATCGTCGCGGTGCTCACCAACCCGGTCGTCCTCGCCGCCTTCCCCCACACGATCACGAGCGCGTGGATGTTCGCCGCCGCCATCGTCATCGCCGTCTCGGCGTGGCACCTGCGCCGCGGCCAGCACCTCGAGACGATGCGCTCATCGCTGCGGTTCGGCCTGTGGTTCATGGTCGTCTCGTTCATCGGCGTCGCCCTCAGCGGCGATCAGCTGAGTCTGGTCATGGTCGAGACCCAGCCGATGAAGATGGCCGCCGCGGAGGCGATGTGGGAGAGCGCGTGCGGGGCGGATGCGTCGTTCTCGATCTTCTCCATCGGAACGCCCGACGCCTCGCACGAGGTGTGGTCGCTGCGCGTGCCCTATCTGCTGGCCTTCCTGTCGACGCACGATCTGAACGGCTGCGTCGAGGGCTTCAACGACCTGCAGGCGCAGTACGAGACGCTCTACGGCGCCGGCGTGGACTACATGCCGATCGTGTGGGTCACGTACTGGTCCTTCCGCTGGATGATGGGCCTCGGCGGCGCGGCGTTCCTCATCGCGATCGCCGGCCTGTGGCTCACCCGCAAGAACGCCAAGCGGGATGTGCCGCAGTGGGCGTGGCGCGTGGCGATCTGGGCCGCTCCGCTGCCGCTGCTCGGCAGCCTCGTCGGCTGGGTCTTCACCGAGATGGGCCGTCAGCCCTGGATCGTCTTCAGCCTCATGCTCACCGAGGACGGCGTCTCCCCCAACGTGCCGGGGTGGACGGTGCTGATCTCGCTCGTCGCCTTCACCCTGATCTACGCGGCCCTCGCGGTGGTCGAGTTCGGCCTCATCAAGAAGGCCGCGCAGAAGGGCCCTGACCCCCTGCCCGGCCCCGACGACCCCGATCCGAACGACGTGTCCGTCGAAGACACCCCCACGACCGTCTACTGAGCAAGAGCGGAGCACATCATGGATCTCGCCTACCTGTGGTTCTGGATCGTCGGCTTCCTGTTCGTCGGCTACTTCGTCCTCGACGGCTTCGACTTCGGCGTCGGCATGTCGCTGCCGTTCCTCGGCAGGAACGACGTGTCCCGACGACAGATCATCAACACGATCGGCCCCATCTGGGACCTCAACGAGACGTGGGTCATCGTCGCGGGCGCGTGCCTGTTCGCGGCGTTCCCCGAGTGGTACGCCACGCTCTTCAGCGGGTTCTACCTGCCGCTGCTGCTCATCCTCCTCGCCCTCATCGCGCGCGGCGTCTCGTTCGAGTACCGGCACCAGCGCGAGGGCGAGGAGTGGAAGCGACGCTTCGACGGGATGATCGTGATCGGTTCGGCCGTCCCCGCCCTGCTGTGGGGCGTCGCCGTCGCGAACATCGTGCAGGGCGTGCCGATCGACGCGGACTTCGAGTTCACCGGCACGCTGCTGACGCTGCTGAATCCCTACGGACTGCTGGGCGGGGCGACCACCCTCCTGCTGTTCTTCACCCACGGGCTGTACTTCGTGGCGCTGAAGACCGACGGCCCGGTGCACCGCGATGCCCGGTCACTCGCGAAGCGCTCGGGTCTGCTGACGGTCGCGGTCGCCGCGGTGTTCCTGGTCTGGACGATCTTCATCGCCGCCGGGCGGGAGGCGCCGCTGATCGCGTTCGTCATCGCCGGCGCCGGGATCGCGGCGGTCGCCCTCGTGATGTCGGTGATCTTCAACGCGCGGGACCGCGAAGGCTGGGCGTTCGGTGCCGGCGCGGTGACGATCGTCGCGGCCGTGCTGACGCTCTGGTTCGCCCTGTTCCCCTACGTCATGCCCTCGAGCACCGACCCCTCGTTCAGCCTCACGATCGAGAACGCGTCGAGCACCGACTACACCCTGACGATCATGTCGTGGGCCGCGCTGGTCTTCCTGCCGCTCGTGCTCGCCTACCAGGCCTGGACGTACTGGGTGTTCCGCAAGCGCGTGACCCGCGACGTGATCGAGCGGGCGTCGGTGGCCGCGCACTGATCGCGCCCGCCCGCGGGCCGCTCTCCCGGCGGGGAGCGGCCCGCGGCATCCGAACGAGTAGGGTCGAATCGACGTGAGCGACACAGGACGAGCCGAGCGGCGCACCCCTCCGGTGGACCCGCGCCTGCTGCGGTATGCCCGCGCCTCACGCGGTTTCTTCGTCGCGATCGCGGTGCTCGCCGTCGCCCAGACGATCGTCATCGTGGGCGTCGCGTGGCTGCTCACCCGCGCGGTGACGGGTGTGATCGACGGGATGCCGTGGCCCGAGCTCACCGCGACGGGCGCCTGGCTGGCCGGCGCGGTGGCCGTGCGGGCGCTGCTGCTGTGGGCACGGGAGGCGGTGTCCTCCCGCGCTGCCGCGCGCGTGGAGTCGCAGCTGCGCGACGGCCTGCTCGATGCCGTGGACCGCCTCGGACCCGGCTGGCTCGCCGAGCGGTCGACCACGGCGCTCGCTCTGACCGCCGGGCGGGGTCTCGCGGCGCTCGAGGCGTACTTCGGGCGGTACCTTCCCCAGCTCGTGATGACCGCCGTCGCCACGCCGCTGCTGATCGTGGTGATGTGGTGGCAGGACGTGATCTCCGGTCTCACGGTCGTGCTGACCCTGCCGCTGATCCCCTTCTTCATGGTTCTGATCGGGCTGGCCACGCAGACGCTGCAGGCGCGGCAGTGGAGCACTCTGCGCCGCCTCGCCTCGCGATTCGCCGACACCGTGCAGGGGCTCGGAACCCTCAAGGTGTTCGGCCGGCAGCACCGCGCCGTCGCCTCCGTCGAGCGCGTCACCGACGGCTATCGCGTCGAGACGATGAAGGTGCTGCGCGTGTCGTTCCTGTCGGGGTTCGCGCTGGAATTCCTGGCGAGCATCTCGGTGGCGATCATCGCCGTCTCGATCGGCTTCCGCCTGATCGACGGCTCCCTCGCCCTCGGCGTCGGCCTGTTCGTGCTGCTGCTGGCTCCCGAGGCGTACCTGCCGCTGCGGCAGGTGGGCGTGCAGTTCCACGCCGCCGCCGAGGGGGTCGCGGCCACGACCGACGTGTTCGAGGTGCTGGATGCCGCCCGCGACCTCGACGCGCAGCGAGATGCCCGGGAACCCGCACCGCGCAGCGGGGTGCTGACCCTCCGCGAGATGCGGGTGAGCCGAGGCGGCCGCCCCCTGGCTCCGGTGTCGTTCACCGCCACGCCGGGCAGCGTGACGGTGCTGATCGGCCCCAGCGGAATCGGCAAGTCGAGCGTGTTCGCCGCGCTCCTCGGCACGGCGGACTTCTCGGGCTCGGCGACGTGGGGCGATCGCGACGTCCGCCGCCTCACCGCGCCGTCGTGGCTCGCCTGGGCGGGCCAGCGCCCGGGACTGTCGGCCGGCACCGTCGCCGAGAACGTCGCGCTCGGCGACGAGGAACCGGATGCGGCGCTCGTCGGCGCATCCCTCATCGCGGCATGCGCCGACGACGTCGATCCGCAGAAGGTGCTCGGCGTTCAGGGCGCGGGACTCTCGGGCGGGCAGGCGCAGCGCGTCGCCGTCGCGCGAGCGCTGTACCGTCGCGCGCGCTTCGCTCTGCCGGTGGTCGCCTTCGACGAGCCGAGCGCCGCCCTCGACGCCGAGACCGAGGCGTCGCTGTGGCGCGCCCTGCGGGCCGAGGCCGACGGCGGCGCGGTGGTGCTGCTGATCTCGCATCGCGACAGCGCCCGTGCGATCGCCGACCAGGTCATCGACCTCGCCGCCGCGGAGGTGCCCGCGTGAACGCCGCCGACTCCCGCACCCGCGAAGTGCTGCGCGGAGCGATGCCACCGCTGCGTCGATTCTGGCCGGCGATCGCCTCCGGCTTCGCGTCCGAGGCCTCGGCCGTGGCGCTCCTGGCGGTGAGCGCATGGCTCATCGTGCGCGCGAGCGAGCAGCCCCCGGTGCTGTACCTGACCGCCGCCGTGGTGGGCGTGCGCTTCTTCGCCATCGCGCGCGCCTGCTTCCGCTACCTCGAACGCCTCACCGGGCACGACGCCGCGCTGCGACAGCTGGCCACCACCCGCACGGATCTGCTGCGCCGCCTGGAGCCGCTCGCTCCGGACGGCCTCACCCGCACACGACGCGGCTCGGTGCTGTCGAGCCTCGTCGACGACGTCGACGATCTGCAGAATCTGCCGCTGCGCGTCGCCCAGCCGCTGCTCTCGTCGGCCATCGTCGCGCTCGGCGCGGTGGTGCTCGTGGCCGTCGTGGCGTGGCCGGCCGCCGTCACCCTGCTCGCGTGTCTCGTCACCGCGGGCCTCGCCGCGTGGGGGTGGGGCTGGGTCGCCGGGTCTCGCGCCGAGCGCGACATCGCGACCCTGCGGGGCCGCCTCGCCGACGCCGTGGTCGATCACCTCACCAACCTCGACGTGCTCGCCGCATTCGGCGCCGAGCGAGGCAGCCGCCGGCGCGTGCACGAGGCCGACCGCGCCCTGCGCCGCGCGGTCGTGCGGCGAGCCGGGGCGCAGGCGGGAACGGCCGCGATCGTCTCGCTGCTGGCCGGGCTCGCCTCGCTCGCCGCGGTGTTCGCCACCGCGCCGCTCGTGACGGCCGGCACCCTCGACGCCCCCGGGTTCGCGGTGGCCGTGCTCGTGCCGATGGCGGTGTTCGAGGTGTTCGCGGCGGTGCCGCTCGCCGCCGCATCATGGCGGCAGGTGCGCGGCTCCGCGGAGCGCATCGCGGCGACCGTGCCCGAGACCGCACCCGCAGAGCTCCCCGCCGAGCGGCGCGCGACCGGCGATGCTCCCCCGCTGGGCGACGGACTGACGCTGCGCGACGTCTCGGTGAGCTGGCCCGGAGCGCCCGCGCCCGCCCTGCACGGGATCGACCTCGACGTGCGTCCCGGGGAACGCCTGCTCGTGGTCGGATCCAGCGGCGCCGGCAAATCCACCCTGGCGCACGCCCTGGTGCGGTTCCTCGATGTCGACGGCCGGTACACGATCGGCGGTCGCGACGTGTCGGAGCTCGCCCCCGACGACGTGCGCCGAACGGTCGGGCTGTGCGAACAGCATCCGATGCTCTTCGACGAGGACATCCGTCAGAACCTCGTCTTCGCGCGCGACACCGCGACGGATGCCGATCTCGAGGCGGTGCTGGAGCGTGTCGGTCTCGGCCCCTGGCTGCGGGAGCGCGGCGGCCTCGATGCCCGCGTGGGCGAGCGTGGCGCGCTCGTCTCGGGTGGGCAGGCGCAGCGACTGGCGCTGGCGCGCGCGCTGCTGCGAGGCTTCCCCGTCCTCGTGCTCGACGAACCCACGGCGGGCGTCGATCCGGCGGCCTCCGACGCGCTGCTGGCCGACCTGCTGCAGGCGACGCGCGACGATCAGGCGGTCGTCCTGATCTCGCACGTGCGCGTGCCGGAGTCGCTCGTGGACCGCACCGTGCGGATCGCGCACGGCGAACTCGTGCGATGACGCTTCAGGTCGAATCAGATGCGGCCTGAGCCCGATCCTCCGCCGCGGCCGTGATGCGCGCGGCCATGCCGGTGAAGATGAGCCCGTGGAAGGGCAGCACGGCGAGCCAGTAGAGGCGGCCGGTGAGCCCGCGCGGGAAGAAGATGGCGCGCTGGTCGTAGCGGGCGCCCTCCCCCTCCGCGCTCGCACGCAGCTCGAGCCACGCGGCACCGGGAACCTTCATCTCCGCCCGCAGGCGCAGCAGCCGCCCGGGCTCGATCGCCTCCACGCGCCAGAAATCGAGGGCGTCTCCGACGCCGAGGCGCGCGCGGCTGCGGCGGCCGCGCGCCAGGCCCACGCCGCCGACGAGGCGATCCATCCAGCCGCGGATCGCCCAGAGGAGACCCGCCGAGTACCAGCCGTTCTCTCCGCCCACGCCCTCGATGACGTTCCACAGCTGGTCGACGGGAGCATCGGTCAGCGCCGTGCGCGAATCGGTGAAGACCGTGCGGCCGGCCCAGTCGGGGTCGCTCGGGAGCGGATCACTCGGCACCCCGACGAGGTCTGCGTCGCGCCAGCTCGTCTCGACCTGGTCGGAGTCGACGCGGCCGAGAGCCAGTCTCACCGCGTCGCGATACGGGGTGAGACCCTCGTCCGGACGCGGGATGAGGTCGTCGACGTCGTCGCTCTTGACGACGCACTCGTTCTGCAGCGATGCCACCAGGGGGCGCGCGATGGATGCGGGGATGGGGGTGACCAGACCCACCCAGTGGGAGGCGAGCCCCGGCGTGAGGACCGGCAGCGGCGCGATGGCGCGCTGCGGCAGCCCCGCCTCGACCGCGTAGCCGTTCATCATCTGGCCGTAGCGCAGCACATCCGGCCCGCCGATGTCGACCGCCCGGTTGACCTCGTCCGGGATGCGGGCGGCACCGAGCAGGTAGTGGAGCACGTCTCGCACCGCGATCGGCTGGATGCGGTTGCGCACCCAGCGGGGCGCCGGCATGTACGGCAGCACCTCGGTGAGGTGGCGCACCATCTCGAACGACGCCGACCCCGAACCGATCACGACGCCGGCCTGCAGCACCAGAGCGGGCACCGTGCTGTCGAGGAACGTCTCCCCCACCTCCACGCGAGACCGCAGGTGCGGCGAGAGGTCCACGCCCTCGGGATGCAGCCCGCCGAGATAGACGATGCGCGAGACGCCTGCCTCCTCCGACGCGCGCACGACGGCGTGGGCGGCGCGCCGATCGGCGTCTTCGAAGTCGCGCCCCGCCGACATGGAATGGATCAGGTAGTACAGCACGTCGGCGTCGGCGGCCGCCTCGGTGAGCGCATCGACGTCGGTCGCCGTTCCCTCCACGACCTCCACCCGCTCGCCCCACGGGAAGGCCGCGACGCGACGCGCGTCTCGGGCGAGCAGGCGCACCCGGTATCCGGCCGCGAGCAGCCGCGGCACGAGCCGACCGCCGATGTATCCGGTGCCGCCGAGCACCAGGGCGCGCGGGGGGCTGCCATCGGCGCGAGGCTCAGCCTGCAGCGCGGGTTCACGGCCGGTCGGCGAGGAGAGATCGTCCATGATCGCGAGGCTACGCGGCGGCATCCTCTCGCCATGAGGGCTTGACGAGGCTCCGCCTCACCGCACCGCGAGGTCGATGGCGAACGCCTGCACGCCGTCGTGCGAGGGTACCGGCGTGAACCCGAGGCGCCGGTAGAAGGCGAGGGCGCCCGCGTTCTCGGCGCTCGCGACCAGGTGCACACCCGTCACGCCGCGCTCGCGCAGCGCGCCGAGAAGCGTGTCGACCAGGCGCCTTCCCCACCCCTGCCCCTGCGCCACCGGGAGCAGGTCGATGTGCAGGTGGGCCGGATGCGCGTCACCGTAGGGTTCGGCGCCGGCCCGGCGATTCGCGGCGTAGCGCAGGATCTCCGCCTCGCGCGTGTCAGCGGGCGGAGAAGCCGCCCAGGCTCTTCCCTGCACGGGCCACCAGTGATCGTGGAACCAGTCCTCGAACGCCCGGGTGTCCGGGGCGCAGACGATGTACCCGACTGCGACGTCGCGATCGTCGGCGACGACGAAGGCGAGATCCGGATGCCGCTCGACGTACGGCGGCACGAAGATCACGGGCCAGATCGCGTCGTCACTCAGCACGCCCGCCGCATCCGCACCCGCGTCGGCGGTTCGCACGCAGATCTCGGCGACGGCGTCGCGATCAGAAGGACGGTACGCGCGGATGCCGCTCATCGCGTCAGGCTACTCCGACGCGCCGACAGCGCTCATCGGCACCAGGCGGATGCTCGAGGCGTCCACACTCAGATGCACCTCGCCGCCGACCTCCAGCGCACGACCGGCCAGCACCTCCACGTCGACCTCGGCGGCGACCTCCGGCGCCGTCGTCTGCACGAGTGCGCCGAACGGCGACGGCTCGACGCGCGCGATCCGTGCCGTCCACGCCATCTCCCCCTCCGCCGCGCCGTCCGCGGGGAGGGCCGCGTCGCGGGTGTCCTCCCGCCCCATCGCTCGAAGGCGCACGGCGCCGGGGCGGAAGACGGCGCTCGCCCGGCCGTCGGCGACCCCCGGCGTGGCCAGCTGCAGCATCCCCGTCTCGTCGCGCCATACCCCGGCGCGCACGATGCCCGGCACACGATCGAGCCCGGCCACCGCCGCGACGAAGCGCGTGGCCGGCGCGCGGAGCACCTCCGCGACCGTGCCGGACTGCACGACGCCGCCGTCCTCGACGACGATCACGCGATCCGCCAGGGCCGCCGCATCGACCGCGGCGTGCGTGACGACGATCGTGGTCGCCCCGACGGCACGAACCTGGTCGCGGAGCACGCCGCGGATCTCGGATGCCGTCTCGACGTCGAGTCCGGTGAGGGGTTCGTCGAGCAGCACGGCCTGCGGGGCGGCGGCCAGCGCGCGGGCGAGGGCCGCCCGCTGCTGCTGCCCTCCGGAGAGCGCCGCGGGGCGCCGCGGGCCGAGGCCGGAGAGGCCGACACGCGAGAGCCAGTCCTCCGCGCGTCGTCGGGCGTCGGCGCGGGACACCCCTCGCGAGCGCAGGGCGAAGGCGACGTTGTCGCGCGCGGAGAGATGCGGGAACAGGAGCGGATCCTGACCGAGCAGAGCGACGCCGCGCCGAGCGGGAGGCACGTGCACCTCCGGCGACGACACGACCCGGTCGCCGATGCGCACGTGCCCCGAAGACAGGCGGTCGAGACCGGCGAGCGCGCCGAGCAGCGTCGACTTCCCCGCTCCGCTCGGCCCGAGAACCGCGATCGTCTCCCCCGGCGAAGCGCTCACCGCGGCATCGAGCACGAATCCACCGGCCCGCTCCACGCGCACCTGCGCGTCGAGCGCTGTCCGCGTCGCCGACGCGGCGGCGTCGGTCATCGCGTCGCTCCCGGTCGCCACCCGCGCACGAGCAGAAGCACCGCGATCGCGGTCAGCAGCAGCAGCAGCGACAGCGCCACCGCCGTCCCCTGGCCGACGCCGGAGCCGTTGAAGGCGGTGTAGATCGCCAGGGGCATGGTCTGGGTGATGCCGGGCGCGTTCCCGGCGAAGAGGGCCGTCGCGCCGAACTCGCCGATCGCGCGGGCGAAGGCGAGCACCACCCCCGCGACGATCCCGGGCAGAGCGAGCGGCAGGGTCACGCGCCAGAGGATGCGCCACCGACCCGCGCCGAGCGTGGCAGCGACGGTCTCGTAGCGTGTGCCCGACGTGCGCAGGGCCCCCTCGAGCGCGAGCACGAGGAAGGGCAGGGCGACGAAGGTCTGCGCGATGACGACCGCGCCCGTCGTGAACGGCAGGGACACTCCCCACTGCGCGAGAGCAGCGCCCACGGGCCCCGACCGCCCGAAGAGGTAGAGCAGCGCGACGCCGCCGACCATCGGGGGAAGGACCAGGGGCACGGTCACGATCGCGCGCAGCACACCCGCCAGGCGATCGCCGGCGCGCGCGATCACGAGGGCGAGGGGGATGCCGAGCACGACGCAGCACGCCGTCGCGAGCAGCCCCGTCTGCAGCGACAGCCGCAGCGCGGCGACCGCCTCCTGCGATGAGATGTCGGTCCACAGCGTCGACCATTCGACGCGACCGACGAGTGCCGTGAGCGGGATCACGAGAAGGGCCAGGCCCAGCACGGCGGGAACAGCCAGGAGCGGAGGAAGGAAGCCTTCGCGAGGCGCCGCGCGCCGCGTCACGGCGCGCCGAAGCCGTGCTCGTCGAGGACGTCGCGCCCCGCCTCGGAGAGCACGTACTCCACGAACAGCGCAGCGGCGGAGGCATCGGATGCACCGGAGAGCGCGGCGATGGGATACCTGTTGACGACGTCGGCGGCCTCCGGCGGCACGATCGCCTCCACGGCGTCCTCCGCCGCCGCATCGGTCCGATAGACGAATCCCGCGTCGGCCTCACCCGCGGCGACCTTCGTGAGCACGGCGGTGACGTTCTGCTCCTCGCTCACCGGCGTCACGGTCACCCCGGCCGACTCCAGAAGAGCCGCCGTCGCCGCGCCGCAGGGCACCTCGACCGCGCACTGGACGACGGCCGTCGCGGGGTCCGCGAGATCGGTCAGTCCGGTGACGTCACCGGGGTTGCCGGCGGGCACGGCGATCACGAGGGTGTTCGTCGCGAAGATCTGCGGTTGCTCGGCGGTGACCCCGGCCGCCTCGACATCGGCCATGGTCGCCTCGTTCGCGGAGGCGAACACGTCGGCGGGAGCGCCCTCGACGATCTGCGTGGCCAGTGTGCTCGACCCGTCGTAGACGATGGGCTCGACGTCGATCTCGGGGTGAGCGAGCTCGAAGCCCTCCGCCAGCTCGTCGAAGGCGGCCTGCAGCGACGCGGCGGCGTACACGCGAACGGACGTCTGCTCGTCGGCTGGAGCAGCGGTGCATCCGGCGAGGAGCGCCACGGAGGCGACCGCCGCAAGGAGAGCGAACCGGCGCATCAGCCCTCCCGCGGGGTCTCGACGATGACATTGGTCGCCTTCACGACCGCGACGGCGAGGGACCCGACCGCGAGACCCAGCTCCTCCGCGGCCTCGCGCGACAGCAGCGAGACGACGCGGTGGGGTCCCGCCTGGATGTCGACCTGCGCCATGATGCCGTCGACCTCGATCCGCGTGACCAGTCCGACGAAGCGGTTGCGGGCGCTGCGGGCGACGCCGGTGGGGTCCTCCGCGCCTCGAGCGATCTCGACCGCGAGCGCGGCGAGGTCGGCGCCGTCTACGCGCGCGGGCGCCTCACCGGTTGTCGAGAGGCGACCGGCATCGATCCAGCGGCGCACGGTGTCGTCGCTGACTCCGAGGAGGGAAGCTGCCTCAGATACCCGAAATGCGGTCATTCTGCCACACTATCACCGCAAGTGCGCCTATTCAGCGGGCTCAACGAAGCGAAGGTCACTCCTCATAGGCGCGCGCCCAGGCCTTCGTCGGCTCGATGAGCCACACCGCGAGCCCGGTCCGCATGCCATAGGGCTCACCCGTGTAGAGACGTGCGATGCGGTCGACGGAGGCAAGGGCGTCGTCGCCTTCGATGCGCTCCACCGCGGTGCCGCGGACGAAGGCCATCGAGTAAGGGTTGTCCGCGGCTGTGACGGAGACAGCGACGCGAGGGTCGTGACGGAGGTTGCGGTCCTTCAGCGTGTCGGTCTCGGTGAACAGCGCGAGACGCTCGCCCTCGACGCCGACCCACAGGGGCACAGAGTGCGGCGAGCCATCCATCATCAAGGTGGCAAGGTGCGCGATCGCGTCGGTCTCGAAGTACGGCTTCACCGTGGTCCAGTCGATCATGCCCTCTGAAACGTCTGCGGCAGGGGCCGGCATTCCGTCCGGTGCGGGCGGGCTCGGGATGCTGCTCGACCGTCGCGTCGAGGAGCCTCACCTCCTCGTGCCGGGGCCGATCCGCGCCGACGATCCGGCGTAGCGTGGTGTCATGACGTTCCCGCCCCTCGTGGCACCGGTCGACGCGCTCACCGACGACGAGGCCGTGCGCACCGCGCGGCACCGTGCTCTCCCGCAGGTCGGCGATGCCGGGCAGCGCCGACTGGCGGCCGCCCGCATCGCCGTCGTCGGCGCCGGCGGACTCGGCAGTCCCGTTGTTCTCGCCCTTGCCGCGGCCGGCGTCGGCTTGCTGCGCATCATCGACGACGACGTGGTCGAGCTGTCGAACCTGCAGCGCCAGGTCATCCATGACCTCGACGCGGTCGGCACGGCGAAGGCCGAGTCTGCCGCCCGGCGCGCACGCGCCCTCTCGGGCGCCATCACGGTCGAGACCGCCGCTGAGCGTCTCGACGACGGCAACGCCGCGCGACTGCTCGCCGACTGCGATCTCGTGATCGACGGCAGCGACTCCTTCGCGACCCGGGATGCGGTCGACGCCGCCTGCGCCGAACTCGGCGTTCCCCTCGTGTGGGGATCGGTGCTCGCGGGATTCGCGCAGGTGACGGTCTTCTGGGCGGCGCCGCCCGCTCCCGCCGAAGGCGTGCGCCTGGCCGACCTCTTCCCGCCCGGCACCGCGGGTGAGCCGCCGAACTGCGCGTCCGCCGGTGTGCTCGGCCCCCTGTGCATGCAGGCCGGCGCGCTGATGGCGACCGAAGCGGTGAAGCTCGTGATCGGTGTCGGAGAGCCGCTGCTCGGTCGCATCTGCATCATCGATGCGTTCGGCGCTCGCCAGCGCGAGATCCCCCTCCGGTCGCGGCCGGCCGCGCCGCAGCCTTCGAGCGCGGCGAGCCGAGCCCCTCGGATCAGCGCCCCGGCGCTCCGCCGCGAGCTCGCGGCGGGTCGCGTCGCGCTCCTGCTCGATGTGCGGGAACACGACGAGTTCGCCGATGGGTGCATCGACGGAGCCGTGAACGTCCCGCTCGACCGCGTGCTGGGCGACACCACGGTGGTCGAGGCGGCATCGGTGGTCGTCGTGTGCGAACGCGGCGCCCGCGCCGAGACAGCCGCTGACGCCCTCCGGGCCACCGGCGTCGAGGCGACGGTGCTCGACGGCGGCATGGCCGCGTGGCGGGCCGCCACGCGGCGACTGGCGAGCGTCTCATGAACGCGCTGATCAGCGTCGAGCAGCACCGCGCCCGCATCCTCGACGCGCTCGATCCGCTCCCCGTCGAGACCGTGTCCGTGGGCGCGGCCGGGGGGCTCGTGGGCGCGGTCGACGCTCGCGCCGCCCTCGACATCCCCGTCTTCGACAACTCCGCCATGGACGGATTCGCCGTGCGCACGGATGACCTCGCTCATGCCACCGCCGAGACGCCGGTGGCTCTGCGCGTGGTCGCAGACCTTCCCGCCGGTTCGAGCGACGACCCGCAGCTCCGTTCCGGCGAGGCGGCGCGCATCATGACCGGCTCGGCGGTGCCGAGCGACGCCGACGCGGTCGTTCCGGTCGAACACACCACGGCAGGGCTCGCCGACTCGCTCACGCGCACCGAGGTCACGATCGCCCCCACGCGCGGGCAGCACATCCGACGTCGAGGCACCGATCTCGTCGCCGGAGACATCGTCGTGCGCGCGGGTGAGGAACTGACCGGCTTCCGGCTGGCGGCGCTGGCGGCAGCCGGGATCGCCGAGGTGGTCGTGCGCCGCCGCGTGCGGCTGGCCATCGTCTCGACCGGCAGCGAACTGGTCTCCGCGGGGGATCCGCTACGGCGCGGCCAGATTCCCGAATCGAACAGCGTCCTGCTCGGAGGGCTCGCGACGGAGGCGGGCGCGCAGGTGGTGCACACCGGGCGCGTGGCAGACGACGCCGATGCCTTCCGCGCGACCCTCGCCGCAGCCGCCGACGCCGGGGCCGACGTGGTCGTGTGCACCGGCGGCGTGAGCGTGGGCGCGTACGAAGTCGTCCGCGACGTGCTCGAAGGCGACCGCGTCCGATTCGACAAGGTGGCCATGCAGCCGGGCAAGCCGCAGGGCTTCGGCGTGCTCGACAGCGGCATCCCCGTCTTCTGCCTGCCGGGGAACCCCGTCAGCGTCGCGGTGTCGTGGGAGACGTTCGTGCGGCCCGCGCTCCGGCACCTCCAGGCGTGCCGCGAGCTCGATCGCACCCTGGTCGCCGTTCCCGCCGCGACGGGATGGCGCACGCCTCCCGGACGCCGGCAGTACCTGCCCGCCGCGCTCGACCGCACCGATCCGGGTGCGTGGACGGTCCGCCCGGCGACGGCGGGCGGATCGGGCTCCCATCTTGCAGGCGGCCTGGCGCAGGCGGAGGCGTACGCCGTCGTGCCCGCGGAGGTCGAGGCCGTCACGGCGGGCGACCTCGTGACTGTCATGCTGGTCTCATGAGCGAGCAGCCCTTCACCCACCTCGACAGCGACGGTCACGCACGCATGGTCGATGTCACCGAGAAGCAGCCCACCGTGCGCGCGGCCACCGCGAGCGGATTCGTCCGCTGCTCGGCGTCCGCCGTCGCGGCCCTGCGCGATGGATCGGTGCCGAAGGGAGACGTGCTCGCCGTCGCCCGCATCGCCGGGATCGCCGGCGCCAAGCGCACGGCCGACCTCCTCCCCCTGGCCCACATCATCGGCGTGCACGGCGCGGTCGTCGACCTCGAGATCGTCGACGAGGGCGTGCAGATCCGAGCGACGGTGCGAACGGCCGACCGCACCGGTGTCGAGATGGAGGCGTTCACCGCCGTCTCGGTGGCGGGCCTGTCGATCGTCGACATGCTCAAGGGCATCGACCGTCTCGTGCAGCTGGAGAACGTGCGCCTCGAGGCGAAGACCGGTGGCCGATCCGGTGCGTGGAGCCGCGCGGAGGCATGACGTCCCCCTCCCTCGATGCCATCGTGCTGGCCGGCGGCCGCGCGACACGGTTCGGCTCGGACAAGGCCGCGGCGACGATCGATGACGAGACGCTCCTGCAGCGCGTGGTGGATGCCGCGCGCCGCGCGGGCGCCGTCCGGGTCGTCGTCGTCGGCCCGCGACGCCCGCTGCGGGCGGGAGCGGGCGTGCTGTGGTGCCGGGAGGACCCGCCGTTCGCCGGACCGGCCGCCGGGATCGGCGCCGCGATCGGCGCTGTGACAGCCAATGATGTGCTCGTGCTCGCATGCGATCTGCGCAGGCCGACGGATGCGCTCGCCGCGCTGGGCGCGGTGCCGCCGGGCACCGACGCGGTCGTGCCGGTGGACGACGCGGGGCGGAAACAGTGGCTCACGGCCCGCTACCGCACCGCCGCGCTGCGGAAGGCCGTGCACGACTCCGGCGGTCTCGAAGGCGCTGCGGTGCGTGAGCTCATGCACACGCTGGAATGCGCGCATCCGGTGATGGCCGAGGATCACCTCGCCGACGTGGACACGCGAGCCGATCTGGACGAAACTGGAGGCAGGGCGTCCGTCGCCCGGATATCGGAGGATGACATGGCCGACTCACCGACGCACCTGAGCCCGGAAGACCTCGACGCGTGGGTCGTGACGATGCGCGAGCGCTTCGACCTGTCCGTCGAAGCCGTGCCGACCGGCGACATCCTCGACCTCGCTCGCGACGCCGCTCACGCCGTCGCGAGGCCCGCAGCGCCCCTCGCGGCGTTCGTGGCGGGTTTCGTCGCGGCTCGCGATGGCGGCGGACCGGCGAAGATCTCCGAGGTCATCGACGAGGTCTCGAAGCTCGCCGACGGCTGGAAGGGTGCGAAGTGAGCACGGTCAGCGCACCGCCGACCGTCGCCGTCAGGTTCTTCGCCGCTGCGGAGGAAGCGGCCGGCGCGGCATCCGGAACATATGCGGCACCGGACATCGCCGCGCTCCGCGTCGCCCTCACGAGCGCTCATCCGGCCCTCAGCGCGGTGCTGCCTCGCTGCGCGCTGCTCGTCGACGGCGTCCGCGCCGACGACGCCACCCCCCTCGACGAGGCGTCGACGGTGGACGTGCTGCCCCCGTTCGCGGGTGGGTGACCCGCCGTCCGATCAGCTGGCGAGTCATCCGCGGGTCGGCGTCGAGCGCATCCACGACGCCGGCACCTACACGCGCGTGACGCATGTCGGCGGCGTCGGCGATCTCCGTTTCGTGCTCGTGCCCGGCATCGGCATGGGCGTCGGCATCTTCGAACGGCTCGCCCCGCGGCTGCTCCCGCACGGCAGAGTGCACGCCCTGGACCTGCCGGGCTTCGCCGGCATCCGACTCCACGACGATCCGCTCGACATCGACGAGTACGCCGACATCGTGATCCGCGCCATGGAGGTGCGCGGACTGCGCGATGTGGTGCTGATCGGTCACTCGATGGGGAGTCAGGTGGTGACGTCGGCGGCGTGCAGAGGCGCGAACCTGCGCGGCGTGGTGCTGATCAGCCCCGTCGTCGCGCCCTGGCAGCGACGATTCGTCTTGGTCGCGATCGACTTCGTCCGGTCCAGCATGCACGAACCACCCGGTGTCGCACTTCTCGGGGCCATCTCCTATGCCTTCACGGGGCTCCGGTCGTTCTTCCGCACGATGCCCCGGATGCTCGCCTATCGGATGGAGGACCGCATCGGCGAGGCCGCAGCACCCGTCCTCATCGTCCGCGGCACGCGAGATCGCGTCTCCCCCGCGGCATGGACGACCATGCTGCGCGATCGTGCACGCGACGCGGAGGTGGTCGAGGTCGCCGGCGCCGCGCACTCGGTGATGCACCAGCACGCGACCTCCGTCGCCGACCGGATCATCTCGTTCGCCGGAGTCTCCTCGCCGTCCCCACGCACCGACCGCTCGCGCTGGACCGTGCGGTTGCGCGCTCATGCCGTGATGGCGCGAGCCAGGGAGATGGTCGCGATCGTTCGCGGGGATGATCGCGCGCTCGCGCGGGCGAAGACCTCTCGCATCCGGGCCGCGCTCGCGGCGGGAGAAGCCGGCTGACCGGATCAGCCGCCGATGGCGCTCATCGGCCGCTGCGGCTGCAGGAAGCCGGGCTCGTCGATGCCGTGACCCGGAAGCTTCCCCGCGATCGAGCGCCGCAGGACGTCGGCGATGTCGTCGTCGTCGGCATCCCCCCGCAGCAGCGGGAGCAGGTCCGACTCCTCGCGCGCGAACAGGCAGTTGCGGATCTGGCCGTCGGCGGTCAGCCGCACGCGATCGCACGCACCGCAGAACGGTGCCGTCACCGACGCGATGACGCCCACCGTCGCCGGCCCGCCGTCGACGTGGAACACCTCCGCCGGCGACGCCCCGCGCTCGCCGACCGGCTCGAGGGTGAACGCCTGGCGCAGCGTCTCGAGGATCTCCTCGCCCCGCACCATCTCCACGCGGGACCAGATGTGGCCGGCATCCAGCGGCATCTGCTCGATGAAGCGCATCTCCGCCTCGTGGTCGACCGCGAAGCGCACGAGGTCGACGAGCTCGTCTTCGTTGACGCCTCGCATGGCAACGGCGTTGAACTTCAGCGGCGCGAACCCCACGGCGCGTGCCGCGTCGATGCCGGCGAGGGTGTCGTCGAGCCGATCGCGCCGCGTGAGCTCGGCGAAGCGATCGCGGCGCAGCGTGTCGATCGAGATGTTCACGCGAGCGAGTCCGGCGTCGCGGAGCGGCCCGGCGAGCTTCGGCAGGGCGAGCGCGTTCGTCGTCATGGACACCTCGAGAGGACCCTCCGGCCCCTCGATGGCCGCCATCCGGGCGACGACGTCGACGACGTCCCTGCGCAGGAGCGGCTCCCCGCCGGTGAGGCGCACCTCGGTGATGCCGAGACTGGCCGCCACGGCGGCGACCCGGGCGAGCTCGTCGGTGGTGAGGATGTTGTCCTTCGCGAGCCACTCCACGCCGTCTGCGGGCATGCAGTAGGTGCAGCGCAGCGAACAGCGGTCGGTGAGCGAGATGCGCAGATCGCGGTGCACGCGGCCGAAGCGATCGACGAGGGTTCCACGCGAGCCCGTCACGATCCGATCCCCACCCAGGCGGATGCCCCGTCGCTCTGCTGCTGCTTCTTCCACACCGGCAGGTCGGACTTGATGGCCTCGATGAGCTCGCGGCTGGCGGCGAACGCTTCGGCGCGATGGGCGGATGCGGCCACCACCACGACGGCGACATCCCCGACCGCGAGGCGCCCGACCCGGTGGGTCACGGCGATCAGCGCGTGCTCGCCGGCCGCCTTCTGCGCCAGCTCCCGCAGGATGCGCGGAGCGTCGGGATGCGCGGAGTACTCGAGCGCCTCGACGCTGCCGGCCGCCTCCGGGTCGTGGTCGCGCACGGTGCCGATGAACGTGGTGAGCGCGCCGACCGCCGGATCGGTCGCGGCGTGGATGTGGGCGGCGACGTCGATGGGCGTGTCGCTGATCTCGGCGATGACGACTCCGGCATCCATCAGTGGTCTCCCCCCTCGAGCTGTGACACGACGTGCGAGGCGATCCGCACGAGGAAGGGCATTCCGGAAGCGACCGCCTTCGGCGAGCCGGGGAGGTTCACGATGAACGTCGTCGCGGCGACGCCGGCCCGCCCGCGGGAGAGCGCCGACAGCGGGGTGTCCGCGGCGCCGTCGGCCCGCAGGCGCTCCGCCACGCCGGGAACCTCACGATCGAGAACGCGCGCGGTGCCCTCCGGCGTGAGGTCGCGCGGCGAGACGCCCGTGCCCCCGCACGTGACGATCACCCGCGCTCCGTCCCCGATGAGCGCGCGAAGCTCCTTCTCGACCGCGTCGACGCCATCGGGGATGATCGACGCGTCGTCGCACGCGAAACCCGCCTCGCGCAGCGCCGCCACCGCGACCGGGCCGGCGGAGTCCTCGCGCACGCCGCGGTGCGACCGGTCCGAGACGGTCACGACGGCGGCGCGAAGAGATGTCATCCCTCCACGATAGGTGCCGAGATCGGTTCGCGGCGCCGTTACGGCGGATCGTTTCGAGGCCGCCGATCCGTCTTTCGCGAGCCGGGATATCGTGTGGGAATGGCTCGTTCCACCGCCCGTCGCCGCGTCGTCCGCGTGCGAATCGATGCCGACGGCGAGGGCGTCCACGCCGTCTCGCGCCGCGAAGACGTTCTGGCCGCCGAGGAGCCGCTGGAGATCCGCATCGACGGATCATCCTGGGCCGTGACCATGCGCACGCCGGGCGACGACTTCGACCTCGTCGCCGGGTTCCTCGTCGGCGAGGGCGTGCTCACGGCGCCCGAGCAGCTGAGATCGCTGCGGTACTGCGCGGGGCGCGACGCCGAGGGCGCACAGACCTACAACGTTATCGACGCCCACCTCGGCGCCGGCGCGGTGCCGCCCTCCGACGCCGCCGCACGACACAGCACCACCACCAGTGCGTGCGGCATCTGCGGCACCGAGTCGATCGAGGCGGTGGCCAAGACCGCGCGGCTCCCCCTCGAGGCGGCGGAACCGCTCGTCGATGCGGCGGTCGTCGCCCAGCTGCCCGATACGCTGCGCGAGGCGCAGCAGGTCTTCGACGCCACCGGGGGCGTGCACGCCGCCGGCCTGTTCGCACCGGACGGCACCGCGGTGTGCGTGCGCGAAGACGTCGGCAGGCACAACGCCGTCGACAAGGTGATCGGGTGGGCGCTCCGCGAGGGCAGACTCCCCCTGGCACAGCACGTGCTGCAGGTGTCGGGGCGGGCGTCGTTCGAGCTCGTGCAGAAGGCGCGGCTTGCGGGCATCCCGATGCTGGCGGCGGTCGGGGCGCCGTCGACGCTCGCGGCGCAACTGGCGCACGACACGGGGCTGACCCTCGTCGGGTTCAGCCGCAACGGCTCATTCGCGATCCACGCGCACCCCGAACGCGTCGCCGGAATCTGACCCGTCCTCGGGCTGACGCGCAGTGCCGCGGGATGCGACGAGGCGTGGTTCCCGCGCGAGGGGCACGCTGAACACCGCCGCGACCACGAGCGCCGCACCGACACCGACGAGCGCACCGCCCACGGTGTCGCTCAGCCAGTGAGCGTGCAGGTACGTGCGGCTGAAGGCCATGAGCAGGATCCACGCCGCCCCGATGATCGCCACGACGAGCCGTGGAAACAGCACGACCGCGCACACCGCGATGGTCGCTGCGTTCGCGACGTGACCCGACGGGTAGGACCCGTAATCCGACATGATGAGGATCTCGGTGGGTCGCGCGCGGCCGAACAGGTGCTTGAGCAGCTGAACGAGTGCCGCCGACACCGCCTCGGCAGTGAGGAAGAAGGCCGCCGCCCATGGTCGACGCACCGCGATGAGAGCCCCCGCGCCGCCGAGCGGCACGACGAGCACACCGACCCACCCGCCTCCGATCACGTTCATGGCGTGCGACACGGGCCCCGCCAGCGGCACCGCCGCGTCGACGAGCAGGTTGTTCCACCAGGCGTCGATCGCGAACGGGGTGTTGCCCCGGGCGAACGCCCACGCGCCGAGTCCCGTCGCCAGCGCGATCAGGAGGAGACCGAGGGCGACCAGCGAGAACGTCATCGTCCGCGTACGGAAGGGAAGAGGCATCCGACCATTGTGCCCCGACCCCGATCCGGAAGGGCCGGCTCAGGGAGTGAGCCGCTCCACGGAACGCGGACGGACAATGAACCACAGCGCCGCCACCGCGAGGAGACCGCAGCCGACCATGACGGCCGCCATCGTCGTCGCGGTGATCGCCGCGCCGTGCGACACGCCGCCGACGATCGGAGAGACCAGCCCCGCGACGCCGAAATTGACGGCGCCGAGGATCGACGCGGCCGTCCCCGCCGCCTTCCCGTGCCGGTCCAGCGCGAGAACCTGCACGCACGGCATGGTGAACCCGACTCCGGTCATGAAGACGAGCAGCGGCACGACGGTGCCCCACAGACCGAGTCCGAGCCGATCGGTCGCGATGATCGTCGTCCCCGCGATCACGAGCGTCGCCGTCGAGAACGCGAGCACCCACTGCGGCCCGAATCGCGCCGCGAGGCGAGAGGCGACCTGCACACCGACGACCACTCCGAGCGAGTTGACGGCGAACAGCAGGCCGTACTCCTGAGCCGTCAGGCCATAGGCCTCTTGGAAGAGGAACGGAGACGCGGAAAGGTAGGAGAACAGCCCGCTGAAGGCCATTCCGCCGATGACGAGCACGCCGAGGAACACGCGGTCGCTGAACACGCTCTTGTATCGCTGAACCATCGTCGTGTTGCCGCGGTCCAGACGGCGTGCCGGAGGCAGGGTCTCCGGGAGGAGCAGGATGGCGCACAGGAACATCAGCGCGCCGTAGCACGCGAGGACCACGAACAGCCCTCGCCAGGGCATGACCTCCATGAGGGCCGAGCCGATGAGCGGCGCGACGACGGGGGCTACCCCGGTCACGAGCGCGAGCCGGCTGAGCATGACCACCAGGCGCCGGCCGCCGAACAGATCGCGCACCATCGCCATCGCCACGACGCCGCCGGCGGCAGCCCCGATCCCCATGAACACGCGGGCGATGCCGAGTGTCCCCAGGGTGGGTGCCATCGCCGCGGCCACACTCGCCACGACATGGAGGGCGGTGACCGCGAGAAGCGGGATGCGGCGGCCGACCTTGTCGCTCAGCGGGCCCACGATCAGCTGACCGAGAGCGAAGCCGACCATCGTGCCGGTGAGCGTCAGCTGGATCGCCGCGGCCGTCGTCTGGAAGTCGGCCTCGAGCACCGGGAAGGCCGGCAGATACAGGTCGATGGTGAAGGGACCGAGCGCCGTGAGTGCGCCGAGGAGGATGACGTAGAGCACCCGCCGCGGCGTCGAGATCGCATCCCCCGGGTGCAGGACGATCGGCGCGGTCGCCGGATTCGTGCCGAGGGTGCGGATGGCGCCCGTGGGAGACCCCGCCGTGCGCGGGAGACGGGTGGTCGCGGTCTCCGGTGCTCGCGCACCGTCGGTCGGACGAGGATCAGCGGGGTTCTGTACAGGGAGAGAGGCGGTATCGAGCAAGAGGACTTCGTTTCAGCGGCGTGACGGGGCGTCGGCCGGGGATGACCGGTCTGGCGCAGAGGAGACGGCGGATGCGCCGTGATGCCGATCGCGGACAGGAGCGTCCGAATCGATTCGACTCCTCAGTGTATCGGACGCCTCGCCTCAGCCCTTCGTCGATCCCGCCAGCAGACCTCGCACGAAGAATCTCTGCAGCGAGAAGAAGACCACCAGGGGAACCACGAGCGAGACGAACGCCCCCGCCGTCAGCCGCTGCCAATCCTGACCTCGCGAGCCCACCATCTCCGCCAGCCGCTGGGTCAGCGGAGCGACATCCTGCGTGCCACCGGAGAAGATCAGCGCGACCAGCAGGTCGTTCCACACCCACAGGAACTGGAAGATCGCGAACGAGGCGATCGCCGGGGTGGCCAGCGGCAGGATGATGCGGAAGAAGATCTGCGCATGGGAGGCGCCGTCGACGCGGGAGGCCTCGATGACATCGCGCGGGATCTCGGAGATGAAGTTGTGGAGCAGGAAGATCGCCAGCGGCAGCGCGAAGATCGTGTGCGCGATCCACACCGGCAGGTAGTTCTGCTCGGGGATGATCGGGATGACGTCGTGGAGCCAGGCCTGCCCGGGGCGCAGCCAGAACGAGAACGTCTGCAGCAGCGGCACGAGGGCCATCTGCAGCGGCACGATCTGCAGCGCGAACACGAAGATGAACAGCGTGTTGGCGCCGGGGAACTTGATCCACGCGAACGCGTAGGCCGCCATCGAGGCCAGCACGAGCGGGAAGATCGTCGCCGGGATCGCGATCGCGAGCGAGTTGACGAAGTACGCCCCCAGCTGCGGTGACGACATCGACGGCGAGAACAGCACGTCCTGGTAGTTGTCGAGCGTGAATCCGGGATTCTGGAAGATCGTCCACCAGCCGGTGGTCTGGATGAGCTCCGCCGGACGGAACGACGAGACGAACAGGCCGAACGTCGGGATCGTCCACAGCACCGCGATGATGAGCGCGGCCAGCGTCGCCCAGCGCGACGTGAGACGGCGCTTCGCGCGAGCCGTGCGCGTGCCTTCTGCCGCTTCCTCGAAGGCGTCTTCTTTTCGCTCGTCGTCGATCGGAAGATCGACCGGGGCCACGCTGCTCATCGGATCTCCCTCTGCTTGCGGAGGACGTTGACGTTGTAGATGACGATGGGAAGGACCATCACGAACAGGATCAGAGCGAGCGCCGAACCGCGCCCGACCTCACTGGCGCGGAACGCCTGCGTGTACATCTCGTTGGCCACGACGCTCGTGTTGAAGTTTCCGGCGGTCATCGTCCGCACGATGTCGAAGACCTTGAGGGTCGCGATCGAGATGGTCGTCAGCACGACAACCAGCGAGGAGCGGATCCCGGGGACGGTGACGTTCGAGAAGCGCTGCCACGCGTTCGTGCCGTCGAGCTGCGCCGCCTCGATCTGCTCCGTCGGAATGCCCTTGATCGCCGCGCTCAGCACGACCATCGCGAATCCGGTCTGGATCCAGATCATGACGACGATCAGCAGGAAGGTGTTGAGCGGATCGGTCTGCAGCCACTGCACGGGGTCGCCGCCGAGTCCCACGACCATGGCGTTCAGCAGACCGATCTGATCGCGGCCGGCCGAGCGGTACTCGTAGACGAAGCGCCAGATGATGCCCGCGCCGACGAAGGAGATCGCCATGGGCATGAACACCAGCGCCTTGTAGAAGCGCTCACCGCGCGACTTGTCGATCCACACGGCGTACGCCAGTCCGAGCGCCGTCGAGATCGTGGGGACGAAGAGCACCCAGATGACCGTGTTGATGAGGGTGCGGATGGCCGAGGGCTGCGTGAACATCCACACGAAGTTGTCGAAGCTGAAGTTCCCGGAGTTGTCCAGGAACGCCAGCCCGGTCGTCCGCACCGCCGGCCAGATGAGGCCGATCGCCAGGAGGAGGATCGCCGGCAGCAGGAACCACGTCAGCTGCCAGTAGTCCCTGCCCTTCTTCGGCCCGCGGCCCATGAGGAGCACGAGGATGCCGATGATGGCGGCGAAGATCACCAGCCCCATCACCACCTGCAGGATCTTCCCCGTGAGGTCAGCGGTTGTCATCGAGGTCTTCCCTTCGTCGTTGAAGCATGGTGCGGCGACGGAGGCTCCAGGACCGAGGCGGCGCCGTTACCGCCTCGGCCCAGGAGCGAACCGATCAGCTGGCGGGCCAGCTTGCCTCGATCTCGTCGACGACCGTCTCGGTGTCATCGCCGGAGACCCAGGCGACGATGCCCTTCCAGAAGGAGTCGGCCCCGACCGCGCCGGGCATGAGGTCCGAACCGTCGAAGCGGAACGTCGTCTCCGGGTCCTGGAGGATCTCGATCGACTGCACGAGCAGCTCGCTCGACGCGTTCTCCGGGTCAACGCCCGTGTTGGCGCTGATCACGCCGCCGAGGCTGACCCGGTTGTTCGCCCACGTGTCGCTGGAGAGGTAGGCGCGGACCGCCTCGACCTCTTCGGCGTCGGTGAAGGCGACCGGGAACTCGCCGCCGCCGGTGACCGACAGCGGGTCGCCGGCGTTCGCGGGCGGGGTGAGGAATCCGAAGATGTCGCCGTTGGACGCGACCGTCACCTCATCGCCGCCCTCGGGGTTCCAGAAGGTCTCGTAGAACGAGGCCTGGTGGTGCAGCGAGCACTCGCCGTCGAGAATCGGCAGTCCCGCCGTCTGGAACGCCTCGGTCACGAGCGTCGACACGTCGCCGATGCCGCCGTTGACCATGTCCTCGTTCTTCAGGTATCCGCCGACGGCGTCGAAGGCCTCCACGACCTGCGGGTCGTTGAAGGGGATCTCGTGGGTCACCCACTGGTCGTAGACGTCGGCGCCGTGCAGACGCAGCATCCAGTCCTCGATCCAGTCGGTGCCCGGCCACCCGGTGGCGTCGCCGGACTCCAGGCCCACGCACCACGGCTTGCGGTCGCCGTCGGCCGCGATCTGCTCCGACAGCGCCTCGAGCTCGTCGAGCGTCGCGGGGATCTCCCAGCCGTTCTCCTCGAACTCGCTGGGCGAGTACCAGATGTACCCCTTGATGCTCGCCATGAGCGGCGCTGCGTAGAAGGTGTCGTCGTAGGTTCCGTAGGTCTTCCAGTCCTCCGACCAGAATTCGTCGACGTGGGCTTCGACCGCCTCCGAAGCGGGGATGAGCCATCCGCCCTCGGCGAGACGGGCGAGCAGTCCGGGCTGCGGCACGATGCCGATGTCGGGTGCATTGCCGCCCTCGGCGAGCACGGCGATCTGCGCCTCGAACTCGCTCGAGCCCTGATAGTCGATCTGGATGCCGGTGCAGGCCGAGAAGTCGCTCCACGACTCCACGAGGCGATCGGCTTCGAGATCGAGGATGGTGCCGCCGATGGTCACCTCCGCGCCGTCGAACGTGCCGTACTCCTCGTAGTCGGTGCAATCGACATCGGATGCGTCGGGCTGCATGTCGCCGGTACACGCCGACAGGGCCAGCGCGGCGACTCCCAGTCCGGCTGCCGCGGCGAAGACGCGCGAACGCGACTGAGTCCTCATGGTGCCTCCTCATTGAGTAGCAGGTCGGCATGACATCGCCGACCCAAGGTGCTCGGGAACCGTTCCCACGCTCACGCTAAGGGATCGCTCCCGCGCGCACAATCCGGTTCGGGTCACAACTGAATAACCATGGACGCACGGGCTGGAATCGGCGTGGGAGCGCGTGCCACGATGTCTCGCAACCGGTTCCACTTTCCGGACGAAGACGACCGGCATCCGAGGAGCACAATGGGTGGCATCGCCGAGGTGGCGCGCGTGGCCGGCGTGTCGAAGTCGACCGCGAGCCGAGCTCTCACGGGGAACGGCTACGTCTCCCCCGCCACGCGCGAGCGGGTGGCGCGGGTGGCCGAAGACCTCGGGTACGTCGCATCCTCATCCGCGTCGAGTCTCGCCACCGGACGCACCCGGAACATCGGCGTCGTGATGCCCTACCTGAACCGGTGGTTCTTCGCCGAGGTGCTCGAGGGCGTTCAGGAGGTGCTGCTGGCGGAGGGGTTCGATCTCACGCTGTACGACGCGAAGCCCGGCACCGAGGGCAGGCGTCGCGTCTTCGACGACTTCCTCGCCCGAAAGCGGTTCGACGGCCTCATCGCGGTCGCCCTGGAACCCGACGACCATGAGCTCGAACGCCTCGTGGGAATCGGGCGGCCGGTCGTCAGCGTGGTCGGCGACAGCGACCAGACGAGCGTCGTCGGGCTGGATGACGTTCACGCGGCCCGTCGCGCCACCGCGCACCTGGTCGACCTCGGCCACGAGCGCATCACGTTCCTGGGCGGGATCTCCGACCACGAGGGCCCTCACGTCGACCGCGAGCGTCTGAGCGGATACACGTCGCGCATGCGCGACGCGGGACTGCGTCCGGACCACGCCCCATCCGAGGTGTCGCTCCCGGGCGGCTACGACGTGGCCGTCGACCTGCTGAGCGATCCCGATCGACGTCCCACGGCCATCGTCGCCGCGTGCGACGAGGTCGCCATCGGGGCGATCATCGCCGCGCGACGACTCGGCATCGCCGTTCCGTCCGCACTGAGCGTCGTCGGCATCGACAACCACGAATACTCGGAGATGTTCGGCCTCACCACGCTCGAGCAGTCCCCCCGCAGCCAGGGAGCGGCCGCCGCCCGACTGCTCCTCGACCATCTCAGGTCCCCCGGGACGGATCGCACCCAGATGCGCCTGCACGCGCGCCTCATCGTGCGCGGCTCGACGTCACCGCCGCCGGGCACTCCGTCGGTGGCGGTCGGCGTCATCCCCTGACCCGCGCCACCGGAGCGCACCGGAGACGCACCGGAGACGCACCGGAGTACCGCCGGAGACGACAGAACCCCGGATGCCGAAGCATCCGGGGTTCTGTTCTGTCAGGCGCTGAAGCGTGATTACTTCAGGGTGACGGTGGCGCCGGCGCCCTCGAGGGCCTCCTTGGCCTTCTCGGCGGCTTCCTTGTTCGCGCCCTCGAGCACGGGCTTGGGAGCACCGTCGACGAGACCCTTGGCGTCGCCGAGGCCGAGCGAGGTGAGCTCGCGCACGACCTTGATGACCTGGATCTTCTTGTCGCCGGCAGCCTCGAGGATGACGTCGAACTCGGTCTTCTCCTCCTCGGCGGCGGCTTCGCCACCGGCACCACCGGCGGCGGGGGCGGCACCGGCGACGGCGACGGGCGCCGCGGCGGTGACGTCGAAGGTCTCCTCGAACGCCTTGACGAACTCGCTGAGCTCGATGAGCGTGAGCTCCTTGAACTGGTCGAGCAGCTCTTCAGTGCTGAGCTTTGCCATGATGATTCTCCTTGCTTGGGTATCTGTCGCCGCAGGCCGGATCAGGCCGCGGACTCCTGCTTCTCGCGCAGCGCGTCGACCGTGCGCACGGCCTTCGACGGGAGCGCGTTGAAGACGAATGCCGCCTTGGTCATCGAGGCCTTCATCGCACCGGCGAGCTTCGCCAGCAGGACTTCACGGCTCTCGAGGTCGGCGAGCTTGTTGACCTCGTCCGCGGTGAGAGGGTTACCGTCGAAGTAACCGCCCTTGACCACGAGATGAGGGTGTGCCTTGGCGAAGGCGCGCAGGCCCTTCGCGACGGTGACCGGGTCACCGTGCACGAACGCCACGGCCGACGGACCCTTGAGGTCGTCGTCCAGCGACGAGATCCCCGCGTTGTTCGCGGCGATCTTGGTCAGCGTGTTCTTCACCACGGCGTATTCCGCGTCCTGACGGATGCTGTTGCGGAGCTCCTTGAGCTCGGCAACCGTCAGACCGCGGTACTCGGTGAGCAGTACGGCGGTCGAGTCCTCGAAGTTCTTCGTGAGCTCGGCGACCGATGCTTCCTTCTGCGCCATGGCCACTCCTTGTGTGTACGAGACGCCCGACGGTGGTGGGGCGTCGGCCTGGGACATCCGGTCGCTCGGGCAAAGAAAAAAGCCCCGGCGCAAGCGCACGGAGCTCGATTTCCCGTCAGTCCGGGATCTCTGTCGTACACCTGCGCAGGCCCCTGTTCTTCACAGAGCTTCGATCGTCTCGTTCGCACGACACGATGACCGGCGGTCTTCGGCTCCGGTTACTCTACCCCACCCGCCCTTCTCCCCCAAATCCCCGCCCCGCCCCTCCTCCGCACCATCGCCGAGCCACCCCTTTGATGCCCAGCCACCCCTTTCGTGGCGCAGGCAATGGGCTGGTTCGGCACGAAAGGGGTGGCTCGACCGAGGCGACGGTCACGAAGGACGGATGCCGAAACGGGCGAGACGTGCACCGAGCGCCGCCGGGGTGGCCGCATGCTCGTCGCCCCAGCGGGCAAGTCTCCACTGGGTCGTTCCTCGGATCCAGTCTTCGCGCGCCTTCTCGTCGAGCAGCACCTGTTCGACGCTGCGCCCCGAGCGCCGCGCCTCATCCACGTACTTGTCCTTTCCGTCGCACTCTCCGAACGTCCTCAGGCCTCTCAGCCCGATGTCGACGAAGTACGAACCTCCGCCCGGAGCCGGTACGGGCACCTGCAGCTCCGCCCGTTCGAACCCCAGTCGATGCAGCTGGAGCCGACTCACGCTCTCCAGCGGCAGCTGGGCCCGACCATCTGCCAGCTCGACGATGCGCCGCGCCTGGCGGATACCTCGCGGGCCCGATCTCTCCGTACGGTGGAGCAGCCGCGATGTGAAGTCGGCAGCGGCGCGATCGTCAAACCGTCGCGGATCGCCGCCGATTCGCCCAAGAGCAGCGTCGGCGACCGAGATCGACGCCTCGGCCGACACCGCACGAATCACGTCGTAGGTCGTCCGCTCGAGATTCGTGCAGAAGAGGCCACCGACGATGTCGACCTCCGTCTCCGCGAGGCTGCCCTCGTGGCGCATCACGTCATCCGCGCTGTGACGGGCGGACGCCGCCGCGAGGACGTGCGCGCGACGAGGAGCAAGCCGATAGAGCGGCAACCCGTGGAGAACCGCGGCAGAGACGCCACAGAAAACCACCGTCGCACCCCGCGACGCACGCTCGACGGCGAGGACGAGCGCACGATGCCGGGACTCCGGCCACAATGAGGCCCAGACCGCGCCGTCGATGTACGTGCCCCGGCGGATGCGGTGGAGGACCCCGGCGTCGACGGCGTCGGCGATCGAGCGGTCGCTCATCCCTTCGTCGATAAGCGCCGGCCGTGATCGCAGCAGACCGAGGAGTTCGTCGAGACTCGCGTGACGCATACTCGCACGGTCCCGCAGGTCGCTCGCCGGAGCCGCTGCCGAATCCATCTTGTGGACGAAGCCGAGTCACGCCGAGGTGGGGAGGAGCACTGCACACGCATCGAGCCATCCCTTTCGCGCCGAACGGGCCCCTTCTCCGCAACGGAAAGGGGGTGGTTCGGCAACAAAGGGGTGGTTCGAGTCGAGGGACGAGGGGGACGGGTGGGGAAGCGGGGCGGGGGATGCGGGGGTGTCGCGGGAGGGGTGGGGGATGCGGTGGGTAGCCTGGGGGGATGACTCCGGAGCTCGCCGCACGCATCGTGGCGGACTCCCGGGATCGCGTTTCCTGGGTGCGCGCCCGCTCGCGCGGCATCACCGCCACCGACGTCGCGACCCTCACCTCCGAGCGCGCCATCGCACGGGCAGCCGACGCGAAGCTGCTCGGATCCGGCTTCTCGGGAAACGCCTTCACAGCACACGGCCGCGCGCGCGAGCCGGAGATCGCGGCATGGGTGGCGGCGACCCATGGCATCCAGCCCTCGAGCGCGCTGTTCCACGCCGTCGTCGAGAAGCGACACCTCGCCACGCCCGACGGCATCGGGGTGGACACGAGCGGACACGTCGTGCTCGCGGAGATCAAGACGACGAACAAGGCCTGGCGCTCGATCCCCCGCTCCTACCTCCGGCAGGTGTGGTGGCAGCAGCACGTGCTCGGCGCCGAGCGCACCCTCGTCGCGTGGGAGCAGCACGACGACTTCGTCCCGATCCACGACGAGCCCCGGTGCCAGTGGGTGGATCGCGACGAGGTCGAGATCGGCAAGCTCGTCAGCCTCGCGACCGCGCTGATCGACGAGCTCTACCACCGCACGCAGCTCGGCAGGTCGCTGCATGCGCGCACGGCGCCGCCCCGGCGCGATCGACAGCCCTACCGCGCGCTCGCGCTGGCCGACTAGGCCGCGCCGACGGCGAACACGCGCTTCGCCTCGGCATCCCACACCCGCATCCGCACCGCACGCACACGGGATGGCGCGTCGCCGACGAGGTCGAGCGCTTCGGCGAGACGGTCCACCGGCATTCGTCGAGCGAGCGTCACATGAGGGGTCCAGGCGTCGGGGACCGTGTGCGGGATGACGCGCTCGGCGCCGCCGAGCCGCGCGACGACCTCCCGCTGCAGCGCGAACAGGTCGGCCGCGACGATCACGGGGCAGGCAAGCACCCTGCGCGGCCCGTCTCCGAACAGGATGATGCCGGACAGCGCGAGCTCGAGCGGAAGCCGACCCGCGAGACCCGACAGCAGCCGCGCATCCTCGGCGCCGGCGCGGTCGGTCCCCTCCAGGACGGCGAGCGTGACGTGCGGCGCGTTCGTCGCTCCGGCATGGCGACCGGCGCTCGGCAGCCCTCGCTCGATCAGCGCGTCCCATGCGCGCCGCACCCCGGCGTCGCTCTCCTCGTCGAAGACGAGCTCCACGCTCCTCATCCCGCCATCATCTCGCGCCGTCACCGCAACGCCGAGCAGGCCCCACCGTTTTGGTTGACGCAGATCAACCATCTGCGTATAGTTGACGCAGATCAACCTTTGCGCGTCACCGTCGCCGCCGCGTTCCGCTCTTCGTCACGAGGTCCTCATGTCGCAACCCCTCTCCGAATCCGCCACCACGCCGCGCGACCGTCGCCGAGTACTCCAGGCCCTCATCGGCCTGCTGCTCGGGATGTTCGTGTCGATGCTCGCCTCGACGGTCGTCTCCACCTCGCTGCCGGTCATCATCCACGACCTCGGCGGGGATCAGGCCGCCTACACCTGGGTGGTGACGGCCACCCTGCTCACGACCGCGATCTCGACCCCCATCTGGGGCAAGCTCGCCGATCTGTTCGACCGCAAGATGCTCATCCAGATCGCCATCGCGATCTTCGTGCTCTCCACCGCGGCCGCCGGGTTCTCGCAGGACACCACCATGCTCATCGCGTGCCGCGCGGTGCAGGGCATCGGCGCCGGTGGGCTCGCCGCGCTCAGCCAGGTGATCATGGCCGACATCATCAGCCCGCGCGAGCGCGGCCGCTACATGGGCCTGTTCGGCGCCGTGATGGCCGTCGCCACCGTCGGCGGGCCGCTCCTCGGCGGCGTCGTCACCGACACGCTGAACTGGCGCTGGAACTTCTTCATCGCCCTCCCCTTCGCCGTGGCCGCACTCATCATCCAGCAGCGCACGCTGCACCTTCCCACCCGCCCCAAGAAGCGGGTGCGCATCGACTACGTCGGCATCGTGCTCCTGAGCACCGCCGTCTCGCTGCTGCTCATCTGGGTCACCAACGCCGGCACGTCCTATGACTGGTGGAGCACGGAGACGATCCTCATGGTCGGCGGAGCCGTCGTCGCGGGCGTGCTCTTCGTCGTCGTCGAACTCCGCTCGACCGAACCCCTCGTGCCCCTGACGCTGTTCCGCAACCGCACCTTCACCCTCGCCGTGGTCGCCTCGATCGCGACGGGAATCGCGATGTTCGGCACGTCGGTGTTCCTCAGCCAGTACATGCAGATGGCTCGAGGCGCCACGCCCACCGAGGCCGGTGTCATGACGATCCCGATGATCGCGGGCCTGCTGCTCGCATCCGTCGTCGTCGGAGCGCTCATCACGCGGCACGGGCACTGGAAGCCGTACCTCATCGCCGGGGCCGTGCTCCTGATCGCCGGTTCGTACACCCTGTCGACCATCCACTACGACACGAACTTCGCCCTCGTGTCGCTGTACATGTTCCTGCTGGGCGCGGGCGTCGGCACGACGATGCAGAACCTGGTCCTCATCGTGCAGAACACCGCACGCCCCACGGAGATGGGCGTGGCCAGTTCCGGCGTGACGTTCTTCCGGTCGCTCGGCGGCACGGTGGGCGTCTCGGTGATGGGAGCCACGCTCGCGAGTTCGGCATCGAACCTCGTCGCCGAGCGCCAGAACGACATCGGTGCGGCCCTCGCGGCACTCGGGGCCGACGGTGCGCAGATCGCCGCCCAGCTGCAGTCGGGAACGATCCCGCAGGTCGCGACGCTGCCGGAGAGCCTGCGGGTGATCTTCGAAGACGTGTACGCGACCTCGATCGCGCACGCGTTCCTCATCGCCGTGCCCGTCGCGGTGGTGAGCCTCATCGCGATCGCCTTCCTGCCGAACGTGCCGCTCACGCGCATGACCACGAGCGAGCGGATCGAGGCGACCGAGGCCGACCTCGCCACCGTCTCGGTGAGCGAGGGGATGGATGCGCTGGCCGCCACCGGCACGATCACCACGCCGTCCGCGCCGGCGGAGCCGCGCGACACCGACGCCGGCCGCGAGCGCCGCTAGGGTCGACAGCGATGAGCGGATCGGAACCGGGACCCGGGGCGGCGGCGCACGACGTCGCGACCAGCGACGCCCACGTCGCCGCCACGCGCGCTCTCGAGGCGGAGTTCGGGCAGCTGATCGCGCAATTCCGCGTTCTGCTCGCCGAACAGGCCGCGCGTGTGAGCCCCGGCATGCTCCCGGGCGCCTACAAGACCTTCACGACGATCACCCGCATGGCCCCGGTCTCCAGCTCCGCGCTGGGCGAGGCGCTCTTAGCCGACAAGGCCCAGGTCAGCAGGACGGTGCGCGACCTCGAACGACGGGGCCTCATCCACCGCTCGCCCGATCCGGAGGACGGCAGGGTGAGCCTGCTCGCCCCGACCGAGGAGGGGTTACGCCGGCTCGAGACCGCTCGCGACCCGCAGCGCAATTCGCTCATGCGCCGCATGTCGACCTGGGACGTCGATGACATCCACACCCTCACCCGCCTCCTCCGCGCCCTGCGCGAGGACGCCGACACTCCTTAGCGGCACGGTGACCGCGTCGTAACACGGTCGAGACAATCTCGCGGTTGACTGTTCCCACAGGCAACACGAGTGCCGATGTCGGCACGCAGGGAGGGGGCGACCGATGAAGTTCCGGCCGCTGCGACCGATATCCGTGGCGCGCGAGATCGCGCTGCCGGATCCGCCCGAGACGATGCGAGCCGTCGTCTTCGACGAGACGGGAGATCCGGATGTGCTCCACACGGCCACTCTCCCCGTACCGGCTCCCGTCATCAGCGAACTGCTCGTGCGGGTGGTCGCCGCCGGCGTGAACCCCATCGACGCGAAGACGCGCGCGGGACGCGGCGTATCGGGCGCGATCACCGCCCTGCCGAGCACGCTCGGCTTCGACTTCAGCGGCGTCGTGATGAACGCGCCGTATGAGGCGCATCCCTTCCCGCCGGGAACCGAGGTGTACGGGATGGTGCCCTTCCCCCGATCGGGGGGCACCTACGCCGAGTACGCGGTGGTGCCGACGCTGTCGGTGGCCCGCAAGCCCAGCACGCTCTCGCACGTGGAGGCGGCCGGCGTGCCGCTCGCGGCCCTCACCGCGTGGGGCCTGGTCGTCGAGACCGCGCATGCCCACGAGGGTCAACGGGTGCTGATCCACGCCGGCAGCGGCGGGGTGGGTCACTTCGCGGTGCAGTTCGCGGCGTATTTCGGCGCGCACGTGACCGCCACCGCCTCGGGCCCCAACGCCACGTGGCTGCGCGAGCTCGGGGCCTCGGTGGTGATCGACTACTCCTCCACCCGCTTCGACGAGGTCGTCGGCGACATGGATGTCGTCATCGACCTCGTGGGCAACGCCGATGGCAGCACCGGCACCCGGTCGCTGTCGGTGCTGCGGCCCGGCGGCCTGTACATCATGGTGCCCACCGGCTCCTGGCCCGGCTACGCGGAGGCCGCCGCCGAGGCGGGCGTCCGCGCGACCTCGTACAAGGTGCTGCCTGACGGCAACGCCCTGGCGACGATCGCACGCCTCCTCGAGTCGGGTGCGATCCAGGTGTACATCGACCGCGTCTACAGCCTCGACGAGGCCGCCACCGCCCATCGCGAACTGGAGCGCGGCCACACCCGCGGAAAGAGCGTGCTGCGCATCGGCGACGACTGACGCTCGTCACGCACGGCGCAGCGCGTGCGTCGCCTCCGCCGAGACCTCGTCGGCGATCCGGTCGAGCACGTGCGAGCGCAGGTTCCACTGCTGCCAGTGCAACGGCACATCCAGCGGCGGACCGTCGAGCACGACGAGCCGGCCCGCGCGCACCAGGGGAAGCGCCTGCGCCTCCGGCAGCATGCCCCAGCCGAGTCCGAGCGCGATGGCCGTGGCGAAGTCGGCCGAGGCGGGCACGAGATGGGTCGGCACGGCCGCCGGGTCGACCCCGGCCGCGCGCAGCCATCGGTTCTGCAACTCGTCCCGTCGGTCGTAGTTCACCACCGGCGCGGCCGTGAAGCCGGCCTTGCCGGCCTTCCCCTCCCCCAACCAGGCGTCGGCGAACCCCGGCGCGGCGACGGGAAGATACCGCAGCGCGCCGAGCGGATGCGCACGGCACCCGGCCACCGCGACGGCAGACGAGGTGACGGCCGCCATGACGCTGCCGCGCTCGAGGAGGGTCGCGGTGTGGTCCTGATCGTCTCGGTGCAGGTCGAACACGACGGGGAGCTGATCCGCCACGCGTGCGAGGGGCGCGAGGAACCACGTCGACAGCGAGTCCGCATTGACCGCGATCGGCACACTCACGCGGGTATCGGCCGCCGCCACGCCGAGCTCGACGGCCGCCTCGTGCTGCACCAGGGACAGCTGCCGGGCGAGACGCACGACCACCCCGCCGGCGTCCGTTACGCGCGGCGGCTTCGCCCGCACGAGCAGCACCCGTCCGACCAGCTCCTCGAGGGCCTTGACCCGCTGGCTCACCGCCGAGGGCGTGACGCGCAGACGCCTCGCTGCGGCATCCATGCTGCCTTCGTCGACGATCGCCGCCAGCGTCTCGGCTCCCTCGAGAGGAATCTGCACCATAAGCTCCGCTCATGTTTGGTAAGAATCATTCGCTGTACTTCCTGTCACGCCGAGCATAGCGTCGAGTCGTGATCGACTCCTTCCTCGCTGGGATCGCCCTCGGGCTGTCGCTCATCATCGCCATCGGCGCGCAGAACCTGTTCGTGCTGCGCCAGGGGCTGAAGCGTCAGCACGTGCTTCTGGTCGCGACGATCTGCACGCTGTCGGATGCGGTGCTCATCGCCGTGGGGGTGTCGGGCATCGGAGCGCTCCTGAATGCTCTCCCGGGTCTCATCGGCGTGGTCCGGTGGGTGGGAGCGGCTTTTCTCGTCGGCTACGGGCTGCTCGCCCTGCGGCGGGCGTTCCGCCCCGCCTCGGACGGACTCGCGGCCGTCGGCACGGCATCCACCCCGACCCCCGGAGCGAGTACCACGGCCACCGCGACCCGCACGCGGACCATCGTCCTCACGGTGCTCGCGCTCACCTGGCTCAACCCGCACGTCTACCTCGACACCGTCTTCCTCCTCGGGTCCATCGCCACCACGCACGGCGACCAGCGCTGGGTCTTCGCCGCCGGCGCCATGCTCGGCAGCGCGATCTGGTTCTCCGCACTCGCCTTCGGAGCGAGGCTCCTCAGTCGCTGGCTGGCACGCCCGCGCGTTTGGCGCGTGCTCGACACGGCGTTCGCGGTCATCATGATCGCGCTGGGGATCAGCCTCGTGCTGCCCCACTGACTCCGCCGCATCCCGTCTCCGACCCTGGCGCGGCGCGCGTGCTCAGGGCAGGATGAGCGGATGAAGCGTGTGCACGTCATCGTCAGCGGCGACGTACAGGGGGTGGGATACCGCTACACCGCGCGCGGCGTCGCCGAGCGGATCGGCGTCGCCGGGTGGATCCGCAACCGCCCCGACGGAACGGTCGAGGCCGAGATCGAGGGCAGCGAGGAACAGGTCACCTCGATGCTGGCCTGGATGGATCAGGGGCCGCCGGGCTCCCACGTACGCGAACGGGTCGTGTCGGATGCGCCACTCGAGGGCGCCGGGGGATTCCAGGTGCGACGGACCGGGTGAGGCCCTCTATCGCTCCCCGTCAACGTGGTGTGACGGGCGTCTGCACGCCGCACGCCGCTTCGATGTCGCGAGCCGCCGCGAACGCGACATGGTCTGCGCCGGCACCCGAGATCGCCTGCACGCCGGTCGGCAACCCATCGGCGGCCCGTCCCGTCGGCACCGCGATCGCCGGGAGCGCGAGGTAATTGACGGCGACGCTCAAGCGGTACCGCCGCCACCAAGATCCCGCGGTCTCGGCGTCGGCGAGGTCGGCGTCCGCGAGCGGCGGCCGGGTCTCGGAGACGGCGCCGATGAGCACGGGATGCTCGCGCACGAAATCCTGCCAGGCGGCGGCGACCACCGCGCGCCGCGCCCAGACGGCGGCGTATTCCTCGACCGTGTCCAGGTGGGTCTGCGCGCCTCCCGCGAGTTCCAGGAATCGCCCCGCACCGCGCCCGAGGGGCGGATCCCACCGGCTCGGCTCATAGGCGTTCTGCATCTCGGTCGTCGAGAGCAGACGCCACCCGGTCACCGCTTCGTCGAGACGCGGCGGATGCACCTCGACGAGTTCCCAGCCGGCTCGTCCCAGCGACTCCGCCGCCGCATCCAGGGCCGCCGCGTTCTCGTCGCTCTCGCCGTCGCCGAACGGGTCGCGGATGATCGCCGCGCGGCGCGGTCCGTCGTATCCCCGCGGGTGCGGCCGCGTGACCGCGAACGGATCACGCCCGTCGGCGCCGTGTACGATCCCGAACACCAGGTCGGTGTCGCCGACGTGCCGCGTGAGGATCCCGGCGGTGGAGAACTGTTGGATGGACAGCGGCACCGGTTCGGTCCGGTGCGCTGTCGAGGAGGCGAGCCGACCGCCGGTCGGGCGGAAGCCCGTGACCCCGACGGCGTTCGCCGGCACGCGCAGCGAACCGCCGTAGTCGTTGCCGAGGCCCACGGCGACCATGCCCGTGGCCACCGCCACCGCGTCTCCCCCGCTCGACCCGCCGGGTGAGTGCGCGGCGGACCACGGGTTGCGGGTGCGGCCGAACAGGTCGTTCTCCGTCTCCCAGCGCATGCCGAAGTCGGGCATGTTCCCGCGACCGAGCGGGATGGCGCCGGCCGCGAGCATCCGCGCCACGACGGTCGCGTCGTCCGCCGGCACGGCCGCGCGAGCCCCGCGCCATCCGTGCGTGGTCGCCGACCAGGTGAGGTCGATGTTCTCCTTCACCGAGAACGGCACGCCCGCGAGCGGCCCCGGGTCCTCCCCGCGAGCGAGGCGCGCGTCGATACGACGAGCTCGATCGCGCGCGCGGTCGTCGAACACCGTGGTCAGAGCTCCGACCAGCGGGTTCTCCTCGTGGATGCGCGCCAGGTGCGCCGCCACGATCTCGCTCGCGGAGACCACGCTCGCGCGCACCGCGTCCGCGATCTCGGCGGCGGATGCACGCCACAGCTCGGGGGGCGGGGTCATGTCGTCATTCTCCCAGAACGACGGAACGGGCCCCTCCGGAAGGAGGGACCCGTTCTGGTCAGCCGGTGGCTCAGATGGCGTTGACGTCCAGCGGGATGCCGGGGCCGAACGTGGTCGACACGGCGCCCTTCTGGATGTAGCGGCCCTTCGAGCTCGACGGCTTCAGGCGCACGATCTCCTCGAGGGCGACCTTGATGTTCTCGTCGAGCTGGTCGGCCGAGAACGAGGCCTTGCCGACGATGAAGTGCACGTTGGCGTGCTTGTCGACGCGGAACTCGATCTTTCCGCCCTTGATCTCCTCGACGGCCTTGGCCGGGTTCGGCGTCACCGTGCCGGTCTTGGGGTTCGGCATGAGGCCGCGGGGTCCGAGGACCTTTCCGAGACGACCGACCTGGCCCATCAGCTCCGGGGTGGCGACGGCCGCGTCGAAATCGGTCCAACCGCCGGCGACCTTCTCGATGAGCTCGGTGCTGCCGACCTCGTCGGCGCCCGCGGCGATCGCGGCCTCGGCGGCCGGACCGTTCGCGAAGACGATGACGCGCGCGGTCTTACCGGTGCCGTGGGGCAGGATGACGGTGCCGCGCACCATCTGGTCGGCCTTGCGGGGGTCGACGGCGAGCTTGAGCGCGACCTCGACGGTCGAGTCGAACTTCGCCGAGCCGGTCTCCTTCGCCAGGGCGACGGCCTCGGCAGGCGTGTAGAACTTGCCGTCCTCGATCTTCGAGGCTGCGGCTGCGTAGGACTTGGACTTGGTAGCCATTCTCGTTACTCCCCTCAGTCCTCAACCGTGATGCCCATGGAACGGGCGGTGCCGGCGATGATCTTCGAGGCGGCCTCGATGTCGTTCGCGTTGAGGTCGGGCTGCTTGGCCTGGGCGATCTCGCGCACCTGGTCCTTGGTGATCTTGCCCACCTTGACGGTGTGGGGCGTGGCCGAGGCCTTCTGCACGCCGGCGGCCTTCTTGATCAGCTCGGCGGCCGGAGGGGTCTTGAGGACGAACGTGAAGCTGCGGTCCTCGTAGACGGTGATCTCCACCGGGATGACGTTGCCGCGCTGCGACTCGGTCGCGGCGTTGTACGCCTTGCAGAACTCCATGATGTTGACGCCATGCTGACCGAGCGCGGGGCCGATCGGCGGCGCCGGGTTGGCGGCACCGGCGTTGATCTGGAGCTTGATCAGGCCGGTCACCTTCTTCTTCGGTGCCATTTCCTTTTCCTTTCATCGAACCGGATGCGGCTTGCGCATCCTGCTCTCCCGCAGACCCGACGGTTCCGGGCAGCGGTATCCCGCGGACGGGAAGTCTTGTGGGTGTCAGACCATCTTCGTGACCTGGTCGAACGACAGCTCGACCGGGGTCTCGCGCTCGAAGAGCGAGACGAGCACGGTGAGCTTGCCGCTCTCGGGCTTGATCTCGCTGATCGAACCGGGGAGACCCGCGAACGAGCCCTCCTTGATCGTGATGGTCTCGCCGACCTCGAAGTCGACCTCGGCCTGAACGGTACGCGCCTGCGTCGGCGACCCCTTCGCGGCGGAGCCCTTCGCGGGCGTGGTCTCCTTGACCTCGACGAGCGACTTCAGCATGTTGAAGGCCTCTTCGAAGCGCAGCGGCGTCGGGTTGTGGGCGTTGCCGACGAAGCCGGTGACGCCCGGCGTGTGGCGCACGACCGACCAGGTGTCCTCGTTGAGCTCCATGCGCACGAGCACGTAGCCGGGGATCCGGACGCGCGTGACCATCTTGCGCTGCCCGTTCTTGATCTCGACGACGTCCTCCATGGGGACCTCGATCTGGTAGATGTCCTCTTCGACCTCGAGCGTCGACTTGCGCTGCTCGATGTTGGCCTTCACCTTGCGCTCGAAGCCGGCGTAGGAGTGGATGACGTACCACTTGCCCTCGAGCGAGCGGAGCTCGGCGCGGAAGGCCTCGTAGGGGTCCTCCTCGACCTCGTCGACGATCGCCTCGGCGGCGGCGACATCGGCCACCAGCTCGGGGTCGACGGCGGGCTCGTCCTCGTCACCGTTCACGTCGGGACCGTCGTAGGGGGCGACCTCGTCGGCGGCCTCGGCCTCGCGCTCGGTCTCCTCCTCGGCGAGCGAGTCGGTGAGCACCTCGGCGGCGGCCTCGGCCTCGTCGGTGCGGTCGATGTTCAGAGCGTCGTTCACGATGGCGTCTGCTTCCGGGTCGGTGGTGTCCACATCGTCCAGCGAGGTGTCGGTGTCGTCGTCGGCTGACTCGTCGACGACGTGGATGGCGACGTGCTCCGCCGACGTGCTGGCCTGCTCCTCGCGCGCGAGCTCGTTGCCCTCCTGGGCCTCGTCGTCCTCGGAGGACTGCTCCGCGGCGGTCGCCCAGTCGGCGTCGTCGACATATCTTTCAGACAATTGCTTCTCTTCCGTGTCGGTGGGCGCACCAGGCGCACACCACCCGCTGTTCGACCGGTGGGATCAGGCGCCGTCGGGAACGCCGAAGACGACCTGCGTCGTCCAGGCGAAGAGCACGTCGAGACCGTAGACGATCGCCATCATGACGACGACGAAGCCCAGCACGACCGCCGTGTACTTCACCAGCTCCTTGCGCGTCGGCGTGACGACCTTGCGCAGTTCGGCGAAGACCTGACGGATGAACAGGGCGATGCGCGCGAAGACGTTCGGCTTCTTCTCGCGCGGCCCGTCGCTCGACGCGACGATCTCGCCCTTCGGTTCGTCCTGGACCATCAACCCACCTGTTGTATCTTCCGTGTGTCAGCTTGCGCTGACGCGCAGGGCGGACAGGAATCGAACCTGCAACCTGCGGTTTTGGAGACCGCTGCTCTGCCAATTGAGCTACCGCCCTAGAGACTCTCGCGAGCCCCGAGGTTCCACACTCCTCGCCCGCTTCCGATCGAGAGGATGCGACCCGCACGGCGGGCACGGCGAAAGAATGCAGAAAAGTCCTGCTCTCCCCAGTGTACGGCATGCCCACACGACCGGCGAACCCGGCCTCACCCGCGCGGATGGCGCCGCACCCGCCTCAGCCCGGCTGCACGGCGTCGCGATCGGGCTCTTCCCCGCGCGCGAACGCGCGGCCGGTGAGCTCCGCGGGAACGACGCGCACGTAGTTGTACTTCACCGTCGGTATCCACGGCTTGAGCGGGAGCCGATCCGCCGCCTCGACCTCGTCGAGCGCATCCAGCCGACGGGCGTGACCGCGCACGACCACGCTCCACGCACGGTCGTCGGTCCAGTGGTCGACTTCGAAGAGCACGTGGTCGTTGACCGTGAGCTCCAGCAGCTTGCTGCCCTCAGCGGTGCGGAACACCAGCGAGCGTCCGTCCAGGACGTAGTTGACGGGGAAGATGTCGAGGACGTCGCCGACATGGGTGACCAGACGACCCAGCTGGTGGGATGTCAGATGCTCCCAGCACTCGTGCTCGTCGAGGATCGTGACCGCGTCGCCGAACTCGTTCATGACCCCATCCTGCCCCCGGCGCACGGCGCGCGCCAGGGGGCCAGCGCGTCAGGCGATGCGGATGAGCTTCTTGTTCACGAACTCGTCTGCCGCCAGCAGACCGAGCTCGCGCGACGTGCCCGAACGCTTGATGCCGCCGAACGGGAGCTCCGGCGAATCGGCGAGCACCAGGTTGACGTAGACCATGCCGGCGTCGATGCGATCGGCCACCCGTTCGGCCTGCTCCGCGTCGGTGGTGAACACGTACGAGCCCAGACCGAAAGCCGTGTCGTTGGCGATCCGCACGGCGTCGTCCTCATCGGCCGCACGATAGACGACGCCCGCTGGGCCGAACAGCTCCTCGCCATAGACGTCCATGTCGCTGGTCACGTCGGTGAGCACCGTGGGCGCGATGTAGGCGCCCTCCCGCGTGCCGCCCGTCGTGAGCGTCGCACCCTGCGCCACGGCGCGGTCGATCTGCTCCTGCAGACGATCCGCCGCCGCCGACGACGACAGTGGGCCGAGCACCGTGTCCGCCGCGAACGGGTCTCCCATCACGGTCGCCGCCATCGCCGCGGTGAACTTCGCCACGAACGCGTCGTAGAGCTCGTCCACGACGATGAACCGCTTCGCCCCGTTGCACGCCTGACCGTTGTTGTCGATGCGCGCGTCGACGGCGGCGCTGACGGTCGCATCGAGGTCGTCGGTGGAGAGCAGGATGAAGGGGTCGGATCCGCCGAGCTCGAGAGCGACCTTCTTGAGGTGACGGCCCGCGACCTCGGCGACCGCCGACCCGGCCCGCTCGGAACCCGTCACCGACACGCCCTGCACGCGGGGGTCGCCGATGACGACCGCTGCCTGCTCGTTCGTGGCGTAGAGGTTCACGTAGGCGCCGTCCGGAAGTCCGGCGTCGATGTAGATGGCCTCGAGCGCGGCCGACGATTCCGGGCACTGCGGAGCGTGCTTGAGAAGGATGGTGTTGCCCACCGCGAGATTCGGGGCGGCGAACCTCGCCACCTGGTATGCCGGGAAATTCCACGGCATGATGCCCAGCAGAACACCGATCGGCGCCCGGCGGATCACCGCCGTCCCCTCACCGAGGATGTCGATCGGGGTGTCGCCGGTGATCTGGTCGATGTGGTCGGCGTAGTACTCGATGATGTCGGCGGCGAAGTCCACCTCCCCCTCGGCTGCAGCCAGCGGCTTGCCCATCTCGCGCACGATGATCGCGGCGAGCTCGTCGCGGCGCTCCCGGTGGAGCTCCGCGATGCGCCGGATCACCGCAGCGCGCTCCGAGGGCGGGGTGACGCGCCACGACCGGGCGGCCGCGTGGGCGCGGCCCACCGCTGCGTCGAGGTCGGCGTCGCCGATGGTCGGATACGTGGCGAGGGTCTCCCCGGTGGCGGGGTTGACCACGGCGTAGTCGCTCATGTGATTCCTTTCGTTCGGCCGGTCAGCGCCGGCGGCGCCGGAGGCTCTCGGGGGCCGCCATCGAGAGGGTGCGACCGCGGAAGAAGTCGGGGCGTTTGACGGCCTGCCACACCATGATCACCACACCGACGACGATGATCACCATCCCCAGCACGAAGACGAGGCCCAGTCCGCCGACCGACGAGCCGCTGCCGTAGTCGGGATCCATCGAGTCCACCAGGGTGGTGACGAACAGCACGGCGAGGATGATGCCGCCCACGAGCGGGAAGACCAGGGTGAAGACGGCGCTGCGCACCGAGTCGAACCACTGGTGCCGGAAGTACCACACGCACGCGAAGGCCGTGATGCCGTAGTAGAAGCAGATCATCATGCCGAGCGTCGTGATCGTGTCCCACAGCACGTTCTCGCTCACGAACCTCATCACCGCGTAGAACGCCGACGCGACGAACGCCGAGACGAGGGTCGCGAATCCGGGAGTGAAGAACCGCGGGCTGACCTGCGCGAAGCGGCGCGGGAGGGCGCCGTAGTGCCCCATCGCGAGCAGGGTGCGCGCCGGACCCACGAACGTCGACTGCAGCGACGAGGCCGAGCTGGTGAGCACCGCGAGCGAGACGAGGAACGCGAGGGGGCCGAGGATCGGCCCGGCGAGCGCGAAGAAGACGTTGTCCTGGATGTCGGGGTTGCCGAGGCCGAACTCGCCCTCCCCCGTGCCCGCGTACATCAGCAGCGCCACCGAGATGAGCAGGTAGAGGATGACGATCGTCACCACCGTGAGGGTCGCCGCGCGCCCCGGCGTCTTGTCGGGGTCCTTCGTCTCCTCGTTCATGGTGAGGGTCACATCCCACCCCCAGAAGATGAAGATCGACAGCGACAGCCCCGCCGCGAAGGCGCTGAACGACGACACCGCGAACGGGTTGAACCACGACAGGTCGAACGGGGTCGCCTCGAACGCCGATCCGTTGGAGAACTCCACCAGCGCGGCACTGGCGAACAGCACCAGCACGAGCACCTGGAAGCCCACGAGCACGTACTGCAGCTTCTGCGTCGTCTGCATGTCGCGATAGGACACGAAGGTCGCCCCCGCCATGAACAGCAGGCACACGATCACGTTGATGACGGGGTTCGCGGCGAGGTCGGCGATCTCGGGCGCCCCGCTCAGCTGCGCGATGAGCAGGAACAGGAAGTCCACGGCGATGCCGGCGAGATTGGACAGCACGAGGATCGTCGCGGCCACCAATCCCCATCCGGCCATCCAGCCCACCCACGGGCCGAAGGCGCGCGCCGCCCAGGTGAAGGAGGTTCCCGAGTCGGGCATCTCCCGGTTCAGCTCCCGGTACCCGAAGGCGACCAGGAGCATCGGGATGAACCCGACGAGGATGATCGCCGGCACCTGCACGCCCACCTCCGACACGGTCGGCCCGAGGGCCGCGGTGAGGGTGTAGGCGGGAGCGATGCAGGAGATGCCGATGACGACCGCACCGATGAGGCCGACGGTGCCGGCGGAGAGTCCCTTGCGGGAGATGCCGCCGGCGTCGTCGCCGGCGGCGGGGGCGAGGGGCGCGGCGCCACCGGATACGCTCATCGCCGCCCTCCTTCCTGGGTCGGGGCGGTGCGCGTGCGCGGCACCACGATCATGGGGACGGGCAGTTCGTGCAGCATCTTCGCCGCAGTCGAACCGAGGAACAGCCGTCGGGGCTGGGCGAGGCGGCTGGAACCGACGAGGGCGACTTCACCCGGGGTCCACTCCAGCGCGGCGACGGCGTCTTCGATGGACTCGCCCTGCCCGACCACGACGTCGGCCCGCACATCTGCGGGCAGGTCTGCGCGAGCGGCGACGAGCACTTCGTCGGCGTGCGCGGCTCCCGCGATCCGGATGACACCGGTGTCGACGGTGGGCGGCAGGTCGACGGTGACCAGCGAGAGCAGGCGCAGCGGAGCGCCGCTCGCACGTGCCAGGTCGATGGCTGCCCCCATGAGCACGTCGGCGCCGGGTCGCATGCCGATCGCGGCGGTGACCCGGTCGAGGGGACGTGTCGCGTCGAGGTCGCGGACGCCTCGGGGCGCCAGCGCGACCGGAACGTCGGACGAGTGCAGCAGCTCGGTGGCCACCGACCCGAGCCGGTGACGCCCGCGCAAACCGCCGCGGCCGGCGCCGATGACGATGTGCGACGCGCCGAGGTCGTGGGCGGCGGCGATGAGGCCCGACGCGAACGACTCGTCGTCGCGCACGTGCGTGCGCACCTGGACACCGTCGGGTGCACGGTCGGCCGCCTCCCGCAGCCACGCCTGCGCCTGCTCGTGCAGGTATCGCTCGTATCCGGGGTTGGTCGGGGTGATGACGCTGCGTCCCTCTGCCGGGAGCACGACGACGATCTCGAGCACGGCGCCGGTGGCACGGGCCAGGCGCGCGCCGAGCGCGACGGCGTCGGCCCCGGTGTCGGTCGCGGTGTACCCGACGACGACGTGCGCGGTCATGACCGGTCCTCGGCGACGATGTCGGCGGCGACGAGGCGGCCCATTCGGATGGCACCGTCGACGTGCTGGAAGCCCGCACCGGCGATGTCGCTGCAGGCGAATCGGATCGGCCCGACCGGGGTGCGAAGGTCCGCGCCGTAGCGCTCGAGCCCGCCGAGGTCGAAGCTGGCGGCGTAGGCGCCGCGCGTCCACTCCTCGCTGCCCCAGTCGCTCTCGTAGTACACGACCGGGTTCTTCGCCTCGGGCCCGTAGTAGTGCGACAGAGACTCCAGGATGCGCTCCTTGCGCTCCGCATCCGACAGCCGGAAGAGGTCGTCGGCAGTGCGGTCGGAGACGAATCCGACGAGCGTGCCGCGCGGATCGCCGTGGTTGGTGTTGTCGTAGGCCTCGTGGGCGAGCTCGTACGGACTGAACGCGGTGCCGGACAGGCCCTGGTCACGCCAGAACGGCCGGTCGTATACGGCGTGCACCTTGATGACGAACCCCATCGACAGGTGCTGGTGCATCTGATGCTGCAGACGCGGCAGCGGCGGGACGAACGTGATCCGGTCGTACAGCACCGGCGCGAGCGCGAGCACCGCGTGCCTCGCCTTCACCGTCACGCCCTCGGCGCTCGCCGTCACGGTGTCGCCGGCCCATTCGAGCGCGCTCACGGGGGCGCCCAGGATGACGTCGTCCCCCAGCCGCTCGGCCAGCAGCAGCGGAACCTGCTGCAGTCCGCCGACGACGCGCTTGTCGAGGATGAAGTCCGCGTCGACCAGATTCGAGTACGACCCGGCCGACGCGGCCATCAGGAGCGACTGCAGCAGCGAGAAGGTGTGGGTGGGCTTCGTCAGCATCGCCGAGCCCGTCGCGAAGGCGAGGTTGCGCACCGCCTCGTCGTCGTCCGTCTGCTCGCGGAGCCACGCGTCCCAGGAAATGCGGTCCCATTCGGCCGCCCTCTCGTGCGCCCAGGGCCGATCGGGATCGATCTCGGCGACCATCGCATCCAGGCGCTCGGTGAGCTCGGCGATGACGCGCTCGGTCTCCGCCGACACCGGGAACATTTCTCCGGTGAAGCGGCGGGCGACCCCGTCCGGGCCGACGTAGACGCTGTCGCCCTCGCGATATCGGGAGAACGTCGACAGCCCGAGCTCGGCGATGGTCTCGATGAGCGCATCCTGATCGGGCGAGACCCATTGACCGCCGATCTCGAGCATCGCGCCGTCGATCTCATCCGTCCACAGCCGTCCGCCGACGCGATCGCGGGCCTCCAGGACGGCCACCGAGAGACCGGCCTTCTTCAGTTCGTGCGCAGCCGTCAGACCCGCCGCACCGGCACCGACGACCACCACATCGCGGGTGAGTTCGCGCATCGTGCTCCTTCGCATGGGGATGTCGTGATCGCCGGCCCCGCGTCCCCTTCCGCGGGCCGGCGAGAGTCGTCAGTCGGCGTCGGGTCTCGGTGCGTCGTCGTCGCTCAGTCGCGGCGCCGTGCCCGACTCGGCGGCGTCGATCTCGCGCGCGAGCACGTCCATCGCCTCGTGCAGCAGGTCGTCGCCGATCGACAGGGGCGGAAGGAATCGCAGCACGTTGCCGTACGTGCCGCACGTGAGGACGATCACGCCCTCGGCGATGCAGGCCTTCGCGACCGCGGTCGTCAGGGCCGCGTCGGGCGCGCCGGTCGCCGGGTCGACGAACTCCGCCGCGACCATCGCGCCACGTCCGCGGACCTCGCCCAGGCGCGCATCGCCCGCCTGGATAGCGGCGAGGCGATCGCGCAGGATCCCGCCGATCTCGTCGGCACGATGCGCGAGGGCGTCGTGCTCGAAGCTCTCGATCGCGGCGAGGGCCGCCGCGCAGGCGATCGGATTCCCGCCGTAGGTTCCGCCGAGGCCGCCGAGGTGCGAGGCGTCCATGATCTCGGCGCGGCCGGTGACAGCCGCCAGCGGCAGTCCCCCGGCGATTCCCTTGGCGGTCGTGACGAGGTCGGGGACGATGCCGAACAGATCGCTCGCGAACATCGCACCGGTGCGGGCGAAGCCGGTCTGCACCTCGTCGGCGATGAAGACGACGCCGTTCGCGCGGCACCAGTCGACGAGGGCGGGCAGGAAGCCGTCGGCGGGAACGATGAATCCGCCCTCGCCCTGGATGGGCTCGATGACCACCGCCGCGAGGTTCTCCGCGCCGACCTGCTTCTCGATCTGCGAGATGGCGCGGGCGGCGGCTTCCGGCCCCGACAGTCCGTCGCGATACGGATAGGACACCGGCGCGCGGTAGACCTCGCCGGCGAACGGACCGAAGCCGCTCTTGTAGGGCATCGCCTTCGCCGTGAGGGCCATGGTGAGGTTCGTACGGCCGTGGTAGGCGTGATCGAACGCCACCACGGCGGGGCGACCGGTGTGCTTGCGCGCGATCTTCACCGCGTTCTCGACGGCCTCCGCGCCCGAGTTGAACAGGGCGCTCTTCTTCTCGTGGTCGCCGGGGGTGAGCCGGTTGAGGGCCTCCGCCACCGCGACGTAGGACTCGTAGGGCGAGATCATGAAGCACGTGTGCGTGAACTGCGCCACCTGCTGCTGCACCGCGGCCACGACGGCCGGATGGGCGTTTCCCACGGTGGTCACGGCGATGCCGGATCCGAGGTCGATGAGCGAGTTGCCGTCGGCATCCACGACGACGCCGCCGCCGGCGGCGACCGCTTCGACGGGCACCGTGTGACCGACACCGGCACTCACGGCGGCCGCCTTGCGGTGCAGCAGCGCCCGCGACGCCGGACCCGGGATCGCGGTCACGAGACGGCGCTCTTGAGGAAGGGTGGGTCCGCCGACGGGCACGGTCTCGAGGGCAGTGGTGCTCATGGGGGCGAGCGTAGGAGCACGGCACCATCGCTCGCACCGGCCGCGATGTACATTCTTGATGCGAACCTATACGAGCCGTACAGCATCCAAGGAGGCAGCATGCCCACCGCCCCGACGCACCCCACCGTCGCCTCGCTGCTGCGTCGCGGCGATCTGTCTCTGCGCTTCCTGGACACCGTCGACGAGGAGCAGCTGGAGCGCGAGGTGCGCTGGGTGCACTCCAGCGACCTGGCCGATCCCACGCCGTTCCTGTCGGAGGGACTCGTGCTCCTGACGACCGGACGCCAGTTCGACGGCGTCACCGACGACGCCTACGCGCCGTACGTCGCGCGACTGGCCGACCGAGGCGTGGCCGGCGTGGGATTCGGCACCGAAGTCGTGCGCGACGGCGTTCCCACCCCGCTGATCGACGCCTGCCGGGCCGCGGGCATGCCGCTGTTCGAGGTGCCCTACCGCACGCCGTTCATCGCCGTCGCCCGAGCGAACGCCGAAGATGTCGCGGCCACCTCCTACGCCCGCCGCACGTGGGCGCTGTCGGCGCAGCGCGCCATCGCCCTCGCCGCGCTCCGGCCCGATGGGCTCGGGGCGACCGTCGCCGAGCTCGCGCGTCAGCTCGGCGCCTGGGTCGGCCTGTTCGATGCCGCCGGCGAGCTCTCCCGGCAGCATCCCGCGAACGGCCTCGAGCCCGCGACGGCGACCGCGCTGCGGGAGGAGATCGGCGCAGTGCTGCGGCGCGGGGCACGCGCCGGGTCGTCCCTGCGAATCGGCGCGACCCCGTTCACCCTGCAGACGCTCGGGCGCGGCGGACACCTGCGCGGGGTCATCGCGATCGCGGCCGGCGACCTCGATCGCGAGGGGCGCGGGGTCGTCACGGCCGTGATCGCCATGGCCGGCCTCGCGCTCGAACAGCACGGCGACCTCGCCCGCGCTCGGGGCGCACTGCGGGCCGGGGTGGTGCAGTCGCTGCGCGGCGAGGACTCCGCCGCCGCACGACGCATCGCCCGAGACGTGTGGGGGCCGCTGCCCGAACCGCCCCTCGCGGTCGCCGTGACCGACGCGAGCGCCGCCTGGTCCGACGCGCTCGCCGAATACCTCGAGGTGCGGGCGGACGAGCGCCGCGGCACGCTCTTCTTCGGGCGGAGCGACGACGGCCTCGTGATCGTCGCACCGGCATCGCGCACCGATGTGCTCGACGACGTCGCGGAGCGGTTCGGATGCCGCATCGGCGTCGCCTCCCCCGCGACCTACGACACCTTCACGCGAACGATGGAGCAGGCCCGCGTCGCCCGGGACCGCGGCGACCGCGGCGTGACCCGATTCGCCGACGTCGCCCGCGCCGGCATCCTCACCGCTCTCGACACGGCGGATGCCCGCGCCCTGGCGTCGGCAGCCCTGCACCCGCTCGTGGCGTACGACGCCGCCCACGGCGCGGAGCTGCGTGAGACGCTGGGTGCGTGGCTCGGTGCGGACTGCTCGCACGAAGCCACCGCACGTGCCCTCGGCGTGCACCGCCACACCGTGCGCGCCCGCCTCTCGTCGGCCGAGAAGGTGCTCGCGCGCGACCTCGCCTCCTTCGCCGTGCGCGCCGAGCTGTGGGCCGCATTCCAGGCCCTCGAACCCACCCCCTGACGCCGCCCGCGCCGCGCGCCTTCCCCCATCCGCGCCACACCTCGGATGCGAGCGTGCTCCGCAGTCACTTGATGCGGGTGTCGCCTCAGCAGACCCGCACGACGTGACTGCGGAAGATATGCCGGCGTCAGCGGGGGGCGTGGGCCTCGAGGAACTCGTACACGTCGGTTGTGTCGACGCCGGGGAAAGAGCCGGTGGGGAGGGTCGCCAGAAGGGTCCGGGGCGTGCGCACGTTCGGCCACGAGTATTCGCGCCACGAGGCCTCGAGGTCTTCCGGGGCCCGACGGCAGCACACCTCCACGGAGTGCTTCGACACGCCTCGGTTGGTCGTGTCGCGACCGAGGAACCACTTCGTGTCGTCGAAGCGCACGCCCACGCTCACAGAGTGGGCACCCTCGCTCGAGAACTCCACGCGAGCAGTGCACCAGTATGTGCCGTTCCCGGTGTCGGTGTACTGGTAGTACGGGTTGAAGTGGTCGTCGACGTCGAAGACGACGCGACTGGTCCACTTGCGGCAGCACATCTGCCCCTCGATCGCCCCCAGCCGGTCGGCCGGGAAGTTCACGTCGTCGTTCTCATACGCCTTCGTGATGGTGCCGGACTCGTGCACCTTGAGGAAGTGCACCGGAATGTCGAGGTGGACCGTCGCGAGGTTGGTGAATCGGTGCGCAGCCGTCTCGTACGAGACCGAGTAGGTGTCGCGGAGATCCTCGATCGAGATCGCCCGGTCGCGCTTGGCCGCCTGCAGGGCCGGCACCACGTGCGCCGCGGGCATGAGGAGCGCACCGGTGAGGTAGTTCGTCTCCACGCGCTGACGCAGGAACTCCGCGTAGTCGGTGGGCTCGGTATGGCCGAGGATCCGACTCGACAGCGCCTGCAGCACCGCGGTCCGCGGATCTCCCTTGGAGCTCAGCCGACTGGACAGATACAGACGGCCGTTCCGGATGTCGGCGACGCTGCGGGTGGTCTGCGGCAGGTCGGGAACGTAGTGCAAGGTGAATCCGAGGTGTGCCGCGATGTCGGATGCGGTGCGCTGGGTGAGCGGACCGCCGGGATGGTCGACGGCGTCGAGGATCTCCCGCGCCCGCTCCTCGAGCTCGGGGAAATGGTTGTTCTGCGTGCGCATGAGGCGACGCAGCGACACGTTGGCGCGCCGCGCCTCCTCCGGGGTCGCGGCTCGCTCATCGCGGAGCCGCTCGATCTCGCCCTGCAGCGCGAGCATCGTCCGCAGCGCGTCGTCGGGCATCGTCTTGGCGATGCGGAAGGGCGCGATGCCGAGCGCCTGGAACGTCTGCCCGCGCATGGCGCGCTCGAGCGCGATCTCAATCGAGGCGCGTTCATCGAGGGGCTCGGACTGCAGCAGCGCGTCCAGAGATGTGCCGAGGGCGCGCGCGATCGCCCGCAGCAGCGTGAGCTTGGGCTCCCGGCGCCCGTTCTCGATCATCGACAGCTGGCTCGGCGCGCGGTCGACCGCGGAGGCAAGTGCATCGAGCGTCATGCCCTGAGCGGTGCGCAGCTGGCGGATGCGTCGGCCGATGGTGAGGGTGTCCACCTCTTCATCGTCGGCCGGCTCGACCTCGTCCACGAGGGTCTTCGCACTCTCCATGCACCGATTCTGTCACGGAAGCAGAATTTTCAAGAATCTTCACTCCGACTTTGTTCGGATCAGGCAGGAAACTTCACACACAGTGGTGTCACGACCTCCCGACGGCACCTCGTCGCCAGGGACAACACCAGGAGAAGAGCCGATGACGTATCTCGCCACCCCCGGACAGCCGCCCCTCCGCGCGGGCGACCAGACGCAGACCGCAGCCGAGCTCCAGCGGATCTGGGACACCGACCCGCGATGGGACGGCGTCGAACGCACGTACACGGCCGACGACGTCATCCGCCTGCGCGGCTCGGTGCGCGAGGAGCAGACCCTCGCGCACCGGGGCGCCGAGAACCTCTGGAACCTCCTTCACACCGAGGAGTACATCCGAGCTCTGGGCGCCTACACCGGCGGCCAGGCCGTGCAGCAGGTGCGTGCGGGACTGAAGGCCATCTACCTCTCCGGCTGGCAGGTCGCCGCCGACGGCAATCTCGCCGGACAGACCTACCCGGACCAGAGCCTGTACCCCGCCAACTCCGTGCCGGCGGTCGTGCGCCGCATCAACAACGCGCTGATGCGCCAAGACGGCATCGAGCACGCCGAGGGAGAGATCACCCGCGACTGGATGGCGCCCATCGTCGCCGACGCCGAGGCCGGGTTCGGCGGGCCGCTGAACGCCTACGAACTGGCGCAGTCGATGATCCAGGCCGGCGCCGCCGGCATCCACTGGGAGGACCAGCTGGCCAGCGAGAAGAAGTGCGGCCACCTCGGCGGCAAGGTGCTCGTGCCGACGCAGCAGCACGTCCGGACGCTGAACGCCGCGCGTCTCGCGGCTGACGTCGCCGGTGTGCCGACGATCATCATCGCGCGCACCGACGCCCTCGCGGCCGACCTGCTCACCAGCGACGTCGACCCGCGCGACCAGGAGTTCACGACCGGCGAGCGCACGAGCGAAGGCTTCTACCGCGTGCGTCCGGGTCTGGATGCGGTCATCAGCCGCGGCCTCGCCTTCGCCCCTTACGCCGATCTGCTGTGGGTCGAGACGGGCGAGCCGGACATCGAGCTGGCGCGCGCGTTCGCCGAAGCCATCCATGAGAAGTTCCCCGGAAAGCTCCTCGCCTACAACTGCTCACCGAGCTTCAACTGGAAGCGGCACCTGGACGACGAGCAGATCGCCACGTTCCAGGCGGACCTCGCGGCGCTGGGGTACAAGTTCCAGTTCATCACGCTGGCCGGCTTCCACGCCCTGAACCACTCCATGTTCGACCTCGCCCGCGGCTACGCCGAGCGCGCCATGAGCGCCTACGTCGAGCTGCAGGAGGCCGAGTTCGCCGCCGAGGCGCAGGGCTACACCGCCACCAAGCACCAGCGCGAGGCCGGAACCGGCTACTTCGACCACCTCTCGACGGCGCTCAACCCCGACAGCGCCACCCTCGCCCTGGTGGGATCCACCGAGGCGCAGCAATTCCACTGACCCAACCCCTACCCCTCACCAATACCCCTTCATCCCTTTGCCCCTAGCCCCCACAGCCCCTCACCCCCATTGCATGTCCCACTTTCTGCTGCTCTGGCGCCGCAGAAGAGCAGAAAGTGGGACACAAAGACCGGGGATGCGGCGACCGGGGCACCGGGACCGGGGACGACCGGGAATGACCGGGAACCACGACTGGAGACATCATGACCATCACCGATACGGGCGTGCCGCCCACGACCGACCAGAACCGCCCCACGACCGGACCGATCCCGACGGGCGCCGGCACGGCATCCATCGAGATCGTCGGCGAGAGCCGGGACCGCTACGACGAGATCCTCACCCCCGACGCCATCACCTTCCTCGCGGCGCTGCACCACCGCTTCGCCGGTCGGCGCCACGACCGTCTCGCCGACCGCATGCGCCGACGCTTCGAGATCGGCAACGGGCACGACCCGCACTTCCGTCATGACACCGCGCACATCCGGGAAGACCCCGACTGGCGCGTGGCGGGCGCGGGACCGGGTCTCGAGGACCGACGCGTCGAGATCACCGGCCCCACCGACCCCAAGATGACGATCAACGCCCTGAACTCGGGCGCCAAGGTGTGGCTGGCCGACCAGGAGGATGCCACCAGCCCGACCTGGCGGAACGTCATCGAAGGGCAGCTGTCCCTCTACGACGCGATCCGCGACCGGCTGACGTTCACGAACGACGCGGGCAAGGAATACCGGGTCACCGCCGAGCGAACGCCCACGATCGTGATGCGGCCGCGCGGCTGGCATCTGGTCGAGGAGCACATCCGGTTCTCGGATCGACTCGGCCGGTCGATGGCGGCATCCGGGTCGCTCGTGGATTTCGGGCTGTACGTCTTCCACAACGCCGCCGAGCTGATCGACCGCGGGCGCGGACCGTACTTCTACATCGCGAAGCTGGAGTCGGCTGAGGAGGCCAAGCTCTGGGATGACGTGTTCACGTTCACCGAGGAGTACCTGGGCCTCACCCACGGCACGATCCGCGCCACGGTGCTCATCGAGACGCTGCCGGCGGCCTTCGAGATGGAGGAGATCCTCTTCGAACTGCGCGACCACTGCGCCGGCTTGAACGCCGGCCGCTGGGACTACATCTTCTCCATCATCAAGAACTACCGCGGCCGCGGGGCGCGCTTCGTTCTCCCCGACCGCAGCGAGGTGACCATGACGGTGCCGTTCATGCGCGCCTACACCGAGCTGCTCGTAAAGACGTGCCACAAGCGGGGCGCCTTCGCGATCGGCGGCATGAGCGCCTTCATCCCGAACCGCCGCGACCCCGACATGACCGCGATGGCGATCGAGAAGGTGGCCGCCGACAAGAAGCGCGAGGCCGGCGACGGCTTCGACGGCACGTGGGTGGCGCATCCCGATCTCATCCCGACCGCCCGGGCGGAGTTCGACGCGGTCCTCGGCGAGCGCCCGAACCAGGTCGATCGACAGCGCGACGACGTGCAGGTGACCTCCGCCGACCTGCTGAACCTGCAGATCGGCCGCCCGATCACGGCCAAGGGCGTGCACGACAACGTGTCGGTGGGCATCCGCTACATCGAGGCGTGGCTGCGGGGTCTCGGCGCAGTGGCCATCGACGGGCTCATGGAGGACGCCGCGACCGCGGAGATCTCACGCAGTCAAATCTGGCAGTGGATCCACCAGGACCGCAGCACCGAAGAGGGTGACGCCATCACCCGCGAGTACGTCGAGGAGCTGATCACCCGGGTGCTGGGTGAGGTGGAGCGCTTCGACGGCGACCGCTTCGACGAGGCCGCGGAGATCTTCCGCGACGTCGCGACCGGCGAGGAGTTCCCCGCGTTCCTGACCCTCGGCGCGTACGCCCGCTACCTGGCCGCCTGACCCGCCCGTCGAGTGCTCGCACCCCGCGATCCACCAGCGGGTGCGGGCGCTCGACGGCGGCGTCAGGGAAGCAGACCGCGCTCCATCGCGAGGGTCACCGCGCGGGTGCGGTCGGTGACGCCGAGCTTGTCGAACACGCGCAGCAGGTGCGTCTTGACGGTCGACTCGCCGATGCCGAGATCGACGGCGATCTGCTTGTTGCTGCGTCCGGCCGCGACCAGGCGCAGCACCTCGGTCTCCCGGGTGGTGAGGGATGCCGCCGATTCCGTCGCCGGCTCTCGCATGCGCTCCACGAGCCGCACCGCCACCTGCGGGCTCAGCGCGGTCTGCCCGGCGGCGACCGAGTGGATGCCCGCGACGATCTCGTCCCGCGGGGCGGCCTTCAGCAGATATCCGCTCGCGCCGGCTTCGATGGCAGCGAGGATCTGGTCGTCGGATTCGTAGGTGGTGAGGATGAGCACGCGAGCGGCGTGCTCGGACACCAGGCGCGCGGTGGCCTCGACGCCGTCGACACCGGGCATGCGCAGATCCATGAGGACGACATCGGGTGCGGTGGCCGCGACGATCCGCACCGCCGCCGCTCCGTCGGCGGCTTCCCCGACGACCTCCAGCCCCGGCTCGTCGGAGAGCAGGCCCACGAGACCGGCGCGCACGACGGGATGGTCGTCGACGATGACCAGGCGGATCATGCGTTCTGCTCCTCGGGGAGGCTCGATAGCGGAGGCGTGGCGATCGGCAGGGCGACCGTGAGCACGGTGCCCCGGTCGGGTGTCGTGTCGATCGTCAGGGTCCCGCCGGCGAGCGCGACGCGGTCGGCCATGCCGTCCAGGCCGTAGCCCGTGCGCCGGCGGTCGGGATCGAATCCGCGGCCGTCGTCGACCACGACGAGCCGGATGCCGGAGGCATCGGCCTCGACGATGACCCGGACGGATGCGCCACCGGCGTGCTTGCGCACGTTCGACAGCGCCTCCTGAAGGCAGCGCAGCACCACCAGCTGCGCGTCGCGCGTCATCCCGTCGTCGCCCTCGAGCGCCACCTCGACCTGCACGACGAGCCCGGCCTCAGCGCGGAATCGCTCGGCCAGTCGCTCGACCGCCGCCTCCAGGACCGCGTCGCCCGGGACCGCGGCCGTGCGGGCGACGAGACCCCGGGCCTCGGCGAGCGCATCGCGTGAGAGCTGTTCGACGGTCGCGATCGTCCCCGCGGCCGCATCGGTCTCGCCGCGTGCCAGCTGCCTTCCGGCTCGCTCGCTGAGAAGTGTCAGCCCGGCGAGCGTCTGAGCGAGGGTGTCATGGATGTCGCGGCCGAGACGTTCGCGCTCGTCGGCGGCGCCGCGCTCACGGCTGAGCCGCTCGACCTGCTCCTGCGCATCGGTGAGCTCGGCGACGAGCCGGGCACGGTCTTCGCCGTACTCGGCGATCGCGCTGATCCACAGCCCCAGCGAGACGGCGAAGACGAGCGAGACGCCGGCGGTGAGCAGCCCGGACCACATCGCCTCCGACGAGAAGGCCCCGTTGAGCAGGAATCCCACGAAGGTGGCTGCCGCGACGCCCGCGCTGCCCACGATCGCTTCCCGGCGCGCGGGGGTGGTCACCCAGACGAGCGGGTAGGCGAGAGTCTGCAGCATCGCGAGGAACGGCGCCGCGGCGATGCCGATGACGATGGCCAGCACGACGAGCGGGATGCCCACCGCGAGGCGCCAGGTCGGTGCGGCTCCCGTCACGATCCCGGGACGCAGGAACGCGTAGCCTCCGACGAACACGAGGAGCGAGGCCGCCGTCAGCCACCACCCCGACGGGCCCGAAGCACCGAGGCCCGCCAGCGAGAGCGCCGCGATGGCGGCGAGTCCGGCCGCGACGGCGATGTCCCACCAACGTGTGTTGTACATGTGCACTCCGAGAGGCTGTGGGATCGAGGCTACGCGTCGCGACGGTTCCAGCGGAACGTCAGCCGCGCCAGCACCAGACCCACGACCAGCCAGACGCCCAGCGCCACGGCCACGCCCCCGAGGTTCCATTCCCCGCCCTGCTCGAGCACGGCGTACTCGGCCGGCAGGAAGACCTCCCGCATGCCCTGCGCCATCCACTTCACCGGCAGCACGCTCGCTGCCGTCTGCAGCCAGTCGGGCAGCAGGAAGAAGAAGAGGTAGACGCCGGAGATGAACTGCACGACCAGCACGATCGGGATGATGACGGCGCTCGCGCTTCGTCCCGACCGGGGGACCGCCGACAGCGCTACTCCCAGCAGCGCGGAGGTGACGATCCCGAGCACGAACACCCACGTGAAGGTGAGCCACTTCTCGGGCTCGGTCGGCAGGGGCACCTGGAAGACCACCACGGCGAACAGGATGATCAGCCCGGCCTGAACGACCGCCGTCACCCCGACCTGACCGATCTTGCCGAGGAAGTACGAGACCGGTGACAGGGGCGTCGCCCCCAAGCGCTTGAGCATCCCGTTAGTGCGCTCGGTCGCGATGTCCATCGCGAGGTTCTGGAACCCCGACAGCAGCATGCCGGCCGCGAGCATGGCGGGCAGGTACATCTGCGCGACGGGGATGGCGGGCAGTCCCGGACCGGCCGTGAAGTCGCCGTCCGCGCCGAAGATCGTCGAGAAGAGCGCCAGCAGCGCGATCGGGAAGAGGAAGGTGAAGACGAGAGTGTCTCCGGAGCGGACGTACTGGATCAGTTCGAAGCGGGCGCGCCAGGCGCCCAGCGCGACGGTGCTCATCGTGCGGCCTCCATCGGGGCGGGGTCGGATGCGGCCGAGTCGGCCACGAGGTCGAGGTAGACGTCTTCGAGGGTGGGGCGAACCACCTCGAGGTCGGGCGGCTCCCCGCCGCGACGCCTGACCAGGTCGGCGACGACGGCGCCGGGCTCGTCCGTACGACGCTCACGGAGCGCATCGCCCTCGCGCCAGCGGACGACCGGGGTCCGCGCGGACGCCCCGCCCACATCGTCGACGCCTCCGAGCGCGCGCAGTCGCCCCTCCGCGATGATCCCGACGCGATCGGCGAGCTGAGCGGCTTCGTCGAGATAGTGGGTGGTGAGCACGATCGTGACCCCCTCGGCCGAGAGAGAGCGGATGAGCTCCCAGAACGACCGGCGGGCGGCCGGGTCGAAGCCGGTGGTGGGCTCGTCGAGGAACAGCACCTCGGGGCGTCCGATGATCCCGAGGGCGACGTCGACCCGGCGCTGCTGTCCGCCCGAGAGCTTCGAGACCCGGCGGCCCGCGTGCTCGGTCAGCCCGACGGCGGCGATCACCTCGTCGACGTCGCGCGGGTGCGGATAGAACCCGGCGAACTGGGTCAGCTGCTCGCGCACCGACAGCGCGCCGAGTTCGCCGGCCGACTGCAGCACCACGCCGATGCGGGCACGGAAGGCGGCATCTGCCCGCGCCGGGTCGTGACCCAGCACGCGCACATCGCCGCTGCTGCGGCGACGGTATCCCTCGAGGATCTCGACCGTCGTGGACTTTCCCGCGCCGTTCGGACCGAGGAGGGCGAACGTCTCACCGGTGCGGATATCGAAGGACACGTCGTCCACGGCGTTTCGGCGCCCGTACTGTTTGCGCAGGTTCTGCACCTGCACCGCGATCTCTGCCATGACATCCAGGGTTCCGCGGATGCGCGCCGCGCGACAGCGCCCATCCGGCTGATCTGGCGTCCCCCATCCGGTGGACCCGCGCGGGGTTTCCGGGTATCTTCGGGCGACTACGCTGGGGGCGTGACCGAACGTGCCCCGCTGTCCCGCAAACTGTCCGCGATCGCCGAGTCCGCGACCCTGAAGGTCGACGCGAAGGCGAAGGCCCTCAAGGCCGCCGGTCGGCCCGTGATCAGCTATGCCGCCGGAGAGCCCGACTTCGCCACGCCGGATTTCATCGTCGACGCCGCCGCACAGGCCCTGCACGACCCGGCGAACTTCCGCTACACGCCCGCCGCGGGTCTGCCCGTGCTGCGCGAGGCGATCGCGGCGAAGACGCACGAGGACTCCGGCCTGGAGGTGGACCCCTCGCAGGTAATCGTGACCAACGGCGGCAAGCAGGCCGTCTACCAGGCCTTCCAGACCGTGGTGAACCCCGGCGACGAGGTGCTCCTGCCCGCGCCCTACTGGACGACCTACCCCGAGGCGATCGCCCTCGCCGACGGCGTGCCCGTCGAGGTGTTCGCCGGCGCCGACCAGGAGTACAAGGTCACCGTCGCGCAGCTGGAAGCGGCTCGCACGGAGAAGACCACAGCACTCGTGTTCGTCTCGCCGTCGAACCCGACGGGCTCGGTCTACACCGCCGATGAGGTGCAGGAGATCGCCGAGTGGGCGCTCGAGCACGGCATCTGGATCATCTCGGACGAGATCTACCAGAACCTCGTCTACGAAGGCGTCCGTGCCACGTCGGTGGTCGAGGCCGTTCCCGAGGTCGCGGCGCAGACGATCCTCGTCAACGGCGTCGCGAAGACCTACGCCATGACGGGATGGCGCGTGGGCTGGATGATCGGGCCCGCCGACGCCATCAAACTCGCCGGCAACCTGCAGTCGCATCTGTGCAGCAACGTCAACAACGTCGCGCAGCGGGCCGCGCTCGCGGCCCTCACCGGACCTCAGACCGAGGCCGAGAAGATGCGCACCGCCTTCGACCGCCGTCGGGGCCTGATCGTCAGCGAGCTGCGGAAGATCGACGGCGTGGAGGTGCCGACCCCGCTCGGTGCGTTCTACGCCTACCCCGACGTCACCGGCCTCCTCGGGCGCGAGTGGGCGGGCGCGACGCCCACCACCTCCCTCGAGCTCGCCGACCTCATCCTCGAGAAGGCCGAGGTGGCGGTGGTTCCCGGCGAGGCGTTCGGGCCGAGCGGCTACCTGCGTCTGTCGTACGCACTGGGCGAGGACGAACTGCTCGAGGGCATCCGTCGCCTGCAGGAGCTGTTCTCCTGATCCACGGGTCGAACCGCGTCAGCCGCGTCGCTCCCCCGAGCCCTCGGGGGTCGGCGGCAGCACGTTGCGCAGGATGTCGGCGATCGTGACCACTCCGGTCACGCGCTGACCGTCGGTCACGACGGCCAGCTGCTCGCTCGCCCGCCGCATGTGCGCGAGCGCTTCGTGAACGAGCGTGTCCTTCTCGAGCGTGAACGCCGCGCGCGCGACGTCGTCGGCCGGCCTCGCGGCCGGGTCGAGCAGCACGTCGCGCACGTGCACGACGCGCGGCGCCGCATCCGCCCCGAGCACGAGGATGCGCATGTGACCCGACTCCGCGGCGACGGTGTGGATGTCGCCGACGGTCGCGTCCTGCTTGACGGCCGTGAGAGCGGCATCCGACCGCACCAGATCGCCGATGGCGAGCGTCTGCAGGTCGATGACGCCGGCGAGCGGTGAGCGGTAGGTCTCCTCGAGCGCGCCGACCTGCGTCGAGTGCTCGACGAGCTGGCGCACCGCATCGACGTCGAGCCCACCGGCCGCGGCGCGGTCGACGGGATCGATGCCGCTGGCGGCCACGAGCCGGTTCGCGATGCGGTTGACCCACATCAGAAGAGGGCGGAAGACCCACACGAACGCTCGCGACGGGATGCCGATCAGCATCGCCGCTCGCTCCGGATGCGCGATCGCCCACGACTTCGGGGCCATTTCCCCCACGACCAGGTGAAGGAAGGTGACGACGAGCAACGCGGTGGCGAAGGCGGCGACATCGGCACCCCACGCCGGGAGCCCCCAGGCGAGCAGAACGGGTGCCAGCGCGTCGTCGACCGCCGGCTTGGTCACCGCGCCGAGTGCGAAGGTGCACGCGGTGATGCCGAGCTGCGCGCCGGCCAGCATGACCGTCAGTTCGTTCGCCCCCTTGAGGGCGGCCCGGGCAGATCTGCTCGTATGCGCCGCCTCTTCCAGACGGTGTCGGCGCACCGCGAGCAGGGCGAATTCGATCACGACGAAGAAGGCGCTGACGATGATGAGCCCCAGCGTGACGCCGACGACGAGCCAGGGGTTCATCGCTCTGCTCCCTCGTCGACGTCATCGAGGCGCTCGCGGACGAGTTCGATCTCCACCACCGACGGCACGTGCCGCGCCACGGCCAGCACCTGCGTGCGCAGGAGGCGCCGCATCGGCTCATCGGCCACGAGGTCGGCGGGGTCGTCGTCGACGGGGATGTCCATCGAGGTCCCGACCTCGGGGAGCCCGCCGTGCTGGGCGATGAGGAGCCCCGCGACGGTCTCGTAGTCCCCCACCGGCAGCTCCACCCCGACCGCGCGACCGACCTCGTCGACGTGCACGTCGCCGCCCATGCGCCACCGCGAGCCGCCGAGCGGTCGCACGACCTCCGTCGCCCCGTCGTCGTGCTCGTCGGTGACGTCGCCGACGACCTCTTCGGCCAGATCCTCCAGTGTCACGACTCCGCAGAAGACCCCGTACTCGTCGATCACGCACGCCAGCTCGTTGTGCTCGGCGGTCATGGTCGCAAGCGCCTGGGGCAGCGGCATGAGCGTCGGCACGATCGTCGGTGTGCGCATGATGTCGCTGACCCGACCGGCATCCTCGGCACGCAGCAGGTCGACCAGCTGCACGATGCCGACCGGCTCGTCGTCGTCCACGACCGGATAGCGAGTATGCCCGGACGCCATGAGCGCACGCAGGTCCGACAGCGGCAGGTCAGGCGTGACGCTGTCGGCCCGGTGGCGCGGGATCATCGCGTGCTCCACGTCGCGCTCGGGGAAGTCGATGATGCGATCGATCATCAGCGACAGCTCCGCCGGCAGATCGCCGCTGTCGCGGGACTCGGCGACGAGGTGCTCGAGGTCGTCGGCCGTGGCACTGCTGTCGACGTCTTCGACGGGTTCGATGCGAAGCAGGCGCAGAAGGGCCTCGGCCGACCGGTCGAAGACGACGATCAGCCACCCGAAGACGCCGAGATAGATCAGCGTCGGGCGCGCGAGCGCGCGGGCCAGCGGATCCGGCGCGGCGATCGCGAGATTCTTCGGATACAGCTCCCCGAAGATCATCTGCACGACCGTGGACAGCGCCAGGGCGATCACCGTGCCCACGGTGATGCTCACCGCCGGATCGACGCCCGTGCCGCCGAGGAGCGTGCCGAGCGACTCCCCCACCAGCGGCTCGGCGACGTATCCGATGAGGAGGCCCGTGACCGTGATGCCGAGCTGGGCTCCGGAGAGCATGAACGACGTGCGACGGGTGACCCGCAGAGCGCGCCGCGCAGCCGCGTCGCCGCCGTCGGCTCGGGCGCGCAGACGCGATCGGTCCACGGACATGAACGCGAACTCCTGCGCGACGAAGAAGCCGTTGGCGACGATGATCGCCAGGATCACGACGATGCCGAGCAGGAGAGTGAGGACGGCGATCAGCACGGCGTCAGAGCTCGATGTTCACGAGCACGGGTTCCGGCTGCAGGAGCAGGCCGAACTCGGCATGCACGCGAGCGCGGATGAATCGCGCCAGCTGCGCGATCTCGGCGGCCGTCGCGCCGCCGCGGTTGGTCAGCGCGAGCGCGTGCTTCGTCGACAGGCCCGCGCGCGACGGCGTCAGGCGGAAGCCCTTGCGAAGACCCGCCTGCTCGATGAGCCACGCAGCGCTCACCTTCACGTCGGGTTCCCGCGTCTCCGGGGTGGGCACGTGACCGTCGAAGACGGCGAGCGGGATCACGAGAACGGGGTCGAGGTCCGGCTCGACCGGCCAGCGCGGACACTCCGGCGGCAGCGAGCGGGCGATCGCGGCGGGCACGACGGCGTTCTGGAAGAACGAGCCCGCACTCCACGTGTCGGGATCGTCCGCGTCGAGCACCATCCCCTTGCTCGCGCGGATCTCGAGGATGCGCTCCCGGATCTCGGCGAGGGTCGCGGTGCCATCGTCGGCCAGTCCGAGCGCGGTGCGCAGCTGCACCCCCGCCACCGGTCGAGCTTCGGTCCCCACCTCGGCCAGGTCGAAGGTCGCCGACAGGATCACCGCTGAGCGACCCGGAACCGACCCGTAGTGGGCCTTCAGCACGGAGGTGCGGAACCCCAGCCCGAGGTCCGCGGCAGGAACGGTGGACACCTCGCCGGTGGACTCGTCGATCAGGTCCACCTCGACGAGCGTTCGCACGATCTCCTGGCCGTACGCGCCGATGTTCTGCACCGGAGCGGCACCGACGGTGCCGGGGATGCCCGACATCGCCTCCAGGCCCGCGAGCCCCTCCGAGACCGCGTGCGCCACGAGGTCGTCCCAGCCGTGACCGGCCTGCACGCGCAGCCGGGCGCGTCCCTCGTGGGGCGACGGCAGGCGCTCGATGCCGCGGGTGAGCACGCGGATGACGGTGCCCTCGAGCGGGTCGTCGCCGACGAAGAGGTTGGAGCCTCCGCCGAGGACGAGCCACTCGTCACCGGTCGCCCAGACGAAACGGAGCGCCTCTACGAGCTCGTCGCGGGTGTGCGCCTCGATCATGCGCTCGGGCGCCCCGCCGGTGCGGAGCGTGGTGAGCTCGGCGAGGCGTATCGGCGTGATCTCGGCCATCAGGCGTGTCGCACCCGCACCTGCGCCTTGCCGAGCACCGTCGTGTCGGCGTGCCGCACGGTGAGGTCGATGCGGGCCGTGTCCTCGTCGACGGCGCCGACGACGGCATCCACCGACACCTCGGCGCCCGACACGGCGTCGACCACGACGGGCCTCGTGAAGCGCACCCCGTACTCGACGATGCGGCCGGCATCGCCCAGCCACGGCACGATGGTCTCCACCGCGAGCCCCATCGTGAGCATGCCGTGGGCGAGCACGCCGGGCAGACCGACCCGCTCGGCGACATCGTCACGGTAGTGGATGGGGTTGAAGTCTCCCGAGGCCCCCGCGTAGCGCACGAGGGATTCGCGGGTCAGATGCACGGTGCGCTCGGCGACGTGGTCGCCCACGCTCAGTCCGGTCGAGGTCATGAGTCCTCGCCTCCCACCAGCAGCACCGAGACGGCGGTGACGACGTGCGCGCCCTGCGCGTCGACGATCTCCGCCTCGCTGGTGACCATGGCGCCCTTTCCGACGGCGCGCACGCCGGAGATCGACAGCTGAGCGGTCAGCTCGTCGCCGGCCACGATCGGGCGCGTGTAGCGGAAACGCTGCTCCGCGTGGATGAGACGCTCGAGCGCGATGCCGCTGTCGTCGAGGGCCAGCAGCTGCTGCAGCGTGAGGTCCTGGACGACCATGGCGAAGGTCGGCGGCGCCACGACGTCGTCGTAGCCGAGGGCTCGCGCCGCGTCGGGGTCGGTGTGCTGGGGGTCGTCGGCGAAGACCGCGCGCGCGAACTCGCGCACCTTCTCGCGACCCACGAGGTACGGGGCCGTCGGCGGAAAGGTCCGACCGACCAGCTCGGGGTTCACTGCCACGGTTCCATCCTACCGAGGGCCGCTGAGACGGCTGCGGCACGATGCATCCCGCGATGGATCCCAGGATGGATCAGCGCCGGCGGCCCTTGATCGCCCGCAGGGCCATCTGCACGGCGATGACGACGAGGAACGCGGCGAAGAGCATGTTGCCCACGAACGGGTCGACCAGTGTCGCGATCAGCGCGCCGAGGGCCGTGGTCGCGCAGGCGGCCCCTCCGACGAGCGCGGCCGCGACGAGGTCCACGTTCCTGCGGCGCACGTTCCCGATCGTCCCCGACACAGCCGTGGGGATCATCATCAGCAGCGAGGTGCCCTTGGCGAGCAGGTCGCTGGTGCCGAACAGGAGCACGAGAGCCGGCACGACGATCACGCCCCCGCCGACGCCGAGGAGCCCGGCGAGGATCCCGGTGATCACCCCGAGCGCCACGAGGGCGGCACCGCTCAGCCACGTCAGCGGCAGCCCCGCCTCGCGCGACGGGATGACGAAGAACAGGCTCACGATCACCACCGCGAGGAAGGCGACGAAGCCCCACCGCAGCACCGTGACCGGCAGACGTGCGAGCAGCCACGTGCCGATCTGCGCTCCGATCACCGCGCCGCCGGCGAGGATGAGGGCGGGGATCCATGCGACCGAGCCGTGCACCGCGTAGGAGATCACCCCCACCGTCGCGGTCGGAACGATCGCGGCGAGCGACGTGCCCGCGGCGAGGCGCTGGTCGAAGCCGAGGATGAGCATGAGCAGCGGCACGATGACGGTGCCGCCCCCGACGCCGAAGAGTCCGGAGAGGAGGCCGGCGAGGGCGCCGACGAGAAGGCACGTGATGATGAAGCGCGGCGTGCGCGCGCGGACAGCGGCTTCGCTCATTCGACCGATGCGTCGTCGATGAGCCAGGCGCCGTCCTCCGACACCAGGACATACGTGTAGTCGTCCTGAGCCGGCTGCGGCTCGGGCAGCGGCGAACCGTATTCGTCGACACTAGACATGTACGTCTCGCGGGTCTGCAGCACGATCTCGCCGTCGCCGGTCTCGATGTCGGTCACCGTCAGTTCGTAGCCCGACGTGGTCGCGGCGAACTCGGCGGCGCTCACCTGGAAGGTCTCGCAGTCCGCGATGCCGAGGTAGTCGCGGAAGTACTCCGTGGTCGAGGCGACGTAGGCGTCGCAGTCCCCCTCGCGCCAGGCGCTGTCGTAGGTCTGCACGGTCTCGATCGCCGCGCGCTCATCGGCCGTCTCGCCGGAGGCGGCGCCGCCGCCTTGCAGCATGCCCAGCGCGAGCGGAATGAAGACCGCCGCGAGCGCCACGATGCCCAGGAGCACGACACCCACGACCACCCACACGATCCAGAGCTTGGAGGACTTCGGCTCGGTGGCGGAGATGAACGCGCCTCCGACCCCTGCACCGGGGTAGCCCGCGGGCGGTAGACCCGAGACCTGCGGGTCACCCGTCTGCTGAAAGGCGGGCTGACCGGGCGGCGTGACGTCGGAGGCGCTTCCCGGGGCCGCGAACAGCTGCGAAGCGGGGTCCGCGTCGGCGGGTGTCGCGGAGGCGTCCGTGGACATCGTGGAGGCCTCAGCGGGGGCGTCGTGGTCCGGTTCCGCTGCAGCTTCCGGCTGCTCGGGCACGTGGACGTGCTCGGTCCACTGGGCACCGTCCCACCAGCGCAGCGCGCCGTGTCCGTCGTCGTACCATCCGGGCGGGGTCGTGCTCATCGCGCCTATCCGTTCACGGGCGCGCGGGTGGCGCCGCACGCCCACCTTACCGGCGCGCATCCGGTGGGGCCGCCGCGTCCGCACCTGCACGAGGCGGACCGGATGCGGTGTCAGCGCGACCGGAGGCAGCATCCGCAGAATTCGTTCCCAACGTTTTCCCAGGGAGCGGTATCATTCCGCGGTGGGGGACGCGTTCCTCCTTGCGCGCTTCGCTCTGCACGACCTGCGCAACACCTCGCATCCATGCAGAACGCCGAAAGGACGAGAATATGGGCTTCTGGGAGAACTTTTTCGACGTGATCTGGTGGTTCTTGTTCGCATTCGCGTTCATCGCCTACCTCTTCGCGCTGTTCGCCATCATCGGCGACCTCTTCCGCGACCACAAGCTGAACGGCTGGTGGAAGGCGCTGTGGATCATCTTCCTGATCTTCGTGCCCTTCCTGACCGCGCTGGTCTACCTCATCGCGCGCGGCAAGGGCATGGCCGAGCGCAGCGCCTCCGAGGCGCAGCAGGCGAAGGCGGCGACCGACGCGTACATCCAGCAGGTCTCGGGCGGCAAGAGCCCGGCCGAGGAGATCGCCCACGCCGCCGAGCTGCTGAAGGCCGGCACCATCACCACCGAGGAGTACGAGAAGCTCAAGGCGAAGGCACTGTCCTGATCCGCTGATCGACTTCGCGAAGGCCGTCACCCGCCGGTGGCGGCCTTCGTCATTCCCGGGCGTTCCGGGATCGCCGCGCCGTCACGACGACGTCCCAGAGGGCGTCGGCGATCTCGCGCTTGCTGCCGCGCCGCTCGGCGACCACGTGCCCGCCGTGGCCGATGATCGCCACCGCGTTGTCCGGCTGCTCGAACCCGCGCGACCACCCCACCTCGTTGACGACGAGCAGGTCCGCGCCCTTACGCTCGCGCTTGCGCCGACCCCGCTCGAGCAGGCGCTCTCGGTCCGGCTCGGTCTCGGCCGCGAATCCCACGATCGTCTGCCCGTCGGGCCGGGCGGCGGCGAGACCCGCGAGGATGTCGGGGTTCTGCACGAGCTCGAGGGTGAGACCGTCATCCGTCTCCTTGGCGAGCTTGGTGTCGGAGACGGCCGCGACCCGGTAGTCCGAGACGGCCGCGGCCATCACGACGACATCGGCCCCGACCGCGGCCGCCCCGACGACCGACTGCAGATCGGCCGCGGTGCCGACCTCCACGGTCTGTATGCGCGGATGCCGGCGCGCGGATGCGGCCGCCTCCGTCTCGACGTGCGCGACCACCAGGGTGACGTCCGCGCCGCGATCGGCCGCTGCGAGGGCGACGGCGACGCCCTGTCGGCCGCTCGAACGATTGCCGATGTAGCGCACCGGGTCGAGCGGTTCGCGGGTGCCACCGGCGCTGACCACCACGCGAACACCGGCGAGGTCTTTCGGCGCGAGCACGGTCAGGGCGATGTCGGCGATCTCATCCGGCTCGGTCATGCGCCCCGGCCCGGAATCACCGCCGGTGAGCTCTCCGTCGGCAGGGCCCACGATGTGCACGCCGCGGTCGCGCAGCGTCGCGATGTTGGCGCGGGTCGCGGGGTGCTGCCACATCTCGGTGTGCATGGCCGGAGCCACGACGACCGGGGCGGTGGTCGCGAGTAGGGTGGTGCCCAAGAGGTCGTCGGCGAGTCCGGCGGCCGTTTTCGCGAGGAAGTTCGCCGTCGCCGGTGCGACGACCACGAGGTCGGCGGACTGGCCGAGGGAGACATGCCGAACGCGGGCGACGTCATCGTGCACCGATGTCGTCACCGGGTTGCGGCTGATCGCCTCCCACGTGGTCAGTCCGACGAACCGCAGGGCGTCGTCGGTGGGGATCACGTGCACGTCGTGCCCCGCCTTCACGAAGCGGCGCACGAGGTGGACGGACTTGTAGGCGGCGATGCCACCGGTGACGCCGACGACGATGAACACGCTTCGATCTTGCCACCGCCTCACCCGAGCCGACCGAGGAGACCCGCATGTGCACGGTGATCGTGAGCGTCCCGAGCGCGCCCGGCGCCCCCACGCGGTTGCTGGCCGTGCGCGACGAGGATCCCGCCCGGCCCTGGAATCCGCTCGGGGCGTGGTGGCCCGAGCGCGACGACCGCATCGTGGGCGTGCGTGACGTGCGCGCCGGCGGTGCCTGGCTGGCGGCGCTGCCGGATGCGGGCCGGCTGGCGGTGCTGCTCAACCGTGCCGATGTCTCGGACCGACCCGAGGCCGATTTGGTCTCGCGCGGGGTTCTCCCCCTGGATGCGGTGCAGGGCTCGGTTCCCTCGGGCGACCCGCGCACGCACGGCTTCAATCTGGTCGACGTCGACGGCTCAGCGGTGCGCGTGGTGTCGTGGGATGGGCGCGACCTCCGTTCGCGGAGCCTCGAGCCGGGTGTCCACATGCTCGCCCACGACGATGTCGACGACGCCTCCACCGCACGCATCGCCGCGTGGCTCGACGCGTTCCGCGCGGCGTCCGGCCGACCCGACGCCTGGATCGAAGCATGGCTGGGCGTGCTGGACCGCTCCGCGGAGCTCTCCCCCGATGACGATCGCGCGATCATCCGCGACAATCGCCCACACGGGTACCCGACGCAGTCGCTGCTGCTGTGCGCGGCGGAGATCACGTCTTCCGGGGTGGATATGCGCTACGGCGAGCTGGACCGCCCTGCCCGGTGGACGCATCCGTCGTGGGTCTGACCACCGACCGGACTCGGGCCGACGGCGGGAGCGTCAGGCGCCGATGAGCACCGCGGACACCTGCTCGAGAGCGTCGGGCACCAGCCGGTAGTACGCCCAGGTGCCCCGCTTCGACCGGTGGAGGAATCCGGCCTCCGTGAGCACCTTCAGGTGGTGCGAGACCGTCGGCTGGGACAGCCCGATCGGATCGATGAGATCGCACACGCACGCTTCCTGATCCGCATGGGAGGCCACGAGCGACAGCAGTCGCAGCCGTGCCGGATCCGCGAGCGCCTTCAGCGTGGCGGCCATCCGCTCCGCCTCGTCGGGGCCGATCGGCGCCCTCTTCAGGGGCGCGCAGCATGCCGCGCCCTGCGTGACATCGGTGACCTCGAGCATCGCGACCATATATCGATAGTAGTAAATATTGACAGGTTTCGATACCCGACGTCATACTGTGCATCGATACTCATCGATATCCCGTGGAGGCCACCATGACGTTGCTCGAACTGACGCCGAGAGTCGAGGCGGACGATCCGCGGACGGCGTTGCCGGTGGTCATCATCGGGGCCGGCCCGGTCGGGCTCGCCGCAGCAGCGAATCTCGCCGAGCGGGGCAGGGACTTCGTCGTCATCGAGGCCGGCGATCGCGTCGCCGCATCCATTCGACTCTGGGGCCACACGCGACTGTTCTCGCCGTGGCGGCACGTCATCGATCCGGCTTCCCGACGTCTGCTCGAAGCGTCCGGCTGGACGATGCCGGCCGATGAGAGCCGATCGCCCACCGGCCACGAACTCGTCGACGCATTCCTGGAGCCCCTCGCCGCACTGCCGCAGATCGGGCCGCGCATACGGTTCGGCACGCGCGCGATCGCCGTGACGCGGAAGGGGATGGACCGCACCCGCACCGCCGGCCGCGCTCGAGCGCCGTTCCTGCTCCGCGTGCGGACCGCCGAGGGGATCGTCGAGGAACTGACGGGCCGCGCGGTGATCGATGCGTCCGGCACCTACGCGACGCCGAACCCGCTCGCTTCGTCCGGGCTGGATCCGCTCGGCCTCGCCGATGTCCCCGATCTCGTGCACCATGCGCTTCCCGACGTGCTCGGCACCGAGCGGGCGTCGTTCGCGGGAAAGCACACCGTCGTCGTCGGCGCCGGCCACTCGGCGTCGAACACCCTGATCGCCCTTGCCGAGGTGGCGAGAACCGAGCCGGCGACACGGGCGACGTGGCTCATCCGCAACGCCTCCGCGATCCGTGTCTCCTCGTCGCCGGACGACGAGCTCACCGATCGCGCCGCCCTCGGCTCTCGCGTGGAGCAGTTGGTCCACGCCGGACGCATCGCGGTGATCGACTCGTTCGAGATCTCACACCTGGAGTCGACCGACGTCGGCGGGGTGACCGTGGTCGGCACCCGCCACGACGAGCCGGCCCACATGGACGCCGACGTCGTGGTGAACGCGACCGGCTTCCGTCCCGACCTCAGCATGCTGCGCGAGATCCGACTCGAGCTCGATGACGTCATCGAGGCGCCGCGCCGGCTGGCGCCCCTCATCGACCCGAATGTGCACTCGTGCGGCACGGTCGCGCCGCACGGGTTCGCCGAACTTCGGCACGCGGAGCCGGGGTTCTTCCTGGCGGGCATGAAGTCCTACGGCCGGGCACCGACGTTCCTTCTCGCGACCGGGTATGAGCAGGTCCGCTCCATCACGGCATGGCTCGATGGCGATGCACCCGCCGCAGCAGAGGTTCGGCTCACCCTGCCCGCGACCGGCGTCTGCTCCACCGGCCTCGCCGAGGGCGGTTCGTGCTGCTGATGATCCGCATCCAGGTGATGACCGCCGCCGACTGGACCGATGTCGAGCAGATCTACGCCGCCGGAATCGCTTCGGGCGAGGCCACGTTCGAAACCGACACGCCCACGTGGGAGCAGTTCGACGCCGGCAGGATCCGACCGGCAAGACTCGTCGCCGTCGATGAGCGCGGGGCGGTTCTCGGATGGGCCGCCGCCTCACCGGTATCGGTACGGGCGGCATATCGAGGCGTGATCGAGCACTCCGTGTACGTCGACCCGGTCAAGCGCGGCGCCGGGATCGGTCGACGACTGCTTCAGGCCCTGGTAGCCGAGGCCGAGGAGGCCGGTTACTGGACGATCCAATCGAGCATCTTTCCCGAGAACACCGCGAGTCTGCGATTGCACGAGCAGACTCGCTTTCGCGTCGTGGGCAGGCGGGAGCGGATCGCACTCTCGCTTCTGGGTCCGCACGCCGGCACGTGGCGCGACACGATCCTCGTGGAGCGGCGCTCCGTCCGGCTCGGCCCGGATCCGTCCGCATCGTCAGGCGGGGCCTGATCCGTCCCATCCGTTGCGCTCGAAGTTAGGGCACCCTAACCTGAAGGGGTGACCGTCTCCACCGACTCTCCGCTCTTCCTGTTCGCCGGCGACAGCTCCGACGTGCCGTACGTGCAGGCGACGCTCGAACGCCTTCCGGTGGACGCCTTCGGCCACGTGTTCCTCGAGGTCGCGACCTCCGTCCAGATCCAGTCGCTGCGGCGGCCGGAGGGGATGTCGGTGCACTGGCTGTGCCGGACCGATGTCGGGGTCGACGCCACGATGAGCCCTCGCGGGGCACGCCTCGAGGCCGCGACGCGCGCGTGGCTGTCGGAGTGGATGTGCGGATCCGACTCCGGTCCGCGCATCATCTGGATCGGCGCGACGACGATTCCGGCGATGTCCCGCCTGCACGACGAGATCCATCACCATCACGCCGGCTGAGCGCGCACCTCAATCGCCTCGGGAGCGCCACGAGCGCACGATCTCCTTGATGCGGTCGAGCGCTGAGACCGGGTGACTCGGAAGCGGCTCGCCCTGGCGAAGCAGCGCGCCGCGCTCCTCGTCTGCACGCTGGGTCGCGTGCATGCGGTCGAGAGCTCGTTCATCACGCGGCGGAAGCTGCAGACTCTCCTCGGCGACCACACCCGCCTGCAGCTGGCGACCGCGCTCGAGTTCGGAATTGAATTCCGCACCCAGCAGCAGCGCGAGGTTGAGGATGAAAACCCAGATCAGGAACACCGCGATTCCCGCCAGGGAGCCGAACGTGCGCTCGTACTGGGAGAAGTTCGCGACGTAGGTGCGGAAGCCGAACGAACTCGCCGCGAGGAGCGCGACCGCCACGATCGCGCCGAGCGTGAGCCAGCGCACCTTGGGCTGGCGGATGTTCGGCGTGGCGTAATACAGCAGCGCGATGATGACGACCACGCACGCGGCCAGAAGCGGCCACCGGGCGATCTGCCACACGATCACCGCACCCTCGCGCCAGGCCAGTGCGGAGCCGAGGGCCTCCACCACCGGCCGGGAGAGGAAAGCGAGGGCCGCGACGAGGACGACGAAGACCACGATCACGATCGTGACCAGCACATCCAGCGGCTTGCGCATCCAGAACGGACGCCCCTCGTCGATCTCGTAGATGCGGTTCATCGCGCGCCCGAAGGCTCCGACGTAGAGCGACGCCGACCAGATGGCCGCCGCGACGCCGATGACCAGGCTCAGCGATGCGGAGGATCCTGCGGCCATGCTCGACAGCGGCTCGCGCACGATGTCGAGGACCGCGGCGGGCACGGCTCCTTCGATCATTTCCAGGCCGCGCTCGATCACCTCGGGACCGTCGGCGATGAGCCCGATGATCGAGACGAACGCGAGCAACCCGGGAAACACCGACAGCACCGCGAAGAAGGTCAGTCCCGCGGCGGCGTCGACGCATCCGTCCTGCCCGAACTCGTGCACGGCGCGGCGCAGGGAGTATCGCCAGGTGTCTCGCCGGATCCGCGTGGGCCACCGCACCTTGACCGGGTCGTCGGCTTCCGGACGACCACTCGACGCGGACGCGGACGCGGCCCCTTCCGTCTTGCTCACCGAGCGCGTCAGGGGACGGAGTTGATCTGCTCGAAGCTCGCCGCCTCGATGCCGTAGAAGACGAGCCCGAGCACGAGCATGGACAGCGCGAGAGCGCCCATGATGATGGCCAACGCCCGAAGCCGCTTGCGCCCGTGAGGAATCGTCAGGGCCGCGACGACCAGACCGATGTAGAGCCCGATGGTGACGATCAGGCCGATGATCGGAACGACGATCTGCAGCGTGAATCCGTAGATGAAGAACGCGAGCATGAGCACGGCGAGAGCGCCCCCCGCAACCAGCCATACCGCGGTGTTCGCGCGAGCCCTCCCCTTCGGTTCCGGATCGTCGCTCGAGCGTGCGCTCGACAACGAGTCGTCGAGGGCAGCCTTCCGCGCCCGCTTCGACGCCTCGAAATCTGCGGTCTCCTCGGATCCGTTCATAGGATCACCTCCAGCCCGCGACGTTAGGCGATCGGGACGGTCTGCGGCACGGCCTTGACACACGATGGAACGACGCGTCAGTCACGTCCCCTGCCGTTGCCGCCGGCGTTGCCGTTCCCTCCAGCATTGCTGTTTGCCGCAGCGTTGTCGTTGCCGTTCCCGCCGGCGTTGCTGTTGGCTCCCGCATTCGCGGCGCCCCCGTCGAGTTCGCCGTCGACGTTCTCCTCGGCATTCCCGTCATCGACGTTGGCCGTCGCCCCCTGTGAGGGAGGCTGTGAAGCGTCGTCTTCGGTCGTCTCGTCGCCTGATGAGCCGCTCGGCGCATCCGACACGGTCTCGTTCACAGCTCCGTAATCCCCGGTCTCCGTCTCGCTCGGCTCGACCGGAGTGGGAAGCACCGTCTGCTCTGTGAGAACCTCTTCACCGACCGAGTCCGCGGACACCGCCCATGACGCCAACCACACGGAACAGCCGAGCGTCAGCGCCATTGTCGCCGATGCCGCCAGGGCCCATCCACGTGATCCGGGGCGATGGCGGGTGGTCCGGCGTCGAGCACCGGCGACGTGGGCGCCGGCACTGCCGTGAGGGACCGCAGACGCGGCCACGGCTTCGTCCACGAGCGTGCGCGTCGCCGGTGCCGGTGCCGGTGCCGGTGCCGGTGCCGGTGCCGGTGCCGGTGCCGGTGTTGCGACGGTGTCGATGTCCCCCACCGTCGGCGTGTCCCATGCGGCAGCGGCACGCTGGGGCGACGGCGCGAGGTCGCCGTGCGGGTGCGCGAAATCGCGCACGTGAGCCGCCACCTCGACCGCGGTCGGACGCGCGGCCGGATCGATCGCCGTCATGCGAGCAAGAAGTGGCGCCCATTCCGGCCCCACGGACGGCGGGATGAGCGGTGGGTTCGTGAGGCGGACGACGACGGATTCCACGCCCGTGGCCTGAGGGAACGCGCGCTGCCCGGTGAGTGCCTGCAGGAGCACCAGTCCCAGCGCGTACACGTCAGCCGGAGGAGCCGGGCTCTCCCCGCGCACCTGCTCGGGTGCAAGGAAGGCCGCTGTGCCGACGACGAGGCCGGGTTCGGTGAATCGCTCGGTCCCGGCCAGGTGGGCGATCCCGAAGTCGGCGAGTCGTGCCCGGTGGCGTTCCGCCGCACGACGCTCGGCCGCCAGCAGGATGTTCGCCGGCTTCACATCGCGATGAACGATGCCGGCAGCGTGCACCGCGGCGAGAGCTTCCGTCAGGTCGAGGGCGATTGCGCCCACTTCATCGCTGGGCAGCGGGCCGCCATCGAGTCTTTCGGCGAGCGTCACGCCGTCGACGAATTCCATCACGAGATAGGTCTGGCCGTCCTCCGCGATGCGCGCGTCGAACAACGTCACGAGCCCGGGATGATTCAACGATGCCAGCAGTGCCATCTCGCTCCGGGCACGATCCGCCGCTGCGGCATCCTGATCGCGCAAGCGTTTGATCGCCACCGTCCGGCCGAGTTGCGTGTCTTCGGCGCGAATGACGTCCGCCATGCCGCCGCTTCCGAGCACCCCCATCGCCCGGTAGCGACCACCGATGAGCTCACCGGTGGTGAAGGGAAGTGAAGGGGGCATGCAGGTTCCATCCGCGTCGGGTGCGATATCGCGAAGCTACCGAGAACGCCGACGCGATCAGGGGCCCTTGACTCTTGCGCGGAATGCTGATTGCCAGACCCACCCCGCGATTTCGCGAAGGGCCGGGGCTCATGCCCACACGACAAAACCCCCGGAATTCCGGGGGTTTGAATCGGTAGCAGGAGCGGGGCTTGAACCCGCGACCTCACGATTATGAGTCGTGCGCTCTCACCAACTGAGCTACCCTGCCGCGACGCATCCGCGGTCTGTGTGGATGCTGCGAGCCCCGAGTCAGGATTGAACTGACGACCCCTTCCTTACCATGGAAGTGCTCTGCCACTGAGCTATCGGGGCATGCCACCCGCAAGCGGGCAACTCAAAGAGGATATCAGGTCGCTGCATCCCCTTGAAATCGGATCAGCCCCCGGCGTGCTCGCGGAGCCACGGCAGCGGATCGATGGCCGTCTCGCCTCCCATGAGCACCTCGAAGTGAAGGTGCGGCCCCGTGGAGCGGCCGGTGTTGCCGACCAGACCGATGGTCGTGCCGACCTCGACCTCCTGACCGACCTCGACCTGGAGCGACCCGTACTGCATGTGCGCGTAATGGGTCGAGACGAGTTCGCCGTCGATGACGTGATCGATGATGACGTGCACCCCGTACGCACCGCCCGACTCGGTCGCCACCCGCACGACGCCGTCAGCGACAGCCTGGATGGGCGACCCCAAACCGGGAACGAAGTCGATTCCCTCGTGAAGGGCACCCCAGCGCATGCCGAATCCGGAGCTCATCGGGACTCCGACGGCGAACGGCCACTGAATCTCGGCGTTCGGGTCGTTGTAGAACAGGTCGGAGGTCTGGGTGATGCCCGATTCGGCGGCGAGCTCGGCATAGGTCTCGGTGCCGTAGCTCTCGCTGCGCTGAATCTGGAGGTTCTGCACACCTTCCGGCGCGACGTACGCCTGGATCTCGTCGGCCTCCTCGGCCGTCAGGTCGGTCGCTCCGGGAGCGATGACCGTGCCCGCGACGCTCTCCCCCGTGGCGGCGGCGAGCGCTTCGGCCGGCGTGGTGGTACCGACGGCCAGAAGCGTCACGACACTCATGACGCCGATCGAGAACGACGCGGTCGCCAGGCGCTTGAAGGAGGCACCCGACACCCGGCGGGACACCCGGGGAGCGGCCGCGGATGCGCCGAGATCCGCTGCAGGCGCCTCACCGTCGGCTGGGTCCTCGGCCGCGACCGTTCGCTGCACGGGCGTCTCGCCGGTGAAGTTGAGCCGCCGCGCGGCGGTGTCGAAGTCGTCGATGACCGGAGCGCCGCTGTCCCTCTCGTCCGTCGGGACGTCGGACGCCGACCGGTCCACACCGGTCACCTCGGTGACGACGACCGAGGGCTCGGGCGCCTTGGCGGCATCCATCGTCGCCGTCTCGGGGGCGGACTCATCGACCGGGATCACACCGGTGACGGCGCGGGCCGCTCGCGCAGCGCGGCGCGATGTCGGCGCCGCGGGCTGGGGAGATGCGGGAATCATCGGGATGTCGGCCGAGGAAGCTGAGCCGTGACGTGGGACCGCGTGCTCGACGGCCGGAAACTCCGCCGACGACGCCGGGGCAGGCGCGCGGTGAGCACGGCTGGAGCGCCGGGTGGGCGCGGGCTCAGCCAGGGGGGAATCGGGAAGCAAGCGGGTGGGGCTCTCGGGTCGAGTCGCGGGGGAAGCGACGGTCTTTCGGGGGAATAGACCCTTCTCACCGACCGAACGGTGAAAAGTAACGATCGGGTAAACACCCTACCCGCGCGACCCTGAGAACTCCATCCGTGGACATGCGGTTCGGCGAATCCATATGTGACGTTTGTGTTTCAGGCCGGGCGCGACGCGACGGCGACCAGCTGCTCGATCAGCGCAGGACCGGCGGCCACCGTCAGCGGGCGCTCCTGATCGTCGATCCACGCGATCTCACCGCCCGACTCGGTGACGAGCAGATCGGCGGCGGCGTGGTCCCAGGGCTTGAGTCCGCGTTCGAAGAAACCGTCGACCCGGCCGGCGGCGACGTACGCGATGTCGAGCGCGGCGGCGCCGATGCGGCGGATGTCGCGGGCGAGGGGCATCACGCGGCCGACGAGCGCGAGGTCGGCCGCGTGAGTGGCGGCGTCGTAGCCGAAACCCGTGGCCAGCAGCGCTCCGGCGGGGCCGGGTGCGGCGTTGACGCTCAGCTGACGTCCGTCGAGCCACGCTCCGTGACCGGCGGCGGCGTGGAACAGCTCTCCCTGGGCGGGGCTGTAGACGACACCGGCGAGCACCTCCCACGCCCCCGGCGTCGGCGTTCCGGTCACAGCCGCGACGCTGGTCGCGTATGCCGGGATGCCGAACGCGTAGTTGACCGTGCCGTCGATCGGGTCGACGACCCACGTGATGCCCGACGTGCCGGCGTGCGTGCCGCCCTCCTCGCCGAGAAAGCCGTCATCGGGGCGTGCGACGGCGATCCGGTCACGGATGAGCGTCTCGACCTCGCGGTCGGCCTCGGTGACGATGTCGGCCAGGGCCGACTTCGTCGCGGCGATCGCCACCCCCTCGCTGCGACGACGACGGGCGAGGTCGCCGCCCTCTCGAGCGACGGCGATCGCGATGGCCTCGAGTTCGGCGGCAAGCGTCATGCTTCCACGCTATACGCCGGGTGGTTACGGTGAAGGCATGGTCGCCGTTGCCGCGCACACCCATGACGTCGTCATCGTGGGCGGGGGCCACAACGCCCTCGTCGCCGCCGCCTACCTCGCCCGCGACGGTCGCTCGGTCGCGGTCCTCGAACGCCTCGGCCACGTCGGCGGCGCCGCGGTGTCGGAACGGCCGTGGGCCGGAGTCGACGCACGCCTGTCGCGGTACTCCTACCTGGTGAGCCTCCTGCCCCGCCACGTGATCGACGATCTCGGACTGCGGGTGCGGTTGACGCGCCGGCGATACTCCTCGTATACGCCCGATCCGCTCCATCCCGATCGCGGTGTCCTGATCGACACGGCGGATGCGCAGGCCACGGCGGACTCCTTCGCGCGCGTCACCGGGGACCCGCACGAAGCGCGACGCTTCGCCGACCTGTCCGACCGCCTCGGCGCCGTCGCCGCGGCGACCTTCCCGTCGATGACCTCTCCCCTCCCGTCCGCAGCGGAGATGAGGGCTCGATGGGGCGACGACGGCCTGTGGGAGGCGCTGGTGGAGCAGCCGCTCGGCGGCCTCGTACGCGCATCCGTCACGTCGGACATCGCTCGAGGCATGGTGCTCACCGACGGCCTGATCGGCACGTTCGCCGCCGCCGATGACCCATCTCTCCGGCAGAACCGGTGCTTCCTCTACCACGTCATCGGCGGCGGAACCGGCGACTGGGATGTGCCGGTCGGCGGGATGGGACGGGTGACGAGCGAACTCGAACGGGCGGCTCGCGCCGCGGGCGCGCAGATTCTCACGGCGGCGCCCGTGACGGCGATATCGCCCGACGGCGAAGTGCACGTGGGCGGCGACGAACCTCGCGTGCTGAACGGTCGGATCGTGCTCAGCGGAGTCGGGCCTGCCGTGCTCACCGACCTGCTGCGCGCGGGCGGGGCGGATGCGGCCGATTCAAGCGCACCCGTCGAGGGCGCGCAGCTGAAGGTGAACATGCTGCTGCGACGACTGCCGCGGCTACGCGATGCGCACGTCGCGCCGGAGGCGGCGTTCTCGGGCACGTTCCACGTGAACGAGACACTCTCGCAGCTGGACTCGGCGGCAGCCGCCGCGCAGGCCGGTCGCGTGCCGGATCCGCTTCCGGCCGAGATCTACTGCCACTCGCTGTCCGACCCGTCGATCCTCGGTGACCCGTTGCGGGCGACGGGCGCGCAGACGCTCACCCTCTTCGGGCTGCACGTGCCGCACCGGCTGGCGGCGGGCCGCGACCCGGACGCGTATCGGAGCGAACTGCTCTCCGCGGCCGAACGGTCCCTCGACGCGGTACTGGGCGAGCCGCTGGCCGGCTGCCTCTACGAGGATGCGGACGGAGACCCCTGCATCGAAGCGCGCACGACAGCCGACCTCGAAGCGTCCCTCGGCATGGTCGCCGGGGACATCTTCCACGGCCCGCTGTCATGGCCGTGGGCGGAACCCGGCGAGACGCTCGACACTTCCGCACGACGGTGGGGTGTCGCCACCGCGCACGACCGGATCCTGCTCTGCGGCTCCGGCGCGCGACGAGGCGGCGCGGTCAGCGGTCTCGGCGGCCACAACGCGGCGATGGCGGTCCGGGAGATCCTCGGAGCGTGACGCTCGCGGATCCCGACGGGCGTCACGCGTCGAGGTCGCGTGAGTCGAACGGTCAGGTGCGCGGCGGCAGCGGCGGGGGCGGCGGGTAGCCCTCGTAGCCGGGCGCGGCCGGCGGGGTGTCTGCGTCGCCGGCATCCTCCTGGGCACCGGAGCGCTGGGGACCGGCGGGGAACGACTCCGTGGCCGGAGCGGGCCCCCAGGGCATGGGCGAGGGCGGCTGCTGGCGCGCGGCGTGACCGGCGGCCGATGTCGGCTGCGGTTCGCCTCCGCCGGGCTCCCCCGCCGGCTGAGCCGGCGCGGGGTCATCGGCGGGCGCCGGCGGCACCGGCGGAGCGGTCTCCGGCGGCCGCTGCGCGGAAGGCTCGGGTGCGGCGGTCTGCGGGGCGTACGCCGGTGGCTCGGCGACGCCTGGTGTCGGAGCGGCGGCCGCCGGGGGCGGGTACGTCGGCTCGGGCTGATACGCGGGCGTCGGCTGCTGTGCGGCGCCGGGCTGCGCGTAGGGCTGAGTGGGGTAGCCGGTGTAGTAGGCGTTCCAGTCGGGGCTTCCGTCGACGAGAACCGGCAGCGGAGTGCGACCGTCGACGTAGGTCGGCCAGGCCACCGGCGCCGGCCGGGCACGCGGCGGGCGGGGTGCGAACAGGGCGTTCACGAGCGGCAGCAGCGCGGTGCCGACGGCGGCGAGGATCGTGATGGCGACGACGAAGCGCCAGTAGAGCGAGGCGAATCGGATGTACTCGTGGAAGGCGAGCGGCAGCACGAGCATGACGGCGAGGATGGCCACGAGGCTCACCGTCACGGCGTAGACCACGAGAGTGAAGGTCGTGCGGTTGCGCTGCAGCGCCTTGGTGAACAGGCGCACGTGCAGCAGCACGAGCTGCAGCACCAGCACGATGAGCAGGAACTGCACGAAACGGCCGAAGCCGCTGTAGAAGGAGCGCTCCGGCATCCAGATCATGGTCGCCCCGAGCAGCAGGATGACGATCCAGACGCCCATGCTCGCCAGCGCGAACCATGCCGGTCGTCGTGGCGCGAGATGCGCATCCAGCAGGGCGGCACCGGCGAAGCCCGCCAACAGCAGGATCGTGAGGAAGGCCCGACCGATGATGCCGTTGTCGGAGCCGACGAACACCCACACCACGCACACGAACGCGGCCGCGATGAGCGCGCCGATCGCGACCCAGATCGCGGCACGGATCAGCTTCGAGCTCGAGGTCTCGTCGGCCGGGGCTTCGGGTGGATAGGGCGCAGTCATGGTCGAACCTTTCTCCGCGGGTGCTCCGCATCGACCATCCTCGCACGGGGTCATCGACCCGGGCGAGGGTCAGGCGGCGGGCTGTGGATGAACCGGGAACGACGAAAGGCCCCGCGCATCGCGGGGCCTTTCACATGAGTGGCGAGTGAGGGATTCGAACCCCCGAAGTCGAAGACGGCTGATTTACAGTCAGATCCCTTTGGCCGCTTGGGTAACTCGCCAAGTGCGCACCTGTCCGGCTTTTCCAGTCGACCAGAGGCGCGATCAACAATCTTACCCCCGGATACGCGCCCGCAGAAATCGACGCAGGCGGTCCCCGATGCCCCGCGGCATCACGTGCCGATGCGGTCGATATCGGTGTCATCGAACACCGACGGCAGGCGCAGTAGCGCCCCCTCGAAGCGGCACGTGGCAGCCGCCGCATCCATCGCGTCGACGAGGATCTCCCGCCAATCGGGCACGACCGCGCCCTCGGCGTCGGCGAGGGCGGCGATCGTCACCGCAAATGACGCGTCGCCCGCCCCCATCGTGTCGACGATCGGCCCGGGCATGGTGGAGATCGGCTGTGTGATGGACTCCGTGCCGGCGACGATCGTCGCGCCGTCGCGCCCTCGCGTGGCGAGCACCGCGGTGGCTCCGGCCGCGCGCAGTCGCTCCACGACGGTGTCGAGCCCCTGCCGGTACAGCAGCGTCGCGTCGTCGTCGCCCACCTTCACGAGGTCGGCCGACGCGGCGAGCGCCTCGAACCCGCGCACGAATTCGGCGCGGTCGTGCATCATCCCCTCGCGCGGATTCGGATCGAGGGCGACGACGGATGTCTCGAGAGCGTCGGCGAGCGCCTCGGCCTCGGCGGGGACATCGAACGGGAAGCAGCTGACGGCCACGACCGCGGCCGTCGAGATCGCAGCGCGTTCGGCCTCGCCGAACCGGATGCTGCGGTTCTGCGCCGCCTCGTTGAACTCGTACACCGGCTCGCCACCGGGACCCCGTGTGCTGACGGCGCGCGACGAACCGCGCGGCGCAGGAGAGGCGAGGAGCTCGACGTCGTAGTCGTGGAGGTAGGAGCGGATGTGATCGCCGGACTCGTCGTCGCCGACCATCGCGATGAGCGTCGTGGGAACGCCCAGCCGAGTGAGCCCGACCGCCACGTTCAGCGCCGCTCCCCCGACGAACTCCCGCACTCCGCGCTCGTCGCGGATCTCGTCGATGAGCGCGTCGCCGATGACGACCACCGAGCCGGTCATGCGGCCTCCGCCACGCGGTTCACGAGCGCCTCGGCGCGCTGACGGGTGCCGTCGATGCGGCGGTCGACACTCGCCCGCATCTCGTTCGGAGCCAGAGGCGCGGCAAGCCGAACGTTCTCATGACACGACAGGTCGGCGCAGATGTACGTGCCGATGCTGTCGCCGTTGTCGCCGGCATCCCCCGCTTTGCGCGCCGTGAACAGGGCGACCTGGTCGCCGGGCTGCATCGTGTGACACAGGTTGCACATCGCCGGGCGGGCGTGGGACGAGCCCGAGCTCGCCCGCAGCACCACACCGGTCGGTTCCCCGCCGACCTCGGCGATCATGTAGCCCCTGCCGCGGGTCTGCGGATCCCGCCATGCGAAGAAGTCGGTGTGGTCCCACTCCGTCAGCACGAAGTCGGCGGGCAGCTTCACCCGCGTGATCTCCTCGGGTGCGGCGTTCACGAACGACTCGCGGACGTCGTTCTCGGTCAACGGGCGCATGCAGCCTCCTCGTCCGGTGTGCGGCCAGTCTAAGGACTCCGCCGACGGCTCCGGGAGGCATCCGCCCGTCATGCCCGCTCCCCGCTTGTGGAGGCCGCGGCCGCTTCTGTCCCGTCGGTGTCGGGCGCATCCTGCCTTCCCCGGATGAGGAATCCGAAGCCGAACGCGATGAAGAACATCAGCACGCCGTAGACAGCGGCGGGAAGGCTCAGCTCGACCGACCCCAGCACCGTCTGGGCGATGACGATCGCGAGGGTGGCGTTGTGGATGCCGATCTCGAACGACGACGCGATCGCCTGCCGGCGCCCGACTCGCACCAGTCGCGGCACGAGGTATCCGACCGACAGACTGAGCGCACAGAACACGATGGTGATGAGCGCGAGGCGCCCGGCGTTCTCGACCAGCAGCGCCCAGTTCGCCGCGACGGCCCCGGCGATCACGATGACCAGGACGATCACCGAGGTCACCCGCACGGGCCGGTCCATCCCGTGGGCGAACCGCGGCCAGAGTCGGCGCACGATCATGCCGCCGATGACGGGAAGCAGCACGATCGCGAACACCTCGAGGGTCTTGGCCCACTGCAGGCCGAGCTGATCGTCGAATGGATCGAAGTACCAGATCGCGAAGTTCGTGATCAGCGGGAGGGTCACGACGGCGATGACCGAGTTCAGGGCGGTGAGCGAGATGTTCAGGGCGATGTCGCCGCGGAACAAGTGTGAGTAGAGGTTCGCGGTCGTGCCACCCGGCGAGGCGGCGAGCATCATCATCCCGACCGCGAGGATCGGGGGGAGCTGAAAGAGAATCACCAGGCCGAAACACAAGACCGGGAGGAGCAGCAGCTGACACCCGAGGGCGACGAGCACGGCCTTGGGCTGCGTCGCGACACGGGCGAAGTCGCGCGGCGTGAGGCTCAGCCCGAGGCCGAACATGATGATCCCGAGCGCGACGGGAAGTCCTATGGTGGTCAACGCTGATCCCATCCGTTCAGTGTGTCGGATGCCGCCCTCCCCCACCAGAGCCGCCCCGCACTCGGTCGGCGTCGGGTCCGCAGACCGGTGGGGACTGCGAGTGCTTGCGAGAGTAGATTTGGGGGATGGCAGACTCCAGTTTTGACATCGTCTCCAAGATCGATCGCCAGGAAGCCGACAACGCGCTCAATCAGGCCCGCAAGGAGCTCGAGCAGCGCTACGACTTCAAAGGCACCGGCGTCTCGATCGAATGGAGCGGCGAGGCCGTGCTGATCAAGGCCAACAGCGAGGAGCGTGCGACGGCGGCCCTCGACGTCTTCCAGACCAAGCTCATCAAGCGCGGCATCTCCCTGAAGACCCTCGACAGCGGCGAGCCGCAGGCCAGCGGCAAGGAGTTCCGCATCGTCTCCACGCTCAAGGAAGGCATCTCGCAGGAGAACGCGAAGAAGATCGGCAAGATCATCCGCGACGAGGGGCCGAAGTCGGTCAAGTCGCAGATCCAGGGCGACGAGCTGCGCGTGCAGTCGAAGAGCCGCGACGACCTGCAGGAGGTGCAGCGCCTGCTCAAGGCCGCCGACCTCGACGTCGATCTGCAGTTCGTCAACTACCGGTAGCACAGGCATCTGATCAGGGATTTTCTGCTTTCGGTCCGCAGGGAGTCCGCAGAAGTCCGCAGATCGGGTTCGCGGATGCCCCTTTCTGCCGCGTAAATTCGCGGTTTTCGGGGTCTGAGGTTCTGCGGATTCGCTGCGGGCTGGGTCAGCCCAACGGCTCACTTTGCTGCAGAGGGGGATGCGAACGATCCGGGGTTGCCGGGCCCTCCGATGTCGCGATTGCGGGGCTGCGCGGCGTCTCCGTTAGGGCGTTGCGTCGCGGCGATCCGAAGCGGACGGTCGAGCTCGCGCGTCAGCTGCTCGGCGCGCTCGCGCACGCGGCCGGTGATCCTCGCGGCGAACGCGACGTCGGCCTCCGCGAGCGGCGCCGCGCTCGCAGCGTCCGCATACGCGTCGGCGACTCCGCCCACGATGCGCTTCGCGGTCGCGATCGCCCAGTCTGCGTCGAGGCCAGCGTCGATCGCCTCCTGGGCGATGTGCCGGGGTTCGATCTCGGCGACCCGGTAGTGGCGCCCGAACGACATCGAAAGTCGCGCGCGACGCGTGTTCAGGTCGTCGTAGGGCAGCGCGGTGGCGACGTCGTAAAGCGGGGCAAGGCCAGGGCCTCGGCGGCCGTCATGGAGGATCGAGTAGTTCTTGGCGTGCGCGTCGGTGCCGAGGATCGCCCAGTTGAAGATCGTCGCCTCGAGGAATGTGCGCACGCTGTCGTCGACGTCCCGGCCCCGCGTCTCGCGGATGACGTCGACGATGTCGCGGATGCCGGGGCCACCCTCGTTCTGGTACTTGCTGGCGGGGTGAGTCGCCGTCGCCTGGGCGAGATCCTCCTGGTGCAGACGCTCGACGTCCACACCGTGGAGCAGCCGGTCGTAGCGTTCAACGACGATCGCGGTTTCGTCCTCGAAGCGCTCGATCCGGCTGGCCGCAGCACGCAACCCCAGCAGTGACGCGGCCGCGAGGGAGAGGTGTTCGTTGAGGTCGCTGTGCTGGAGTCCTCGGATGCCGGGCTTGAGGATGTGCGTGGAGGCGGCGCGGCCGGTGGGCACCGCCCATCCGGCATCTCTCGCAGCGAGGGCGAACTTGGACTGCGCGCCGGCGAGCGAGAAGTAGCCGCCGACATGGCCGGGAAGGAACCACGCTTCGGGGTCGCTGCGCAGTTCGCGGAGGTGGGCGGCGATCTCGGCGACCTCGATCGGCTCGAGGGCTTCAGGGCCCTCGAGGATAGGCGCATCGGATTCAGCTAGCTGGACGGCACCGGCGGTGTCGAGTCCGACATGGGCGAGGAGCGCCATCGGATTGCGCGGGCTGACCGAGAACCGCGCGCCCCACCGCTCGAGAACCGTGGCGTTGTCGGGGAGCAGGTTCCAGAGGAAGGTGATGGGCGCGTCGCCCCCGTGGGTGCGGCGCGACTTCGGCAGGGAGAGTGACAGCTCCATGCGGCGAGCCCCCTGGCGCCACTCATCGTCGAATTCGAACTGGACCGCTCCCCCGACGCCGGTGAACCAGCCGACGCGATCTCCGCGCAGGTAGGCGGTGAGGCGGTCACTCATGGCGCGGCGACTTCCACGTCGAGGTCGAGCGCCTCGGCGAGCCGGAGGAGGTGATCGACCGTGGCGGTCGCAGCGTTGCCGTTCTCGAAGCGCACGACCCACTGTCGACTCATGCCCACGGCCTCGGCCAGGGCACCCTGGGACATGCCCCGATCGCGCCGACGGTCGCGGACGATGTTGCCGAGGTCGGCAGGCGTCACTACGAGCATCGAGTCACCTCTGTCCGTCAGGTCTGACAACCGAGCGAATGTCCGTGAAGTCTGACACTTCACGCGATGTCCGTCAAGTCTGACATCGCTCCCCCGATCTGCGCCATCAACCCCGGCGTCGCCGGCGCAGCCAGGGGAAGACCTGTTCGGACACACCCCTCGAACATCTCGGACGGCGAGAAGTTCGTGAACTGGCTCCCTCGCAGGTCCCGTTACACCGCGCGGCGTGTCGCACCCATCAGTGCCGATCGAAAATGCGCGGAATTCCGCGGCTCTCACCTTTCCTCAACGGTCAAGTCCCGTGGCGTGGTGTCACTTCGGTTGTTCCTGATGGGTGGGGTCAGGCGGTGAGGTAGAGCTCGGCGCGGGGTGTCTCGGTGTGCTCGTGGAGGGTGTGGATGAGCTTGCGCATGGAGATGTCGGAGAAGTAGCGGCGTTCGCCGTACTGCCATTCCTCGTGCTGCTCTTGCAGGACGGCGCCGATGAGCCGGGTGACGCTGTCGCGGTCGGGGAAGATCTGGACGACGTCGGCGCGACGTTTGATCTCGCGGTTCAGTCGCTCGATGGGGTTGTTCGACCAGATCTTCTGCCAATGCTCGCGTGGCATGACCGCGAACCCGGTGAGGTCTGCCTCGGCGGCGGCGAGCATGTCGGCGATCTCGGGGAACGACGAGCGGAGCCCGTCGGTCACGGCCCGGTATTGCGCGGTGACGGCTTCGGGGGTGGTTTGCGCGAAGATCGTGGTGATCATCGCGTTGACCGGCTTCGAGCGGGCCGATCCGAGTTTCTGGGTCACGTTTCGCGCGAAGTGGACGCGGCAACGCTGCCACCCGGACCCGGGCAGGATCGCCTTGACCGCGGCTTTCAGGCCGGCGTGCGCGTCGGATGTGACCAAGGCGACGCCGAGCGGGTCCGCGTCGGTCGCGACCTTCAACCCCCGGTCGCGCAGGCCGCGGAGGAACTCGGTCCAGAAGTCCGTGGTCTCCGCGTCGCCGAGCGCCATCCCGAGGATCTCCCGGCGGCCGTCACCGCTGACGCCGGTCGCGACGACGAGGGCTTGCGAGACGACGCGGCCGCGGACCCGGACGTCGAGGTAGGTGGCGTCGAGGAACAGATAGGGGAACCAGGTGTGATCGATGCGACGGTGCAGGAACTCCTGCACGGCCTCGTCGATCTCCCCGCAGATCCGGGACACCGTCGACCTCGAGATGCCGGTGTCGTTGCCCAACGCTCGGATCAGCTGGTCGACCTTCCGTGTGGAGACCCCATCGATCCAGGCCTGGCAGATCACCGCGTAGAGCGCTTTGTCGACCCGGCGGCGCGGGTGCAGCAAGCTGGGGAAGAACGACCCCTCCCGCAGCTTCGGGATCGCAAGGTCGACTTCCCCGGCCGGCGTCGCGAGGGTCTTCGGGCGGGTCCCGTTGCGGCGGGTGGTGCGCTCCGGGGTGCGCTCGTGCGGGGCCGCGCCGATCTTCATCGTCGCTTCCGCGTCGATCAGGTCTTGCAGGCCGGCCTGCAGCATCCGACGGAACACGTCCGAGTGGGCGAGGTCGGGATCGGCGAGGACTTCGCCGATCAAGGTCGTCAAGGCAGACTGGTACTGGGTCATCGTGGGATCACTTTCAGGGTTCTTGGCGGAACAACTGGTCTCCCACGATGGCCCTCACTTCGTCAACGACGACGAGGACCCTGTGGGAAGTGACACCACGCTATGGGACTCACCCTCCTCAACCACCCTCAAACCCCCCGACTCGTTTCGTCAACCACCGCCGAGGCGCTGCGCAGCCGATGCGGTCGCGTCGCGACGGATGCGCTCAGGTGCCGCAGAAGGTCCGGTAGGGCCCGAAGCTGTCCGGCGCCGGCTGCGCGAAACGCTCCCACCCCTCTCGCTCGACGAAGGGTGAGCGGACCACGGCCAGCAGGTGCTCGAACGGCTCGAGGTCACCGGCTGTGGCCGCATCCAGCGCCTCTTCCACCAGGTGATTGCGCGGGATGTACACCGGGTTCCGGGCATCCATCGCCGCAGCATCCGGGCCGAGGGCCAGCCACCGCTGTGCCCAGAGGTTGAACGGCTCGGGGTCCGCGAACAGCTCTTGCGCCGGCCCCGCTTCGCCCCGCGCGGCCTCCGCGAGCCGGCGGAAGAACCCCGTGTAGTCGACGCGCCCGACCTGCAGCAGACTGACCAGATCGGTCGACAGGGCCGTCGAGACGGCTTCGTCGGCATCGGCCGGGATGCCGAGCTTGACTCGCATTCCCTCCGACCATTCGGCGTTGAACGCGTCCGCGTATCGGCTGAGCGCGTTCTGGGCGAGCTCGATGGCACGGTCGGTGTCGGCGTCGATCGTCGGCAGTAGCGCCTCGGCGAAACGCGCGAGGTTCCACTCGCCGATGCGCGACTGGCGCCCGAACGCGTAGCGGCCCTGGAGGTCGATCGAGCTGTAGACAGTCGCCGGATCGAAGGCCTCCATGAAAGCGCACGGCCCGTAGTCGATCGTCTCACCCGAGATCGTCATGTTGTCGGTGTTCATCACGCCGTGCACGAACCCGACCAGTACCCACCGGGCGATGAGGGACGCCTGCGCGTCGACCACCGCCTCGAGAAGCGACAGCGATGGGTTGTCGGCGTCGGCGAGGTGGGGATAGTGGCGCTCGAGCGCCGCGGCCACCAGTCGGCGAACCAGATCGCCGCCGCCGGCGGCGGCGGCGTATTGGAAGGTCCCCACCCGCAGGTGGCTTGCCGCGACGCGGGCGAGCACGGCCCCGGGAAGAACGGTCTCGCGCTGCACGGGAACGCCTGTCGCGGTGACCGCGAGGGCGCGGGTGGTCGGGACCCCGAGCGCGTGCATGGCCTCGCTGATGAGGAACTCTCGCAGCATCGGCCCGATGGCGGCCAGTCCGTCGCCCCCTCGCGCGAACGGGGTGCGTCCCGATCCCTTCAGATGCAGGTCGCGCAGACGCCCGTCCGGTGTGGCGAGCTCGCCGAGCAGCAACGCGCGGCCGTCGCCGAGCACGGGCGAATAGCCGCCGAACTGGTGCCCCGCGTAGGCCTGCGCGACAGGCATTGCGGATGCGGGGAGCCGATTGCCCGTGAGGAGGCCGACACCGTTGCCGGCGCGCAACGCCGTGGGGTCGAGGCCCAGTTCGACCGCGAGCGGCTCGTTGAGCACGAGCAACTGGGCGTCGGGGAACTCCGCCGCGTGCCACGGCACCGCCAACTCCGGGAAGGCTCGGGCGAAGCGCGAGCTGAGTTCAACGACGGTCTCCGACGCGACGGTCATGGTCCCAGGCTACGTCGGGAGTGGGACGCCGAGGCCTGGCGGATCGGCGAAGGTCAGGCGCCACAGGCAACGCTCCTCCCCAGTCACTGCCTGACGACGACACCACCGTCCAGCCTGATGACGCGGTCCGCGTGGGCGATCGCGTCGTCATCGTGCGTCACGCAGACGACCGCCGCACCGCGGGCGGCCTCTTCGGCGAGGATCCGCTGCGTGCGGGCGACACTGTCACCGTCCAACCCCGCGGCGGGCTCGTCGAGGAGAATCACATCGGGCCGGCGCACGATGCCCTGCGCAAGGAAGACGCGCTGACGCTGACCACCCGAGAGGCTCGCGAGCGATCGGGTCGCGAACGCGGCCATCCCCACCCGATCGAGCGCATCGGCGACAGCCCCCTTCGCCGCGCGGCGCTCGAGGCGAGCACCGCGCTTCCAGGTGCCCATCGCGACGACATCCGCCGCCGTCACCGGAAGCATCTCCGGCGCGGCAGGTCGCTGCACGACGAGCGCAAGGTCGCCGTTTCGATGCACGGCCCCGACCCGCGGAGGTCTGACGCCCGCCATGATCTCCACGAGGGTGGACTTACCCGAACCGTTGGGCCCGGCAACGGCGACGACCTCGCCGAAATCGACGCGCACCGACACGTCATGGACGACATCGTCGGCGGCGTACGAGAAGCAGACGCCTCGCGTCTCAACAGCGGCGACCTGGGAATTCACATTCATCAGTGTACGAGTTTGATAATCGTTCTCATTTACTTGTAGAGTCTCGACCCGTGTCCTGGCTCACCGATCCGCTCAGCACCGAGTTCTTCGCTCGTGCGCTCGTGGGCGGCGCTCTCGTCGCGGTCATCTGCGGCGTCGTGGGCACATGGGTCGTCATCCGCGGCATGGCATTCCTCGGAGAGGCCATCGGCCACGGGATGCTCCCGGGCGTTGCGCTGGCAACGGTGCTCGGCCTCCCGCTGCTGCTGGGCGCTGCGGCCAGCGCCGTCGCGATGAGCGCCGCCATCGGCGCGCTGCAGCGGCGCGGCAGGCTCTCCTACGACACCAGCATCGGGCTGCTGTTCGTCGCGATGCTCTCGGTCGGCGTGATCATCGTGTCGCACTCGCGCAGTTTCGCCACGGACGCCACGGCCCTCCTGTTCGGCGACATCCTGGCCATCCGGCCGGCGGACATCGTCGTCCTCGCCGCCGCGCTCGCCCTCACCCTCGCGGTCACGATCGGGTTCCACCGAGCCTTCGTGGTCGCCGCATTCGATCCGCGGATCGCCGAGACGCTGGGACTGCGGCCGCAGCGGGCGCACGTGGCGCTGGTCGGGCTGGTGACACTCGCCGTGGTCGCCTCCTTCCAAGCCGTCGGCACGCTCCTCGTGGTGGGCCTGCTTCTCGCGCCCGCCGTGGCGGCTCGCAGCTGGACCGCCCGCATCCCCGCCACGATGGCGCTCGGCGCCGCGATCGGCGTCCTCGCTGTCGCCATCGGACTTCTCGTGTCGTGGCACTTCGCAACGGCGGCAGGAGCTTCCATCGCCGCGACGGCGATCCTGCTCGCCGCGCTCTCTTCGTCGGCCCGGACGCTTGCGGCGCGACGGATGCGGAGCATCCATCCCCTCCCCTCCCTCACCCGTGCCCCCGCACAGGTGCCTGAAAGGACCTCGTGATCACCCCACGCCCGCTCGCCGCCACCACCGCGGTCGCCCTCGCGCTCGTCGCCCTCGCCGGATGCGGCGTCGAGTCCGAGCCGACCGCCACCCCGGTCGACGACGTCTCCGACGGGCACGGTGAGATCGCCACCGCCGCCGAGGTCGAAGAGCCGCCGCTGGCCCTCGTGTCGGTCGACGCCGACGGCCGCGTCGGGTTGCTCGACCTGCTGTCGGGAGAGAGCGAGGACCTGGGATCCGCCGGCGCACCGACCGGACTCGCGAGCGACGGTCGGTACGTGTTCGTGTCCACCGCGGAAGGTGTCGACATCGTCGACTCGGCGCGCTGGAGCTGGAACCACGGTGACCACTTCCACTACTACCTCGGCTCGCCCGAGATGCCCGGGACGGTTCCCGGATCGGGGATAGCCACGGTGACCTGGGGAATGCTCTCGACCGACGGTTCGACCGCCCTGCACTTCGCCGGTTCGGGCGACGCCGTGCTGCTCGAGAACGAAGCTCTCGCGGAAGGCGAGATCGTCGAGCGTTTCCGCGTCGATGTCGACGCCGATGCCGTCGTGGCTCCGCTCGGTGACGGAGCGATCATCAGCGAAGCCGACGCGCTGGGGGTCTACGACGCGGAAGGCAGGCAGACGGAGCAGTCCGTCTCGTGCACCGACGCGGCGGGCGCGATCACCACGGTCGTCGGGCTCGCGATCGGATGCGCCGAGGGCGCCGTGCTCGTCACCGGCGACGAGGACGAGGCGGAGTTCTCCGTCATCCCGTATCCCGACGACGTCGACGCCGAACGCGCCGTCGCCTTCGACGGGCGGAAGGGACGCCCCACGGTCGCGGGCCTGACCGATGCTTCGGGATTCTGGCTGCTCGACACCCGCGAGGAGACCTGGACTCACGTCGCGACGGAGCACACGCTCGTGCACGTGACCGCCGTCGACGACGAGGCCGGACACGTCGTCGCGCTCGACACCGACGGGCGCGTGCGGGTCTACGCGGCAGCGACCGGTGAGGAGATCGCCGCCACCGACGTGCTCGTGGGCGCCCCGGACGAGGCGACCTCGCTCACCGTCGACGGCCAGCGCGCGTACCTCAACGACCCCGCGGCCGCTGTGGTCTACGAGATCGACTATGCCGACGGCGCGCGCATCGCGCGCACGCTCGACACCCCCACCTCCCCGGCGTTCCTGTCGGAGGTCGGACGATGAGGCCGTGGCGACCGCTCGCGCTCGCCGCGGCCGCCCTCGCGGCGCTCGGGCTCGCCGGCTGCACCTCGAGCTCCACCGACGACGAGCCGCAGGTCGTGGTCACCACGAACATCCTGGGTGACGTCGTGACCGAGATCGCCGGCGACGAGGCGCACGTGACCACTCTCATGAAGCCCAACGCCGACCCGCACTCGTTCGAGATCTCCGCCCAGGAGGCGGCGACGCTCGACGACGCCGATCTCCTCGTCTCGAACGGACTGGGTCTCGAGGAAGGCCTGCAGCAGCACCTCGACCGGGCGACGGAGGCCGGCGTCGCCATGGTGATCGCCGGCGACGAGATCGACGTGCTCGACTACTCATCCGGCGACGCACTCGGCACCCCCGACCCGCACTTCTGGACCGACCCGGCCCGAATGGTCGACGTCGTCGAGGCCGTGGAGGCCGCACTCGGCGCCGTCGACGGCGTCGACCCGGTCGTCGTCGAGGAGAACGCGGAAGCCTACCTCGACGAGCTCGACGCGCTCGACGCGGAGATGACGTCGGCGTTCGCCGCCATCCCGGCATCGCAGCGAGCGCTCGTGACCAACCACCACGTCTTCGGCTACCTCGCCGACAGATTCGACTTCGACGTCGTCGGTGCCGTCATCCCCGGCGGCACCACCCTCGCGGCCCCGAGCGCAGCCGACCTGCGCGATCTGGCCACGGCGATCGAGACCTCAGGGGTTCCGACGATCTTCGCGGAGTCCTCGCAGCCCGACCGCCTCGTCCAGGTCCTCGCGAGCGAGGTCGGCATCGACGTCGACGTCGTCGAGCTGTTCACCGAGTCGCTGACCGAACCCGGCGAAGGCGCCGACACCTACCTCACGATGATGCGCGAGAACACCGCGCGCATCTCCGAAGGCCTCACCCGCTGAGGGAACCTGAAAGGAAACACCATGACACAGCACAAGCGACGGGTCGCCGTCGCCGCGACCGTGGCCGGCATCTCGCTGCTTGCGGCGGGCTGCGCGAGCGGAACCGCCGAGGACACGAGCGGTTCGACCACCACCGAATCCGGCACCGAAACCGTCGAGGGGCGCATCGCCGTCGCGTACGAGGGAGGCGTCGCCGTCCTCGACCCCGAGACCCTCGAGGTCGTCGACGAATTCGCGTCGGAGGAGTTCATCCGCCTCAACACCTTCGGTGACGGAAAAACCGTCGCGGTCACCACGTCGGCCGGATTCCAGATGCTCGACACGTCGGAGCCGGCGCTGACCGACCTCGTCTTCGAGGCGACCACGGCCGGTCACGTCGTCTCACACGAGGGCAACACCGTCCTGTTCGACGATGGCACCGGAACATCCACGATCGTGGCCACCGACGCCTTCGCCGACGGCTACGACGCGCTCCCCGAGACGACCACGTACACCGCCGACGAGCCCCACCACGGCGTCTCGATCGTGCTCGAAGACGGCGAGCTGGTCACCACGCTCTCCGACCGCAGCGGTGCCGTCGCGCTGCACGCGCACGAGGACCACTGGGACGAAGAGGCGATGAGCGCGGACTGCCCCGGCATCCACGGCGAAGGCACGGCGGCCGACGAGGCCGTGATCTTCGGCTGCGAGAACGGCGCCCTGCTGTACGCGGACGGGGAGTTCGTGAGCTTCACCGCGCCCGACGAGTACGGCCGCATGGGCAACGCCTTCGTGTCGGAGACGAGCCCCATCGTCGTCGGCGACTACAAGAACGACCCCGACGCAGAGGGCTACCTGCTCAACGCGGTCACGCTGATCGACACCGCCGCACAGACCTACGAGGTCGTCGACCTTCCCGACGAAGTCCAGTACACGTTCCGTGACATCGCGCGCGGCCCCAGCGACCTGGCGTTCATCCTCGCCAGCGACGGCCAGATCCACGTTCTCGACCCCGAGACCGGTGAGCTGACCGACGCGTACCCCGTCGTCGAGGCGTGGGAGGGCCCGGACGAGTGGCAGGATGCTCACCCAGCCATCAAGGTCGCGGGCGACATCGCCTACGTGACCGAGCCGGCGACGAACTCGGTCCACGCGGTCGATCTCACCACCGGGGAGGTCGTCGCAAGCGTCGAGCTCGACCACACGCCGAACGAGATCGCGATCAGCTGATCCGATTCGGCTCATGACCGGCACCGGTGCGGACGTCTCTCGGGGAGGCATCCGCACCGGTGTCTTAATTTGGAGATCCCGCCTGGAGAGGATGGCCACCTGCCGGGGTGTCCTCTCGAAGCGTGATCTCCTCTCGAAGGGGATGCTCGGCAAGCGGATGCGCAGCGGCAGGCGGATGCGCGGCGGCGGATGCGCGGCGGCGGGCGCATGCGCGGCGGCGGGCGGGATGCGCCATGGGAGCGGGCGTGCATCAGCGGGCGAGGTGAAGCCCCTGCGCCACGGCGAGCATGATGCGCTCCTGCACCTCGGGCCACTGCTCGGTGACCTGCACGTACGTCACGCGAATCACGTGATATCCACGCAGCATGAGGTCGGCGTCGTGAGCGATGTCGGCGGCGCGCTGCGCCCCGACGTGGTGTCCGCCGTCGATCTGCAGCGCGATGCGTTCGCCGATGAGCAGGTCGACGCGGTGCCCGTGGAGCCAGATCTGGCGACGCAGTGGGAGACCCAGCCATCGCAACCGGGGCACGACGAAGGTCTCGAGCCCGGAGTCGGCGAATTGGTCGGCTTCCTCGAGCATGCGGCGAGCGGCGGGCGGCAGATTCAGTCGCCGCAGGAGCTCGGCGTCAACCACTCGCTGGCGCAATGCCGACTCCCAGATCGCGAGCGCCGATTCGTGCGGCTGGCACGTCGCCACCAGCGCGAGCACATTCTCGATGCCGTCCTCGAGCGCATCCGGATGCCGTGGCACGACGGGCGTCGCCCAATGCACGTGGGCCGCCGCGAGGTGGGCTCTGCTGGAATTGGACCGGGCGGCGACATGCGGCGCCTCCTCGCGGCCGTACACCCACAGCCCGTTTCGGCGAGCCTGCGTCACGCAGGAGAGCACGACGCCCCGCTCCGCCGCCCCGACGAGGGCAGGATCCGCATCGACGGAGGCCACCCACCCGCGCCTGACGCGGAAGATCCTCCCGGCGGCGATCGCCGCCTCGACGGACACGGGGGAGAGCCCGGCGTCGCGAAGAACGGACGTTCGGACGACACCACCGCGTCGGACAACAGCATCCGTGACCTCGACCGCCCGGCTCGTCGTCGCTCTCGAACGCGTCACTCCCATGCGGACAGGCTGCACCCCGCACCACACTGCACGTGCTCGCATCCCCTCCGCTGTGGATGGCGCACCGATATCGGCCGCCGGGGAGGATCAGACGCCCCGCGCCCCGCGAGGATATCCCGCTTCCAGAGGACTCAGCCAGCGAGAATGTCCTCTTGGAGCGGGATCTCCTCTCGGGGGCAGGTGAGCGGCGACGCCGCGCAGGCAGGATGCGGGCGCGGCCGAACGCCGGCGCCGGCTCAGGCGGTGGCCTTCGCCTCCCGCTCCTTCGCGCGCTCGAGGGCGCGCTGCCGCTGCGTGCGACCCTGCTCCTCGAGCTTCTCGGCACGGGATTCGTCTCGGGTGAGGTTGACGCTCGTCTCCGGGTCGAACACGTACAGCGAGTCCGGCGAGAGCCACAGGTTCGCCGTGTCCCCTCCGGTGATGAGGCTGTTCGCGTCGAGCGCGATCACCATCTCGGTGCGCAGGCTCTCCCCGTCCAGGTCTTTGTCCAGCTGCGAGAGGGTCTCGCGCACCGCCTCGTCGGTCTCGAACGGCACGTACGCGTACAGCACCTCCCCCAGCCACTCCGTCATCTCCACGTCGACGCTCACGCGCACGCCGTCGCTCGGCTCGTTCTCCATCGCATCGACGTCCTGGAAGGCGTCCGGCCGCACCCCGACGATCACCGTGGACCGGTCGCCGATCGCGGCGCGCAGCCTGTCGTCGATGGGCACATCCATCATCGGCAGGCGCAGCGTGTCGCCCTCGACCGCACCGTTCAGGAAATTCATGGGCGGTGACCCGATGAACCCCGCGACGAAGAGGTTGGCCGGCTGCTCGTAGAGCCCGCGCGGACTCGCCACCTGCTGCAGTTCGCCACGCCGGAGCACCGCGACGCGGTCGCCGAGCGTCATCGCCTCGGTCTGATCGTGCGTGACATAGACGGTCGTGATGCCGAGCGAGCGCTGCAGCCGCGCGATCTCGGTGCGCATCTGCCCGCGCAGCTTCGCGTCGAGGTTCGACAGCGGCTCGTCGAAGAGGAAGGCATCGGCGTTGCGCACGATCGCTCGGCCCATCGCGACCCGCTGTCGCTGCCCGCCGGAGAGGTTCGCAGGCTTCCGCTCCAGGTGCTCGTCGAGCTCCAGAAGGCGCGAGGCCCGCTTGACCCGCTCGTCGATCTCCTTGTCGTCGACGTCGCTGGACTTCAACCGCATCGGAAAGGCGATGTTCTCGTACACCGTCAGGTGCGGGTACAGCGCGTAGTTCTGGAAGACCATCGCGAGGTTGCGGTCCTTCGGCGCCTTGTCGTTGACCACGCGATCGTCGATGCGAAGGTCGCCGTCGGTGATGTCCTCCAGCCCGACGATCATCCGCAGCAGCGTCGACTTGCCGCATCCGGACGGACCGACGAGGATCACGAACTCCCCATCGGCGATGTCGAGGTCGATGCCCTTGACCGCCGTGAAGCCGTCGTCATAGGTCTTGACGACGTTGTTCAGCGTGATGGATGCCATGACGACTCCTTCGAGGACGTGGATTGCGTGGCGACGGCGCGGCAGGTCATCCCTTCACCGCGCCCTGCGTGAGGCCGGAGACGATGCGCCGTTGGAAGATGACCACGACGATGACGATGGGGATCGTCACCACGATCGCGGCCGCGGAGATCGCCCCCGTCGGATCTTCGAACTGCGACGCGCCGGTGAAGAACGACAGCGCCGCCGGCACCGGGCGCGCGGCATCGGTCGAGGTGAGCGAGATGCCGTAGACGAAGTCGTTCCAGGCGATGAAGAACGCGATGATCGCGGTCGTGAACACCCCCGGCGCCGCAAGCGGCACGACCGTTTTGCGGAAGGCCTCGAACGGCGTCGCGCCGTCGACCTGCGCGGCCTGTTCGAGTTCCCACGGGATCTGGCGGAAGAACGCCGCGAGCGTCCAGATCGAGATCGGCAGCGTGAGCGAGAGATAGGGGATGATGAGCCCCAGCCACGTGTCGTAGAGCCCGATGGTGCGCCACAGGTTGAACAGCGGCGTCACGATCGACACCACGGGGAAGACCGAGACGGCGAGCGCCGTGACGAGGATCATGCGCTTGCCGGGGAAGTCGAGCCGGGCGATCGCGTAGGCGCACAGCGTGGCCAGCACCACCGCGATCGCCGTCGCGATCAGCGAGATGCCGATCGAGTTCCGCAGCGACGTGAGGAACAGTTCCTGTGCACCGCCGCCCGGGGCGAGGATCTCGCCGTAGTTCTCCCACGTCCACTCCTCGGGCAGCAGCGTGCCGGAGAAGAGTCCCCCGGGGGTCTTGAAGGAGGTCATGAGGATGGAGAACACCGGGAACAGCGACCACACGAGCACCGCCACCGTGATCACGATCCAGCCGATGCGCTGGGGCCAGGTCATCGCACGCATCAGGAGTTCCGTCCCCCCGCCAGGTCGACCCGGAAGCCTTTGATGAAGATCCCGGCGATGATCAGCACGCTGAGGAACAGCAGCACCGAGATCGCCGATCCGAGTCCGATCTCCAGCCGCCCGATAGAGGTGTTGTACGCCAGGAGCGACAGCGCCTCGGTGTCGTTGGCCCCGGCGGTCATGATGTAGATGTTGTCGAAGATGCGGAAGGCCTCGAGCGTGCGGAAGAGCACGGCCACCATGATCGCGGCCTTCATGTTGGGCAGGATCACGCGTCGCATGACCTCCCACCCGGTGGCCCCGTCGACCTTCGCCGCCTCCTCGAGGTCTCCCGGCACCTGCGCCAGCCCCGACAGCAGCAGCAGCGAGATGAACGGCGTCGTCTTCCACACCTCGGAGAGGATGATCACGAACAGCGACGAGCCCTGATAGGCGAACCAGTTGAAGTCCTCGTCGAAGCCCGGCACCCACGCCAGCCAGCTGTTGATGTAGCCGGAGTTGATGTCGAACGCGTAGAACCAGGCGAACGCGGCGACCACCGTGACGATGCCGTAGGGCACGAGGATGGCGGTGCGCGCGAAGCCGCGCAGCTTTTTCACGGCGCGGTGCATCACGAGGGCGAGGAGGAACCCGAGGATCAGCTCGAGGATCACGGTGACGACGGTGATGAACAGCGTCACGCCCATCGACTGCCAGAACGCGGGATCGCCGAGCACCACGGCGTAATTGCGGAACCAGATGAACTCCCGCTCGTCGGGAGCGGTCAGGCGCAGGGAGAAAAGCGAGTCGAAGAAGGCCTGCAGGATCGGATACATCGTCACGAGCAGCATGAGCACGAACGCCGGGCCTGCCAGCATCCATCCGAGGCGCGCTTCGGCCCGCGAGCGCTCCGAGCGGCGGCCTCGCGCCGGCCGCTTCTCCTCGGCGCGCGGCGGCGCCGGGCGCTCGACGGCGGGCGCGCTCATAGCAGCCTCTCCCCCTGCAGGACGGCGAGGATGAACTCCGACGACGTCTCGGGCGTCGTGTCCGGATCGACCCCGGCCGGCGGGTGCCACGTGCGCTGCAGCCCGATCGAGATCTCGTTGTAGTACGGCGTCTGCGGGCGCGGAACCCCGAGGTCGAGGGACTCGCGGATGACGTCGGCCATGGGGAACTCCTCCTGCACCGCCTCGTCGTCGTAGGCGGCGGCGTTCGAGGGCGGGTTGCCGTCGCTGACGAAGTACTCGGCCTGGTTCTCGGGCTGCACGATGCACTCCACCGCCTGCCACGCGAGGTCCTGGTTCTCGCTGAAGGCCCCCACACCGAGGTTGATGCCGCCGACGGGCGGGGCCGCCGGGGTGTCGGCATCCATGCGCGGATACACGGCCCATCCGAGGTCGTCGGCGACCTCCGGGGACGATTCGTTGAGAGCCGGCCACACGAAGGGCCAGTTGACCATGAAGGATCCCTGCTCGCCCTCGAACAGATTGAGGCTCGCATTCTCGTTCGCCGTCGGGAGTCCGGCACCTCCCAGCCGGTTCTCGCCGATCCGCTGGAGCACCTCTGCCGCGGCGCGACCGGCGTCGGAGTCGATGCCCAGCTCCATGTCCTTCGGCGGTGCGTCGGGGGTCTCGAGGATCTCGCCGCCCGCCGAGGCGATCAGGGCGTTCACCCAGACGGTGAGGGATTCGGCGAGCGCGCCCTGGACACCGAGCTGCAGATCGTTCTCCTCCGCGACCTCGATGATCTGGTCCCACGTGACCGGCTCGCTCATGTCCAGGCCCGCCTCCTCGACGACCGATTCGCGATACCAGAGCAGCTGGGTGTTCGCCCAGAACGGGACCGTGACCAGTTCGTCGTTCCAGCTCGCCGAGTCGACGGCGCCCTGCACGATGCCCTCCGTGTCCTGCAGCTCGTCGGGAACGGGTGCGAGGAAGCCGGGTTCGGCGAGCTCCGGGATGAAGGGCGGGTCGAGACTCATGATGTCCAGGGAGCGGTCGCTGGCGGCGAGCCGCCGCGCGAGCTGCTCGCGCTGCGACGCCGCGTCACGCGGCAGCAGCGTCGTCTCGATGCGGTACGCCCCGTCGGCAGCCTCGGTGCAGGATGCGGCGATGCGCTCCTGGCCGCCGGCGTCGGGGTTGATGTACCAGGTGAGGGTGGGAGTCCCGTCGTCGGCGGAGCAGGCTCCGAGACTCGCGACGACGGCCAGCGCGACACCGGCGCCCATCATCCTCCTGCCGCGCATCCGGCCCCCTCGCCTTCACCGGTCGTTCATCGACCCTGTTCCAGCATGGTGCGCCAAACCCGGGCGATGCGCCACGCTCTTGCGCGGCACGACCTGCCTGTAGTACGCGCAGGGCGAGACACCGGATGCGGACCCGGTGCGCCGGGCTCAGGCGATGCCGCGCAGGCGCCGACGCGCCACCAGCCGGGAGCCCGCAGCCGCGATCGCGGCGCACGCGACGATCACCGCCATCGGCACGGCCGTGTCCTCTCCCCACGCACCGACCACGGGCGACATCGCTCCGCCGAGCACGAATTGCGTCGCCCCGAGCACGGCCGCGCCGGAGCCGCGCATGTGAGGCGTACGGGCGAGGGCGAGCGCGGAGGCGTTCGACATCGTGAAGCCGGCACCGGCGGTCAGCACCACCGCGCATCCGATGAAGGAGGCCGGACGGAGCCATCCGGTGATCGCCAGGAGCGCGAGGACGCAGGAGGCGAGAACGAGGAACGAGACACCGAGGGTGAGCATGCGACCGGGGCCCACCCGAGGAGCGATACGTGCATTGAGAAGGTTCGCCGACACCACACCGAGCGCACCCGCGGCGAATCCCAGCGCATAGACGAGCGGGTCCATGCCGAGCACCTCCTGCCCGACGAACGGCGACGCGGAGATGTAGGCCATCATGCCCGCGAACGCCGCGGCGACGGTGAGGGTGTAGGCGCCGAATCCGCGGGTGCTCGCGACGGTGCCGAGCATGCGGGCGATCGCCCGCACCCCGCCGCCGTGTCGACGTTCCGGCGGGAGCGATTCGGGCACCACGAGCACGGCGAGCAGGAACATCGCCGCCGAGATGGCGGCCAGCACGATCAGCACGCCGCGCCAGCCGGTCAGCACACCCACCGCGCCGCCGATCGGCGGCGCCACGAGGGGCCCGAGCGCCGTCACCGTCGCGATGAGGCTGAGGGCGCGCACGGCGGTCTCGCCCTCGCTGAGGTCGACCGCGATCGCCCGCGCCACGACGATTCCCGCCGCACCGGCGACACCCTGCACCAGTCGCAGGCCGACGAACACCTCGATCGTCGGGGTGAACACCATCAGCACGCTCGAGAGGGCGAAGACACCCATCGACAGCACCATGACGGGGCGGCGTCCGAACCGGTCCGAGAGCGGTCCGAGCAGCAGCTGGCCGGCGCCGATCCCGAGCAGGAAGGCCGTGAGGGTGAGCTGCACGGCCGACGCCGACGAGCCGAGATCCGCGGCGATCTCGGTGAACGACGCGAGATACATGTCCGTCGCGAACGGACCGACCGCGGCGAGGAATCCGAGGGTGGCGACCAGCCCCGAGGTGAGGCGGGGAGCGCCGCTCACTCGCCGCGCGAGACGGCGACCATCTCGTCGCGTGGCACGACCTTGATGCGGGCACGCTCGTGCGGAGCGCCCAGGGCGATCTCGTGCTCGTCGAGGCGGTGCCAGCCCTCAAGGTCGGTCCACGCCACGCCCCGCTCGGCGAGGAGGGCGGGGATCGCCTCCTCCGAGGGGTCCGCCGGGTGCCACCACGAGCCCTGATCGTTGATGAGATGGCGCACCGTCTCCATCGCATCCGATTTGGTGTGTCCGATCAGCCCCACCGGTCCGCGCTTGATCCACCCCGTGGCGTAGACGCCGGGCACCCGCTCGTTGTTCTCCGGATGCAGCACCTGCCCCTCGTGGTTCGGGATGACGCCGTGGCGGTCATCGAACGGGACGCCGGGGAGGGGCGAACCGAAGTAGCCGACGGCGCGGTAGAGCTGCTGGATGGCCACTTCGCGCATCTCGCCGGTGCCGACCACGCCGCCCTCGTCGTCGGGTCGCGTGCGCTCGTACACGAGCGCGGCCACGCGTCCGGCGGCATCCTTCTTCACCTCGACGGGCCTGGCCCAGAAGTGCAGGTGCAGCCGGCGCGATGCGGTGCCGCCGGCGCCGTTCGCGGAGTCGAGCTTGCGCCACGACTGCAGCACCCGGTCGATGACCATGACCTGCTTGTTGCTGGCGATGGCGTCCTTCGACGCCTCGTCGTAGTCGAAGTCCTCGTCGTAGACCACCATGTCGACGTCGCGCTGCTCGCCGAGTTCGCGCAGCTCGAGGGGCGTGAACTTCACCTGGGCGGGTCCCCGGCGCCCGAACACGTGCACATCGGTGATCGCGGACGCGGCCAGACCCGCGTGCACGTTGTCGGGGATCTCCGTCGGCAGCAGGTCCTCGGCATGCTTGGCGAGCATGCGGGCCACGTCGAGCGCGACGTTTCCGTTGCCGATGACGGCGACCGACTCCGCGTCGAGGGGCCAGTCGCGCGGCACATCGGGGTGGCCGTCGAACCAGCTGACGAAATCGGCCGCACCGTAGGATCCGGCCGCATCGATGCCGGGGATCTCCAGCGACGCGTCGAGCGCGGCGCCCGTGGAGAAGATGACGGCGTTGTAGTGGTGCTTGAGGTCGTCGAGCGTGATGTCCTCACCGAAGCGCACGTTGCCGAAGATCCGGATGTCACCCCGGTCCAGCACGCCGCGCAGCGCGGTGATGATGCCCTTGATGCGGGGATGATCCGGCGCCACGCCGTATCGCACCAGACCGTACGGGGCCGGCAGGTGCTCGAACAGATCGATGGACACGTCGAAGGTGCGCTCGGCCTTCAGCAGGATGTCGGCGGCGTAGATGCCGGCGGGGCCGGCTCCGACGATCGCCAGTCGCAGCTTGGTCATGGGTGTCCTTTCGTGTCGCGCATCCGCGACCGCGCCGGAGGGCGCCGGTCAGCTGGAGCGGTCGGCCACCGCGCGCGCGAACCGCGTGAGTCCTTCGCGCACGGGACCGTCGGGAAGCGGGTCGAGCGCGGCGATGGCGTCGCGCGACCACGAGTGGGCGAGGTCGAGGGTGGCCCGCGTCGCCTCGTGGTCGCGGAGCTCGGCCAGCGGCTCGTCGAGGATGACGGGATCGGCGCCGTCGGCGATGCGGGCGACGCCCTCGTCGATGCGCTCGCGCAGGTCGGTCGACGCGTCGTCGTCGCGCTGCCCGAGCAGCAGGAAGGGCATCGTCGGCACGCCGGCGCGCAGGTCGGTGCCGGGCACCTTGCCGGTCTCGTCGGGGTCGCTCGAGAGGTCGATGACGTCGTCGAGGAGCTGGAAGGCGACCCCCGCCTTCTCGCCGAATTCCACGAGCGGCTGCTCGTAGGCGCTCGGCGCTTCGCTGAACAGCGCCCCGGCCTGAGCGGATGCGGCGATGAGCGATCCGGTCTTGTCCGCCAGCACCTGCAGGTAGAACGCGACCCGGTCGTCGTTCTCGTGCGGTCCGACCGTCTCGTGCATCTGACCGAGCACGAGCCGCTCGAACGTATCGGCCTGGAGTTTGATGGCACGCTCGCCGAGCTTGGCCATCAGCTGGCTGGCACGCGAGAACAGCAGGTCTCCGGTGAGGATGGCGACGCTGTTGCCCCACACCGAATGGGCACTGGGCACCCCGCGGCGGCGGTCCGCCTCATCCATCACATCGTCGTGGTAGAGCGAGCCCAGGTGGGTGAGCTCGAGCGCGGTGGCCGCGTCGATGACGTCGTCGGTGGTCCCCTCGCCCAGGTGCGCCGTCAGCAGCGCCAGCATCGGGCGCACGCGCTTGCCGCCGGCGTCGAACAGGTAGCGGCTGGTCGCGTTGGTGAGCGTGTCGGCGGTGGTCAGCTCCGCTTCGAGGTTGCGGTCGACGCGCTCGAGCCCCGCCTCGACCTTCGCGAGCAGTCGGCGGGATCGGGGACCCGCGAACACGCGATCGGCCAGGCCGAGCCTGCCCGCGATCGGCGAGCCCTGCGCTGAGGGAGTCACGCTCCCAGCCTACCGGCGCGCACCGGGGCGCCGGACCGCCCCCGGAGGCGGCTCATTCCGCCGGATCGGTCGTTCCGGCGCCTTGGTCGACGGGCTTGATCCCGCGGTGCAGCGCGACGATCCCGCCGGTGAGGTTGCGATAGGCGACGTCGCCCCAGCCCGCCTGCCGGATCCACGCCATAAGTGTGCGCTGGTCGGGCCAGTCGCGGATGGACTCGTTCAGGTAGTCGTATGCCTCGCTGTTGGAGCTCACCGTCTTCGCCACAACCGGCAGCACACGATCGTTGTAGAAGCCGTAGAGGGCCCGGAACAGCGACGACGGCGGGTGCGAGAACTCGCAGATCACCAGGCGCCCGCCCGGCTTGGTCACCCGCAGCAGCTCGCTCAGAGCCGCGCGCGGCTCGTTGACGTTGCGCAGCCCGAACGACATCGTGACCGCGTCGAAAGCGTCGTCGCCGAACGGCAGTGCGGTCGCGTCCGCCTCGACGAACGAGAGGTTCGGCATGCCGCCGCCGGGTGCCGACGCGCCGTGGCGGCGTTCGCCTTCGGCGAGCATCCCCGGCGAGAAGTCCGCGGCGACGACCTCTGCTCCGCTCCGGGCGAGGGAGGCGCTGGAGGCGCCCGTCCCGGCGGCGAGGTCGAGGATGCGCTCGCCGCGCTTCGGGGCGACGGCACGCGTGGTCGCGGCTCGCCACGAACGGTCGTTGCCGAGGCTGAGCACGGTGTTGGTGCGGTCGTAGCCGGCAGCGACCCCGTCGAACATCCCCGAGACCCGTGCCGGGTCCTTGCCCAGATCGGCGCGGTTCGGCTCGGCGGGTCGGGGGGCGGTGTCGGGGGTCACCCCTCGACTCTACGCGTCGGCCCGCGCGGCCGGCCCGGCGCCGGCGAGGGCGGCCAGCCGAGCCAGCCACGCGTTCGCCGTGTCGTCGTCGTACGGCGCCACACGGTCGCGTACCTTGCGTTCGAGCTCGATCGCGAGCGCGTCGAGGTGCGCGACGATCTCGGCCGGGTAGCCGTACGCGACGCGGTGCTCGTCCCACTCGTCGCGATCGTCGATCCACGTGCCGCGGCCGTCGACGGCGCGCACGACGTCGAGATCCATGTCGATCCCGGTGGGCACGCCGGCCTCGGTGTCGGACCAGCGCACGTCCCACGCGAGGTCGATGTAGATGCGACTGGATGCCGGTGGCGCGACGTTGACCGTGAGGGCGTGGTCCCCCGAGGGCGGCACGAGCGTGACGCTGGCCGCGCGGGTGAGGAAGTCCCGACCGGGGCGGAAGCTCCGCGTGCCCTCCGGCTGACCGAACCACTCGCCCCACCGGTCGTGACCGAGATAGATGCAGTCGTGCACCCAATGCGGGCCGCCGTCCCACTTGCGCCAGCGGAACACGGTGCGGGTGCCCGGTTCGGGGCGCAGGAGGTCGGCGGTCACCTCGCGAGTCTAAGCCGCACGTCGGTGGGCATCCGCCCAGCCGGCGACCGCCGTGGCCGACCGAAACTAGGCTGGAGGGGTGCCCGCGTTCCCCCGCCTGTCCGTCGAGACCCGGGAGATCGACCCCGTCGGCGACCTCCTCGCGTACGCCGATCCCGATCGACCGCTCGCGTGGCTGCGACGCGGCGAGGGAGTGGTCGGCGTCGGCGAACAGAGCGGGTACGAGCACGTCGGCGCGGAGGCGGATTCCTCCCTCTCCGCGGCCGACGCGTGGCGCCTCATCGCCGCCGAGGCCGACGTCGACGATCCCGTGGGGCTTCCCGGCACCGGCCTCATCGCCTTCGGTGCGCTCACCTTCGATGCGCGCTCGGCGTGGCCCAGCCGCCTGATCATCCCCACCACCGTCGTCGGACGCCGCGGCGGGCGCTCCTGGGTGACGCGCATCCGCCGCGCCGACGACCCGCATCCGCCCACCGGCGCAGACATGCCGCAGCCTCGCGCGCTCGGGCCGTCGTGGTCCGGCACGCTCGGCCCCGGGTCGCTGGATCCGGCGGGCTATCAGGGCGCGGTCCGCTCGGCGCTCGAGGCGATCACCGCGGGCGAGGTCGGCAAGGTCGTGGTCGCCCGCGACCTGGTGGGAACCGTGCCGGCGGGGGCGGATCTGCGCCGGCTGGTGCGGGCGCTGTCGGTCGACTATCCCGACACCTGGACCTTCGCCGTCGACGGCCTGATCGGCGCGAGCCCCGAGACCCTCGTCACGGTCGCGGGCGGAGCCGTGACCGCTCGCGTTCTCGCCGGCACGGCCGGGCGCGGCACCGACCACGCCGACGACACCGGCGCCGCCTCGCGGCTCCTCGAGAGCGGGAAAGATCGAGACGAGCACCGTTTCGCAGTGCGCAGCGTCGTGGAGGCCCTGGCACCGCACACCCGCACCCTCGCCGCCGACGAGGAGCCCTTCGCGCTGGAGCTGCCGAACCTGTGGCACCTGGCCACCGACGTCGCCGGCGTGCTCGGCGACGACGCGTCGTCGCTGGACCTCGTCGCATCGCTGCATCCCACCGCCGCCGTGGCGGGCACGCCGACCGATGCCGCCCTCGCGGTCATCCGGCGCATCGAGCCCTTCGACCGCGGTCGGTACGCGGGACCCGTCGGCTGGGTCGACGGGTCCGGAGACGGCGAGTGGGCCATCGCGCTCCGGTGCGCTCAGGTGGGTGGCCTGCCCGCACGGCGCGTCAGCGCATCCACCGGCACCATCCCCGTCACGGCGTTCGCCGGCGCGGGGATCGTCGCGGGCAGCGACCCCGAGGCCGAGATGCTCGAGACCCGGGTGAAGTTCCGCCCGATCGTCGACGCCCTCGCGTAAGGCGATCGCGTCAGGTGGCGGCCAGCCGGGCGCGCTGCTCGGCGACGTCGTAGGTGGCCGCCGGCCACTGCGGATCGATGTCTTCGAGCGCGGACCGGAGCAGGTGCTGAACAGCCAGCCGCGCATACCACTTGCGATCGGCGGGCACGACGTACCACGGCGCGTGGGCGGTGGAGGTGCGCTCGAACATCACCTGGTAGGCGTGCTGGTAGCGCGGCCACAGCATCCGTTCGTCGACGTCTCCCGGCGTGAACTTCCAGTGCTTGTCCGCACGGTCGAGCCGTTCGGTCAGGCGCTTCTTCTGCTCGTCGGCCGAGATGTGGAGCATGACCTTCACGATGCGGGTTCCGGTGGCGACCACCCGCTCTTCGAAGGCGTTGATGGCGTCGTACCGCCGTTCGATCTCCGCCGCGGGTGCGAGCTGACGCACGCGCCCGACGAGCACGTCCTCGTAGTGCGAGCGATCGAACACCCCGATGAGACCCGGCTCGGGCAATCGCTTCTCGATGCGCCACAGGAAGTCCTGCGCAAGCTCTTCGTCGGTGGGCTTCTTGAACGCCGTGAGCGAGACCCCCTGCGGATCGACGGCGCCGACGACGTGGCGCACGATGCCGCCCTTGCCGGCGGAGTCCATCGCCTGCAGCACGAGGAGCACCGCCGCGTCGGTCTTCTGCACGCGACTGCGCGCGAACAGCCGCTCCTGCAGATCATCGAGCGCGTCGACACCCGCGGCGAGATCCGCCGCGCCGTCGCGCTTTCCGCCGCCGTAGCCCGGCGTCGATGCGGTGTCGACGTCGGCGAGGCGGAACCCGGGTCCCACCCGCAGCAGGTCGCCGATGTCTCGCAGGTCGCCCGCGCCGCCGTCGTGGAGAGGTCTCGTCCCGGTCATCCCCACATCTTGGCGGATGCCGGGTGCGGCGTCACCCTCATCGGGCCAGCGGCACCTCGATCACCTGACGTGCGGCCGCCGGCGTGGTCAGCGCCTGGTCGAGGGCGGCGCGCGTGGTCACCCGCGTGTGCGTCCAGCCGTACGCGCTCGCCAGGCGGCCGACGTCGACGCCGTGCGGCGTGTAGAGCACCCGGTCGGCCGCTTCGGCATCGGCGGTGGCGGCCACCTCGAGGCCGTCGAAGATGGTGCCGCCGCCGTCGTTGCCGACGATGATCTGGATGCGCGGCTCGGCCTCGCCGATGGCGGCGAGCAGCGCTCCGGCATCGTGGAGCAGCGCCAGATCGCCCAGAAGCACGCGCGTGACCCCGTGCGCGCCGGCGCTCTGGCTCGCGATGGCGACGCCCGTGGCCGTCGCCACGGTGCCGTCGATGCCGGCGAGCCCCCGGTTGGCGTGCACCGTCACCTTCTTGCCGGGCAGCACCGCGTCGGCCACGCGCACCAGGCGCGACGATCCGAACACGAGCCGGTCGTGCGGCCACGTGGCCCGCCACACCGCGTCGACGAGGAGGTTGCGGTCCACGGGCGCGCGCACCGCGTCGAGTTCGGCCGAGATGGCCCCGAGCCGTTCCTGCGGCACCGCCGAGGAGAGGGCGTCGGCGTCGGGCGCCGGCGGAGACAGGTCCACCGCGGCCTCGCGCGACGCGCGCATCCATGCCCCGAGCCACGCGCGCTCGGCATCGACGACCTCGGGGCTGCCGCCGTCGACGGCGACGGCCACGGCGTCCACCGAACGCGTCGCGCCGTTCAGCCCGAGCGGTTCGCCGGGCCCGCGCAGCGCGATCACCTCGACAGCGGGATCGGACAGGAGCGCCGTCACCTCGCGGGAGAGCGTCGGGTGCCCGAAGACGACGACGCGCTCGATCCGGCCGCCGAGGTCGGGGTCGCGCAGGAGCTGTCGATAGCCGTGCACGACGTGACGGCCGAAGCGCGAACCGCTGACGATCTCGGCGATCAGCGGCCACCGCCCCTCGTGCGCGAGGGCTTCGGCAGCGGGCCCCGCATCGGCACCGGCGACGACCACCGTTCGGGGGCCGCGGTCGAGCGCGACGGGGATCTCGCCGGCCTCGTCGGCGACATCGAGCGAGCCGATGCCGCCGCCGCCCTGATAGAGCGCGCCGGACATCGCCGCGTCATCGACCGAGCCGCTGCCGGCGGCCTGCGCTCCCGCGGCGATCGCGTCGTCGAGCCACGTCGGGACAGGACCGCTGAGGGGCTCGCGATACGGAAGGTTCAGGTGCACCGGTCCCGCCGACCACTGGCCCACGCCGCGTGCGGCATCCACCGCCTCGGCCGCGACGACCCGCAGCGTGGCGGTCGCATCGGAGGTGCCGTCGGGGTCGCTCTCCTCGGGCACGGCGAGGTCTGCGGCGTAGCGGGTGGCGGAGGAGAAAAGGCCGGGTTGCCGCGTGGTCTGGTTGGCGCCCACGCCCCGCAGCTCGGGGGGACGGTCGGCCGTCAGCAGCAGCAGCGGCACACCCGCGTGGTGCGCTTCGAGCACCGCCGGCAGCAGGTTCGCGACGGCCGTGCCCGAGGTGCACACGACGGCGGCGGGCACCCGCGTCTCCCGGGCGATGCCGAGCGCGGTGAAGCCGGCGACCCTCTCGTCCACGCGCACGTGGAGCTGCACGTGACCGCCGCGTTCGAGTTCGGCGGCCACGAGCGCGAGCGCCTGCGAGCGCGAACCGGGGCTCAGCACCACGTGGCGCACGCCGCGGGCGACGAGTGCACCCAGCAGAGCGGCGGCCGCATCGGTCGCGGGGGCGCCGGTGACGGTCGGGGCGACGTCGTCGCCGGGCTCGCCGGACACGTCAGCCGACGGCGCCGCGCTGACCGCGCTCGTCGTCGTCGGGCCGGGATCCGGTGGCCTGCTCACCGGAAGGACGCTGCTCCCCCGCCGTTGTGTCCGCGCCGGAGGGCTCCTCGGCGGTCGTCTCTCCCGTCGACGCGTCGGCGTCGGCGACGGGCTTGTCGGGAACCGGCGGATCCCAATCGGATTCCGCATCGAGCATCGCCAGTTCCTCTTCGAGGCGGCGGATGCGCTCATCCTGATCGCGGATCGAACCGAACGTGCCGGTGAACTGCGGATCGTCGTCGGGCGCCAGGGGGGCAGCCGGGGCCGGCCGCGGGCGACGACCGACGATCAGCCACATCAGTCCGCCGAGCACCGGGATGACGATCACGATGACCAGCCAGAGCGGCTTGCTGACTCCGCGGTGCCGTGTCTTCGGCTGCACGGCGCAGTCGACGATCGTGAAGACCCAGAACGCCACGGCGATCAGGGCCACGATCAGCAGCACCCTTGTCACGCCTTCCATCCTAGGCGCGCTCGCGCGGGGGCGGGTTGGCCGTGACCTGACAGTGACATGTGAGGGGCGGCATACCTCCCAGTCGCCCCGGTACCGCTCAGGCGACGCACCTACGATGGGTCTCGTGAAAGCCCGTCCTGCCCTCGTGTACACGGTGCTGCGCCTGCTGGCGTTCCTGGTGCCGTTCGGCATCCTGATGCTCTTCCCGGTGTTCCAGGATCTGTTCTGGCTCGCCGCGATCTTCGCCGCGCTCATCGGTCTCAGCCTGTCGATCCTCTTCCTGCGACGCCCGTTGAACAGCGTCACCACGGGGCTGGCCGACCGCCGGCGCGAGCGCGAGCGCGCCGACGACTCCGCCGCCGAAGACGCCGCAGCCGACGCGGTCTACGGCGAAGGCGCCGTACGTTCCGGTGACGGCATGCCTTCCGCCGGCGCGGAGGCCGACGCGCGTCGGTCGGACGAGGACGGCCGCTGAGCGCGGATCAGCCGACGAACGCCCAGAACAGCAGCGCTCCGTAGCCCACCGATGTGAGCGAGGTGAGCGCGAGGGCGACCACCAGCTCGCGGGCCTCGCGGTAGCTCCACACGATGATGATCGCGGGGATGCCTGCCAGCAGCGCCATGAGCGCGAGCCAGGCGATCGGGTAGAACAGCGCCAGGAACGCGGCGATCGCGAACGGCACGAGCACGAACAGGGGGAACAGCACCTGCGTCCACCGCCTGCCGATGAGCACGGTGAGCGTGCGCTTGCCCGCCACCCGATCCTGGTCGATGTCGCGCAGGTTGTTCGCCAGCAGCACCGCGCAGGCCAGCAGCCCCGCGGCCACGGCGCCGAACCACGCCTCCTGCGGCAGCGAGAACGCCTGCACCCACGTGGTGCCGAGGGTGGCGACCAGCCCGAAGAAGACGAACACGAACAGTTCACCGAGCCCGTAGTAGCCGTACGGCCGCCTTCCGCCGGTGTAGAACCAGGCGGCGGCGATCGCGAGCGCGCCGATCGCGAGCATCCACCATTGCCCGGTGCGGATGACGATCGCCAGGCCCGCGATCGCGGCGAGCGCGAAGAAGCCCAGCGCCACCGCGAGCACACGGCGCGCGGGCACTTTGCGCGACGCGGTCAGGCGCGCGGGTCCGACGCGGTGGTCGTCGGTGCCGCGGATGCCGTCGCTGTAGTCGTTGGCGAAGTTGACGCCGATCTGAAGGAAGACCGCGACCGCGAGACACGCCAGAGCGATCATGCCGTGGAATTCGTCGGTGACCACCAGGGCCGCCCCGGTCCCGATGAGCACGGGGGTGACCGCCAGCGGAAGAGTGCGCAGGCGCGCGGCACCGATCCAGTCGCGGGCCGTCGGCGGCGCGACCGCCGCCGGTGACCCGGAGACGCGCGCCTTCGCGGGGTTGCCGCGCGAGCGAGACGGGCGCGTCGACGTCTTCTTGCGCTTCTTGCTGGGTGTGCCTGCCACGAGGAGCCATCCTAGGGCGCCGACGCGATGCGGCGGCTGAGACCGCCGGTCAGTGCAGGCCCGCGACCGCCGAACGGATGGCCTCGCGGTCGGGCTTGCCCGACGGAAGGCTCGGCAGCTCGTCGACGAGCACCAGTCGTGCCGGGCGCGCGTGCGGGCCGATCTCGCGCTCGACGGTCTGCCGCGCCTCCTCGAACTGCACCGACTCGCTGCGGCGCAGCGCCTCCCCCCGCGTGGCGACCACGACGGGAACCTCGCCCCAGCGCGTGTCGTCCACCCCCACCACGACGGCGCCCGCGAGGCCGGGTACCGCGCGGACGGCCTGCTCGACGCGATCGAGCGAGATGTTGATGCCGCCCGAGACGATGACGTTGTCGATCCGTCCGCGCACCCGCAGCACGCCGTCCTCGAGGATCCCCGCGTCGCCCGTGCGGTACCACCGCGTGCCGTCGCCGTCGACGATGAACGTCGTGGCGGTGCGCTCGGGGTCGTCGAGGTATCCCTCGGCGAGCGTCGGGCCGGCGATCTGCACCTCCCCGGCGGCGATGCGCACCGTGACGCCGGTGAGAGCACGCCCGTCGTACACGCATCCGCCGCTGGTCTCGGTGGAGCCGTAGGTGCGCACGACGCGCACGCCCGCCGCCTCGGCCCGCTCGAGGGTCGCCGCGGGGAGTGCCTGACCGCCGATCAGCACGGTCTCGAACGAGCGCAGCGCCGCCAGCACCGTGCCGTCTGCCTCGGCCGCGTCGAGCAGGCGCGTCAGCTGCGCCGGCACGAGCGAGGTGTACGTCGGGATGCGGGTGCCGCCGCGGCTGGACGCCATCGTCAGCGCGGCGGCGGCGAACGCCTCGGGGGTGAAGCGGCCGGCGAGGATGGCCGGTTCGCGGTCGGCGACGAGGGCGCGCGCGAGCACCTGGAGACCGGCGACGTAGCCGGCCGGCAGGGCGAGCAGCCATCCGCCCGATCCGATGCGGTCGGCCGTGGCCATCGCGCTGGAGATCAGGGCGTCGCGACTGAGCACGACGCTCTTGGGGATGCCGGTTGACCCCGACGTCGTCACGACGACGGCGGTTCCCGCGGGCACCTCGGGCGGCGCCTCGCCCACCATCCCCAGGGCGAGCGCCGGCCCGGCGCCGTGCAGCGCGCCGCGCAGCGACCGCAGCACGTCGCGCGGGTCGTCGGTGGTGAGCGCCTCGAGCCTCATCGTGCGCTCAGTAGTGCCACGGGTAGGGCGACCAGTCGGGGTCGCGCTTCTGCAGGAACGCGTCACGGCCCTCGACCGCCTCGTCGGTGCCGTAGGCCAGGCGGGTCGCCTCGCCGGCGAACACCTGCTGACCGACCATCCCGTCATCGACGGCATTGAAGGCGAACTTCAGCATGCGGATCGCCGTGGGCGACTTCGTGAGGATCGTGCGCGCCATCGCGATCGCTTCGCGCTCGAGGTCGGCGTGCGGCACGACGCGGTTGACCGCGCCCATCTCGTACGCGCGCTGGGCCGAGTACTCCTCGGCGAGGAAGAACACCTCACGGGCGAACTTCTGGCCGATCTGACGGGCGAAGTAGGCGGAGCCGTAGCCGGCGTCGAACGAGCCGACATCGGCGTCGGTCTGCTTGAACCGGCCGTGCTCGGCGCTGGCGACCGACATGTCGCACACGACGTGGAGCGAGTGCCCGCCGCCGGCCGCCCATCCCGGGATCACCGCGATCACGACCTTCGGCATGAAGCGGATGAGACGCTGCACCTCGAGGATGTGCAGGCGCCCGGCGCGAGCGGGGTCGGGAGCGGTGGCATCGTCGGACGCATAGGTGTATCCGTCGCGGCCACGGATGCGCTGGTCTCCGCCGGAGCAGAACGCCCAGCCGCCGTCCTTCGGGCTCGGCCCGTTCCCGGTGAGCAGCACGACGCCCACCCGGGGGTTCTGCCGGGCGTCGTCGAGCGCCCGGTACAGCTCGTCGACCGTGTGGGGACGGAACGCGTTGCGCACCTCGGGCCGGTCGAACGCGATGCGCGCGATCCGGCCGTCGCGTGAGAGATGCGCGGTGATGTCGGTGAACGCCTCGGCGCCGGGGGCCGGCATCCATTCCGCGGCGTCGAACAGCTCGGAGACCATGCCCCCAGCGTAACGACGGCGGGTCAGGCGTTCTTGGCGTCGCGCCAGCGCAGCCATCCGCGCACGACGTCATAGTCCCAGTCCGGCCCGTCGAGCCCCAGGGTGAACAGCCGGGTGCCGGCGTCGTAGAGGACGTCGGCGGTCTCCTCGTCGCGCCGCGCGAGCTCGTTCGAGACCACCAGGTCGGCCGTGTCGCGCTCCTCCGCCTGGGCCCACCGGTCGATCACCGAGAGCTTGTGCGGCAGCTCGTCGGGCGTGACGAAGCTGTGCCAGATGTTCGCGTGGCGCGCGACGAAGCGCAGCGTCTTCTGCTCGCCCTTTCCGCCGATCATGATCGGGATGCGGCGGGTGGGCTGCGGGTTGAGCTTGTCCCAGCGCGCCGTGATGCGCTCCAAGCCGACGCCGAGATCGTTCAGACGACTGCCCGCCGTGCCGAACTCGTACCCGTACTCGTCGTAATCCCGCTCGAACCACCCCGAGCCGGTGCCGAAGATGAAGCGGCCCGTGCCGCCCTTGGCGCTGATGTGGTCGAGGGTCCGGGCCATGTCGGCCTGCAGGTCGGCGTTGCGATAGCTGTTGCAGTTGACCAGCGCCCCGAACTCGACGCGTTCGGTCTGCTCGGCCCACGCGCCGAGCATCGTCCACGACTCGAAGTGGAGGCCGTCCGGCTCACCGAAGAGCGGGAAGAAGTGGTCCCAGTTGAACAGGATGTCCACGCCCATCTCCTCCAGGCGGAGGACGGCGTCGCGAAGGTCGGGGTAGGTGACGTGCTGGGGCCGCAGCTGGATGCCGAGGCGGACGGGGGTGTCGACGAGCATGCGGTTCAGCCTATGGCCGCGCGCAGCGGGTGAGGGCAGGATGAGGAGATGTCCTCACCCCTCCCCGCTCTGGACCGGCTCATCGACACCGCCCGGGTGGTCTCCCTCCCGCTGACGACCCGCTTCCGCGGGGTCGACGAGCGGGAGGCGCTGCTGCTGGAAGGACCCGAGGGGTGGGCGGAGTTCTCGCCGTTCCTGGAGTACGACGACGCCGAGGCGGCGACGTGGCTCACCGCGGCTATCGACTTCGCGTGGCATCCGCGACCCGCGGCGGTGCGCGAGACCGTGCCGGTGAACGCGACCGTCCCCGCCGTCGCGGCCGACCAGGTCGGCGACGTGCTCACCCGCTTCCACGGCTGCCGCACCGCGAAGGTCAAGGTCGCCGAGCGCGGACAGGTGCTCGGCGACGACGTCGCGCGCGTGCGGGCGGTGCGCGAGGTCATGGGGCCGGAAGGGCGCATCCGCGTCGATGCGAACGGCGGCTGGAACCTCGACGAGGCCGAGCACGCCGTGCACGCGCTCGCGGAGTTCGACCTGGAATACGTCGAGCAGCCCTGCGCGCAGGTCGAGGACCTCGTCGAGCTCCGCCGCCGCATCCGCTACCTCGGCATCCCCGTGGCCGCCGACGAGAGCGTGCGCAAGGCCGACGACCCGATCGCCGTCGTCACCGCCGGCGCGGCCGACCTCGTCGTGGTCAAGGTGCAGCCGCTGGGAGGGGTGGCGCGTGCCCTGTCGATCGTCGCCGCCGCCGGCGTTCCGGCCGTGGTCTCCAGCGCCCTCGACACGTCGGTCGGACTCGGGATGGGCGTCGCGCTCGCGGCGAGCCTGCCCGAGCTGTCGTTCGACTGCGGACTGGGCACGGCCTCGCTGCTCGCCGCGGACGTCACGGACGACCCCCTCGTCGCGCGCGACGGTCGCATCGCGGTGCGGCGCGTGGTGCCGAGCCCGGAGCTCCTCGATCGGCACGCGGCCCCGCGCGAGCGGCGGGAGTGGTGGCTGGAGCGACTCCGTCGCTGTCACGCCGTCGCGCAGGAACGTTAGCGCTCGATCAGCGCGGCGGCCACGCGTCCGAGCTCCTCGCCGGTGTGCCTGGCGAGCTCGGCGGGCGGAAGGCCCGCCATGACCCCGCGGACCGACGTCGACTCCCAGACCGTCATGAGCAGTCGGGCGACCGCCCTCGGCTCGAGCCGGAACCGGATGTCCTTGCCGGCGACGATGTCATCGACCAGTCGCGCGACGCTGTCGAGAATGGCGGTGTCCTGCTCGAGGTACGCCGCCGCGAGCTCCGGCGCCCGAAGCGCGTGGATGCGGATCTCGTTGAACAGCAGAACGCCGAGCCGGTCCTCGGGTCCGATCTCGAGCACGCGGCTCACGACCTCGACGACGTTGCCGCCGGTCATGTCCAGCGCACCGTCGGCCTCGAGCGCCGCGACCCGGTCGGCGACCGATCGCACCCGTTCCTGCGCGACCAGCCCGACGAGGGCGAAGAAGAGCTCGTCCTTGGAGGCGAAGTTCGAGTAGAACGCTCCCCGCGTGAACCCCGCGCGGTCGCAGATGACCTCGACCGACGCCGCGTCCATGCCGACCTCGGCGAACACCTCCGCCGCCGCATCCAGCAGTCTGCGTCTGGTCTCCTCGCGTCGTCGCGAGGGTCCCGCCGTATCGCTCATGGTGACCCTCCCCCGCCGATTCTCACACGCGTCGCCCAGGTTGCCGTCGATGTTCCGCATTACGATACAGAAGCGCATCGGATACAAAAATGTATCCAAATCCCGTCAGACCGCCTGGAGGACGTGTGTCCACTCTGCTGTTCAGCCTCGGACGCTGGTCCTACCGCCACCCCTGGCGCGTGCTCACGACGTGGCTGCTGCTGCTGGTCGTGGCCGGCGTGAGCGCGGTGACCTTCATGGCGGGGACCGACAACTCCTTCTCGATCCCGGGCACCGAGGCCCAGGAGGGCATCGTGCAGCTGGATCGCACCTTCCCGCAGGCCAGCGGCACGAGCGCGCAGGTGCTCGTGGCGGCACCCGACGCGGAGGCGGTCACCGACGACGCGTATCGCACGGCGATCGACGACGCCCTGTCGGCGTTCGGCGACCTCGACGGGGTGCTGGCGGTCACCGACCCCTTCGACGAGAACGTCTCGGGCCTCGTCTCCGACGACGACGAAGCGGCGATCATCCGACTCCAGCTCGACGGTCAGGCCACCGACATCCCCGCGGGAACGGAGGAGGACCTGCAGGAGATCGCCGACGATCTGCAGACCGCCCTCCCCGAGGCGCAGGTCGTGCTCGGCGGCGACCTCTTCTCCACCGAGATCCCCTCACTCTCTCCCATCGAAGCGGTCGGCGTGCTCATCGCCCTGTTCGTGCTGATCGTGACCTTCCGGTCTTTCGCGGTGGCGTGGTTCCCGCTCGTGAGCGCCCTCATCGGCGTCGGACTCGCAATCGCGCTGATCTTCGTCGCCACGGCTTTCGCCACGATCTCGTCGACCACGCCGATGCTCGCGATCATGCTGGGGCTCGCGGTCGGGATCGACTACGCCCTGTTCATCGTCGCGCGCCATCAGGATCAGGTGCGCGCCGGCGTCGAGCCCGAGGAATCCGCCGCGCGCGCGACCGGCACCGCCGGCTCCGCGGTCGTCTTCGCCGGCGTGACGGTGCTCATCGCCCTGGTCGGACTGTCGTTCGCGAACATCCCCTTCCTCACCACGATGGGGATCGCCGCGGCCGTGGCCGTCGCCATCGCCGTCCTGGTCGCGGTGACCCTCACTCCCGCACTCCTCGGCTTCGCGAAGGGGCGCGTCGTGGGATGGCGCCGCCGTCCGAGCCGCCGCGCCCGCCGCGCGCGCACCCGGCCACGCCGCGGATTCGCCGAGCGGTGGGTGCGGGCCGTCACGCGGCATCCGATCGTCACCACGGTCTCGGTCGTCGCCGTGCTCGGCACGATGGCGATCCCGGCCGCGAGCCTCACCCTGGCCCTTCCGAACGCCGGCACGCAGCCGACCTCGAGCGAGGCCCGGCAGACCTACGACCTGACCGCGGAGTACTTCGGACCGGGCGAGAACGGCCCGCTCATCCTCACCGGCACGATCGTCACCTCCACCGACCCGCTCGGGCTCATGGAGGACCTCGCCGACGAGATCGCAGACGTTCCCGGCGTCAAGGAGATCGCGCTGGCGACGCCCAACGAGACCGCTGACACCGGGCTCATCCAGGTGATCCCCGAGACCGCCCCCGACGACCCCGCCACCGCCGACCTCGTGCGGGAGCTTCGTTCCCACCACGACGAATGGCTCGAGGAGTACGGCGTCGATCTGAAGGTGACCGGCTTCACCGCCGTCGGCATCGACATCTCCGACCGCCTGGGCGCCGCGCTGATCCCGTTCGGGATCTTCGTCGTCGGGCTCTCGCTGATCCTGCTGACGATCGTGTTCCGCTCGATCTGGGTGCCGCTGAAGGCCGCCGCGGGATACCTGCTGTCGGTGGCGGCGTCGTTCGGCGCGGTGGCCGCCGTGTTCGAGTGGGGCTGGCTCGCCGACGCGCTGCACGTCACGCGCACCGGCCCCGTCATCAGCTTCATGCCCATCATCCTCATGGGCGTGCTGTTCGGCCTCGCGATGGACTACCAGGTGTTCCTCGTCTCGCGCATGCGCGAGGACTACGTGCACGCCCACCGCGCCCGCGGCGGCCGTGCGGACCGGCTCACCGCCGTCGGTGCCGTGCGCACCGGTTTCGTCTCGTCGGCCCGCGTGGTCACCGCCGCCGCGGTGATCATGTTCGCGGTCTTCGCCGCGTTCGTACCCGAGGGCGACTCCTCGATCAAGCCGATCGCCCTCGGGCTCGCGGTCGGCATCGCCGTCGACGCGTTCCTCGTGCGCATGACGCTCGTTCCGGCGGTCATGGCGCTCCTCGGCGAGAAGGCCTGGTGGATGCCGCGCTGGCTGGACCGCATCCTGCCCCACTTCGACATCGAGGGCGAGGCCGTCGAACGCGAGCGCGCCCTGGCGGACTGGCCCGAGCCGAACACCATCGCCGTCGTCGTCGCCGACGACCTCGGCGTGCGCACCGACGCCGGCCGCGTCTTCGCCGGCGCGACGTTCCGCGTCGATCCCGGGGACACCCTGCTCGTCACCGCGGACGCCGGCGCCGCCCGCGCGTTCGCCCTCACCGTCGCGGGGCGGCTCGATCCCACCGACGGGCGCCTGCGCGTGGCCGGCCATCTGCTCCCCGGCCGCGCCGCGTGGGTGCGCGCGCACGTCGGCATCGCCCTTCTCGACGAGGCCGACGATCCGCTCGCGGCGCTGCGCACGGCCCTGCGCGGCGCGCGCCTGGTGGTGGTCGACGGCCTCGACCGGCTCGACCGCGCCGCGCGTGACCAGGCCGCGGCGCTGATCCGCGACGCCGGCGCGCGCGCCGCGGCATCCGCTCCCCTCACCGTCGTGGCCACCGCCCGCACCGAGGGCCCCGCGCTCGCTGCGCTCTCCGACGCCCACCGCCCCCACGTCCAGGCGCTGGCCCTCAGCGCCCGCACCACCGCATCCGAGGTGAACGCATGACTCTCCCGATCGAACGCGCCCGCACCCGTCGCCCCGTCACGTGGGTGACGATCATCGGCGCCCTGCTGCTGCCGGTGGTCGTCGGCGCGATCCTCGTCGCCGCGTTCTACGACCCGGCAGAGCGCCTCGACAACGTGACCGCCGCGATCGTGAACGACGACGAGCCGGTCACGATCGACGATCAGACGGTGCCGCTGGGGCGCCAGCTGACCGCGGGGCTCGTGGAGGGCTCGGACGACCTGCCGAGCAACCTCGACTGGACGATCACGAACGACGACGACGCGGCGGCGGGCCTCGCCGACGGCACCTACTCCGCGGTCGTGACGATCCCCGCCGAGTTCTCCGCCGCCGCGACCTCGACCGCCGGAGACGACCCTGAGCGCGCGGTCATCGAGGTCACCACGGCACCCGACAACCTCGTCGTCGACGACGCGATCACCGCGCAGATCACGTCGGCGGCGGCATCCATCATGGGGCAGGAGCTCTCCGAGGTGTACCTCGAGAACGTCTTCCTCGGGTTCACCACCCTCGGCGACCAGCTCGGCGAGGCCGCCGACGGCGCCGACCAGCTCGCCAGCGGGGCGGACCAGCTCGCCGACGGCACCGCGCAGTACGTCGACGGCGTGGGCCAGCTCGCGGCGGGCGCGCAGCCCCTCGCCACCGGCGCCGCCGCCCTCGCGCCGGGCATCGGCGAGATCGCCGACGGCGCCGCCGCCCTGTCGGCCGGCGGCTACGAGGCGGCCGACGGGATCGACGACCTCGCCGGGGGTGCGAGTGCGCTCTCGACCGGCGCATCCGACCTCGCCGACGGCCTGTCCTCGCTCGCCGACCTCACCGCCCAGATCCCCGAGATCCCGCAGGGCGTCATCGACGCCGCCGACGCGGTCGCCGCCAACAGCGAGGAGATCGGGCAGTTCGTGACCGGCTCGGCCGCAACCCTCACCGCTCTCGCCGACGAATGCCGCGCGGCCGGCGACACCGGCACGGTGTGCGCCGAGATCATCGCGCTGTCCGACGAGACCAACGCCGCGCTGCCGACGGTGACCGAGATCCTCGACGACTCGGATGAGATCGCCGCGGGCATCGCGCAGTTCCAGGATGCCGGGCCGCAGCTCACCGCGGCTCTGCAGGCCTCGGCCGCCGGCGCGGACGAGATCGCGACGGGCATCGGCGGCATCGCCGGCGGCGCGAGCCAGGCCGCATCGGGGGTGCGCGAGATCGCGGCCGGCACCGGCGCGCTCGGCACCGGCGCCGACGAGGCCTCCGCCGGGGCCGCACAGGTCGCCGACGGCGTCCAGCAGCTCGCGGACGGCGCGCAGCAGGCCGCGGACGGTGGCACGGCACTCGTGACGGGTTCCGATCAGACCGCGGATGGAGCCGGCGAACTCGCCTCGGGGCTGCACACCGCGGCCGACGAGATCCCCTCGTACACCGACGATGAAGCCCAGACGCTCGCGAGCGTCGTGGCCGACCCGGTCGAAGCCGACGGGATCGGCAGCGACCTGTTCGGCGCCACCGCGGTTCCGCTCCTCGCGGCGCTGGCGCTGTGGATCGGCGGGCTGGGCACCTTCGTCGCCCTCCAGGCCGTGACCGCTCGCGCGCTCACCTCGCGGTCGGCCTCCGCGCTGCTGGCGCTGCGGGGCCTCGCGCCCGCCGCCGCCATCGGCGCGGCGCAGGGGCTCCTCGTCGCCGGTGTCGTGCAGATCGCCGCGACATACGAGTTCGGCGAGTGGACGGTGTTCGCGGGAGTGTGCGTCGTCGCGGGCATCGCCTTCGCCGGCGTCAACCAGGCGCTGGTGGCCGTCTTCGGCGGAGCGGGCCGCTGGATCGCCGCCCTCGTGGCCGTGCTCGCCGTCGCCGCGGGCATCGTCTCGACCGTTCCGGGATGGCTGTCCTCGCTCGCCGGGGCCATGCCGACCGCACCCGCCTACAGCGGCATGGTGGCCGCCCTGACCTCCGACGGGAGCGTCGGCGCGGCCCTGGTCGGCCTCACGGTGTGGATGCTGCTCGCCTTCATCGCCACCGTGATCGCGGTCGCGCGGCGCCGGTCCGCCCCGGCGGCGCACCCGCTTCCGGCCTGACCCTCCCGCCACGACGTTCACCTGTCACCAGACGTCGCTGAGCGCTCGCGAAGCGACATCCAGCGGCAAGTGAACACGCATTCTCGGGCGCCAGGCCGCGAGGCGCGAGGCGCGGGGTCAGGAGAGGCCGCTGTAAGCGTGCAGGCCCTTGAAGAACATGTTGACGATGGTGAAGTTGAACAGCACCGCCAGGAAGCCGATGATCGACAGCCACGCCGACCGCGTGCCGCGCCAGCCGCGCGTGGCGCGGGCGTGGATGTATCCGGCGTAGAGCACCCAGATGACGAAGGTCCACACCTCCTTGGTGTCGAACCCCCAATAGCGGCCCCACGCGTCGTTCGCCCAGATCGCACCGGCGATGAGGGTGAAGGTCCAGAAGATGAATCCGATGATCGCGAAGCGGTAGGCCAGCGATTCCAGGGCGTCCGCGCTCGGCAGCGTGCGCAGGAAGCCGGGCCCCGTGCGCACGACGGCGCCGTCGGCCGCTTCGGCGACCTTGCGCTCGCGGCGGGCCTGCAGCAGCTGCGCGACCGACAGACCGAAGGCCAGCGCGAACAGGGCGGTGCCGAGCGAGGCGACGAACACGTGGATGACGAGCCACACCGACTTGAGGGGATCCATGAGCGGAACCACCTCGACGTAGAACGACAGCGTCGCTCCCCCGAGCAGCACGACCACGAGGCCGGTGATGAAGGTGCCGAGGAAGCGCAGGTCGTACCGGAAGAGCACGCCGAGGTACACCGCCACGACCAGCAGCAGGCCCGTCATGGCGAACTCGTACATGTTCGACCACGGCACGCGCTCGGCCGCGATTCCGCGCAGCACCGTCGCGCCCAGGTGGAACAGGAACGCCAGCACCGTCAGCGAGGTTCCGATGCGCGCCCACAAAAGGCGCGGGCGCGCGCCCGGCGCTGACGCGATCTCCGCCCCGGCACGGCGCTCCCGCGCGGTGACATCGGTGATGCTCTCCCCGCCCGCGGCGACGAGCTCGCGGTCGCGTGCGCGCGCATCCTTCGCCTCCACGGCGAGCGCGGAGCGTCGGGCGAGATCGATCGCGTAGGCGACGAACGCGAGGGCGTACACCGCGATGGCGGTCCAGACCAGCAGCACCGAGACGTCGTCGAGCGAGAGGGTGTCGGTCATGGCGTCAGTCTACTTTCGGCGTGTCGGGGGTGGATGCGGCCGCGTCCGTCCGCTCGGCGGACACCCGCTCGCGCACCGCGGCCTCGTGCGACGCGGCGAGCTTGTCGACGGCGGCGGCGAGGGTCGGGTCCTCGCCGCGGGCGAGGCCCGCGTACTCGAGATCGACGGACCCGTCGCGGGCGGTCGCGGTGACCCACATGCGACGGCGCGGCACGAACAGTCCGGCGAGCAGACCGAGGGTGGCGAGCACGGCGAACGCGAGCACCCACGGCGCGCCGACGTCACGGTGGATGGAGAGTGAGACGAAGCGCTTGACCGATTCCTCGTAGCCCTCTGCCCCGGCGGGCGACTCGTTCTCGAACGTGACGGTGCCGAGGCCGTCCGGCAGCTGCGCGGTGTCGCCGGGGGCGAGCTCGAGCGCCGGCTCGTCGACGCCGCGCCCGGCGAGCTGGGTCATGTCGGTCGGGTCGAGCGTGTACACCGACCGAGGCGTGCCGTCGTCGATGCCGAGGTCGCCGGCGTAGACGTTGATCGTCATGACGGGATTCACCAGGGCGGGATACGCCGAGGTGAACGCGCCGGAGGGCAGCTCGAACTGCGTCGGATAGAAGAACGCGGTCATGCCCAGCTGATCGGGCAGTCCATCGGGCACCTTGATCACGCCGAGCGAGGTCATGTTGGTGTCCTGCGGCAGGAAGGGAACGGACTCGGAGAAGACGATCTCGCCGTCGGCGTCGCGCACCGTGATCGTCGGGGCGTAGCCGTTGCCCATCAGGTAGACGCGATCGCCGTCGATGTCGACGGGATGGTTCACGCGCACCGACTCCGCGGATGTGTCATCGGCGTTCCGGACCGTGAGGTTCGCCGAGAAATCCCCCGCCTGACCGGCGGCCGTGGACCCTGCCGGCTCGTAGGTCACCTCGAACTCGTCGAGCGTGAGCGCATAGGGCGACAGACCGTCGGTGTCGACGAAACGCCCCGGGTTGAAGGAGGCGTAGTCGAGCATGGTGTTGACGAACGTGTCGTCTTCGACGATGACGCTCTGGCCGGTGTAGGTGAATCCGCCGCCGACCCCCACGGCGATCAGCACGCCGACGAGCGCACCGTGGAAGACGAGGTTGCCGGTCTCGCGGGCGTAGCCGCGCTCGGCCGACACCGACAGGCGCCCCCGCGCGTCGTAGCGCTCGACGCGATAGCCCGAGCGCCGCAGCTGCGCCTCGGCGAGCGAGACGGCTTCGTCGGCCGCCGCGGCGGTGTCCGCGCCCGCCGGGACGGGCACGGATGCGGTGCGATGGTCGTCGAGGCGCGACAGCCGGGCGGGCGTGCGCGGCGGCTTGGCCCGGAGCGCCTTCGCGTGGTGCCGGGTACGCGGGATCACGCAACCGATGAGGGAGATGAACAGCAGGATGTAGATCGCCGAGAACCAGGGCGACGTGTAGACGTCGAACATGCTCAAGTTGTCGAGGATCGGCGCGAGGTCGGGATTGTCGGCGTAGTACTGCGTGACGCCGTTCGGATCCGCGCTGCGCTGCGGCACGAGGGAGCCGGGAACGGCCGCGATCGCGAGAAGGAGCAGCAGCACCAGCGCTGTGCGCATCGAGGTCAGCTGACGCCAGCCCCAGCGCATCCATCCGACCGGGCCGAGAGCCGGCTGCACCGGGTCCGAGCCGCTGCTCGGCGCGTCGGCGTGGTCGTCGGGACGCAGCGTCGCCTGTTCGGCGGCAGGTTCAGAGCGGGAGCGGGACACCGAGGAGCACCCCCTGCAGGCCGGTCATGAGAAACGTCCACACGCCGGAGACCATCAGCACGCCGAGGGCGACCAGCAGCGAACCGCCGACGATGTTGACGGCGCGGATGTGGCGGCGCAGGAACGCCACCGATCGCGTCGCCCATCCGAACCCCAAGGCGAGGAGGAGGAAGGGGAGCCCGAGGCCGAGCGAGTAGGCCAGGCCCAGGATGCCGGCGCGAACCGGGTCGCCCAGGTTCCACGAGACGGAGATGATCGCCGCGAGCGTCGGGCCGATGCACGGCGTCCAGCCGACGCCCATCGCCAGGCCGAGCAGGGGGGCGCCGATGAGCCCGAGATTGCCCCGCACGTGCGGGTGCACCGTGCGCTGGGCGAACCCGAAGACGCCGATGAAGACGAGGCCGAGGAGGATCACGACCACACCCAGCACGCGGGTGATCGGATCGGCGTACTGCAGGAAGAACCGCCCGAGCGTGCCGCCGAGGATCGTCACCGCCATGAACACCACCGTGAAGCCGGCGATGAAGAGCACGACGCCCAGCAGCAGCCGACCGCGCGGCGTGAACTCGACAGGAGAATTCGACGCGGTCCCCCCGCTCGCCGCGGCAGGAGCGGCACTCGAGGCGGAGATCTCCTGTCGTGTCGACACGGGCGCGACGCGACGCGGGGCGGCGGCTCCGCCGATGAACCCCAGGTAGCCGGGCACGAGCGGCAGCACGCACGGCGAGAGGAACGACACCAGGCCGGCGAGCACCGCGACCGGCACGGCGAGCCACATCGCGCCGCCGAAGACGAGTTCGGTCACGACGTCTCCGCGAGCGCGTCGCTCACGAGGGTCTCGAGCACCGACGCGTCCTGCAGCTGGCCGATGATGCGCGCCGCCACCCGCCCCTCGGCGTCGAGCACGAGGGTCGTCGGCGTCGCGCTGATCGGCGTCTTCTCGGCGAAGGCGAGCTTGACCTCCGGCGTCACCGACGCCAGCACGCTCGGGTAGGTCACCCCGTAGGTCTCGGCGAAGGCGAGCGCGGTCCCGGCGGAGTCGGTGGTGTTGATCCCGAGGAAGGTGACCTCTTCGCCGTCGAAGGCGCCGTGGGCCTCTTCCAGTGCGGGGGCCTCCGCGCGACACGGACCGCACGCGGCGTACCAGAAGTTCACGACCACGACGTCGCCGGCGACATCGGCGTCGGTGATCGTGGCACCGGTGTCGAGCTCACCCGAGAACGTCACCGGCTCGCCGCGATCCTCGACCGGGATCTCGACGACGCGCAGCCCGTCCGCGGCGATGAAGCCCTTGTTGTCGCCCGCGCGGTACTGCTCCGCGAGCGGGTCGTTCGAACAGGCCACCAGCGCCCCCGCGAGCGCCAGGGCGGCGACGATGGATGCGGCCACGCGGCCGGCGCGCGCGGCACGGCGGTCTCTCATACCGCCCCCACGTCGCTCGCGCCCGAGGTCTGGGCGGGCTCGGCGTATCCGATCTCGGTCCACAGGCCGTCGCGCATCTCGAACGAGGTCACACTCGACAGCGCGCAGCGGCGCTGCCGCGGGTCGTGCCGGGACGATTCGCCCGCGGCCGCGAGGTGCGTCACCCAGATCGGCAGCTGGTGCGAGACGATGACGGCATCGCCGCCCTCCGCCTGCTTCCAGGCATCGGTCATCGCCTGGTTCATCCGCACGATCACCTCGGCGTAGGGCTCCCCCCAGCTCGGCAGGGCGGGCTTGCGCAGATGGCGCCAGTTCAGCGGGTTCATCAGGGCGATCCGCATGCGACGGCCCTCGAAGACATTCGTCGGCTCGATGACGCGCTCGTCGATGCGGGGAGCGACGCCGAAGACCTCGGTGAACGGCTCCGCCGACTCCTGCGTGCGCTCCAGCGGCGAGCACGTGAGGGATGTCACGTCGCGCCCCGACGCCTGCACCCATTCGGCGGCGGCCCGCGCCATGTCGCGCCCGGCGGAGCTCAGCGGGTAGCCGGGCAGTCGTCCGTAGAGCACGCCGCGGGGGTTGTCGACCTCCCCATGGCGCACGAGATGAAGGCGTTCGGCAGGCACCGCTTCAGTCTACGTGGGGGCCCGCTATGGACGGGCTGAGCGTCGGCTGGACCGGGCGAAGTGCCGCTCGACGGCCACGAGGCCGAGCACGACGGCCGCCCCGACGACGGCGAGCACGATCGGCAGCACCACCGGCTCATACGGAAGGGCGAGCGCTCCGATCCCGTGGTCCTCCCCGGCCGGCAGATCCTGCCACGGCCAGAGCGCGCGCAGCGATCCGAACATGAGACCGGCCATGGCGATGAGGGTGAGGCGCCGGTGGTGTCGCAGCAGCCACGTGATCACGCGCACGATCGTCACCAGGCCCACGAGGGCCCCCAGGGCGAACACGGCGAGATACCCGAGGTCGCGCTCGTCGACGGCCCGGAGGGTCGGGGAGTACAGGCCGATGGCGAGCAGGAAGAACGACCCGGAGACGCCGGGCACCACCAGCGCGCACACCGCCACGGCCGCGGCGAAGAAGACGGCGATCAGCGGCGGATCGGCGTCGAAGGAGCCCCCCGCGAAGTCGATGGCCAGGAACGCCACGGCTGCGGCGGCGAGGAAGAGCAGGACGCCGCCGATCCGAGCCCGCGCGGTGCGGTGCGCGCGGGGCACCAGCTGGAGGGGCACGAGGATGCTCGCGGCGACGAGGCCGAAGAACAGTCCGCGCGAGGCCTCGACGTTCTCGGTGACGAACGCCTCGACCGTTCCCGCAAGGGTGAGCACCATCGCCGCCATCCCGATGAGGACGGGGACCACGAGCACCCAGTCGACCCGTCGCATGCCGTCGACGAAGCCGGAGCGACGGTCCGGGCCGAGCAGCAGGCGCTTCATCGCGGTCACGACGCTGTCCGCCGAGGCGATCAGCCGCTCGTAGACACCGGTGATGAGGGCGATCGTGCCGCCCGAGACACCGGGGATGAGTTCGGCGAGACCGATCAGGCCACCCCGCACCACGTCGAGCAGGGCGATGAGGACGGCGCGCACGCGTGAGGAGGAGCGGCCGGTGTCGGTGGTGGTCATCGTGCCTCGCGGTCGGAAACGGGAAGGTGCCCTCCGATGCTAGAGCGCCCGGGCCTCGCGCACCTGGGGATTCGCCCGCGACCGCCCGCCGGGGTGCGACGGCCGCGGCGTCTAGACTCGGTCATCGTGAGTGAACGCGTTCTCGTCAAAGATCTGCAGGCCCGCGAAGACGGCTCCGTCTCCGTCTCGGGATGGGTGGAGACCGTCCGCGATCAGAAGAAGGTGCAGTTCGTCATCCTGCGCGATGAGTCCGGTGCCGTGCAGCTGGTCAACCCGGCAACGCGCGAGATCGGCGAGGACGCCACCGCCGAGCAGGCGGCGGCCCTCGCCCTGACCGAGACCATCTCCGCCCTGACGCACGGCACGTTCCTCACGGTGCACGGTGCGCTCAAGCACGACGAGCGCGTCAAGCTCGGCGGCGTCGAGGTGAAGATCGCCGGTCTCGACATCGCGAGCGAGGCGCTTCCCGAGACGCCCATCGCCGCCGACAGCGGGCTCGACAAGCGCATGGACTGGCGCTTCCTCGACCTGCGCCAGCGCCGCAACAACCTCGTCTTCCGCGTGCAGACCACCCTCGAGCACGCGATGCGCTCGTACTGGATCGAGCGCGACTATATCGAGGTGCACTCCCCCAAGCTCATGGCGTCGGCGTCGGAGTCCAACGCGGAGCTGTTCGAGGTGCCCTACTTCGAGGACAAGACGGCCTACCTCGCGCAGTCGCCGCAGTTCTTCAAGCAGATGGCCCAGGTCGCCGGCTTCGGCAAGATCTTCGAGATCGCGCCCGCCTTCCGCGCCGACCCCTCCTTCACGAGCCGTCACGCGACCGAGTTCACCTCGATCGACGCCGAGATCAGCTGGATCGACGGCTGGGAAGACGTCGCCGCGATGCAGGAGGAGCTCCTGGCCACCGCGATCCAGGCCGTCGCCGACAAGCACGGCGACGAGATCAAGGAGCTCTTCGACCTCGACGTCGTGGTGCCCACCGTGCCCTTCCCGCGCATCCCGCTCGCGGAGGCACGCGAGATCGTCGCCGCCCGCGGATACGAGATCCCCCGCACCGACGGCGACCTCGACCCCGAGGGCGAGCGTCAGATCGCCGCCCACGTGGCGGAGACCTACGGCCACCCGTTCGTGTTCATCACCGACTACCACCCGGAGATCCGCGCCTTCTACCACATGCGCGACGAGGAGACGGGGCTCACCAAGAGCTACGACCTGCTCTACAACGGCGTCGAGATCACCACGGGGGCGCAGCGCGAACACCGTGTGGACGTGCTCATCGAACAGGCGAAGGAGAAGGGGCTCGAGCCCGAGCACCTCGACTTCTACCTGGACTTCTTCCGCTACGGCGCTCCGCCCCACGGCGGGTTCGGGATGGGCCTGGCCCGCGTGCTGATGCTCCTGCTCGGTCAGGAGTCGATCCGCGAGGTGACCTACCTCTTCCGCGGCCCCACGCGCCTGGCTCCCTGACCGATCGTCAGGCCGTCAGCGCGGCGCGCAGGCGATCGGCCGACACGCGCCAGTGCGCGTGGAACTCGCCGTCGATGAGAACGACCGGGATCTTCTCCCACCATCGCGCGTAGAGCTCGGCGTCATCGAGGATCGAGCGCTCCTCGATCACGACATCCCGCCCCGACTCGGCGACCACGAGGTCGACCACCTCGCGCGCCACGTCGCACAGGTGGCACTCCGGCTTGCCTATGAGAGTGATCGTCGTCACCTGACAATCCTAGGCAGGAGCAGTCAAGGGCTCGTCGCCTGAGGGGTCTCACCCGTAATCTGGACGCCCTCGCAGCGTCGCGTCACGTCCCGATCCCCCGATCCGCAGGAGTGCCCGATGCTCGATCCCTGGCTGCAGTTCGCCATCGTCCTCGTCTCCGCGCTCATCGGCGCCGTCATCGTCGCCGCCCTGGTCGCCCTGGCCGTGCGCACCGCCGGACGCCAGCGCGCGTGGTCGACCCTGATGATCCGCCGGGGGCGGCGTCCGTTCCGGGCGCTGCTGCTCGTCATCGCCGTGTGGATCGCGCTCCTGACCGCCTTCCCGGGACCGCGTGAGGAGTGGATGCCGGGCATCAACCAGCTCTTCACGATCCTCGTGATCGCCGCCGGCAGCTGGCTGATGATCGCGGCCGTGCTCTTCGCGACCGACCTCGCGATCGGCCGGTACCGCATCGACATCCCCGACAATCGTGTCGCTCGGCGCATCCGCACCCAGACGCTCATCCTGCGGCGGCTGGCCATCGCCATCATCGTCGTGATCGCCGTCGGCGCGGCCCTGCTGACCTTCCCCGCGGTGCAGACCATCGGGGCGAGCGTCCTCGCCTCCGCCGGCATCGCGTCGATCGTCGCGGGCCTGGCGGCGCAGTCCGTGCTGGCGAACATGTTCGCCGGCATCCAGCTCGTCTTCAGCGAGGCCCTGCGCGTCGACGATGTGATCGTCGTCGAGGGCGAATGGGGGCGGGTCGGCGAGATCACCCTCAGCTACGTCGTGCTCGACCTGTGGGACGACCGACGGCTGGTGCTCCCCTGCACCTACTTCACCACCACGCCGTTCCAGAACTGGACGCGCGAGGGCAGCGAGCTGCTCGGATCGATCGAGCTCGACCTCGACTGGCGCGTTTCTCCCACACGGATGCGCGAGCACCTCGAGCGCGTGCTCGCGGAGACCGAGCTGTGGGACGGCCGCGCGTCGGTGCTGCAGGTCACCGAGGCGACCGGAGGGCTCGTGCGCGTGCGCGTGCTCGTGACCGCACAGGACGCCCCGACGCTGTTCGATCTGCGCTGCTTCGTGCGCGAGGCGCTTGTCGACTGGGTGCAGCGCCAGATGCCGACGGCCCTGCCGGTGCAGCGCGTCATGATGACCGCCGACACCGGCCACGTCGAGGCCGAGGCCCCGCGCGGCGACGTCGACGGGCTGTTCACCGGCAGCGTCGCAGCCCAGCAGCGGGCGAGCACCTTCACGCAGGGCGTGCCGATCGTGTCACCGGAGGACGACGCCGACGACGCCTCCGCCGAGTCCGCTGCGGGGGCCGGTCACCGCTCGACCGGGTAGCCCGCCGCGATCCACTCGGACGTGCCGCCCTCGACGTTCGTGGCGTCGTAGCCGCGCTGTTCGAGCGCCTGCACGATGCTCGCGGAGCGTCCGCCGAGTTCGCAGATGATGTTCATCGGTCCGTCGGGCAGCTCCGCGAGCCGCTCGCCGAAGACCGACATGGGGATGTTGACGGCGCCGGGCACGTGGCCGGCGGCGTATTCGTGCGGTTCGCGCACGTCGATGACGGGGATGGATCCACGCTCGGTGAGCTCGTGGACGGTGATGGTCTGCATGGTGCCTCGGGTCGAAGTGGTGCATACGGCCGTCATGGCCGCCAGCAATTCTGTCAGAAAACACGAAGCGCCCGTCCGGAGGACAGGCGCTCGGTGTGGAAGCCGCTTACTTCTTGTTGCGGCGCTGGTGACGAGTCTTGCGAAGCAGCTTGCGGTGCTTCTTCTTCGCCATGCGCTTGCGGCGCTTCTTGATGACAGAACCCACGGAAAACCTCACTAAGTCGAAGTCTGGACGCACATCCACGGTCGGATCGCGTCCGGGAACGGGCAGATGCGAAAAATGCCTCGGAACAGCTTATCAAATGCGCGCGCGGTCCTCGCGCGCGCCGGCAGCGATCAGCCCGCGTCGGCGATCGGCCGCTCCATGGCGGCCGTCACGGCCGACTCCGGCACCCGGTAGCTGCGCCCGAATCGCACCGCCGGCAGCTCGCCGGAGTGCACCAGTCGGTAGACGGTCATCTTCGATACGCGCATCAGTTCAGCGACCTCTGCGACGGTGAGGAAGCGCACGTCGGGAAGTTCGGCCACGATGTCCCCTCTCGTGCGTCCCAGTCGGATCTCCCTGATCCTGGGAGGAGTCTATGACCTGCGCGCGACGCGTGTAAACCCGTGTGACTCGTGTGACTCGAGCGTCGGCGCGATTCAGCGTCCGGGCAGCCGGCGCCACGCGTTCGTGACGACGTGCTTGGCGGATGCGGCGGCCCGCCCCACGACCTCCGCGGCGTGGGCGGCGGAATCGGGCAGGGCCCCGGAGGCGACCGCCTGCAGGTCGTCGCTGTGCGTGAAGAAGGGCACCAGCCAGTCGTCGACCTCGTCGAGCGGTTCCGCGGAGAGGCTGTAGTAACGGTGCTGCCCCTCCTCCCGCACCGACACCAGGTGCGCCTCGCGCAGCACCTTCAGGTGCTTCGACACGGTCGGCTGACTCACGCCGAGCTCGCCCACGATGTTCGAAACGCTCGTGCCGTCCTGGCCGGAGGATGCGCGATCGAGGAGCAGTCGGAGGATGTCGCGACGCGTTCCGTCTGCGATCACGTCGAAGATGTCCGCCATGTGGTTAGGTTAGCCGGACGCGCACCGGAGTACCATGAGGTCGACTTTCGCTCGGGAAGACGACACAGACGAGGGGGCGGTGCATGGCGACGAGCCGACCGGCTGCGCCGCAACGCCGCGCACCGTCGGCGGGGTGGCGTCACCGCCTGCGTCAGGTCGGGGAGTTCGGCCGCGACTTCGCCACCTCGTCGCCCTCGCGCTTCGCCATCCTCGTCTTCGGCACGCTCATCCTGATCTTCACGAGCCTGCTGTCGCTCCCGATCGCTTCGGCCAGCGGCCGCGCGACGCCGCTCGCCGACGCCCTGTTCACGGCCGTGTCGACGATCTGCGTGACGGGGCTGGTCACCGTCGACATGGCCACCCACTGGTCGCCCTTCGGCAACGTGGTGATCTTCCTCGGCGTCAACATCGGCGGGATGGGCGTGCTGACGCTCGCCTCGATCCTCGGTCTCGTGATCTCGAAGCGACTGGGTCTGCGTGCCAAGCTGATCGCCGCGGGCGACACCAACCCGATGCGAGCTCACGGCGGACCGGTCAACGAGGGCCAGACGGTGCGGCTCGGCGAAGTGGGCCAGCTGCTTCGCACCGTGGCGCTGTCGACGCTGGTCATCGAGGCGATCGTCGCGGTGCTGCTGTACCCCGCGCTCGTCATGGCCGAGGTCGACCCGCTCATGGCGCTGTGGGAGGCGCCGTACTACGCGGCGATGTCGTTCACGAACACCGGCTTCACCCCCAACGTCGGCGGCCTCGAGCCCTTCGCCGACGACTACTTCCTGCTCACCGTGCTGATGACCAGCGTCTTCCTCGGCAGCATCGGCTTCCCCGTCATCTACACGCTCTCCCGGCACGTGTGGCACGTGGGGCGGTGGTCGCTGCACACCAAGCTCACCCTCATCACCACCACGCTGCTGTTCGTCGCCGGCGCCATCGCGTTCCTCGCGCTGGAGTACGACAACCCCGGCACGTTCGGCTCGATGGACGCGTGGGACACCACCTTCCAGGCCTTCTTCCTGTCCGCGATGACGAGATCGGGTGGGTTCTCCGTCATCGACATCGGCGAGCTCTACGGGTCGTCGCAGGTCGTGGGATCCATGCTCATGTTCGTCGGCGGCGGCTCGGCGTCCACCGCGGGCGGCATCAAGGTGACGACGCTCGCCGTGCTCGCCCTGGCCGTCTGGTCGGAGGCCAAGGGCCGCACCACCGTGGAGGTCTTCAGCCGCCGCATCCCGAGCGACGTGCAGCGTGTGGCCCTGTCGGTCGTCGCGTGGGGATCGACCATCGTGGCGCTGTCGACCATCGTGATCGCGCAGATCACCCACGCCCCCGTCGCGCACGTGCTCTTCGACGTGATCTCCGCCTTCGGCACCGTCGGGCTGTCGACCGGCCTCACGCAGTCCCTGCCCGACCCCGCCGTCTACGTCATGGCGGCGACGATCTTCATGGGGCGCATTGGTACAGTGACACTCGCCGCGGCCGTGGCCGCGACATCCCGATCGCAGCTGTACTCGCTGCCCGTCGAAAGGCCCATCGTTGGTTGAGCGCATCCGCGGCGACGCACCCGTCCTCGTGATCGGTCTCGGGCGCTTCGGTGCGGCCTGCGCCGGCGAGCTCGACCGGCTCGACCGCGAGGTGCTCGCCATCGACGAGAGCCTCGACCTCGTGCAGAAGTGGTCCGAGCGCGTCACCCACACCGTGCAGGCCGACGCCCGCAACCTCGAGGCGCTCAAGCAGGTCGGCGCGCAGGACTTCCAGGTCGCGGTGGTCGCGGTCGGCTCCTCGATCGAGGCGTCCGTGCTCATCACCGCCAACCTCGTCGACCTGAAGGTGCCGCAGATCTGGGCGAAGGCGGTGTCGCAGTCGCACGGCAAGATCCTCGCCCGCGTGGGCGCGAACCACGTCATCTACCCCGAACGCGAGGCCGGCGAGCGCGTCGCGCACCTCGTCAGCGGTCGCATGCTGGATTTCATCCGGTTCGACGACGACTTCGTGCTCGCCAAGATGTACCCCCCGAAGTTCATCCGCGGCGTCGGGCTCAACGAGTCGGGCGTTCGCACCAAGTACAACGTCACCGTCGTGGGCGTGAAGAGCCCGGGCAAGCCGTTCCGCTACGCCGAGGCGGCGACGGTCGTCACCAACCACGACCTCATCATCGTCTCGGGCACCAACAGCGACATCGAGAGGTTCGCCGCCCTCGACCGGTGACGGATGCGCTCAGCGCAGCTGAGCGAACTCCTCCACACGTCGCGTGGGACCGACGACCAAGACCGTGTCCCCCTCGTCGAGGACCGTCGCGGCGTCGGCGTTGGACCATCCCTGCTGGCCTCGCTTGAAAGCCGCCACGGTGACCCCGTGAGCCTGGCGGGTGTTCGTGGCGCCGAGCGGCGTGCCGCTCAGACGCGCGGGGACGCTCGTCTTGACGAGGGCGTAGCCGCGGTCGATCTCCAGGTAGTCCATCGCGGCACCGCGCACCAGGTGCGCCACGCGCCGCCCCATGTCCTTCTCCGGATAGATGACGTGATGCACGCCGAGCTGTTCCAGGATGAGCCCGTGCTGCTCGCTCACCGCCTTCGCCCACACCACCGGGATCCGCATCTGCAGCAGCAGCGACGCGGTGAGGATCGAGGCCTGCACGTCGTCGCCGATCGCGATGACCACGCGGTCGAACTCGGGAACGGCGAGCTGCTCGAGGGCCTCCCGCTTGGTGCTGTCGGCTCGCACCACCTGCGTGAGGACGCCGTTGAGGGACTGCACGGTCTCCTCGTCACTGTCGATGCCGAGCACCTCGGTCCCGGCGTCCATGAGCTCCACGGCGAGGGAGCTGCCGAACCGGCCGAGCCCGATCACCGCCACCGAGTCCGCCTCGGCGATGCGGTGCGACGACGCACCGAACAGGTGGGTGAAGCTAGCCAATGGCGGGCCTTTCCTTGGGGAACTCGTACGACACGCGCCGTTCGCGCAGTGCCAGCGCCGTGCCGATCGTGAGCGGACCGAGCCGCCCGACGAACATCAGCAGCGACAGGATGATCTCCGCCGCCTCGGGCAGGTCCGCCGTGACTCCGGTGGACAGACCCACGGTGGCGAACGCCGACACGCTCTCGAACAGCATCCGATCGAGCGAGCCGCCGGTGACGATCATGAGCGCGATCGTCGAGGCGACGACGACCCCCACCGCGATGAGCACGACGGCGATGGCCTGTCGATGCACCGCCCGGGAGAGCCGCTTGCCGAAGATGTTGACGGCACCGGCGCCGCGGAGTTCGGCGACGAGGATGAACATCAGCACGGCGAAGGTCGTGATCTTGATGCCGCCGGCGGTGCCGGCCGGTCCCCCGCCGATGAACATCAGCACGTCCATGCCGAGCCAGGTCTCGTCGTGCATCGCCCCGACGTCGACGCTGTTGAAGCCGGCCGTGCGCGTCTGCACCGAATGGAAGAATCCGATGAGCACGCGGGCAGCCGGGTCGTACGCGCCGAGGGTGGCGGGATTGGTCCACTCCAGAGCGGTGATGTAGACCGTTCCCCCCACGAGGAGGATGACGGATCCGAACAGCACCAGGCGCGTGTTCATGCTCCACAGCAGGGGGCGGCCGATCTCTCGTCGCAGCTGCATGAGCACGGGGAAGCCGAGCCCCCCGAGGATGACGGCCGCACAGATCGGCAGGCAGACCCAGGGGTCGGCCGCGAAGCGCACCAGGCTGTCGGCGTACAGCGCGAAGCCGGCGTTGTTGAACGCCGAGACCGAGTGGAAGAGGGCGTACCACGCACCCTCGCCCCAGCCGTGACCGTAGCGGAGCGCGAACGACGGGAAGAGCACCAGGAACAGCGCCGCCTCGATCAGCAGCGAGGTCACCACGATCCGCCGCACGACCCCGCGCACGTCGTCCAGCGAGAGCGCCTTCGCCTCGGTCGCGGCCAGCACGCGCGACCGCACGCTGAGCCTGCGGGCCAGCAGCACACCTACGAGCGAGGCGAACACCATGATCCCGATGCCGCCGATCTGGATGAGCGCGAGGATCACGAGGTGGCCGAGCGGCGTCCAGTAGGTCTCCGTGTCGACGACGACCAGCCCTGTCACGCAGACCGCCGACGTCGAGGTGAACAGGGCGTGGACGAACGACGCCCCCTCGCCGTCGCGAGTGGCGGCGGGAAGCATGAGCAGGCCGGTGCCGACGAGATCGGCGAGGCCGAAGCCCGCGACGATGGTCTGTGCCGGGCTCAGTCGGAACGATCGGCGCGGCCGCGTGTCCGACGCAGCGACGCGTGATGTCACGAGCGGAAACATTACGCCGATCCGGCCGGAGCGCAAGACCGGCGCGATCCGGATCTCAGGCGCCGGCGGCGAGCTCCTTGGCGCGGGCGAGTGCGGCGTCGGTCGCCTCGGCGAAGACGGCGCCCAGATGCGCATCCTGCAGCACGGCGATGGCGCGCTCGGTCGTGCCCTTCGGGCTCGTGACGCGACGCCGCAGCTCGGCGGGTTCGTCGTCGGATGCCTCCAGCAGCGCCGCGGCCCCGATGAAGGTCTGCTCGGCCATGAGCCGCGCATCGGCACGGTCGAAGCCCTTCCCTTCGGCAGCGCGCGTCAGCTCCTCCATCAGGAGGAAGACGTAGGCGGGGCCGGATCCGGAGATCGTCGAGAGGGCGTCGATCTTGTCCTCCGGAACCTCGATGACGCTGCCGACGGTTTCGAACAGCCGCCGCACGAGGGCGACATGCTCGTCGGAGGCGTGCGTTCCGGGCGCGATCCCGGTCACGCCCCGCCCGACGAGCGAGGGGGTATTGGGCATCGAGCGCACTACCGCGACCGACGCGGGCACGATCGACTCGAACGTGGCGACGGTGACACCGGCGGCGAGGCTGACGACGATGGTGCCGGGGCGCAGGTGGGGACCGATCTCCCGCAGCAGGTCGGGGACCATCGCGGGCTTGACCCCCACGAGCACCACGTCCGCCCCCGCGACCGCCGCCGCGTTGCCATCGGCATCGCGCTCGAGGGCAATGCTGCGAACGCCGTCCAGACCGGCGAGCGCATCCGCCTTCGCGGCTGTGCGGTTGGTCACCGTCACACCGCCGTGAGCGAGTCCCGACGACACCAGCCCCTGCAGGATGGACCCTCCCATGGACCCGGCTCCGAGGATGGCGATGGCGGGAAGGGGGGAGGCGACGTCGATCATGTGGCCATCCTACGAGCCGTCTGAAAAGTCCCTCGATGCAGCGTGGAGTGCCCGGATATAGTCGAGGATCGTGGGACGGTGACGCCCCACGACGACCCACGGAGGACCCCCAATGACCCTCTTCGACGGCATCACGTCTCGCCTCGTCGAGACCCCGCGCCTGACCGTCAACGTGCTCGAGCGCAAGGGGGATGACGCCGCGACCCCGCCTGAGAACACCGTCGTGTTCGTGCACGGCAACGTCTCGTCGTCACTCTTCTGGCAGGAGACGATGCTGGATCTTCCGGCGGAGCTGCGCGTGATCGCCGTCGACCTGCGCGGCTTCGGCGGGACCGAGAGCCTCCCGGTCGACGCGACCCGGGGCGTGCGGGACTTCAGCGACGACCTGCACGCGACCCTGGCGGCCTTGGAGATCCCGACCGCCCATCTCGTCGGCTGGTCGATGGGCGGGGGTGTGGTCATGCAGTACGCGATCGACCACGGCGCGCTCAGCCTCACACTGCAGGCCCCGGTTTCGCCGTACGGCTTCGGCGGCACGCGCCGCGACGGCTCGCGACTGACCGACGACGATGCCGGCTGCGGCGCAGGCGGCGCCAATCCCGACTTCGTCGAGCGACTGACCTCCGGCGACGCCACCGACGAGGCGCCGACCTCCCCGCGGAACGTCTTCCGATCCGGCTACGTCGCCGCCGGGTACACGTCCGAGCACGAGGACGTGTGGGTCGCCTCGATGCTGTCCACCTCCACCGCGACGGGCAACTACCCCGGAGACGCCGTCGCGAGCCCCCACTGGCCCGGATTCGGCGCCGGCGACCTCGGGGTGCTCAACACGATGGCGCCGAAGCACTTCGACGTGTCGGGCATCGTCGACATCGCCGAGAAGCCGCCGATCCTGTGGGTGCATGGCGACATGGACGCGATCGTCTCCGACGCATCGTTCTTCGATCTCAATCACCTCGGCGCAGCGGGGGTCGTCCCCGACTGGCCCGGAGCCGACGTCGCGCCGGCCCAGGAGATGGTCTCGCAGACCCGGGATGTGCTGGGCGCCTACGCGCAGGCCGGCGGCATCGTCAACGAACTGCATCTCGAGGGGGTCGGACACTCCCCACACCTGGAGAGCCCGATCGAATTCCGGCGCGCGCTGCTGACCGCGATCGGCTACGTCGGGACACCGGCCGATCCCTCCCCGCCGACGGAGGCGATCATCATCCGCTCGGCCGACTGAACAGCCCTGCCAGACTGGGGCGCATGGAGTACTGCATCTTCACCGAGCCTCAGCAGGGCTACAGCTACGACGACCAGCTCGCGATCGCGCTCGCGGCCGAGCGCCACGGCTTCGACGCCTTCTTCCGCAGCGACCACTACCTGCGCATGGGAGAGGGCGATCCCCGTCCCGGGCCCACCGACGCGTGGACGACGCTGGCCGGCCTCGCACGCGAGACGACCGACATCCGCCTCGGAACCCTGGTGTCCTCGGTGACCTATCGCTACCCGGGCGTGCTCGCGATCCAGGTGGCGCAGGTCGATGCCATGTCGAACGGACGCGCCGAACTGGGCCTCGGAACCGGATGGTTCGAGCGGGAGCACCGCGCCTACGGCATCCCCTTCCCCGACAAGCGGTTCGCCCTGCTCGAGGAGCAGCTCGAGGTGGTCACGGGGCTGTGGAGCACGCCGGACGGCGAGACCTTCAGCCACGAGGGAGCGCACTATCGCCTCGAGGATGCGCCGGCGCTTCCGAAGCCGGCCCAATCCCCCCTGCCGGTGATCGTCGGCGGTGGCGGCCCCCGACGCACGCCCGCGATCGCCGCGCGCTTCGCCACGGAGTACAACATCGGGTTCGTCGACGAGCCGACCGTCGCCGACAAGTTCGCCACGGTCTCCGCCGCGTGCGAGCGGATCGACCGCGATCCGGCCTCGCTCAAGCGCTCGGTCGCGCTGACGACGCTGGCCGGCACGCCCGGCGACGTGCGACGACACGCGGCGGCCCTCGGCCGTGACGTCGCCGACATCTCCCCCGACAGCCACTTCATGGGCGACGCATCCGTCATCGCCGAGAAGGTGCACCGTCTGGTCGAGCTGGGAGCCGAGCGCATCTACTTCCAGCTGTTCGATCTCGGCGACCTGGACCACCTGGAATACCTCGGCAGCGAGGTGCTCCCGCTCCTTCCGCGCTGACGCTCGCGACCCGTCCGGTCCGTCCGGTCCGCGAGAAACCACTTCCGCTGCGAGAAACCACGCAACGCGTGATGTCTCGTGCGCGGAGGTGTTTCTCGGCGCCGGTCAGCCACGCGCGGGTCAGGCGCGGCGCGCGTCGAAGAACGTGCGCAACAGCGCGGCGGCCTCGGCGGCGCGAACTCCCGCGACGACCTCCGCGCGCACGGGCAGGCGGCGATCGCGCACCACGTCGTACATCGATCCGACGGCCCCGGCCTTGTCGTCCCATGCGCCGAACACGACGCGGGAGACGTGCGCCTGCAGGAGCGCACCCGCGCACATCAGACACGGTTCGAGGGTGACCACGAGGGTGCAGCCGTCGAGGTTCCACGTCTCGAGGGATGCCGCGGCCTGCCGCATCGCGACGATCTCGGCGTGGGCGGTCGGATCGTGGCCGGCTTCGCGGAGATTGCGACCCTGCCCGATCACGTCCCCGGTCGAATCGAGCACGAGGGCGCCGACCGGCACCTCGCCCGCATCCAGCGCCCCCGACGCGAGGTCCAGTGCGCGCTCCATCGCGGCGGTGTCGGAAGCGGACGGGGGCAGGCTCACGCCCCCAGCGTAGGGCGGGGCGAGCGAGTGGAATACCCTGGGACTCATGCGCTTGCATGTCGCCGACCATCCGCTCATCACCCACAAGCTCACCGTGCTGCGCAACCGCGAGACGTCGTCGCCGGTGTTCCGTCAGCTCACCGAGGAGCTGGTGACGCTGTTGGCGTACGAGGCGACCCGGAACGTGCGCGTCGCGCCGATTCGCATCACGACGCCGGTCACCGAGACGATGGGCGTGAAGATCAGTGAACCGCGGCCGCTCGTGGTGCCGATCCTGCGTGCGGGGCTCGGGATGCTCGAGGGCATGACCAAGCTCGTGCCCACCGCCGAGGTGGGCTTTCTCGGCATGGTGCGCAACGAGGAGACCCTCGAGCCGCAGACCTACGCCGAGCGCCTTCCCGACGACCTCAGCGATCGTCAGTGCTTCGTGCTCGACCCGATGCTCGCCACCGGCGGTTCGCTCGGCGCCGCGATCGACTTCCTGTTCGCCCGCGGCGCGCAGGATGTCACCGCGATCTGCCTCCTCGCCGCCCCGAAGGGCGTCGAGGCCATCACGGCGCAGGTCGGCGACCGCGACGTGACCCTGGTCCTCGGGGCCCTCGACGAGCGGCTCAACGAGAAGGGCTACATCGTGCCCGGTCTCGGCGACGCCGGAGACCGCCTCTACGGAACGGTCTGACAGCGAGCGGCGCGCCGCTGACGACCCGCGACGCGCTGACAGCCGCTGACGACCGGGCGTGAACCAGGGCTGACGCCCGGAGCCCGAGGGAGCGGCACCCGCCCCTCGCCGAACGGGTGCCGCCGCGCCCTGAGGCGCTTCGCCAATCTACGATCGGGCCGAGGCGACCTGAACGGGGTTGACATCGCCGACGGCGGACCCTAGCTGCGCGTCGCCGCCCGGCCCGGCGCCGAACGACGCATCCGGGTCGGCGCCCACCAGGCGCGCGAACGCGCTGAGGCGCGCCACGCCCTCCGGCGTGCGGGGCAGGTCGTCGAGCAGCCCGGGTGAATACACCACGAACGCGGCGTGCATCGCGCGCGAGACCGCCACGTTGAGGCGGTTGCGCAGCAGCAGGAACTCGAGCCCCCGCGGGGCGTCGCGCCCGGCCGACGCAGCGAGGGAGACGATCGCGACCGCCGCCTCCTGGCCTTGGAACCGGTCGACCGTGCCGACGCGCACGTCGCCGTGACCGGCGGCCTCGAGCGCCTCTTCGACCGCGACCTGCTGCGCGTTGTACGGCGTGACGACGATGACGTCGGCGGCGCTCAGGGGACGCGCAGGCTCCGAGACGGACCGACCGGATGCATCGGTGCGCACCGGCTGCCACGATCGACCGATGAGATCGGTGACGATGCCGGCGACGACCTCAGCTTCTTCGGGCGACCACGTGGCGTTCCCGCGGTGCCGCACGGGATGCGCGTGAAGCCCGGGAGCGATGCCCTCGAGGGTTCGCCGCGCGGTCGACGGGTGCGCGCGCAGCGCCCCGCCGTAGGACAGCGTCGACACCGATGCCGCCACGTCGGGGTGCATCCGCCACGTTCGCGCGAGGAAGTAGCCGTACTCCGCCGGGATGACGTCTGCGCCGTCGATCACCCACCCGAGCGCGGATGTGTCGACCGGTTCCGGATGCGTGCCCTGACTCACCTGGGGCAGCTGCTGAGGATCGCCGAGCAGCAGCAGGCGTGAGGCCGCCAGCGAGACGGCGATCGTGGAGGCGAGCGAGAACTGCCCGGCCTCGTCGATCACGAGCAGGTCGAGACTTCCCCGGGGCACGCGGCCCTCGTGGGCGAAGTCCCACGCGGTTCCGCCGATGACGTACCCCGTCTCGGCGTGCGCCGCGGCGAATTCGGCGATGCCGTTCTTGGCGAGCGCGGTGAACGACGGCGTGACGGCGGCATCCTTCGGCGCCTTTCCGACCTGTGCCGCCGGCACGCCCGCGGCGATCACGCGATCGAGCATGTTCTCGACCACCGCGTGCGACTGCGCCACGACGCCCACGGTGAATCCGTGCTCGGCGACGAGCCGCGCGATCACATGCGATCCGATGTAGGTCTTCCCCGTTCCCGGCGGGCCCTGCACAGCGAGGTAGCTGCGGTCGAGGTCGAGCACGCTGCGCACGATGGCATCGGCGTCGTCACCCTCGGAGACCGCGAGTGCGCCGGAGCGGGTTCGCGGCGGCCGCCGGCACAGGATGTCCGTCGCGGGCTCCTCCGGAAGCTGCGGCGCTGCGGCGATCACGGCGTCGGCCCATGCGTCGATCGCGACCTGCTGGTTCGCCGCGGGCGGGGGCGAGGCCGGCGTGAGCGCGACGGGAAGCTCGGACCACGTGAATCCCTGGACCGCGCTCTCCGAGACGATCACACCGTCGTCGAGCACTTCCACGACGCTCACCCGGTGGTCCGCGTGGATCCAGCGCGGAGCCGCGTCGAACGGGTAGGGGGCGGGCAGGTCGTAGAGAGCGAACGGCGAGGAACCTTCGCTGAGCCGTGTGCCCGGCGCCAGCTCGCCGCGGATCTCGAGGACGCGTCGGTCCGTGCGCGCCCCCTCCGGCCGATGCCAGTCCTCGACGACGCGGCACCGGGCCGGATCGATGACGACCACGTCGCGGCTGTCCTCCCACAGCGAGACCGGCTCGCGCAGCCGCAGGTAGTGCGTCGCCCAGAAGGTCTTCGCCTCGCGCGGGTAGTAGTCGATCGCCGCAGCCCCCAGCCGCAGCGACCGCGCCGGCACCGAGTCGACGGGGAGCGATGCGGCCATCTCGGCCAGCGTCGTGGCACGGTGGGATGGCCGGTAGGCGTTCTCGGCCGGATCGGCGTCGGGGGTGGGGCGCAGGGCCGCCTCGCGCGCACGGTCCACCAGCCAGTCGCGCAGCCGCAGGGTCGATACGCAGTCGTAGCGGTTGTAGTCGGCGAGATCGTCGAGCACCACGCGCGCGGCAGCCTCCTCGCCGCGGTCGTGCAGCGCCCTCGCCTCGACGTAGCGGACGATCGAGTCGTCGCCCTTCTGCACGTCGCTGGTGCGGATCTCATCGCCCATGTAGAGCGGTTCGAGCTTCTTGATGGAGTACGAGCGCGATCCGACCCGCAGAGCGCGCCGCACGACGGGATAGAGGTCGACGAAGACGCCGTCCCGCAGCAGCTGGTCGACCTCGCCCTCCCGCACGCCGTGTCGAGCGGCCATCGCCAAGAGATGAGTCGGCTCGTACGGCGCGTAGTGATAGATGTGCATGCCCGGATGCTGCTGCCGACGCATCCGCACGATGTCGAGGAATGTCTCCAGCGCTACCTTCTCTTCGGCGAACGAGTGCGCCCAGAGCGCGGTGTAGCGCTCTCCCAGATCCACCCAGCCGAAGAGATAGTCGATGCCCCACTCGGCGCGCCCCTCGCGCGGCGCCTCGGTGTACAGCGGGTCGCCTTCGAAGTCGAAGAAGATGTCGCCGGCGTTCGGCCGGGGCAGCGCCCCGAGCGCCTTCGGGGCGACCACGCGGTAGGTCGGCACCTGCGGTCGCGACATCTCGATGCCGGCGGGGCTCTCCAGCTGCAGTCGCGCCTGCACGCGAAGCATCGAGAACGTGTCGGGGTTCATCCCGGCCGGGCCCGATGGCGTCGCGGCGAGGTCGTCGATGGTGAGGATGCCGGCCGACCGCAGCCGCTGTCGCTGCACCGGTCGCATGCCGGCCACGAGCAGCAGATCCCGCGAGGCGACCACCTCGAGCTCACATGTCGCGCAGCGACCGCACGCGACGACATCGAGGTCGCCTCGCGGGTCGCCCCAGGCGACCGGTGCTCCGTCGGCGCCGGCGGCGAGATCGCGATCGGCGACCAGGGCGCGCAGGCGCGCGGCGCGCAGCTCGAACACGGGCAGCAGATCGTCGACGGCGTGGGCGCTGACGGTGCCATCGCCCAAAAGCAGCTCGACGCGGTCCGATCTGGGAACGCCGAGACGGTCGAGCTGCGCGACATATGCCGCCAACTGCATGAGGGCGGTCACCCGCGCGCGACGCGCGAGCTTGGAATCCTGCACCAGCCAGCGGCCCTGCTCGTCGCGCGCGAGAAAGTCGGCGAACCCGACGAACTCGTCGGTCGAGAAGGCCGCCTGGTAGACGATGTCGGCATCGGAGGCGAGGGCGGCCGCCGTGGCGGCGACGGCTCGCTGCAGCCCGTCGGCGTCGCGCGACTCGGTGGCATCGATCTCCCACACGCCGGCACCGAACTCCTCGCGGTAGCGCTCGAGCACACGCTGCTCGTGCGCGTCGCCGAGGCGACCGGCCCGCTCCAGGGTGAGGTCTTCGGGGTCTTCGACCACGGCGACGCGGCCGAGCTTGGCGTCGATCGCCCGCAGCCACGCGAACTCGCATTCGGCGGCCGCCTTCAGATCGCTGGCGCTCCAGACGATCCGGCCCTGGTCAGGTATGTAGCGCATGCTCTCCTCTTGGTCGCCTTCGACAGTAGCGAGGACCGCCGACACGGCCTCACCTGCCAGACTGGGCGGGTGAGCACTCCTCTCCCGTTCGACAGCGCCTACCGCCACGGGTTCGCGCGCGTCGCGGCGTGCACCGTGCCCGTCGCGATCGCCGATCCGGCGACAAACGCCGAGGCGATCCTCGACGCCGCACGCGCGTGCCACGACGACCACACCGCCGTCGCGGTCTTCCCCGAGCTCGGACTCACCGGCTACGCGATCGATGACCTCGTGCTCCAGGATGCGGTGCTCGACGCGGTCGACAGCGCGATCGAGCACCTCGCCGCCGAGACCGCCGATCTCCTGCCGGTGCTCGTCGTCGGAGCTCCGCTCCGCCACCGGAACCGCCTGTACAACTGCGCCGTCGTCATCCACCGCGGTCGCGTGCTGGGCGTCGCTCCGAAGTCCTTCCTGCCGACCTATCGCGAGTTCTACGAGCGCCGCTGGTACGCGCCCGGCGACGACCAGGCCGGTGGCGTCATTCGCATCGCCGGCGCCGACGTGCCCTTCGGGCCCGATCTGCTGTTCCGCGCCCGCGACGTTCCCGACCTCGTCGTGCACGCCGAAGTGTGCGAAGACGTCTGGGTGCCGATCCCGCCCTCCTCCCGCGCGGCGCTGGCCGGCGCGACGGTGATGGTGAACCTCTCGGGAAGCCCCATCACGATCGCGCGCGCCGAGGACCGCCACGAGCTGTGCCGGTCGCAGTCCCTGCGCTGCCTCGGAGCGTACGTCTATGCCGCCGCCGGCGCGGGCGAGTCGACCAACGACGTGTCCTGGGACGGCCAGACGATGATCTACGAGGTCGGCAACCTCCTCGCCGAGACCGAGCGCTTCCCCGACGGGCCGCGCCGCTCCGTCGCCGACATCGATCTCGACCGCCTGCGACAGGACCGCCAGCGACAGGGGACCTTCGACGACAACCGCCGAACCCACGCCGCCGACACCGTCTTCCGCACCGTCGAGTTCGACCTCGCGCCCCCGGTGTCGCCGACCGGCCTCGCGCGGCCGGTCGACCGCTTCCCGTTCGTGCCCGACGACCCGGCACGGCTGGCGCAGGACTGCTACGAGGCGTTCAACATCCAGGTGACCGGTCTGGTGCAGCGGATGCGGGCGATCGGGAACCCCAAGCCCGTGCTCGGCGTCTCCGGCGGCATCGACTCGACCCACGCGCTCCTGGTGATCGCGCGCGCGATGGACCTGCTCGGTCGGCCCCGCTCGGACATCCTCACCTACACGATGCCGGGCTTCGCGACGAGCGAGCGCACCAAATCCAACGCGATCGCCCTGTCCCAGGCGATGGGCGCGTCGATCGAGACGATCGACATCCGCGGTGCAGCGACGGAGATGCTGGAGAAGCTGGGGCACCCGTTCGCCGCGGGAGAGCCGTTGCACGACATCACCTTCGAGAACGTGCAGGCGGGGCTGCGCACCGATTACCTCTTCCGCCTGGCCAACCGCAACGGCGGCTTCGTCGTGGGCACCTCCGACATGTCCGAGCTCGCCCTCGGTTGGGCCACCTACGGCGTCGGCGATCACATGAGCCACTACGCGGTGAACGCCGGTGTGCCGAAGACCCTCATCCAGCACGTGATCCGCTGGGTGATCTCCCACCGCGAAGGCGTCGACGACGCGGCCGCGGCGATCCTGCAGGGTGTGCTCGACACCGAGATCAGTCCCGAGCTCGTTCCGGCCGACGCCGACGGCAACATCCAGTCCACCGAGGACCGCATCGGGCCGTATGCCCTGCACGATTTCACCCTGTTCCACGTGCTGCGGTTCGGGATGCGCCCGTCGAAGATCGCGTTCGTGGCCGCACACGCGTGGAGCGACGCCGAGGCCGGCGCGTGGCCGCCCGGATTCCCCCACGACGACCGCTACGCCTTCACGCTCGACGAGATCGCCCGGTGGATGCGGGTGTTCCTCACGCGCTACTTCTCGTTCGCGCAGTTCAAGCGCTCGGCGATCCCCAACGGACCGAAGGTCTCCCCCGCCGGCTCGCTGTCCCCGCGTGGAGACTGGCGGGCGCCGTCGGACGGCAACGCGCGCGTGTGGCTCGCCGAACTCGATGCGGCGCTTCCGCCGAGCTGATCACGCCGCCGAGTCGGTGCGATCCCGCAGGCCCACGCGGTCGGGGATCTCGAACGGGATGTGCGGCAGCCACGACGACGGCTCCGGCCAGGGCGGCGAGGTCGGCAGGGCCGTCAGCATCCGCCGCAGTCCGTCGTCTCCGGGCGACACCGGACGGGCGGCGGGGATCACCCGGCGCGGGGCGTGGTGCCCGAGCGCGCCGCACCACCAGTGGCGCCACGTGGTGTCGACGTCTTCGGGATCGAGCACGATGTAGTAGTCGGGCATCACCGCCTCCGCCGCGGCGAAGTGGGCGAGCGCGGTCTCGACCTCCAGCTCGAGGGCGCCGAGGGTGGAGCGCTCCTCGTACAGCTCCACCCATGCGGCGGCGACGTGCTCCAGCGGATCGGCGTCATGCACGATCCACGGGGTGCGGGTGGCTCCGATGCGGCGGGCGGCGAGGGCCGGCTCGCTCCCCCGCAGCGTCAGGATCTCGACCCCTCGGATCCCGTCGAGCGTCTCGATCGCATCCTCCGCCGCGTCGCCGACGACCGCGACGACCGTTCCCCTGTCGGCTGTGTGCTCCATGCTTCACGATATGTCGCGGATCGTTGCGAGCGCGTGACACGCGACGATCGTCTGCGTTTCGTGACCTGCGCGGCGCCTTCACCCGTCGCGGCGCCTTCACCTGTCGCGAAGTGTCGCCACCGGGCGGCGTGACGACATCCGGCGGCAACCGAATCGACGCGATCCGGACGCGCGCGTGCGGTTCCGGTGGCGGGCGTGCATGATGGGAGGGCGAGTGGCGGACGACCGATGGGGGCGGGATGACGACGCATCGCGATTCGACGGATGCGCTGTCGGACTTCGCGGATCTGATGGCGGGATCCGAGACGGTGTCCGCCGACACCGCGGCCGAGCGCGGGCGCACCCGCAGGGTTCTCGGTCGCATCCTGCTCGCGATGGTGCTCGTGATCGCCCTCGGTGCACTGTCGGCGGGCGGATACGCGGCGTGGGCGCTCGGCGCTCCGCTCCCGGCACCGACGGCACAGCTGCAGGATCGGGCCGTCGCCGCATCCGAGCCGGTCGCGGTCGCGGAACCGTCACAGGGGGCGTCGGCGGTGACGGTGTCGGGTGCGCCGGAATATCTCGGCGTGGACGGACTTCAGGCGGCGAGCGGCACCACGGATGCCGTGCCGATCGCGAGCATCACCAAGCTCATCACCGCTCTCGTCGTGCTCGACGCCCATCCCCTGGGCGAGGGGGATGCCGGCCCCACGCTCACCTTCGGCGCCGCCGACCACGCTCTCTACGACGCCTACTACGTGCGGGGCGCGACGATCGCGGCCATGCCCGCGGGCAGCACCATGACGCTGCGAGACGCCCTCGCAACGATGCTCATCCCGTCGGCGAGCAACTACGCGCACGCGGTGTCGACGTGGGCTTACGGCTCGCAGTCCGCGTTCCTCGGCGCGGCGCGCGCCTGGCTCGAGGCGAACGGACTCACCTCGACGAGGATCGTCGATCCCACCGGTCTTGATCCGGGGAACGTCAGCACCACCGCCGACCTGCTGCGCTTGGGCGCACTGGCCGCGGCGGACCCCACGATCGCGGAGCTCGCGGCGACGCCCTCGCTCACGCTCCCCGCGACCGGTCCGATGCGCAACACCAACGAGCTGCTCGGCGTCGACGGCATCACGGGTCTGAAGACCGGGAACCTCGGCAACGGCACCTTCACCCTGCTGTACACGGCATCGCTCGACGTCGGACTCGGTGAGCCGCTCGCCGTCACCGGCGCGGTCGTGGGCAGCCAGACGCGAGAGGCGACGAACGACGTCGCGCTGCGCACGCTCGCCAGCATCCGCGCGGGGTTCCACGACGTCGCCCTCGCCGACGCCGGCGACGTCGTCGGCACGATCACGACGCCGTGGGGCGAGTCCGCCCAGGCGGTCGTGGCGCGCGACGCCGCGCTGCGCACGTGGTCGGACACCCCGGTCGAGGTGACCGTCGACACGCGCGCGCCGGAGGTCTACCGCGACGGCGCCGTGGTCGGCACGATCACGTGGACCGCCGGACCCGAGACCGCCACCTCCGACGTCGTCGTGGCGGGCCACATCCCGGAACCCACCGCGTGGTGGCGCCTGACACATCCCGATCAGCTCGGCTGACCCGGTCCGTTCGCGTGGCAGCGGGGGTCAGGCGGCGCGAGGTCACGCCGGGAGTGCTCCGTAGGCGAGGGTGATGATCCAGCCGTCACGGGAGAGGTCCGCCAGCTGGTAGTGCACCCGCCGGTCGGGAATCCACCCCCTCGCTTGGGGCGCGTCCAGGCGCACGTGCTCGCCGCGAACGCGGGTTCCGCGTCCGTCCGCGTCGCGGACGGCCTGCACGCGGGTCCAGTGCCGCACGAGGGCCTCGACGTCGTTCTCATCGAAGAGATGGGAGTGACGCTGCATCTCGTGCAGCGTGGCGTCGTCGGGCCGGTTGTCGCGAAGGTCCAGTCCCAGCGGCACCGCGGGGTCGGCGACGGCGACGACCGTCGCGGCACGGAAGTTCGCGTTCCGGATGCCGAGCGGCACGTCGGCCCCGTCGACCTCGGCGATCAGCTGCGTGTGGAAGCCGAACTGTGCCGGCGCCTCGCGCTCGACGCGCACCTTCTTCGGCTCCAGACCCAGGTGATCGGCGACGATCTCCCGTGCGAGGGCGCGCTTGCGGTCGTGCTCGCTCATCGCCGGGTCCCAGCCCAGTCGCATCGCGATCCCCTCCGGGGCATCCAGGACCACCGATTCCATGAGACCTCCTCGCTCGATGCCTCCATCCTGCCGCGCCGGGTCGCGGGAAGGAACCGTCGTCCCGGCGCGTGGGCGAGATCACCGCTTCGGAGCAGTGCCACACTGGGGCCATGGCGAGGCGTGCGACGGTCGTGGGCAGCGGCCCGAACGGGCTCGCCGCGGCGGTCTCGCTCGCGCGCGCCGGCTACGACGTCCACGTGCTCGAGGCCTCGAGTGCCATCGGCGGCGGCGTGCGCACGGCCGGCCTCACCCTGCCCGGGGTGCGGCACGACGTCGGGTCGGCGGTGCATCCGGCGGCGCGAAGCTCGCCGTTCTTCCGCGCGTTCGGGCTCGGCGAGCGCATCGAGTGGATCACGCCGGAGGCCTCCTACGCGCAGCCGCTCGACGGCGGACGGGCGGCGATCGCGTGGCATGACCTCGACCGCACGGTGGACGATCTCGGGGCCGGAGGTGCCGCCTACCGCAGGCTGATCGAGCCGTTGTCCCGTCGCATCCACGAGCTGGTGGCGGTCACCGGCGACCAGCTCCTGCGGGTGCCGCGTCATCCCCTCGTGATGGCGGGGTTCGGAGCAGGGATGCTTCTGACGGGCACGAAGGCCGGGCAGACGACGTTCTCCGCCGACGTCCAGGCTCTGCTCGCGGGCGTGCTCGCGCACGGGAACACCCCTCTCCCTTCCCTGGCCGCTGCCGCTTCCGGCCTGTTCCTCGCCGCGCACGCACACACCCCCGAAGGGTGGTCTCTCCCGCGCGGTGGAGCACAGCGGATCGCCGACGCGCTCGCCGACGACCTGAGAGCACACGGTGGCAGCGTCGAGACGGGGTCTCACGTGCGAAGCCTCGCCGACCTGGATTGGGGCGACCCGGGCGCCGGCGACCTGCTGCTGCTGGACACCGCCCCACGGCTGCTGCTGACCCACCCGGACATCCCCGACCGCTATGCCCGCGCGATCCGCGCCTACCGGCACGGGTCGGCGGCCGCGAAGGTCGATTTCGCTCTGGACGGCCCCGTGCCATGGGCGGCGGCCGACGTCGAACGCGCCCCCACGGTGCACCTCGGCGGCACACGGGCAGAGGTCGAGGCAGGTGAGAACGCGGTGGCAGCCGGCCGGATCCCCGAGCATCCGTACGTGCTCGCCGTGCAGCCCACCGTGGTCGACTCCTCGCGCGCCCCGGACGGCACGCATGTGCTGTGGGCCTACATCCACGTGCCGCCGGCGTCGACGCTCGATCCGACGGAGCCGGTGACCCGACAGGTCGAGCGGTTCGCGCCGGGATTCCGTCGCCTCGTGCGGGCCTCGCATGCGGTGACGGCCGCCGAGCGCTCCCGCGTGAACCCGTCGGACATCGACGGCGACATCCTCGGCGGCGCGTTCACCCTCGCGCAGGCGGTACGCCGCCCGGTCGTCTCACGCACGCCGTGGCGCACACCGATGCCCGGTGTGTACCTCGCGTCGGCGTCGACGCCGCCGGGGCCGGGGGTCACGGGCATGCCCGGATGGCGCGCCGCCCGCCAGGCGCTCACCGATCGGACCGGCGTGCCGGTCTCGCTCGACGATCTCTTCGGCTGACCGCGAAGCCTACGACCGCGAGAAGGCGGCGCGGAGGAGGAAGAAGACGACGAGCGCCACGATCGCGACGATGACGAGCTTGAACAAGAAGACGATCGCCGTGAAGACGAACTCGACGAGGATCCAGGCGATGACCACCGCCGCGATGACGCCGAGAATGGTCCAGATCGTGCTTTTGGTCATGTCCTCCAGCCTACGTGCCGGGAGCCGCATCACGTGATCGAGGCCACACCCTGCCGCAGCGTGCTGGGCCCCTCGCGGGTGGCTTCCACGACCAGCTGCGCGGGGATCTGCTCCTTCATGGCCGCGACGTGGCTGATGAGGCCCACGGTGCGTCCGCCCTGGCGGAGCTCGTCGAGCGTGCGCATCGCGAGGTCGAGCGTCTCGGCGTCGAGGGAACCGAAGCCCTCGTCGATGAAGAGGGTGTCCAGGCGGACCCCGCCCGAGCGGGATGTGACCACTTCGGCGAGACCGAGCGCGAGAGCCAGCGAGGCGAGGAAGGTCTCCCCGCCCGACAGCGACTGCGCGGGACGGGCCTGTCCGGTGTGTGCGTCGAGCACGGTGAGGCCGAGACCGCTGGATGCGCCGCGGGCCGCGACGGCATCGCTGTGCCGGAGCGTGTAGCGACCGGATGACATCTCGGACAGGCGCAGGTTGGCCGCCTCGACGATCTCCTCCAGCTCGGCGGCGAGCACGAAGGATTCCAGCGACATGCGGTGGGTGTTGGGGGCGCGGCCCGCCACGGTGTTCGCGAGCCGCGCGATCACTGCCTGCTCCTGTGCCAGATCCGACGTGGCCGCGAGAGCTCCGCCGGCACGGCCGCGGAGATCGGCCAGCCGCTCCCGGCGCTGCGTCGCGGCGGCCGCCGCGTCGACGGCCGCGCTCCATCGGTCTCGCGCCTGGCCGAGGGCGGTCGCGGTCTCGTCGGTGTCGATCGGTTCGTCGCCGACGCCGGCGAGTTCGAGTTCCAACTCGCGGAGTCTGTCGCGCTCGCTCCGCAGCTGCACGTCGTGATCCGTCACGGCCGCGTCGAGGTCTCGGCGCTCCGATGCCGGCAGCAGCGCCGCACGGGCATCGTCGACCGACTCGAAGCCGCTCTCGGTGAGCCGGCCATCGATGTCGCGACGAGCGACCGACTCCGCGTCGACGCTCGCGAGGTGCTCGCGCGAGGCCGTGCGCAGCGCCTCGGCGGCGCTGCGCCGCCGGCGCGCGGCGGCCAGTCGCGACGCGACGCTGTCGTGCTCACCCCGGGCAGCGTCGACGCGTCGGCGCGTCTGCGCCAGCTCCTGGTCGGCGACGGCGATCTCCTGCCGCCGTGCCACCGCATCCGCGACGAGCAGCTCCCGTTCGGCCGCCGCCTGCGCGTCGGCTTCCACGAGGCCGCGGCGCTGCTCGGACAACTCCCGACGTCGCGTGTCGGCCGCGTCGGCCAGGCCCAGGTCAAGGTCGGCGCGTTCGAGATCTGCGGTGAGCGAGTCGACGGTGGCGTCGCCGACGGCGCCGCGCACCTCGGCGACGGCTGCCCGCGCATCCGACGCAGCGGTCGCCGCGTCGCGCTCGGCGTCGAGGGCCGCCGCGTGACGCGTCTCCGCCGCGGCGATGTCCTCGTCGCTCACGGGCTCGTCGGCACCGACCGCGGGAGCCGGATGCTCACGTGATCCGCACACGGCGCAGGGCTCACCCGCGACGAGGCCGGTGGCGAGCTCTCCGGCATGGCCGTCGAGACGGCGACGCAGCAGCGCTCGCACGGCGGCGGTGGCCGATTCGAGCAGGCCCAGCGCCTCGGCGTGGGCGCCCTCTGCGGCGCGAAGGTCGGCGGCGCGCCGATCGAGGGTGGCGGCGGAATCGAGGCGCGCTGCGATCGTGGCGCGCCGTTCGGCGAGAGCGTCGCGTGCCCCGGCCGCTTCGGTCGCGGCCGCCAGATCGGCCTCGAGTTGCGCGAGACGCACCGGCAGTTCGGCCCGGCCCGCGTCGATCGTCGCGAGGAGCCCGTCGAGCTCGTCGAGGCGCTCGCGCGCGGTGGTGAGGCGCGCGACGAGCCCGGGGAGGGCCGCCTCGTCGTCCGCGGCGCTCTCCGCGACGGCGATCTCTCCCGTGCACTGCTCGATGATCGCCGCGAGGCCGGCGTCGTCGGCCTCCGCCTCACCCAGCCGAGTCCACTCACCTTGCGCACCGCGCCACGCGGCTGCGGCCGCCGCCGCGGTCCGGTGCGCCGCGTCTGCGGCGTCGATCGAGGCACGCAGCGCTTCCGCGTCCGCGGCTCGATCGCGGCGGTGCCGCTGGTCGGCGATCTCCTGCGCACGTGCCTCGAGGTGCACGAGCGCCTGCCGCGCTCGCGCACGTGCATCGTGGCGTTCCCGCAACCCACGACGGGCCGTGTGCGCGGCCTCGGCAGCGCGGTGCGCGGCGTCGGCGTCGTCGCGCTCGCGCACGAGCGCGTCGGCACGGTAGTCCAGACGAGCCTGCGCACGAGCGGCGAGCGCCGCTCGCGCCGTGACATCGGCCGCCTCGGCGCCGTCGGTGTCGTCATCGCGCCACAGATCGTCGGCGACGCGCTCGGCTTCGTCGAGGAGCACGACGGCCGTCTCGAGCGCCGTCGACAGCGCGCGTTCGCCGTCTCGACGGCGCTGCTCGAGCGCATTCTGATAATCCTCGTAGGTCTTCGTGCCGAAGAGGGTTCGCAGCAGCCGCTGCCGTTCGTCGTTCTTGGCGAGCAGGAACTCCGCGAAGCGGTTCTGGGCGAGCAGGATGACCTGGAGGAACTGCTGCTGGCTGAGCCCCACGATCTCGTCGAGCTCGAGCGCGACGTTGCGGGGACCGCGCTGCCGCCCGATCCACTCGCCCTCGACGTACTCGTCGAGGTGCGCGTCGGGAGCGAGCGTCGTGAAGCCCTCGCCGCGCTTCTTCGGCCGCTGGTATTCCGGGGATCGGGTGACCTTCCATCGGCGATCGCCGACGGTGAACTCCACGCTCACGCGGGTCGGATCCTCGGGAGCGCAGTGGTCGCTGCGCAGTCGCTTCTCGGCGCCGTCGTAGCGCGGGGCAGAGCCGTAGAGCGCGAAGCACACGCCGTCGAGCACGCTCGACTTGCCGGCACCGGTTCTACCGGTGATGAGGAAGATGCCGTCGCCCTCGTAGGCGTCGAAGTCGACCACCTGGCGGTCGCGGAACGGCCCGAACCCCTCGAGTTCGAGACGGTGCAGTCTCACGCCGTCGCCTCCGCGAGGCTGCGCTGGTCGATGATGTCGCGGATGAGCTCGTGCTCGAGCTCGCTCGCGCCCTCGCCGTCGCGCACGTGCGCGAGGAAGGCGTCGACGAGCTCCGCATCGCTGCGTACCGCGCGCACCCGGCGCGCGTATCCGCCGGAGGCATCCGCGGCCGGTGTCGCCGGAGTGTGCATGACCGTCGCGCAGAACGGGAAGCGGGCGAGCAGGCGGCGCATCGCGTCGATCTGCGGCGTCGCGTCGGTGTACTGCGCGCACACCCAGGCGTCGACGTGGGCCTCGTAGTCCTCCGCCTCGAGCAGCTCGTCGAACGTCGCACGAAGGGTCACCAGACGGCGCGGGATCGGAAGGTCGAGCCACGTCGCCGCGACCTCGCCCGCGGCATCCATGTCGATGAGCCATGATCCGCGCGGCTTCGCCCCCTCACCGAAGCTGTAATGCAGCGGCGCCCCGGCGTAGCGCACCGTGGGCGCGAGCTGCTGCCGGCCGTGGATGTGGCCGAGGGCGACGTAGTCGACGCCGTCGAAGCTCGACAGCGGCACCACATCGAGGCTCCCCTGGCGGATCTCGCGCTCCACGCCCGGAGTCGGCTCGACGCCGGCGGTGAAGCAGTGCGAGATCACGACGCTGCGGGCCGGATGCTCCTGCAGGTCGGCCCGCACGAGGCTCATGGCATGGTCGATCGCATCGGCCTGCGTACGCATCACGGCGCCCGGCCACACGTGGCGGACGATGCCCGGCTCGAGGTACGGGATGCCGTAGAAGCGCACGGGTCCGTCCGCATCGTCGATCACGACCGGGTCGTCGAGTCTCAGCGGGTCGGTGAGCACGTGGATGCCCTCACGCAGAAGCCCTGCCTGGAATCCGAGGCGTGCCGCCGAGTCGTGGTTGCCGCTGGTGACGATCACGTGCGCGCCGGTGTCGGCCAGGCCGCGCAGCGCGTCGCTGAGGAGCGTGTAGCACGCCGCCGCCGGTGCCGCAGAGTCGAACACGTCGCCGGCGACGATCACGACGTCGACGTCGTGCTCGCGCACCTGCTCGACGAGGTGTTCCAGCACGCCGCGCAGCGCATCGAGCGTCGAGTGACCGTGGAAGGATCGCCCGATGTGCCAGTCGGAGGTGTGCAGGATGCGCATGCCGACAGGGTAGATCGACCCTCCGACACGGTCGTCGAGGCGCTCCGCTCAGTCCTCGGTGTCGCTCGCGATCCGCCGCGAGAGAGCGGCGATGTCGGCATCGGAGACGTCGAGGCCGGCTTGCGCGACGCGGCCGCGCACGGCATGCTCGACGGCTGCGAGCGGCTCTCCGGCGAGGTCGGCGCGCATCTGCTCGACGAGCCCGTCGAGCTTCTCCGACGCGGAGGCATTGTTCTCCGACATCGCGGGGCGGGACTGCTCGCCGCGCTCGTCGAGAGCACCGGAGCGCTGCGCCTGATCGACGGTCATCGTGTCGCGTCCGCCATCGTGCCCGTAGTGGTGGCCGTCCGGGGTCGCACCCGCCGGTGAGGGCGAGTCGGTGCTTCGGGTGTCGGCCTCACCGGTCGAGGTGGTCGTGTCGTTCGCGTCTTCCGCATCCCGGCGATCGGGATAGTTCACGCCCGGTTCGTCGAACTCGTTTCCGCTGGTGCTCACGAGGTCTCCTCCTCGTCGTCTGCGGCGAGGTCGGGATCGGTGTCGGGCTGCGCGCCCTCGACCGGTCCGACGTCGACACCCGGGTCGGGTTCCTGGTGCTCGAGCGTGAGGTCCGGGCTGCCCGTGGCTTCGCGGTCGGCCTCGGCGGTCTCACCGTCGGCCACGGCGCCGCTCTCCCACCCGCCCGCGGGTTCGGCGTCGATGACGCCCTCCGGCAGGTCGCGTTCCTCATCCATGCCGACTCCTTCCGTCTCCCTTCAGCGTGACGGGTGCCTCGGATGCGTCTCGAGGGCTTGACCGGCAGGCGCGGGCCGGGTAGGCGTCAGCGCGGCTGCAGGATGCCCGCCCGGGCCGGGTGCGCGGCGAACCAGTCGGCGACGTACCAGCAGACCGGGCTCACCCGGCGGTCCCCCGTGCTCTCGATGTCATCCACCGCGCGCTCGACGATCTCGGCCGCGTACCCGTGCCCTCGGAAGGTCGGCACGGTGTAGGCGCGCGTGAGGGCGACGGTCCGGCCGTCGTCGCGGTAGTCGAGCACGCTGACGAGGTCGTCGCCGCGGTGCAGCGTGTAGCGCGAAGCGTCGTTCTGTCGGGTGAAGCGCAGGTCTGTCACGGCGATAGCGTACGCCTGCCGCGGGCCGGCGGCGCCGGAACACGCTCGGCTCGCACCGCGCGCGCAGATTGCGCGCCGGGGGTCATCCGTCTCCGGTCGTCACCTGCGAGACCAGCCGGTCGACCTCCTCGTCGGACAGGTCCTGGCCCGCCTGTCCCAACCGTTCGCGGAGGGTCTGCGCGACCTCTTCGCGCGAGGCGTCGCCGGAATCCGAGCGCACCTGCGCGACGATGCTCGCCACGTCGTCGACGTCGCCCCCGGCCTCCGAGACCTCGTCGGCTCCCGCAGACCCCGATTCGGTCGGCGCCTCGCCGATGTCGTGTCCGCCGATCACGCCGATGCCGACCGCCACGTGGTCGACGTCGTCGGACGCCTTCTTCTCGTCGTTCTCGCTCATGCGGGTCTCCTTCCGTGGATTCCAGCTTCGCGCCGTCGAGGTGCGCGGTCACGGGGTTGACACGCCCGCCTCGATGCCCCGTTTCACCCGGGCGTCGTGGTCACTCGGGCAGCACGCCGGTGCTCGCAAGCCGGCGATACCAGTGGCCGGAATCCTTCACCGTGCGTTCGAGGGTGTCGAAGTCGACCCGCACGATGCCGAAGCGCTTGGCGTATCCGTAGCCCCACTCGAAGTTGTCCAGCAGCGACCACACGAAGTAGCCGCGCAGGTCGACGCCCCGCTGCAGCGCGCGGTGTGCGGCCGTGAAGTGCCGGCGCAGGTAGTCCAGCCGCTCCGGATCGGGCACCGATCCGTCGGCGGCGACCACGTCGTCGAACGCCGCGCCGTTCTCGGTGACCATGAGGGGCTGGTCCGGGAACTGGTGCGACAGCGATACGAGCAGCTCCTCCAGGCCGTCGGGCGCGATGTTCCAGCCCATCGCGGTGTACGGCCCGGCCTGCTCGAGGAACTCCACCGACGTGTCGCTGCCCGGCCACGCCGTGCCGCCGCCGGCGGCCTTGTGGCCGTCGTTCTGCTGCCGCTCCGCGACCCCGTCCCACATCTGCACGGTCACCGTGGAGTAGTAGTTGACGCCGAGCACGTCGATCGGCTGATTGATCTGTGCGAGATCGCCGTCGTGCACGAACGACCAGTCGGTGACCGCCGCGGTGTCCTCGACAAGATCCTGCGCATATTCCCCACGCAGCATGGGACCGGTGAAGGCGCGGTTGGCGAGCGCATCCACCCGTCGGATCGCCTCCTCGGCGCGATCGCCGCGTCCGCGCGGCACGTGGAAGTTCAGGGTCACGGAGTACTGCGGGTCGCCGGTCGACGTCTCACGCAGTGCCGACACGGCACGTCCGTGGGCGAGATTCAGGTGGTGCACGGCGGCGAGGGCGGATGCCGGCTCCCGGCGTCCGGGTGCGTGCCCGCCCTGGCCGTATCCGAGGTAAGCAGAGCACCACGGCTCGTTCAGGGTGGTCCAGGTGTGGACGCGATCGCCGAGCGCGGCGCCCATGACGGCCGCGTACTGCTCGAACGCGTCGGCGGTCGCGCGGGCCGGCCACCCTCCGGCGTCTTCGAGAGCCTGCGGCAGGTCCCAGTGGTACAGCGTCGCCACGGGACGGATTCCGCGCTCGAGCAGACCGTCGACGAGCCGGGAGTAGAAGTCGATGCCCGCCTGATTCGGCGCACCCGTGCCGGTCGGCTGGATGCGCGGCCAGGCGATCGAGAAGCGGTACGCACCGAGCCCGAGATCCTTCATGAGATCGAGGTCGCGCTCCCAGCGGTGATAGTGATCGCACGCGACGTCGCCGGTGTCGCCGTTCCAGACGTTTCCGGGCGTCTTGCTGAAGGTGTCCCAGATCGAGGCCCCTCGACCGCCCTCGTCGAAGCCGCCCTCCACCTGGTACGACGCCGTGGCAGAACCGAAGACGAAGCCTTCCGGGAAGACCAGTCCGGAGTCGCGGTAGTCGGAGTTGCCGATTCTCATCGGGTCACCTCGTCGAGATCGATGTCGAAAGATGCGCGCTGCCCGTCCGGGGTGGTGACGGCCACTGTGCGGGTGCCCTCGCCGCCCGGGAACACGCGCAGACGAAGTCCTTCCCGGTAGTCGTAGTCCGGCCGGTCGTCGCGCGCGCCCCACGGGATCACCGCACCCGGCCGGGCGTAGAGCGGCAGCGAGTCGAAGCCGTGAGTCTCGCGGCGCCACCGCGCACCCTCGACCTCCTCGCCCGTGAGCAGGTTCGTCCACGTGCCGGCGGGGAGGTAGAACTCCACCTCACCCTCGGCGCTGAACACCGGGGCGACCAGCAGCTCGGAGCCGAGCATGTACTGCCGGTCGAGGTAGGCGACGGCGGGATCGTCGGGGAACTCCATCATCATCGGGCGCATGACGGGCACGCCGGTGGCCGCCGCGTCGACGCCCTGCTGGAACAGGTACGGCATGAGACGCATCTTGAGCTTGGTGAAGATGCGCGTGACATCCACCGCCTCTTCGTCGAACTGCCACGGCACCCGGTAGGACTGCGACCCGTGGAAGCGGGAGTGGCTGCCCAGGAGCCCGAATGCGGTCCAGCGCTTGAAGACCCCTGCATCCGGGGTGCCCTCGAATCCGCCGATGTCGTGGCTCCAGAACGCGAAGCCGCTGGCCGCGAGCGAGAGGCCGCCGCGGAGGGTCTCGGCCATCGACGCGTACGTCGAGGTGGAGTCGCCGCCCCAGTGCACCGGCATGGTCTGTCCGCCGGCCGTGGCCGAACGGGCGAACAGCACGGCGTCGCCCTCTCCCCGGGCCTCGACGAGCACCTCGTGGACCGCAGCGTTGAACAGGTGCGTGTAGAGGTTGTGCATGCGCGACGGATCGGAGCCGTCGAAGTACACCACGTCGGTCGGGATGCGCTCACCGAAGTCGGTCTTGAAGCAGTCGACGCCCTGCTCGACGAGCCGGCGCAGGTGCGACTGATACCACGCGGTCGCCGCGGGATTGGTGAAGTCGACCAGCGCCATCCCGGCCTGCCACATGTCCCACTGCCACACCGACCCATCCGGCCGTGTGACCAGGAATCCCTGGTCAGCGGCCTCGCGGAACAGCGGTGAGCGCTGGCCGATGTAGGGGTTGATCCACACGCTCACGCGCAGGTCCTTCTCGTGGAGGCGCTGCAGCATGGCGTCGGGCTCGGGGAACACGCGCGGGTCCCACTCGAAGTCGCACCAGTTGAATTCGCGCATCCAGAAGCAGTCGAAGTGGAACACCGACACCGGCAGGTCGCGCCGGGACATCTCGTCGATGAACGACGTGACTGTCGCCTCGTCGTAATCGGTGGTGAAGCTCGTCGACAGCCAGAGCCCGTAAGACCACGCGGGCACCACGGGGGGCCGCCCGGTGAGCGCGGTGTAGCGCGAGAGCACGTCTTTCGGGGTCGGGCCGGCGATGACGAAGTACTCCAGCACCTCGCCCGCGACGGAGAACTGCACGCGCTCGACCGCCTCCGAGCCGATCTCGTAGGAGACGTGTCCGGAGTCGTTCACGAGAACGCCGTAGCCACGGCTGGAGAGGTGGAACGGCACGTTCTTGTATGCCTGTTCGCTCGACGTTCCTCCGTCGGCGTTCCACACCTCGACGCTCTGCCCGTTCTTCACGAGCGGACCGAACCGCTCTCCGAGCCCGTAGACGAGCTCACCGACACCGAGGTCGAGCTGCTCGTGCACGAACGTCCCGCCGCGGGACACGGTCGTGCCGGCGCGCGCGTCGCCGACGATCCCGGGATCCACCTGCGCATCCTCACTCAGCTGCACGTATCCCTGTGCCTTGTGTCCGCTGCCGGTCACGCGGCGTCCGTCGACCTCGAAGGAGAGGTCCCACGGTGCACCCGAGGTGATACGCGCCGTCAGCGCGCCCGTCTCCAGCACGCCGCCCGACTCGTCGAGGGATGCCTTCCCGGCGCCGGTCGCGCCGGGAAGCCCGAATCCGCCGTGCCAGGCACCGCCGTCATGGTGGGCGATGCGTACCCTCACGACACCCTCCATCGGCGAGGACAGGGTTGTCGTGAGCACCGCCCGGTTGAGCGTGTCGCCGCGCTTGGCGATGCGCGCCGTCGGCGCAGTGACCACCAATCCCTCGCCGTCGGCCGTGTCGGCCGTGTGCCAGATGTCGTACGCCTCCTGGGCGTACAGGGCGGTGACGCCGGGTCGCAGCTGCCAGAACCCGTCGGTGAACTTCACGCGGTACTCCTGTCGATGGGTGTCGTTGAGGGAAGGGGAAGTGGGAGCGGGACCTCGATCACCCCACGGGCGGGCACATCGATCACCGCGCGACGACTGCCGTGCGCGACCGTGACCGGACCGGCCGTTGACGGCTTAACCGCCTCCAGGGTCAGAGCGACGGGCTCGCTATCGCACCAGTCGAGGTCGAGACGGATGCCCGGCCGGGCGATCAAGCCGCGCACCCGGCCGGTACCCATCTCGGCCGGCAGGGCGGGCAGGAGGTCGATCCGGCCGGGGCGGTGACTCTGCACGAGTGCCTCCAGGACGCCGCTGACGAGACCGAAGTTGCCGTCGATCTGGTACGGCGGGTGCGAGGCGAAGAGATTGGGATAGAGACCGCCGCGGTGCCCGCCCTCGGGGGAAGCGGCACGCGTGGCCAATCGCAGGAGACACGAGACGGCCGCGGCGTCACCCAGTCGTGCGCGGAGCGCGATCTTCCATGCGAGGGACCACCCCGTGGAATCGTCGCCGCGCGTGTCCAGCGTGTGCGCCACGGCGGCGTGGAGGTCGTCCCTGCCCCCGTCGCCGGGGTACCACTCGTAGAGGTGAGAGAGATGGCGGTGAGCGCGGTCCTCGTCGTCCACCTCCGACCCCCATTCGAGGATGCGCCCGTCGGCCTGCACACGCGCGGGAGCCAGCCGCGGGAGGGCCTCCCGGGCGGCGGCGACCACCGGATCGTCCGGTTCACCGGCGTCGTCGGCGAGATCGACCACGAGGCGGAGCACCTCTCGGATGAGTGCGAGGTCCAGGGCCGAGCCTTCGGTCAGCGCAACCGGTCTGCCGCCTACGAGGTAGCGGTTCTCGGGCGACGTCGAGGGCGACGTGGTCGCCGCTCCGTTCGCATCGGTGCGGAGCCATCCGAGGAGGAATCTCGCGCAATCGCGCGCGACCGGCCGGAAGCGGGCGCGAACCTCGGGGGTCATGTCCCCGTGGCGACGCTGTTCATCGAACTGCCGCACCAGCCAGGCGCCACCGAGGGGCCAGTGCGACCAGGCCGCATCACCCGCCGTCGGCAGCGTGTACGCCCACAGATCCGTGTTGTGGTGGGAGACCCAGCCCTCGATCCCGTAGAGCCGCCGGGCGGTGTCACGTCCGCGGTTCGCGAGGCCCTCGAGGAGGTTGAGGAGCGCCGTATGAGGACCTGAGAGCCCCACACTCTCGGCCGCCCAGTAGTTCATCGGCAGATTGATGTTGAGGGTGTATGCCGAGGACCACGGCGGCTGCATCTCGGCGTTCCAGATGCCTTGCAGATTGGCCGGGGGCCCCGTCTCGGTGCTCGAGCATCGAAGCAGATACACACCGTAGGAGATGAGGGCCGACAGGACGCCCGTGGGGAGTACGTCGCGTCGCTCGGCTTCGATGATGGCCCGGTGCGGGTCGCCGATGACTTTGAGGTCGCCGGCGAGCTCGAAGGCGAAGTTCGGAGCGGAGGCGCGGAACGCATGTTCGTGCCGGTCGATCGCCTCACGCGAGTCTGCGGCGGCGAGGAGGCCCTCCGCGCGCGATCGGGCCTTCTCGCGAGGTTCCGGAGGGGCCGCGACGCCTCGGATCGTCGTGGTCAACGCGATGCGGATGTCAAGACGGTTCGCACCGGACACGACGAGATCGCCGCCGGACCAACGGGCGGCCCCGTCATGTTCGACGTCGACGATCACCACGACGGTGCCCGTCGACACGTCATCGGCCTCCCAGGTGACGGCCGGCGCGTCGGGCTCGTGCGTGGGCGCGACATCGGCGGGAAGGTCCAGCACGACGACGGCGCGGGCGTCCGCGCGTTCCTCGTCGACGCGGCGAAGTGGCGTGTCGAAGGAGACCACGGCGTCCGTCGGCCGCGCGTACGACTCCCGGTGGACGATGAGACCGCTGTGCCACGACACGATGGACGTCGCGGTGACGCCCTCGGCGCGGCACACGTGAACGGCGGTTTCGAGGTCGAGCTCGCGGACGATCTCCTTGGCCCGATCTGGACGCCCGGCGGTCGTGATCGTCACCTCTCCGACGGGCAGGAACGCCTGAGCGTAGCCGTGCTGGAGTGTCCGCATCGCGGTCTCCGCGCGCTGTGGATCTCCCGCCGAGACGGCAGCCCTCGCCGCGGCGAGCGCTTCAGCCGCCGACGCCGGGTCGACGAGGTCGCGGTCTGCACTGGCGAGGCCCCCGGACCACGCGGTCGCCTCGTTCAGCCCGAGGCGGCGCGCGGACGCGTCGGCACCGACCATCAGGCCGACTCGACCGTCCCCCAGCGGGAGACGGTCGAGCCAGGTATCGCTCGCCGTGGTGTATCTCAGCACCGTCATCGGGTCAGAACTTCATCCCGCCCGCGGCGAGCCCCGAGCGCCAGTAGCGCTGCAGCGACACGAACACGATAATGATCGGGATGATCGACAGCAGCGAGCCGACGATCACCAGGGTCTGCAGTCCCGGGATCGTGATCGCCGCCTGGCTCCATCCCGAGAGACCCACGGTGACAGGCTGCAGCCGCGCATCGCTGAGCACCAGGAGCGGCAGCATGAAGTTGTTCCAGCTGCCGATGAACGCGAACAGCAGGATGGTCACCGCGCCGGGTGTCAGGAGCTTCAGCGCGATCGACCAGAACGCTCGCCACTCGCTCGCCCCGTCGAGACGGGCCGCCTCGAGCAGCTCCATCGGCACACTCGTCTGGGCGTAGATGAAGCCGAGCATGACCCCGAACGGATACACGAGGCTCGGCAACAGCACGCCCCACATGGTGTTGTTGAGCCCCATCTCGACCAGCAGCACGTAGGTCGGCTGCGCGAGAACGGTCTGCGGCACGAGCATGCTGCCCAGTGGCGCCGCGAGGATCACGGTCCGACCGCGGAAGCGGTACATCGCCAGCGCGTATCCGGAGATGACGCTGATGAAGGTCATGAGCACGCTGCCGAGGCCGGAGTAGATGAGCGAGTTGAACATCCACCGCCAGTAGATGCCGTCGGCCTGCTCGGTGAGATCGACCAGGTTCTGCCACAGATTGAAATCGGCGAAGAGGAAGCCCGGGGTGGAGAAGAGGTCTCCGGTGGACTTGGTGGACGCCACGATGAGCCAGTAGACGGGCACCAGGAAGTAGAGCGTCACGGCGATCATGAAGATCCAGCCCACGGTGCGGGCCGTGCGGCTCGGTCGCTCGCCTTCGGCGTACACCTGCTGACGCCTGCGGGGCGAGGGTGCGACCGAGGGGTGCGCGGCCGTCTCGGGCGCAGGTGCGATCTGCGTGGTCATGCCGACGCTCCCTTCTTGCGGTTCTGGAACACCGACAGGACGATCGAGAGGATGAAGGTCGCGATGCCCAGGATGATGGCCATCGCCGAGCCGAGGTTGATGTTGCCGCCGAGTGTCGTCGCCTGGAAGATCGCCATGTTCGGCGTGTAGTCGCCCGTGACGTTCGAGGTGATCGAGCGCAGGGTCATCGGCTCGTTGAACAGCTGCAGCGTGCCGATGATCGAGAACAGGGTGGTCAGCACGACGGCCGGCAGCACCATCGGGAGCTTGATCTGCAGAGCCGTGCGGAATTCACCCGCACCGTCCATGCGTGCGGCTTCGTACATCTCGCGCGGAACGGTCTGCAGGGCGGCGAAGATGATGATGACGTTCACGCCCGTGACGGTCCAGATCGTGACGTTCGCGATCGACCACAGCACCGTTCCCGGCGCCAGGAAGTCGACCGAGATGCCGATGGAGGCGAGTCCCTCGACGATCGGACTCACGCGCGGCTGATAGAGGAAGCCCCACACGAGCGCAGCGACGACGGACGGGACCGCATAGGGCAGGAAGACGCTGAGCTGGAAGAAGCGCTTGGCGCGAACGACGGCGGAATCGAACAGGAGCGCCAGCGTGATCGCGAGGATCATCATGACCGGAACCTGCACCACGCCGAACAGGAGCACACGCCCGAAGCTCTCGAGGAATCCCTGGTCCTGGAACGCGCGGATGTAGTTGTCCAGGCCGACGAAGGCCAGGTCGTTGCTGTTGTCGAACCCGAGTCCGCCGCGCTGCACCGAGAAGAAGCTCATCCACAGCGCCGTCAGGATCGGCAGGATGAGGAAGACGACGAACAGGATGATGAACGGCGCGAGGAAGAGGTACGGGGCGAGGCGCACGCCCCACCCGCCGCGGATGCGGCGGGGGGACGTGCGCGTCGGGACGGCTGTCGAGGTCATGATGCGACGTTGAGGCCCATCGCCTCGAGCTCCTCGACCGTCATGTCCTGAACGTTGTCGAGAGCCTCTTCGAAGGTGATCTCGCCGTTGGCGACGCGCCCGAACTCGTCCTTGAGGGCGTTGACCGTGAGGTCATGGGTCGGGCCGGCCGTCCACGTGCCGGGCACGCGCTCCGCGGCATCCGCGAAGACCTCGTTGATGACCTGACCGCCGTAGAACTCCGACGGCTGCAGGAGCGACTCGCTCGACAGGCCGGTGACCGCCGACGGGAAGACCCCGCCGTCGATGAGGTACTCGACTCCGGAATCACTGGAGTTCAGCCAGGTGATGAACTCGACGGCCTGCTCCGGGTGTTCGGAGTTCGCCGTGACCACGTTCACGCTTCCGCCCGATTCACCGGCGGTGTTCTTGCCGGAGAACAGCGGGGTGTCCGCGACCGCCCAGTTCCCGCTGGTCGACTCCGCACTCTCCTCGAGCAGCACCGGGAACCATGCCGCGTAGTTGATGGTGGCGATCGTGCCCGCGTTCACCTCGGCCCAGTACTCGGGCGTCCACATCTCGACGACCTTCACGAGGTCTTCGTCGAGGAGCGTCTGCCAGAGCTCGGCGACCTCCAGGCTCTCCGGCCCGTTGACGGTGACGTCCCAGGCGTCGTCTTCGATCTGGAAGAAGCTGCCTTCGTTCTGCCACACGGTCTCCATCCACAGGCCCGCCTCATTGGGCGAGAACTGAGCGATGTAGATGTCGGGGTTGGCAGCCTTCAGATCGCGGCCTGCCTGCACGTACCCCTCCCACGTGGTGGGAACCTCGATGCCGTACTCCTCGAAGATGTCGGTGCGGTACATCAGACCGGTGGGGCCGGAATCCTGTGGGATGCCGTACACCGCATCTCCGAAGGAGACCGTGCCCCACGAGCTGGCGGTGAAGTCCTCAGCCAGGCCGTCGACGTACGGGGTCAGGTCGGTGAGCCGATTGTTGATGATGTGACCCGGCAGCGAGTGCGCGGACATCTGCACGACGTCGGGGGCCGTGTCGGCGTCGATCGCGGCGGGGATCTTGTCGCCGTCGTCGCCGGTCATCCGGAAGAACTCCACCTGGATGGCGGGGTTGTTCTCGTTCCATTCGGCGACCGCGTCCTCGAGGCCCGGGACCCAGCCCCAGAACTCGATCGTCACGTCTTCCGCGGCACCGTCGTCGCCGGAACCGCCATCGCTTCCTCCGGAACATCCCGCGAGCGCGAGCGCGGCTGCCGCCGCCAGTCCGGTCGCGGCCAGGCCGCGCTTTCTCCAGGTACTGCTGTGTGCCATCGTCGGCACTCCTTTCTCGGTCACTTGCGTGAACCCTCGGGTGAGGTCTCGATCCGGACGATGAGGACATCGCCCGCTGCGACGGCGACGTCGCCGTCGACATCCGTGTTCGACAGGACGTTCCTGCCGGTGGCCCGAACGGTCTGCGCCCGCTCGGTGTGATTGATGAAGATGCGCAGCGCGCCGGTCTTCGTGCGTCGCACGACGTGCTCGACGCCGTCGGGAAGCACGGCGGCCTCGATGCCCGCGTCGGCGACGATGCGTGCAAGATGGCGTTGCAGATCGTCGCCCTCCACGCGCGTGGAGATGTAGTGCACGACTCCGGAGCCGCGGACGTTGCGGGTGATGGCTGCCGAGCCGGGTGCGATGACCGCCGGCGCGTCGGCGCCATAGGACGCGACCACCTCGGCCCCGCGTACGTGGAGGACCTCACTCCAGGCCGACGCGCATGTTCCCTCGCTGAGAGTGAGGTTTTGGCCGTCCCGGAGCGGCGCATGCTCTTCCACCCGCACGCCGGCGAGTTCGGCGAACGCCGCCGAATAGCTTCCCTCACGCACGCGCAGGTGCTCGTCGGTCGATCCGGAGAGGTACCAGACAGCCAGGTGTCCGCCGTTCGCGACGAAACGGTCGAACGCCTCCCGTTGGGAGTCGCTCACGGCGATCATGCTGGGTACCAGGACGAGGTCGTACTGCGAGGGGTCGCCGTTCGGGTCGACGAAGTCGGCCGTCACGCCGGACCGCCACAGCGCCTCGTGCACGCGGCGAAGCGCCGGGAGATAAGCGACGTCGGCAGAGGGCAGCATCCGCGTCTCGGTGGCCCACCACGCCGTCGAGTCCCACACGATCGCCGTGCGCGATTCGACGACGCGCCCCTCGATCGGACCGGCCGACAGTTCGGGGACGCCTGCGAGCTCGGCGCCCAGGTCGCGGATCTCCCGGAAGATGCGGGAGTCGGGACCGACGTGGGGCACCATCGCCGAGTGGAAGAACTCCGCCCCGACGCGCGGCGCACGCCATTGGAAGAATAGCGATCCGAAGGATCCGCGCGCCAGGTACTGATAGGTGTTGCGGCGCATGCGCCCGGGCGCCTTGGCGAGCATGCGACCGCCGGCGTAGTCGTAGACCAACGACGTCGCCTGTTCCATCAGGAGCCACGGCCGACCGCCCGCGAAGGACCGGGCCAGATCCGCCGCGAATGCCACCTGCGCGTCGCCAGAGGGGCCGTCTTCCGGGTAGTGGTCGATCGTGACGACATCCAGCTCGCGCGCGAAGTCCCATTCGTCGTAGTGATGCCATGTCGGAAGCATGAAGTTCGTGGTCGTCGGTACGCCGGGCGTCACCTCTCGCACGATCTCGAGCTGGTCGCGCAGGCAGCGCAGCAGCATGTCCGAACTGAAGCGCTTGAAATCGAGGAGGTGCGCGGGGTTCGGAATGTACTGCGTCCTCTGCGGCGCGTGGATGTCCTCCCAGGAGGAGTACACCTGTGACCAGAAGGCCGTGTTCCAGGTCGCGTTCACACGGTCGAGGTCTCCGTAAGCATCCTGCAGCCACTCACGGAAGGCGACGTCGGTGACCGGACCATAGGAGACCGTGCCGTACTCGTTGTGCAGGTGCCACATCGCCAGCGCCGGGTGGTCGCCGTAGCGCTCGGCCAACACTCGGGTGATGCGGCGGGCAGCGTCTCGGTACGCCGGAGCGGCGGGATTGTAGGTGTCGCGGCTGCCGTGGATGAGCCGCACGCCGTCGGGCGTTACGGGCAGCGCCTCGGGGTGCAGCCGGGAGAACCACGGCGGAGGAGACGCGGTCGGCGTCGCGAGGATGACCTTGACGCCCGCGGAGTGCAGGCGGTCGAGCGCGGCATCGAGCCAGCCGAAGTCGTATTCCCCCGGCTGCGGCTCGAGGGCAGCCCAGGAGAAGACGCCGACCGTCGCGGTGTTCACCGCAGCCTGCTGCATGAGATCGATGTCTTCCAGCAGCACCGCCTCCGGCCACTGCTCCGGGTTGTAATCACCGCCGAACCACACGTGGGAGATCGGTCGTCGAAGCGCTTCGATTGCGGGCGTGGGCGTCTCGCGCTCCACCATGATCAGGCCACCGCCCTCTCGTGTCGCGGGCCGATGGACCCGTACGCGTGATACCGCGGCGCTATCAGGTGCACTGCTGGCTCCGGGTGACCGTCGACAGCGGCGAGTGCGAGATCGACCGCCGCATCGCAGGACGCCTGCGGATCGAGCGGGAACGAGTCGATCGGCGTCTCGAGGGTGGCGGTGTCGAACGAAGCGCCCACCGACACCACCGAGATGTCCTCCGGCACCCGCAGGCCGCGCTCGGACAGCTCCGCCAGGATGGAGCCGTGCGCTTCCTCCGCCGTATGGAGCACGAGAGCCGTCGCGCCGAGGGAGATCATGTCGGCGACGGTCCGCCGGGCCGCCGTGCGACTCGCCCGCGCCCCGCCCGACGTGCCATGCACCGCCTCGACATCCCGCTCCTCGGCGCGGCGAAGGAAGGCCTCCCTCACGCGCGGCGGGAAATTGGACTTCTCGTAGGCGGCTTCGGCTTGCCCGACGAGGCCGATCGACGTGTGGCCGGCGTCGGCGAGAAGGTCGACCGCGCGAGCGGCTGCCGCCTCGAAGTCGAGGTCGACGCAGATCAGACCCGCATGGTCGCGAGGAACGCCGATGAACACCGTCGGCGACGCGATGGACCGAGCGAGCCCCACCCGCGGATCATCGGGTGCGACGTCGAGCACCAGGATGGCGTCGACCAGTCGATTGGCGGCGACGCGCCGCATCCCCTGCTGAGCCTCCTCCTCGGTCAGGAGGAGCACGTCGTAGTCGTGGCGGCGGGCGGCGACGCTGGCCGCCAGCACGAATGCCATGTGCGTCGGTGCGTGAGTGTCTTTGCGAAGAGGCTCGGTGAGGGCGAAGATCTGCGTGCGCCGCCCGGCGAGCATGCGGGCCCCGGCGTTCGGAAGATAGTTGAGATCCTGGACGGCCTTCTCGATGCGACGGCGCGTGTCGGGAGAGACCGCCCTCTTTCCGCTCAGCGCATACGAGACGGTGCTGATCGACACACCGGCAGCCTTCGCCACCTCGTTGATGTTCGCCATTCCGACTCCGTCGTCCACGATGCTTATCGAAGCGCTTCGCTAAACGCTTCGACGACATCGAAACACATGTGACGGCTTCTTGCAAGTAGTTTCGCGCCACAAACAACAAACGCGTGCACCCTCGCACGACATCCCCATGGGTGCGGGACTGAGCGATCTGCCACATCGGCCCGTGCGGAGCGTCATCGTCCTTCGCGATTTGACGCATAGCGACACGTTCGGTCATAATCGGGCGCATGACTGACGACGCACGCTCTCTGTCCGCCCTGGAGGCGAACGGGACTGCCGGCATGATGGTTGCCGGTCGCGCTGTCATGTGTTGTCGAATGTGTCGCTGATTCGGTGACCCCCGCTGGACTCGACGGTCTTCTCTCGCTCCGACCCGAGTTCCCGACGCACCACTGCGTACCCCGACCCCGGGTACTCGAAGGCGTCGCTTCCGGCCCATTCGACGGGCCGCATCGCAACACACACGTGAATCCCCTGAGCCGCACCCGGCCGGATTCCCACCGCTGAGGACCCATCATGTCGACCACCGCTCTCCTCGACCGCCCGACCCCTCCCGCTCGCCATCTGCGCGCCGTGACCGGGCCCGTCCCCACCGTCGCCGACCCCGAACCGGCGCCGGCCGCATCGGCCGCGCGCACGCTCCCGCCGGGCACCGAGCCGCGCGGATTCGCCCTCTACGTGGGGCTCGACGAGGCGAAGGCCGCGGCCGCGGGGGTCGACCTCGGCGTGCTCGTGGATGCGCTCCGCCGCACCGTCGCCAACCTCGCGCCGTCCGCGGAGACCTACGCGACCGTCGCCCTCTCCCCCACCGGCGCGGGTGGACGCGACGTCGACGTCGTCCGCCTCGCCCTGCACGAGCCGGCCGCCGTCGCCCGCACAAAGCGCGACGAAGAAGAAGCCGAGAAGGATGCCGTGCGCGGCGTCGTCGTGGACATCTCCCGCAAGCGTGTGCTCATCGACGGCGAGTCGGCCGCGTTCACCTTCAAGGAGTTCGAGCTCCTCCAGTACCTCGTGCTGCGCGAGGGGTCGACGATCGAGCGTGCCGAGCTCGTCGCGTCGCTGTGGCGCGCGTCATCCGACGAGGAAGCACCCGGCGAGCGCACCATCGACGTGCACGTGCGTCGCCTTCGCGCCAAGCTCGGTCGCTACGAAGACATCGTGCGCACCGTGCGCGGGGTTGGGTATCGCTTCGACCGACACGCCGACGTCGTCATCCGCTACGGACACGGCACCCCCTCGCCCGACCGCTTCTGACACACTTCGCGCCCGCGCACCCGGATGCGTGTCGGCGTGACGACATAGGGTGTGCACCATGAGCATGCCGGTCCGCGCGACGACGTCGCGCACACCGGTGCGTGGCCTGCGCGTCGCTCACGGCGGCCGCCCCCTCGAGACCGAGTACCGCCCTCGGCATCCCTTCGACCTGCGTCGCACGGTGCTGTTCCAGCGCCACGGCGCCAACGACCCGACGATGGTCCTCGCCGGCACCGTCATCTGGCGCGCGAGCCGCACCCCGATCGGCATCGCGACGCTCGCGCTTCGAGAGACCTCCCCCGGAACGATCCGCGCTGCAGCATGGGGCCCCGGCGCATCGTGGGCGCTGGCGCAGGTGCCCGGCCTGTGCGGGGAGCACGACACCACCGACGGCTTCGATCCGTCGCCCCACCCACTGGTCGCCGAAGTGCATCATCGTCATCCTGGGCTGAGGCTCGGCCGTACCGATCTCGTCTTCGAGGCCCTGGCGAGCGCCATCTTCGAGCAGAAGGTCACCGGCATGCAGGCCTTCGCGGCCTGGCGTCGCATCGTCACCTGGTACGGCGAGCGCGCCCCCGGACCGACACCGGTGCCGATGTTCGCGCCGCCGTCGATCGACGGCTGGCGACGCGTCCCGTCGTGGGCGTGGCACCGCGCGGGACTGGAGCCGCCGCAGTCGCAGACGGTGGTCCGAGCCGCCCGCCGCGGCGATGCCCTCGAGCGCGCGATCGCCGACGCCGCCGACGGCGAGGCGGTCGACCGCATCCTCATCTCGCAGCCGGGCATCGGGCCGTGGACCTCGGCGGAGACGCGCATCCGCGCGCTCGGCGACTCCGATGCGGTGAGCGTGGGCGATTATCACCTCGCTCACCACGTCGGCTACGCCCTCACGGGTTCGCGCACCGACGACGACGGGATGCTGCAGCTGCTGTCCGCATGGCCGGGCCACCGGCAGCGCGTCATCCGGCTCCTCGCCGCCGGCGGGGTCCGTGAGCCGCGTCGCGCGCCCCGGCTGCATCCGGAAGACCACCGCGACCGCTGACGGCTGACGCCGGAGGGGTGGACGCGGTGCCTCGTCCGCGCGACGATGAGGTCATGATCGAGACGATCGACGATGTTCCCGACGGCGTCCTCGGCTTTCGCGCCGTCGGCGACGTGACCGCCGAAGACTACGAGAAGGTGCTGGATCCGGCCCTGGACCGAGCATTGTCCACGCACGAAAAGGTGAACCTCGTGATGGTGCTGGGTGACCGGTTCGAGCGCTACTCGCTCGGCGCGATGTGGCAGGACACGCTTCTGTCCGGCAAGCCGCGCCGCGTGTGGGGGCGCTGCGCCGTCGTCACGGGACACTCCGTCATCGCCGAGATCATCCACAGCCTCGCGTTTCTCTTCCCCGGCGACCTGCGCTTCTTCGCCGTCGACCGCGAAGAAGCGGCGATCGCGTGGGCGGCCGGAGGCGACGACTGACCTCAGGCGTCCACGTTCGACGGCGCGGGCCCGAGGCCTTCGAGCGCGCCCCAGACGTCATCGGGCACGGGCGTCGCCGCAAGCTCGTCGAGCTCGGCGAGGCGCGACGGAGACGAGACCCCGACGACGGTCGAATCGACCAGCGGTGACCGCAGCGAGAAGTGGAGCGCAGCAGCCCGCAGCGAGACCCCGTTCGCCGCACACACCTCTTCGGCCGCCTGCACCCAGCGCCGCAGGTCGTCGGGCACCTCGCGATAGCCGTAGCGAGCCCCGGAGGCCGACCCCTTGGCGAGCAGTCCGGCGCCGAAGGGCGCAGCGTTGAAGACCGTCATCCCACGCGACTTCGCGTCCTCGAACAGGGCGCGCGCGGTCTGGTCGACGAGCGTGAAGCGGTTGTGGCACAGCACAGCGTCGAAGGCGTCGGTATCGACGTACTGCTGCACGAGGGATGCGGGCGCGGCGGCGATGCCGATCGCATCGACGGCACCGGTGTCGCGCAGATGCCGCATCCCGTCGAGCGCACCGCCCGGGGCGACCGCCTGCTCGAAGGTGATCGTGAACGGGTCGTGCAGGTGCACCAGGGAGACGCGATCCACGCCGAGCCGCGCGAGGGATTCCTCGTAGGAGCGCAGCACGCGGTCACGGTCGAAGACGCCGGTCTCGGGATCGCCATCGACCTTCGTGACCACCGGTGGCTGCCCGGCCGAGCTGACCTCGTCCGGGCTGAGCGCGGCCAGCGCCTTGCCGATCACGGCTTCCGAGCGCCCCCCGGCGTAGGCGTTGGAGGTGTCGAGGAGCGCGTGGTCGCTCCGCAGCAGGGCCAGCACCAGGTCTACCGCGGCCGCCTCCTCGACGGAGCCGACCTCCGTGTCTCGTCCGAGTCCGGATGTGCCCAGGGTCAGTGCGGACGGTGCGGGAGTGATCGCGGCGCTCATGCGCTCCACACTCCCACGGATGCCGGCGGCCCGTCACTCCGCGGACGGCATCCCGCGGCCGGCATCCGTCGCCGGCGTGCCCGTAGGCTGGCGACATGTCTGAACCTCGCACCGGGTTTCCGCGCGGCCGGCTCCAGTGGCTGCTCGGCACCGTTCTGCTGTTCGTCGTCGGCGTGCTGATCGGGCTGATCCTGCAGAACGTGTGGCTCGGCGTGATCCTCGCCGGGGCGATCTCGATCGGATGGCTCATCGCGTACGAATCCTGGCGCGGTCGCCGGGTCGGACTCGAAGATCCCGACGACGACGGCGCACAGGTCTGAACCGATCGTTCGAGGTCAGACGACTCCAAAGCCGACTTAGGCTAGCCTAAGTCGCGATGACTTCCTCGGCTGAGACACCCACTTTCCGCATCGAACGCCGGCCGCTCGAGCTCCGGTTCCGGTGGACGACGCTGACCGCCCGGGAGTGGGTCACTCCCGAGTACGTACGCGTGCGATTGACCGGCGACGACCTAGTCGGGTTCGCCTCGCTGGGCGCCGACGACCACATCCGGGTCTTCTTCCCCGACGGCGAGACCTCGACGGTGGAGGAGCTCCGTGCCTCGCCGAGCCGGGAGTACACCCCCCTCGCATGGAACGCCGACGAGGGATGGCTCGAGCTGGAGTTCGCCGTCCACGGCGATCAGGGCATCGGCGCGCCCTGGGCGGCCCACGCTCCCCTGGGCTCTCCGGCGGGCGTGGGCGGACCGCGCGGCTCCGCGGTCATGGCCGGACGACCCGACGCCTGGTTCCTCGCCGGCGACGAGACGGCCGTTCCCGCGATGCGCCGCTTCGTGGGACTGATGGATGCCGACGCGGTCGGCCGCATCCTGATCGAAGTGGCCGGGCCAGACCGTGAGCTGCCGCTTCAGAACGTGCCCGCGGGAGTGTCGGTCTCGTTCGTCCATCGGGGCGACGGTCCCTCCGGCACGGCTCTCGCCGCGACACTCGACGGGATCGGAGCGGACGAGCGACCAGACGGCGCCGTGTTCGGGTTCGTCGCCGCCGAGCAGGCGATCGTGAAGAGCGGACGGGCGCTTCTGCGCGAACGCTGGATGCTTCCGGCGGAGCAGATCGTGGTCAAGGGCTACTGGAAGCGCGGCGAAGCCGAGTACCACGCGCCCCACTGATCCGGCTGTCGATACCGTTCCGGAGATCCCTCCGCGAGTGGGCACGCTGCGCATCGTCGGAGTAAGGTCCGAAAGGCCGCGGTGAGCGAAGGGAGCCGGTGGTGAGCAACGACGGGAACGGCGGATTCTCCGACGACGAGAAGGCCGCGATGAAGCAGCGGGCCGAGGAGCTGCGATCGACGAAGGGTCTGAAGGGCGCGGCGAAGCTGGCGCGCGAGATGGAGGCGTGCGTGAGCGCCATCGACGAGCTCGAGGGAATCGACTCCGAGGTCGCGACGATGTTCCACCGGCTCGTGTCCGAGGAGGCCCCGGACCTCGCGCCGAAGACGTTCTACGGCTTCCCCGCGTACGCCAACGGCGAGGGCAAGGTCGTCATGTTCGTCCAGCCGAAGTCGAAGTTCGACACGCGCTACCCGACCGTCAACTTCGACGAGCACGCGCACCTCGACGACGGCGCGATGTGGCCGACCTCGTTCGCGGTCGTCGAGGTCACATCCGAGGTCGAGTCGCGCCTGCGCGACCTCGTGCGCCGCGCCGTCGCCTGACCCCCGACACGGCGACCGGAGTCACATCTCCTCGTGGATGTCGGGGTCGCCGCCCCACAGACGTCCCCGCTCGAGGGCGGAGATCGCCGCGACCTCGTCGTCGGTGAGCTCGACGTCGAACACGTCGGCGTTGTCGCGCTGGCGATCGGGGTCGGCGGATTTGGGGATGGGCGTCGAGCCGAGCTCCACGTGCCACCGCAGCGCGATCTGCGACGGCGACTTCCCGTGGATCTCGGCGAGTTCGCGCAGGATCGGCTCCGTGAGCAGCTCGCTGCGCTTGGCCAGTGGGCTCCAAGACTCGGTGCGGATGCCGTGCTCGGCGTGGAACGCGCGCAGGGCCGCCTGCGGAAAGTACGGGTGCAGTTCGACCTGATTGACCGCGGGCACGACTCCGGTCTCCTCGATGAGGCGCTCGAGCATCGGCTGGGTGAAGTTCGACACCCCGATCGACCTGATCTTGCCCTCGCCGCGGAGGTCGATCATCGCCTTCCACGTGTCGACGTACTTGTCGACGCTCGGATTCGGCCAGTGGATGAGGCTGAGATCGATGCGGTCCAGACCGAGCACGTTCAGCGAACCGTTGGTCGATTCGATCGCCAGGTCGTAGCCGTGGTGGCGTCCCGGGATCTTCGTCGCCACGAACAGCTCGTCACGGTCCGCGCCGCTGCGGCGCACCGCCTCTCCGATCTCCCGCTCGTTCTCGTAGTTCACCGCGGTGTCCAGCAGCCGGTAGCCCGAAGCGATGGCGGCCACCACGGCCTCGATGCCCTCGTCGCCGTTCAGCCCATAGGTGCCGAGGCCCACCTGTGGGAAGAGCGTGTCGTCGTTGAGCGTGACTGTCGGGATCTGCATCACCGAGGGCTTGTCCTGAGGAGTCATTCGTTCGGCACGTCGCCGTCGGCCACGCCTTCTCGAGCGGCGCGCTCATCGGCGTCCGCCGAGTTCTGGGTGTCTTCGTCGACATCGGGGTCCAGCACGGCATCCCGGTCTCGTTCGAGTCGTTCGCGGTCTTCGGTGCGCTCCTGGTCGGCGTCCTGCGCATGACCGTCGCCGTAGAAACCGGGGGCGGGGGGAATCGGGAGGTTGGACATGGTGGTCTCCTTTCCGTGCGGACCTCCACCGTAGGAGGGGAGGCGCGCGCCGCGCGACGGGGTTGCGTGCGAAAGCGACGGGAGCTATCGACGCTCGTGCACGGGTTCACCGTCGACCAGGACCAGGCGGATGTCGGCACACGTCGCCTGCCACACCAGCGCGAGCACGGGGTCGCGCGGCGGCTGGAGGTGCGACCCGCCCGTGTCGACGAGCACGAGGTCGGCGCGCTTTCCCGGCTCGATGGAGCCGAGCTCCGCATCCCGCCCGAGAGCTCGAGCGCCGTCGATGGTCGCGTGCGCGAAGATCTCGTGCGCGGTCGCGCGCGCACGCCCCGTACCGGCGACCCGGTCGAACATGAGCGCTTGGCGCATCTCGGCGCCCATGTCGGCGGTCGTGTTCAGCGTGGCGTTGTCGAGACCGAGGCCGACGGCGACACCCGCGTCGCGAAGCGCGCCGAGCGGACTCGACGTGCCGCCGAGCAGCATCGTCGCGGCAGCGCAGTGGGCCGCACCCATGCCGCGGTCCGCGAGGAGGTCGCGGTCGCTCGCGTCGGCGAAAACCGCGTGTGCCGCGACGGTGCCGGGTCGGACCAGCCCGAGGCGATCGAGCCGCGCGACCGCGCGCTCACCGCCGACGTCGACGGCACCCGCCTCGGATGCGCACACGTGCGTTGTGAATCCGACGGAGCGCGCGCGTGCCACGTCACCGAGGCCGGCGAGAAGCGCGTCGCCCGCCATCTCGGGCAGTTCCACGCTGGTCCACACCTCGACACGACCGGTCGCGAGGTCGCACGCGGCATCCGCGAACCGCCGCGCGACGTCGGTCGGCGCGACGAGGTCGGCCGGTTCGACCGCGTGGCGGTCGAGGAGCGCATCCCACCCCGGCGGGAGCCGGTCCGAGACCTTGGGAGCGACGATCCACCGCAGACCCGTGCGAACGGCCGCCGCCACCGAGGCGACGAGACAGGCGTCCGCGCGGCGGCTACCCACGCCCCCGACACCCCAGCAGTCGACCACGGTGGTGATCCCGGCCCGCGCCAGGTCGGCGCCGGTGAGCGCAACGGCCCGACCGGCGTCCGCGTCGCCGTAGCCGAGCACGGTCCCGTAGTAGGTGCCGAACAACCAGTCGAAGAAGTCCGGCGCCTCATCATGCGCGGCCCGACCGAGCGCATCCATCGCGTGCTGATGCGTGCTGAGGAACCCGGGATGAACGATGCCGCCGCGCGCATCCACTCTCTCCCGCGCCGTCGGCGCCCGCCCGGAACCGACAGCGGTGACGGCGCCGTCGTCGATCGCGATCCAGCCATGCACGACATCGCGTCGCGCGTTCATCGTGACGATGACGGCGTCGTCGACGACGAGGTCGTGCACGGCGGTCACCGCGGGAAGAGCGGGATGCGGCCCAGCGCGAACAGCCGATTGGCGTAGGACGCGAGGGCATCCGGCCACTCGTCACCCTCGGCCAGGAGCGCCCCCACGCCGACGATGTCGGCTCCCGCCTGTTCGAGGAGAGCGAGCGCCGCACCCGACGACGATCCCGTCGAGATCACGTCGTCGACGAACAGCACGCGACGGCCGCGGATGTCATCGAGCCGGGCACGGTCGAGCAGCAGCGATGCGCTCGACGTGCTCGTGATGGCGTGAACGGGCGCTTCGAGGGCGTCGCCGAGGTGCACCTTGCGGGTCTTCTGCAGGATGACGTAGTCGTCGAGACCGAGGGCGCGGGTGACCTCGATCGCCACGGGGATGCCGAGGGTCGCCGGCGCGACGACGATATCGGGCGCGGCACCGGCGAAGTGCGCGGCCAGCTCGCGTCCCGCTGTCTCGATGACCGACACCGGCTGGTCGATCACCATCATGAGCGCGATCGACAGGTCGTCGGAGACCGGGATCACCGGCAGCGTCACGTGCTGGCTGCCCATCTGTGCCGTGTAGGTCTCGGGGATGCCGGGGGTCTCGTCCATGGAATGCACGGTACGCAGGCGGGATGTCGCACACGTTTCGGAGCGCTGCGGGCATGACCGCGCGCTCATGTCGATGCGGCAGCGTCTTGCCCTCCACAGGCGCGTCCGTGCCTCGCTTTATCCACAGGTATATGCCGGTCAGAGAGGCTTTTTAGCCCCGCGGGAATGTCGGAGGCCCCGGGCACAATGGGGGCATGGAACAGTTCGCGAGTCGCCTCGATCGAGCGCAGATCGCGCTGGCGGAAGCCACCGCGGATGCGTTCGTCGACGGCACATGCCGCGAGCTTGACGATGAGGACCTGCTGGGTATCGTCAAACAGGTCGCGCACGTGGCGCGGCTGGCCGAGGCGCTGCTCGTCGATGCCGCGGGAGAGGTACAGGATCGCGTCGACTCCGCGGTGCCGAGCGAGCGACTCACGACCGTGCGCGGATGCCGGTCGACGAAGGAGCTCGTTCAGCGCCTCACACGCGGATCCTCCCGCTCGACGACGGAGCTGCTGCGGGCAGCGAAAGCCGTCAGCCGCCCCACCGCGCTCGCCTCCGGTGAGGCACTGCCGGCGCGCTATCCGGCACTTCGGGCCGCGCTCAGCCGCGGTGACGTCGGCATCGACGCGGTCGCGACCGTCGCGGGCACGATCGATGCGGCCGGTTGCGCGGCAGAGGCCCGATGGGCGGCGGATGAGGAGCTCGCAGCCTCCGCGTGCGGCACGGGCGCAGACGGCGCCCCCGCGGCCGGGGTCGACGAGCTGCGGCTGCAGGCGCAGGTGTGGGCCATCTGGCTCGACCAGGACGGCGCCGAACCTCGCGAGGCGCGGGCGATGCGCAAGCGCGGCGTCACTCTCGGTGCTTGTCGCGACGGACTCGTTCCGATCTCCGGGAGCCTGCTCCCCGAGGTCGCCGGCCAACTCGGAACGCTCTTCGATGCGATTCTCAACCCGAAGACCGACGGCCCAGCGCTGCCTGACGGGCCGAGGTTCACCCCGGACGAAGACACCACCCGCTTCGGCGTCGAATCGCTGCGGGAGCAGGTGACGGATGCTCTCGAGTCGTCACGACCGGATCTGCGCAGCCGCGTGCAGCGGCAACACGACGCATTCGCCTCGATCCTCGGCGTCGCGGCCCGGTCGGGAGACCTGCCGACCATCGGGGGTGCGGCTCCGACCCTCGTGGTCGCGGTGAGTGCCGACGACCTCCGCACCGGCACGGGCTCCGCCCACATCCCGAGCCTCGGCGCGGAGCCCGTTCCGCTCGGCGTCGCGCGTCACACGGCGTGCACCGGCGCTGTCCAGCGCGTGTTCTCGGACGACAACGGTCGCATCCGCGCGATCCACACCGTCGAGCGCGTCTTCGATCAGCATCAACGCCGAGCCATCACGCTCCGTGACGGGAACTGCATCATTTCCGGCTGCGACGTGCCGGCAGCATGGTGCGAGATCCATCACGTCACTGAACACTCTCACGGCGGACCTACCCACACCGACAACGGCGTGCTGCTCTGCTGGCACCACCACCGCACGCTCGAGACGAGCGGCTGGCAGATCCGGATGCGAGATGGCGTTCCCGAGATCAAGGCGCCGTACTGGATCGACCCCGATCAACGCTGGCGGCCGGCGACAGGCTCACCCACCCGCCTCCGACAACGTCGACGGCGAAGATAGACAACGTGGCGCGGACCTCAGTCGTTGTGCCGGCGTCATCGACGTGCGGGAACGCACCGTCACAATGTGCGTCCGAGGGCCTCGGCCGTGCTGGTGAAGTCGAGAGGCGCAGGCCTCAGCGGGCCCGCGTGGCTCGTGGGTCGGGTGCCATCCACCACGATGTCGGCGTAGCGGCGCCAGAGGCCCGGAGCGGTCTCGCCGGTTGCGGCGACGATCGTCCGAACCATGATCGCGAGCACGGTCGTATCCTGCCGCGTGAAACCGGCACGCAGTTCGCCGGCTTCGATGGCCGCGGCGATCAGGCCGTCGGCGGTCGAGGCCAGCTGATCGGACAGGTGAGCAGGAAAGCGATCGACGCGATTCGACGTGAACAAGACGGTCGCAAGACTCCGGTCGAGCGAGTGCGCCTCGATCATGCCCCAGAGATAGGTGCGGAACGCGACGCCGGGGTCTTGCACTTCCGCGGCCTCGACGGCGACTCGGATGACAGTGTCGATCTTGTCGTCGAAGAGTGCGTCCAGCAGCGATTCCTTGTCGTCGAAGTTGCGGTAGATCGTTCCGATTCCTACTCCGGCCGTTCGGGCGACATCGCTGAGCGTGGCCGCGGGACCTTTCTCGGCGAACACACTCGTCGCGGCATCGAGGATACGACGACGATTGCGCGTCGCGTCGGCCCGCGGCTGCCGGCGCGACGAAGAAGGCCGATCGGACATGACACAAGCTTACCGGAGAAAACGGAAACGGAATCTCCGCTTCCGTTTCATGATACGCTCACAGACCGAAAGAGAGGACACGATGACCTTCGCCGGAAAGAATGCACTGGACACGCCGATGGAGGGGCTGCTCTCCGGGCCGACCTCGCGACTCCCCTACCAGCAGAATGTGCTGCTCCGCTCGTACGTTCTCGAGCGTCCGCAGGGCAACATGATCGTCTACAACTCCCCCGGGGTGAGCGAGGCGGCGGCGGCCATCCTCGACCGCGGCCGACCAGCGCGCCTGCTGATCAACCACGCCCACGAGGCGATGTACCGCCAGCCTGCGCTCGACGTGCCCGTGTGGGTGCACACGAAGGACCGCGCCGAGACTGCGCGCTCGATCCGAATCGCCGGCACGTTCGACAAACGCCAAATGATCGCCGACGACCTCGAAGTGATTCCCACTCCGGGGCATACGGCGGGAACCACCTCGTACCTGTGGGACAACGGCACCCACCGGTTCCTGTTCACCGGCGACTTCATCTGGATCGAGGATGCCGAATGGAAGGCCGTCGTGCTGGACCCGCGATCTCGCAGCGACTACGTGGCGAGCCTCCAACGGGTTCGTGAGATCGAGTTCGACGTGCTCGTGCCGTGGGGAACCACCGAGACCGACGCGCCCTACGGACTGGTCGCCGACCAGCACGAGAAGCGAGCCCGCATCGACGCGGTCATCGACCGAGTGCGCGCGGGCGGCAGCCGCTGACGCCTGCGAGGAAAATCACAAAAAGGTCTCGAAAAACCCTTCCCCTCGTTACCTTTCCGTTATAGAGTGTGAGCACGGTGATCGTTTTGCTGTGGCGATCACCGGCATGTGATTGCAGGACACTCTTGGTGCAAGGGACAAGGGCCGGTCGGAAGCCTCTCCGACCGGCCCTTCACCGTGTCGGCACGGCTCCCCCGGGATACTCCGCGCCGAAGCCCACGAGGATCGACACCTCCGCGGCCATCGTGTGCACCGCGTCCGACAACTCCGCGACGCGGGGACGCATCTCATCCGACGCCCCCACGAGGCACGCTGCCGCGACGACCGCTCCGCTGGAATCCCGGATCGGCGCGGTGAACGCGGTCTGACCCGCCTCCTCGAAGGATTCCCGCGCCATCACGCCGTCTTTGCCGAGCAGGTGGACGCGACGGAAGAACTCGGCCGACTCCCGCGCATCCGCCCGTGCCGGAAGAAACGCGCCGATGTCGTCGTCGTCGAACGCAAGCATCAGCGCCGGCCCGCCATCGGAGCTGAGGATGGGGCACGGCCGCCCGAGCCACGGCGTCATCTCCAGGCCGGGGCCGATGTGACGCAACTCCTCCACAAGGGTGACCGACCGCATTCCCCGCAGCACCGTGATGAAGGCGCACACGCCCGCGCGATCAGCCGTGCGTGCGACGACCGGCGTTCCTTGGGTGACGAGCCTCGAAGCCAGCGCAGCCCGCTGCCACCCATGGATCGACCACTCGAGGCTCACCAGCCCCTCACCCTCCTCGATGCGGACCACCCCGCTGCGTCGGCAGGTCTCCAGCAGACGTACGGCGCGATCTCGACGGATCCCCGCCGCCCTGGCCAGCTCCGCGAGCGGCCGTGGCCCCGACGACAGCGCCCACAGCATGTCGAGCGTCGCCGCGAGGGCGGGTGCGGGCGGGGATGCCGGTGGGGAACTCATCGCCGCCGGCACCGACGGCGATGCAGTCTGACCTCGCGCGTCGACGACCCGTTCCACCGCGCGTCGCGCCTCGAGAACCGCCTTGCGCGCGACCGCGATGCCCTGCCTCGCCCGGTTCATCGGCAGGCGAACGGCGACAACGGCGAGCGCGTCGCCTCCCGGCGCCAGGATCGGCACGGCGATCTCGACGGACTTGCCGACCGTCGTCTCGACGACACGTCCGCCGCCCGACGTCGTCTCCTCCTCAGATCCCGCTCGTGCGATCGCACTCGGGCGGTCCACGACGAGCTCACCGACCTCGGCGGGCGAGTGCAGCGTCCAGGGCGAAACGACGGCCCCGACCACCCTCATGCCCTCGGGCGTGGGTGCCGCCAAGACCGCCGTCTCGCCCGTGCGGTGGGCGATGCGGGTCAGCACGGTGCGGCAGACCCGGGCGTACGGTGACGACGCGCGCCCGGACAGCGCCAGGGCGACCTCGCCGACCCGGTAGGAGCCGTATGCGTCGCCGCGGGCGAGCAGACCCAGCCCGACCAGTTCCGCGCACAGTCGCGACACGGTGCTCAACGGCATGGCGATCGTCCGTGCGATCTCGCCGGCAGCCACGGAAAGGGTCGGATCCGTACGACCCGCGACCGCCTGCAGAGCCCGCAGACCTGCGGCGACTCGAGCGGTCATCCCGCCTCCCGACGCAAGAACAGCAAACCTCCCACCGACGGTTTGCACGTGGCGAGCACTGTAACACAGCCGCGAGACGCACTTCCCATAATGGCCACACTCGCTCGGAACCCCGCCGAACCGCCCTCTCACCAGGGCTGATCGTGGCGCCCACCGCCCGCTTGACCCCAAGAAACGAGAGCCAAATGGAGAAGTTCGACGTCGCCGTCGTCGGCATGGGAGCGCTCGGGAGCGCAACCGCCTACCACCTCGCCCGCAGAGGCGTGAAGACCATCGCGTTCGAGCAGTTCGAGCTCGGGCACGTGCGCGGCGCCTCGCACGACACCTCCCGCATCATCCGCACCTCGTACGGCTCACCCGAGTACGTGCGCCTGGCACGGTCGTCGTATCGGGACTGGGCGGAACTCGAGGCGACGACGGGTGAGCAGCTCACCGTCATCACGGGCGGACTCGTCTTCATCCCCTCCGACGGGCCCTTCGCGGCATCCCACTTCGCCGACAGCCTGACCGAGGTCGGCATCCCCTACGAACTCCTCACGCCCGCGGAGGTGCACGAGAGGTGGCCGCAATTCCGCTTGCCCGACGGTGTCGAGACGATCTGGACGCCCGACTCCGGCATCGTCCACGCGGCGCGATCCGTCGCGGCCCTGCAGATGCATGCTCGGGTCGGCGGGGCCGACATCCGCGACCGCACACCGGTGCTCGCGCTCGACCCGACCGGCGACGGCGTGATCGTACGCACGACGAAAGGCGACGTGCTCGCCGACAAGGTCGTCGTCACGGCGGATGCATGGACAAACACTCTCCTCGAGCCCCTCGGCGCCGCGATACCGCTCATCACCATGCAAGAGCAGGTGACGTACTTCAAGCCCGATGATGCCGCACCCTCGACCGCGACCGCTTCCCCGTCTGGATCTGGGAAGACACCAACTGCTTCTACGGCTTCCCGACCTATGGCGAGCCGACGATCAAGGCCGCCCGGGATCGCTCCGACAACCTCATGACACCCGAAGAGCGCACCTTCGTGCCCTCACCCGAACTCCTCGCGCAGCTGACGGAGTTCATGGGTGCGACGATCCCCGCCAGCGGAGAGCCCCTGCGCACGGTCACGTGCCAGTACGCCATCACTCCCGACCGCAACTTCGTGATCGGTCCCCTGCCCGAGCATCCCGACATCCTCGTCGGGCTCGGTGCAGGGCACGCCTTCAAGTTCACCCCCACGATCGGCCGCATCCTCGCCGAGCTGGCCGTCGACGGCGAGACCGGTGACGACATCTCGACGTTCTCGGTCACCGCCGCGTCGCATCCCGCGGGCGGCATCGGATTTTAGCGGTCGAGCGACGCGAAGGGAAAGCGCACGGCGGGGTGGGTCGAGCCCCCTACGCTGAGGCTTCACACGACCTGTTCCCTCGCCCGACAGGACGAATCGCTCGCCGCCCGACGCGATCCGCCCATCCGAACGACCCTGCGCTCCGAACTCTCCTCAGAGCGGGTCCTCCCCTACGCCCGCCGCCTCGACCCAGGAGACCACCATGAAGGAGCACTCCACCGCGCCGCTCGTCGACATCGACGATCACCGCAACGTCACCGACCTCTTGGTGCGCGCCGCGCCGCCGCCGACCACCACGCGGCGTTCGACGTCGCCACCGGGGATCCCGACGCCCCGTGGCGCCAGGTGACCACGGCGGAGTACCTCGGCGAGGTGACCGCACTGGCCAAGGGCCTCATCCACGCCGGCGTCGAGGCCGAGGACAGCGTCGCGATCATGGCTCCGACGCGATACGAATGGGCCGTCGCCGACCTCGCGGCATGGTTCGCCGGTGCCGTGGTCGTGCCCGTCTACGACACGTCGTCCCCCGAACAGGTCGAGGCCATCATCGCCGACGCGCAGGTCACCCTCGCGATCGGCGGCGGCGAGCGCCAGGCATCGCTCCTGCGGGCGGCGTTCGACGCCGTCGGGTCGGAGGACCTCGGCGTCTGGACGATGGATCCCGGCACCAACGACCTCATCGCGCTCGCTGCCGGCGGCGCCGATGTCGCAGACGACCTGCTCGAGCTGCGCCGCACCCAGGCCGACCTGGATTCACCGGCGACGATCGTCTACACGTCCGGCACGACCGGGGAGCCCAAGGGCGCGATACTCACCCACCGCAACTTCGTCGGCCAGGTGCGCAACGTCGCCGCCGCGTACCGCGAGGTGGTTCGCGCGGACGGGAACACCGTCATCTTCCTGCCGCTCGCTCACGTGCTGGCACGCGGACTGCAGCTGATCTGCCTCGCCGGCGGGATGCGCATCGCCCACGTCTCCGACCCGACCGAGGTCGTCGACAGCCTCGGTGTGCTGCGCCCCACCTTTCTCGTGGTCGTGCCGCGAGTGCTCGAGCGCATCCGGAACGCCGCGGCGGAGAAGGCCGACGAGGCGCGCCTGGGGGCACTGTGGCGCGCCGCTGTGCGCACCGCCGTCTCGTGGGCCGATGACCTCGAGGCGGGCACCCGCCCCGACGCGGCGCTCCGCGCGCGTCGCGCCGTCTTCGACGCCCTGTTCTTCCGACGGCTGCGGGCCCGGATGGGCGGCCGCCTCGACTACATCCTCTCCGGTGGCGGCGCGCTCGATCCCGATCTCTCGCGCCTGTTCCGCGGTATCGGCGTGCCCGTCATCGAGGGCTACGGTCTCACCGAGACGACCGCTCCCCTGACCGGGAACCTGCCCGACGACATCCGCTCGGGAACCGTCGGCTACCCGCTCCCCGGCTCCACCGTTCGCATCAGCGAGCACGGCGAGATCCTCGCTCGCGGGGTCGGCATCTTCTCGGGCTATCGCGACCCGGCGCACACCGCCGAAGCATTCGTCGACGGCTTCTTCCGCACCGGCGACCTCGGCCGTCTCGACGACGACGGCCGCGTGGTGCTCGAGGGACGCCTGAAGGACGTCATCGTCACCAGCAACGGAAAGACGGTCGTGCCGCAGCCGTGGGAGACGCGCGTCGAGGCTGATCCGCTCGTCGCGCACGCGGTCATGGTGGGCGAAGGCCGCTCGTACCTGTCGGCGCTGCTCGTGCTCGACCGCGCCGCGACCGAGGCGTGGGCGGACGCGCAGGGAATCCGCCTCGACGCCGTTTCCGGCGAAGGTGTCACGCCGATCTCCGAACCTCGCCTGATCGCCCACCTGCAGCGCAGCGTCGACGCCGCCAATGCCCGCGTGTCGCACAGCGAGGGCGTGCGCCGATTCGCCCTCGTCTCCACCGACCTCGACGACACCCGCCTGGTCACTCCGACCATGAAGATCAAGCGACGCGCCCTGCTGGAGCGCAGCGGCAACGCCGTCGACGACCTCTACCGCTGACCCCTCGAGAGGACCCCCATGACTTCCGCCACACGCGCGTCGCTCGTCGCGATCGTCGTCGCCCTCGCCCTCGGTGGCCTGGTGGCCTGGGCAGGCAGCCAGGGCACCGCGCTCGTCGCCGGCATCCCGCTGTTCGCCCTCGCCGTCGCAGCCGCCTTCGCCGTGCAGGTGATCGTGTGGATCCCGTCGCAGCTGGCCCGCACGGAGAAGTTCTTCGACATCACGGGCAGCCTGACGTTCATCGGCGTCTCGGTGGCCGTGCTGCTGCTCGCGCCGGTCGCGGATGCGCGTGGGTGGGTGCTCGCCGCGATGATCGTGCTGTGGGCGGTGCGCCTCGGTGCCTTCCTGTTCGTGCGAGTGCACCGCAGCGGCGGCGATGACAGGTTCGACGACCTGAAGACGAATCCGGTGCGCTTCCTGCGGGTGTGGGTGCTGCAGGGCGCCTGGGTCTCGCTCACGGCCTCGGCGGCATGGATCGCGATGAGCAGTGAGACCCGCGCTCCGATCGGCTGGCTGGCCGTGGCGGGAATCGCCGTGTGGGTGCTCGGCATGGTCGTCGAGATCACCGCCGATGCTCAGAAGACCGCCTTCAAAGCCGACCCCGCGAACAAGGGGCGGTTCATCCGCAGCGGACTGTGGTCGCGCTCACGTCACCCCAACTACTTCGGCGAGATCGTGATCTGGCTGGGTGTCTTCCTCGTCGCCGCGCCCGTTCTCACGGGATGGCAGTGGGTCGCGCTGATCTCTCCGCTGTTCGTGATCCTGCTCCTCACCCGCGTCAGCGGCATCCCGCTGCTCGAGCAGAAGGCCGACCGCACCTGGGGCGGTGAGGACGACTACGAGGCCTACAAGAAGCGCACGCCGACCCTCATCCCGCGCCTGAGCTCGCCCGCCTGAGACGACACGCCGAACGGGGCTTCCGCAGCGTTACCTTTTCGTTATAGAGTGCTCGCACGGTGATCGTTTTGCTGTGGCGATCACCGGCATGTGATTGCTCTTGGTGCAAAGGGAAAGGGCCGGTCGGAAGCCTCTCCGACCGGCCCTCACTCTCGCCGCCACAGTGCGACGAGAACCGCGGCCGTGATTCACACCCCGCCGCCACCGCCGCCACCGCCACCGCCACCGGCTGAACCGCCGCCGCTGGAGCCGCCCGACGTCGACGACGACGATGCGGCCGCCGTCGACAGCGACGCGATGCCGCTGGAGAACGACGAGGAGTCGAACCCGGCGGTGCCGTAGTACCAGTACGGCGCGACACCCGCGCCGTACATGACGGCGAGCTGCTGCGCCCACGCCTTCTCCTGACCGAAGACGACCGCGTACGGAAGCAGCTTCTCGTACAGGCGGATCATCTGCACCCGGTCACCGGGATCGACCGACACCCGCTCCGCGCCCGCGGGCGACTGAAGCATGCGGATGCGGTCGGCTTCGGCCCACTCGATGAACATCTCAAGGCCCTTGAGGTGGTCCCGCACCTCGGCGCCCTCCGCGCTCAGCGGCTTGCGTGCGACCAGGACCATCGTCAGCACCGCCAGCGCGATCGAGGCGAACATCACCAACAGCGGGATGCCCGCATCCACCCCCGACGAGATCGCCACGACGCCGAGCACCACCGTGAGGGCCATGACGCCGAGCGAGACGAGGATCGGCAGCACACGCGCACGCCCAGGGACCGGGCGACGCAGGCCGGTGCGTGTCAGCTCTCGATTCGCGGCCTTGATGATCTTCTGCGCCGCCGTCGAGAAGCGCCGGTCCTGCGAGCCGAACTCGTACTCCGCCCCGGGTGCCCCAGACGACCCGAACAGTCCGTCAAGAAGCATGCGCCCGTCGCCGTCAGCCCGGCTGCGGTCCAGCAGCTGGGCCTTGAGCTTGGTGCCGCCGAAGAACTTCTTGTCACCCTCGACGATCCGGATGCTCCCGACGATCGCCTGTTCGAGAACCTCGGCGGGGATCGCCTTCGTCGTGCGCCCGAGCATCACGGCCGACTCGAGCGCATCCACCTGCCGCGGCGGGGTGAACTCGGCGATGATCGTCGGGCGACCGGGCGCGTCGGCGAGCGAACGTCGACGGTGCACGATCGCGAAGACCACAGCCCCGATCATCCCGAGCCCCGACAGACCCTGTGCCCACCCCCACGGCGAGGCGAGGTAGCTCGTATCGAAGAGCACGAACGTGTCGTCCTCGAACCCGACCGCAATGGTCACCGTCTCGAACCGGTCCAGCGCAACACCGCCGGCCTCGATCACGACGGCTCCATCCTCGCCCTGGTTCGTGCTGATCGGGCAGGCGTCGGCAACGCCGTCGCGACCGAAATAGCACGCCTGTTCGCCCGCGAGGGAATCGGCGAGCTCGGGTTCGACGGTGAGCGTGACCGAGACGTCTCCGAACGGCTGACGCCAGTCGAGGCCGTTGATGTCCCAGTAGAACTCGTCGCCGGTGTCGGGGAAGCGCCACGTGACGTTCTGGAGCTCGTACGTGAACACGTAGGTCTGCTCGCCGTGCACGTAGTCGTCGGCGGCGGAGGTCATGACGAACGATCCGTCCTCCTGCTCAACCTCGACGGCGCGCGCCTGCCCGTCTGCATCGGTGACCGACAGGAGCTCCGGGAAGAGCGGCTGACCGTTGTAGGTGTCGGGGATGATCCGCCGCATGCCACGGTTCTGGTCGGAGTCGGGGAACTCGGCGACGAAGGTCTCCACGACGCGCAGGGTGCTGTGGCCGTCCTCGTCGAGGCCGAGGGTGTAGTCGGCGTGCATGCTCGCGAACGAGAAGTCGTCGACGTCGGCGGCGGCTGCCGGGGCCGAACCGACGGCGACGAAGGCGATCGCGAGCGCCACGGCGGCGACGCCGCTCCGCTTCAGACGCGCGCGAACATGCTGGACCGCCCCCGTGACAGACATGTCTCCAGCCTAGGGGGCACGATTCGGCCTACTCTTTCTCCATGACCGATCGCCGTCTCGCCGTGGAAGCGTGGGAGAGCCTGTTCCGCGCCCAGCACGAGATCCTCGACGAGATCAGCGCCGATTTCCACGACGACGAGCTCGGCCAGGGCGAATACGACGTGCTGCTGACGGTCACGCGCGGGCCCGAGATGACCGCACGCCTGCGTGACATCACCGCCAACATGCTCATCAGCCAGCCGAGCGTGTCGCGCCTGGTCGACCGGATGGTGCAGCGCGGCCTGATCTCGAAATGCCCCGACCCCGACGACGGTCGCGGCTCGCTGGTGCGCGCGACGGAGCGCGGTGCGACCACCTTCCGTCGCGTCGCCTCGCAGCACGCCCGCTCCATCGCGGACCGGATGTCGTGCCTCGACGACGACGAACTCGCGCGCCTCCGCGACATCACCGCCAAGCTGCGAGCTCGCGCCTGACTGCTGCCCTCCAGGAGTGTTCGGTTGCCCCTCGATGTCGTTCGAGAGTGTTCGGTTGCCGCTCATCGTCGGTTTCGGCCCCGGATGCGACATCCCGCGACCGGTGAATGGCGGGATGCGACATCCTGCGCCATATGAATCGGGGGGGGCGCACCGCTCCTCCACAGGGCGGGAGGAGACAGCATCCATCCCCGGATGCCGGGAAGTGGCGGGTGCGGCGCGAGCGGTGACGCGATAGTCGGGTGCATGCCACGGCGACCGGAACCGATCGATCCGCGGCTGGACGTCGCCTTCTCCGTCGCAGAGGCCCGCCGGATGGGCGTGAGCGCACGACGCCTGCGCGGACGGGACCTGGAGATGCCGTTCATCGGCGCTCGAATGCGTGCGACCGGCGCCGTCGACATCGCGTCGGAGACCGCGACGCCCGGCGCTGAGGCCGCGCGACGAAGACGGCAGGACATGGCGAGGAGGGCGGCCGCCTACAACACGGTGATGGCGGACCACGCGTTCTTCAGTCATGGCACGGCGGCCGCGCTGTGGGGGCTGCCCCTTCCGAGCGGCGCTCTCGAGCCGGACGCCCTCGACGTCTCCGTCGCCGCGCCGCACCGCGCGCCGCGCGCGGCAGGGGTCCGCGGTCACCAGCTGGCGGCTCACCTCGTCTCGGTCCGGATCCGCGACGGGATGCGCATCGCGTCGCCCGCGGCGACCTGGGCGCAGCTCGGCGGCATCCTTTCGCTCGACGACCTCGTCGCCGCCGGAGATGCACTCCTGCATAGACCTCGCACCGAGGATGGGCATCGCACCGGACCGGAGACCGCTCTCGCGACGTTCGCTCAGCTCGAGGCCTCGATCGAAGCCGGTCGCCGGATCGGCGCATCCGCACTCCGCCAGGCACTGCCGCTCGTGCGCGAAGGGGTGGCGAGCCCCACCGAGACGGCGCTTCGCCTCGGGCTGTGGCGCGCGGGGCTCCCCGATCCGGTCCTCGATCACGATGTGCGAGACGATCGCGGACACCTCGTCGGGTGCACGGAGTTCGCCTATCCGACCTTCGGCCTCCTGATCGAGTGCGAGGGCGACCACCATCGCACCAACCGCCGCCAGTGGAATCGCGACATCGAGAAGTACGGGCGATATCAGGATCTGGGATGGACCGTGCTGCGGTTCTCAGCGATCCACCTCGCCCCGAGTGTCAGCCCCGCCGTGACCCGCATCCGCCACCATCTCGCACAGCGCGGCTGGGCATGCGATCCGTCCGCGTGACCTCGCGCGGACGTGGTTTTCGGTTGTCATTGGATGCCGATTTCCGGAGCGGATGCGACATGTGGTGACACGTGAACCGGAGGATATGGCATCCCGTGACAGGTGAACCGGAGGAGGCGGCATCCGGTGACAGGTGAACCGACGGATGCGGCATCCGGCGGGTCAGCACTCGATGACGTTCACCGCGAGACCGCCCTCGCTGGTCTCCTTGTACTTGTGGGACATGTCGATGCCGGTCTGACGCATCGTCTCGACGACCGCATCGAGCGACACGAAGTGCGAACCGTCCCCGCGCAGGGCCAGCCGCGCCGCGGTGACGGCGGTGGATGCGGCAATCGCGTTGCGCTCGATGCAGGGGATCTGCACGAGCCCACCGACGGGATCGCACGTCAGGCCGAGGTGGTGTTCCATCGCGATCTCCGCGGCGTTCTCGATCTGGCGGTTCGTGCCGCCCATCACCGCCGTCAGTCCGCCGGCCGCCATCGCGCACGCCGACCCGACCTCGGCCTGACAGCCGCCTTCGGCACCCGAGATCGACGCGTTCGCCTTGAAGAGCGACCCGAGAGCGGTCGCCGTGAGAAGGAAGCGGCGGATGCCACGGCGGCGGTTCGCGTCCGCGACGGCGTCGTCGTCCCCCGCGTCGGCGACATCGCCCGCGGTGCCGAACCCCAAGAGGGCACTGCCGACCAGTTCCCCGTGGGGCGTGACGGCGTTTCCGGCGCCGAGTCCCGAGTCGGCCAGGAAACGCCACCAGTACATCGCGACCGCCGGCAGGATTCCGGCCGCACCGTTCGTCGGCGCGGTGACGACCCGGCCTCCGGCGGCGTTCTCCTCGTTCACGGCCAGGGCGAACGCGCCGAGCCACTCTCCCGGCAACTCGCGACCACCGGCCGCAGTGGTGTCCTCGAGCTGTGCTCGGATCACGCTCGCGCGCCGCTTCACCTTCAGCATGCCCGGCAGCACGCCGTCGGCGTGCAGACCCGCCGTGACACAGTCGGCCATCGCATCCCAGATGCGATCGAGGCCGGCCGCGACCTCGGCCTCCGAGCGCAGCGCCGTCTCGTTCATGCGCGCAGCCTCGGCGATCGTCAGGTGGCGCTCGTCGCAGATCGCGAGGAGCTCCTCCGCCGAATCGAAGCGGATCGGTGACGGAGTCGCTTCGATCCTCGGAGCCTCGCCGTCGCGCCGGATGAAACCGCCGCCCACGGAGTAATAGGTCTCCTCAGCCAGCACGCCGCCCTCGTCGTCGCGCGCGACGAGCGTCATCGCGTTCGGATGCTCCGGGAGGCGCGTCCGAGGTTCGAAGCTCACGTCCGCCTTGGCGAAGGGCACCGGTCTCATGCCGCCGAGGAGCATCCGGTCCCCGTCCGCCAGGTTCGACCAGGCCCCGCGGATCGCTCCCGGATCGGCCGTCTCGGGATCGAGCCCGGAAAGCCCGGCCACCACCGCATCCGGAGTGCCGTGGCCGATTCCTGTCGCCCCGAGGGACCCGTAGAGCGCGCACGTAACCCCCGTGACCCGGTCGAGAAGCTTGCTCTCGCGCAGGCGGACGGCGAACTCACGCCCGGCGCGCATCGGGCCGACGGTGTGGGAGCTCGAGGGTCCTATTCCGATGGAGAACAGCTCGAACGCCGAGACATAGGCGCTCATCGCTCCAGGCTACGCCCCACGGACTGCTCCGCGCCGAGACAGAGCGACAGCCCCGGCTCGTGGAGTCGGGGCTGTCGCCGGAGGGAGGTCTACTGTTCGACGGGCGTCGGTCCGTCCGCGGATGCCGCGGAGTGGGACTCATGCGCCTGCAGCACCGAGCGCTGGGCCTCGGTCGCGACCTCGATCTTGCGCGGCTTCGCCTTCTCGCTGACCGGGATCGTCACCGACAGCACGCCGTTGCCGTAGCTCGCCGAGATGCGTTCGGTGTCGATGCCCTGTCCGAGGTTCAGCTGCCGCACGAAGCTCGCCGCCTCGCGCTCCCGTGTGATCCACTTGACGCCGTCGCCCGACGCGAGGGTCCGCTCGGCGCGAATCGTCAGCAGCTGGCCGTCGACGTCGATGTCGACCGAGCCCGGGTCGATGCCGGGGAGGTCGGCGTTCAGGACGTAGTGGTCGCCATCGCGATAGAGGTCCATCGGCATGCGGCGGGGTCCACGTCGCGCGTCGAGGAGGCTCGACGCCATGCGGTCCAGCTCACGGAACGGGTCGTAGGTTCCCATTTCTGCTCCTTCGTAGCGGGTCGGATGCGGCCATCCGACAGTGTCTTGTCCAAGTTGAGTCACATTGACTCAAGTAAGCCCAGATTAGCACTCTCCTCCTGCGAGTGCCAGATCTTTCGATCGCCCTGGGCGAACGGAACGACAAGCATGCCGAAAGGGTCGGGATCAGCCGGCAGCGCCGACCTCGGGACGCCATCGCGCCCGTGTGCCATACGGGCCGACCGCCGCCGGAAACGCGAAAATCCCCCGCCCGATGGGCGAGGGATTCCTCACTGTCTCAACACAGTGCGCGCCTCGAGGGACTCGAACCCCCAACCTTCTGATCCGTAGTCAGATGCTCTATCCATTGAGCTAGAGGCGCAGGACCTCCGCGCGAAACGGCGCGAAGGCCGAGGTTCAGACTACCTCACGATTCGGTCGGTGGCGAATCGATGGCGGCGGCGACGTCTTCCGGTTCGTCCACCGCTCCGACCGTGACGTCGCCGATACGACGGCGGTGGGCTGCCAGGCGCGGCAGATCGACGAGACGCAGAGCCTGCATGCGTGCGGCCCGCATCTGCCCGTAGTCGGGTTCGAGGTCGGGACGTGCTCCCTCGACGACCAGCCGCCGCTGCAGATTCGACTCGACGTCGCCCCAGGCGGCCTGGCGTGCACCGGCGACGAGTTCAGCGACGGCCTCGGCGTCGTCGGCCCGCTCGCGCAGCACCTTCGCGACGCCGGTGTACTGCCGCTGTCGACGTCGAAGGTTGCGGGTGTCCCGATCGCGGTAGTCGTGCGTGCCGTCGGGATCGGAGTACTTCCCCCACGCCTTCTTGCGCTGCTTGCGGGTGAGGTCGGCCGCGGCCTCCTGCTCGGCGGCGAGCGCCAGAAGCGTCTCCCTGGCGAAAGGGGCGACCCGTTCGGGATCGAAGGGCTCGTTGCGCGCGATCGTGTCGACGAGGATGCGGTTGCGCACCGCGAGCCGTGCCGCGGCGTCGGCGATCGAGACACCTTCCGCGATCGCGTCTGCGTTGCGCCCCATCCGCACACCTCCCGTCCACACGAGATCGTATCGTCCGCACCTGAGCCGGATCTGGCATGCGCCGTGTGCGATACCCGTCGCCCGAAGCCCGCGCAAGCCCATCCCCAAGCCCGCACGCGCGCAATAGCGTCTCAACCGGGCCCAGACAGGGACCCGGTTGCCTTTCGAGAAGAGGAGTGACTCATGGGATTCATGGATGACGCGAAGGATGCCGCGGAGACCGCCGGTCGCAAGGCCGGCGAAGCGTGGGAAGACACCCGGGACCGCATCGACGACAAGCTCGACGAGATGCGCGCGGAATCCGACGTCAAGAAGGCCGAAGCAGAGCGCGACTCGGTGAAGGCGAAGAACGAGGCCAACGAGAAGATGCGCGGCGACAGCTGACCCGCTCGCTCCGGGCCCGCGCGACGCAGCGGACCCGGGAGTTTCCGCGGACATCGGCACCCGCGGGCAATCCGAAAATGCCGATACTGCGAATCACCTGTGCGACACCCCGTTGCACAGATTCAGGAGGTTACACATGTCATCGTCACCGAACCGCCTCGTCGCCTCGATCTTCGGCGCGGTCTACATCGTCGTAGGTCTGCTCGGTTTCCTCGTCACCGGCGGCGTCGGATTCATCGCGACCGAGGGTGGGCTGCTCCTCGGCATCTTCGAGGTGAACCCGCTGCACAACATCGTCCACGTCGCGGTGGGAGCCGTTCTCCTCATCGGCGGCCTGTCGTCCGTGGCCGCGGCCAAGGGCATCAACATCGCCGTGGGAGCTGTCTACCTCCTGCTCGGCGTCGTCGGGTTCTTCCTGGTGGGAACCGCGGCGAACATCCTCGCCCTCAACACGTTCGACCACTTCCTGCACCTGGCGAGCGCCATCGTGCTGCTCGGCGTCGGCCTTGCCGCGGACCGGAGCACGTCTGCTCGCGGCCGCCTCGCCTGAGCCGGACAGATGTCGAGCTCGCACGACGCTCGTCGGCGCACCCCCGCGATCGCGTGGACCGTCACGGTTCCCGCGATCGCGGCGTGGGGCGCCGGCCTCATCCAACTCGCCCTCGCGGCGGGCGCGATCACGGCCGACGACTCGTCGCTCGCATCGCGAGCCATCGGCGTCGCCCTGCTCCCTCTCGGCGCGGCGGCGATGGTGTGGGGCGCCGTCGTCCTCGCGCGTGGCGTCCTGCCGCTTCCTCGCGTCACGATCGCCGCATCGATCGGCGCCATCCTGGCGATCGCCGGCGCCCTGATCGTCGACGCGGCGCACACGAGCGCGTTCGCCGCCGCCGCCGCCGTCGCGCTCATCATCGTGGTCGCCGCCTCGAGCGCCCGCGCCCTGCGGCGCACCGGCCGGCGCCCGAGCGGGAGCACGGGTGGCGCCGTCATCGGCCTCGTCGCGGGGGCCATCGTGGTGTCGGCCCTCGTCACCCCCGCGCTGTCATCCGTCGAGGCGACACGCCTCGCCGATACTCCCGGCGGCTATCAGCCGGCGACGCACGACCACCACTGACGATCGAACGCCGCGGTCAGGCGAACGCAGCGGTCAGGCGATCGCCGCGATCCGCCACGATGCCGTCGACTCCTGCCCCGGCTCGATCACGATGAGTCCCGCGTCGTAGTCGTAGCTGTCGGCATTGTAGGCATCGGGCGCACACGTCATCGGCTCGACCGCGAGCCCGAGCCTGCTCTCGTCGGGGTCGGGCCGATCGGCCGTGTGAACCTGCACCCACGGACATGACGCATCCCACTGCATGAGCACGCCCGAGCCGTCCTCTGCGGTCAGCGTCACGGTCGCGTGACCGTCGCCGTCGCGCACGAGGTCCGTGTAGGCGTGATCGATCTCGACGGCGCCGATGCGCCGTGCCGCGCGGAAGTCGAACCGCGCCGGATCGTCGGCGTCGACGGGGCGGAGGGTCGTGGGGATGAGCCGCTCCGGCGTGACGGCCAGCACCTGGTCGGCGGGCAGCGTCAGAGTCCACTGATCGACCCGGCCCTCACCCGCCACGAGATAGGGGTGCGGGCCCGTTCCCCACGGTGCCGGCGCATCCGATTCGTTGTGCACCGTGACCGACTGGGTCAGCCCATCCGCCCCGAGGGCGAACGACGCGCGCACCAGCAGACGCCACGGATAGGCCGTCTGCGGCGGGATGACCGCCTCGAGCACGACGTGATCGGCGCCCGCGTCGACGGCGTCGAAGTCGAGCCACGTGGCCAGCCCGTGCAACGCGTGTGCGCGTGCCGGCTCGGTCAGGGCGAGCTGGAATTCCCGGCCGCCGAACGAGTACGCACCGTCGACGACGCGATTCGGCCACGGCGCCAAGGTCGCGCCGCGATGCGCCGGGCGCACTTCGTCGGCACCGAACGGCACGACCAGGTCTCGGCCCGCGAAGGTCAGCGAGCGCAGGGTCGCGCCGACGCTCGCGATGACGGCTTCGTACTCACCCGCCCGGATGGTGTGCTGGATGCCGGACGCGGGGATTCGTGCCATGGTTCTAGAGTCCTTGTGCGAGTCGGTAGTACGCCTGGTTCCACCGCAGCTCCTGCTGGAAGCCGCGCACCGTGGTCTGCTCGTCGATGACGGCGAGCTCGGTGCGCGCGATCTCCGCGAAGTCGCGGAACACGTCGAGGCTGACGGCGGTCGTCATCACAGTATGGTGCGCCGCGCCGGCCGCGAGCCAGCAGGCCGCCGACGTCGCGAAGTCCGGCGCCGGCTTCCACACCGCGCGTCCGACCGGGAGCTTCGGCAGATCGGGCGCGTCGACGTTCTCGACCACGTTCGCCACGAGGCGGAACCGGTCGCGCATGTCGCTCATCGCCACCACCAGGGCGGGCCCGGGGTCCGCGGTGAAGACGAGCCGTACCGGGTCGTCCTTGCCGCCGATCCCGAGCGGATGCACCTCGAGGCGCGGACGCTGCGTTGACAGCGACGGCGACACCTCGAGCATGTGGGCGCCGAGGATCTTCTCATCACCCGGCACGAGGTCGTACGTGTAGTCCTCCATGAGGGAAGCCCCGCCGGGGAGCCCCGCACCCATGACGTTCGCGATGCGCACGAGCACGGCGGTCTTCCAATCGCCCTCTGCGCCGAACCCGTAGCCGTCGGCCATGAGGCGCTGGACGGCGAGTCCCGGCAGCTGGGTGAGGGCCCCGAGGTCTTCGAAGCTCGTCGTGAACGCGCCGAATCCGCCCTCTTCGAGGAACGAGCGCAGGCCGATCTCGATGGCGGCGCCGTCTCGCAGCGCCGCGTGGCGCGCGCCACCCGGCAGCAACTCAGGCTGCACGTCGTAGAGGTCGGCGTATTCCTGCACCAGGGCGTCGATGGCGTGCGGCTCAGCCTGCGTTACGGCACGGGCGAGGTCGTTCACGCCCCACGTGTTGACCTGCGCGCCGAACCGCAGCTCGGCTTCGGTCTTGTCGCCTTCGGTCACCGCCACGTAGCGCATGTTGTCGCCGAAGCGGGCGAGCTTGAGGGTGCGGGATGCCGCCCACCCGGCGCACGCGCGCTGCCAGTCCTCGACCTGCTGCAGCACGTCGGGATTCGAGACGTGACCGACGACGGTCTTGCGCGCGACGCCCAGGCGGGTCTGGATGTAGCCGAACTCGCGGTCGCCGTGCGCGGCCTGGTTGAGGTTCATGAAGTCGAAGTCGATGTCTGCCCACGGCAGCTCGACGTTCGCCTGCGTGTGCAGGTGCAGCAGCGGCTTCTGGAGGGCGTCGAGGCCGGCGATCCACATCTTCGCCGGACTGAAGGTGTGCATCCACGCCATCACGCCGATCACGTCGTCGCGGGCGTTCACCTCGAGGGCGAGACGGCGGATGCTTTCGGCGTCTTTCAGCACCGGCTTCCACACGACGGTCACGGGCAGGCGGGACAGGCCCGCGACGACCGCCTGCGACTGCTCGGCGACCTGGCGCAGGGTCTCGTCGCCGTAGAGGTTCTGGCTGCCGGTGACGAACCAGACCTCGTATCCGTCGAGCGTGGTCGCGAGTGCGTTGCGAGTCATGGGTGTCCTTCTGTCACAGGGCGGAGACGGCGGCGGCCTCGACGGCCAGGCCGGCGGCGTAGCGGTCGAGGTAGGCGGCGAAGCCGGCGACGTCGTCGGGGTGCGGATGCGCCGTGTCGGCCTCGACACCGGCGAAGACCTCGTCGTGGAGATACGTCGACAGATCGCGATCGCCGCCGTGCACGCGGTAGGCGGCGAGCACGGCCATGCCCCACGCGCCGCCCTCGGCCGCCGTCTCGCCGACGGCGACGGGAGCGTCGAGGGCCGCCGCGAGGAAGCGCTGAGCGACCCCGGCGGTGCGGAACATGCCGCCGTGCGCGAGCATCCGGTCGATCGCGACGCCCTCGCCGGCGAGCACGCGCATGCCGAGGGCGAGGGTGCCGAAGACGCCGTAGAGCTGGGCGCGCATGACGTTCGCGAGGCTGAAGGAGCTGTCGGGGGTTCGCACGAACAGCGGGCGTCCCGCGTCGAGTCCGGCGATGGGCTCCCCCGCGAGGTGGTTGTAGGCGAGCAGGCCACCGGCATCCGGAGCGCCGGACAGCGCTTCGCGGAACAGCACGTCGAACACCGCGTCGGAGGCGAGCGGCGATCCCGCCGCGGCGGCGAAGCGCTCGAACATGCCGGCCCACGCCGCGAGCTCGCTCGCCCCGTTGTTGCAGTGCACCATCGCGACCGGGTCGCCGGCGGGGGTGGTCACGAGGTCGAGTTCGTGATGCGCCTCGGCGAGCGGATGCTCCAGCACGACCATCGCGAAGATGCTCGTGCCCGCGCTGACGTTGCCGGTGCGCGGCGCGACCGCGCCGGTGGCGACCATGCCCGTTCCGGCATCTCCCTCGGGCGGGCACATCGGAATGCCGGCGGGGATGGCACCATCGAGGTCGAGGAGCGATGCGCCTTCGGCGGTGAGCCGGCCCGCGTCGGCGCCGGCGGCGAGGGGCTCGGGCAGCAGGGCGAGCAGATCCACCTCGGGCGCCAGCTCGGCGTACCGCGCGACGAGATCGGCGTCGTAGGCGACACCGCCCGCGCCGATCGGGAACATGCCCGAGGCATCGCCGACGCCCAGCACGTGCCGTCCCGTGAGCCGGCGGTGCACGTATCCGGCGAGGGTCGTGACGGCGGCGATGTGCGGAACGTGCGCCTCCCCATCGCGCAGAGCCTGGTGGAGGTGGGCGATCGACCAGCGCAGCGGGATGTTCACCCCGAACGCCTCGGAGAGCTCGGCCGCCGCCGCTCCCGTGTTCGTGTTGCGCCATGTGCGGAACGGAGCGAGCAGCCGGTCGTCGGCGTCGAACGCGAGGTATCCGTGCATCATCGCCGAGATCCCGAGCCCGATGATCTCGGGGGCCTCGCCGTCGCCCGAACGCGCTTCCCGGAGCAGCTCTGCGACTGCCGCACGCACTCCGTGCCACACCTCGTCGAGGTCGTAGGTCCACAGGTCGTTCTCGAGGCGGTTCTCCCACGCGAAGGATCCGGTCGCGATCACCGCGGTCGGATCCGTCGCCTCGACGAGACACGCCTTGATACGCGTCGAGCCGAGTTCGATGCCCAGTACACCCTTCATCGCGCGTCCTCTCCCCGGTCGTGCGCATCGGCGGAGTCGCGCCGTTCGTCCGAGGTCTGCCCGTACACGTTCTGGTAGCGGGAGTAGAGCGCGTCGATCTTCTCCGGCGGGATCGGGATGAGCGGCCCCGCCTGTCGGGCCAGGTGCACGGTGCGCGCGGCGTCTTCGCACATCACGGCGGCCTTGACCGCATCCTTCGCGCTGACCCCGATCGTGAAGGGCCCGTGGTTCTGCATGAGCACGGCTCGGGATCGGTGACCGCGCAGGGTCTCGACGATGCCGCGGCCGATCGAGTCGTCGCCGATGACCGCGAACGGTCCGATCGGGATGGGGCCGCCGAACTCGTCGGCCATCCCGGTGATGACGCACGGGATCTCCTCGCCGCGCGCGGCCCACGCGACCGCGTAGGTGGAGTGGGTGTGCACGACGCCGCCGACCTCGGGCATGTTCCGGTAGACGTAGGCATGCGCCGCGGTGTCGCTCGACGGACTGCGCTCGCTCCCGGGAGTGCCCGGAACGACCGCCCCGTCGAGGTCGCACAGGATCATGTTCTCCGGCGCGAGATCGTCGTAAGAGACCCCCGAGGGCTTGATGACGAACAGGTCGGCTCCGGGCACGCGCCCGGACACGTTTCCTCCGGTCCAGACGACCAGGCCGTAGCGGACGAGTTCGCCGTGCAGGCGGGCGACGTCCGCGCGCACGGCGTCGATGGATGCGCTGATCTCGGCGCTGAAATCGGTCACGGGTCCTCCGTCGGGTCTCGTGCGGCTGGTCGACGTGCACCGACCGTGCGCAATGTTACCGGTAACAATTCTCCGGCGCCAGTCGTATGTCAGGGAAGCAAGATCTCGCGCGGTGCCGCCGCGGACGCCCGCGGCACGACGATGGGCGGCGCCGAAGGCAGGACGGGTGCGCCGAGCACCGCCGCCACGACACGTCGGGCTTCTCCCGCGAGGTCGATGCGCACCGTGGTGAGCGGCGGTCGGTAGAAAGCCGCGTCGGGATTGTCGTCGAAGCCGATCACGCTCACCTCTCCCGGAATGTCGAGTCCCGCTTCTCGGAGGCCGGCGATCAGACCCAGCGCCATCTGGTCGTTGGCGGCGACGACCGCCGACGGGCCGTCGGCGCGGGTGATCGCCGCGGCGATGTCGGGGGCGAGCGCCGCCGCGGAGACCGCGGTCCAGTCGCCCGTCCACATCGGCCCCGTCGTCCCGCGCGCGGCGAGCGCTTCGCGGACACCGTCGATGCGGGCGCGCGCTTCGAGCCAGTCGGCGGGGCCGGCGAGGTGGGCGATGCGACGATGCCCGAGCTCCCACAGGTGCGCGACGGCGAGCGCTGCACCCTCGCGCTGCCGCTGGTATCCCTCGCCGGCGTGCAGCGCCTCGACGGGCACGTCGGCATGAGCGGCGACCACCGCGTCGAGCGAGCGCTCGTGCGGGGCGAGCACGATGATCCCGTCCACCCCCTGGGCGCGCAGCCGGCCCGCGGCCTCGACGACCGACGCCGTGTCCTCGGCGTCGGCGTAGGCCGTCGCGATCCACCGGTCGGCGGCTCGGGCGGCCGTCTCCAGCGCCGCGATCCCCACCGCGGGACCGTACAGGGTCGCGTCGGAGGCGATCACGCCGAGGGTGCGGGTCGTTCGCGTGCCGAGCGTGCGCGCGGCGTTGTTCACCCGGTAGTCGAGCTCGGCCATGGCGGCGAGCACGCGCTCTCGCGTCTCGGGGCGGATGTGCGGATGGTCGTTGATCACGCGCGAGACGGTCTGCGTCGACACACCCGCCCGCTCGGCGACCTGCCGCACGCCCGCACGCGCGGTATCGGTGCGTCCGGAGCGGGACGAGTCGGTCATGACCCCTCACAGTAGTGGCGGCTCGCCGCGCGCGACGGAGCGTCGCTCACGTGAAGGCGAGCACCTCGTCGCCCCAGCCGGCGCGAAGCGTGGCGTCGAGGTCGTCGACCACCCGGTCGACCCCGTCGATCACGAGGGTCGCGCGACGCTGCTCGTCGAAGGCCGGCCACGCGGTCGCGTCGGCGGCATCGGGGGCGCCGCCGTGCGCGAACGCCGCCCAGCGACGCATCACCCGGTGCGAGATGCGCTGCGCCGCGTGCCGGCCGCCGAGGCGGAAGACCGGTCCCTTCGTCGGCCCGTCGACGGCACCCCACACATAGGGCAGCTCGCTGCCGTGGGTGGCACCGAGGCCGATGAGCCGCAGGAACGGCGTGGCGTGGTCGAAGCGGTACAGGTATGTCGGGGCGATGCGGGAATGACCCTCCACCGTCCACAGCGTGGGCATGCGGAAGCCGACGTCCCGCGCGATCCCGAGGCCCATGGCCCGATGCCGCGTGTCTTCGTAGGCGGTGCGCACCTGTTCCATCTCGGGGAGGGTGAGAAGAGGATCCTCCACCTTGAGGTCGGCGAACATCCGATCGATCTGATCATCGGTGATCGGCAGGAGCGGCGACTTCATGAAGCGGAAGAACGACGCCTCGTCCTTGTTCGTGCCGATCAGGAGCGGGATCGGAAGGGCCCGCCCCTCCGAGAGCACGGTGATCGGCGACTCCGGCACCAGGTCGCCGTCGATGATCGGCGAGAACGCGATGGTGCCCGGGTCGGCTGCCGGGATCTCCGCGAACACGCGCGTGGCGGCATCCACGATGCGCTCGGCCGGCACCCGTCGCAGCTTCGCGGGGTCGCGCTCGCCGAGGATCGTGAGGAAGCGGTCGGCGACGCGCTCGGAGCGCTCACGCCCGTACACGCTCGAGACCGGCGACGACTCCGCGATGACACGGTGCACCAGCCCTTCGGCGCGAGGCACAGCGAGCAGCGTCGTGACCAGGCCCCCTCCCGCGGATTCGCCGAACACCGTCACGCGAGACGGGTCGCCCCCGAACGCCGCGATGTTCGTCTGCACCCACGTGAGGGCGGCCAGCACGTCCTTGAGGGCGAGATTGCCGTCGAAGACGTGCTCGCCGTCGCTGAATCCGGAAAGGTCGAGGAAGCCGAGTCCGCCGATGCGGTAGTTGATGGTGACGACGACGACATCGCCGGTGCGCACCAGGCGGGCAGCGTCGTAGAGGGGCTGGCTGCCCGCGCCGAACGTGTAGGCGCCGCCGTGCACCCACACCATCACCGGCCGCGTCCGCGGGTCGGCGCCGTCGGGCACCCACACGTTGAGGAACAGGCAGTCCTCGTCCATCACCGGGTCGGGGCCGAGATCCATAGCCCTGTTCACCTGCTGCGGCGCGACGGCCCCGAACGCCGAGGCTGCGGTCACACCTGTCGGCACCGCGGCGGGCCGCGGGTCGCGCCACCGGGCTTCGCCCGTCGGCGGCGCGGCGTAGCGGATGCCGGCGAACAGGCGCACGCCGTCACGCTCGACGCCGGCGAAGGCCCCAGCGGCGCACGACACGATCGGCGCGTCCGGCATCGGCTCCCCCGCGTCGTCCATGCTTCCTCCGTCCCCGGCGCCCGGGCGCGCGAGCCTCCATTGTGACGGCTCGGGCACCGCTCCCGCCATCCGGGCAACCGACTGTTCACCCCCGCGCTCTGCCCAGGGCGTGCCCAGGCGTTCCGGCTACAGTGTCGTGGTCATCCCGTTGTGTAACTACCTGGCGGCCCGCGGTCGGCCAAGGCGGCACGAGTCGTCGCAGACCGCGGCGCACATCCACGGCATCCGGCCGTGGCAGGAACACAGGAAAGATGTATACGAGCGCCACCCCCAAGACGCCGGCACCGTCGCCGGCGTCACTTCTCCGACAGACCGGCGCGGGCTACTTCCCGATCGCCCTCATTGCCCGCCTCCCGTTCGCGATGATGGTGGTCGGCGTGCTGACCCTCGTCGTCGCCGCCCGGGACTCGATCGCCCTCGGCGGGGCGACCTCGGCCCTGACGGGCCTCGGCACCGCCCTCATCGGCCCCCTGCTCGGGGCCGCCGCCGACAAATGGGGTCAGCGGCCGGTGGTGCTGATCGCCGGCCTCGTCAACAGCGGACTCCTCGCGCTGATCGCGTGGCTGGCCTTCTCCCCCGCACCGACCTCGACGCTGCTCGTGATCGCCTTCCTCATCGGGGCGTCCACGCCGCAGGTCGCGCCCCTCTCACGCAGCCGGCTGGTCGGCATCATCACGCGCGTGTACCCGCGCCCGCGGGCGGCTCGCGTGCTCAACGGCACGATGGCCTACGAGTCGGCCGCCGACGAGATGGCGTTCGTGTTCGGACCGGTGGTCGTCGGGCTGCTGGCCGCGACCGCGGGACCGACGGCACCGGTGGTGGGCGCCGCCGTGCTCGCGGTCGTGTTCGTCACCGCCTTCGCGCTGCACCCGACCGCGACAGTGCGCGCGGCCGACGCAGCACCCGCCCCGCGGGCACCGGTGCGCGAACTCTTCCGATTCGAGGTGCTGGTGCCGGTGGCCGGCACGCTCGGCATGGGCCTGTTCTTCGGCAGCGCGCTCACTGCGCTCACCGCCTTCATGGCTGAGCGCGGGGCGCCGGAGCAGGCCGGCCTCGTCTACGGCGCCATGGGGCTCGGCTCGGCCGCGCTGGCGCTCGCGGTGGCCCTCTTCCCCGCCCGCTTCACCCTCGCCGCCCGGTGGACGACGTTCGGTGCCGTGCTCGCGGCGGGCGCCATCGCGCTCGGTCTCGTCACATCGGTCGCCGGCATGCTCGTCACGCTGCTGGTCGTCGGCATCGGGATCGGGCCGACCCTCGTGACGATGTACACCCTCGCCGCCGGCCGCGCACCGGCCGGACGCTCGGCCACGGTGATGACCATGCTGGGTTCCGGTGTGATCGTCGGCCAGTCGGCAGCATCCGCACTCGTCGGCGCACTGGCGGAATCGACCGGCGCGGGTACCGCCCTGTGGGCGCCGCTCGCGGCCGCCGCACTCGTGCTCGGCGCGGGCGTCGCGAACGCGCTGCACACGCGCGGGCGCTGACCGCCGACGACGCTGGTCGGGCCCGGGGTCAGAGATCAGCCGGGCCGATGTCTCCTTCGCCCTCCTCGCCGAGTTCGGCGACGACCGGGTCCTCCCCCTGCGAGTCGGGCTGCCCGGCACGGCCGGGAAGGTCGTCGACGGGGATCTGATCGATGTCGCCCGGGATCTGATCGGGGTCGTCCCCCGTCGCCGCAGGCGAGGGGTCGAGCACGTCCGGGTCGCCCTCGTCGCGGCGTTGCGTCATCTCCCATTCCGCCTGCGCCGGGTCTGCCGCAGGGTCCTGCTCGATGGTCGTATCGCGTCCCGCGACGGGCTGCGCTCCGACGGTCGCTTCCTCGTCGCGCTCTTCCGGGATGTCATTCGCGGTGCTCATGCCGCCTCCTTCTCGTCGTCTCCACGTTCCCTCGGCTGCCCCGCTCGCTTCACCCCCTTGCCGTCCGGGCGCGCATCCGTTAGGCGTTGTCAACCCCCTGGGTCAGGCCCGCCGCGCGGCGCACAGTAACCAGACCGGACGAGATCCGGCACGGAGGGGGACACACCATGACACCGAAGACGGATCAGCTGCCGGCTCACGACGACGATGTGATCGCTTCGCTGCGCGCCCTTCCGCCCCGCGCACCAGTCGAGCCCGCCCCGGCGCGCGAGAGGGTGCAGTGGATGCTGGTGGATCTCGACCGGTACGTGGTCTCGGTCGATGGACGGACCGTGGGCTTCATCGACGTCGTCGGCGCCGTCTTCGTGGCGCTCGGCGGCGCACGGTACGACCAGGCGGTGGAGATCGTGCAGACGCTGAGGTTCGAGCACGCCGTGGACACCCTCGCGAAGACAGAGCCCGCGTAGCACTGTGCTCCGGTCGCTTCAACCCCCTCGGGCCGGTTCCGGGCGACGCCTAGCGTCGTGAACCCGACGACGAAAGGACTCTCATGGCTCAGATCACCGAGAACATCGACGTGGACGTGCCGGTCACGGTCGCGTACAACCAGTGGACCCAGTTCGAGAGCTTCCCGAAGTTCCTCGACGAAGTCGTGGAGATCACGCAGACCGGCGACACGCACACCCACTGGAAGGTGAAGGTGGGCGGAGCCGAGCGCGAGTTCGACGCGGAGATCACCGAGCAGCATCCCGACGAGCGCGTCGCGTGGAACAGCACGGGCGGCGACACGGAGCACGCCGGGGTGGTGACCTTCCACAAGCTCAGCGACACCACGACCCGCGTCACCGTTCAGCTCGATTGGGAGCCGCAGGGCGCGCTCGAGAAGATCGGCGACCTGGTCGGCGCGGGCGGCCACGCGGTCAAGAAGGACCTGAAGAACTTCAAGGAGTTCATCGAGGCTCAGGGCGCCGAGACGGGCGCGTGGCGCGGCGACGTCCCGCGCTGATTCACGGCTTCGGCGCCGGTGCGGCGATGCTCGCGAGGGATGCGGGTCGCAGCACCGGCGCCTCGTCGTCTCCCAGCACGGTGAACAGCGTGTGGGTGCACGCGCGGCAGCGCACGATCGCAGCCTCGTCGTCGAGTTCGACGACGGCCTCGGCGAGCGCTCCGCTCGCTCCGCACGCGCCGCACACGACGATGAGAGTCGTGACCTCCACGGCGAAGAGGGCACCGAGGCGGCCCGCGAGCACGTTGCCGTCGACGGGCGTGACCGGGTCTACCGGTCCTGCGGGATGATGTGCGCTCATCAGCTCAGCTCCCTCCGAATCGTTCGGTCCGCACGCGCCCCGGGTCGTGTCCTGAGACGACCAGCGCATCGGCGACGGCCTCGACGAAGCCCGTCGGACCGCACACGAAGATCAGCGGGTTCATCGACGGCGACCACACCGCGTCGGCCAGGAGGTCGGCGTCGACGCGGCCCGTCCGGCCGTTCCAGCCGTCCGGCGCCGTACGCGTGTACACCCAGCTGGTCGTGACCCCTCGATCCTCGAAAGTCGAGATCTCCTCGGCGTAGAGCGCGTCTCCGGCGGAACGCACCGAATAGAGCAGCCGCATCGGTGAGACCGAAGCGGATGCGGCGATGCGGGCGCGAGCGATCGCGACCAGCGGCACGACGCCCGATCCGCCGGCGATCAGCTGCACCGGCGACGGGTCGTCGGTGCGCCAGACGAAGTACGCCCCGAGCGGACCCTTCACCTCAAGTTCGTCTCCGGCGCGCACCTCGCGGACCAGATACGGCGAGACCTCGCCGTCCGGGATCTCGTCGACCGCGAGCTCGACCCTCGCCCCGGCACCCGAGGAGGCGAGGGAGTACGACCTCTCCGCCTGGTAGCCGTCCTCGGCGGTGAGCCGCACATCCAGGTGCTGACCCGGGAGATTCCCCGGCCATCCCGGAACGTCGAGCATCAGCACCCGGGCGTGCGGCGTGGTCGGCGTCACCGACACCACGCGCGCCGGGAGCCATGCGGAAACGGTCACCAGTAGCGTTCCTCGCGCCACGGATCCCCGTGCATGTTGTAGCCGTTCTGCTCCCAGAAGCCCGGTTCGTCGCGCTTGTGCATGACGATCCCGCGAACCCACTTCGCCGACTTCCAGAAGTAGAGGTGGGGGACCAGAAGGCGCGCTGGGCCGCCGTGCTCCGGCGTCAGCGGCGCCCCGTCGAACTCGAAGGCGATCCACGCCTTGCCGCCCAGCAGGTCGGCCATCGGCACGTTGGTGGTGTATCCGCCGTAGGAGTGGATCATGGCGTAGGCGTGGTCGGTGTCGACGTCGGCGAAGACCGCATCGAGCGAGACACCCCGCCAGTTCGTGCCGAGCTTGGACCATCGGGTGACGCAGTGGATGTCGGTCTCGATGGTCTCGACGCCGAGCGCGAGGAACTCCTCCCACGTCCACTGCGTGACCATGTCCTTCTCGGTGCGCACCGAGAACCGCCACTCGTCGGTACTCACCTTCGGCGTGGGCCCCGCGGACAGCACGGGGAAGTCCTCGGTGAGGTATTGACCGGGCGGGAGGCGCGGGTCGGCCTCGCGCCGACGGGAGCCGAACCCGCGGGAGATGATCGCCATCGCCGAGCCTTTCTGCAGAGGTGTCGGGCGGATGTGATCAGGGTAGGGCGCGGCGCCGCCGCGCACCACACCGCGACCGCTCGGCGCGGCGGGTCATCGCCGGGCACGCGCGTCAGAGGCCGAGGATCTCCTTCAGCCGACGCGCGTTGCGCACCGCATGCCCCTCGCCGTCGTTGTTGAAGTACGCAACGAGCGAATGCCCGCCATCACGCCACTCCGTGATCCGCGCAGCCCACCAGCGCAGGTCGTCGTCGCTGTAGCTCCCGGCGTAGAGGTGCTCGGTGTCCGGTCCGTGCAGCCTCACGTAAACGGTCTCCGCGGTGGCGCGCAGCACACACGGCAGGTGCGCGCCGCTCATCACGCAGGAGGCCGCGCCGTGCGATTCGAGCAGGCGGTACACCGCCTCGTCATCCCACGACCGATGCCTCAGCTCGACGGCGACGGGGACTCCACGCGGCATCGCCTCGAGCGCACGGGCCAGGCGCTCGTCGTCGCGCTCGAAGTCCGGTGGCAGCTGGAACAGGAGGAAGCCGGCCGCGTCACCGAGAGCGTCGAGCCCGTCGCCGATCCGACGACCCCATTCGTCGGGGTCGCGCAGCTTGCGGGCGTGAGTCAGACCCCGAGGCGCCTTGACCGCCATGAGGAACCCGGGCGGTACCCGCTCGCGCCAACCCTCGAACACGGAAGCACGCGGCCACCGGTAGAAGCTGCCGTTGAGCTCGACGGTGTCGAACTCGGCCACGTACGCCTCGAGCCGCTTCGAGGAGGCGCCGGGCGGATACAGCACGCCCTTCCAATGGTCGTAGCTCCATCCCGATGTCCCGATCCTCACCTCGCCGGGTGTCATGCGTCTCATCCTGGCCCTTATACGTCGAACCGGTCGTGGCGGTCAATCCCCTTCGCCGAACGGCCCAACGCTTCTTACGTTCTCCCCACCGCCCACTTCTCCGGGTGGCTTTCCGCTCGTCGAGAAGGAGCACCCATGCCCCCGTCCCTCCGCCGCCGCATCGTGGCTTTCGGCTCTCTCGTCGCGGGCGCAGCGCTCCTGTCCGCGTGCGCCGTCGGCACCGGCGGCGCTGACGACGCCGACGCCGACTATGACGCCGCGGCGGAGCTGACCGGCACGCTCACCGTGATGGGGTTCGGCGGCGTCGACGAAGTCGCCACCTCGCGCATGGAGCTCACCGAGCAGGAACTCGGCGACGTGGACGTCAGCCTCATCGAGGGCGACCTCGACATGCAGCAGTTCCTGTCGTCTGTCGCCACCGGAACGCCGCCGGACATCGTCTATGCCAATCGTGATCAGATCGGCTCTCTTGCAGCACGCGGCGCCATCGTGCCGTTGGATTCGTGCATCGAGGGCGAGGCCATCGACACCGGCATGTATCGTCCCGCGGCTCTGGATCAGGTGACCTTGGACGGGTCGGTATACGGCATCCCCGAGTTCAACGGGATTCAGCTGACGATGGCGAACGCCGATCTGCTCGAGGATGCCGGACTGACGCTCGACGATGTCAACGGTTCGAGCTGGGCGGCGGTGAGCGCGGCGAACGAGACGCTCGAGCGGTCCGAGGGCGGTGACCTGCAGGTGATCGGCTACGACAGCAAGCTACCGGAGTTCATGCCGCTGTGGGCCAAGGCCAACGGCGCCGACCTCATCTCCGACGACGGCCGCACGGCGAGCCTCGACGATCCGGCGGTTGTCGAGGCTCTCGAGTGGGCGGTGTCGATCTACGACGCGCAGGGCGGGTTCAGTGCGGTCAAGGCCTACCGCGACTCGGCGGACTTCTTCGGCGAAGGCAATCAGTTCGCCGTCGGCACCCTCGGCGCGATGCCGATGGAGCAGTGGTACGTCAACGTGCTCAACGACGTCAGTCCGGATGCACCGATGGCATTCGACACGGTGCGAGATCGCAGCGGCGAAACGCTCGCGTATGCGTCCGGCTCCGCGTGGGCGATCCCCTCCGGAAGTGGAAACCCCGAGGCAGCCTGCCGCTGGGCGCGGTCGATGACGTCCCTCGAGGCCTGGGAGGCAGCCGCCGATGCGCGCCTGGAGGCGCGGGAGGCCGAGGGCAAGCCGTTCACCGGCATCCTCACCGGAAACGTCGAGGCGGACGAGATGATCGAGGGCATGGTGACCTCGGGCGGCGAGCCGTGGGACACCGCGGTGAGCAAGATGTACGAGGCCAACGAGGCGACCTTCTCGCTGCCGGCGAACCCCGCCGACGCGGAGTTCAAGACAGCGATGCAGGATGCCGTCAACGCCGTACTGAACGGGCAGTCGACACCGGCCGAGGCCCTCGCCGACGCGCAGCAGGTTGCCCAGCGAGCGCTGGACGAGGGGTGGGCAGAGCTCGAGTCGGACCAGTGAGCGCGGCACGCGACACGCTTGGCGGCGCTCCCGTCTCGGCCGAGCGACGCCGGTCGCGACGCCGGGCCAGTCGGCGCAACGTCGGCGCCGCCCTGCTCTTCCTGTCGCCATGGCTGGTCGGTTTCGGGGTCTTCACCGCCTGGCCAATCGTCTACTCGGCGTACCTCTCCTTCACCGACTACGACGTCATCAACGATCCGAACGCGGTCGGCTGGTCGAACTACCAGGAGCTCTTCCAGGATCCGAAGATCGCTTTGGCACTGTCGAACACGTTCTTCTACACGCTCGTTCAGGTGCCGCTGTACGTCGTGGTCTCGCTCTCGCTCGCCCTGCTGCTCAACCGAGCCGGGCGCAGCGCCGGATTCTTCCGCACGATGTTCTTCCTGCCGAAGATGACGCCCCCGGTTGCCGTCGGCATCCTCTTCCTGCTGCTGTTCAACGGACAGGACGGTCTCATCAACACGGTGCTGGGGTGGATCGGTGTCGACGGGCCCGCCTGGACGACCGACCCGGCGTGGGTCAAGCCCGGATTGATCATCATGAGCCTGTGGACGGTCGGTGCCTCGATCATCATCCTGCTGGCGGCCCTCCAGGACGTGCCGGAGGAACTCTACGAATCCGCCCGTCTCGACGGCGCGGGGTTCTGGCGCCAGTCCCTGAGCGTGACCATCCCGATGATCAGTCCGGCGCTGTTCTTCATCGTCGTGGTCAACACGATCGGCGGTCTGCAGACCTTCGACGAGGCGTACACGGCGTTCTTCGGCGGCGGCAACACGACCTACAGCAACGACGCCGCACTGTTCTACGTCATCTATCTGTTCCAGCAGGCGTTCGAGTTTCTCAATATGGGGTACGCCTCGGCGATGGCGTGGGTGCTGTTCGGGCTCATCATGGCCGTCACGGCGGTACAGCTGATCGTGTCCCGGCGTCTGGTCTACTACGAGGGCGAGACCGGACGATGAGCCGCGTGCTTCCCGGCGACACCGACGCGCAGGCGGCCGAGGATCGGCCGGCCGAGAGCGGGTCCGCGCTTCCCGACCCGGCGCGCGCGGTGCGCCGCGTCGCCGATCCGAAGCAAACCGCCCGGCGACGGCGCGGCCTGCGCCGGACGCTCGTGATCGCCGCGCTGAGCGTGATGACCGTGATCTACGCCTACCCTTTCATCTGGCTGGTCAGCGCATCGTTCAAGCCGCGAGGCGAGGTCTTCGACAATCGGCTCATCCCCGAGACCTTCACGCTCGACAATTACGTGCAGGTATGGGTCGATGCACCGGTGGCGCTGTGGCTGCTCAACACCCTCATCGTCACCGTGCTGGCCTCGGTGACGGTGACCTTCTCCAGCGCGATGGTCGCATGGGGGTTCGCGTACTTCCGCTTCCGCGGCCGCGGCTTCCTCTTCGGCCTCGTGCTGGCGACGATGATGCTGCCGGGCGCCGTCACGATGATCCCGACCTTCCTCATCTGGAACGCCCTCGGCTTCGTCGGCACGCTCGTCCCGCTGTGGGGTCAGAACCTCTTCGCGAGCGCGTTCTACGTCTTCCTCCTGCGCCAGTTCATGCTGGGCCTTCCCCGTGATCTGTTCGATGCCGCCCGAGTGGATGGGGCCTCTCAGTGGGCGGTCTTCTGGCGCATCGCGCTGCCTCTGTGCAAGCCTGCACTCGCGGTGACCCTGGTGTTCGAGGTGCAGGCGGTGTGGACCGACCTGATGCGGGCTCTCATCTACCTGCGCGACTCGTCGACGTTCACGATCCCCCGGGGCCTGAAGTCCCTCGTGGACGCCTTCGGCTTCGGCGGGGAATGGCACTGGGAGATCATCGTAACCGCCAGCGTCATCGCGACCATCCCCATGATCATCGTGTTCTTCCTCGGTCAGAAGCAGATCATCCAGGGCGTGAGCACGAGCGGGATGAAGGGGTGATCACCGCGTCGCCAGGGTTTCCGCCTCCGGCGGGATCTCGTCCACCGGGACGATGACCACGTCCGGCATCTTCCAATCCAGCGCCGCGACCCTCTCCCGCGCCCGCCCGATATCGCCGAGGTCGGCGCGCCCGCGACGCGGCACCACGAACGCCTCCACATGGAACACCTGACCCATGTCCCGCAGGCGGATGCCGGCAGACCGCACCCACCGCTCACCCTCGAGGGTGCGCAGCACGTCCGTCGCCAGCGGGTGCACCCGCGAGTCGTCCTCGGTGCGCGCACGCTGATCCATCAGATCCAGCACGGCGGCCCGCGTGTTACGCCAACCGTCCCACACGATGCTGGTCGAGATGAAGAGGGCGGCGGCCCCATCGAGCCACCAGACCCCGAAGGCGATGCCGAGGATGCCGATGACGGTCGAGAGGGTCGTCGTCCAGTCCGCCTTCGCCATGTCGGCGTCGGCATAGAGCAGCTTGTTGTGCAGGGTCGGGGCGATCTTCAGCTTCGCGCGGGCGAAGACGATCGGGCCGATCCCGGTGAGGACGGACACGGCGATCATGAGCCACCCGAGCCAGATCGTCTCTCCGAACAGCTGCACCGTGCCGATCGCGGGATGCTCAAGCCGCACTAGCCCGAGCACCGCCTCCACGGCCAGCGTGCCCCCCACACCGATCAGGGTGACACCCGCGACGAGGTGCCCCACTCCCATCGCCCGATGAAGGCCGTAGGGGTAGGCACGGGAAGGGCGTTTGCGGATGAGGAGGAGAGCAATCAGGAACGTGATCTGCGGGATCAGCGACAGCATGTCTTCGATCCAGGCCGTCTTCAGCGCCTGCGAACCGCCGAGCACGAGCGCTATCAGGACGACGGCGACGACCATGTGGAGGATCGTGATCCACTCCCAGCGGATCGCCCGCCGCAGCGCGTCCTGCTGTTCGGGCGGCAGGTCGGTGCGACCGAAGCGCCTCACCGCGTCTCCTCGTCGAGGTAGGTCTCCAGCGCCGCCTGCAGGCCGTTCTCCCCGAGCGGGAGCAGGAACGCGACGTCGGCGCCCTCCGACCCCGCGATGGCAGGGTACCCGCGGGTCACCGATGCCAGATCGGTCCACGGCGAGCTCGTGGTCATTCCGCCCACGACGACATCCAGTCGCCCGTCGGCGAGCCCCTGCACCAGATCCTCCTCGCTGTCCACGTGCCACGACACGCGCGCGCCATACTGCTCGGCGAATCCGTCGACCAGATCGACGAGCGCACCGCTCGGACCCGGGTCGTCGATGATGACGAGCTCGCCGCTCGGGCTCGCCCCCGCACGCAGGAGGCCAGACTCCGTGATCCGATCCAGGGATCCGTCGGGGTCGAGCGGGGGTGCCGCGCACGCCGTCAACGCCAGGGCTAGCACGCCGGCGGAGACGAAGCTCCGTCGGCGGCCGCGCGCCGATGGCGGGCTCACGGCCGCAGCACGACCTTGATGCACCCATCCTCCTTCTTCTGGAACGTCTCGTAGAGCGAGGGAGCGTCTTCGAGCGATGCGTGGTGGGTGACGAGGTCGTCGATCCCCAAGGGGTCGGCGGCGTCCTCGACGAGCGGCATGATGTCGTCGATCCAGCGCTTGACGTTGCACTGCCCCATCCGCAGGCTCAGCTGCTTGTCGAACATCGTCTTCATCGGCAGCACGTCGGCATCGCCGCCGTAGACGCCGCTGATCGACAGGGTGCCGCCGCGGCGCACCATGTCGATGCCGGAATACACCGCCGCCAGGCGATCGACACCCGCCTTGTCCATGACGGGCCGGGTGACCGCGTCGGGCAGGTGGCCGAGGGCGTGGTGGGCGGCTCGGATGAACGGTGCGCCGTGCGCCTCCATGCCGACGGCGTCGATGACGGCATCCGCCCCGCGCCCGGCGGTCTCGCTGAGCACCCGCTCGACCGCGTCGTCGTCGCCGTGCGCCTCGACCCCGTGCCGGGCCGCCATGTCGCGCCGTTCGGCGACGGGGTCGATCCCGATGACCCGAAAGCCCCGGTGCGCACCGATCCGGGCAGCGAACTGCCCCACCGGGCCGAGCCCCAGCACCGCGAGGGTTCCCCCGTCCGGCACGCTCGCATAGTCGACGCCCTGCCAGGCCGTGGGGAGGATATCGCTGAGGAACAGGTATCGGTCATCGGGCAGGTCCGCGCCGACGGGCACCGTGTTGTAGTCGGCCAGCGGAACGCGCAGCAGCTCGGCCTGACCCCCGGGAACCTGACCGTAGAGCTTGGTGTAGCCGAACAGCGAAGCACCGGTGCCGTACTCGGTCACCTGCGTCGTCTCGCACTGCGACTGCAGCCCGCGGCGGCACATGAAGCATTCACCGCACGAGATGTTGAACGGGATGACGACCCGCTGGCCGGGCGACAGGTTCGTCACCGCGGCGCCGACCTCTTCGACGATGCCCATGGGCTCGTGGCCGAGCACATCGCCCGGATCGATGAACGGACCGAAGATCTCGTAGAGATGCAGGTCGGATCCGCAGATCGCCGTGGACGTGATGCGGACGATCGCGTCGGTCGGCTCCTCGATCCGCGGGTCGGGCACCGTCTCCACCGAGACGTTCCGCCGGCCCTGCCAGGTCAATGCGCGCATGTCGATCCTCTCGTCGTGTCTGACCAGTCCAGTCGAACCGCCCGCGCGGGCTCTTGCGAGGGGGTTGACATCACACCCGCGGCGGAGGGTGGCGGCATGATCGCGCACCGGGCAGTCTGGAGGCTCACCCACCCGAGGAGAACCTGCATGACCGACACGGCCGCTCGTCCCGACGATGTCTCCCGCACCGAACTCAACCCGCTCTTCGCCCGCGACGGCGAGGCGACGGACTTCCCGATCGACCGCCTTCCCGACGGCGAGTCCCTCCCCGACACGGCGTATCAGGTCGTGCACGACGAGTCGATGCTCGATGGGAACGCGCGCCTGAATCTCGCGACATTCGTCGGCACGTGGATGGATGCATCGGCGGAGAAGCTCTACAAGGAGTCCGCCGACAAGAACATGATCGACAAGGACGAGTATCCGCAGACCGCGGAGATCGAGTCACGGTGCTGGAAGATGATCGCGAACCTGTGGAACGTGCCCGACGCGGACGACGCGATCGGCACATCCACCATCGGCTCCAGCGAGGCGTGCATGCTCGGCGGACTCGCCCTGAAGCGCCGCTGGCAGCACGCGCGACGCGCGAAGGGACTGCCCACCGACAAGCCCAACCTGGTGCTGTCGTCGGCCGTGCAGGTGTGCTGGGAGAAGTTCTGCAACTACTGGGACGTGGAGCCCCGATACGTGCCCATCTCCCGCGAGCACAAGGTGCTCGACGGACACGACCTGGCCGACTACGTCGACGAGAACACGATCGGCGTCGTCGCGATCATGGGTGTGACCTACACCGGCATGTACGAGCCGGTTGCCGAGATCGCGAAGGCCCTCGATGCGATTCAGGCCTCGACCGGGCTCGATGTCAAGATCCACGTCGACGGCGCCTCGGGCGGGATGATCGCCCCGTTCCTCCAGCCCGACCTGGAGTGGGACTTCCGCGTCGAGCGCGTCGTGTCCATCAGCACGTCCGCTCACAAGTACGGCCTGGTCTATCCGGGTCTCGGCTGGGTCGTGTGGCGCTCGGTCTCCGACCTTCCCGAGGACCTCGTCTTCGACGTCACCTACCTCGGCGGCCACATGCCGACCTTCGCGCTGAACTTCTCCCGACCGGGGGCCCAGGTTCTGCTGCAGTACTACCTGTTCCTGCGTCTCGGGTGGGATGGCTACCGCCGCGTGCAGCAGGCCTCCCAGGATGTCGCGGTGTACCTGGCGACCGAGATCGGCAAGATGGACGCGTTCGAGCTGTGGAACGACGGCACCGACATCCCGGTGTTCGCCTGGCAGCAGGCCGACGGCCACACCGACACCTGGAACCTCTACCACCTGTCCGAGCGGCTGCGCCTCAAAGGATGGCTCGTGCCCGCCTACCCCATGCCCGACGGTCTCGCCGATCTCGTCGTGCAGCGCATCGTCGTGCGCAACGGCCTCTCGCACAGCCTCGCCGACGCTCTCCTGCGCGACATCCGCGAGGCCGTCGATCACCTCGACCGCCTCGAGACGCCGATGCCGGTGGAGGGCCAGACGACCACTTTCACGCACTGAGCCGGGCCGCCGCCGCTCGGTGTCGCACGCCGCGCGTAGATTGCGCGCGTGACCAGTGCGACACCGGGCCGTGCGATGCGGACGGCGCCGGGTGCGATGCCGGGGCCGTGCCTCCTGTGCGGCGGCACCCGCGGCACCCGCGCCGACGACGGATGGCGGTGCGCGGTGTGCCTGTGGCGCTACGGCGACGCACCCGACGCCGACCTCCCGCCGCCGCGGGTCGACGTGGTCTACTACCTGCGGTTCGACGCGAGGGTGAAGATCGGCACGTCCGCCCGTCCCCGGCAGCGGCTGGCAGCGATCCGGCACGACGAACTCCTCGCCTTCGAACCGGGTGATCGCGCCCGCGAACGCGAGCGCCACATCCGGTTCGCCGCCCTGCGCGAAGGGGGCGAATGGTTCCGCGCCGACCGCGACCTGCTGTCCTTCGTCGCCGACCTGCGCGGTGACACCGACCCGTGGCATGCGTATGCGCGCTGGATCGGCGACGCGTATCGGGCCCGAGGGTGATACCGGCGTGGTGGACTGGACGCATGGCCTCCTCCACCCCCACGCCCGTCGCCCTCGTCACCGGCGCCTCGTCCGGCATCGGCCTCGCGACCGCCCTCGCCCTCCTCGAGAAGGGCTGGGCCGTCTACGGGGGCGCGCGCCGCGTCGACCGGATGAACGCCATCAGCGACGCCGGCGGAACAGCGATCGAACTCGACGTGACCGACGAGGCGTCGATGACGGCCGCGGTCGACCGCATCGTCGGCGAGCGCGGCCGCATCGACGTGCTGGTGAACAACGCCGGCTACGGCTCCTACGGGGCCCTCGAAGACGTTCCGCTCGACGAAGCGCGGCGGCAGTTCGACGTCAACATCTTCGGCCTGGCCCTCCTGACCCAGCTCGTGCTGCCGACGATGCGCCAGCTCGGTCGCGGGCGCATCATCAACATCTCCTCGATCGGCGCGCACATCTACGAGCCCCTGGGCAGCTGGTACCACGCCACCAAGTTCGCCGTCGAGGGGCTCAGCGACTCCCTGCGCCTGGAACTGGCACCGCACGGCATCGACGTCGTGATCGTGCAGCCGGGCCCGGTGCGCACCGAGTGGAACACCATCTCGCGCGAGAGCCTCCTCGAGCACTCCGGCGATGGCGCGTATGCGGGGCAGGCCCAGCGGATGTACGCGAACTACACGCGCGTCGACGAGGGACCGATGTCGGCCTCGCCCGAGGACGTCGCCCGGACGATCGTGACGGCCGTGACGACGAGCCGCCCACGCAGCCGCTACGCGGTCCCGTTCTCGGCGGGACTCATCGTGAGACTGCGGCATACGCTTCCCGACCGGGTCATGGATGCGATCCTCTCCCGGATGGCGTGAGGACGACCCGATGACCCGCTCACTCGACTCCCTGTCCGCCGACGGCCAGGCCTTCCTTGCCGACTACCACCTCGCCACCCTGTCGACCATGGCCAAGGACGGCGGCATCCACGTCGTCGCGGTCGGCTACACCGTGCACGAGGGCGCGGTGCGGATCATCACCTCCGACGGCAGCCAGAAGGTGCGCAACATCGAACGCGATTCCCGGGCGAGCGTGGGTCAGGTGGCGGGGCCGCAGTGGATGTCGATCGCCGGCCGTGCCGTGATCGAGCGCGATGTCGATGCCGTCGCGCTGGCTGAGCGTCTCTACGGCCTGCGGTATCGCACGCCGCGCCCCAACCCGCAGCGCGTGGTCATCCGGCTCACCCCCGACCGCGTTCTGGGTTCGGCGCCGCTCTTCACCGCCTGACCGCGCCCGTCGGCCCCGCAGGCAGAGGTGCCGAGACACCCCGAACCGCGCGAGACACGCCGCGATGCGTGGTGTTTCGCGCGGTTCGGCGTTTCTCGTGCGGCCTCGGTCAGCGAAGGCGCTCGGGACGGAATCCGTATCCGACGATGCGCGCGGCGAGCGGCCGCAGCAGCGGCAGCGCGAGGCGCATCGCGATGCGCTGCCGGCGGGTCGGCGGGTCATCCAGGATCTTCACGCCCCGGCCGGTCGCGATCCGGGCGTGCACGGCACGCTGGATGCGCTGCATCATCGCCGTCGGACGCTCACGCCGACCCTGCACCGCAGCCGCCGCGCGGTCGATCACCGATTCCGCGCCGGATCGGAGGGCGGGTGCCAGCAGGCGCGCGGCGGCCACGGCGTCCTGCACGGCGTAGTTGATGCCCACGCCGAACGCGGGAGACATCGCATGCGCCGCGTCGCCGATCAGCAGGGCACCGGGCGTGTGCCACCGGTCGAGACGGTTGATCTGCACCGAGAGCAGCTTGACGTTCTCGAACGAGCCCAGTTCGGCCGCCTGGGCGGCCAGTCGCGGCACGGCGCGCGCGATCCGCGCCCGGAAGGCGTCGATCCCCTCCGCACGGAGCGCGTCGAAGGACCCCTTCGGGATGAGCATGCCGCTCTGCAGGTATCCCGGCCGGGGAAACGTCACGAGCATCGTCTCCTCGCTGATCCACGCCAGCGTGTCGGGCAGAGGCGTCGGTGGTTCCGGCAGCCGGAACCAGGCCACATCGGCCGGTACGCCATAGTCCCGCGGCTGCATCCCGAGCGCCTCGCGCACCGTCGAATCGCGACCGTCGGCGGCCACGGTCAGCGAAGCCTCGACCCCGAGGTCGCCTTCGGCCGTGCGCGCGTGCACGCCGGAGACCCGGCCATCCGCATCTCGGCGCACGCCCGTGACCTCCGCCCCCATGATCAGGTGGAACGACGGATGCTGCCTCCCGGCCTCGGCGAGCATGTCGAGCAGGTCCCACTGCGGCATGAGGGTGAGGAAGCGGTTCGGCTTCGGCAGCGAGGTGAAGTCGATCGCGTGCACCCGCACGCCGTTGACCACCGCGTCGAGCTTCGGCAGCGGCTTGTGCGCGATGGCGTCGAACGCCGAGCGCAGGCCGAGGTCGTCGATCAGGTTCAGCGTCGACGGATGGACGGTGTCACCCCGGAAGTCGCGGAAGAAGTCGTCGTGCTTCTCGAGCACGACGACATCCACTCGCTCGCGGGCGAGCAGCAGTCCGAGCAGGACCCCTGCCGGTCCCCCGCCGGCGATGCACACCTGCGTGCGGAGCGTCATGCCGCCACGCTATCGCGAGGCCGCCATCGGGGTAAGGCAGCGTCACGACGATCGACGGGTGTGGGTTCAGCCGAGGGTGCGCTCCAGCGCCGTGGTGATGTCGGCGACGAGATCATCGACGTCTTCGAGACCCACTGAGAGCCGCAGGTGCCCGAAGCGCCGGAACGCCTCGGGGTAGTTCTCCGCGCCGCCTCGCGTCTCGGTGCCCACGTGCACGATCAGCGACTCGTCGTGCCCGAGGGAGAACGCCGAGGTGATGACGCCCAGCTGCGACACGAACGTGTTCTGCAGGTCGGCGTCGCCGTCGAGCGCGAACGCGAGCATGCCGCCGTAGCCGCGCCCGACGAACTGCCGGGTCGCGACCTCGTGGTCGGGGTGGTTGCTGAGACCCGGATAGGCCACGAACGCGATGCGCGGATCCGCGTCGAGCAGCCGGGCGATCGTCGTCGCGGAGGCGAAGTGCTGCTGCAGGCGCAGGGGCAGCGTCACCGATCCGCGCAGGATCAGCCAGGCGTTGAACGGCGAGATCACCCCGCCCACGTCGACCAGCGCATCCCGCCTGACGCGGTCGACGAGCCCGGCGTCGCCGATGACCGCACCGCCGAGGGCGTCACCGTGGCCGTTGATGTACTTCGTGAGGGAGTGGATGACGAGGTCGGCCCCGTCGTAGAGCGGCCGGTAGAACGGGGGCGGGGTGAAGGTGCTGTCGACCGTGAAGATCGCGCCCACCTCGTGCGCGATATCGGCGAGACCCCGGATGTCGGCGACCTGCGTGGTGGGATTGGCGATGGTCTCGACGTGGATCATGCGCGTCTCGGGCCGCAGCGCCGCCCGCACCGCAGCGGGATCGGACACGTCGACGAAGGTCGCCTCGATGCCGTACCGCTCCGGCAGCAGCTCACTGAACAGGCGCCACACGGCTTCGTATCCCACGTCGGAGACGACGACGTGATCGCCGCTCTTCAAGAGGGTGAAGAACACCGCGTGCAGTGCCGCGACCCCCGACGCGAACACCGCCGCCGCCTCGCCGCCCTCCATCGCGGCGAGCTTGCGCTCGAGCGCGATCTGGTTGACGCCGCCGTTCCGGGTGTAGACGAGCCCCTCGGTGTCGGACCAGTCGATGGTCGAGGGATCCTCCGGGAGCACGTAGGAGTTCGCCATCACGAGAGGCGTCCGCAGGGCGCCGGTGCCGGGGTCGGGTGCGTTGCCGCCGTGCACCGCCCACGTGGCGTCGCGCACGGAATCGGGATCGCTGCGGTTCGGACGGATCGTCATCCCCCGATCCTGCCGTCGGCTCCCGATGGTGTCCACACGACCGCGCGTGCAGCGGCGACCGTTGACGCCGGGCGCTCGGCTGGGTACGTTCAGGCGGCACAACGAGAGGATGTCCCATGATCGAATCCGCACCGTGGCTGACGGTGATCCCTCCGGTCGTGGCGATCGTCCTCGCGATCGTCACGAAGAAGGTGATGATCAGCCTGGGCGCCGGCGTTCTCGTCGCCGCGCTGCTCATCGCCGAGTTCGATCCCCTGCGCACGCTCGCGCTCGTATGGGAATCCTTCGCGGTGCTGTTCTGGGAGGACGGCGCCCTCAACACCTGGTACATCTACATCCTGCTGTTCATCGTTCTCCTCGGGGTGATCGCGGCCTTCATCCTCATGTCCGGCGGCACCCAGGCGTTCGCCGATTGGGCCGTGAAGCGCATCCGCACCCGCCGCGGTGGGCAGATCCTGCCTGCGATCCTCGGCATCGTCATCTTCATCGACGACTACTTCAACGCCCTTGCGGTCGGCCAGATCAGCCGGCCCGTCACCGATCAGCACCGCATCTCGAGGGCGAAGCTCGCGTACATCGTCGACTCGACGTCGGCGCCCATCGCGGTGCTCGCCCCGTTCTCCAGCTGGGGCGCCTACATCATCGGCATCCTCGCCCCGATCGTCGCCGCCTCGACCCTCAGCATCAGCAGCGTCGAGGCGTTCCTCGGCGCCGCGGCGTCGAACTACTACGCGATCGCGGCCGCCCTGCTGGTGTGGCTGGTCATCGTCTTCCGGGCGGACTTCGGCGCGATGCGCCGCGAGGAGCGGCGCGCCCTCGTGGAGGGTCGCCCGTACGCCGACGGCGAGGTGATCCCCGGGCAGCTCACCGACAACCTCCCCGTGCACCGCCCCGGAGCCAAGCGGGCGATCATCGTGCCGTTCGTCGCCCTCGTGATCGGCGTCTTCGCGGGCATCGTGTGGACCGGGTACTCCGCGTCGGGATCATGGGCGCCGGTGGACATCCTGGCCTCGACCGACACGAGCCTCGCCCTCATCTACGGTGGCATCCTCGGGCTCGCGTGCGCGATCTATTACTACGTGCGCTACACGAACGACAACCCCCGCTTCGGCTGGAGCAGCTTCGGGCAGGGATGGCTCGGCGGCCTCAAGGCGATGTCTCCGGCGATCGGCATCCTCATCCTGGCGTGGATGCTCGGCGGTCTCATCGACATGCTGGGCACGGGTGCATATCTCGGTGAACTCGTCGAGGCGTCCGACGTGCCGCCGGCCTGGCTCATCCCGATCGTGTTCCTGCTCGCCGCGGCGATGGCCTTCTCGACGGGCACGTCGTGGGGATCGTTCGGGCTCCTGCTGCCGATCGTCGGCGGCATCGCCAACGCGGTGGATGCGCCGGAGCTGCTGCTGCCCATGCTCGGCGCCGTGCTGGCCGGTGCGGTCGCGGGCGACCACAGCTCCCCCATCTCCGACACGACGATCCTGTCCTCGACCGGAGCCGGCTGCAACGTGATCACCCACGTCGTCACGCAGCTGCCGTTCGTGGCCGTCGCCGCCGTCTCGGCGCTGCTCGGCTACGTCGTGCTCGCCGCGACGACGCTGGTGTGGCTCGGGCTGATCGTCACCGTCGTGGCTCTGGCCGGCGGCGTCCTCGCGATCCGCGCGATCAGGAAGCCTGTGGAAGAGGAAGCGGCTGCGCGGCCCGACGAGGCTCGGCCAGCTTGACCAGCACGACGCCGGCGAGCACGAGCACGCCGCCGACGACCTGAACCGGCTGCGGCGCCTCGCCGAGCAGCAGCCACGCCAGGAGCGCTGCCGCGAGCACCTCGGTGAGCCCCACGAACGACGCGAGGCGGGCGCCGAGGCGCCGCGCGGCGGCGATGCCGCTGACGTACGACACCGCTCCCGTGACCACGCCGAGCACGAGCACCACGACCCACCAGGGCGCGGCGAAGGAGGCGAACTCCACCGTGCCGGTGCCGACACCCATCGGCAGGATGCCGGCCCCGGCCGCGACGGCGAGGATCACCACGGCGACCAGGAGGCCCCCCGCAGCGAGGGTGACCGGCGGGAGGCCGTGCGAGTCGTCGCCCGAGACGAGATAGTAGACCGCGAGTCCGACCATCGCCCCGAGCGCCCACGCGATGCCGCCGACGCTCACGGACACGCCGCCGAGGACGCCGAGCAGCAGGAGCAGGCCGACCGCCGCCACCGCCGCTCCCCCGAGCGTCAGAGACGTGGGTCGCTGCCCACGTCGCAGCCACAGCCACAGCACCACCGCGACGGGCGCGGTGTACTCCACCAGGAGCGCGACACCCACGTCCATCTGCGCCACGGCGAAGAAGAAGCACAGCTGAGCGCCCGCGACGGCGAACAGCCCGTACAGGAGCACGGTCGGCAGCGCGCGCCGCACCGTTCTCCACCGGCCGCGGAGGGCCATCGCGCCCGGGATCGCGAGCAGGGCCGCGGCGATCGCCACGCGCGCGAGGGTCGCAGAACCCGCGGTCCAGCCGATTTCGAGCAACCCCTTGCCGAGGCTGCCCGACAACCCGAAGGCCACCGCCGCGACGAGTGCGAAGGCCATGCCGCCGGCGGCGGTCCCCACCCGGGTGTCATGTGCGAAGGAGCTCATGACTCATGACACTACGATCGCCGTTGGTAATGTGTCAACATGACGTTCACTCCTGACACGATCGAAGCGCTGGAGTCGTCGGTGCACCTCGCGAACTCCGCGCTCGCTCCCGACACGCTCACGACGATCGAGGCGCTGCAGGAGTTCTACGTGCGCTTCGCCTACACCGGCGCCGCCCCCACCGCGGCCGACCTCGAGCCGGTCCGCGCGATCCGCCCCCGACTGCGCGCGCTGTTCGTCGCCGACCGCGACGGAGCGGTCACCCTCGTGAACGCGATCCTCGCCGAGCAGGGCGCCGTGCCGCAGCTGACCCGGCATGGCGATACCGACTGGCACATCCACGCCACGACCGATGACCGCCCGATCCACGAGCGGATCCTCGTGGAGACGGCGATGGCCATGATCGACGTCATCCGCGCCGACGAGATGAGCCGGTTCGGCCGGTGCGCGGCAGAGGATTGCGACGGTGTCGTGATCGACCTGTCGCGCAACCGGTCACGCAAGTACTGCTCGACCGCGTGCACGAACCGCGAGGCGGTCGCCGCCTACCGCGCGCGTCGCCGGGCCTGAACGGCGCGCGGGCCTGAACGGCGCGCCGCGCATCACTCGTCGGCGGTCTCCTGCTTGCCGCGCATCACCAGCTGCGGGTCGGGTTCGCCGATCACGTCGTGATCCTTGCCCTCGTAGTCGAACTGGTTCAGGAAGAACCGCATCGCGTTCAGTCGCGCGCGCTTCTTGTCGTTCGAGCGCACGATCGTCCACGGCGCGTGCTTCTTGTCGGTGCGGCGGAACATCTCCTCCTTCGCAGCGGTGTAGTCCTCCCACCGGTCGAGCGAGGCGATGTCCATCGGCGACAGCTTCCACTGGCGCACCGGATCGAGCTGACGCATGGCGAAGCGCGTGCGCTGCTCGGTGCGCGAGACCGAGAACCAGAACTTCGTGAGGTGGATGCCGCTGTCGATCAGCATCTTCTCGAAGGTCGGCGCCTGATCCATGAAGGTCTCGTACTCCTCGTCGGAGCAGAAGCCCATGACGCGTTCGACGCCGGCACGGTTGTACCAGGAGCGGTCGAACATGACGATCTCACCCGCGCTCGGAAAGTGCTTTGCATAGCGCTGGAAGTACCACTGGCCCTGCTCGCGCTCGGTCGGCTTCGTGAGGGCGACCACCCGCGAGGAGCGGGGGTTCAGGTGCTCGGTGAAGCGCTTGATGGTGCCGCCCTTTCCCGCCGCGTCACGCCCCTCGAAGAGGATCATGGCGCGTCCGCCGGTGTCTTCGAGCCAGTACTGGAACTTCAACAGCTCCACCTGCAGCCGGTACTTCTCGATCTCGTACTCGTCGCGATCCATGCGCTCGGCGTAGGGATAGCCCTCCTGCCACGTGTAGACCGGATTCCCCTCGGGATCGATCAGGTCCGGGTCGGGTGTGTGCCCGTTCGCGACGGAGTAGCCGCTCTCGCGGAGGTGCTCGATGTACTCGCGCAGGCTCTGGGTCCGCAGGTCTTCCATGATTCGGGATCCTGTCAACGTGTCGTGGCGAACGGGTTAACGACATCTTGCCGCCCGGCGGAGCGCGTCGGCGGCGCTCCGTGACGAGGATGAGGCCTCCAGCGCCCTCCATGACGACATAATTCGCCACCCGCGTCCGGTGACGGCTTATTTTCGTCGTCATGACCGACTCCCCCGTTCCCGTCCTCGATCTTTCCCTGCTGGACGACGGCCCCGAAGCCGCCGACCGCTTCCGCGCCGAGCTGCGTCGCGCCACCCACGAGGTGGGCTTCTTCAGCCTCGTCGGACACGGCATCCCCGACGAGCTGCAGGAGCGCCTGCTGACGACCTCTCGCGCGTTCTTCGCCCTGCCCGACGAGGCCAAGCTCGAGATCGAGAACCTCACCTCACCGCACTTCCGCGGGTACGCCCGCCTCGGCGGCGAGCTGACGCAGGGTCAGGTCGACTGGCGCGAGCAGATCGACATCGGTCCCGGTCGTGAGCCGATCGAGCGCGGCCCGGAGGACCCGGCCTACGTCGTCCTCGAAGGACCGAATCTGTGGCCGAGCGCGCTCCCCGAGCTGCGCGAGGTGGTCGAGGAGTGGTCCGAGACGCTCACCGCGATCGGGCGCCGCCTGCTCGAGGCGTGGGCGCAGTCACTCGGCGCGGAGCCGCACACCCTGCTGGACCTCTTCGCCGAGGACCCGCAGACCCACCTCAAGATCGTTCGCTACCCGGGCGTGCCGGACGACGCGCCCTCTCGCCAGGGCGTCGGCAAGCACAAGGATGCCGGCGTGCTGACGCTGCTGTGGATCGAGCCGGGCGCCGGCGGGCTCCAGGTGGAGTACGAGGGGGAATGGCACGACGTGCCCCCGGTCGAGGGCGCCCTCATCGTCAACATCGGGGAGCTGCTGGAGTGGGCGACCGACGGATACCTGCGCGCGACGGTGCACCGGGTCATCGCTCCCGCCGAAGGCACCGAGCGCATATCGGTGCCCCTGTTCTTCAACCCCGCGCTCGCGGTGCAGATGCCCCGTCTCGACATCGACGAGCAGTACCGGTCGACCTCCCGCGGCATCGAGCAGGACCCCGACAACGTCATCCACGGCACGTACGGCGAGAACCAGCTGAAGTCGCGGCTGCGCGCCCACCCCGACGTGGCGGCCATCCACCACCCGGAGCTCCTCGAGGAGTCCCGCAAGGCCTGAACACCTCACGAGAGAGTTCGTTCAGACGTACCGACCCGAGGGCGCGCCCGTGCTGCGCGCCCTCGACGGACTCGACCTGTCCGTCCCCGAGGGGACCGTCGCGGCCCTCCTCGGTCCCAACGGCGCCGGCAAGACGACGACCGTGAAGGTGCTCACCACCCTGATACGGCCCGATTCCGGCTCAGCCACGTTCGACGGGGTCGACGTGCTCGCCGACCCCCAGGCGATCCGGCGCATGAGCGGCGCGAGCGGCCAGTACGCCGCCGTCGACGAGAACCTGACCGGGTTCGAGAATCTGCTCATGGTCGGTCTGCTCTACCACCTGGGGCGCCGTGAAGCGACGCGTCGCGCCCGGGAGCTCATCGAGCTGTTCGACCTGGTCGAGGCGCAGAACCGTCCCGTCAAGGGGTTCTCCGGCGGCATGCGGCGGCGCATCGACCTCGCCGGCGCCCTCGTGATCAATCCGCCCGTGCTCTTCCTTGATGAACCGACGACGGGGCTCGATCCCCGCAGCCGCCTGGCGCTGTGGGATGTCATCGAGTCCCTCGTCGACGGCGGCACCACGGTGCTGCTGACCATGCAGTACCTCGAGGAGGCCGACCGCCTCGCCGACTCGATCTCGATCATCGACGCCGGCCGCGTGATCGCCGAGGGCACCGCCGACCAGCTCAAGGCCTCCGTCGGCGGACAGCGCGTCGCCGTCACGGTGGTCGACGACGCCCAGGTGGCGCCGGCACGCGAGATCCTGCAGCGCTACGGCACGGGCCCGATCGCGACCGACGGCGAACGCACGGTCGTCGCACCCGTCGCCGACGGCGCAGACGCCCTCGCGCGCATCATCACCGACGCGGCGGATGCCGGCATCACCCTGCACGACGCCGGCATGCGGCGCCCCACGCTCGACGATGTCTTCCTGCAGCTGACCGGCCATGCCGCCGAGGGCGACGACGAGGAGACGGCGGCATGACCACCACCGGCCACGGCACCGGGCACGGCACCGAACGCCCGGCTCGCAGCACCCTCGAACCACTCCCCGGTTCGCCGCTGTCTCGTTTCCCCTCCGACGGCTACGTCGCGACCTGGCGCAACATCAAGAAGATCGTGCGCGTTCCCGACATCCTCGTGTTCACGCTCATCCAGCCGATCATGTTCGTGCTGCTGTTCACCTTCGTGTTCGGATCGTCGATCGACGTGCCGGGCGAGGACTACACGTCGTTCCTCATGGCCGGCATCTTCGCGCAGACGATGGTGTTCGGCTCCACGTACTCCGGCTCCGCGATGGCGCAGGACCTCAAAGACGGCATCATCGACAGGTTCCGCACCCTGCCGATGAACCCGTCGGCGGTGCTCATCGGCCGAACGCTCGGCGACCTCGTGATCAACGTGCTCTCGCTCGTGGTCATGATGCTCACCGGACTCGCGGTCGGATGGCGCGTGGAGTCCTCGGCGGTGGATTTCGTGATCGGCGTCGGACTGTTGGCACTGTTCTCCTACGCGTTCTCGTGGGTCATGGCCTTCCTCGGCATCCTGGTGCGCAGCCCCGAGGTCATCAACAATGCGTCCTTCCTCATCCTCTTCCCGGCCACCTTCATCTCCAACGCCTTCGTCCCCAGCGAGAACCTGCCGGGCCCCCTTCGGGTCTTCGCCGAGTGGAACCCGGTCTCGGCGCTCGTGCAGGCGGTCCGCGAGCTGTTCGGCAACGCGCCGAGCAGTGCGGCCTCGATCGGCTCGTGGCCGCTGGAGCATCCGGTCGTCTATGTGCTGATCTTCACGGCCGGCATGTTCCTCGTCTTCGTGCCGCTGTCGGTGCGCCGGTTCCAGTCGCTGGACCGCTGAGAGCTGTGTGTCGTCATATGACGACACACAGTTCGCCAGGCGAGGCACCGGCGGCGCAGAATAGCCGGGATGTTCTCGACGTGTCACTGTTGTCTGTAGCGCATACGCGCTCCTTCGACGACCCATCCTCCGCGCGACCGTGCGCGGACACGACACTCCAGGATCCTCCGTGCGTTACGCCGAATCGATCGCCGAGCTCATCGGCAACACCCCGCTCGTCCGCCTCACGTCGGTGACCGAGGGCATCCGCGCCACCGTTCTCGCCAAGGTCGAATATCTCAATCCGGGGGGCTCGGCGAAGGATCGCATCGCGGTCGCCATGATCGACGATGCCGAGCGCGCGGGTCTGCTGAAGCCCGGCGGCACCATCGTCGAACCGACCAGCGGCAATACCGGGGTCGCCCTGGCGATCGTCGCCCAGCAGCGCGGCTACCGCATGATCTGCGTCGTGCCCGACAAGTTCGCCGGCGACAAGGTCGCCACCCTGCGCGCCTATGGCGCCGAGATCGTCGAGGTCCCGACGGCGGTGCCGCCGGAGCACCCCGACTCCTACTACTCCGTCTCCGATCGACTCGCGCGGGAGATCCCCGGCGCATTCAAGCCCGACCAGTTCTCCAACCCGGCCGCCCCCCGCAGTCACTACGAGACCACGGGGCCGGAGATCTGGCGCGACACCGACGGCCGGGTGACGCACTTCGTCGCCGGCGTCGGCACCGCGGGCACCATCTCGGGAACCGGCCGCTACCTGCACGAGGTCTCCGACGGCCGCGTGCAGATCATCGGCGCGGATCCGGTCGGCTCGATCTACTCCGGCGGCCCCGTGCACGGCTTCCTCGTGGAGGGGGTGGGCGAAGACTTCATCCCGCCGAATTTCGACCCCGACGCCGTCGACGGCTTCGAGCGCGTCTCCGACGCGGAATCGTTCGAGATGACGCGGCGCCTCGCCACCGAGGAGGGCCTGCTCGTCGGCGGCTCGAGCGGCATGGCCGTCGTCGCCGCCCTCCGCACCGCGCGCGACCTTCCGGAAGAGGCCGTCGTCGTGGTGCTCCTGGCCGACGGCGGCCGCAGCTATCTCAACAAGCTCTTCGACGACGCGTGGCTCGCCGCCCACCTGCCGTCATCCGATGACACCGACCCCGAGGACACCCCATGAGCTCTCCCCTCGCCCGCGACTTCAACAGCCTCGCCGTGCACGCCGGTCAGGAGCCGGATGCCACCAGCGGCGCCGTGATCCCCCCGGTCCACTTCTCGTCGACGTTCGTGCAGGACGGCATCGGCAACCTGCGCGACGGCTACGACTACGGGCGCGCCGGCAACCCCACCCGCACGGCGCTGGAGCGGCAGCTCGCCGCGATCGAGGGCGCCGACTTCGGCCTGTCTTTCGCGTCGGGCCTCGCGGCGGAAGACGCGCTGCTGCGCGGGGTGCTGCGCCCGGGCGATGAGATCCTCCTCGGAAACGACGCCTACGGCGGAACGTATCGCCTGATCTCGAAGATCCTCGTCCCCTGGGGCGTGACGGTGCGCGTCGCCGACCTCAGCGACCCGAGCGCCGTCGAGCAGGCGCTGTCGGAGACGACCCCGAAGCTGGTCTGGGTGGAGACGCCGAGCAACCCGCTGCTGCGGGTCACCGACATCGTCGCGCTCGCGCGGTCCGCCCATGAGGTCGGCGCCCTGCTCGTCGTCGACAACACCTTCGCGACTCCGGCACTGCAGCGCCCGCTCGCTCTCGGCGCCGACGTCGTGGTGCACTCGGCGACCAAGTACCTCGGCGGGCACTCGGATGTCGTCGGCGGCGCGATCATGACCTCCGACGCCGACGTCCACGAGAAGACGAAGTTCCTGCAGTTCGCCGCCGGCGCCGTCTCGGGGCCGCTCGATGCCTGGCTCACCACGCGTGGCATCAAGACGCTCGGCATCCGCATGGAGCGCCACAGCACCAACGCCCAGCGCATCGCGGAGGCGCTTGTCGACGACCCGCGCGTGACCGCGGTGCACTACCCCGGACTGCCCTCGCATCCGGGCCACGACATCGCAGCGACCCAGATGACGGGCTTCGGGGGGATCGTCTCGCTTGACCTCGCTACCGGCGCGCAGGCGCGGGCCTTCTCCGAGGCGACGAAGCTGTTCACCCTCGCCGAGTCGCTGGGCGGCGTCGAGTCGCTGTTGAACTACCCAGACGCGATGACCCACGCCTCGGTGCGCGGCACCGAACTCGCCGTGCCCGAGACCCTGGTGCGGCTGTCGGTCGGCATCGAAGGCGTCGACGACCTGCTCGCCGACATCGATCAGGCGCTGGCGTCCACGACCTGACCCGCACACCCGTGGCACGAGCCCCGCGCTGTGGGGACGCACCCCGGTATTGCGGGCGTGTGCGACGATGACGACATGGCGAAGAAGCCTCCTGCCTCCGACATCGACGAATCCCGCCTGCGCGTCTCCGACCGCAAGAGCAAAGCGGTGGGGATTCCCGCCGTCCTCCACGCGCTGCAGATCTCGCAGCAGCAGATGGGGACGGTGCGATCGCTGCGCACGCTTTCGCGGGTGAACCAGAAGGACGGCTTCGACTGCCCGGGATGCGCGTGGCCGGAGGAGGACAAGCGTCACCTCGCGGAATTCTGCGAGAACGGCGCGAAGGCGGTCGCCGAAGAAGCCACCGTCCGCCGCGTCGGCGCCGACTTCTTCGCCGATCACTCCGTGGCCGAGCTGCGCGCGCACGACGACTGGTGGCTGGGGCAGCAGGGGCGCCTCACCGAGCCGGTGTACCGGGAGGAGGGAGACACCCACTACCGCCCCATCAGCTGGGACGCGGCGCTGGAGATCGTCTCCGACGCCCTTGCTGCGTTGGACGAACCCGACCGGGCCGTCTTCTACACGTCCGGCCGCACCTCGAACGAGGCCGCCTTCCTGTATCAGCTCCTGGTCCGCGGGATCGGCACGAACAACCTTCCCGACTGCTCGAACATGTGCCACGAGTCCAGCGGCTCGGCGCTCACCGAGACGATCGGCATCGGCAAGGGAACCGTCTCCATCGAGGACATCCATCAAGCCGACCTGCTCATCGTCGCCGGTCAGAACCCCGGCACGAATCACCCTCGGATGCTCTCCGCACTCGAGAAGGCGAAGCACCGGGGTGCGCGGATCATCGCGATCAACCCGCTCCCGGAGGCGGGTCTGCTGCGCTTCGAGAATCCGCAGACGGTTCGCGGGGCGCTCCTCGGCGGCACGGCCATCGCCGATGATTTCGTCCAGGTGCGACTCGGCGGCGACCAGGCGCTCTTCCACGGCATCGCCAAACACCTCCTCGAGGCCGAGAGCGCCACCGGCGGCGTCCTCGATCACGAGTTCATCGCCGCTCACACGAGCGGGATCGACGCCTTCCGTGCGCTCATCGACGACGTCTCGTGGACCGACCTGGAGGTCGCGAGCGGCCTCGCCGAAGACGAGATCCGACGCGTCGGCGAAGCGGTGCGCATGTCGCGGTCGACGATCGTGTGCTGGGCGATGGGGCTGACCCAGCACAAGCATTCCGTCGCGACGCTGCGCGACGTCGTCAACGTCCTCCTCCTGCAGGGGAACATCGGCCGCCCCGGCGCCGGTGTGTGCCCCGTGCGCGGGCACTCCAATGTGCAGGGCGATCGCACCATGGGGATCTACGAGAAGCCCTCGGAAGATTTCCTTCGCGCGCTGGGCGAGGAGTTCTCGTTCTCCCCGCCCCGTGAGCACGGGTACGACACGGTCGAGGCCATCCGCGCCATGCGCGACGGGCGCGTGGACGTCTTCATGTGCATGGGTGGCAACTTCGTCTCCGCCACGCCGGACACCGGCGTCGTCGAGGAGGCGATGACCCGCGTGGGCTTGACGGTACAGGTGTCCACCAAGCTCAACCGGTCCCACGCGGTGACCGGCCGCCGAGCGCTCATCCTTCCCACGCTCGGCCGCACCGACGGCGACCGCCGCGGCGGTCGCGATCAGCGCGTCACGGTGGAGGACTCGATGGGCGCGGTGCACGCGTCGCGCGGCCGGCTCGCGCCCCCGTCGAAGGATCTTCTGAGCGAGGTGGCGATCCTCGCGAGGCTGTGCGCGGCGCTGTTCGAGGCAGATGGCGCCGGATCGAACGGGACTCCGCGTGCCGACTGGGGCGCCATGGAGTCCGACTATGCGCTGATCCGTGCGCATATCGCGAAGGTCGTCCCCGGTTTCGAGCAGTACGAGGAACGCATCCAGAAGGGTCGCAGCTTCTTCCTGCCGAACGGCCCGCGCGATGGTCGCCGGTTCGCGACGGTCGACGGGAAGGCGCGCTTCACCGCCAACTCGCTGGAGTACCCCCGCATCCCCCCGGGACGCCTCCTGCTGCAGACGCTCCGGTCCCACGATCAGTACAACACCACGATCTACGGCAAAGACGACCGCTATCGCGGCGTCTACGGCGGCCGACGCGTCGTTCTCATCCATCCCGAAGATGTCGCGGACATGGGCTTCGCCGTCGGAGACATGGTGGATCTCGTCTCCGAGTGGACGGCACCCGACGGCTCCGTGCGCGAGCGCCGCGCAGAGGCGTTCCGCATCGTGGCCTACCCCACGCCCCGGCGGAATGCCGCGGCCTACTATCCTGAGACGAATGTGCTGGTTCCCCTCGAGTCCGTCGCCGACGTGAGCAACACACCGACCTCGAAATCGGTGATCGTCCGCCTCGAGGCTCGGGATCGGGCGAGTTCACCGACACCGTCCTCATGACCGGCGACGACGGCCGTGCGCCCGTCCTGATCGTCGACAACCACGATTCCTACACCTTCAATCTCGTCCAGCTCGTCGACCGTCTGACGGAGATGCGACCCGACGTCGTCGCCATCGACGACTTCGATGTCGACGACGAGTCCGCGTACGCGGCCATCATCGTCTCCCCCGGCCCCGGGCACCCGTTGACGGAACCCCACTTCGGACGATGCCTGGCCCTCTTCCGACGGCGGGAGCGCGCGATCCTCGGCGTATGCCTCGGCCACCAGGGCCTCGTCGCAGCGCACGGCGGCAGCATCGAGCGGGTCGAACCGGCCCACGGCGTGCTCAGCCGCCTCGAACACGACGGCACGGGTGTCTTCCAGGGCGTTCACGACGACGTGCACGTCGTGCGCTACCACTCGCTCGCCTCCCGCGACGTGCCGGGCGTCCTGCGCGTGACGGCGCGCACGCCCGACGGCCTCGTCATGGCCGTCGAGCACCGGCATCTCCCCCACCTCGGTGTGCAGTTCCACCCGGAATCGATCCTCACCGAAGACGGCGCGAGGATGATCGCGAACTTCCTGACGCGAGCCGGCGTCTCGCTCGACGGCGCCGATGCCCCTGGCACGGCGCCGAACCCCCCCCGCACCCCCGATCGGGGAACGCTGGTGCTGTACCCCCGGTGGGTCGAGCCGGTCGACCTCGCACCCCTGATGCTTCGCGGACGACGGCGCGCCTTCTGGCTCGACAGCGCCGATCGCCGCGAATGGTCGGGGCGATACTCCGTCATGGGCTACCTGGACGACGACGACACCAGCGTGGTCGTCGGTGGACCCGAGCACGAGACGCCCGGCGCGCAAGCTGTCGCTCGACGCGACTTCCTCGGCCGCCTGCGCGAGCTCGGCGGGGAGAGTCCCGGCGGGGAGTCCGAGACTCCCGCGGTGGGATCCTGGGTCGGCGTCGCCGGCTACGACACCCAGGAGATCATCGAATCGACGCAGGTGGGTTCCCCGGCAGACGGCTTCTTCCTGCGCATCGATCGCGTCGTGGTCTTCGATCACTTCGAGCGCACGGTGCGCTACGGCGCGGGTTCGGTGGCACGATCAGACGGCGTGCGGGCGCTTCTGGATGCGGCCACGGAGGCCCGGCATCCCGGAACCGAACTCGGACCGATCGTCGCGGAGACGGACTCGCCGTGGGCTGCGTACGTGGAGGCGTTCGACCGTCTCGACGAAGCCCTGCGGGCGGGCGACACATACGAGGCCGTCCTCACCTTCCCGCTGCGCTACACGATCCCGGGAGACCCGCTCGATCACTACCTCGCGATGCGGGCGCGTAGCCCCGCGCCCTACGCCGCATATCTGCGGCACGACGAGCACATCGTTCTGTCGGCCTCCCCGGAGCGGATGCTGCGCGTGGGAGCAGACGGCCGTGCGGAGGTGCGCCCCATCAAGGGCACGCTCCCCCGCGACCCGGATCCCGAGCGCGACGCCCTCGCGCGATGGCGCCTGGCTACGGATGAGAAGTTCCGCCGCGAGAACCTGATGATCACAGACCTCGTCCGCAACGACCTCGGCCGGGTGTGCCGAGGCGGATCGGTCGCCGTCACCCAGCTCATGGGCGTGGAGTCCTACCGCGGGGTGCACCAGCTCGTCACGGTCGTCGAAGGTGACCTGGAAGAGCGAACGACACCGGTCGATGCGCTTCGCGCGGTCTTTCCCGCCGGGTCCATGACCGGGGCGCCCAAGCGGCGCACGATGGAGCTGATCCGGGAGGTCGAGCCCGGCGATCGGCATCTCTACGCCGGTGCGCTCGGCTGGTTCGACGCCTGGCAAGCCGACTTCTCGGTGATCATCCGCACCCTCTGGGGGGCAGACGGCCACTACCGGCTCGACGTTGGCGGGGGCATCATCATCGGCTCCACGGCGGAGGCGGAGTTCGCCGAGGCACTGGACAAGGCTCGCTCGGTCATCGACCGCCCGCTTCGCGGGGCCCAGCCGTATCCGGGCAAGGTGTTGCGCCGACCATCTCCGTGACTGATACCATGGAAATTCCCGATCGGGCATCTCTTCTTGTTCTCGCGACGCCCTCGACGCACCAGCGCAGGTGACGTTCTGTCCGCGGATCCATCGGATTCTGGGCCGTCGCACTCTTCGAAAGTTCTCTTGTCTTCTTCTTCCGCCGCGCTCGCGGCTCCTCTTTCCTCACACGCACCCTCACCCGTCCTGACCTGGGCGCAGGCCGACGATGGCGTCCACGTCGCGACGCGCTCCGGCGAGTACGCCGGATTCGTCGCCTCGTCGTCCGGCGGGCGATACGAAGCGCAGAACGCCCGGGGCGACGACCTCGGACGTTACCCCAGCGAGCCTCTCGCCCGCGCTGCCGTCGCCGCATCCGCTGCGCCCCCCACGCGACGACCCACAACCACCCACCACACCCGTCGCGGTCTCACTCGGAGGCCGCACATCCTCGGCCGCTCACGCGGCCGGCACACGAGAAGGAAGAACACGATGGCCACTGGCACCGTGAAATGGTTCAACGCCGACAAGGGATACGGCTTCATCGCCCCCGACGATGGTTCCGCCGACCTGTTCGCGCACTACAGCGCGATCACCGGCAACGGGTTCAAGGAACTGCGAGAGGACCAGAAGGTCGAGTTCGACGCGGAGCGCGGGCCCAAGGGCATGCAGGCCGCGAACATCCGCCCCCTCTGACGGCACGCCTTCCCGGGTGTCGTCGGCAGAGCCTGACCGGCACCTGGGAGTACCGCCGTATTCCGCCGCCCGGATACGACACCCCGTAGCGTTGCCCTCAGCGTTCGGCGACCGCCGTTGGCTTCATCGGCCGACAGGGTCGCGATCGAAACGCAGGTAGGGCCATCTCCTCCACCGCTGCATCCCGTCTGGGACCCGTCAGGCAGACGTACGCCCGCACCGCCGACTTCCCCCCGATCGCACGCGCGTACACCGACGTGTCGCAGGTCGTGCGCGAGAGCGGGCTCCTCGCTCGAACCCGCTGGTTCTACGGCCTCGTCGGAACCGCGCTGGCGCTCGCACTCGGGGGCTGCATCACCGGATTCATTCTTCTCGGCGACAGCTGGTTCCAGCTGCTCATCGCCGGAGCCCTCGGCATCCTCTTCACACAGGTCGCCTTCCTGGCGCACGAGGCCGCGCATCGTCAGATCCTCAAGACCGGGCCCGCGAACGACACCCTCGCCCTCATCCTCGGCAACGGCGTCGTGGGCATGAGCTACTCGTGGTGGGCGACCAAGCACACGCGCCACCATGCGAACCCGAACCGCGTCGGGAAGGACCCCGACATCGACGTCGACACCATCTCCTTCCTCGATACTGACGCCGCCCAGGCCCGGGGCCTCCGCCGAGCGATCACACGTCGCCAGGGGCGGCTGTTCTTCCCGCTTCTGACGTTGGAAGGACTCAACCTGCACGCGCTCGCGTTCCGTCACCTGGTCGGCCGCGACCCGGTCAAGAATCGCGGGTGGGAGATCGCGCTCCTCCTCGCGCGATTCGCCCTCATCTGGACACCGGTGTTCATCTTCCTGCCGATCGGAATGGCCTTCGCCTTCCTCGGGGTGCAGCTGGCGGTCTTCGGTGTCTACATGGGCGCCTCGTTCGCACCGAATCACAAGGGCATGCCGGTGATCGACCCGGACGCAAAGCTCGACTTCTTCAGCAAGCAGGTGCGCACCTCTCGGAACGTCTCCGGCGGATGGTGGGCGACCTGGCTCATGGGTGGACTGAACTATCAGGTCGAGCACCACCTGTTCCCCAACATGCCGCGTCCGCACCTCGCGCAGGCACGGCAGATCGTGCGAGAGCACTGCCGCACGCTCGACGTTCCCTACACCGAAACCACACTGTGGCGCTCGTACGCGATCGTCATCGCCTACCTCAACCGCGTCGGGCTCGCCGCCCGCGACCCGTTCGACTGTCCGGTCACCGCCACGTACCGCCGGGTGTAGCCGACGCACCGGGACGGGCTCAGTCGGCGTGCACCGGCTCACGCCGTCGGAGGCGGGAGACGGCCAGCACGATGCCGGCGATCACGAGACCGACGGCCAGCGCGAATACCGCTGACATCGCCGTATCGGCGATCCACACCACGACGACGCCGGCGCCCTCGATGAGATGGGTCGCCGCGTGCACGAGGTCGTACGGTCCGGTCCAGAACGTCTCACCCAGGTTCTCGATGAGCAGATGTCCGCCCACCCACAGCATCGCGACGGTGCCGATGATGCCGATCACACGGAAGACCGTCGGCATGGATGCGACCACGCGGGCGCCGGTGCGCCGGATTCCGGGACGCGAGCTCTTCATCAGGCGCAGGCCGACGTCGTCGATCTTGACCAGCAGCGCGACCGCGCCGTAGACGAGCGCCGTCATCCCGAGCCCGATCACGAGCAGGGCGGCAAGGGTCATCCAGATATCCAGACCCGGGTCGAGGCTGGTGAGGGCGATGAGCATGATCTCGGTGCTGAGGATGAGATCGGTGCGCACCGCTCCGAAAACGAGCTTGCCCTCGTCTCGCGGGCCGTCCTCGGCCGGACCGTGGTGCAGGCCGAACCACTCCAGCACCTTCTCCGCACCCTCGAAGCACAGGAATCCCCCGCCGAGGATCAACAGGTACGGGAGCACCCAGGGCGCGAACGCCGTCAGCACGAGCGCAATCGGGATGATGATCACGAACTTGTTGACGAGGCTCCCGAGCGCGATCTTCCACACCACGGGCAGCTCGCGCGCCGGCGTGATGCCCTGCACGTACTGCGGGGTGACGGCGGCGTCGTCGATCACCACACCGGCTGTCTTCGCACTGGCTTTCAGCGCCGCGCTCAGGATGTCGTCGACGACCGCCAGAAGTCCCACCGACATGTGCGCTCCCCCACCCGTTTCCGCACTCACGCTAGCAGCGCGAACTCTTTCACGACGCCTGACCGGTTCGGTGGCGTCAGCTGGAGGCGGTGGTCGTCCGCAGAGCCCACGCCCGCACCGAGATCATCGTCCTGATCCACAACGACCACGCCATCATCAGCGCCCGCAGCAGCGGCGAAATCCTCGCCAGCTCCACCATCGACCCCACCCGCGGACACCAGCGCAAGCACGATGAACCTCCGAAACCGGGGGTTCATCCGTTCACAATGTCCGGAGACATCACACGGCGGAGACGGAGGGATTTGAACCCCATCTTCAGAGGAATGCTCTTTGGCGTTGAGCGACGCTTGCGTTGATATGACGGGGTTCGCGGCGGCTTACCTGAGCGTTCAGAGGGGTTCGCGGGCGATCAACTGGACGCAATTGGGACGCACGATCAGCGAGGGACGCCGGTTGCTCTCGGGCACGGTGCAACTCGGAGCGCAGTGGACTGACTACTTCTTCACCCGGGACTCCCGTACCTGGATGACAATGCCGGCGGCCGCAACGGCGACGCCTAGGAGAATCATCGCGGGCGCCCAGAAGCCGATCGGCCCGGGAAAGCGTCCAACCTGGTCCTCTGGCGAGAACAGAACTAAGAACGACAAGCTCGCTAGAGCGATGACAACACCGGCAGATGCGATGACGAGGCCAGCGAACCTCGGCGCGCTACGCGGAGCCATCGCCATCCTTTCCCAGCCAATCTTGACCCGTCTTCCTAACGGTAGCGAAAGCTGAGTCCTCGAACACGAAACGAAGGCGGCGCCAATGCCATGCTTCTCCGTCGGGATCGCGCAGTCGCCGGCGAAGGCATCGTTCCACGTCTGGATTGACCATCGAGCGTCACACAGCAGCGGACCCTACTGCTCGGTGTAGTCGATGTCGGAGGGGCATGCTTCGAGCACCGCTGCTTGACTGACGTGCTCGCCGCCGAGCCGGTCGACCGCGTCGCTGACCGGGTCCCAACCCGGCACTCCGCGTTCGTCCAGGTCTCGCGTGAACTCCTCCTCACTCATGCGAGAAGGCAGCATGAAGCCCGCCTCGACGATGCAGTCATAGCGCCCCGAGATCCACGCGTAGGCGTCGCTTCGAAAGGCCGCGTCCCCCCACGGCGCAGTCACCGCAGGCACGGCCCTCCAACACTCATCGGTCGCGGAATCGAACTGTTGCTGATCCTGCGACCCGTGGTTCGGGAAACTGACGCCAATGCCGTCGTTGAACGGCTGCTCCTCGATGACTGCAGCGAAACCCGCCTCGCTCACGCAGTCTGCGAAGCCTCCCAGCGTCGCCTGAATAGTTCGCTGATAATCATGGAAGGACGTCGCCACAGCGTCGACCGCCTCATACTCGCCCGAAGCCGTGTCGTCGCTGGCGTGCGCGGCGACCAGGCCTGCCACCGAGTACACGCCGACGACACACACCCCCGCCGCCATCGCCGCGAACCCGAAAGCACGGCGCCGCCCATCCTCGCGGCACCAGCGCGCGAACCGGCGACGCAACCCGTCACGGCGGATCTCCCACAACTCCGCCGACGACGGACCCGCCACCCCACGGGCGTCATCCACGTCAAGAAGCGTCGCGAGAACAACCTCCTCGTTCGCAACACGCCAATCTCGTGGGTACCACCGCAGCGCCCGGCGATACCTGCCCACACACCCGCTACGCATGAACCTTCTCCGCAGCCGCCCCCGCCGCTGGAGTCGCCATCACCGTCCGCGCCGCTCGCGCCCGAGCTTCCAGCCTTCCCACCTCGGCCTGCAGTCCCTCCATCCCCGCGGCGGATACCTCGAAGTATCGACGCGCCCGCCCATCGACCACCTCCTCACCCGCCGCGACGACCAACCCCAACCGCGCCAACCGCTCAAGCGCCGCATACAGAGTCGGCACCTTCAGAACAACGGCATCGCCCTGCGCAGCGCTCAACAACTCCGCATCCCGAAGCACCGCGTAACCGTGCTTACGGCCCCCCGATAAGGCGACCAGGATCCAAAACGACACTTCCTTCGACACTTCCCTCGCAACGACATCCACACCGGGAGTATATTCCCGTCACGATAATATGCAGGAGGTAAGTCAGGCGATTGCCAGCTACCGACGGTCAGCCGCGGAGCCCGTCCCCCAAGCCACGTCGGCCGGCCCCAGCCGCGACCAGGAGGCCGGCGGAAACCATCGACGCTACGCCGATCCCAGGCTGCACAACGGTACCTGCGACGATGAGGGCGATCGCGCCCCACAGCACCCATAGCGACCAACGGTGCCGAGTGAGGGCCCCCACGCCGGCCGACAGCAGACCGACCGCACTGAGCAAGAGCGCGGGAAGCACGGCGACCGCCCATACGCCGATCCCGGTTTCGCCCTCGGGTCGGGGACCGGTGTACGCGGTTGCCGCGTAGTAGGTCCACCAGCCCACCCACACCAGCGACACCGCCGCGAATGAGACGAACACGACCGACCGCCCACGCGACGGCCGCGTCACGGCGGTGAGCAGCCCGACCAGGCACAGCAGCGCCGACATGCCACCAAGGATCACAGCGACGAACAGGTACCCGATGCCGTCGGCGCACGCCCACGTCCCATCGACGCCCCACTCGCCACCGATCCCCCAGGAACAATTGAAGTGGAGCGTCTCGCGAGCCAAACCAAGCGAAAACTTCGCGAGGATGAATGCCAGAGACGCCCCTGAAAGCACGGCGATCGCCGCCTCCGGGCCATGCACAACCCGACCGTCGGTGCCGCCTCTGGCGCTTCCGTCTGTCGGCGAGCCCGTCACGCCGCCGACGCTACCAAGGACGCCTACACATCGCGGAGTGATTGACCGACGCGCGCCGGGGACACCCGCAGCGGAGATTCGCTACGAGGCAGATCGGCGGCGTCGACCGAGCACGTACCCACCGATCGCGGCGACACCCACGAGACCGACGACACCGACGACAATCGCTGTCACCATGAGCGGGGTCAGAATGACAAGCGAACCAGGGAAGTAGGCCGCGCCGGCGAGCGGCTGGTAGGCGAACCAACCGAACGACGCCGTCCCCGTCGGACTTGCCACGACGAACATGATGACGGCCGCAAGCAGAAGCACGCCAGAGACGATCGTCGCGGTCGCCAATCCGACAGACATTCCTCGCATGCGGTGACGATACTCGCCCGCATGGCGGTCTGTTTAGCGGAACAGCTCAGCCTTCCGGTAGGTCCTGCCGCGGCAGCACACCTAAGCCGCGCCGCTCGAGTGCATCGCCCGCGTCACGATGGAGCGATACGCTGGTGCGGTCGGAGTCGATGTCGGAGCCCTTCCATTCGTGGGATCTGTCAGGACCGTCGCGTTCTGGCTCCTCGACGGTCGTCGTCGGATATACCCATCGACACTCGCGCCGACGAAGAACATCCGCTCCCTCTGTCGTGTCATTCGCGAGCACGTCCGCTGATCGCAAGCCAGCGGCTCTGAGAGATCGGCGAGGGCCAGATCCGGGATCGAATGGCGTGGTGATGGGCGTTCCCACGCGCTAGCGTTGGCGCGATGTGCGCGGAGCTCATGCAGGCAGTGGCGGTCCTGACCGATTGGCGGTTCGTGCGGACGTTCCAGTGCGAGGCGGTCGTGCAGCTCGGTGGCGACGAGTCACTGTGGGACGTTCACGCTGAACCGAACCACTCGTCTTATGTTGTCAGAGACCGGGGAACCGGTAAGGAATCGTCCTACGTGGACGCAACACGTGTCCGCATCGAATCCGGCGTGCTCGCTCCGTACCAGTCCGCGGAAGTAGTCCGCCACCCGTTCGCTGTCCGCCTGGCGTTCCCGCTCGATCTGCCGATCTGGGGCCGCCAACACGACCGATACCGGATGCTCGACGCGCGGACAACCGCCAACAAACTCGCCGTGCGACTGGCCGAGAAGGACAGCGCGAGCGCCGTCGGGGAATTGATCATCGACGTGGACCGCCGCGTCGCCACCCGCCTCTGCGTTCCGACGCTCTACCTGGAACACCGCAACGTTCAACGTGCTCCAAGCACCCTCGGGGACCACTGACTCCATAGCAACCCGCTGTCCACAGATCAACGGCGGAACAAGCGACTGAATACGCGATCGGTGGTTACGGCCCTTCATCGCACCCCGGTCTCGAGGTGCGTCACTCCATGAAAAGCGGAGGGATGGCACCCCTCCGCCTTCGGGACGCAAATGGGACGCAACTGAGCACTTTGCGCCAGGCAGGAGAGCACGGTGGGGCATATCGCTTGATATGCGTGTGGAGGGAATTGCCCAGGTCAAGCCGCGAAGACGCCTGACATTCGTGGTCGTTCAGTAGTGCTCGCGGGCGTTCGTCTTTACGCGATTCTTACGCAGGAACCGAAGCCGAATGAAGCGTCCTGGGTCTGATGGAGACTAGCGCTACTCGATGCCGCCAAGCTGTTCGCTATTGCGGGGATCGGACCCCGTGTCGCCACGTCGCTGCCGCTCCCGACTGCCGGTATCGGTTCGATGACCCTGGCTTCGAGCTTGTTCGCGTCCGCCCCGCGGCGTTCTGCGGAGTCGTACTTTGGGGCCGGCTTCGGCCCGAGCTCACTCAGTCGCGCGCTCGTGAGACTGTTCCTCCTCGCGGGCCTGGGTGCGTTCGTTGGGACGTTCTGCGCGCGCTCGTCGGGCGGAGTGTGAGCGCTACCCAGGAACACTTCGGTGGCGGCAACACCGATCGACGATTTTTCTGGTCTATCTTTCCGTCTTATCTCGGCGCAGGATCGGACGACGACGAATACCCTGACGCGTTACAAGGGCAAGTCGGCCGTGACGGACGAAAGAGTGACAGGTCAAGTTGTGACCGATTCGATCTTCACGCCCTCACCGGAATGACGCTATAGAACTATTGGAGGAGCGCCCACTATGTCGATCACGCAGCTTCGTAGGTGGAGCATAGTTTTGTGGGCGGCAAGCTTCGTCTTCTCGATAGCGGTACTAGTGCTGATGATCGCCGTCGCCACGGGAGCCGTCGTCGAAATGAGCAGCGGGATCCTTCTCGCCATCATCGTCGCGATGTCCGCTGGACTGGCGGTTACGGCCGTGTCACTTGTGCTGACAACGAAATATCTCCGAAGAGCGCGGTCCAAGTGAATGAAATCTGGCCCTGAACGCTCAGTCCCTGCGTTGGCACCGCCGACCACGCACAGGAATCACGATGAGTTATGGAGATGAAGAGAAGCCGAGTGTGGGACGGACGGGCCGCTAAGTCAGCGTTGTGAACGTAGACGACGGGGGTGCCGTTGTCGTCGGAGACGATGCTGTACACCCCGCCGAGCGCAGTGCCGGCGCGCACCGCAACGGTACGACCGGCGAAGCCGACCCAGCGGGTGCCGGCGACCCCGCCGGTGGTGACTGCGACCTCTTGCCCGGGGTGCAGCCGCTGGGTTGGTCGCCGGCGGTACGTCCGTCGTTAGCTCGGCGGTGATTTGATGGTTCGGTGCGGTAATCGTCGATTCCATCGCCGCATACTGTCCATCTGACGCTGAACGGCGAGGTTGGAACTACCGCCTTCTGCTCTGGAACTCAAACGACTGAGGTAGACACGATGAACGATGGGGTTGGTCGTGGAGTGCTTGTCGACGACGCTCGATAATGGACCGACTTGGGAGGGCCCCGCCCACATGCACTGGCAGATCCGACTTCCGTACGCAGGGCTCCTTGCCGTGTCACTGCCCATCATCTTCGGACTCCTCGCGGTATCGGTCTTCGCTCTCCCGCCGCGCATACAGCCCGAGGAGATTCTCGCGCCCGCCGCAATCGTGCTGTGGGTCGTATGGCTTTTCTGGGCATACCCATCGGCTGAGTACCGAAACGGCGAGTACGTGATTCGCAACCCGTTGCGCACGTCCAACTTCTCCAGCTCCAGCCGCATTCGGGTCACAGGTCAGCACGCGCCGACGTTCCATCTCGACAGCGCGAGAGTCCAACCGATTGTCATGCTCGCCGGGTCCGCCAGCGTCGTTGCGACAGCTCACGCATCGACGGGAGTGGACCGTGGAGTGAACGTCGTCCCCATGGAGCGGCTTCGACCCGGCCACGAAGACGGCGCAGAGACTTCCGCGGCCGTGAAGACGCTTCAAGCAGAATGCGATATCGCCGGTGATAGGGACCCTCTCATTCGCCGTAGCTGGAACCTGGCTGGCATCGCGCTGACGGTCGCGCTACTCGGCTGGGCAGTCATGAGCTTGATCTAGACCGACGACCGCGTCACATCGACGGAGTACCCAGATGTCGCGGCCATCGCGACGAAATCGCGATACTTTCGGGCGACGGGCACGTCGAAGCCTCGGGTGTCCGGCGCTCAAACGAGTTGCGTTCGTCGCGCAATCTCGGGCTCCACCGAGCAATGATCAGGTGGAGGATAGGTCACGTGGACACTCAACCGTCGCCGCGGGGCGCCCCATGGCCGAACTACCGCACACCGCCGCCGGCGCGCCGTCGACCTCCCTCCGTTGCCGGGGTTACAGGAGAGATCCTCATAACTCTAGGCATCATCGCCATGCTCTACGTCGCGTGGCAGCTATGGATCGGCGACATGATCTACGGCGCCCAAGCCCGGGAGGACGGGCAAGCACTCTCCGAGCAGTGGGCTCAGGAATTTGCAGAATCAACACCCCCGACTCCGACTGCGCCACCGACTCCTACGGAAGCGACGCCCACGCCCGCGGAGCCGCCGCTGCTCGAACAGCCGGCGGACGCGGAGACTTTCGCGATGATGCGCATCCCCAGGTTCGGATCTGATTACGTCTTCGAGATCGCCGGCGGGACCTCCCGAGCTCGCACCCTCGACACGGTACGGGTCGGGCACTACCCCGACTCTGAGATGCCCGGCCAAGTCGGCAATTTCGCTCTCGCCGGCCACCGCACTACTTTCGGAGCCCCCTTCAACCGGATCGCCGAACTCAGGACCGGAGACGCGCTCGTCATCGAAGCACGCGACGGGTGGTACACCTACCGCTTCCGCAATCACCAATACGTCGTCCCCACCCAGGTCGACATCCTCCTCGACGTCCCCCAGAAACCCGACGTGCCAACGGGCGGCCGATACCTCACCATGACCAGCTGTAGCCCCATCGGCTCCCTCGCAGAACGCATCGTCGCCTATGCCGTGTTTGAGAGCTACACACCGCGAGCCGACGGTGAACCTGACTCCCTCACGGCACTCGACTCGTAGCTGCAGGCCCGACATACAGGGACGGACGCTGGCGGACCTTGCACCGACGATTGACGCCCGCCAACCAGGAGAGGCCAAGCAGCACGGAGCGCACGGCCGTCGCGTGTGTGCGAGCGCTGTTCCCCGAGGATTGACGTCGGCGCGATGCGGCGAACGGGAACTAGAACTCCCCGAGCACCTGCTCGAGCCGCATCACCATCTCCGTGACTCGCGCGTCGTCGACCGTGTACCGGACCCGCTGTCCGCGCACCGCGACTTCCCGCGGCGGGTCGGCGATGATCAGCCCAGCGTCGATCAGTTTCTCGAGTCCGTTCGCGATCGTCATCTTGGGGAGCTCGATCGCCTCGGCGATCTCCGCGCGCGTCAGGCCGGGGTTCTTTCGCAGGACACCAATGATGGTGGCCTGCATGACGTTCCCGAGCGCGTTGATGGGATCCTCCGCGTAGTCACTGTTCGCGGGGCGGGCGTATCGAGGCACCTGCCCAGTTTGACGCACCGCTCCCCGGCCGTCCAGAAGACCGATTCAGAAAAAGCTTCACATGCGGAGTGTACGGTTATATGCTTCCCTCATGTCAAGCAGAGCGGCACAAACTAAGCCGGGCGCCTCGCGCCCTAGCCAGGCCGTGTCCCCCAAAATGCCTACAGACGGCAGCTTCCTAGGCCCCGTAGTCTTCCCCTCGAATCGTCCCGCGACCGGCATTGACGCCCGCCGCGGTACGGTAATGCCTGCTGCGTCTTTATTAGAAGATTCTCCTTTTTGCCGCGCCCTGCTGAAGCATAGGATGCCTCCACGGCGAGCCCGGCGGAAGCCCATCGGTTCGAGCCACATCGCCGTCCTGAATGGTCAGGAGGGCCGATGAGGTCATCGAACGGTCGCAGTCGCCGAGGTGTCACGTGGGCAATCATCGGCGGGGGTGTGCTTCTCCTGGGCGTCTTGGCAATCGTCATCGCCTCGCTCTCTTCACGACCTCCCGAGCCGGCTCCGACGGAGCCCGCTCCACCCGCCGCCTCACCAACGGCTCGGCCCACCACGTCACCCGCAGGCGACGTCGTTGACTCATCAGTCAGTACCAAGGGGTGGGTTCCCGAACCAATCACGACAAACCCCGATACCTACATCCGCGCGGCGTTGGCGGCGGCATCCACTTTCGACACGCAGCTGGGCACACGAACGGAGTGGCTCACGTACCTCGACACGTGGTTCACGCCTGACACCCGGTACACCTCGGAAGCGGATCGGCAGTCGGACATGGAGGCGTCGCAGCTCGAGCTGCGACAGAGCGTCGTGCTCCCCGCACAGGAATGGGACTCGCTCGCAAACGAGGACGGACGCGTCGTCGCCGCCGTCACCGGCGACATCGAGTACACGGACGTTCCGGACGACAACACCGGCAGCATGCGCATCGGAACGGCCGACGTTGTGCTGACCTACACCCGCTCCGACGGTAGCGGCGGCGAGACGACCTATGACGACCTGGTGCGAGTAAGCGTGCAGGTCCTGTGCGGCGAAGGGTCGACGCCGACTCCGGACACGGCGCAGCAGGCAGGCGACTGCAAGGTCGTCCGCTTCTTCTCCGGAACGATCGAGCCCTGACATGGGAGCCCCGGTCGCCGCCGCTGCAGCCCTCGCAAACACGAGGACCGGGCGCCGGATCGCACTCGGGATGCTGCTCTTCCTCGTCCTCGCCGGCGGGATGCTCCTGACGCCGCTCATCGCGATCCCGTTCGCGGTCGCCGGTGCGCAGGAGTCCACCGAGGTCGCAACTCAACCAGCCCCGGTCGCAAACGGCGACTGGGGCTACCCGCAGGCCGGGGACTACTTCAAGGGGCGCGGCTTCGGCTACAACCCGGTGATCGGATGCAGCTACTGCTCAACTGACCACAAGGGCTACGACATGTCCCAGGGATGCGGCGCCACGATCTACGCAGCCGGCCCGGGCCTCGTCATCACGGCGGGCTCGCTCTCCGGCTGGGGCAACACCGTGCGCATCGACCACGGCGACGGACTCATCACGCTGTACGGGCACATGGAGTGGGGCTCACTCCGCGTCTCCAGCGGCGACACCGTGGCCGCCGGGACCTCCCTCGGCGCCGAAGGCAACACGGGCCACTCGTTCGGCTGCCATCTCCACTACGAGGTGTTGCAAGACGGCGTCTCCGTCGACCCCCAACCGTTCATGGCCGCCCTCGGCCTTCCCCTCAAGTGACGCCACTAAAGGAGAGCAGTATGCGCTACACACTCACAGCACCGGCGGAAGTCGATATCCCTGACATCGAGCCGGACTTCTCGGCGCCCTTCTTCGCGGGGTTCCAGGTCGTCGCGTCGTATATCCTCGCCGGCGCAATGATCGTCGTTCTGATCATGCTGATCATCGCGGGTGCTGCCCTCGCTTTCCGAGGACTCGCCTCCGACCGCGTCCGCACGTGGGCGGGCGAGAACATCCTCTGGATCTTCATCGCCGCCGCGGTTCTGGGCGCTGCGAGCGGCCTCTTCCAATGGTTCGTCAACTTCGACTTCGGCTTCTGATGCGCCTTCTGCGTTCCCTCCTCGTCGGCGCTGTGCTCGGCCTCGGGCTGACACTGACTGCGCTGGCACCGGCGAGCGCGGCAACAGCATCCGTCTCCATCGCACCGGCAGCGGCGAACCCCACTCCCGTCACCGGAGAGCCCTGGTCCGAGCCCGCATACCCGGTCGACTGCTATCGACTCGACGCGCAGATCACCTGCACGCCGCAGAGCACCGCCGACATCAAGCCGCAGCAGTGTTTCATCAACGTCCTTGTCGACGGCGCCAAGGCGACGGTCTGCACCACGGATGAAGCCCACATTTCGGCGATCAAGGCGAGTGGCGGCAAGCCACTCCTCGTTGAGTACGGATGCTCCATCGGCGACGTCGTCTGCGTCACATTCGAGAACGCCGGGCGTGGGATGGCGCTGGCATCGACATCGATGATGTTCACCGTCGCGCAGAACATGCGCTTTGACACCTCGTCGACGCTCTGGACGGCCGCCACAGCAGAATGGTCCTTCTGGCAGTGGGCGATCCTCGCGGTGCTGTTCGGCGCGATGGTGTGGGCGATCGCCGCAGCAATCGTCTCCGGTGACCGAGCGGAACTCGTCGGCGCGCTTGTACGGAGCTTCATCGCCTTTCCCGCCACAGCGGTCACGCTCTGGGCGACCGGCCACCTCCTCAATGCGGTCGACGACCTCACCTGGTACGTCATGAATCGCGACGGAGCGGATGGCCTCTTCGCCACTCTGCAATCCGTCATGTGGGCTGGCGGACAGGCGAACTACTTCTTCGCGTTTGTCATCCATGCGCTCCTGATGCTCGGGATGCTGCTGCTGATGCTCGTCTTCGCCTTCCGGAACATCGTGCTCGCGGCACTGATCGCCGTCGGGCCTATCGCGTGGATGCTGTACCCCGCCCGTGCGGTGGGCCCGCAGTGGGTGGTGCGATACGTGTCCGCCGTCGTGGTGCTCTTGCTCACTGAGCCCCTCACGATCGGATTCGTCACGCTCATCATCAACGGGCTGTCCGGGGTGAAGACGATCTGGGATCCGCAATCGTGGCCGCTGCTGATCGGCCTCGTCCTCGTCTCGTTCGCGCCTTTCGCGGTCTTCGGCCTGTTCAGCTTCGTCGGTGCCGTCGCGGCGGACTCGGTGGGCTCGAGCGTGGGGTCCAGCGCTGGACGAGCTGCTTCAGGAGCAGCTCGGTCGGTGTCTCGGATCCCGAGTCGCGTCGGGGCCACCCCGGCCGGGGCTCCGTCACGGTCGCCGCGACCGGGCGCTTCCGGTAGCTCGTCCACGTCCAGCGGCTCCGCACCCAGCGGCGGCGCAGCTCGCCCTCCGGCCGGGACGAACGGCTCGTCCGGAAGTCCCGGCGCCCCCGGCACTTCCGGCGGATCAGGTCCCGCCCCCACAACAAAGCCTCCGACCGCAAGCACACAATCCTCGCCACGCACGACGACGACCGCACAGCCAATCGTGGCGACGCCGTCGCGACCTCGAACTGAAAGGACAGCGCAATGACGACTCAGGATCTGTCGCGACCGGTGCGGCTCCCCCGTCGCTCACGGCAGGGCGTCGTGATGGGCATGGACCCGTGGCAGCTCGCGTGCGTCACCGTCGCGGCAGTCGTGGTGTTGATCGCCGTCAACCGCTTCGGTCCTCCCGGGCTCCTCTACGCCGTTCCTCTCTATCTTCCGGTCGGCGCGTTCGCTTTCGTCACGGTGCACGGCGACTCAGCTCCGCGCCAAGTCGGCCTGTGGCTCATGAAGCAGGTGCGACACACGATGGGCGCCACGAAGCAGGTCTACCGACCCGAACGTGTACAGCTGGCGGGCACACTGAACCTCCCCGGCATCCGTGCGTCGATCCAACTCTGGGACGTCGATGGCATCGCCTGCGTCTACAACCCGCACGACCGGTCGGTGACAGTGACGGCCGAGGTGGAGGTGCAGGGGTTCCTGATGAAGGACGTCGCCGAGCGATACGACCTCGCGCAGCAGTGGTCACCGGTGCTCGCATCGTTCACACAGCGCCCGGGAATCAAGAGAGCAGTGCTGCAGGAGCGTACTCTGCCGACGACCATTCGCGCCGCGCGCGACCACTACGACTCGATCGTCTTTCGCCGCGGCCTTGACACGAGCTCGCCTATCGGTCGCAACTACGACGACGTGATTAACAAGTCCGAGCCTTTCGCCGTGTCACACCGCAACTACCTCACCTTCACGCTCGATCTCATCGCGCTCGGCCCGCAGCTGAAAGCGCTCGGCGGTGGGCAGGATGCTGTCAAAGCCCTCGCTCTCCTCGAGGCGCGAAACCTCGCGGACGCCCTCAATGCGGCGCGGATGCGCGTGCGTCGTTGGCTCACGGCGCGCGATGTGGCAGCTCTCACGCGTATCGGGTTCGACCCTGAGTTCGCCCCTAACGTGCAGAACCGCGACGACGAGCACGCCGGCGTCGACCCGGTCGCCATCGGCCCGATGTATTTGGAGGAGCCTCGCGGCAAGAACGGCATCGTCTACACCGACTCCGGCGTGCACACCACGATGTGGATTCACGAGTGGCCGCGATCCGACACCGCGGTCGGATTCGTCGAACCCATCGTCTTCGCGCGTATGCCATCCACTGGCGAGGCGATCACCCACATCCTCTCGATCGTCCTCACGCCGGTCTCGGTCAAGAAGGCGATGCGCCGCATCGAAGACGACAAGAAGATCTGGCGCGGCAACGAGCGGCTCCGCGCAAAACGGGGCGTGGACGGGTCGGCTGCGGATGCCGCGGACTGGGACGCTCTCGAGCGCCGAGAGGAGGAGATCGTGGCCGGGCACGGTGAGTTCCGGTACGGCGCCTACTTGACGGTCACCGCACCTGATGAGGAGAAGCTGGACCAAGCGATCGCCGGGATGCGGAACGCCCTCGCACGAGCGGGCATGGAACCGCAGATCCTTTACTGCCAGCAGGCCGAAGCACTGATGGTCAACGTGCTGCCCATCGGGCTGGGGATGAAGTGATGGTCCGCCGCGTTGCCGTATTCGAGCCCGGCCACCTGACGAAGCGCCAGAAGCGCGACCTCCGTCGCGAGATCGCTCGAGCGGAGGACAACGAGCCCCCACCGAAGACGCACCGCCGCGACCGCGCACTACCCGAAGCCGCAGTCCCTGGCCCATTCGGCCCCGGGCTGACAGAGGGCGGGTACTGGAATCTTGCGCAGCCAAACATCCCCGCTCACCAAGCGACGTCACGACAGATCGCCGGCATCTATCCCTTCGTCGCGGATGCCGGGCTTGGTCACCGCGGACCTATCGTCGGCGTCGACCTCAACGCCGACGCGCTCTGGCATTTCTCGCCCTGGGAGGCTTACGCCGATTCGACCGATCGCGGCACCTTCTCGACCAACCTGCTCGTGCTCGGCGCCTACCGCGCCGGAAAGTCGGCGACCGTGAAGACCCTTGTCACCCGCTCGCTCGCGTTCGGGCATCAGGCGGTCGTGCCCTCCGACCCGAAGGGTGAGTGGGTGACGGTCGCCGAGGCAGTGCCAGGCGGTGTCGTCATCCGGATCGGCGGTGGCAGTGCGGCTCGGCTCAATCCCCTCGACCGGGGTCCCCGACGGACGGACGCCGACGACGAACAGGACGAGAAGATGGTGCGGCAGCGCCGCATCACGACACTCGTTTCCCTCATCGAAATGGCGCTTGGCTCGACACGGCTGACGGCGGTCGAGCACGCCGCCATCCACGAGGCGCTTGAGCGCAGCATCCGGGTCACGGCCGATCACCCGACACTGCGCAGCGTCTACGAGCAGCTCGGCACGATCGTCGAGGACGCGGGCACCGACTTCCGGCTCGCCGAAGGCGCGGTCCAGCCGCGGTTCGTGCTGCGCCGGTTCGCCGACGGCGACTTGTCCGGCCTCTTCGAAGACGAGTCGACCGTCGCGTTCGACGCCGACGCGCCCATCGTCGTGGTCGACACCAGCGAGCTCTTCTCACGCAGCGAACTCGTCGCCCAGCTCACACAAGTGTGCACAACGGCGTGGATTCAGGCGGTCGTCTCCGACCGGTCGGCCAAGCGCACCCGATACCTGATCCGCGAAGAGGGCTGGCGCGATATGACATCCCTCGCCGCGCTGCAGATGTTTCAGCAGTGGCTCAAGCTGTCGCGGCACTACGGCATCAGCAACATCGTCATCCTCCACAAGATGGGCGACCTGGATGCCGTCGGCGACGCCGACTCGAAGGAACGCAACCTCGCCTACTCGATCGTCGGCGACATCGAGAACAAGTTCATCTTCCGCGTCAACCACCAAGAGGCCGCCGCTCTACGCGAGCGCCTCAACATCCCCGCGACCCATGTCGAAGACGCGCGCCGACTGCGGATGGGAGTGTTCCTCGCCTATGTCGGCCAGTACGCGTACGCGGTCGACTGCTTCGCGACCTCGACCGCGTGGGAGTACGAACTCTTCGCAACCGACAGCGCGCTCCAGCAGGACGAGGGCGGCGAGATTCTGCACGTGTTCGACACCGCGGAACTCGATCGCTTCTGGCCCGACGACTCCCCCATCGACACCAGCCTCGACGGCTGGCTGTCACCGACCTGGAAGGAGACACCGCAATGAGTCTCGACACCACGCCGCGCGCATTCGCAACGGTCACCGGCCCCACAGCAACCTTCACAACACCGGAAGGTCTTGTTGAACCGCTCGTCGCGTCAGCAGCCCGTGATATCCGCCAGATCATCGTCGGCCGTGCCGTGGCGGAGGCGCGGCGCACCGGCACTCCTATGGAACTCGTCACGACAGGAGACCGGGGCGAATACCATCTGCTCATCACCGCCGATGGCGCGATCGCCTCATCTCGGGCCACTGCATCCCCACCGGTCGTCGACGAGTCATCGCATGTGGATCCGTCGGAGCCGGGAGGTGAGGCAAGCGGCGAAGCTTCGAGGCATGAGCCGCTCCGCAAACGACGTGCGCCGGAGCCCACCCCGCGCCCCTCCTTCATCAAGACGACATCGGATGAGCCGACGGCCAGGGGATGGCGCGTGCTCCTCGCCCGTCTCGGAGTCGGGCCCTCGCCCGCCGAACTCGAGCGCAACGCGAATGAACGAGTGGTCTCGCAGCAGTGGGCCGGATGCCGCACCATCGCCGTCGCAAACGGCAAGGGCGGGGTCGGCAAGACCATGACGACGGCCATGCTCGCAGCAGTGTTCGCTCGCCACGGAGGCGGCAATGTCCTGGCGTGGGACAACAACGACACCCGAGGCACGCTCGGCTGGCGCACAGAGCAGGGCAGCTACGACACGACAATCAAGGATCTGCTGCCGGCCGCACCCGAGCTCCTCGCACCCGGCGCCAGCGTCTCGGCCATCTCGCAATTCGTTCACCACCAGCCGGTCGACCGGTACGACGTGCTGCGATCGAACCCCGAATTGCTTGCCGTGCACCAGCGCATCAAGGCGGCCGAGTTCGATCTGCTTCTGCAGGTTGCCGCACGCTACTACCGCGTCGTGATCTTCGATTCGGGGAACGACGAGTCAGCGGATCGCTGGTTGCGAATGGTCGACTCGTCGTACCAGCTCGTCGTGCCCACGCTGGCTTCGCCGGAGTCCGCTGAGTCCGCAGCGCTCCTGCTCGATGCGCTTCGCGAACGAGACGAACGGTCGCGATGGCTAGCCGACAACGCCGTGGTCGTCGTCACCGAAGCAGAGCCCAGTGCGCGCTCCGCAACGCATATCGCGGAAAGCTTTGCCGGTCACGTCCGCGCCGTCCAGCGCATCCCCTTCGATCCCGCCCTCAAGTCCGGTCCGCTGCGCCTCGACAGCCTCCGTCCAACGACGCGCGACGCCTGGATCCGTGTCGCCGCGTCGGCGGCGCGGGGCCTCTGACGGGACAACGATATGAGCCAGGGGATACTCGGGAAGGGGATCGCGATCCTGATCGCGATGGCCGTCCTCCTCAACCTCGCGTTCTCGTTCATGGCCGAGTTCGTGACGTGGATCGCATGCGGCGCCCGCCCGTCGGCGGACCACTTCTTCTCCGGGCTCTGGCTCGCTCTCAGCGGCGATTCGGCCACCTACGCAGCGCCGGCGGGCTGCGAGATACCGCGCGCGCACATCATCGTCGCGGACTATGTCGTCCTCGCGCTGATCGCTGCGCTCACGGCCGCCGGCGTTATCGCCTACCGCCGCTACACGGAATCCGACCGCGCGTTCGTCGCCGACCTGCTCGCACGACCGGGCTTCGCGAATACCGCAGAGGTTCGTCAAGACCTCTCGGCCAAGGCCGTTTTGCGCCGCGCACCGCACCTGCGGCCCGACATCCGTCACCCGAAGCCGACCGATGTCGGATGGCGCGTCGGTCGTGCACGCGGCAGCGAGGTGTTCGTCTCGATAGAGGATTCGGTCGTCCTGGAAGGTCCGCCGCGATCGGGCAAAGGCTTCCGCGTGCTGATATCCGCAATCCTCGACTGGTCAGGTCCGCTGATCACGACATCCACGACGAACGACAACCTCACCGCCACCATGCGCATGCGCGAGCGCCGAGGGCAGGTGCACGTCTTCGACCCACAGGAACTCACCGGGGTGCGGCATCCGACGCGGATCTCGCCGTTCGCGGGATGCGAGGACCCTCTGGTCGCGACACAGCGAGGCAACGCCATCATCACCGGCACGGCGATCGGCGCTTCCTCGATCAACGGCGAGTGGGCGCAAGCGGCCGGTGTGGTGCTCGGACGCCTCCTTCACGCGGCTGCCGTCGGGGACTGCACGATCGACGACTTCTACAAGTGGGGTACCAGCCCGGTTCTCGCGCGGAAGGGCGCTGTGTCGATCCTGCGGTCCGACGGCGCACCCGGCTGGGGCGACGCCCTCGACGCGACACTCTCCTCCGACGACAAGCTCGTCTCGTCGATCTGGTTCGGTGTCCAAGGCGCAGTGGCGCCTCTGTCGATTCCGCAGATCCGCGAGTCCCTCGCACCGCGTCCTGGCGAACCGGTCTTCGATCCGGAGGAGTTCCTCGACGACGCGAACACCCTCTACCTGATCGGCTCCGCGGCGGGCGCGGGAGCCATGGGCGGCTTCATCGGCGCGTTGCTCGACGACATCGTCGAGGTCGCTCGCGCCCGGGCCGTCTCGTCTCCGGGCGCGCGGCTGCAGCATCCCCTCGGGCTCATCCTCGATGAGATCGCGAACATGTTCCGGTGGGGCAACCTCCCGCGCATCATGGCCGACGGTGGCGGGCGCGGCATCTGCACGTTCATCGTGCTGCAGGCGCTATCTCAAGCCGAGACCTCTTGGTCGCGTGCAGAGGCGGAGACGATCTGGGCTGCGGCAACCGCGAAGGTCGTTCTCGGCGGCGCTTCGAACGTGAGTCACCTTCGCGACATCGAAGCCATCCTCGGGAGCCGGCAGAGGACGCGCACACAGCGCTCGTGGTCCACGCGCGAGTCAGGGCACTCCACCAGCGAACATCACGAACGTCTTCCCCTGATGTCGGTCGACGAGATTCGACGGATGCCGCCGAGCGTCGGCCTTCTGGCTTACCGCAACCGCCGCAGCACGCTCCTCGACCTCACCGGATGGGACGAGCGACGCGATGCGGACGACATCCAGACCACTAAACGCGCCATGGAACGAGAGCAGCAGGCGGTCTTCATCCAAAGACACCACGCACGGATAACGCCGGGACCTGAGGAGGTGAGTGAGGGGTGAGTAACCGTCGCAAGCCTCGGACACGCAACACGTACCGGACGCAGTTCCTGTCCTCGCCAGCATGGCGGGCGCGCCGCGCCCGATGGTTCCGCAAGCAGAACCGACTCGGATGCCCGCTGAGGTGCGCGGGATGCGATCTGCCCGCCACCGAGCATCAGCTCGAACTGCACCATGTCACTTATAGCGGCGTCCAGTTCGTCAGCGACTCGTGGCGAGCGTTCGAGCGTCACACCGACCTTGTGCCGCTGCATCCGTATTGCCACGGGATGCTGCACCAGATCATCGAGCACGATCGCGTCCTCGCTCACCATCGCGGCCGGCGCGCAGCGTCGGCGATCGCCCTGAACATCCTTCGGCGGAAGTTGTCCCACGTTCAGGAGGCGGCATGAACGAGCGAGAGATGACTCCTGAAGAGATCGAGGCCATGGTCGCGGCACAGCTCGCCGGTCCGCCGATCCTCGATCACCCCGCCGAGCCGACCGGAGTACCGCCGATCGACTGGCGGCACCTTTCGCCGGCCGACGCACGAGCGGCGTGGACCTCGCTGAGGGAATGGGTCGAGTGGTTCACCGTGCGCTACGACCTCCCCATCAGCCTCGTTCCGCCGTGCTGGTGGAAGCACGGCGAGCTCGTCGAGGAGCTTTCCGCACTGCACATCCTTCATCAGGCCTCCTTTGACTCGAACGACACCGGATTCGGCCCCATCGGGTGGCACGAACGCCTCGCCCAGGCCAAGGGACGCCTGCAACGGGCAGGATCGGGCTGCACGAGTGGGCACGACGAGCTGAAGCCGCGATCGTGGGCCGGCGCCACCGACGAGGCGGAATGGGACGCGTGGATCGACCAGAGCCACGCCAGCTGAGACACGTCGTGTCTCCTGAAGGGAAGGAAGAAAGATGACGACCAAGATTCCGGTCACGATCGAGGGCAACCTCACCGGTGACCCCGAGCATGGCGCAAGCGACTCGGGCAATGAGTACGCCCGGTTCACCATCGCCGTCAACGATCGTCGCCTCAACGAAGCGACGAACCGCTGGGAGGACGCGGGCACAGTGTTCCACCGCGTCGTCGTGTTCAACCAGCAGTCACGCAACGTGGCGACCTCGCTCCACAAGGGCGACGCCGTCATCGTCGCCGGCGACCTCCGGTTCGGCAGCTATGTCGACAAGGAGACAGGCCAGAGCCGTGAGACCCGCGACATCGTCGCGGACAACGTCGGCGCCTCGCTCAAGTACGCCGCCGTCGCCGTCGAGCGCGCCCCAAAAGCTAACGGCCCCGCCGCGGAGAGATCCGCTACGGGGCCGGTAGCAGCACCGGTCTCGTACACCGGTGCCGAGCTCGCTCGCTAACCCATCGCAACAGGAGAGCGGCGTGGGAATCATCGTACTCCCGCGCCGCTTTCCCGTACTGAACTGTGCGTCCTGCCCGTCGCCCTGTTTGCCGTCAGCGTCGTCGGAGCCTGCGTGTCAATCGCCCGGCGCCGCCGGGAGGGGCTGTGCGTGATCGACGTCGCATGGTCAACTCTCGACTCGGTGGCGCGATAGGGGACTTCCGCGCCAGTGTCTCGTAGGGTCAGCTTGTGACGAGGAACAGTGCGGCGACCCGGGGTCGCGTTGTCCGCGCTTCCATCTCCTGGGGGCTGATTGTCGCGGCGACGCTGCTGATGGCGGGGACGATCGCGCTTATCTGGTTCGCTGCTGTCCCCTGGGGGCCACTGGCTTGTCCCGCGGTGGATCCCGCCCCACGGAACTGCTTCGCTTCCAATCGCGCCGGCACCGCGCTTGTTACGACGATAATCGTCGTGGTCATCTATGTTGCGACCATGCTGCTGGCGCTGATCGGACAGCGCCGCACACAAGCATGGACGATCGCAGGCGTCGTCCTGCTCGCCATCGCGCCTATCGCCTCGTACCTGTTGATCGCCTGGTTGCCCGGGTTCTCGCCTGGGTAATGCGGCGTCAGACCTCTATGGAATACGGCCAGTGATGTCGGCGTCGGGGTCTCCCGTCAACACGACATACTCGCCGTTGACCAGGAGAGCGGGTGTCCCCACGGATCCGGTATCGGGGTTCTCGGGAAGGCTGCCGGTCTGCGCGTCGACGAAGTCGACATAGCTACGGTCGGTTACGCAGGACGTGATGTCGGTAGCCCCGACATCCGACGCCAGTTCGATCAGCTCCTTATCGGTCAGTCCGGGACCGGTCGGGGCCGCATCGAAGACGGCTTCCATGAACGGGTGCGCCGCTTCAGGAGAGGTCTCGGCCACGCAGTACAGTGCGCTCGCTGAGCGTTGGGAGAAGTCGGTGCCGGATGCGGCGTTCAGCGTGCCCAGGGCTACCGGGTGCATGTGGAGAGTGATGTCGCCGCGGTCCAGGTGGCCGCTGATCGCGGGCCCGTATACCTGCTCGAACTGCTGGCAGTGGGGGCAGTAGAAGTCGAAGTACACCTCGACATCCGCAGCACCCGTGCCGACCATGATCGCGCCGGTGTCCCCATCAACCATCGCGGCCTGAGGAGCTGCCTGCGGGGTCGATGTTGAGTTGTTCATCCACACAACCAGAACAGTCACCGCGAGGACCGCGGCCACGGCGACGGTCGTCACCCAGATCGCGAACCAGTTCGTTCCGCCATCCCTCGTCGATGCCATGAGCGTTCCCCTCTCCTCCCACGCATCGAATCAGTTCCCTGCCAAGACGCGGGCAAACTCACACGAGAGACATAGAACGGCCGCGAGGGATACGAGTTGGACCGTCGACCATCGCTCGCCTGGCGTAATCCTCACCGAGAACGACGTCAACTGCGCGGCCAGCAGTCAAAGGCCAGGGGTGTCGATGTCCAGGGTGCGAACGGAGTCGTATACGGGAAGCACCCACTGTTCGATCTCCATGTCGGTCATTGGGCGCAGAGTGGTCGACAGCGCCGCGATCTCTTCCGGAGTGGCAGATCGCCAGCCTTCGGTTGTCGCGATCACCGAGTTCTCTGCTGCCGCCTCGACGATCACGAGGTGGTCGCCCTCCATGTAGGCGGCGGCGAGTCCGTCCGCGCGTTCCCACCCAGTGTCCGTCTTCACACACCACTCGGGAAGCTCACCGTCCACGGCTGGGCTGTCCCCATCGCCTCGAGACATTCGCATGCAAGGGTATGCCGGGTCCATGTCTCCCTCACTGCCGATCCTCTCCACCATGACGGTGGCGGAGGCATCATCGTCGCTGAGCAGCGTGGTGCCGGCCGATGATCCGGTCGGGCGGACCGAGACGTTCTCCCATCCCTCCAGCTCGGTGATGAACGGGGGTGTCCCGTCCGCAATGTACCGTTCGACCTCCACCGCCCTCTCCTGTGCAGCTTCCTCCGCCGCTCGCTCAGCTATCCGTTCGGCATCGGTAGGCAGGGCACTCAGCAGTATGGGGACGGCGAGCAGAGCCGCACCTCCGAGGATGCGCAGCGGCCAGGGCCCGAGAAACAACCCGAACCCGAGCGCGCACAGCCCCGCAACAGCGAGATGCACAACCGCATCATCCCCGAGCGTGAATGAGCGAAGGTTGCCGCCCACCATGCCAACGAACCCCGCCGCGCAGAGCCCGGTGTGGAGCGCCGCTATGACGATGGCTCCGGGCACCCTCCGGCGTCCCGTGAACGCTTTCGCGACGGCGGCCATGACGGCCGCGAGGATGGCGAGGACGACGGGGACGATGAGGAGGGCAAGGAAGGCACCGAACGCCGCAAAGACGAGAACATACGACATGGTCAGGTCCGCGAGGACCATCGCAGCGAAGGTGATGACGATAACCCCGAGGCCATGCCACGTCGATGCCAGCACTGGCTCGTTCGGGCCGCGGTCGCGAGGTGCCCGCTTCGCCGTTATGGACATGCCCACATCCTGCCAGGGTGAGTCGAAGAGCCGGACCGACAGCCGGCCAGTACCTCATCCGAGTTGCCTAGGCTCCGGCCACCAGTGGCCGATCGCGGAGTGGGGTCGGCCGCTGCTGGGCGGTTCGCCGAGCGAAAAAGGGCCGTGTGGCCGGTGGCCTCACAGGCGAAGTGTGAAGACTAGTCAGATGACGAAAGCGACACAGGCGTCTCAGGCAACGTGGCTCATCATCACGAGCTTGGTCAGCCAGGCGGCTGTCTGGGTCGCTTTCTTGCTTCAATACGGCTACTCCCGCGGAGGGGATGGAGCCTGCTTTCGTGAGAGCGCACCAGACACCGCTGTCGTCCTCGGCAGCACCCCGCAAGTCGTTGCCGACGTGACGTTCATGCCCATCGGGAGAGCGTGCATCTATGAAGCGGTAGGCGGCGGAACCGTCACCGTTCAGACAGGTGATGACGCCACCGCTCTGGCGATCGTGGGAACAATCGTGGGTTTAGTGGCGGCGATCGCCGCTCTAGCTCGCTGGAATCAGCTCACACCGGTGCAGCGTCTCCTGCCCATGGTCGCCTTGTTCTTCCTCGCCCTGGGGTGGACAGCGGTCTGGGCGCACGCCGCGATCCGCTGACCGGGCCCCATCCGCAGGACGACCTCACAGCCCCCACGACCGCGCTTGTCCCGGAATCGGTGCAGGCCCGTCGGCTATTTCCGCGCATAATCCCCGCCAGCCGCTCACACCTGGCGGTAAACGCCACGCGGGTCAACGTCAGAGACAGACACAGACCCAGCAGAGGGCCGTGAGGACAACCGGGGTGAGGGTCAGGGGCGTTGAGCTCGGCCGGTCGTTCCTGAGGGCCATGATGGTCATGACGACAACACCGGCTGTGGCGACGCCCGCGATCGCCGTCGTCGCCCATCCTGTTTGATAAGAGACGACTTCGCCCGTGGCCGTGGCCCATTCGCAGTAGCGTCCTGCTGGGAGAGCAGTCTCGTGAGCCGCGAGAAGCCGCGCACCATCAACGGTCGAGGTGGATGAGGCGAGGAAGTCTTGCGGCAGGTGGGTGAGGCATGCATAGCCGGCGTTTCCGGCAACGCTGAACTTCTGGAACACCGGCATCGTGAAGCCGGCCAGAACGCCGAACCAGGCCATCACAAAGAAGACTGCACTGCCTCGTGTCGTCACCTCTGTGGGGCTAGCCATTGGCGGCAACGTTCCCAGCGGAACAGGTTTCGACTGTCGCGTCGACACCATTGATGTTCTCTGGCAGCACGGCGCGGTCCTCGGCCGCGCCAGTCCCTGTGGGCACCGGTGTGGGAGGTGTGGCTGTCGAGTCAGGGGTCGGCTCGGGCTGTTCCTGCGGGTTCGCGTCAATGACGCCACCGTTGGAATTGGTCTTTCCCGAGACATCAATGGGAACGTTACGTTCCAGCGCGTCCCACAACACCGACGCGGCCGCCCGGTCGGGAACGACATGGTTCGCGTTGTCGGGGTCTGTCAGAACCGGGTACTGCACGAAGGTGATGTCATCGAACGGCACGTCCTTCAACGTCAATGCGAGCTGAACGATTCGTACCGGATCCGTCAGGCTCTCGCTCGGGGTGATGTTCCGTGCGGCCGTGTTCGCGAGGTCGAGGACGACCGGCAGATTCGTGAGTATCTCATCGCTACGAAGCTTGTGGACCAGCCGCGACATGTACTGCTGCTGGTTTCCGATCCGTGCGAGATCACTCTCGTCCCCGACACCGTGGCGAGTCCGCAAGAACTGCAGGGCATCGAACCCCTGGACAGTGTGCATCCCAGCCGGCAGATCGATCCCCGTGTGGGGATCACGGATGCCACCGTTTCCAATGCACACCTCCACCCCGCCGATCGCGTCGGTGATGTTCACCACGTTGCCGAAACTCACCTTTGCCGCAAACGGGATCTCTTGCCCCGTCAGATCACTGATCGTCTTGGCGACACACCCCAACTCGCCATAGCTGTACGCGGAGTTCAGCGGCTGCTTCGACATCGCCGAGACCACTGATCCATCCGGACTAGCACAGGACGGGATCGGCAGCTCGAGATCACGGGGGAATGAGACGACCGTCACCCGGCGCGGTTCCGCCGATACGTGCATCAGCATGTTCACGTCGTTGAGCTGTCCGCCCGCGTCGGCGCCCTCGCACCGGGCGCCCAGCTGCGCACGGAGCTCTTCCTCGCACTCATCCGTCCCGACAAGCAACAAGGTGAACTCGCTCTCGTACGGACCCAACGACGGCGGTTCAGCAACTTCTGCCTCCAACGCCACAGCTTCTTCAGACAGCGACCCGCGAAGACTGCCCACCACGTACGCACCAACCGCCACCGAAGCGACCATTACCACAGCCACCGCGATTCCCAGCAGGCTCAAGAGCTGCCTGAACACCGACGGCGATCCAAACCGCGCATGTCGCCCCAGCGTTACTCGCCGACCCATCCCGCTCCCCCTCCGAAGCAACTCCCGCCACCCTAGACCAGCGGCTCAGGGAGAACCCGGCGGCGGATTGGCCTCCAGCGCCACGATCGTCGCTACAACCCAAGGTGATCGCGAGTTTCTTCATCGAACTCCGCGGACAGGTGCACGCACGCGACGAGCAGCAGGGTTCGCTACGGTCGACGCATGACGCGGCCGACAGTGGAGCTGGAGCCGTCGGGATGGCACGCCTCCGCTCGCGAATTCATCCCAGCGTCACACCGACATCTGCGGATGCTCCGCGTGTATCTGCCCTTCATCGACAGCGACGGCAACTCCGTGCGGTGGTCGCGGTACGTCGACGTCGACGAGTATCCGGCATCGGTGAATTGGTTCGAAGCTACACACCACCTTGCCGCGACCGAGGCGAGGGTTCGGGAACTGGTCTCGTGCATGGGAGTGCTCGATAGCTCGACCGCCGAAGCGCTGCGCGATGCCATCGGCGACATGACGCTTCGATGCCTTCGATGGGTGGGATACGGCGTTGCGCCATCCGCCTCGCCTGTGCACGTACACGGTGAGGACTACCACGCAGCTGATCTGATTCCAGCTGACGTTGAATCAGGTAGACGGGTGCCCGAGTTCGCCTGGGATTCCGAGACCCAATTGGCGTGGGGCGGTCGACTCTATCCGGATTCACTCATCATGGCCGCGGAGGCGCCAATCTTCGAGCAGTTACACAAGGACCCACGATTGGACGTTGCGCCGGTTCGGACGGAAGACATCCTGCCCGAGAGTGTCGGAGACTAAGCCCACGACCACGACGGCCGCCGCTCGCGACATGGTGATGGATCTGTGCTGCGGGAACGCGGTGGCTGTCCCTGCGGCGTGGGAGTCTCGCGGGGACACGATACCGACAGAGCGGGGTCACAGATGCCGAACCGTTTCACTCAGACCGTCAGCGAACGCATTTCGCCTCACCCACCGCATGCCGGCCTCACCGTTCTCGACGGCGTAGTGCTTCACGCGCTGCGACGATGGCGCCGACGCAGCTGAAGACGAGTAGCAGTGCGGGGATAGCGAGGGCGATGGAGTCCATGGCGTGGGGCCTCTTGGTCACTCGGAGTTGCAGGTGGAGCTGTCGTCGGGTGCAGCGTCGACGATGCGGGTGGTCACAGCCGTCGAGGCGGTGGTTGTTCCGGGCGGGAGGATGTCGTCGCCGTCGATGGCGATCTGGCGTTCGCCGATGAACTGACCGGTATCTGAGTCGAGGATGATGTCCTGCTGCAGGTTTCCTTCGGCCTCGAGCCGCCCGATCGCGATTCCGGTCGTGCCGTTGAGTGTGGCCTGGTCGGCGGTGATGGTGACTCCCGGGATACGCGCCGCGGCCCGGTACAGCGCGGCCCGAAGGTCAGCCGGTACGGTGCCGACCCGCAGCGTGTCGGCGATGAAGGTCAGCGCTGCACCATCGCGGGACTTCCCGGCAGGACCCCCCTCAAGGGCTGTCGTCAGCTCGTAGATGCGCTCGAGCAACGCATCGGGGTCTCGGGGGAGGGTGGCGTAGTCGACGTTGCCGATGATGTTCGCGTCCTCGTAGAGTTCCCCACCGGGTGCGCGTCGGAACATGTCCACATCGTCGCCGGTCATGATGTCCGCAAGTTGCTCGGACTCGTCCCCGAACGTTTCGACGGGCACCGCGGCGCACTGTACCCAGATCCAGTCCTCTTGCATATCTGCCGGGACGTACAGCTCCGAGTGCACCCCGCCCAGGAAGTACGCGGTCACCTCCTGAGAGAGATACCCCGCGCCCACAGAGACCCCATCGGACTCCACCAGGAGATACTGCCCCTCCCCGACGACGGGGTCGTCGAAGCGCAAAGTGGCTGACGCCGCGTCCTCCAACACACTCGCCGCCGCAGGATCGGCGCCCTCACCGCCGCCGACACCCACCACGCTCACCGCGACCACCCCGACGACCGCCGCCACCCCGGCGACAGCCGACACGGTGACCCAACGACCCCCCAGAGAAACTTGCGGCCGTTGCGATGCCGTTGGTCTCCGATCCGCGTCGTTGATGACCTGGAACAGGGCCGCACGTCCGGCGGTCACCGCTTCGGGTGACCGGTCGGGGATATCAGTCCGCACTCGGCGCAGGAACGAAATCTCGTCCATGGTTCTTCTCCACATCTCCCAACGACGCCAACGCAGCGCGCAGCTTCCGCCTCGCCCTGTTCAACCGAGACCGAACCGTCCCCACAGGGACGCCCAGTGACGAGGCGACTCCCTCGTAGTCCAGGTCAGCGAACGTGTACAGCAGCAACGCGTCCCGATCCCCGGCCGGCAACCGCGCAAGCATGCGCCCCAGCCGTCGCGCGAGCCGGTCAGCATCCAACCGATCATCAGCTGCGTCAAACGCATCCGTGTCGACGCGAGCAAGATCAGCAGCGACCATCCCCCGCCAGGCCCGCGCCTCCTCCCGCGACAACTTCCCGATCAGACGCGTCGCGATACCCAACAACCACGGGCGCGCATCCGACCCATCGAACGACTCCCGCCGGTCATACGCGACGAGAAACGTCTCCGACACGATGTCATCCGCATGCGCGACCCCCACCCGCCGCGCCGCATACCGGAACACCACCCGCTCATGACGGTCATAGATCTCCGCGAACACCGCCCGCTCCTCAACAGAGCGAGCGATGATCTCGCCGTCATCAACACCCACACCAGGTATTGTCCGATCCCGCCCCAACAGTTCACGGCAATCCCCAGATCGCTCCGCCACGCGACTCCGATCCCAGGTGCCGGTGTCAGCCGTCGGTGTCGAGTGGCGTGTTGCAAGACCGCGATCGTTCCCGACGCGTGCACGTTTCCACAGATTCAGATCTGGCGACCAGTCACCGCACGCTGATCGTGTCTGCCGCTTCCGATTGCGTATCTCAGGCCAGGGCCCCGCTCAGCTGCCCCAGACGGCGCGAAGGATGCGCACCGCGTCATCCGCTGACAGCTCCGCCCGAGCGCACTCGGCTGACAGAGCTCGCGCAGCGCTAAGTACTCGCGCGCTCGCTGGACTCGCGTGCGGGCTGACGCGGGTGGCGCCACCCGGTCGCGCGGTGACGAAACCCTCGCCCTCCAGGGAGCGGTAGGCCTTCGCGACGGTTCCCGGGGCAACCGCTAAATCCCGGGCAAGCTGCCTGACCGACGGGAGGCGCTCATCCGGAAGGAGCTGCCCGGAAGAGATTGAGCCGCGGAGCTGATCCGCGATCTGATCGGCCGGTGGAGTAGAACCGGACAGTTCAATGCGCACGGGCCGCGACCCTCTGACGTGCGGCGACCGCGTCGCGGGCGTGGGTCAGCAACAATGCGGTCCACACCGCGAACCCGGAAACGATCGCAGCCACCCCAAGAAGAAGAATGAAGGGACCGGCTGCTGCAAACGGAGGGAAGACCGGCACGACATCCTCATCGACGAACACCCCTGCCTTCAAGCTCGCGGTTTTCGCGAAGAAGATCAGCACGGCGCCGATATGGAAGAAGAGACCACCCGACGCCGTCGCGACGACCGCTCGGCTACGTGAGCGGCGGCGTGCTCGGTCCTTCTGCTCATCGGCACCGAGCGGCGGGTGCGCGATGATCGCCAGCGCGATGGTGCTTGCGCCGATGAGCCCGCCCAGAGCGATCAGACTCGGCCACGAGTACGCCCACCCGTACACCAGGGTGCCCACCTCGCCCACACCGACGTCCTGCGCCCACATGGTGAACCGGCCATCTCCATCGGGGGATGACATCCCACCGCCGATGAGGGTGAGGCCAACGGCTACGAGAGCCAACACTCCACACGTGACGGCCCACCCACGCGGCACAAAGGACAGGATCGTCCGACGAGCCACCGTCGCGCCACCGCTGCGGACACCCCGGGTATCCGGAGCAAGAAGCGGTGCAACACCGACGAGGCCGAGGATGAGCGGCGCAACAAACTGCCACTCCCCCGGGATACCGAACAGCCACGAGACCATCTCAAGGCCAGTCGGGGCCCCCATCGACCTGAACGGCCAGCTCCCACTTCCCAACACGAGGAACTCGCCCGCGAGCGCCACTCCGATAACCAGTGCAGCGATCACCGCACCCGTGAATGACGACGCTGATTCACGCCCGCTGGATGACCGGCGGAAGATCACCACCCCGATCAGCACTCCCAGTGCTGCCACAGCGAAGACCATCACCGTCAGTATCGACATATCCAGAACCCCCTGTACCAAGATGACAGTACAGTAACTGTGTCATCAGACTGACACAGAAGGCAAGACCTGTCGATCGGCAGGACGACAATCGTCACGGCATCGGCGACCCCCGAAAGTGCATCGCTTCAGCCTGTTGGATCAGTGGGCGGACGGGTGGGTCGAACTGCGCACGCCCACTCCCGTCGTTCTCAACGCCACGCTCGCCTTGTCTCGCATCCTCACCGAACACGGCAGCTAGCGCCACCTTCGTTCTTGCCACCACTCATGGGCATCCAGCTCCACGCCGGCGACCCGCACAACAGCCCCTCAGGAGGCAGAGGCAATCCGGATAACGCCGCTGACAATGACCGCAATTCCAATGGCGACGAACCATACTCCGACGAACCCCACCCAGAACGGACGCTGTAGTCGTTCGAATGCTCCGGCAGCGTTCCTGCCCACCAGCCGCCGCTGTCTGCGACGAGTCCCTTCGTAGAGATGCACGCGGTGCCGCACGATAAGCACACCGCCGACCATGGCCAGGGAGCCGACGATGAAGCTCGCGATCAGCCCGACCATGCGCCGATCCGCTCCCGGTCCTGGCGTGACAATGATGCTCGTCTCTCAGTCAACCCGATCATCAGCCAGGCGGCCCCAGCGGCGCACAAAGCGGCCAGGCCTGAAACCATCAACGAAGTCGAGAGCCAAGGACGACCCGTAGGCGCGAGCGCGTTGTCCATCGCTCCAACGATCACCCACACTGCAGCAGCCCCGGCCGCCGACCCCACCACGCCGAGTCCAATTCGCGCCCCGGAGGACCTCTGGAGGCGCCGATCACATACGAGCAGAATCAGAGTTGCCCCGAGCACTGCGCCTACGGCGCTCCCCAGTCCCAGCAGACCCCCCGCTCCCACCAGGTACATGAACGCCGACAGTCCACCCTGACTGCGATAGTCCGGGTTCCCACCGAAGTAGACGAGCGACGCCAGAATCACCCCACCGAGACCACCGACCGGAAACGCGAGGGCGACCACTTTCGAGTACCGCCTCCACAGCATGCCCCAACCGTACCGAAGCGACTCAGCCCGCTCCCATCACGGTCCGATGCAGCCCGCGCAACCATGCACCAATGATGGGAGGATGCGCGCCGGTCGCGACGCGGCGACTCTTTGCGTATCGTGGCGCCGCATGAGGCAACTGACGTGGGCAGCAGTTGGCGCGGTCGCGGGGGCGGTATTTGTACTCGTTCTCGGATACCTCAGCATGCGCGTATCAGCCGCTCACGACGGAGTAGCCCTGCACCCCGTTACCAACGACATCGAGATCGTTGTCGGCCCGCACGTCCCAGCGCTGATCCTCGCCGTCACGGCGATCGTCGGCAGCGTGACAATCAGCGGGCTCGTCATCAGCGTGGTCCGACTCACACCCGGTTCGGCGGCAGCTGCCAATATTGCGTTCGCCGTCGTGACGTTCGCGCTGGTGATCGCCGCCTACACGGCGTGGGAGTTCGGACCAGCAGTTCGCGAACTCGGCGATGTTCCCTACAGCGGAGGGGTGCTGGGATGGCTCAAGTACGGAGGACGAGACAGCCTCGCGGCGACCACCGCGCTGGTCGCCGTCGCCACACTTGCACTTCAACCAATCTTCACAAGGCGCCCCCGCCAAGAGATGGCGCACTCAGCAGCCACTCGCCCTCGACCCCACGGATAAGAAGCTTTCGCTGCCCACATTAGAGACCACGCGAGGCATGGTCGACGGCGTGATTCACCGCATGCGGAGCGCGCACGTGGTCCCGGTGGGGGGCTGCGAGGTTTGGCACCTCTGGGGCCGTTCGTTCGTGAGCCCGACCGATTTCATCGATAGCGAGACGGACTCGATCCCGTTGACGCATCAGAGCCTCGCACCTCTTCGAGTCAGCTGACCCGCGCGCGTGGTGCACGGCCGCCTCGCCCGCGATCTGAGCTTCGAGTGAGGCCAAGGCATCGGTGGCGGACTCTAGCCATTCGCGACGGTGAGCCGCATCCGATGGATGGTCAGGGCGTACGCCCGCGGCGTCACTCTCCCTACGTGGAACCGCCGAAGCACGAGCCGCACGTCCAAGCTCATTCCGTGCGGCCCGCACCGAGTCGTCGATGCTCACCTCCTGGGCGCCGCGCATCATGCTGTCCGCGACATGTTCCTGCGCGGCATCCGAACTCCACCCGACTGCGATCGCCTCGTTGTGCAACCGCCCGCGTGTCATCCCCACGTAGAGCCCCGAAGCGTCGACGCCGGGGCCAACGATCGATGCATCCGTCGTTTCGCCCTGGATGCCGTGCACGGTCGAGGCGTAGGCCAAGTGCACATGTTCCGCTGCATACTCGAGCGGCACTCGCCGCGTATCGCCACTGTCCCCTAGCGCGACCAGGACGATGTCCGAAGAACCAATCCGACGAATCGTCCACAACGCTCGGTTCTCCACGTCAGCCTCTCGATCATTGAGCCGTGTCTGCACAACGTCCCCCTCGAGCAGTCGCTGCTCCCCCTGCCCCATGGCCAGTCGGCCAGCGTGCAGCTGCCCGAGTTCCACCCGCCGCTCCTGGATCGCCTCGTTGATCGCGTCCGCCTCTTCGTTCGTGCTCGTCACCAGCGCCACGCGTCGGCGCGTCGCTGCCCAGCGGAACCAGGCGTCGACCATCACGTCTCTGGCTTGCGCAGCATCCGTCACCCGGCGAATCGAACCCCGCGCATCGAGCTCGGACGCAACGGCGAGCGCATCATCGCGCGACGCCGGTTCCCGCATGCGCAGCGTGAGCGCGGCATAGTCCGGGTCGCGGAAGCGATGCACCGCAGTCAGCTCGACGACGGCAGTAGCGCGGCGGGTCATGCACGCCATCGCGCCGGCGTGGCCGACCGGCATGGCCTGGAGGTGGTCGCCGACCATCGCGACGCCGGCGCCAGTTTCCGCAGCGACCGCCGCCAGCGCCGAAGCAGTGTGCAGATCCACCATTCCCGCCTCGTCGACGACGACCCGATCACCCGGCCGCAGCGCGAACCGACGCGGCCCAGCGAACATCCCACCTGTGCGCGGATCCGCATCGCCGACCCGCAGCCGCGTCCACACCTCGGCACCGGCTTCGTCGCGACCCCAGCGCCAGCCATGGTCGGCGAGCAGCGCGTGCAGGCTCAACGCGGTCGCGCCGATCTCCCGTCCCGCGACCGACGCAGCCTTCTTCGTCGGCGCGACCACAACGAGCTGCCGTCCCTGCCGCTGCAGCGCGGCACGCGCGACGCGGAGCATCGTTGTCTTGCCCGCGCCCGCCGGCCCCGTCACCGACACCAGACGGTCCGTGCCAGCGATCGCGGCCGCAGCATCCGCTTGACCTTCGTCGAGCGTCACGTCGGCGTCCAGGACCAGGTCAGCGATGTCGGCAATGTCGTCGTGACCCACCGGCTGCCCCGCCCGCGTGAGCGCATCGAACCGCGCGGCCAGCTCGACCTTCAGCCCCGCGGTCGTGGCGGCCATAAAGCCCTTGATGTGCTCCGGCCGCTCGCGTTCGGCCCCGAGCAGGTCGACGGTGTGATCGAGACCCCGCGCCATGACGTCGTCAATGAGCTCCTGCAGATCGTCGCGGTAGGCGACGACCCCGGACGCCGCAACTGCGCGCGTTGCGCCCGCTCGCAGGTCGTAGGCGCTGAACCTTCCACCGCATGCAGCCGAGCGGGAGTCGGCGTCTACGAGCGCCCGCGCCGCAAGCAGGTCTCGATCGACATCCTGGATGGCCACCGCCTGCAGGTTCTTGGTGGACCGCGGCCGCAGCAGGTCGGGGTCGATCGTGCGCAGCTCGTCGCGGATGAGCTCCGCCCACTCGGACTCATCCACCACGCCGGGCTTGTTCGGACGGTTCTTCGCCCAGGCAAGCCGGTCGATGTGCTGCAGTACGTCGTGGTCGGGCTCCTGTCCCGGATGCTCCGACCGCCACTCGAGCAGCAACTTCGCACGGTTTGCCTCGATCTGGTTCGAACGCCGCGAGAGCGGACGGACGGCGTGCGCGAGTTCGGCGATCTCGCCCGCGTCGTCGAGGGAGTATCCGTTTCGCGCAAGTGCGTCGATCCACTCCGGGTCGGTGCGAGCCGCGAGTTCCCCCTCGGCGTTGATGAGGGTGTGGAGCTTCATCGCGACACGGGAATCGACATTCGACCACTTGCCGTCCTCGCCGAGCACCTTGACGTTCAGCCACAGGTGCCGGTGGATGTGCGGGTCGAGCGCCCGCGACCGTCGGTGCTGCAGTTCGACCACTTCGATGCGGCGAAGCGATTCTCGGATGCTGCCCCCGGCGCCACGGCGAGCATTCAGCTCTCGCTGCCAGGTCGTGATGATCTGGGTGCGAAGGCGGCTTTGCAGGGCTTCGAACTCGGTCGCCAGGTCGTCGTTGATCAGCGCGGCGATGCTGTATGACTTCGGAGCATTGATTGTGCCATCGAGGAGAAGGTCGGCGTGCGGTGATCTGATTTCGCGACCACGCGCGTCGTTGGTGTGTGGGTCGCGCCCGTCGACCCAACGGCGTAGCTCACCGGCGTCGAGTCCGTCGCTCGTGATGACGCCGGCCTCGATGGTGAACCGAGTGACGCAGGCGGCGTCTCCTCCACCATAGGCGGCGAGCGCCTCGATGCCCGTGACGCTGCGGAGGTGAGAGTCACAGCTTCCCTTGAACGCGTAGGCCATCGCCTGCCGAACCCCCTGCGATTCGACACCCCGCTTCCAGCGTTCGAGGCCTCCGCGCATGCGCTCAGAGTACGCCAATAATGTCTAACCTACGAGTGCTTTCACAGAAAGTGCCTGCGTGCATCGCATTGGAGCCGTTGTCCTCTGGGTAACAGGCCGGCGATCCGGCGTCTCGGATGAGCTGCGCTTATCGGGCATCGTCAGGGGCCGGCCTTCCGAACGTGGTCGCAAGGCTCGGACGCCAACGCCTTCGGTTGCGAGAGAGAACGCGATCGCGGACCGCTGATCGCGCACTCTCTCCGAGGGTCCACGAACGTCATCGGGCCCGAAAGTCGGCGTGCTAGAACTCTCCCGCACCGCGCGACGGTAACCTCATATTGCCCCCGAGCACCTTGACGACGAGCCGGGCGACTTTGAAGACGATGGTGACGCCCCAGAGCACCAATCACCGTCCGGTTAGCGACTTGTTGGGTTCGCACGGCCACGAGGACAGCGCCTCAACAGTCCCACGGGAGTTGGCGGCAGAGACTCCGGGCCCCGGCGCGGGCTTTGCATTCGCAGTACCGGTGCTCGCCTTGCGCCAGCTACTTCGACCCGTCTCCTAGAAAGTTGGATCTCCAAACCATCAGGACAGTGCGAGGCGGAACGAGCCGGGGACTTCCGTGCCTGCGAGCCACTGGGATCGCATGAGGGCCTCGGAGTCGGACATGGTGCACACATAGTCGGACAGGGCGCGGAAGTGCTCAGGCTCGAGGGAGTCTGTCGACTGCCGAGTGATAGGCACCGCGACGTTGTTGCGCGCGAGCATGCTCAGCAGCGTCGGCGGGAGAGAGTGTTCCTCGGGGGCGGTACAGATCCAGTCCGCGAGACCTTCCATCAGAATCTCGATGGACCTCGTCTGAGCCCGCTGCATCGAACCCATGCGGGGTCGAGACACTAGGTAATGGCGCGTGATGGATTTCAGCACCTGCATTTGATGCCAGGCTTCCGACGTGAGGTACACCGACGGGCCGTCGGCGTAAGGTGGGTCCTCGTTCAATTCGATGGCGTCGAAGAACTTCGTGATGAAATCCTTCAGCAGCAGCCTCAGATTTTGCGCGTAGTCCTGAAGGTCGGGGTCCCCGAGCTGGGTGAGGAAGCGGCCCACATCGTGCAGGGCGGCCGCATAGTCCCGGTCGTTGTAGTGGGGTGAGTACCCCACTCGATGCCGCTTTGACGCTTCGACGAACACCAGGGGCTGGGAGAACCGCCCTGGTGTCTTCCTGAAGTTGGCGCTGCGGAAGTCTGCCTTCTCGCGCATGTCTTGAACGATGCCGGCGTCGTCGAGCGCGGCATTGATGTCGTCGAGGACCAGGCCGACATCGATGAGACCGGCTGCGAGGAAGTCCTCCAGGTCGTGGATGGCGTAGGCGACATCGTCGGCGAGGTCCATGATGGAGGCTTCCAGCGTTTGCCGCCCGTGGTCCTCCCCGGCCTCTCCGAGGTCGAGGACTGCAGCGCGCACGTACCGGAGCTGGTCGGCATCGTCGAGGTAGGCCCCGAACTTTCGGTTCTTCCCGTCCTTGTACGGCTTGCGCTTCGCATACGGGTACTTGAGTACCGCCGCCAGCGTGACGTTCGTCAGGTTCAGCCCGTAGACGGTGGTGCCCTTGTTGCGGTCAAGACGTGTCACGGTTCGGAACGTCTGCGCGTTCCCTTCGAATCCGTCCTCGACGTCCTTGAGTTCCAGGTAGGCGTCCAGCGCGTCCTCACCGGCATGGCCGAACGGGGGGTGGCCGATGTCGTGTGCAAGTCCGGCGGCCTCACAGGCGGCGATGTCTAGGCCGCCCGCAGCGGCGATGACTGCCCGCCAGGCGCCGTTCTCATCGGCACTGCGTGTCACATGGTCTGCAATCTCTCGCGCGATCATGGCCACCTTGTGGGTGTGCGATGAGCGACTGTGCATCTGTGCGGACGCGAGCTCGGGCGAGACGACCTGGGTCACGCCGGCGAGGCGTCGCAGGTACGCCGAGTAGCCCAGTCGGCCCCGGTCGCGTTCGGTTTCCGTGCGGTGATCCCGGGCGCTCGGTCGGGACACTTCCCGTCGGCCGTAGCGTTGCTCGCGGGTGCGCGGCAGAACCCACGATCCGTCGGCAAGTTTGACTAGAGCGTCCGGCGGGTTCTCAACTGCCACCGACTCAGACTACAAGTTCCAACTTCCCAGACCGCAGGTCCGCGGTTATCCGATGGTCGGCGACGGCAGAGTTGACGATGTACGGCATCTCGGAAACCGACATCTCGGCCTTCGTTGCCGCCTCACGCATCGCTTCACGCTGCGACACCGTCCCGCCGTGCGCCTTGACGACGTCGACGAGGATTTCGATGAGTGCCTTCAACTGTTGGGTTCGTGAGTCTGCAACGCGGTCGGCAACAAGTGTCATCGAGATCCCCTCCAGGGCGGCGTGTAGGAGGCCTTAAGCCTATCGGCTTCGGGCTGTGAATCATACCCTGCGGCGGATCAAACGAGCAGATGATCCGGGGTGCGTCGGCGGCAATAGCACGTCCCGGGGCGTGGGCGCTGTACCGTAATCGAGAGTGAGCCGTAAAGACGTGACGGGCAGGGTTAGCAGTGTCGAGTGACCTCGTGTCCGCTGAGGCCGTGCCACCGCCCACCCACGTCACCTCACGTCACTACTCACGCGAATACGCCGACCTGGCGCGCAGATATTCGGGCGAGTCGCTCGATGTGAGTTTTCGACAGCTGGTGGGTGTGCTTCCGGCGAACGAGTACACCCACGGGCTGTACCCGTACCCTGCGCGACTCCTGCGTCACATTCCGAGATTCCTGCTCGCGACCGATGCGATAGTCGACGGCGTCGACTTGGTCTTCGACCCGTTCGTCGGCTCGGGTACCGTCCTGCTCGAAGCGCAGCTTCGGGGCATCGCGTCCATCGGCGTGGAACAGAACCCCGTCGCGGCACTCGTCAGCCGTGTCAAAGTGCGCGCGGAGGAGGTTGGCGACGCAGAGACGCGGCTTGATGAGGTCCTCGCGGCAGCGAAACGGTGCCGCCGTCCCACGATCCCGTCGACCGCGCTTGGTCGCTGGTACGCGCCGCAGGCGCTTTCGGCGTTGGGAAGGCTCCTCACCGTCATTTCGGAGGCCGCTGACCTATCCGCCGCCGATCGGGAAGTGGCGATGCTGTGTCTGGTGCTGACGGCGCGGCGCGTCGCGACAACCGACCCGCGGATTCCCGTCCCGGTGCGCACGCAGAGGAACGCGGCCGCGACCGCCTCGGATGTGTGGGAGGCGTGGGGTGCCGAGGCGACGGCGATGGTGGCGAAGCTCGAGCGGCTGCCGCGGCGCCGTCCACCCGCGCACGTGTGGACTGGCGACGCGCGCGATCTCGACATGTGGCCCTCGCCAGAGGAGGCACGCACCACCCTGCTGCTCTCAAGCCCCCCGTATGGCGCGGCGCAGAAGTACGTGCGGAGCACGAGTCTGGAGGCGGGCTGGTTGGGGCACGCGCCAACGGGACGGACCGTACACATAGAGCATGGCAACATCGGCCGCGAACATCTCTCCGCGAAGGATGCGACACTGACGACCGCCGACGTGTGGAGCCCGAGCCTCCGCGGCCTCCTCGAAGGCATCGGCAGGAAGGACGCACGCCGGGCAGCCATCTACCTGACGTACTTCGTCGACATGCAGGCGGCGTTCACGAACGCACGCACCACGGGCGTGAAGCGGATCGCTCTCGTGACCGGTACAAACAGCGTCGTAGGGAGCACTCTGCACACAAGCCAGCATCTCGCGGAGATCGTGCAGTGTCTGGGCTACCAGCGGACGCTGTCTGTGCGCGACCCGATCCGTGGCCGGACACTGCTGACCGCCCGGCGCAACGGGACGCCGTCGCCCGCAGAGCACATCGACGTCTTCGAGGTGAATCCAGATGCTTGAACTGGGTGGTGCAGACGAGGACGAAGCAGGCGTCCGCCGACGTATCAAAGTGCTGTCCGAAGTGCTGTGGGAAGGAAACGGCACGGTCCCCGATGTGAACCGGTGGCTGGAGAACTTCACCGGCAAGACCGAGAATGTCTCCGTTCGGGTGGAGCAATCCCACGCAGCTCACCTGCTGTCCCACTTCACGTACTTCGGGTTGCGTGAAGTACGGGAGCTGCTCACGGCGATGTACCGAGACCTCTTCCGGTACGAGATCATCCAGCGCATTCGGGCCGACGCGGGCGGACGCTCTGATGCGGAGTACCTCCAGGCCGAGTACGAGGCGCAGCTGGCACGCACCAGGTTTCTGGGCGTCGGCAACCCGTCCGAGAGCGGAACGCACCTGCTCTACTACTTCCGCCAGGACAACACCCTCGACAAGGAACTGTTCCCGAACCCCTACCAGATCCTTTCCCACTCGAGCGATGACAATGAGTTCCGGATCGCGGACCCCGAGCTTCGACGCGTGGTGTTCATCGACGATGTGCTCGGCACTGGCACTCAAGCGGTGCAACACAACGTGGACTTCGTTGAGCTTCTCCGCGCAGCCGCGACCCGCAGCGGCCAGGATGTTGAGATCTGGTACCTCACGATGTTCGCGAAGCCGAAAGGACTGGACGCGGTCCGCGACCTGGGCTTTGACCGGGTGGAAGCCGTCCATGAACTGAACCAGTCGCAGCTCACCTTCAGCGAGGAGTCCCACGTGTACTCGGACCCTCCGCCGGGGATCGAGCGAGACATCGGGCGCATGGTCGCTGAGCGCTACGGTGCTGACCTGGCGCCGGGAAACTGCTTCGGCTTCGGGGACGGCCAGTTGATGCTGGGCCTGCACCACAACGTTCCCGACCACACCCTGCCCATCTTCTGGGTCAACGACAGTGTCGTGGCGTGGGAGCCGGTGTTCCGCCGCTACAAGAAGGAGCTGGGGAGTGATGCGTAGCCCGTTCGAGGTGACGAAAGCGGTCGACCTCAACGACCCGCAGATCGAACGGACCTACGTCGCGTTCGCCGGCCGTGAGCGCGCTATCGCCGACCCCGCCAGCCCGATGCCGCAGTTTCTCACTGGGGTCAAGGGCGGCGGTCGTACGCACCTGATGCGGCACTTCTCGTTTCCGCTGCAGAAAGCGCGAGGTACCAGACCGCTCGCCGAGATCCAAGCTGACGGCTACCTCGGCGTGTACTTCCGATGCAGCGGCCTCAACGGCAGCCGGTTCGTCGGAAAAGGACAGAGCGCGGACATCTGGTCGTCCGCGTTCGCGTACTACATGGACCTGTGGCTGTCCGAACTGCTCATCGCCACGGTGCGGGATGTAGGGGAGTCCGAGAGCTGGGCGGAGGTAGATGTGGCCGACGTGTTCGACGCGGTCGCGGGCACCATTCAGTTGTCGGCTGAGGAGAGCGTCGGGGCGGGGCGCTCGCTGTCGGACGCGCTGGCACGGCTGTCCGCGATCCGAGGCGATCTCGACTGGGTCATCAACAACGCCGCTCACACCGGCCGGCTGGACATCAACATCCGCTCCAACCCGGGCGAGCTCGTCTTCCGGGTCTGCCAGGCCGTGAGCAGGCTCCCGGGTTTTGAGGGGATCCGGGTGACGTTCCTCGCCGACGAGTACGAGAACCTCGCCTATGACCAGCAGATCTACTTCAACACCCTGATCCGTGAGAAGGAAGCACCGGCGACGTTCCTGGTCGGTGGTCGAAGCTGGGGTATCAAGACGCACAGGACATTGAGCGCGGGTGAGGAGAACAAGAAGGGCAGCGAGTACGAGATCTACACGATTGAGGACACGTACGCGCGCGACCCCAAAGCGTATGAGGCGTTCTGCCGCGAGTTGATCAGCGTGCGGTTGCGAGAGTTCGAACTCAGCGCCGGAGAGGCGGAGACCTGGATAGGTCGCCTGTCGTTCGAATCCGACGATCGGTTCTTCAGCAAGCGCCTCGGAGCCGTCCTTGAGAAGTACGCGCCGCACGAACGTCCCTACCTCACGCGGCTGCGTACCGCGACCCAACGCGCGCGTTCCGCCGCCGTCGCCGATGACGTGTGCGCCGCAGTCGCCCTGCCCGACTACCCGCTACTGGAGAAGCTGGCGGTTCTTAAGTTCTACCAACACTGGGCCAGCGGACAGACACCGTCTGCCGAGACCGCATCGAGGGCTCGCGTGTGGGTGGAACCACTCATCGAGGGCCGCGAGAGCAGAGAGCTTGCGAACTTCTTCAAGCAGCGCAAGAGCGACGCGGTCGCCCAGATCTACAAGGAAGCGAACCGGCGCACCGCGTATGCCGGTTTCGGTGAACTCGTCGGCATGTCCGGATTCCTCCCGCGCAGCCTCCTCATGATCCTCAAGTACGTGTCGCATTGGGCGGACTTCCACGGTGAGGACGTGTTCAGCGGAGCCGTTCCCATTTCGGAACGGGCGCTCAGTGAAGGAGTGCTCGACGCAGCACGGTGGTATCTCGCCGACGCGAAACCGCTCGGCACCGAAGGCGAGGAATGCGAGATCGCGGTGAGACGGCTCGGCGTCTACCTGCAATCGATCCGGTATTCGGACAAACCGAGCGAGATCGACATCACGACATTCTCATCGCCGCTGACGGGAGTGTCAGAGGACGCTCTGAGCGTCCTGGAACGGTGCCTTGACCATGGCCTTCTCGTTGAAGTGATTGGAGGTCGAGCCGCTCGCAATCACGGCTCACAGCATCGGAAGTTCCAGCTTCACCCGATGCTGACACCTTTGTGGGGGTTGAAGCCCGGCCGGCGCGGGGACGCGACGTTCAGCAGCGAGACCATCGAAGCGATCTTCAGCCCCGCCGTATCGGAGCTCTCCTTCTCCCGTGCACGTGAATCCCTGGAACTCGCGCTGAACGCTCCATTCGGTCGTTCAATCGACACCCGAGACCCGCTGTTCTGATGAGCATCGAATACTCCGCGTTCCGGCGGGCGAAGATCACGTTGGCGCAGTTGCCCGCGCAGCATTACGACCTGTTCCTCTCCTCGTTCAACAGCTCGAGACGAGTTCAACTCCTCGCGGACGCGGTCAACGCGACGCGGAAGGTGTGGATCGCCCATGAGGAGTACGCCTACACCAGTGACGAACTTCCCGACGGTGAGCTCGTCAACGCGTCGCAGGCCATCGCCCCGGCGGAGTCGTGGGCGGAGGTGCTCCACCATCTTGGCGGTGCGACCGCACTGGCAGGGATGCGAGTTGCCATCGACATCACCGGGATGATGCGCCCACACATCGCCATGCTGCCGTTCGCGCTGAAGCGGGCAGGAGTCGACGAAGTCACGGTCTACTACTCCGATCCAGAGTCCTACGTTCAGGGTGAGCGCACGCGATTCACCAGAGGGCCGGTCGCTCGGGTAGGGCTCATCCCCGGGATGGAAGGTGCCCATACCAACCGCCCCAGCCCTCGCGACGCGCTCATCATCGGCGCTGGATACGACCACGGACTGGTCAAAGCTGTCGCGGATGACAAACCCAACGCTGAGCATGTGATCCTGCTGGGGCTGCCGAGCTTGCAACCGCATATGTATCAGGAGAGTGTCCTGAAGCTGGAGAACGCTCGCGAGTCGATACGGGACTACCGGCCCGCAACGCGATCCTTCGCGCCAGCGAACAACCCGTTCGCAACGGCGCAGGTCATCGCGGCGAAGGTCGTCGCATTGGGGGACCTTGACCACGTCTACCTGACCGCGGTCGGCACGAAGCCGCAGGTCCTTGGCTTCGCTTGGTACTACTGGTGTGAGGCAGCTGGGCAGAACACCAGCTTCCTGTTCCCATTCGCCGAGCGGTATGAGCAGGACACGACTAACGGAATCGCAACCATCCACGAGTACTTGCTCGAACTCGGTTTTGTGCGTGACCTTGGACGCCCGAAGGCTGCCGCGAAGATGTAGACACGCTTCGCGTATCACGACGCGATCCCGGCCACCTGTCTCAATGACTGCAACTGACGGCAGCCGCCTGCGGTCTAGCCCCGAGGACCGCACGCCAATCCAACGCTTGACGATGCATGCGGCCCAGTACCGCCCGGTTGAGGATCGATCGTCGGCCTTTGCTCGCTTCCGGCTCGGTTAGTTGCCGCCGACTTGGAAGACGCCGATTTGTGTGGTGCCGTCGGACTCGTAGACGGGGATGTGATGCACGGTCCCGGCGTTCTGCGCTTGCCAGCGGAGGGCGTCTTCGGGTGAGGTGAATGAGTCGGCGGCGGTGGTCCCGTTGGCGTCGTTCAGGTCGCTTTGCCAGACGTAACCGGGCTGATTGTCGGTGGTCATCACGGCGATCAGATCGGGTTCGCCGTTGTCGTTGATCACCCCGTACGTGAAGCCGTTGTCGTTGACCGCCCAGGCGGTGGTCTCCGCGTGCACCCACGTCGCGGTCAGCGACCACACCGCATCTGCCGTGGTTGCGATCGTGACCTGGTTTCCGGTGATCGCGTCGACGGGGACCGTGTAGGTGGTGGGGCGTGTGGTGTCGTCGATGGTGGTGCATGTCACGGACGCGCCGTCGTCAAAGGTGAAGGTGCCGGGTGTCAGGCAGGTCAGCGACACGGCGACGCCGGTCGCATCGGCCGGTCGCTCCCCGAGTGGCAAGGCGCCGGTGCCGGCGAAGGTCCCCGATACAGCCGCGGACAGGTCGGTGGTCATGGTCCCGCCCGGGAGGGGGAGCAGCCCGGTGGCGGCGGCCGCGGCGGTTCCGCCGAGGGCCAAGGTCAACGCCACCCCGCCGGTGAGCAGGACACGCCCGCGACGCCGCGGCTGGGCAGTCGTGGTGACGTGGTCGACCAGTCGGGCCCGGAACGCGGTGGCGAACTCGGGGCTCATGCGTGTGGTGTTCATGTCGCCTCCTGGGAGAGGTAGCTGGCGAGAGTCTGATGCCCGAGTTCGCGCTTCAGTGCGTGACGGGCGCGGTGCATGCGGGTGCGGGCCGCACCTGGCGAGATGCCGACCGCGGCGGCGGCGTCCGTGATCGAGTAGTGCTCGAGCGCGACCAGCGCGAACAGTTCCGCGTCCGTCCGCCCGAGCATGCCCAGCGCCGCGGCGAGGACCTCGTCGTCGGTGAGCTGGTCAAGGACGATGTCCTCCGCGGACCGTGCTGGCGACCCGTGCGGCAGCCCCTCCAACAGCGCACCGTATCGTCGTTTCGCGCGGTCGAGGTTCCGGCACGTGTTCGTGGTCGTGACCAGCAGCCACGGCAGAGGCGACCCGTCGACCCGCCGCACCCGATGCCGCCGACGCCACAGCTCCAGGAACGCGACCGCGGTCGCGTCCTCAGCATCGTGCACGTCCTGGAGGATCCGGTACGCATGCCGGAACACACGATCACGGTGGAGATCGAAGATCAGCCCGAACGCATCACCATCACCGGCGACACCACGCTCCCACAGCGCCTGCTCCGACCGATCCACCGCATCCATACCCTGTACTGTCCGCACCTCCTCAACCCGTTACATCCTCCTTCACGCTCGCCCATCGAACGAGAACAGAGCGATGCGCGCGACGGCCCCGCATGCGACCGATGCCCGTATGAGGATCGACATGACACACCGATGAGCAGGACGGGGTCTCAGGCCCGCGGCGAACCACGTGAGCAGGTACCTCTAGAGTGGGCGGATGCGTCACCGCCTCACCTTCGCCGCAGCGGTTCTTGCCGCCCTCGCCCTGACCGGATGCGCGACCTCTCCGACGCCTGCGGGTTCGCCCGCGCCGGCAGTTGAAATCACGCCGGAATCGACGCCATCCCCCTCCGGCGTCATCGCATCGGGAAGCGACGACGAGCAGGCGCGCGCGCAGGCCCAGGCCTGGCTGGACGACATCTCCCTCCCACCGGGCACGATATCTGCCTCATCGGATGTCGCCTCGTTCTACTCATACACCGGCTGGCCATGCGGGCCGATCTCCGAGCTCGAGGCGTTCTGGTTGGTCCCCGACGCCACCCTCGGCGAGACCGCCGACTGGCTCGACGCAAACCCCGCCGGTAGCCTCATCTCCGTATGGGGAGACCACCGGCCCGACAGCATGAACAGCGACGGGATGCTCCTCGGCTACATCCCCGAAATGGGCGCCCAGGAGGGAATCGTGTATACCCTCCGAACCGTCTCCGGCGGCATTGCCGTGCGAGCAGAGATCGCAGCCCAGACCGCCGATGCCTCCTGCCCCGAGCTCCCCGACGGAGCCCAGTACGGGGCGCCCGGGATGGGATGAGTCCCCACCCCCAGAGCTGGCCTAAGCACCGCTCGTTCGGGATCGGAATGCACGTCGCCGTCCCGCTATCGGTCACCGCTCGGATGGGGATGTTGTTGCAGCGGTGCCCCGGGATCAGGTGGTCGAGTTCACGCGCACGGCTCGACGACCGATTGTCAGCCAAGCGACCGGACCCAGGAGTGGTACGAGAAGAACGACGAGATTCCAGATCAACGCTTGCGCCGTAGTGAGCCGCCGGGCCGATCGTGCGAGCGTCACAAGCGCAACGACTGTGAGCGCGATGACGAGCACGGTCACGATCGACCAGACGATGTCGTAGCCGACAGGGATCAATGGGTTGTGCTCGTCGCTCACACCGCCACACTACGGGTCGATGTTGTACCGCTTTGACGCACCGGTGCATCCGTCTCCAATGCACTCGGACGCCCCGTCAACGCGCGCGGCCCGCATGGGAATCCGGTTCGCGCGAAGGCGCCTCACCGCGACAGATCTCGGATTCAGTGCCGATTCCTGCGCCGTAGGGGCCCCCGGGATGAACAGACTCTCGGAAGTAGAGTGCTCAGCGTGAGTAAAACGACGAGAGCCAAGTTCCCGGTATGGGCAACGCTCGTCCTTCTGGCGTGCTTTACCGCGGGCGCGGCCGTTGCGTGGGGGTCGGGTCTGGTCTTCCTTGGTGTTGTCTTCTCGATCGGTTCATTTGCTGTCGCGGCTGCCGCTCTTATCCACGAGCGGCGCCGCTGAACGGCAGGCTACCGCTCACCGATTGCTCGGATGCGACAGGGTGGAGCGACTTCGCCGGGGCGTCGCGCAGGACACGCGGTCACAGGTCGGGCAAGAGCCCTCGTCAGACGCGGCCGAGACGGGCCGCATGCGCTTTGAGCTCCTCGCGCTGGCGCCCAGATAGCCAGGTGGCCTGCTCGGGCAGGAAGTCCTCGACGTACGCTTCGCGGCGTGCGTGCCGCTGCCCATTGATCACGGCGGCTTTGATGATGAAGTAGGTGATCACGAAGCCGGCGGCGGTGAGCAGAAGAGGCACGAGGATGTAGATGACGAGGAATTCCATGGCTGGAGCATAGACGCCACCATCCGTTCAGCACGGCGACAGCGCGCACCCGGCAGATTCGACCCATGCGCGTGCTGCTCGACGACGACGAGGTGAGGTGAGCAGAGGGCATCCGGCGCGGCCTCGAGGCGGAAGCGATGACCGTCGACGTCGCCCGCATCCGCGTAGACGCGTTGTGGCACGCCCGCGAGCAGGACTACGACGTTTTGGTGCTCGACGTGATGACGCCGATCCGGCGCTGGCCACCTCGCTCATTGCCGACATCGTCGCCGCCGCGATCGCTGCGGTCGGAGGCGCGGGCACGGTCACGTCGATCGAGACCGATCGCGACGATAACCACGAGTTCTCGGGCTCGGTCGTCGCTTCGGATGCGGCCACCGACGATGACGATGAGTCGACCTGCTCCGCAGTCACCTTCTGCGGATCCGCCGCGCCGCGACCCACAGGTTGTGACTGCGGAGCGGAAAAGGAGACGCGGGATTCGCTCCGACGGAAGGTGCGAAGCGGAGCGGTGAGGAAGCTGCGCTAAGCGCCACTTCAGCAAACTGCCTAGGCGGATTCGGAGCTCAATCGACGGACGCCGCTCTACTCGCCCAGGACCGGCCTCAGCATTGGTTCCCACTTCATCGAGCGTGACGTCACCCAGCCTCACGACCGTGAGGCGCGCTGATCGACGGCGCACTCTTGTTTCCTGAACATGTTCAGTAATGATGTACGGTGATCGCATGACCAAGGATCAGGAGCCAGTGGTCGTCCTTGCTGGTGCGAGCGGGTTCATCGGGAGCGCAATTGCTGACGCATTTGTCGAGGACGGATATGAGGTGAGATTCATCGGCCGCAACGCGCCTGTCAGGTGGGATGATCCCGATGCCCTCGGCCAGGCGGTGGATGGGGCCGACGTGGTCGTGAACTTCGCGGGGAAGTCCGTGAACTGCCGCTACACCGACCGAAACCGCGACGAAATACTCGCCTCGCGCGTGCAGACCACCCGTGCGCTACGGGAGGCGATCGCGCACGCGGACCATCCCCCGCGGGTCTGGATGAACGCGTCGACAGCGACGATCTATCGGCACGCGATGGACCATGCGAACACAGAGGACAGCGGGGAACTCGGCTCAGGGTTCTCCGTCGATGTCGCGACGTCTTGGGAACGCGAGCTGTACGCGGACTCGCTCCCCGCCACGCGCCGGGTGTCGCTTCGGATGGCGATTGTCGTCGGCGACGGACCTGCCACACGCATGCTGTTCACGCTTACGCGGTGGGGCCTCGGTGGAACCCAGTTCGACGGCTGGCGCCCGCCACACCGCCGCTACCGTGGAATCGGCGACCACCCCACCGGGAGCGACCGTGCACCGTGGCACCGCACTCACGGACGCCAGAAATTCAGCTGGGTCCACATCGACGATGTCGTCGCCGCCATTCGCTTCATCCGGGATGAGGAGGATCTCTCCGGCCCGATCAACATCGCGTCGCCGCAGTCGTCCGACAACCGCGCGCTCATGCGAACGCTCCGGCGGGTCGTCGGCCGCCGGGTCGGCCTGCCGAGTCTTCGATGGATGCTGGAACTCGCGATGTGGGCAATCTCCACCGAGCCCGAACTCGTCCTGAAGAGCCGGTGGGTCATCCCGCAGGCGCTCACCGACGCCGGATTCACCTTTTCGCACCCCGACCTGGACGAGGCGCTCACGGACGTCCACACTCGCCGGGTCAACACGACAACACCGGGGGCGGCCAGGACAGAGAAGACCGCGAGCCATGCCGCGTAGCGCCGAACTTGGAACCAAGGGCGAGCGCACCCGCGAGCGTATCCGCACCGCCGCGCTCGCGTCCTTCCGGGAGAACGGGTACGACGCAACGACGATCCGGAAGATCGCGGACGAACTCGGGATTTCTGTGGGAGCGACGAACTACCACTTCCCCTCGAAGAACCACCTCATTCAGGAGCTGTACCTCGATGTGCAGCACGCGCACCGCGCCGCCGCCGAACGCCTGCTGGAAACGGAGACTCGACTCATCGACCGGCTAGCCATCGTCTACGCGACCGGAATCGACCAGCTGATGCCGTATCACGCTCACGCCGGTGAGTTCCTCTCGGCCGCGGTCTCGCCACGATCACCGATCAACCCGTTGTCGGCCGAATCCGCTGACTCCTTCGAGGTCGTCCAGGGACTGTTCGCACAGGCCGTCGAAGGCGCCGCACCCGCTGGACTGCCCGACGACATCCGTGCACTCCTCCCCCGCGCACTCGTGCTCGCACACCTGCTGCTCGCGCTCTTCTGGGTATACGACACCTCCGAAGGCCAGCGCCGCACACGGACGCTGCTCGAGCGCGGTCTCAAGCTGTTGGGGACCGTGCTGCCGCTGGCCCGACTGCCCATCCTCCGAGGTGCACTACGCGACATGCTCTCGCTCGTCACCGAGGTCCGCGCATGACAGCGCCCGGATAGCGATTTCTTGGGTGCTTGCGGGCCGTGAACGCTCTAGGGTGAACCGATGGATCTCTCCGGACTGTGGCTGGCAATGGTGATCGCCGGGTCGGTGGCGTGGGTCGCCGGCGTCCTCGTGTGGCACCATCGGCGTCCCCTTCCCTACTTCGCCTGGAAACAGGTGCCCCTGCCGACGCGTGCGCTGACCGGTGCAGGCACGGCGACGATCACACTTGGTGCCATCATGTGGGGGTCAGCAACTGGGTGGGGATGGGTTGCGGGCTTCCTGATCGTGGCTGCGTACCTCCCCACCGTCGCGGTCCAACTCCTGATCAATCACCACATCGCGAAGAAGAACATCGAACCGCAAGATCGGCCACGTTGAGCGGTGAGTGACCGGCATCCGCGCTATTCGTCCAAGGTCTGCCAGACCGCGTACTCGTCGTACTCGTTGTCGGCGATGCATGCGGGATCCACTTCAGTGAGATGCAGGTACCCACCGCCGCCCGAGATCTCATCGCCAACGTGAAGGGGCAGCAACCCGGGAACCGTGACCTCGGTGCCGTCGTCGCCGATCTGGCTGCCGAACGGGAATTGCAGTGGGTAGGTCATTCCACCAGACGTCACCGCGAAGCAACCCGTGTCGGTCAGCGTCAGGGTTCCTGAAATCAGCGCCTCCATGGCTACGCTCGACGGCTCGCTCGCGACCATCGCAGTGGTTCCCCGAGCCTCCTGCACGGCGCCGGCACCGGCACCGGCACCGGAGCAGCCACCAACCGCCAGCGAGACCGCAACCAGTCCGACGGACGCGGCGAGCGTGCGCTTCATGAGGGGAGTCTCGCACGCCGCTCACCGTAGTAGCCATGCGTGACTCCGGCCGCGCCGCGGGCGGGCGTATGTTGCACTGACCGACCGTCACTCGGGCAAGCTCGTCGCGGAGCTGCCGCATCGCTCCTCGGCCGTAGGAGACTATGTCGCCCCGTGACAGAACGGCGTTTTCTCAGCCCGTCGCATCCGGCCGGTCGGGTCTCTTGAGCAGCCGCCCTCCGCTGATGAACCCGGGGATCGCGATCGGGACCAGAATCACCCCCGCGAGTCGCCACCAGAAGTCGTCCGGTATGAGCCAGCAGTACGCCCCCGCCAAGAACGCCGCAGACGCGAGGATGATCAACACGATGCCGAGCCTGCGCGAGGTCATGAGGCGACGATAGCGCGACCTCGCAATCCGAACTGCGCGATGCGAGATCGGTGCCGCGGAGTCGACCGTCCCTACAACAACCGGCTCACGCGCGGCAAGGGACCGGCGTTCGGACGCGCCCGGCAAATCAACGCAAGGATTCTTCAGTCAGCTGCGCTAGCGCCTGAACATCCGAACGACCGGACGAAGGATACGCAAACTATGCACAGACGGCCGCTCCCCCGACCCGTAAATCGGGCAAGTCGTCCGTGGCAACTTCGCCTCGGTTCAGTTGAGTCCCGCATAGTGGTGTAGCGCGCGGTGGCCAAGCTCGTCGTTCATGACGTGAGCGCGGTCACCGTGTGATCCTTCGAGGAAACTCTCACATCCCACTCGAACGGAATCATCACGATGACCGCACCTCATATTGTCGACCCTGCGAGCGTGCTCGCTGAAGCCCTGTCCGACGCGTCGCCGGATCTGATGCGCAGTTTGCTGCAGACCATGATCAACGCGCTGCTGTCTGCTGACGCGGATGCCGTCATCGGCGCCGAATGGGGGCAGCGCAGCCCCGACCGCATGACCCAGCGCAACGGGTATCGGCACCGTGATCTGGACACCCGTGTCGGCACGATCGACGTCCAGATCCCGAAGCTCCGGCAGGGGACGTATTTCCCGGACTGGCTGCTCGAGCGCCGCAAGCGCGCCGAGACAGCGATGATCACCGTCGTCGCCGACTGCTACCTCGCCGGTGTGAGCACGCGTCGGATGGACAAGCTCGTCAAGACCCTCGGGATCCACTCCCTGTCGAAGTCGCAGGTCTCCCGGATTGCGGCTGAGCTCGACGAGCACGTCGAGCAGTTCCGGCACCGCCCGCTCGATGACGCCGGCCCGTTCACGTTCGTCGCCGCCGACGCTCTCTGACCAGTCTTCACACACTCGCCTGTGAGCACACCTCAGCCGCGCGGGTTCACCTGCGCGTGCACCTTCTGCGGCGCCCACCACCATCCGTAAACAGATCGGTTGCGGGAACGCGGGTCACGATACTGACCGCTGCGAGAGAGGACTACATTGAGCGAAGCCGCTCACAGCTCCCGCGACGCGAGCGATGACTGTGCCGTAGACGATCAGTTTCGAGCGATTGTGGAAACCTACAACCGGACGGAGACTCGGCAGCGGTCATGCCTAGGACATCGCTGGCGACGCCGGCAGACGATTTCACTAGGACGCTGCAAGCCAGCTCCGCCGCCGGCCATCGCGCACTCGCCCAGCGCGAATCGCTCTGTAGAGCTTCTTCGGGTTGGAGAGGATGGATACATGATCGAGGTATATGAGGTCGGCGTTACGGCGGGTGACGTGACGCTCCTCGCTCCCGTCTCGGTAGTGGCGAATCGGGGCGAGGCGCTGGTGGTGCGCGGAAGGAACGGGACCGGCAAGTCGACGTTGCTGCGAGTGCTGGCCGGTGCGCGTAAACCGTCGAGCGGGGTGGTGCGGATTGGTGGAGCTGCCGTCGTGCAGCGTGACAGTGGGTTCCGTCGGCGCGTCGCGTCGATGATCGGTCTGCCGCCGATGGCTCCCGACCTCACCGTGTTCGATCACGTCCTATTGGTTGCCACGACGTGGCTGGATGAGCCGGCTTCGGCGTCAGAGCTTGCACGTGGGGTGGTCGCAGAGTTGGGTTTGGCCGCGCTCGGGGAGCGGTTCCCTCACGAGCTGTCGTCTGGGCAGGCGCAGTTGTTTGGCATCGCGCTGGTGCTGGCCCGACCATTTGAGGTGCTGATTCTCGATGAGCCGGAACAGCGTCTGGATCCGGAGCATGTGCAGTCGGTGATTGACGTACTGGACGCGAGGCGCGGCCAGGGCGCGACATTGGTGATCGCCACACACAGTCAGGTCATCGCGGACGGGCTGGCCGATCACACGCTCGACTTGAATGGGGCGGCATGACCGGCCGCGCAACAGCAGCGATACGGGTGTGGCGTTCGCGTAACGTCCGCACTGGCACCGATCGCGCATACGCCGCCTACATGGTCTTCATGGTCGCCGTGGTGGCGGTGACGCCGATCGCGCGCGCCGTGTGGTTGAGCCTGACGAGCGCGGAAGGGATCGCGGTGCTCGCCTCGACCGCCGCTCCGGGAGTCACGGTGCTCACCGCTGCGGGCCTGTGGGCGGGAGCGCTCATCCTGGGCCGAGACCGTGGCCCCGCCGTATTGCCCCCGTTTCCGACCCACGCTCTCGCTACCAGCGACCTACCGAGATCTGACACGTTCCGCGGGCCTGTGCTGCGCGCTGGCGCACTCGTGACCGGACTGGCCACGTTCGCTGCCGGGCTGGTCGGCGGCAGTCTGACGAGTAATGGCCTGGCCGATCCGCTCAGCACGGCGATGTTTGCCGCGGTCGGCGCGCTCGTTGGCATCGTCGCCACCGTTGCCTGGCTCGCCGGACAAGTGTTCCCGCGCGCTGCGGTGCCGGTTGCACTCGGTGTCCTCGCGCTTGCCGCGTTCACCGCTGCCGTCCCGTTCATGCAGCCGTTCACCCCTTGGGGGTGGGTTGGGCTCGCATATCCCGGCAGCGGCTCGCCCCACACCCTCGTCGCGCTGACGGCGCTGACGGCCGCCCTCGTCGCCGCGGTGCCGGTGCTGCTGAATCGGCTCGGTCTCGCCGAGCTGATGGCGCAGGCCGCGCGGTGGGAGTCCGCGGCCACCTATGCGACCGGCATGGAGTTTAGCTCTGCCGTAACGATCTACCAGGGGGAGCCCCACGCGGGCCGCCGCCGCCTCCGCGCCGTCCGAGCGATCCGGCGTCGGTCGGCGGTGTTCCTGATCCGTGACGCGATCGGGGCTGTCCGCACACCGGGTCGGCTCGTCGTCGGCGTCATCGCCCTCGCCACCGCCGGGACGCTCATCACGCTCGCTTTCGCACCCGCGATGCCAGGCTGGGCGCTTGGGGCCGCAGCCGGCCTGACCTTGTTCGGCGGCCTCGGCCCATTCACGGACGGCATCCGGCACGCCGCGAGTGTCGCGGCAGACTTCCCGCTGTACGGGATCAGCGACGAGCATCTGCTCGCCAACCATGCACTCTTTCCCTTGGCTGTGACGGTCGTCGTGCTCCTTACGGTTGTTGTCGTGTGCTCGTTTGTCACCGGGATGAGCGCCTTCGCGCCGATTCTCAGTTCGCTGGCGCTTGGAGTACTCACCCTGATGGCTCGCGTTGGCAATGCACTGAAAGGCCCACTCCCGCCGACGCTATTGGCGCCGATCCCGACGCCGGTTGGCGACCTCGGCGCAGCGGTGCGGATGATCTGGGCTCTGGATGCCGTGTTGCTCATAGCGTTTGCAGGCGCCGCGGCGGCCCTGGCGTTCGAGTCGCCCGTTCTGCTAATCGGTGTCGCTATTACTCTCGTCGGGCTCGTCGTCGCACGGTGGCGCCAGCGAACGTGATTCGTCTCAAGGGAACGAACGCCGCCAGCGACAGACTTGCCGAGTCGGGCGCGACGCGCGACTTCGCATCCGACCCGCGCGCGCTACTACCGCTCACTGAACGACGTCTCGAAACTCCGTACCGAAACCGTTTGTGCCGTTGGCGGTTTTCGATCTGGCACACGTTTCTGAGCACCGAGATCCGGTCGCACTGCGCTCCTCCCGGAAACGATCGTTCTCGAAATCGCTACATCGATGCCCTAACGACCGTAACGATGGCCGCTCGGCTCGCCCGCCGTTTCAGGCGGCGAACCGGCCTCCCAGGCTCGCCCGTCCAGCAGCGCGAGAAGGTCGTCCACGCTGTAGCCCAGCCGGCGCGCCTCCTCCAGCAGTGGTGCCACGTACTTCTCGTCGAATGAGGCGCTCCGTTCCCGGACGATCTCCTCCCGCGCTGCCGGGGACACGAAGAGCCCGATGCCTCTCCGCCTTTCGAGTAGTCCTCTGCGCGTGAGTCTGTTCGTTGCTGCAGCGGCTGTTGAAGATGAGATGCCGTATTCCGTCGACAACGCCCCCCACGATGGCACTTGCTCTCCGGCGCTCAGAGTCTCGGAGAGGATCCTGTCTTCGAGATCGCGGCAGACGGTCGCGGCTATCGGACGCTGTTCGCTGATCACCCCGTCACCTTCCCCTGTACGCGCTTCTTGCAGATCAACGCTTCGATTGCTGAGAGGTCGCCTGCTGTCGGTTCTGTCATTCGAACAGCAGGCGACACCTGATAATTGCGTGGTGGTGATCGGGACTCAAGGCGTCCAGTCACCGATCGGTGGGATCACCTCGAGACTCCAGGCCAGGAACACACCGGTCTCCTGCTGGAAGCTACCCATCGGCGTCACAGTCGGAGCGACATACGTTGTTTGCATCTTCTCTCACCTCCCTTCAGCTCTCGTCGGACGGGGTCTGGTCGGAATCTCGACACGGAAGAGTTCCCTGAGCTCGTCGCGTTCACCTGCTTCGTCGACGATTCGTCCTTCGGCTTCGGCCCAGGCGTGGGCCTGAAACGGGGGCTCGGCCATCACACCGACGCACCAGTCTGCCCACGAACCGCGCAACCGGCAGAGGAGCGCAACCGCTGTCGAGCGGACGAGGCAAGCGGAACTTCCACGACAGGTCGTGCTGATTGTGGGGGCCTCATCCCGTGCGCGGCTGAGTACGGCGTAGGGCATCGACCGGCGGCATGTCCGCGCGCATCGCTCCAACGGTGCGGCCCTGAACGAACGGCACCAGCACCAGCGACCGCACGGGCGCGTACCCCAGCACTCCCGGAATCATGCTCAGAAACGCGCCTGCACTGGTGGCCTTGACGATCATGCTCATGGTCTCGGTTCCTTTCCCCTCCCCCGTTGTTCTGCCGTGGAGGCACGAATGTGCCGAGCAGGGAGAACGGGCGTAGCGCAACCCGTCAGGGCGCGCAGGCGAGAATGCGCGGGCGAAATAAGGGATCGAAGCGACCGCGTTCGCGGAGCGGCTTGTGCGCAGCACGGGCGACCGTACGATGCGAAGGCTCCACGGCAGAGCAACGACCCGCACAGGGCGAGAACATCACTGGCGGGCGCGTCAGCGCCCGACCAAAGGACGGCCTCCGTGCCGGCCCGCCGGTCTCCGTCGCCGACGTGGCACCCCGGCCTGGTGGCCGGGGTGTCGATCTCACCTCAGCAGGCGCGCACAACAAGCAGCAGGTTACGTACTCATCCGTGTGATCTGGGATGTTATTTTGACTGCTTTTTCTATTGGTGTCGCTGGTATCGTGGAGCCATGTCCGCCACCATTGAGGCCAACAAGCTGACGGCCTACAACGACTCGATCCGCCAGTCGACACCGCAGATCGTTGCTGACCTGCGGGTCAGGTTGGGAGCAAAACTCGTGGCATACATCGCGAACGTGACAGAGACTCGCGCGGTCCGCGCGTGGGCTGACGGGGAACGCACCCCGGCGACCAATACAGCGCGCAGGTTGCGCCTGGCACATCAGGTCGCACATCTCATCGATCTGAGCGAAGGCGACGGTGTCGCAGCGACCTGGTTCCAGGGAATGAACCCCCAGCTCGGCGACCGCTCCCCCGCCCGCGTGCTCCACGAGGACAACAGCGAGGACGCGATGAGCAAAGTCCTCGCCGCCGCGAAAGGGTTCGTCGGCGCCTGATGGCCTCACCCGACCTCACGGTGATCGACCCGGCCGGCGCGACCGTGTATCGCGTCGGCCGCGCACCCGACCCCTGGGCATGGATCGACCCTCCATACGCCGGCAAAGCCCGCTGGGACGACCCCAACGTCGCATTTCGAACCACCTACGCGGCTGAGACGCTCTTTGGCGCGTTCGTGGAAACGCTCGCCTACGCGCGCCCCGACCGGCACGCCGACGGCAGTGATCTCCTCGCAGGGATCGACGAAGACCCTGAAGATGCGGCTCACTTCCCCGTGCCGACTGCGGGCTCGATCCCGCGTGAGTGGATGCACGGACGCATGACCGCCACCGCGCACTTACAGGGCTCCTACGTCAACGTGCGGGACTCGAGCACCGTCGCCGCCCTGCGACCGACATACCTCGACCACGCCCTCAAACTCGGATTCGACGACTTCGATGCCGCCGCACTCAAACGCGCCTACCCCCGCGACCTCACACACCGACTGACCGTCGACCTATACGAAACAACGAACACCGATGGCGAGCCGGCATACGACGGTGTCTACTTCGGCTCCCGCCACGGCGACGACCTCGCACTGTGGGCCATCTACGAGCGACCCGGCGACAACCCCCACGGCCGAAACCTGCTCCACACCCACGCCCAGCTCGTCAACCCCACCGACACAGACCTCCAACGAGCAATGCGCCTGCACCACCTAACCTGGCGCTGACCGGTCCCCCGCCAAGCCTGGCCGCAGCGTGCTCCTCAGACGCCGATCACGACGATCTCGCACGTCGCGCACCAGTACCCGACCGACCCAGGGCGCAGCAACGTCGCACAGGAGGGCACTGCGGGGTCGCCGCAACGCTGTACCCGTCGTCATGGATCATGCGCGCCACAGTAAGCGAAACGACCAGCGCGGCGAGTGAGTTACTCACAGGCAACTCCCTTCACGAACAAGCGCCCCACGCCAGAACGCTCGCCACCGCATAGAACATTTATTCGAACGCGATTATGCTGGTCGTGGTCGAGAGGTATCACCGTGGGGACGAGTAGGCGATATGCAGCGAGCGTCGACCGACGGATGGACGCCCGCATTCTGGAACGCATCGCTGCCGAAGCCGGCCCCTTGCAGTCCCTCTCCCCCGAGGAACTGCAACTTGACTCCGCCCCTGTGACAATCGACCCTCAACCGAAACCAGCTCGCGCCTGGGTCCGCTTCGGCGGAACGCCCGCGCTCGTCGACGCAGAGGTATGCCGATGGACGGCGGATGCGTGCGCGATCCGCTTCCTCATCGGAGGCAAGGAACTGAAAGCGTGGGTGTGGGCCTCCGCCGTCACACCGCTCACTCACACGCAGCAGTGACCCACCCCAAGCCGGAAAGACTCGATCTGCGAGGCGCGGGACTGCTCACTGCCTCTATTCTTCGATTCGTGGCCAGGTGATCGACATAGATCGCACCGAACGCGGTGGCCTCCACGCTCCCCACTTGTCGCGGCCTCACGCGGCCTCCGTGGCGGTAGGGCCGCGTCGAGCATGGGCGTCGCCGCGCCTCTGAACACACGTTGGTGGGCCGCCTATTCGTCGCTGGCGTCGCGTGCGAGTTCATCGAACCACCGCACGACACCGTTTGCGGAGTGCGCGGCCTGGAGAGCTTCGGAGGCGGCACCGAGCGCGGCAGCAGCCCCGCACCGCTCGCATGTGGATCCAAGCGCGCGAGCTGGGTGGTGTTCTCGGTCGCCGCCTTCCTCGCACTCCTCGTCTACAGCATCGTGTGGCTACGCCGGCGGCGACGCGGGAGCGGCCCGCAGCAGCGACGGAGCTGACAGCAGCCCCTCTGGGGCATGCGCCTCCACTAAGGCTGTCGCGCACGCGCCCGCGCGGAGGAACCGACCGTTGAACGGGTTGCCGCGGAGGAATGAGCACGGCCGAGGCGAGTGCCACGGTGGCCGCACATGCCGCGATCGCGGGCCAACCCGCCGGCGAGATCTGCGCGCGGCACAGGATCAGGCGAAGCAACTGATAGGTTGCGGACATGCGACTACCCGGGAAGGTTTTCGTTCTGCTGTCCGTGTCGCTCATGCTGTCGTCCTGCGCAGCCGCGCCTCTTCCAGAGTTCAAGGTCGAGCAGACGGAACGCGACATCATTCCCAATGCGTCGTCGTTGACCGGTGTCGAGCCGGGCTCCACCCGGTTTGTGGGCGAGGTTGAGAGCGCGGACCTCTACATGGCGCGGGGTGACGGGGACATACTCTGCCTCGTCGAGGCACGGCCCGAGGCCTCTTACAATGTGTTTTGCGGTGATGGTCTCGGAGTCGGGGTCGAGTTGGAGAGCGGGACCCGGATTGAACTAGGTACCTTCCGGTTCCCTGAATCCCAGATCGGCGACGGAGAACGTGCTCAACTCAGTGAGAGCGTGACAGTCATTACCGACTGAAGACCGCTTGCAGACCCACAGTTGTCCGCACGCTGGACAATCCGATTCGCGGAATCCACTCACCGGCACAGACCTTCGGAATCGGCGCCGATTTCTGCGCGGTGATGGATCCGATCTGCTGCGTTCGCAGCTCAGCGCGACGGAACAGGGGATCAGCGCTGCGATAGGAACGGAGGACTACCGGCGCGCGGGCGTCGCACACTCCAGAGGAACTCCCCCATGCATGTGCACGGAGTGCGATGCTTTGTCCGTGAGAAATCGCGACGATGCCGACAATGCCGACGGTGTCCGCCAGGTGCTCGCGGAGACGACCGCCATTGCCGACCGCGTCGAGGCACTCCTGATCGCCCGGAATCCATCAACACAGTTGAGAGAAGCCTGCTCAGGGACGTGATCTGGCAGATGAAAGTGCGGGTACCCGGACTACGCGAGTCGGACGTTGTTGTCGAATAATTCGATCATGTCAGCTACACCCCCAAGGCTTCTCGCGGAAGCCGACACCGCGAAGGACCTGGCGGGAGCCCTGACGAGCGGCCGCGTGGATCGTTGACGCGATCTACTCACGGCCAAGTTCCGAACGGGCCAGTGTCGAACGCTAAGCGACCGGCTCCTTGAATAGCGATATCGTCTGCGCATGCCTAAGCCGTCCCGTAAGCCAGCGAGATGGGCTGTGATCGCCTTCGGGGTGCTCGGTATTGCGCTCTTGATCTATGCCGCAGTTGTCTTCGTGACGCAGACGCCAGCGGAGCTGGGGGAGGTGTCTACGGGCCGTGGGATCAGTTGGCCTCGATGGGGTTGGGCGCTTCTTTCCATCATCCTCGGCGTGGTGGCGCTCGTCTTCGCACTCTGGGCCGGGCTGTGGCGTAAGCGCTGGTGAACTTGACCCCGTTGCTGGTCCCAAAGTCCCGGTAATGGACCGACCTTCGTGCGTCGACCTTCCGCCGGCGCATCGATCGGCGGAGATCGTGAACGCCGTCGTATGCTCGGCTGACGAGCGAGCTGCTGTTTCCTGGGCCGGCTTCGTCGACCGCACCTCCGATTACGCGTGGATTTGACGCGTATACCGAGGTGGGCTCCCAACCGGCGGTTCGGCATCTGACCGGGTACGAAGACTTTGTGACGTTCTGCACATCGCGCGGGACGGATCCAACTCTTCTGGCGAGCGACATCGACTCACTCGCGGCGCTCGTTCGAGAACGAAAAGACGACATGGAGGCTGCGGGCCTTCAGGACTCGGCGGCGACCTTCTTAGGCAATGTCCTCGTGCGCCGAAGGGAAGATGCCGACTGGCAAAAGTTCGGCGATGATTTCCGAGCGCCGGCAACGAGCGCCAATGCTTCGAAGTCTCCCGCGTTATACGGTTGCTGGCCGAATCGGACGAAGACACATGCGACGAGTTGTGTCGATCATGAAGGAGTGGATTGCCGGCCAGGCGATTTGAGAGAACATGACCGCATCACGCGCGTAAGCCGACCGTGTATTGACTCACCGGGACATCGGAGAAGCCGGGAGAAAGCTCAAGGCGATGTTTGTCGGTTTCGGGGCTGGCGCCTGTGGCTGCCTTCATCGCGTGATTCGCGATCAGTTGCACGTGAAGAGGAGGCTCTGGCCTCGCGACGCCCGAGCACGATGTACTCGATGGCGTGGACCACGCCGAGTAGGAGCAGGGTGATGAGTGTGAGGGCCCATTTTCCGTCGACCTGGAGAGGAGCTACGCCCCAAATGATCGCGACTACGGGGATAACCGCCCACGCACGCATCTTCACGAACGCGATGAAGTGTCGCCACGTGAACGCCTCCGGTCTCACGTGGGGGGACTATCGATCGTGGTGCGGGTCGGCAGAATTCGCTTCGATCTCGTAGAGCGCCCCGTCGGTGCCATCCATCATGGCTCGGTGAGTCTTTCGTTCGGCGCGGACGACGACGAACGCGCAAGTAACTGCGGCCGCAATCAGTACTACGCCAGAGATAGCAGACCATACGCGCTCCGTGTCGTTCGCGTCGGACTGAGAGATCCCGATCAGAAGGAGCATCAGGCCGGATGCCGACAGCGCGGCCGGTACGAGTAGGAGTGCCAGGTACAGGAAGAATCTACGCACTTCCGCTCTCCCAATCATCAAGGTCTCATGCCGGCGCCAGCGGCGAGGCGCCCGCACTCCCGAATTGCATCCGGCTACAAACGGCCCATCGCCGCAACCTATCAGCGGACGAGCGAGATGCGGTCAACCTCGGACAGGAACAGGGGCGAGATCATGCGGGCCGTGAGCGGCTCGAGCGGTGGCAAGAGATCGACCGCGCCATCCTTCTCCCGCACACCAGCCAGGCACCCTTCGATCGTTTCCCCAACGACCGCGAGATCGTCAGCTCCGAGCAGGCGCTCCGAACCGACCGGGACGACACTCGCTCCCCCGTTCAGCTGGTCCTCGGCTGTAAACCAGCGTCGCAACAGCGGTGCACGGACGGCAGGTCACCCCGCCATCGTTCGACTCCGACGAAGAACGGAGCTGCGGGAGGGGTGCGGTCATACCGGTCGATCTCGATGGCTCGCAGATCGCAGTCCTCGGTCTCCTCGACTAGGCCGCGCGCCTCGTTGCACCTCGATCACGATCCTCGGATCTGGTCGACAAACTGCTCCGGGTCGAGGCCATCCGAGAGGGTGATCGTGAGCTGGTCATCGTGTATCGGCTCCATGACTGTTACGGCGGACACCATGTCGTCGCCGACCCTAATGACGAGGCGCGCGTCTTTGCCGGCTTCGACTGCATCGGTCGTGGCCGCCCCAAGCACAGCGACACCGCGTTCTCCAAGACCGAGAGTGACAGAGCTACCCGCCTCGCCGTCGGCCGCAGCAACGTCTTCCACGTCAACCGTCTCAAAAGACTCGTCAGTCACAAGAACATGTTCGCCTTCGATCACGACGCAGTCTGATGAGGAGCCGGCTTCACAGGTCTGCACTACGGCGACCTCAATGGCGCCGCCGCCCGCTGAGCTGCCCTCGCCTTCTAACGCGCATCCGCTAAGCGCAAGGAGTGCAAATGCGACAGCGCAGAGCTTGCCAGCCGAACCTCTCATCGTGAGTACACCTCCATTCTTAGGCTTCGGACAGACTACGGTCCACGCGGTCGACATCTCCACCACCAACACGGGCGTTGCGACTTGACGGCTTGTCCCCTCGAACGAGCGCGTGGCTGCCAGCCGGGCGGCATCCTTGACCGACGTGGTGGCCTGATGCGCGAAACGGGATTCGAGTCGCGCCGTCACCCGGAAGACGACCGGTTTCCGCTCCCTGCCGGAGCGGTGGCTTCAGCGTAATTCGAAGCCCGGTCGCACCTCGGCGATCGTGTCGAGCTCTGTCTGCATCCTCGCGTGGAGGTGTCGGCCGTGTTCGATCCACCCATCTGGTAGGGGATCGGTTTCCGCTCTGTCCTGCCAAGCGGCATTCCAGGCATAGATTTCGCCGGCTAGCTCATCGCTCAGCGGCAGGTCCTCAGCGTCGAGTGTGTACCCCTCGCTGAAGGATTCCCAGAACGGCCACTCCCGTCCCCAATCCGGAAAGAGGCGGATGACGCGCCGCCCGTCCGGGAGCGTAAGCGGCAGTCTCTTGCGGCTTCGGTGCGCGAGCAGGCGGTCTTGCATCTGCGCCCGCATCTGCCACTCGCGAGGCGACCGCGGGGGCGAGTTATAGTCGCCCCCGACCAGCCAAATCAGGCCGCGACCGCGATCGGAATCGTCGACGACCAGTGCGATCGACCACAGGTTGTCATCGCCCGCAAGAGTGGTCGCAGACCACTCCGCATCCTTGAAAGTCGCATCGACGAGATCAACCGTGGTCACCGCCGAACCAGCACCCGCGAAGACGTAGATCCGATAACGCGGATCATTTGATTCCCACAATGCGTCCCGTTCATCGACCTCGATCCCACGCACTCCACCACGATAGAGGCGGCAGGATCGTGGCGCTGAAAAATGGACCGTCATGCGCGGCGCGGGGGTGCCGGCGCTTGTGAGACAGTGTGCGTGTGAACGAGGTGGAACGTCGCCTGGACCGTGTTGAGAGTGAGCTCGCGATTCACCGGCTCGCTGCCGAGTACTGCCACGGCGCCGACAAGCGAGACCTCGACCGATTCCTCGCCGTCTGGGCACCAACCGGCGTTTGGCACATCGACGACGATGCAAGGTTCGAAGGGCGCGAAGCGATCGCGCGCGTTGTGCAAGCGCAGTGGCGCACCTTCCCTCAATACGTCCACTGGACGACGAACCACACCGTCTCGGTCGACGGCGACACCGCCCACGGCGAGTGCGACGTGGCAGTCCTCGTGCACCTGCACAGCGGCCGCTGGGTCAGGACCGGTGGAACCTACCGCGACCAGTATCGCCGCATTGACGGCCGGTGGCTCATCACTCATCGAGACGCGAGCACGCGGTTCGACGTAGATCCCACCCCCAATGAAGATGAGATCCGCTTGAGATTCGAGGACGGGTAGGCGCCGCAGTGCCGCCGCTGCGACGGGGACCGCACCGAATGCTCACGGATGGGTTGTGCGCGCAAGCGTGCTCGCCCGAACCGCACGGTCGACAACCCTGCGCCAAGCCGATTGGAGGGGCGGCGCAGCGACGACGACCTCAGAGGATTTGGTCCGCGTGGCGGGACGAACGCCGGCCATCCCAAGCTGAGGCTGTGACCGCGACGTGTAGGTTGCGCCGAGACTGACGCATTCGTACGAGTCGAAGATCTGCCTAGCATCGATAGCGCGCCGGCTCTCGCCGCGGCACAGATGGGTGTCAAGTACTGGATCGCACCGACGATTACCTCGTAGTCTCTCGGCATGCGCCAAGGTGACTCGAGAGGGAGTTGTGATGTCAGAGAAGCACGCGGCACTCCTCACCGCAGGCGTGATCCTCTCTGGGCTCGGCCTCTTCTTCATCACCATCCCCGCAGGCCTCTTGTCGGGTGCACGCTCCTCGCGACCGGCCTGGTCGTCGTAACGCTCACTGCGAGGCGGGCAGTGCCGGAGTGGCGCGCAGCGCAGCAAGAACGCCGTTCTCGACCGCGTGACGAGCGCCCCGATCGCGAGAATTCCTGGAGTATCGAGGAAGTCCTCAGACGGATCGCGGGGGTATCTGGGGGGATATCCATCGGCGCGGTCGCAGTCTCTCTCTTGCGCGGCGACCCTCAGTGGACTGCCCTCGTGTTGAACGGCTCACTGTTGCTTCTGTCCGGCGGATCACTCATCGCATTGATCTGGCGCCGGCGCCGCACGGCGAGCAACACGAGCGACTGAACCGTCGTCCATGCCGAGCTACTACCCAGGGTCACCAACAACCGCTCCCTGCGCGCAGCGACAAACGCCGTGCGCCCCGATCACGATGACCACCCAAAGAGGCCAACTGGTCGCACGACGCAGTGGTCGGGCCGTGCTGGGGTGCATGTGCGATTAACACGCGGGGCTCATCCGCGGTTGGCTGAGGCCGTGCAAGCTCCTTGCCGTCACTATTGTGTCTCGACGTTTCTGGCGCATCGATAGAATGCACACCGGAGGCCCGATCATGCCCGGAACGTCGGCGTGGCGCACGAACGATGCGGTGCGGTTCAATCTCGCATGCGAAGCGCTCAACAGCGCGACGGCGAAGCTCTTCGAAGCTGCCGAGCGAGGCGAACTCGATATCGACGCGGCCGCGACACAGGCCGCATCCCTCCGACTCGAGCTCTTGGCGATCGACGGATTCGATCGTCAAGCCGTCGACGGCTTCGTCAACGAAGTCAACAAACGCGTCGGCCGGCACATGGTGGACCAGTCGTGAGTAGCGTTGCATCGTCTGAGAGCGATTTGCAGGCTATCTTCGAGCGACGCATCCGCCCGGTGGTGTTCGCGCATGGTCCGTCGGCCACTGATCCCGAACTGATACTCGCAACAGGTCAGTTCGGCGTGGGGGCCGCAAGGGCGTTTGGGAAACTCGTCGACGGGCGCGAGATCGCTGCACTCAGCGCCAGCGACCTGCGGGCGTTTCACCCGCGCTACCTTGAGCTCTCACGTTCGCGCTCGTCTGAAGCGAGCCTAATCCTGACTGAGTCAACGTCCGGATGGATGCGTAGCGCGCTGCAGTATGCACGGACTACGCGGCGATCACTTCTCCTCGACGGCACGGGCAGTTCCTCCGATGTCGCGCTGGCGACGGCGAGCCTCTTCGCGAAGAGCGGCTTCACGACGACGGTCGCTGTGGTCACGGTCCCGAGATCCGAGAGCCTGCTCGCGACAGCGTCCGGATACCTCGTCGATGCGCACGCTGGTCGCACGTCGCCGTTCACGACTGTCGCCGAGCACGACGCGAGCCTCGAGAACGTTCGAGCACTCGTTCAGACCCTGGAAGCGGCGCCGAGCGTCGACCGCCTCAAGATCATCGGACGCGACGGCACCACGCGATTCAACGCGACGCGCACCGATGCGTCCGGGTTCCAGGGGGCGCTCGCCACCATCGACCGGGAGAACGCCGCTCCCCTGCCGGCGCCACAGGCGATGCGATGGCTGTCCGAGCTGCGGGCGACGACGGATTTTGCGCTCTCGTCGCGTCAAGTGGCACGGCCGCTGGCGGAGGTGCTCATCGAGTTACATGAGCTCGGGCTCCGTGAGGTAGTCCCCGACCTGCCGCTTCCGAAAGACTCCCAGGCTCGACCTCTTGCGGAAGCCAATCTCGGCCGGCAACTCGTCGCACTCCGACAAGCTATGCCGACGGACCAGCGCCCGGAGCGTCAGCCGGCTCCGGTGGTCGCGGGCCCGGAGATCGACCGCGGCATCTCGCTATGAGCCGAACAGTGGGCTACGTCCGCGAGGTGCTGTCGGGAGACGGCGTCGCGGAGGATGCCGCCGCACTGCGGCGGGCCGGAGCATCCCAAGTGTTCACCGACCGCCGCGGTGCGACATCCGGCCCGCGCCCCGATCTTGAGCGATGCTTGAACTCGCTCAAGAGGGGCGACACTCTGCTTATTCCGAGTGCAGCCTCGTTGTCGTCGTCGGTCGATCACTTCGTCGCGACGGTTGCGCGGCTGAGGGCGCGCGGTATCGACATCTACTCACTCGCCGAGCCCGCACTGTCCACCACACCGGACGCAGCCGCCGCGCCTGGCGATGTGCTCGACACGCTGGATGCACTGCGCCGGCGACTCATCAGTGTCCGGACACGCGAGGGCCTGGATGCTGCGATCGCCGCCGGCCGGCGTCCCGGCCGTCCGCGGGTGATGACGCCAGAGCGAATCGGGATCGCTCGGGAGCTCCGGACACAGAAGCGTTCGTATGCTCAGATCGGCCGTGCGCTCGGGGTCAGCGAGTCTGCAGTCCGGCGCGCGCTCAAGGCGGCAGTCGCCCCCTCAGCAGCTCAGCCTCAAGCGACATAAGCAGCTCGCGCGGGCCATGGTCACGGCATCCTGTTTGGACCCCACTCCTCGGCATCTTTCGACAATCGCGCATCCAGTGGTCGCGGGCGGCGGAGTGCCGGGACCGTGAAGTAGCGGAGCGAGCGCAGCGAGTGAGCATACGTCGCGAAAGCCCGGCACGCAGCCGGTCGCGACCACTACATTCTCCGCGTTCGGAGGGTTGCCCGTCCTAGTCTTCCGCCAGCGCCATGAGGTCGGCGAGGAACGCTCGACGATCTTGAGAAGCATCAGAGATCACCGCAAGCACGCGCTCTCGCCAGCGCTCGAATTCGCCAGCATCCATCGCCCGGAGCGGCCCCATGGCCCAGTCGACATCTTCATCCACGAGGTAGCCGGGCTCCTCGGTTGCCTTCTCGGGATAGTACGTGAATGTGGCGACCGCGATTCGGGCGAGGGCCGCCTCGACATCTGACCGGTTCAGCGCGGGGCGCGCTTGGGAGTTGTCGTTCATAGCGATAGTCCTTCGGACGTTGTCGGTGTTGCGGGGGTTGGCGCATATCCCGGTCGATGGACTTGCGCGCGGCGAGGCGTTTTGCGAAGTCTGTCGTTGATCTCGCGGGCGATGGCGTCCATCCGTTCCTCTTCGGCTGCCGCAGCCTTCGCTTTGAGGCGTCGTGCCGTCAGGTTCTCACTCTCGCGGCGTCCCTCGCTTGCCGCGACAGGCTTGACGGCGTCAGAGTCGGCAGTGATCGCGGAAGCGAGACGGGCGCGCATGCTTGCCCGGTTCCACTGCGCAAGCTCGAGGGTGCTTGTTCTGGGCCCGCGCCGCATCTGCTTCACCTCTTCACGAGTGCGTGCCCGTGAGAAGAATTCTTCTGCTTCGCTCGCATTCGCGGCGCGTTCGGCGGCCGTAACGCGGTGTAGCCTCCGCGGCGGCAGGCCCGCCTCGCGCCGACGTTTCTCTCTCGCACGCCATCGGCGCTGCGTCTCGAGTTGCTGTTCACGGTTGGCCCAGTAGTACGCGCGGCGGCGCTCACGCACCTCGTCGCCGTGCTCAGCGTAGTACCGCTCTGCGGCGGCGCGCTTTACCTCGGGGTTGTCGCGGTGCTTCGCACGGAGCTTGGCGTTCTGCTCGTCACGATGGCTGTCGCGCCAACGCTTGGTGCGCTGCTTCTTCGCCTCACGATAGCCCTCCGGATCTGCCGCGCGCTGCGCAGCACGACGCTCACGCTGGTATTCACGGTGCGCCTCGGGATCGGCGGCGTATCGCTCACGCCCCTTCGCGCGCCGACGCTTCGCCGAGGTGGCAGACTTCCGATCCTGAGCACGTTTGACGCGCGCGCTCTCGCGATTGGATGCGCGTATCTGCTCGAGGTGCGCTGCGCGATATCGCACCCGGTGCTCCTTCACCTTCTCGGGATGCGAGGCCTTCCATTGCCGGCTCTGCTCGCGCAGCTCGTCAGCATGACGCTCGCGGTAGCGCCGTCTCGTCTCGCGCCTTCGCTCAAGGCGCTCACTCTCGGTGCGCGCCTTCTCACTCGAGGCACCTTGAGCTTCGCTATCCATGACTAGCTCTCCGCTTCGTTCAGTCGACAGACTGGCGGAGAAGCAATATTGAAGGTTGCGCTATTCGCAAGCACGCGTCGATCCGCTCATGCCTTTGAGCGACAGCTAGCAGATCGTCGTCCGCCGAGTGTGGTGGGCTTGTACCTCTCCTCTGTTGCGGAGATCTCCGGGCAGGCGCGTCCCGCTGACGAGAGCCACAAACTCCAGGCGGAGTCTCTTCGGTGGTTGCTCTGATCACGTCGTTCGATACACTCGGAATGTGCATTTGTACTTCCTGTGACGGCTGAGTAAGGCCTACCGCGCTCGTTGAGTCATCCGAGCCTGCGGCGGCCGCTCGTTCTCGACCCTGCACGGGTCGCCGTCACCTTGCGCACCCTCGCACGCTTCATAGCCGTGCGGTGCGTCGTTTCCGAAGGATACGAATGCTCTCCCTCAACACCCCTCTACCAGCGCGCCATCGCGCGCAGCTCATCGCCTCCGACGTCTCCGTAACGCGCGGAGCCACCCCCGTCCTCAGCCACGTCGACCTCACGGTCACGGCCACCTCGCGAGTAGCGATCGTGGGCGAGAACGGCCGGGGGAAGTCGACGCTCCTGCACGTCCTCAGCGGCGCTCTCACCCCGGACAGCGGAGTAGTGCAGCGACTCGGGACGGTCGGCATAGCCGAACAAGAGATGCCGACCGGCGGCAACCGCACAGTGGGCCAGGCGGTCGCGGAAGCGATCGCGCAGCCGCTCGCCGCCGTTGCGGCCCTCGATTCGGCCGCGGTGTCACTCGCCGCAGGCGTCCCCGGCGCCGAAGAACGATACGCCGCCGCATTGGAACACGCCGAAGTCCTCGATGCGTGGGATGCCGAACGGCGGGTGCAGATCGCGTTGGAAGCACTCGACGCCGAAACGGAGCCATCCCGGCGCCTGGACGACCTCTCCGTCGGGCAGCGCTATCGAGTCCGTCTGGCGTGCCTGCTCGGCGCCGACGACGATTTCCTGCTCCTCGACGAACCCACAAATCACCTCGATCGAAGCGGCCTCGAGTTTCTGACCACGCAACTGCGGTCGCGAAACGGCGGCGTGGTCGTCGTCACCCATGATCGCGCGCTGCTCTCCGACGTCGCGGAGACGATCGTGGACCTCGACCCGACCCCGGATGACCGGGTGCGCGTGTACGGCAACGGTTATGCCGGCTACCGCGAGGGCCGGCGCGCCGAGCGCGAACGGTGGGAGCACGAATTCGAGCGACAGCAGACCGAGCTCGCGCGGCTGCAGGACAGTCTCAGCTCGGCGCAGAACCGACTCGTCTCGGGGTGGCGACCAGAGAAGGGAACCAACAAGCACGGACGGGCCACGCGCGCGGGCGGGCTCGTGCAGAGCGTGCATCGCCGGCAGGAGCAACTCGAAGCGCACGCGGTGACTGTTCCCGAGCCGCCGCAAGTGTTTCGCTTCCCGGAGCTTGCGACCCGAACCGGAGCGGTGCTGTTGAGCGTGGAGGACGTGACCGTGACCGGCAGGCTTACGCGCCCGGCGGCGTTCTCTCTGTCACACCGCGGGCGTCTCGTAGTGACCGGACCCAACGGGGCCGGCAAGTCCACACTGCTGAGCGTCGCAGCGGGAGACCTCCGCCCGGACACCGGCACCGTTCGTCGCCCGCAGAACGTGCGGCTCGCTTTTCTGCGCCAAGAGTCGGAGCTGCCGCTGGATCGTCGCGCGAGCGAGTTCTACGCAGCCCACGTCGACGCGCTCGTTCCATCGCGTGAGGCAGTCGGTCTCTCGCAGCTCGGGCTCCTGCGCGCCCGCGAATCGAGCAAGCAGATAGGTGAGCTGTCGATGGGCCAGCAACGGCGCCTCGAGCTGGCCCTGGTGCTCGCCACCAAGCCGCACGTGCTCTTGCTCGACGAACCGACCAACCACCTATCGATCGCGCTCGTCGACGAACTGACCGACGCGCTCAACGCCACCCAAGCGGCTGTTGTCGTATCCACCCACGACCGGCAGCTTCTCCGCGACGTCGAAGGCTGGCCGGCACTGCAACTGGAAGCTACGACCGAAAGCGAGGCGCTCGTATGACCCGCGAGACTCCCGACCGGCTGCGGGCGCTGCGCCCTCTCGCTACCCGCGACTACCGGCTGCTGTTCGCGGCCGTCGGTATCGAAGTCTTCGGCACCGGCATGTGGGCCATCGTCATGGTGTTTCAGGTGCTCGCACTCGACGACAGCCCCCTTGCCCTGTCAGCCGTCGCTACCGGGCTCAGCCTCGGCCTCTTCGCTTTCTCGGTCCTCGGCGGGGTGGTAGCCGATCGCTTCTCGAAGCGGCGGATCATCATCACCGTGCAGGGACTCACCGCGGCGGTCATGGCCGCCGTCGCGGTGCTGTCCCTCACGGGCGCGATCGAGTTGTGGCATGTCGGGCTCGCCTCGTTCGCCATGGGCGCGGGTAGTGCGTTCTTCTACCCGGCCTACAGCGCCTACCTCCCCCAAGTACTACCGCCCGAACAACTGCTCGCCGCAAACGGGCTCGAAGGGGCTCTCCGGCCCTCGATGGGGCAGGGCCTCGGACCCGCCCTCGGAGGGATCATCGTCGGGGCGTTCTTCCCCGCCATCGGAGCGGTCATCGTCGCTGCGTCCTACGCAGTCGCGTTCGTCATCACACTGTTCCTCAGCCGCCGGGAGGAAACCACCGAACCGGAACAGTCGCAGCAACGCACGAGCGTGTGGGGCGACCTCAAAGCCGGGGTCCGCTACGTCGCCCGCACCCGCTGGCTGCTATGGACCCTGATCTTCGGATCATCCCTCGCGCTCATCATCCAGGGCCCAATCGAGGTACTTCTCCCCTTCCTCACCCGCGACCGATTCGACGACGCCGAAGCAACGTTCGGACTACTACTCGCCGCCTACGGAATCGGAGGCGCCATCGGATCGCTCATCGTGTCGTCACTCAAACTGCCCCGGCGATACCTGACACTGATGATCGGCCTCTGGGGCGGCGGAACCCTCCCGCTCGTGCTCATCGGCCTCGCCAACAACCTAATAGTGATGCTCGCCACACTGTTCGCGGTCGGAGCTGCCACAGGAGCCGGCGTGGTGATCTGGGGCACACTGCTTCAACGCCTCGTGCCACCCGAAATGATCGGCCGTGTCGCCAGTCTCGACTTCTTCGTCTCCATCGCGTTCATGCCCGTCTCGATCGCCATCGCCGGGCCCCTATCGCTGATCGTGCCGATACCAGCCATCTTCATCGTGGCCGGCGTCGCGCCGACGCTGCTCGCCATCGTCGCGCTTCTAGCCGGACGCATGCGGGACGTCGAGACGAGACACCCCCTGGACACTTGACCCAGCGCCGCACTGCGTCCCTGATTGTTAGCGTCCTGGAAGGAATTGACTCGGCTTGGAGTTCTCGGGCCGCGGCTGCCTGAACCCACTCCGATGTGCCCTCAGCGGGGGAGGAAATCTGCTCTCGCGGCGACGAACTCGGAATTGTCGCGTTGCGAGAACTGCGACCATCGGCTCGCTGTCTGCGGCGTGATTCCCATCTGAACGGCCACGATAGCGGCGGGGAGGTCGCTAGCGAGGGCGAGCATGGCGTAGTTCCGGGCGATCCGCGGGCTGACCCCGGCCCGCGCTATCCACCGTCCGAGGGTCGTGGGATGGATCGGCTCGTGGTGTCGTCGGGGAGATGGGAATAGATACGATCCCTCACCGGCTCGCCGAGTCGCCCCCGGATTCTGCTCAGCTTCTTTCACGAGCTGCGCGAAGAGTTGAGCGACCGAGTTCGGGATCTCGATGGGTTCTGTCGATAGCGCGAGATACGTTCGTCCTCCGGCTGTACTGGTGTCGACAGTGGTGAGCCGGTGGATGCGGTCGGTTCGAGCTCCGTAAAGGAGCACGAGCAGCGCGGCAACCCTGGTCGCGAGGCTCACCGTGTCGTCCGACCCGGCGATAAACGTGCGGACCAGAGCGTGATGCTCGTCCTCCCCGCTGACCTCGCTCGGCCTGGCCTGCTGTCCGCGCTCGACGCGGAGTCCCGGATACTGGCCGGTGGACCTGAGCCACGAGATGAACGGTGCGATGTCGCCGGTGCGGGCTGCGTTGCCGCCGACCCACCGGTCTAGGACCTCCTGTGTCAGCGCGGAGAAGCCCGCCCCTTCTTGCTCGACGTGCTGCAGGAGTCGCGCGGCCGCGCGGATCCGTTCACGCGCGGAATCTGCGACACCGACCGTGGTACGGCGGCGTCCTGCCCGCCGCCGCACAGTCCGCAGCACCTTCCATTGTGCATAGGGAGTGATCTCGGCGGCATGGTGTGAAGGAAGCTGGATCAGGTACTCGTCGACCCATGTTTCGAGCCGCTCAGTCTGCTCATCTCGTACCGGGAGAACGCCGACGTCGACCAGGAGCGCACGGAGATGATGTCGCGCCTGCCCAGGCGGACACGCGTCAACGCGCGCATGCGTGATCGACTCTTCCGACCCGATCGCTCGGAGCAGAGCTCTCGGGGTGGGCTTGAGCAGCCATCTCATGGTCGAGTCCACGCGACCTCGATAAACGAGCGCGTCCGGGAGCCCGGCCAAACGCCCGGGGATCACCCCCGTCGCGGACGCGAGGAGGTCGCCGGCGGCTCGAACGACGGAGCAGCGGATGCAGGTGTTCTCGAAGTGCTGCTCACCCGGGGCGCCACACGTGGCACAGACGTAGTCGCGCGTCGACCCTGCACACGGCCCGCAAACGCGCTCCCCTCGGTCATCGCGACCGATGAGCGCTTTCACCTGCCCACAAGACCCGCAGCCGTCGGGGTGGCGGAGCTCGCGTCGATAGCACACGCCGCATATAGACCCGAGGGGCCAGGTCGTATGAACCGCGCGCTTCTCACCGCAGATGGCGCACTCGGCGATGGGGGTGCGGTAGCAGCTGTGGCACAGATCTGCTACGCCATTCTGGTGGCGGGTTGCGACGCGTCGCTCCCGTCCGCATTGTCCGCACGCTCTGACCGGTGCGGAGTAGCAGCGCTGGCAGAGATCCTGACCGTCCACGATGGCGGTGACGTGATCGACACGGCCGCATCCCGCACACGCCCGCTTAGGGCGCGCGCAGTGCCCGCAGAGTGGTGCGCCGTCCTCGGCTCGAGCGCTGGGCGCACGGATGCGACCACAGCGCGAGCACTCCATACGTCGGCTGACGTTGTAGCACGGTCGGCAGAGCCCTCCACCGTCGGGGAGTCGTTTCACCCGCGGGGCGCGGCTTCCGCACTCGGAGCAAGGATGCTCCGGCACCACGGTCATTTCGAATGCCCGGGCCGATTGATCGTCGTTCGGCGGGCGGATACTCGGCTCTTCCGCGGGATGACTTCCCCGGAAGCCTTCCTGGCGGACGCCTCGACGATGCGGGGTTCGATGAGGTCGTTGGGTGTGCACTCAAGGATGTCGCACAGCGCGATCAGCGTAACCATGCTCAGGCGCTGCGGCTGACCCGTCACCAGCCGGTAGGTCTGCTCCCGGGAGAGCGCGACACCACGCTCAGCGAGCAGCGGCTGCAGGTCCGTCGTGGCGAACATTCCACGCTCCGCCATCTTCGCTCGCAGATGCCAGACGTAGTCCATCTCTTTCACCGTGCTGCCTCCTCGAAGTCGGCGCCGTAGCGGGTGTGAATAGCTTGGGTGAGCAGCCGGTTCCGGTACTCGTTAGAGACGCCGACGTAGATCGCGGTCGTCGAGGAAAACGAGTGCCCCACCTGCTCCTGAATGAACCGCTCCGGGTAGTCGAACTCCACCAGGTGCGTCACGTACGAGTGCCGCAACGAATGCAGATCCAACGAAGAGTCGATCCCCGCGGCATCACGAGCTGTACAGAACGCTTCGTTCGCCGCACGCCTGCTCAGCCTCGTGCCCCGTTCGGTCACCCACAGAGCAGGCGACGAACTCGACGATGACGACAACGCCGGCCGAACCTCATCGAGGTAGTGCGCCAGCGTCTCCGCGATCCAGCCCATCTCCGGAACGGTGAGCACCGTGCGCCGCTTCGACGGGCCCCCGCGGCTCGCTTTGCCATGGCGCACCGACAGTGCACCGAATCGGTCTAGGTGCGGCAGCTTCGCGTTGCGGCGGAGATCCACGAGATCAAGCATGACCGCCTCACGTCTTCGCAACCCGAACGCATAGACGCACTTGAGAAGCGCGGCGTCCCGCACGGCCTGAACCGCACCCTTTCGCCGTCGCGACAGGATCCGTGCGGCGAGCCCGTCGGCCGCATCGAACAGCGCCTGGACTTCGTCGAATGTCAACGGTCGCCGCGCGGCATCGCCCTCGTACTCGCTGACATGCACAATCGAGTTGTCCTCATGGAACACCTGTCTGGGTGCAGCGCCAAAACGCGCTTCACACTCGGACAGCCAGGGATATCGAGGATCAGTGATGTACTCGCAGAACATCTTGATGTCGATCTCGTATCCACGCAGCGTCGATAGCCGCAACGGCTTCACGCCCGAGCGCAGCTCACTGATCCACGCCTCCGCCTCCGCCGGCGTCCATTGCCACGGGTACATACCCGTGAAGTCCACGAACCGGCGCACGAGCCGCTCTCTCGCCGCAATCGTCGGAGCCTTCAAGAAGCGAGCAATCTGCTGGGCTCGCCACCCATTCAACATCCCGTCGAGCACGGCTCCCTCAGGGTCAAGATGAATGACATTCCGCGCGGAGACGAGCCGCTGCGCAGACGATGGATCAACTTCAAGCACATCCTCATGATGCATCCAATACAACATTGATGCAAATGAAGTACTCTGGGTGATCAAGAGTGGCGCAGAGACCCCCGGCCCCCTCGACATCCTTCTTGAGCTCAGGCTCTACCGCGCGGGCGATCGCGCTTCGCGCGTTGCATCGGATGGCAATATCGCCCGTTTGGCAAGATCGCTAATCAGGTCAGGCCTAAATCCCGCCCAATGGCGACCTTCGTCGACGACGATGGGGACAGACAGGTAGCCGAGGTCTTTGGTGACGATTGCGTGAGCCGCTGCGTTGGACGGCTCAGCGAGGTTGACCTCGTGGAACGCGAGGCCGGCGGCATCCAACATCCGCTTCGTAAGCCGACACTGCATGCAGTCGTCACCTGCTGTATAGACAACGAGCCGGATCACCGCAGCCTCCGCGCGGCGCGGACGGCGCGATCGCCGATGCGCTCATGAGTGTGCTCGTCGATCCACGCGTTCACCTCGGACACCTTGTATGCCACTGACTTGCCGAACTTGGTGAACTTCGGGCCGCCGCCGTTCTTGCGCCACCCTGTGCGTCAGGATGGGGTGAGACACCAGCACTGCTGACCTTCGCACTGCACGGGGCGAGAACGGACCAATACTGAGATGACGATGACGGTTGCTGACGTCGGCACCGATGATGGGGCTATGGCTCCTCGTGCTGACCGGCCCAAGAGGCGGACGTTCACCGCCGAGTTCAAAGCGGCGATCCTGGCCGAGTACGACGCCGCGGACCGCTCTGGGCGTGGGGAGATCCTGCGCCGGGAGGGCCTGTACACCTCCCACATCATCGAGTGGCGCAAGGCCGCGGCCGCCGGCTCGCTGTCCGGGCTGGGCAGCAAGCCGCGGGACCGGCGCGAGCGGGAGCTGCAGGCGCTACGGGCCCGGGCGGAGAAGGCCGAGGCCGAGCTGGCCAAGACCAGGGCGGCGCTGGACCTGATGGGAAAAGCACACGCGCTCTTGGAGACGCTCTCCGAGAGCGCGGACAAGCCGCCGCGGTCGCCGCGGTGATCAACCCGGCCGTCGACGGGCTGGCCGAGCACGTCGGCACCGCGGCTGCGTGCGCGCTGCTGGGTCGCTCCCGCGCCAGTCACTACCGGGCCAAGAACCCGCCACCGCCACGTCCACGGACACCGCGGCCGGCACCGGCGAACAAGCTGTCCGCCGCCGAGCGGGCCCACGTGCTGGCCGTGTTGACCAGCCAGCGGTTCGCGGACAAGTCGGTCGCCCAGGTCTGGGCCACGCTGCTGGACGAGGGCACCTACCTGTGCTCGATGTCCACGATGCACCGGATCCTGCGCGAGCACGACATGGCCGGGGAACGGCGCCGGCAGGCGAGCCACCCGCCCCGGACCCGGCCCGAGCTCGTCGCGACGGCGCCGGGGCAGGTGTGGAGTTGGGACATCACAAAGCTCAAGGGGCCGGAGCGGGGCGTGTACTACGACCTGTACGTCGTGCTCGACATCTTCTCCAGGTTCGTCGTGGGCTGGACCATCGCGGCCCGCGAGGACGCCGAGATCGCCAAGAACCTGCTCGAGCACGCCATGGGCATCCATGGCGTGCCGGAGGCGATCCACGCCGACCGCGGGACCTCGATGACCTCCAAACCGGTCGCTCAGCTGCTCGTCGACCTCGGGGTGGCCAGGTCGCACTCCCGCCCGCACGTGTCGAACGACAACCCTTACAGCGAGGCGGCGTTCAAGACGCTGAAGTACGCCCCGGTCTTCCCCGAGCGCTTCGGGTCCCTGGCCGACGCCGGCGCGTTCGCCGAGCAGTTCTTCGCCTACTACAACCACGAGCACCGCCACTGCGGGATCGGGCTGCACACCCCCGCCAGCGTCCACTTCGGCACCGCCGGGCAGGTCCGCGCCCAGCGCCAGGCCACCCTGGACGCGGCCTACGCCGCCCGTCCCGAGCGCTTCGGCCACCGCCGACCCCAGGCGCCCAAGCTGCCCGAGGCCGCCTGGATCAACCAGCCCTCACAGGAGGCCCTCATACAGACCGCCTGACGGAATCTGTCTCACCCGCCTTGACACTTTCCGCCACCCCGTGAGCCGGCTCAACGGGAAGCCGAGGTTCTCGGCCAACTCGTGCTGCGTGAGGAACGTGTGCTCTGGATCGTCGCACTCGATCTGAAGGACTTTGAACATTGCCCACCTCCACTTGCGTATGTACCAACTGGTTTAAGCTGAGTGAAGCACTATCTGCTACTGTGCACAAGAGGTAAATGCGAAAGCGCCGTGCGGTTAGACAAACTAGGGGGGTGAAGGTCGACGTGAAGACACTCGATGGCCAGGAGGTCACGTGGCGTGCCGCCACAGAGCCGGTCGGGTCCGCACTGCGCATAGCTCCCGCATTCATCGCGACAGCTAGCGATGCCGCGCTCGGCGTGAAGACGGCGGTCACCGCCCGCTACGTTCGTGGCGAAGGGCGGTACCTCATCAAGGTCGTGACCAACACAGCGGTTCGCGATGACGTTGAGGTGAATTACCCCACCGTCGCGAAGGTCGGGATGCAGGCGATCGTGCAGATGGCGGCGCCGCGATGTATTTTCCTCACACTCGAGGATGAGGACGATCCGAAGGCGAGATGGCTCAGCGTGGATCAGCTGACAACGTCTGGCGGGCGCATCCTGCCGCCGATGCTCGCCGCTGAGGTTGTCAAGCGTGGCGCCGGCGAAGCTCGCATGGAAGTCGTCGAGCTGCTCTATGGCAGCGCCGCGCTCGCTGGGCTTCCTCCAGCGAAGCTGCTGCAGCAAGAGCTCGGCATCCCCCACCGCACGGCATCGCAATGGATCATCGACGCCCGCAAAGCGGGCCGCCTCGAGGGGATGAAATACAACGCCGGTCGACCGGCGGGTGGGTAACGTCAGGCCCTATCAAAGCGCGGCCGGCAGACGCTACGAAGTGCGCTACCTGAAACCCGACGGCACCAAGGGCGGTAAGCGCGGATTCGAACGCAAACGCGACGCTGAACGCTGGCTCGCCGAAGTCGAATCCTCGCGCGCCAGGGGCGCCTACGTCGATCCCAAGGCCGCGAAGGTGACGGTCGATGCCCTCGGCGAGACATGGCTTGAGGCAAAGTTGCATTCGATGAAGCCCTCGTCCTTCGCGCCGGTGCTGACAGCCTGGAGACTGCGAGTCCAGCCAACCTGGGGGCGCTGGGAAGTGGGAGACATCCGCCACACCGACGTACGTGCATGGGTGGCCAGACTGTCCAGCGAGACTGGCGCCACGGTGACGATCCGAACGTTCGGCGTGCTCGCCAGCATCCTCGACGATGCAGTCTTCGATGGCCGGATTCCCAACAATCCTGCCCGCATGGGGCGCGTCGGGCTGCCGAAGAAAACCCGAGGCCGTCACGGATACCTGACCCATCAAGAGGTCATCCGACTCGCCCAGGCCTCCGGCGAGCGGAAGCTCCTGGTCCTCGTGCTCGCTTATACCGGTATCCGCTGGGGCGAGGCCACAGCCCTGCGCGTGCGCGACCTGGACCTCGCACGCGGCCGGCTGCACATCACCGCGAACGCCGTCGAAGTACACGGCAAGATTCACGAGGGCACACCTAAGTCGCACAAGGGTCGCCTCGTACCGATCCCCCGTTTCCTCGTCGAGGAGCTCCGAGGCGCTCTTCAGGACCGACCCCGGGATGCGCTGGTCTTCCCCGGCAAAGACGGCCAATTCATGCGCCGCACCCGTTCGGACGAAGGCTCCAAGTCTTGGTTCAAGACCGCACTTACGAAAGCCGAGCTGCCGAACATGACAACGCACGACCTACGCCACACGGCCGCGTCCCTCGCCGTGCAGGCCGGCGCAAACGTCAAGACCGTCCAACGAATGCTTGGGCACACGTCTGCCGCCATGACACTCGACGTCTACTCAGACCTCTTTGACAGCGACCTAGACTCAGTCTCGGAAGCCCTCGACACCGCCGCCGGCCGAGCGGGCGTTGCTTCGCTGTTCACCGGCTCCGACCCCACATCTAACAGCTAAGCCGACCGCTGGCACGGGCCGCGGCCGAAGGTCACGCCAACGTGCGTCCGTCGCGAGACGCAAACAGGGCTTCAGCGCGTGCGTCGACGTTCGCCCTCCGACGCATTCCAAGAGGCGTTTTTCGCAAACGGGACGCAAATGGGACGCAAATCGTGTTCCTATGGTAAACCTATGGCCCGCGATCCCAGTGTTTACAAGGGATCGCGGGCCAGGAAGTCTGGCGGAGACGGAGGGATTTGAACCCTCGGTCCCCGTAAGGGGACTCCACCTTAGCAGGGTGGTGCACTAGGCCTGACTATGCGACGTCTCCAGGCATCCACGGCACCGAAGCGCCTGAATGCACCCGGCAATCATAACCGCTGACGCCCGCGGAGACGAACCGCGGGCGCCGACGGGACGATCAGCCGAAGACGTTACCGGCCGAGCACGTCTCCTGCGCAGCGGTCGAACCGGGGATCGAGTCCGGAAGAACCGCGGAGGTCTCAGTCGGCTCGGGCGTCGGCTCACCCGACGCCTCTGTGGTCGGCTCCTCCGTGGGCTCTGCGGGCGCCTCGGTCTCCTCAGTGACCGGCTCCTCGATGATCACACCACCGGTGTCGTTGGGGTCGCTTGTCAGCGTGAGCGACTGATTCGCCTCGAGCGCGGCCCACAGCGCATCGGCGGCCTCATAGTTCGGCACAACGCGGTTGGGGTCAGACGGGTCGTCGTACACGGGGTACTGCACGAAGACCATCTCGTCGAAGGGCACATCCTTCACCGCGAGCGCGATCTGCACGAGCGTCATCGGGTTCGTGAGGCTCTGGCTGGGAGTGACGTTGTCGACCGCAGTGGTCGCGAGCTGCAGCAGCGTCGACGGGTTCGACAGCACCTCGTCGCTGACGAGCTTGCGCGCGAGCGACGACATGTACTGCTGCTGGTTGCTGATGCGCGCCAGGTCGCTGCCGTTCTCCAGACCGTGACGAGTGCGCAGGAACTGCAGCGCCTCCACACCCTGGATGTTGCGGGTTCCCGCCGGCCAGTCGATGCCCGTATACCGGTCCTGGATGCCACCGTTGCCGATGCAGACGTCGACTCCCCCGATCGCATCGGTGATGTTGATCACGTTGCCGAAGCTCACCTTGGCGGCGAACGGGATGTTCATGCCACTGAGCTCGGAGATGGTCTTCGCGACACAGTTGAGGCCGCCGTAGGAGTACGCGCTGTTGATCTGCTGCCTGCTCATCGCCGACGACACCGAGCCGTCCTCATCCGTGCACTCGGGGATGGGCACCATCAGGTCACGCGGGAAGGAGATGACTGTGACACGTCGCGGCTCATCGGAGATGTGGACCAGGAGATTGACGTCGTTGAGCTGCCCCTCGGCATCGGCTCCCGTGCAGCGATCGCCGAACAGGTAGGCATACTCCGCCTCGCACTCGTCCGTGCCGACGACGAGCATGTTGACGCCACCTTCGATCGCACCGATGTCGGGCGGCACGGCATCCTGACCCTCGAGAGCGACCGCCTCGTCGGCGAAGCTCGCCGTGATGTCGTAGGCGGTGTAAGCAGCGACGCCCGCACCCGCGACGAAGACGACGGCGGCGACGATACCGATGATCTTCGCCAGCAGACCGGCGGGATGCGGCGACTTCAGCTCGCCGTGTCGTGCGACGGTGCGCCGACCACGCTTGCTCTGACTCACTCGGATCCTCTCGGGTGTCGCCCACCGCTCGTCGGCGCGCTCCCGGGTGCGGATCGCGCCGACCACGATGCTGTGGCGGAGGGTGTGGGATTCGAACCCACGGGACATCGCTGCCCACTGGTTTTCAAGACCAGCTCCATCGGCCGCTCGGACAACCCTCCCGACGAGGCCGCCGCAGCGGCATCCGTCGAACGGCGTCGAGTCTAGCCGACGGCGCTTTGCCGATATTCTCGCAACGGGTTCTGTGGATGCACTGAACGGCACGCGGATGTGGACGGCGCTCGATATCCACAGCCGTCGACCGCCTCCGAAGCGATGTCGGAGGTATGTTCTAGTGTCTTGAGCATGGACATCGACCCCGACGAGTGGCTCGACGAAGGCGACACGCCGCCCGTCGACATCCCCGTCTCGGTGCTCATGGAGGCAGCCGCCGAGCAGCCCGACGAGCTCGACGACGTGCTCGACCTCACCCACACGATGATGCAGTTCGTCGCTCAACGGTATGCCGCGATCGATGGGATGCGACGCCGCGCCGTCGACGAGGCGACGGCCTTCAGCGTCGACCTGGCCTCGGTCGCTTTCCGATCCGTGCGTCTCGAGCTGGCCGCCGCACTGCGCGTCTCGGAGTACGTCGCGGAGGCGATGCTCCGTCACGCCGAAGCCTTGGTGCATCGCTATCCCGAGGTGTGGCACTCCCTGCACGCCGGCCGCATCGACGACGATAAGAGCCACGTGCTGGTCGGCGGGCTCGACGAGGTCGGCACCGAGGCTGCCGCGCTTCTTCTCCCCGAGGCGTTGGACGCCGCTGAGAACCTCCAGATCGGTCCCTTCCGGCGCACGCTGCGCCGGCTCATCGAGACCCACCGCGCGAGCACCCTCGAGGAGCGCCACGAGCAGGCGCTTGAGCAGCGCCGTGTCGTGCTGGAAACGCTTGGCGACGGAATGGCGTGGCTCGGCGCCCACATGCCCGCCGTCGAGGCACAGGCGATTCACCAGCGCCTGACCGCGATGGGCAAAGCGATCACCGCGGCCGAAGGCGAAGAACGCACGCTCGATCAGGTACGCGCCGACGTTTTCGGAGACCTCCTCATCGACGGCACGACGGATCACGTGTCGCCAGACGTGCGCGGAATCCGTGCGACGGTCGTGGTGACGGTACCGGCTCTCTCCCTGCTGGAAGACGAACAACCGGCCGGGGCGGAGCCCGCAACGGTCGAAGGACTCGGGCCGATCCCCCACTCCAAGGCTCGCGAACTGTGCGGCGGAGCACGTGAATGGATGCGCGTGCTCACCCACCCCGAGACCGGCGCCGTGCTGTCCTTCGGCCGCGATCGGTACCGGCCGCCGAAAGTCCTTCGCGACATCGTGAAATGGCGCGCCGGGCGATGCATGGGTCCCGGTTGCGGGATGCCGGCAGAGCGATGCGAGATCGACCACTCGATCGCGTGGGAAGACGGCGGGTCGACCGAGCTGGCAAACCTTCATCCGCTGTGCAAGGGCCACCACACCCTCAAACACCACGGCGGATGGAACCTGCACCACTGCGACGACGGCGACGTGATCTGGACCTCGCCGACCGGGCGAAGATACCGAGTCAGACCGGAACGGCGCGTGCCGATCTTCCGCCCCGACCCCGAGCCACCCGGGCCTCTCGCCGCGCCCTTCTGACCCGCGTTTCGTCTCGCTCCGCTCGCTCAACGACCCAAGGGCGGCCACGCGTGCTGCGTTTCGTCTCGCTCCGCTCGCTCAAGGACCCAGGGGCGCGGAGGGAGGAGCTCCCCTGGTCGTTGAGCGAGGAGCGAAGCGACGAGACGAAACGCGCCGAGCGAACGCGCCGGCTACAGCGCGCGCAGGGCGGCGGCGACGCCGCCCTCGTGCACGGGATCCGTCGAGCCGTTCGCGGCCGCACGCACCTCCTCGGGGCTCTGCCCCATCGCGATCGCGCGGCCACCGTTGCGCACCGCCCACTCGAACATGCCGATGTCATTGCGACCGTCACCGATGACGAGCACGTGCGCCGGATCGAACCCGAGCTCCGTGCGCACCATCTCCAGCGCGGTCCCCTTGTCGACACCCTGCGGCGCGATGTCGAGCCACGCGGTCCAGCCCACGGCGTACGACACCTCGTTCAGGCCGATGCGCTGCACGAGCTCCAGGAAGTCGCCGTCGGTGTTGTCCGGCGAGATCACGACCACCCGACTCACCGGCTTCGCGGCGAGTTCCTCGAACGGCACCCGATCCGCCTTCCCCAGGTTCCAGTCGTCGACGTAGTCGGTGTACAGCCGATGCCCGTCGGGCAGTTCGACCATGTAGTGCGCGTCGGGCAGGTGCTCGCGCAGCAGGGTCAGCACCTCGTGCGCGTCGAAGGACTCGGTGTGGTGCAGCGCATACTCGTGGGTGGCGGCATCCACCCGGCGAAGGATCGCCGCCCCGTTCGCGCACACCACGAAGTCCGGCGCGATGTCAAGCCTTCGGAGAATCGGCTTCGTCGCGTCCCAGCTGCGTCCGGTCGACAGCATCACCTCGTGCCCCGCGGCGACCGCGTGGGCGACCGCATCCACGACCCCCGGACTCATCGACTCGTCTTCGAGGATCACCGTGCCGTCGATGTCGAGAGCGATGAGGACACGCTCCGGAGTGCCCTCACCCCACACGCCTGCGCGCGCGAGCTCTTCGACCGTCGCCGCCGCATCGGATTCCGGCTCGACCTCGACCCCGCCGGGCTCGGGCAGCGCGTCCGAACTCACGCGATCGGCTCCATGACCTCGAGGCCGCCGAGGAAGGGTCTCAGCACCTCGGGCACGGTCACCGATCCGTCCTCGCGCTGATGTGTCTCCAGCAGCGCGACGATCCACCGCGTGGTCGCCAGCGTGCCGTTCAGCGTTGCGACCGTCTGCGTCTTGCCGCCCTCATCGACCGGAAGGCGGTGGCGGATATTGAGGCGACGCGCCTGATACGTCGTGCAGTTCGAGGTCGACGTCAGCTCGCGGTACGCGTCTTGGGTGGGCACCCACGCCTCGACGTCGAACTTGCGCGCCGCGCTCGAGCCCAGGTCGCCGGCCGCGACGTCGATCACGCGGTAGCTGAGACCGAGGTCCTGCAGCATCGCCTCCTGCATCTGCACGAGACGATCATGCTCGGCCTCGGCAGCATCCGGTGTCGTGTAGATGAACATCTCGAGCTTGTTGAACTGGTGCACCCGGATGATGCCGCGGGTGTCCTTGCCGTACGACCCGGCCTCGCGGCGGTAGCACGTCGACCAGCCGGCGTAGCGCTTGGCGCCCGCGGTCAGATCGAGGATCTCGTCCATGTGGTAGCCGGCCAGCGGAACCTCGCTCGTGCCGACGAGGTAGAGGTCGTCCTCCTCGAGGTGGTAGACCTCGGCGGCGTGCTGGCCGAGGAATCCGGTGCCGCGCATCACCTCGGGCCGCACGAGAGTCGGCGGGATGAGCGGGATGAAACCCGCCTGCAGCGCCCGGTCCAGCGCGAGGTTCATCAGCGCCATCTCGAGGCGCGCGCCGATGCCGGTGAGGAAGTAGAAACGACTCCCCGACACCTTGGTGCCGCGCTCCATGTCGATCGCGCCGAGCTTCTCGCCGAGTTCGAGGTGGTCCCGCGGCGTGAAGTCGAAGGTCGGCGGCTCACTGTGCGTCCGCAGCGTGACGAAGTCGTCTTCACCACCGGCCGGAACCCCGTCGATGATGATGTTCTCGACGGCGGCAAGTGCTTCGTCAGCCTGCTGCTCAGCCTCGGTGACGGCCCGCTGCGCCTGCTTGACCTTCTCGCTCAGCTCCTTGGCCTGAGCGACGAGGCCCGCCTTCTCGTCCTTGGGCGCCTGCGCGACGGCCTTGCCGTGGGCGTTCTGCTCGGCGCGGAGCTGCTCGAAGGTGGCGATGGCCGTTCGCCGCACCCGATCGGCTTCGAGCGCCGCATCCACCGTGTCTGCCGAGGAGCCACGGGCTTCCTGCGAGCGCTTGACCAGGTCGGGGTTCTCACGCAGCAGCACCGGATCGATCACGCGCCCAGTCTAATCAGCCGCCGACGACCGACCGACCGCGGTGATCCTCAGCCCGACAGCGCGGCACGCGCATCCGCGCCCCCTAGTGTGGTGCCCATGGCCCAGGCTTCGGACACGCCCCGAGAGCACGACGATCCTGCATCCGGCGCGCCCGACATCGTCGAAGCCGCGAAACCGGACGACGTCGCGCGGGAGCCCGAGGACATCGCGCCCGACACCGCCGACGGCGAAGGCGAAGCGCGCCGCGTCGACGAAGAGGGCGCCACCGAGCCCATGGGCGGTGGTGCGGAGCGCCCGGCCCCGAAGGCGGCCCTCGTGTACAACCCCATCAAGGTCGACCAGGATCGTCTGCGCAAGGCCGTCGCCCACGAGTCCGAGAAGGCCGGCTGGTCGGAGCCGCTGTTCTACGAGACGACCGTCGACGACCTCGGCGACGACGTCACCCGGCAGGCACTGAAGGCCGGCGCGACGACGGTGCTCGTCGCGGGAGGGGACGGCACCGTTCGCGCCGTCTCCGAAGCCATGGCGGGCACGGGGGTGCCGATGGCGATCATCCCGAGCGGCACCGGAAACCTGCTCGCCCGGAACCTCCGCCTCCCCCTCGACCGACCCGAGCCGATGATCCGCGCCGCGTTCACCGGAACGCAGGTCGCCATGGACATCGGCTTCGCGGTGCTCACCCGCGACGACGGGTCCACGAGCGAGCACGGCTTCGTGGTCATGGGGGGAATGGGCCTCGACGCGGCGATGATCGCCAACACGAACCCCGACCTGAAGAAGACCGTCGGGTGGGTCGCTTACGTCGACGGCGCGGCCCGGTCCCTCGCGAGCGCCAAGCCGTTCCGGGTGATGTACGAGATCCCCGGTCACAAGCTGCACGCTACGCGCGTGCAGTCGGTGCTCTTCGCCAACTGCGGTCGCCTGCCGGCGGGTCTCGACCTCATCCCCGAGGCGTCGATCAACGACGGCGCGCTCGACATCGTCGTGTTCCAGCCCAAGGGGCCGCTCGGATGGCTGCTCGTGTGGCGCCGCGTCGCGTGGGACAACAGCGTGCTGCGACGGTTCCGCGCCGGGCGCCGGGTGCTCCAACTGCGCACGAAGGACAGCGCGGTGCGCTACTCGCGGGGCGTCGGACTGCACGTCGGCGCCGGTGCCGCGCATCCGGTGCAGCTCGACGGCGACGAGTTCGGCGACGCCGTGCGGGCGGATGTGCGCATCGACGCCGGTGCCCTGACCATCGTCGTGCCGGCCGGCCACGACACCTCCCGCCTCTGACGCGCGTCGAAAGGCACGGCGGTCAGCAGCGCTCCGGCAGGGCCCGAACCTGCGGGCTGTCAAGACGCCGGAGCGATTCGCCCGGCGACGCTAGCGTCGGGGCATGGCAAGCCCCTCCCTCGTCTGGTTCCGTGACGATCTGCGTCTCGCCGATCACCCGGCTCTGCGCGCGGCCCTCGACCGCGACGAACCGATCGTGTGCGTCTACGTGCTCGACGAGGAGTCCGACGGGGTCAGGCCTCTCGGCGGCGCGGCCCGATGGTGGCTGCATCACAGCCTCGCGGAGCTTCGGGACCGCCTCGCCGACCGGGGGTCGGGACTCATCCTCCGTCGCGGAGCGGCCGGTCGCGTGATCCGCGACCTGGTCGACGAGATCGGAGCCGGTGCGGTGTTCTGGAACCGGCGCTACGGCGGCCCGGAACGGGACATCGACGCCGACCTCAAGGCCGACCTGCGCGACGGCGGCGTGGAGGTCGCGTCATTCGCGGCGAACGTGCTGTTCGAGCCGTGGACGGTGACGACGGGGGCCGGAAAGCACTTCTCCGTCTACACGCCGTTCTGGAACGCGTGTCAGGAGATGCCCGCGCCGCGCAAGCCGCTCCCGGAGCCGCGCGACGTGCCAGGACCGGGCCGCGCCCCGGCATCCGACGATCTCGACGACTGGGAGCTCCTCCCCACGCGGCCGGACTGGGCGGGTGGCCTGCGCGAGCGGTGGGAGCCGGGCGAGCTGGCGGCGAGACGACGGCTGCGCGAGTTCCTCGACGACGATCTCGGATCCTACGACGCCGCCCGCGACGAGCCGGCCGCCGGCGCGACGTCGCTGCTGTCTCCGCGGCTGAGATGGGGAGAGCTGAGTCCCTACACGATCTGGCACGACACGCTCGAGAACGCCGGCTCGGGTGCGCACGCCGCATCGGCTCACGGGTTCCTGTCGGAGGTGGGATGGCGGGAGTTCGCGTGGCACACGCTCTACCACTTCCCGAAACTCGCCGACAAGAACCTGCGATCGGAGTACGACGCGTTCCCCTGGCCTCGCCTGAAGCCGACGAATCTCGAAGCGTGGCAGCAGGGCCGTACGGGATTCCGCATGGTCGACGCCGGCATGAAGGAGCTGTGGGCGTCGGGATACATGCACAACCGCGTGCGCATGGTGACCGCATCCTTCCTCATCAAGAACCTGCTCATCGACTGGCGACACGGCGAGGAGTGGTTCTGGGACACCCTCGTCGACGCGGATGCGGCCAACAACCCGTTCAACTGGCAGTGGGTGGCCGGATCCGGGGCTGATGCGGCACCGTTCTTCCGGGTGTTCAACCCCGAACTGCAGGCGGACAAGTTCGACAAGACCGGGCAGTACGTGCGCGAGTGGGCGCCGGAGTACGCCGATGACACGGACGACGAGCCGGCCGAACCGATGGTCGACCTCAAGGAGACGCGCAAGAGGGCGCTCGACGCGTTCGACGTGGTCAAGCGCTCCCGCTGAACGCGCCTCGGGGGCGGGGAATGTCTCACCGTCGTCCTCCGTTGCCCCTGGGTATGACGACCGTGGGAACCATCGGATGACCAGCCCCGCCCTCTCGGTGCTCGATCTCGTCCCGGTCCGCACCGGCCAGACCTCCTCCGAGGCGATCGCCGCGAGCCTGCACCTGGTGTCACGCGCCGAGGAACTCGGCTACCGGCGCTACTGGTTCGCCGAGCACCACAACATGCCCGCCGTCGCCTCGACGACACCGCCCGTGCTGGCTGCTGCCGCCGCGGCGCGCACCGAGCGCATCCGGATCGGATCCGGCGGCGTCATGCTGCCCAACCACTCCCCCCTCGTGGTGGCCGAGCAGTTCGCCGCGCTCGAGGCCCTGGCGCCCGGACGCGTCGACCTCGGCATCGGCCGGGCGCCCGGTTCGGATCCGGTGATCACGCAGCTGCTGCGTCAGAGCGGGACGACGAGCGACGTGGAGCGGTTCCCCGAGCACGTGCGCGACATCCTCAACCTCGTCTCACCCGATGGCGCCGCGCTGCGCTTCACCTCCGGCGGCACGTACGACGTGCACGCGACGCCGGCGGCGACCGGTGCGCCGGAGGTGTGGCTGCTCGGGTCGAGCGACTACTCGGCGCAGCTGGCCGCCGCGCGCGGACTGCCCTACGTCTTCGCCAACCACTTCTCGGGCCAGGGGCTCGAGCGTGCGCTGGAGGTGTATCGCACGCAGTTCCAGCCCTCGGAGCACCTGGATGCGCCGCGCACGTTCCTCACGGTGAACGTCATCGCCGCCCCGACGCGGGAGGAGGCCGAGGAGCGGTCGCTGCCCAACCAGCGGATGATGGCGCGCCTGCGCATGAACAAGCCCCTGGTGGCGAACGAGACGGTGGAGCACGCGAAGGCGACGGCCGACGAGTTCGCCGGCATGGGCGAGACCATCATGGCCGCCGCCCGCGCGACGTGGATCGTCGGCACGGGCGACGAGGTCGCGGGAGAACTGCAGAGCCTCGCGGTGCGCCACGATGTGGATGAGGTCATGATCTCGCCCATCGCCGGTGCCTACGAGTCGGAGCCGCTGGAGACCTCCCCCGGCCGGGTCCAGACGCTCGAACTCGTCCACGCCGCCCGCGGCGCACTCGTCGCCTGATCCCGAACGCCTGATCCCGGCGCACGTCCCGAGCTCTCCTGACCGGAGCAGCTCGGCTCGATCTCGTTCACAACTCCTCAAGGCCGTCGCCGACAACGCCGATGAGCCTCCAAACGGCCGCACGTGAACAGTTCTTGAGGAGTTGTGGACGCGACCGAGCCAGCGGCACGAGCGCACCCCGGCGGTCGTGTGCTCACGCCCGGCCCACGAGCGTTTACTGCCTCGTCACAGGCGGAAATCGTGACGAAACGTGCGCGCAGAAGGATCGGGTAACGGGGCTCATTGCCGGCATCCCGACCCGGTCCCGTGACGACGACGCAGGACTCGACCCGGGGGAAGACGATGACGACGGTACGCGCAGCCATATCTCAGACGACCTGGACGGGCGACGTCGCATCCATGCTCGACCGGCACGAGAGTTTCGCTCGCGAAGCGGCCGCTCAGGGCGCGGATGTCATGTGCTTCCAGGAGCTGTTCTACGGCCCGTACTTCGGAATCACGCAGGAGAAGAAGTACTACCGGCTCGCCGAGCCCGTCGATGGGCCGATCGTGCAGCGATTCGCCGCCGTCGCCAAGGAGCTCGGGATGGTCATGGTGCTGCCCATCTACGAGGAGGCGCAGACGGGGGTCTACTACAACACGTCGGTGCTCGTCGACGCCGACGGCCGGGTGGTCGGCAGCTACCGCAAGAACCACCTCCCCCACGTCGAGAAGTTCTGGGAGAAGTTCTACTTCCGTCCCGGCAACCGCGGGTACCCGGTCTTCGACACGGCGATCGGGAAGGTCGGCATGTACATCTGCTACGACCGTCACTTCCCCGAGGGCTGGCGCGAACTCGGCCTGAACGGCGCTCACATCGTGTTCAACCCGAACGCGACCAAGCCGGGGCTCTCGAACCGCCTGTGGGAGATCGAGGGACCGGCGGCGGCCGTGGCGAACGGATACTTCGTGCTGCAGCCCAACCGCGTCGGGCGTGAAGACAACGAGTACGGCGAGGAAGCCGTCGACTTCTACGGCACGAGCCAGATCATCGACCCCCGAGGGAACTTCGTCGGCGACCGCGGCTCCGGCACCGAGGAGGAACTCCTCGTGCGCGATCTCGACATGGACATGGTCCAGCAGATGCGGGACGACTGGCAGTTCTTCCGAGACCGCCGGCCGGATACGTACGGAGACATCGTCGCTCCCTGACGTTCGTCTCGCTTCGCTCGCGCAACGACCTGGAACACAAGGAGACAGCGACATGGCAACCACACTCATCACGGGCGGGACCGTGGTCTCGGCGACCGGCCGGGGCGAAGCCGACGTGCTCATCGACGGCGAGAGGATCATCGCCGTCCTCGCGCCGGGATCGGTGCTCCTCGGCACGGACCTGGCCGGTTCCGTCGACACGGTCGTCGATGCCACCGGAAAGTACGTCATCCCCGGCGGGATCGACGCGCACACGCACATGCAGCTGCCCTTCGGCGGAACCTTCGCGTCGGACACGTTCGAGACGGGAACCCGCGCCGCCGCCTGGGGCGGCACCACCACGATCATCGACTTCGCGGTGCAGAAGTACGGCGAGCGCGTCCAGGACGGTCTTGCCCGCTGGCACGACCTCGCCGCCGGCAACTGCGCGATCGACTACGGCTTCCACCAGATCATCGGCGGTGTCGACGACGACTCCCTCGCCGCGATGCCGGCCCTCATCGACGAGGGGATCACGAGCTTCAAGCTCTTCATGGCCTATCCCGGCGTGTTCTATTCCGACGACGCGCAGATCCTCAAGGCGATGCAGGTCTCCGCCGATACGGGCCTGCTCACCATGATGCACGCCGAGAACGGGCCCGCCATCGACGTGCTGGCCGAGCAGCTCGTCGCCGCGGGGAACACCAGCCCGTTCTTCCACGGCAAGGCCCGCGCGTGGCAGATGGAGGAGGAGGCCACCCATCGGGCGATCATGCTCTCGCACCTCACCGGCGCGCCGCTCTATGTGGTGCACGTGAGCGCCAAGCAGGCCGTCGAGCAGCTCGCGTGGGCGCGCGACAACGGACAGAACGTGTTCGGCGAGACGTGCCCCCAGTACCTGTACCTGTCGCTCGAGGAGCAGCTCGGCGCCACGAGCGAAGAGTGGGGCGACTTCGAAGGCGCCAAATGGGTGTGCTCCACGCCGCTGCGATCGCACGAGGAGGGCCACCAGGACCACATGTGGCAGGCCCTGCGCACGAACGACCTTCAGATGGTCTCCACCGACCACTGCCCGTTCTGCATGAAGGACCAGAAGGAGCTCGGCCGCGAGGACTTCCGCGCGATCCCGAACGGGATCGGATCGGTCGAGCACCGCATGAACCTCATGTACCAGGGAGTCGTCACCGGGCGCCTCACCCTGGAGAGGTTCGTGGAGCTGACCTCGACGACCCCCGCTCGCATGTTCGGCCTCTATGGACGCAAGGGCGTCATCCAGCCCGGTGCCGATGCCGACATCGTCGTCTACGACCCGCGGGGGCACACCTCCATCGGCTACCACGAGAATCCCGACGGATCCCCCACGGGCAGAACCCATCACATGAACATGGATCACTCGGCATGGGAGGGGTACGAGATCGACGGACACGTCGACACCGTCATCTCCCGCGGACGGATCATCGTCGACGACGACCGCTACCTCGGCGCGGCCGGCGACGGTCAGTACCTCAAGCGCGGTCTGTCGCAGTACCTGGTGTGACCATGCAGTCCGTCTTCGCCGCGCATCCCGCCCGCCCCGACGACCGGAGGGAGTGAGCGCCCATGGATTTCGGAGTCGTCCTCCAGACCAACCCGCCCGCATCGCGCACGGTGCAGCTGGCCAAGCTCGCCGAAGCGCATGGCTTCAGCCATGCATGGACCTTCGACTCCCACCTGCTGTGGGAGGAGCCGTACGTGATCTATGCCGCCATCCTCGCCGAGACCCGCAAGATCACCGTCGGACCTTTCGTCACCAACCCCGCCACCCGGGACTGGACCGTCACCGCCTCGCTGTTCGCGACCCTCAACGAGATGTACGGCAACCGCACCATCTGCGGCATCGGGCGCGGAGACTCCGCGGTGCGCGTGACCAACGGCAGACCGTCCTCCATGGCGGAACTGCGCGAATCGATCCACGTCATCCGCGAACTCGCGAACTCCCGCCCCGTCGAGTACAAGGGCTCGACGCTGCGATTCCCGTGGAGTTCCGGATCGGCACTGGATGTGTGGGTCGCCGCCTACGGCCCGATGGCCCTGAAGCTGACCGGCGAGGTCGGGGACGGGTTCATCCTGCAGCTGGCCGACCTCGATATCGCAGCGTGGATGATCCGCACCGTGAAGGAGGCCGCCGAGGCCGCCGGGCGCGACCCCGACGCGATCGCCTTCTGCGTGGCGGCACCGATGTACATCGGTGACGACGTCGCCCACATGCGCGATCAGTGCCGCTGGTTCGGCGGGATGGTGGGAAACCACGTCGCCGACATCGTCGCCAAGTACGGCCATCACGGCGATGGCGTGCCCGAAGCGCTCACCGACTACATCGCCGGCCGCAGCGGCTACGACTACAACACCCATGGACGCGCGGAGAACGACCACGTCGACTTCGTGCCCGATGAGATCGTCGACCGGTTCTGCGTGCTCGGCACCGCCGAGCAGCACATCGCCAAGCTCGCGGCACTCCGCGATCTGGGCGTGACCCAGTTCGCCGGCTACCTCCAGCACGACAACAAAGAGGAGACGATGCGCGTCTACGGCGAGACGGTCATCCCCGCGCTGCGCGAGCACGTGACGGCGAAGGCATGACGGCGGCTCGCTGGCTGGCGGTCGGATGGGGCGTCATCGGCATCCTCGTCGTCATCGGATCGTGGGAGCTCTACAAGGCGACGGGGCCCGCCGAGGGCGTCGTGGTCGGCGCCGTCGACGGCGAGACGGGCTCCGGCGTGATGATCCTGCCGCGCACGCACGATCGCGCGATGCCGCACGTGTGGGACATGATCGTGCGCCTGTTCGCCCCGACGAGCGGCGGGGACACACCACCGCTGTGGATGTCGGTGGTCGCCGCGGCCGGAGTCACCCTCGGAATCGCCGCAGTGGGATGGATGATCGGGGTGATCGTCGGCGCCGCGCTCGGCCTGATCATGCAGCGGTCACGTCTGGCCGAGTGGGGCCTTCTGCCCTGGATCGTCCTCAGCCAGATCGTCCCCCTCATCGCCTTCGCGCCGGTCGTCAACGCCATCGGGAACCAGATCGACCGCGACGTCATGCCCTGGCCGCAGTGGCTGTCCGTCGCGGTGATCGCCTCGTACCTCGCCTTCTTTCCCGTCGCCGTCGGGATGCTGCGCGGACTCGCCGCGCCCGACCCCATCCACGTCGACCTCATGCGGAGCTACTCCGCCGGCTACTGGTCGACGCTGTGGCGGCTCCGCCTGCCCGCGGCGGTTCCGCACCTGTTGCCCGCGCTGCGGCTCGCCGCGGCCAACGCGGTGCTCGGCGCCGTGGTCGCGGAGGTCTCGATCGGGATGCGCGGCGGCATCGGCCGCATGCTCATCCAGCTCGCCGGCCAGGCGTCGTCCGACCCGGCGGCACCCTGGGCACCCACCTTCGGCTCGATCGCCCTGGGACTCATCGCCGCCGGCACTGTCGCCGTCATCGGCGTGGGGTTGAAGAACTACCGCCGAGGAGAGGCCGCAGCATGAGCGTTTCCCCACCGACCACTCCCCTCGCGGTGCGCGCCGCCGGCATCGGGAAGACGTTCTCGACGGCGGGCGACGACGTGCACGCGCTCACCGGGGTCGACCTCGAGGTGGCTGCCGGCGAGTTCGTCTCGCTGATCGGTCCGTCCGGATGCGGAAAGTCCACCCTCATGCGGCTCATCGCCGACCTCGACACCCCGACCGAGGGCACGCTGGAGATCTTCGGAAAGACGCCGGAGCGGGCACGGGTCGCGCAGGACTACGGCATCGCCTTCCAGCAGGCAGGCCTCCTCCCCTGGCGCACCGTCGCGGCCAACATCGCGCTGCCACTCGAGGTTCATGGACAGGGCCGCACGGAGCGGGATGCTCGCGTGCGCGAGCTCACGCACCTCGTCGGCCTGCAGGAGTTCACGGAGCGCTATCCCGACGAGCTGTCGGGTGGCATGCAGCAGCGCGTCGCAATCGCCCGGGCCCTCGCGGCCCGTCCGAAGCTGCTGCTGATGGACGAGCCGTTCGGCGCCTTGGATGAGATGACACGCGAGTACCTGCAGGTCGAGCTCTCCGGGATCGCCGCCGAGACCGGAGCTGCCGTGGTCTTCGTCACCCACTCCATTCCCGAGGCCGTCTTCCTCTCCGATCGGGTCGTCGTGATGAGTCCCCGTCCGGGCCGCATCGCCGAGATCGTCCCGACGCACCTCGGCGGCGGACGCGACGAGGCGCTGCGCGAGTCGCCGGCCTACTTCGACCGCGTCACCGCCGTGCGGGAGGCCCTTCACGGCACGCGCGTCGAGAGGGCGAACGAACGATGACCGCCGCGGACGAGCTCACCCGCGCCGCACCCGTGGCCCGCGCGCCACGCGAACGGCCCCTGCCGCCGTGGCTGCGCATCGTCGCACCGGTCGCGGTCGGCGTGATCGGCGCGGTGCTCTGGACCCTCTGGGTCGACGTGCTCGGCACCGCCCCGCGCATGCTGCCGAGCCCCGTGGCGATCGCCGTCGAGTTCGTCACGCGGTGGCAGATCATCGCCGACGACATGATCGTCACCGCCACCAACGCCGCCGTCGGGCTGGTCGCCGGCACGGTCCTGGCCGTGCTGCTCGCCGGCCTCGCGACCGCTGTGCGCCCGATCGACGGGATGCTCGCTCCGCTCGTCGCGGCGTTGGCGGTGATTCCGATCGTCGCCCTCACCCCGCTGCTGAACACGATGTTCGGCGCCTCGAGTCAGTTCGGCCGGCAGGCGGTCGCGACGATCGCGGCGTTCGTCCCGGTGTTCGTCAACGTGGTGCGCGGCCTCCGACAGACGCGACCGGTCCATCGCGACCTGCTGCGCGCATCCGCCGCCACCGGTGCGCAGACCTTCCGCTACCTCACCCTCCCCACCGCGGTGCCGTACCTGATGACGGGACTGCGCATCGCCGCCTCCCTCGCGGTCATCGCCGCCCTGGTCGCCGAGTACTTCGGCGGCCCCGCCGACGGTGTCGGCACCTCGATCGCGACCTACGCCAAGTCGGGTCGCGCGGCTCTGGCATGGGCGTACGTGCTCGGCGGGATCCTCATCGGGCTGCTCTTCTACCTCGTCACCTCCCTGCTCGAGCGCCTCGTGACGAGGGGGCCCCGCCCCTGAGGCGACAGACCGCACCACCCGAACGGACGAACGAACCCTCACCACCCGAACCACCCCAACGAAAGAACCCGCACCACCCCGCATCACCCCGCATTTCGACACAGAACGGACTGATCCATGAGACACAGCATCCGACGCGGCATGATCGTCGCGTCCACCCTCACCGTCGCCGCGCTGACCTTCGCAGCCTGCTCGGGATCGGAGGCCGACCCCGGCACGGACACCGACTCGTCGGACTTCGAGCCGCTCACCGACATCAGCCTCCAGCTGCAGTGGCTGCCGCAGGCGCAGTTCGCCGGGTACTACCTCGCGCAGGAGATGGGCTACTTCGAGGAGGAGGGGTTCGACACGGTCGAGATCGTCCCATCCGGCGGCGACATCGTCCCGCAGGACGCGCTCGTGGCCGGCGACGTCGACTTCGCGATCGCGTGGGTGCCCAAGGTCCTCGGCACACTGGAGGCCTCCGGAGTGGAGCTCACCGACATCGCCCAGGTCTTCCAGGAATCCGGCACCCTTCAGGTGTCGTGGGCCGACGACGGCATCACCTCGGTCGCGGACTTCGAGGGCCAGCGCATCGGCTCATGGGGGTTCGGGAACGAGTGGGAGATCTTCGCCGCGATGGCCGAGGACGACCTCGACGCCACATCGGTGTCGATCACGACACAGGACTTCAGTATGAACGCGCTCCTGGACCGCGACGTCGACGCGGCCCAGGCGATGACCTACAACGAGTGGGCGCAGATCCTCGAGGTCGTCGATCCCGAAACCGGCGAGCTGTATCAGCCCGAGGACTTCAACGTCGTCTCCTATGCCGACACGCAGGGAGCCATGCTGCAGGATGCGATCTGGGCGGACACCGAACGGCTCGAGAGCGACCCCGCCTATGCCGACGCGGCGGTGCGGTTCCTCAAGGCGATCACCAAGGGGTGGCTCTACGCACGTGACAACCCGGAGGATGCCGCCGACATCGTCTACGACATCGCCTCGAACGCCGAGGCCGCCTTTTCCGTCGGACCGGTGCACCAGCTGTGGCAGATGAACGAGGTCAACAAGCTCATCTGGACCGGCGCCGACTTCGGTGTCGTCGACGCCGCCGCATGGGATCAGACCGTGGCCGGAGCGCTGGCCGCGGTCAACCAGGACGGGCTGAACCTCATCACCACCGAACCGCCCGAGACGGCCTACTCGAACGAGTACATGGAGCAGGCGCTCGCCGAACTCGCCGACGAGGGTGTCGAGGTGACCGGCGAGTACACGCCGATCGAGGTCGAGCTCACCGAAGGCGGCATGTGAGGTGACCCCGGGGTGTCCCGCCTCGATGGCCGGCGCGGGACACCCGAGGTGGCGAGCTCGTCGCCACCGGACCGCTTGACCCGACGACCCCGACCCAGGAGGGTGACGGCATGACGCACGAACTCGATGCCCGCGCGAAGGAACTCGACCGGGCCCACGTCTTCCACTCGTGGTCCGCGCAGGAGGGGCTCGATCTGCCGGTGATCGCCGGCGGATCCGGGGCGTGGGTCTGGAATCACGCCGGCGAGCGGATGCTGGATCTCAGCAGCCAACTCGTCAACGTGAACATCGGCCATCAGCATCCCGCGGTCGTCGCGGCGATCCAGGAGCAGGCGGGGCGGCTCGCGACCATCGGCCCCGCCACCGCGAATCTCCACCGAGGCGAGGCAGCCGCTCGCATCCTCGACAAGGCTCCCGATGGCTTCGCCAAGGTCTTCTTCACCAACGGCGGAGCCGACGCGAACGAGAACGCCGTGCGCATGGCGCGCCTGACCACCGGCCGCGACACGGTGCTGTCGACCTACCGCTCGTACCACGGCAACACCGGCGGCGCGATCGTCGCCACCGGCGACTGGCGGCGGATGCCCAACCAGTACGCACGAGGTCACGTGCACTTCTTCGGGCCGTACCTGTATCGCAGCGAGTTCTGGGCGACGACTCCCGAGGAGGAGTGCGAGCGTGCGCTTCACCACCTGCGGCGGGTCATCGAGTCGGAGGGACCGCAGACGATCGCCGCCGTGCTGCTGGAATCGGTCCCGGGCACGGCCGGCATCCTCGTGCCTCCGGCCGGCTACCTCGCGGGGGTCCGCCACCTGTGCGACGAGCACGGAATCGTGCTCATCCTCGACGAGGTCATGGCCGGATTCGGACGCACCGGCCAGTGGTTCGCCTTCGAGCGTCACGACATCGTGCCCGACCTCATCACCTTCGCCAAGGGGGTCAATTCGGGTTACGTCCCCGTCGGCGGCGTGATCATCAGCGAGGCGATCGCGGCGGCCTTCGACGACCGCGTCTTCCCCGGCGGTCTCACGTACTCCGGGCACCCGCTTGCGGCGGCCTCGATCATCGCGTCGATCGACGCGATGATCACGGAGGGGATCGTCGAACACGCCCGCACTGTGGGAGCCGACGTGATCGGACCGTCACTGCGCGCGCTCGCGGACGACCACGACCTCATCGGCGAGGTGCGCGGCGAGGGCGTGTTCTGGGCGGTGGAGCTCGTGGCCGACCGCGGCACTCGCGTCCCGGTGGCCGCGACCACGATGGCAGCGCTCAAGCGGGAGCTCAGCGTACGCGGGGTGATGGCGATGACCGTGGAGAACCGCATCCATGTCGTCCCACCCTGTGTGGTCACCGCCGACGACATGACCCAGGGGATGGTGGCGCTCGATGGCGCGCTCGCGGCGGTCGCGGCGTGAGGGGTTGCGCGCCGGGCGGCGCCACGCAGACTGGATGAAAGCCCCCACGAGGGGCCACTCGAGGGAGAGAGAACGATGACAGACACCACCACCCTGTCCGCCCCCGCCGGCTCGACCGAGAGGCCGATCATCGAGCACTGGGTCGCCGGCGGCCCGTGGTCCGGAGCCTCGGAGCGCTCGGGGCCCGTTTTCGATCCCGCGACCGGAGAGGTGCAGAAGCTCGTGCGCTTCGCCGCGCCCGGTGACGTCGATCACGCCGTGCGCGTTGCCCGGGAGGCCGCCGAGACCTGGCGCGATGCCAGCATCGCGAGGCGTCAGCAGGTGCTGTTTGCGTTTCGGCAGGTCGTCCACACCCGTCGAGACGAGCTTGCCCGCATCCTGACCAGCGAGCACGGGAAGGTCCTCTCCGACGCGCACGGTGAGATCGCCCGCGGCCTGGAGGTCGTGGAGTTCGCGTGCGGACTCGGACACCACACGAAGGGGGCGTACAGCGAGAACGCCTCGAGCGGCATCGATGTCTACTCGCTCCGTCAGCCGCTCGGCGTGGTCGCCGTCATCAGTCCGTTCAATTTCCCCGCGATGGTGCCCATGTGGTTCTTCTCCATCGCCATCGCCACCGGGAACGCCGTGATCCTCAAGCCGAGCGAGAAGGACCCGAGCGCGGCCAACTGGCTGGCGGCGGCGTGGACGGAGGCGGGTCTTCCGGCGGGGGTCTTCACGGTGCTCCACGGCGACAAGACCGCGGTCGACGGGCTCCTCGAGCATCCCGACATCCAGGCGGTCTCCTTCGTCGGGTCGACGCCGATCGCGAGATACGTGTACGAAACGGGAACGCGCCACGGCAAGCGCGTCCAAGCGCTCGGCGGCGCCAAGAACCACATGCTCGTGCTGCCGGACGCCGACCTCGACCTCGCCGCGGACGCCGCGGTGAGCGCCGGGTTCGGGTCGGCCGGCGAACGCTGCATGGCCATCTCGGTCGTGCTCGCGGTCGACACGATCGCCGACGCCCTCGTCGATCGGATCGCGCAGCGGATGGCGGCGCTGCGCACCGGTGACGGCACGCGCGGCTGCGACATGGGACCGCTCATCACCGCGGAGCACCGCGACAAGGTCACCGGCTATGTCGCGGTCGCCGAACAGGACGGCGCATCCGTCGTCGTCGACGGACGCGGTATCGAGGTCGACGGCGACCCGAACGGCTTCTGGCTGGGTCCGACCCTGCTCGATCGTGTGCCGACCGCATCCGCCGCCTATCGTGAGGAGATCTTCGGTCCCGTCCTGTCGGTGGTCCGCGTCGGCGGCTACGAAGAGGGACTCGATCTCATCAACGCCGGTGTGTACGGCAACGGCACCGCGATCTTCACCAACGACGGCGGCGCGGCCCGTCGCTTCCAGCGAGACGTGCAGGTGGGCATGATCGGCATCAACGTGCCGATCCCGGTCCCCGTCGCGTATCACTCCTTCGGTGGCTGGAAGGCGTCGCTGTTCGGCGATGCGAAGGCGTACGGTGTGCACGGATTCGAGTTCTACACGGCCGAGAAGGCGGTCACCTCACGATGGCTCGACCCGTCGCACGGCGGGGTCGACCTCGGGTTCCCCCAGCACACCTGACACTTTCGCCCGCGCGCCGAGGCGTACCGGATCACTCCGGGGTGTACACCTCGAGCGCGTCGGGGATGCCCTTCACCCGCAGCCGGAAGGCATCGCCGTCGCGCTGTACGAGCTCGCCGTCGTGCACGAACGACAGCTCGCCGCCCGCGGCGCGATGCACCGTGAGGTCGAGGTCGTCCAGCAGCATCCGCTCGATGTCGGACTCCGGCGGCAGCAGACGGAGGAAGCGCAGCACCGCGGTGGTCTTGCGGCCGAAGGCGAGCGATGCCACGGCGCGCGTATGCGACCCGCGTGCGTGGTGGAAGCGCACGTCGAGCCGGTCGTCGCCGAGCGTGATGCGCTGCAGCGTCGCGATGCGCGCTTCGTCGTTCGCGCCGACGCTGACGAAGACCGACCACACGCGCGCGTGCCGCCCGCCGCGCCCCACCCGGATCGGCTGCGCGTCACGCAGCTCGCGCCACGCGGCCGCGGCCCCGCCGATCCAGGTGCCGAGCCGGTCGACGCGTCGCTTGCGCTCGGCGACGAAACCGGGATGCAGCCCGAGCGTGACCGCATCGAGCACGGTGATCGGCTCGTCGTCGTCCGCCCGCACCTCGGCCACCGCGACACGGCGGCGCCGCCCGGCGAGGTAGGCGGCGAGGGCGTCGTCGACCGTCTCGATGCCGATCGCCCGCGAGAAGTGATTGAAGGTGCCGGCAGGGAGCACGAGCAGCGGAATGTCGTGGCGGCGCGCCGTGTGCGCCATCGTCGAGACCGACCCGTCTCCGCCGTGCATCGCGACGGCCGTCGGCGGGTCCTCGCAGGCCATTGCGGCATCCACCACCCGGGCGAGGTCTTCACCGTCGGCCAGGTCGTGCACGGTCGCGCCGGGCACGTGCCGCTCGATGAGGGGGCGCGGGTCGTCGTGAGAGCGGTCGCGGCCGGACTTCGGGTTCAGCACGATCAGGAGGCCGCGACCGGGGAGGGTGTCGGTCGTCACGTCGGCGACGCTACTCCCCCGGGTCGGGTGCGCCGCGGGGGTTGACGGGGTCATGACGGTTTCACCCGGGGAGCAGGGGGCGGCCCTCGTAGAACGTCTGGAGCACCACCGTCGTGCGGGTGCTCACCGAGGCGGCGAGGCGGATCTCGCGCACGAGCGTCTCGAGATGACGCGGCGTGGCGACCCGCACGAACAGCATGTAGCTGGCGGCACCTGCGATCGAATGGCACGCCTCGATCTCGTCGAGGTGCTCCAGCAGCTCCGGCGCGTTGTCGGGCTGGGCCGGATCCAGCGGGGTGATCTCGATGAACGCCGCCAGGGGCCGACCCACCGCCTCCGGGTCGACGACCGCGCGATAGCCGGCGATCACACCCCGCGCCTCCAGCTTGCGTACACGCGCCTGCACCGCCGAGACCGACAGACCGACCGCGGCCGACAGATCGGCCAAGGTACCTCGCGGGTCGAGGGAGACAGCACGCACGACGCGCGCATCCGTCTCGTCATCGAGCCGGACGCCGACCGGAGGAACGTCTGCTGCCATCCCGCAATGGTACGCGTCGAAGCGGTATGCAGCAGGAAAATTTCCGGTTCATGAACGATATTGCGGAAGCAAATCTAGACTCGCGGCACATCGATGATCGGAGGCTCCGTTGTCCGCGCCCACGCTCGCCCCTCGCTTCACCCCCGTCGACCGGGCCGACCGTGCCGAGATGTCGGCTGCCTGGCTCGCTCTGAGAGACGCCGCGACCGCCCTGCAGACGCTGCAGGCGACCGACGGTTCCATCCCTGATGCGTCGCAGCATGCCACCGCCCACGCCCACCTCGAGACGATCGTGTGCGCTATCGAGGCTCTCGCGCCTGCTTTCCCCCACGACGCCGACTACCTCGCCGCCTCGGCGCTGGACGCGCGACGGTGGGCCGGTGAGAACTTCGGCGTGCCGGACTTCCTCGACTCCCTCGTCGCATTCCAGCCGCAGCGGCATCGCATCGACGGCGTGCGCCACCTCGTGGTGTTTCCGATGTACACCCAGAACGGCTCGCCGGACCGCCATCTCGAGGCGCTGATCGTCGAGGCGATCTGGCCCGAGGCGATCGCGCGGCTGGAGGCCGACTACACCAACCGGCTGTTCGTGTCGCTGCGCCTGATCGACTTCACGCCCGGATACGACACCAACTCCGCGGTGCTGTTCCCCGAGACGATCGCCATGCGCGAGATCCCGGCCTTCACGTGGGGCGCGATCTTCCAGGACCGCGAGGCGGCGCGCTTCCGACGGGTCACCCGGTCGGCGGCCGAGATCACGAAGCTGGAGCTCCCCCCGGAGGCCGCGCGCATGCTCGATGACCAGGAGCTCACCGAACTCACGTTCGTGATGTGGGACCTCATCCACGACCGCACGCACATGCGCGGCGACCTGCCATTCGATCCGTTCATGATCAAACAGCGCATGCCGTACTTCCTCTACTCCCTGGAGGAGCTGCGGTGCGACCTCACCGCCTTCCGGGAGTGCGTCGCGCTCGAAGCCCGCTACGCGAAGCGCGACGACCTCGACGACACCGAAAGACGGCTGCTCGAACACGCCCGGCTCGTGCAGTACGCCGTGATCTTCGACCGCATCTTCCGATTCGCCGTGACCGGCTCTCGCGTGCGCAACTACGACGGACTGGGCGGACAGCTGCTGTTCGCGTGGCTGCACCAGCGCCGCGTGCTGCACTGGACCGACACCGCCCTCACCGTCGAGTGGGAAGAGGTCGCCGCCGCCGTGCTCGCACTGGGAGACGCCGTCGACGACCTGTACTGGCGCTCGATCGACCGCCCGAAGACCGCTCACTGGCTCGCCGCCTACGACCTCGTGAGCTCGGTCCTCACGCCGAACCCCGCCTCACGGTGGGCACGCGGGCTTTCGGACGAGATCCTCGCGGGTCCGCCGCGCGGCTACACCGACGCGGTGCTCGAAGACGAGTTCCCCCTGTCGATGTTCTACGAGGCGCTCGAGAAGAAGATGCGGCCCGTCATCGCATCCACGAGCGGAATCCGCGGCACGGATGCGTGACGGCGGCGTGACGGAACCGTGCGCGTGACGGCAGCGTGCGCGTGACGGCAGCGTGACAGGCGCCCTCGCTCACGTGCCGGGCTGCGGCACCGGACCCGTGGGCGGGGACGGATCCGCTGCCACCGGCACCGATTCCTGCGCGCCGGCGTACTCCGCCGAGAGCGTTCGATAGGACCGGGTCGTGAAGGCCAGGAGCGCGATGACCACCATCGCCAACCCGGCGAAGAAGAACACCATCGCGATGCCGCGCGCCTGCCCGTCACCCAGCAGCCATCCCCACGCGGCGATGCCCGCCGGCGAATCCATGTAGGGGATGATCGCGAACTCGGCGATGGGGGCGATGAGGAACGCCGTGACCGGAGCCGCCGCCGACTCGAACGCGGCCGCGAACCCGAACACACGACCCTGGCGCGCGTAGGGGACGACCTTCTGGATGACGGTCTGCTCGGCCGCCTCGACGGCGGGGATCAGCATCATGTAGACCCAGATGCCGAGCGCGTACAGCCACCACCAGTCCCGGATGGTGAAGAGGGCGCCGAGCACGCCCATCGCCACCACGACCAGCAGCATCGTGCGGATCGGATTGCGACCGAGGCCGAATTTCGCGATGACGAGTCCGCCGATGATGAATCCGGTGGCGGCGACGCCGAACACGACGCCCCAGATCTCCACCTCGAACAGGGTTAGCCCGTACGGGTCCATCAGAGCCATGTAGACCCCGCCGATGAGGTTGTTGAAGGTGGAGAAGATGATGAGGGCGAACAGGCCCTGCGCGGCGCGGACGGCGGCGATGCTGCCGGCGAGATCGATGAGCGAGGTGCGCCCCGGCTCCACCACCGGCTGCTCCTCGGGAATACGCAGGAAAAGCAGGTGCGCGAGGGCGGCCGCGGTGGCGACCAGGGCGATCACGAGCGTCCATCCCATGCCGAGGAAGCCGATCGCAAGTCCCGAGAACACGCTCGTGATGATGAAGGCGATCCCCTGCACGGTGCCCACGAGGCCGTTGGCGTTCGCGTGCCGCTCGACCGGGGTGAGCAGCGTGACCGTGGTCGACAGGGCGATGTTGCGCATGTGCTCGACGACGGATCCGAAGAGGATGATCCCCGCGAAGAGCCAGAACCACGGTCCGCCGAGGTCGACCAGGGCGGACTCCGGCTGAGCGAGATACAAGGCGCCGGCGACGAGGAAGGACGCCAGGGTGATCAGACTCGACAGGATCATGACGCGATGCTTGCGATGCCGATCGACCAGGGTGCCGAAGATCATCGCGAAGAAGGCGATGAAGAGCATGTACGCGCCACCGATGATGCCCGTGGCGAGCACCGAGCGCGTCTCGAGGTAGACCCAGAACGTCAGCGCGAACCACAGGAAGCTCGTGGTGATGTTGGCGAACGCCGTGTTCACGAGCACGTGCAGGAACGTGCGCATGCCGTTCGGCGGCGGCACGACCGTCGCCGGGGCGCTCGACGCCGGATCAGGGGTCATGGGGTGAGGGTAGACCCGGGCACCGACATCCGACAGACCTCCGGCCGACGACCACCGGCACCGGACGCGTACGCTGGATCTCCGTGACTCCCCTCCACGACACCGCCGTGCGCGGCTTCGCCTCCGACAACTACTCCGGCGTGCATCCGGAGGTGCTGGCGGCCATCGCCGCCGCGAACGAGGGTCACCAGATCGCCTACGGCGAGGACCGCTACACCACGCGGCTGCAGGAGGTCTTCCGCACCCACCTCGGCGACGGGGTCGAGGCCTACCCCGTCTTCAACGGCACCGGCGCCAACGTCGTGGGCCTGCAGTCGATGCTGCCCCGGTGGGGTGCGGTGATCGCGGCATCCACCGCCCACATCAACGTCGACGAGGGCGGAGCGCCCGAGAAGGTCGCGGGCGTGAAGATCCTGAACGTGCCGACCGACGACGGCAAGCTCACCGCCGACCTCATCGACCTCGAGGCCTGGGGGTGGGGCGACGAGCACCGATCGCAGCCGCTGGCGGTCTCGATCACGCAGTCCACCGAGCTCGGCACGCTCTACACGCCCGACGAGGTGCGGGCGATCGCCGACCACGCGCACAGCCACGGCATGCGCCTGCACATGGACGGGGCCCGCATCGCCAACGCAGCGGCCGCCCTCGACGTGCCCCTGCGCGCCTTCACCCGCGACGCGGGGGTGGACGTGCTGAGCTTCGGCGGCACCAAGAACGGGGCGATGCTCGGCGAGGCGATCGTCGTGCTCGACCCCGAGGCCTCGAGCGGCCTGCCGTACCTGCGCAAGCTGAACATGCAGCTGTCGTCGAAGATGCGCTTCGTGTCGGCACAGCTGATCGCGCTGCTCGAGGACGACCTGTGGCTGCGGAACGCCCGGCACTCCAACGCGATGGCGCAGCGCCTGCGCTCCGGCGTCGAGGCGGGCCTCGCCGACGGCTCGATCCGCGGAGTCGGGTTCACGCAGCGGACGCAGGCGAACGGCGTGTTCGCGACGCTGCCGGCCGGCGTTGCCGATCGACTGCGCGAGTCCTTCCGCTTCTACGACTGGGATGCCGCGCGAAGCGAAGTGCGCTGGATGTGCTCCTTCGACACGACCGAAGCCGACGTCGACGCGTTCGTGGCCGCGATCGCGCGGGAGACCTCCGCGGCCTGACCCCACGCGCAGACGCCGGTCCGAGACGCCGGGACAACCGGCGCGGATGTACCGGGTACCCGTCAGCCGCGGGCGGGCTTGCCGGACAGCCAGGACCACACCGACGGGCGCCAGTGATCCGCCACGTACTGCACGGCCTCGTCGACGCCCAGTGAGCGGGTCGAGTTCCCCACGCGAACCCACAGGTCCGTCGAGCCGCCGTCCTTCGCGCGCACGAGGAAGACCGGCTTCGGCGAGGGCGGGCAGCTCACCGCGCACACGGCGGCGCCCGCATCCCCCACCGGGGCGAACTGGATGTGCGGCAGCGCCGCGGCGTTTCGACCGAGGAGCGTGGACAGCAGGTCGCGCAGCCACAGCTCGAAGCGGTCGTGATCCGGGGTGCGCAGGGTGGCCAGGTCGCGATCCAGCCCCACGGCGTGACCGTCGTCGTTCGCCCCGATCAACAGCACGCCACCCGAGCTGTTGAGGAATGCCGCGACCGTCTTGGCGATCGCGAGCTCCATGCGCGCGTCCTTCTTGTCCTCGCGCACGTTCCAGCGCGCGGTCTCCTTGAACTCGACGCGATCGGACTCACCCGAGGCGAGCAGCGCGGGAACGTCGACGTCGCGCAGCCCGCGCCCCCACGCCGTCGCGACGGCGGCGACGACGAACGACAGCCCGAGGCTCGTGCCGAACGCGAGCAGGATGGTCGTCGGCATCCACAGCCGCAGACCCGCGAAGAGCCATCCGGCGATGAAGATCCCGACGCTCAGGCCCATGAGCGACACGATCGTCATCGTGCGGATCTCCAGGCGCAGCCGCCGGCCGAAGAGCCGACGCATGACCCGGGCGATCACATAGGCGAGACCCAGGACGATGGGGATCGCCACGGCGAAATCGACCAGCAGCGGGCTGTACGGCATCCGTCGCGTCCCGGGTCAGCGCAGGCAGCCGACGCTCGCGAGCGCCTGACGGATGAGGGTGGCCCGGCCGCCCTCCATCTCGTCGGCGAGCGCGTCGGAGGCCGCTTCCTCGGGACTCATCCACGTGACCTCGAGGGCGTCCTGGCGCGGTTCGCACGTGCCGGTGACGGGCACGACGAACGCGAGCGAGACCGCGTGCTGGCGATCGTCGTGGAAGGCGCTCACCCCGGGGATCGGGAAGTACTCGGCCACGGTGAACGGCACCGGCTGCGGCGGGAGGAGGGGGAAGGCCATCGGTCCGAGATCGTTCTCGAGATGGCGGAAGAGCGCGTCGCGGACGGTCTCGCCGTAGCGCACCCGGCCGCTCACGATGGACCGGGTGATCTCACCGACCGGCGTCGCGCGCAGGAGGATGCCGATCTCGGTGACCGCCCCCATGCCGTCGGTGCGCACCGGCACCGCCTCGACGTAGAGCATCGGCAGGCGGCGACGCGCCTCGGCGAGTTCGACCTCGCTCAGCCATCCGGGATTCGAGGCGCTGCCCGCATCGCCGCCCAGATCGCGCAGCGGATCGCGCAGCGTGCCGTCGTCGTCCCGGTCGTTCGGGTCGGGATCAGGCGTGCGGACCGGCATGCCTCCTGTATACCCCACCGTCCGTCGCGGCGCGTGTCGGGACGGCCTGCAACAATATCCGGATGACCGCCGAGAGCCCGAACACGCCCGTGCTCGACCACGACGTCGTGCTGTGGTCGGCCGACGAGTCCGCGCGCGCCGGACGCCCGCTGCTGGTCCTCCTCCACGGCTACGGCTCGCACGAGGGCGACCTGTTCGGCCTCGTGCCCTACCTGCCCGATGGATTCGCCTACGCCGCTGTGCGCGCCCCGCTTGCGCCGCCATGGCCCACCCCCGGGCACTCGTGGTACCCCATCGAGGGTCTCGACGGCCGAGACCCGGCCCACGTGACCGCCGCCGCATCCGCTCTCGTCTCGTGGGTCGATCGGGTCGCTCCGGATGCGCCGGTCGGGCTGCTGGGCTTCTCCCAGGGCGGCGCCGTCTCGCTGCAGGCGCTGCGGCTGCAGCCCGAGCGCTTCGCCTTCGCGGTCAACCTCTCCGGCTATGCCACTCCGGGCGAGCTCGCCGGAGACGCCGTCATGGCCGAGAACCGGCCGCCGGTGTTCTGGGGGCGCGGGGCGGCCGACGAGGTGATCCCCGGCTTCCTCGTCGACCACACCACGCAGTGGCTGCCCGGTCACAGCGACCTCAGCGGTCGCGTGTACCCGGGGCTGACGCACAGCGTCTCCGAGCAGGAGATGGCCGACGTGCGGGTCTTCCTCGAGAAGCAGCTCGAGTCGCTGTCGGACTGAGCGAGTCGGTCAGTCCGACGCGCCGCGGTCCCCGTCATCGTCGCGATCGCGCTTCTTCCGGCGGTCCGCCTCCGCCGCGCCGAACGCGAGCGAGAAGGCGACGCCGATCCCGATGCCGATCGCAAGACCCGCGCCGATGTTGTCGAGCGCGACGCCGAAGGCGATACCGAGCCCGATGCCGATCGCGAGACCGGCGGCGTTGAACGGCGGGAAGGAGCGCCCGCCGTCGTCCTGCGGCTTCTGCTGATCCGTCATGATCACGACGCTACGAGGCGCGCGCCCGGCGCACATCCCCCCTGCGCGGGAGACGCATCCGACGCCGGGCGGGGCGTCTCCGACCCGGGGCTTGCCGGGGTGCGGCCGACCCCGCTATCGTCATGGCGTCCCTGTTCCCGACGTCTGGACGACCGGTGAAGACCCTCGACGATCTCGCGACCATCTCGCGCTGACCGTCGCCCGCGCCCGCCCTTCGGCGGGCCATTCCCACAGGAGCCGTGGACCGCCGCATTCCGCGGCGCCGTGTGTCAGTGCGTTCCGCCGACACTCGAAGGGGCCTCATGCCCGCGCATCCGCACACCTCCGCGGTCGTCCTCGACCGCCTCTGCTTCACCTGGTCAGACGGCTCCCCCGCGCTCGACGACGTCTCCGGAGCGATCGGCGAGGGCCGCACCGGACTCGTCGGGCGCAACGGGTCGGGCAAGTCGACACTGCTGCGCCTGATCGCGGGCGAGATCGCCCCCGCATCCGGATGTGCGTCGCGAGAAGCGGCAGCGCATCGAGGCCGAGACGACCATCGCGCGTCGGCGGGCGGTGGGCGCCAAGGCCGAGCGCGAGAAGCGCGTGCCGCCGATCGTCGCCGGCAACCGCAAACGCGCCGCCCAGGTCTCGGCCGGTCGACTTCGCACCGAGAGCCGGGAGAAGGAGGCGAGAGCCCGCGCGGCCCTCGATGAGGCCGAACGGCGCGTGCGCGACGACGACGCCATCCGAATCGACCTGCCCGACCCCGGCGTTCCCGCCGGCCGGCGCATCGCCACCCTCAACGACGGCGATCGCACGTGGGTCGTGCAGGGGCCCGAGCGCGTCGCGCTCATCGGTCCGAACGGCGCCGGCAAGACCACGCTGCTGGAGCAGATCGTCTCGCCCGCCGTTCACAACTCCTCACGAACGGCGTTCGAGGGGCCTGATCCGACGGATTCCGGGCGTAAGAGCCCGGATCTGAGGAGTTGCGTACGCGCGGAGGCGCTCACCGACCGGATCGGCTATCTGCCGCAGCGGGTGGACGGCCTCGACGAGGACGCGACGGTTCTGCAGAACGTGCGCGATGCAGCCGCGAACGTGTCTCCGGCCGAGGTGCGGAACCGGCTCGCGCGGTTCCTCATCCGCGGCGCGGCGGTCGAGCGACCCGTGTCGACGCTCTCGGGCGGAGAGAGATTCCGCGTCGCCCTCGCGCGTCTGCTGCTGGCCGATCCACCCCAGCAGCTGCTGGTGCTCGACGAGCCCACGAACAACCTCGACCTCGACACCGTCGATCAGCTGGTCGACGCCCTCCGGGCGTACCGCGGTGCCGTACTGGTGGTCAGCCACGACGACGCCTTCCTCGCCCGCATCGGCGTCGGCCTCACCCTGGAGCTGCGCGGTGGCTCCCTGCGCGAGGGCGCTCTGCGCCAGGGCTCTCTGCGCGAGGTGTGACCGGCACGGGGCGTGCCGCGTTCGGCCGACACGGCGTCGGTTCATAACTCCTCACGTTCGCGCCCTGTCGCCCGGATGCGGACGCGCGGGGGCGTTCCGCGCTCGGGATGTGAGGAGTTGTGCGCGCGGGCGGGCGTAAGCCGGAGCCGATGTCGGCGGCAGCGAGCATGATGGGAGGATGGCTGGCTCCGGCGACGTGCTCGAGCGGTTCGGCCCTGCCACGCAGGACTGGTTCCGCGGAGCCTTTGCACGCCCCACCGACGCCCAGCGCGGCGCATGGGAGGCGATCTCGCACGGCAAGCACGCCCTCGTCGTCGCTCCCACCGGGTCCGGCAAGACCCTGTCGGCGTTCCTGTGGGCCATCGACCGCGTGTTCCGCGAGAGCGTCGCGGCCGATCGACCCGATGCCGCGCCCGTGCGTGGGCGGAAGCGGGCGGCCAAGGAGCCTGCGCGCGGCACCCGCATCCTCTACATCTCGCCGCTGAAGGCCCTCGGCGTCGACGTCGAGCGCAACCTGCGCTCCCCGCTCGTCGGGATCGGGCAGTCCGCGCGGCGCCTCGGCATCCGCGTGCCCGATGTCTCGGTCGGCGTACGCTCGGGCGACACGTCGTCCGCCGACCGGCGTAAGCTCGTCGCAGCGCCCCCGGACATCCTCATCACCACCCCGGAGTCGCTCTACCTGATGCTCACGAGCCAGGCCGGGCAGACGCTGCGCGACGTGCACACGGTCATCGTCGACGAAGTGCACGCGGTCGCGGCCACCAAGCGCGGCGCACACCTGGCCGTCAGTCTCGAGCGGCTCGACGCCCTGCGCCGCGAGCACGATCCGGATGCGGGTCCCGCGCAGCGGATCGGCCTGTCGGCGACCGTACGCCCGATCGACGAGGTCGCCCGGTTCCTCGGCGGCGCCGAACCGGTCGAGATCGTCGCGCCGCGCGCATCCAAGCAGTTCGAGCTGAAGGTCGTCGTGCCCGTCGACGACATGCTGAATCCGCCCCCGCCGCCGACCTCCGCGCGTGGCGCACCCGGTGCCGCGCCGGCATCAGCCGATCCGGGAACCGTCGACGACCTCGACGGCACACCCCTCGACGAGGACTGGTTCGGCGACGGCTCGGCGGGCGCCGAGAACACCGAGATGACAGGATCGGTGTGGCCGCACGTCGAAGAGGCGATCGTCGACCGCATCCTCGAACACCGTTCGACCATCGTCTTCGTCAACTCCCGCCGCCTCGGCGAACGCCTCACCGGACGCCTCAACGAGATCTACGCCGACCGGCTCGGGCTCGAGGCACCGTCGCCGGATGCGCCGCCGTCCGGCCCACCGGACTCGGCCACATCGAGCCGGATGCCGGCCGAGATGATGGCACAGGCGGGAGTGTCCTCGGGGGCGGCGCCCGCACTCGCCAAAGCCCACCACGGGTCCGTCTCGAAGGAACAGCGCGCGCAGGTCGAGGAGGAGCTGAAGTCCGGCGTCCTCCGCTGCGTCGTGGCCACCAGCAGCCTCGAGCTCGGCATCGACATGGGCGCCGTCGACCTCGTGATCCAGGTCGAGGCGCCGCCGTCCGCGGCATCCGGACTGCAGCGTGTGGGCCGCGCCGGGCACCAGGTGGGCGAGGTGAGCCGGGCGGCCCTCTTCCCGAAGCACCGGGCCGATGTGCTCCACACCGCGATCGTGACCGAACGGATGCTCGCGGGGCAGATCGAGGCGATCGCGGTGCCGCAGAACCCGCTCGACATCCTCGCCCAGCAGACCGTGGCTGCGGCCGCCCAAGGCGAGATCGACGTCGAGGGCTGGTTCGAGACGGTGCGCCGCAGCGCGCCGTTCCGCACCCTGCCGCGCTCGGCGTACGAGGCAACGCTCGATCTGCTCGCGGGCCGGTTCCCCTCCGACGAGTTCGCGGAGCTCCGTCCTCGCGTCGTGTGGGATCGCGACGCGGGAACCCTGACCGGCCGGCCCGGCGCCCAGCGCATCGCCGTCACAAGCGGCGGCACCATCCCCGACCGGGGCCTGTTCGGCGTCTTCGTCGCCGGCGAGACCCGCAATGCCCGCGTCGGTGAGCTCGACGAGGAGATGGTCTACGAGTCGCGGGTCAACGACGTCTTCACGCTCGGCACGACGAGCTGGCGCATCGTCGAGATCACGCACGACCGCGTCAACGTGCTCCCGGCGTTCGGGCAGCCGGGCAAGCTGCCGTTCTGGCACGGCGACGGCCTCGGCCGCCCGGCCGAACTCGGCGAGGCGCTCGGCACGATGGCTCGCCAGCTCTCCGGAGCCTCTCGGGAGAAGGCCGAGGCACGCCTGGGCGACGCCGGTCTCGACGGGTTCGCGATCGAGAACCTGCTGACCTACCTCGCCGAGCAGCGCGAAGCGACCGGGACCGTGCCCACCGACCGCACGCTGACCGTCGAGCGCAGCCGCGACGAGGTCGGCGACTGGCGCGTCATCTTGCATTCACCGTACGGCATGAAAGTGCATGCGCCGTGGGCTCTCGCCGTCAACGCCCGCATCCGCGAGCGCCTCGGCGTCGAGGGAGCGGCGGTCGCCAGCGACGACGGGATCATCGCGCGCGTCCCTGATGCGGCAGCCGAACCTCCCGGCGCCGACCTGTTCGTGTTCGAGCCCGACGAGCTCGAGCAGCTCGTCACCGACGAGGTGGGCGGATCGGCGCTGTTCGCCTCGCGCTTCCGCGAATGCGCCGCCCGCGCCCTGCTGATGCCGCGGATGAACCCGAGCAGACGCAGTCCGCTGTGGCAGCAGCGTCAGCGCTCCGCGCAGCTGCTGGAGGTCGCGCGCCGCTACCCCACGTTCCCGATCATCCTCGAGACCCTGCGCGAGGTGCTGCAGGACGTCTACGACGTGCCCGCCCTGCTGCGCGTGGCCCGCCGCATCGGCGACCGCAGCATCCGCCTCGTCGAGACGACCACGAGCCAGCCGTCCCCGTACGCCCGCGACCTGCTGTTCGGATATGTCGGCGCGTTCATGTACGAGGGCGACTCGCCGCTGGCCGAGCGTCGGGCTGCGGCGCTGTCGGTCGACCCGGCGCTGCTGTCGGAGCTGCTCGGCAAGGTCGAGATGCGCGAGCTGCTCGATCCCGACGTCATCGCCCAGTTCGAACGCGAGGCGCAGAAGCTCGATCCCGACCGTCGCGCTCGCGGGGTCGAGGGGGTCGCCGACCTGCTGCGCGTGCTCGGTCCGCTGGATGCCGGCGAGGTCGCCGTGCGCCTGCAGGACCCGACCGGCCCGGCCGCTGCCGCCTCCGAAGCGAGCGCCGCGCAGCTGCTCGACGAGCTGGTCGATGCGCGACGGGCGATTCGCGTGACGATCGCCGGGGCGTCCCGGGTGGCGGCGATCGAAGACGCCGGCCGGCTGCGCGACGGCCTCGGGGCGGCGCTGCCGGTGGGCATTCCGCTCGCCTTCCTCGAACCTCTCCCCGATCCGGTGGGCGACCTGGTGGCCCGCTACGCACGGACGCACGGACCCTTCACGGTCGATGCGGTCGCCGAGCGCCTCGGCGTGGGGGTCGCGGTCGCGCGTCACACGCTGCAGCGGCTCGAGGGTCAGGGGCGCATCTCGAGCGGATTCTTCCTCCCGGTGGAGAACGCCGGCGGATCGCGCGATGACACGGAATGGTGCGACAGCGAGGTGCTGCGCCGACTGCGGATGCGGTCGCTGGCCGCGATCCGCGGCAGCGTGGAACCGGTGCCACCCGAGGCGTTCGCTCGCTTCCTGCCGGTCTGGCAGCACGTCACGCGTCCGCTCGACGGCATCGACGGCCTCGCGGCGGTCATCGAGCAGCTCGCGGGCATTCCGGCGCCGGCGAGCGCGTGGGAGTCGCTCATCCTGCCCTCTCGCGTGCGGGACTACGCCCCCGCGATGCTCGACGAGCTCACCGCGTCGGGAGAGGTCGTCTGGACCGGCCACGGGTCGCTCCCGGGCCGAGACGGGTGGATCGCCTTCCACTCGGCTGACGCAGCGCCGCTCACCCTCACGCGCGACGACGTCGAGATCGCCGCGGACTCCCTCGACGCTCGCGTCATCGAGGTGCTTGCGGCCGGTGGGGCGTACTTCGCCGCCCAGCTGAAGTCGCTCGCCGGCGCGGAGAACGAGCAGTCCGTCGTCGACGCCCTGTGGCGCCTCACCTGGGCGGGACGCGTGACCAACGACACCTTCGCGCCCGTCCGAACGCTCGTGGGCGGGGGTTCCCAGGCGCATCGGGTCGCCCGCAAGACGCCGCGTTCCCGCATGTATCGCGGGGCAACGCTGCCGCGGGTGTCCGCGTCTGCTCCGCCTCGTCCGCCCGCCATCGGGGGCCGCTGGTCTCTCGTTCCCGACGCCGAACCGGATGCGGCGCTGCGCGCCACCGCCGCGGCGAGCCTGCTGCTGGACCGCTACGGCGTCGTGACGCGTGGCTCCGTGCAGTCCGAGGGCGTTCCCGGCGGATTCGCCCAGGTCTATCGCGTGCTCGCTGGATTCGAGGAGGCCGGCCACTGCCGGCGGGGCTATGTCATCGAGAAGCTCGGGGCCGCGCAGTTCGCGGCGTCGGCGACGGTCGACCGCATCCGCGAGTTCGCCGGTCTCGCCGATCCGCCGCCGCGCACGGCCGTGACGCTTGCGGCCACCGACCCTGCGAACCCGTACGGGGCCGCACTGCCGTGGCCGGCACTGGCCGAGATCTCGCACCGGCCCGGCCGCAAGGCCGGCGGGCTCGTGGTGCTCGTCGACGGCGACCTCGCGCTCTACCTCGAGCGCGGCGGCAAGACGGCACTGGCCTTCACCGATGACGAGGAGGTGCTCCGGGCGGCTGCTGCCGACCTCACCGCCACCGCGCGCCGACGACGGCTGGACACCCTCACGATCGAGCAGGTCAACGGCGCGTTCGTCTACGGCACGCCCCTCGGCCGGGCCCTGCGCGAAGCCGGCTTCGTCGAGTCGCCGCGCGGACTGACGCTGCGGCGCACGACCGCCGGCGACGCCCAGCGGGAAACCGCCCGTGCCTGAGGGCGACACCGTCTTCCGCGCCGCGCGGCGCCTGGCCGACGTGCTCGACGGACGCGAGCTCGCCCGCTTCGATCTGCGGGTGCCGCAGGTCGCGACCGTCGACCTGACCGGTGCGACCGTGCAGGAGGTCGTACCCCGCGGCAAGCACCTGCTGCACCGCATCGACGGGTGGACCCTGCACACCCACCTGAAGATGGAGGGCGAATGGCACGTCTACGAGCGCGGCGGGCGGTGGCGCAAGCCCGGCTACAAGGCGCGCGCCGTGCTCGGCACATCCACCCATGACACCGTCGGCTTCGACCTCGCCGATATCTCGGTGGTGCGCACGGAGGATGAGGGCGCGCTCGTCGGTCACCTGGGTCCCGATCCCCTGAGCGCGTCGTGGGATCCGGATGAGGCCGCCCGTCGGCTCTCGGCCGACCCGCGAGCGGTGCACGTCGCGCTGCTCGATCAGCGCAACGTCGCCGGTTTCGGAAACGAGTACGCCAACGAGATCCTCTTCGTGCGCGGCGTTCTGCCCACCACCCCCGCCCCAGAGGTCGACGTGCCGGCACTCCTCGACCTCGGCACGCGCATGATCCGCGCCAATCGCGACCGATCCGGCCGCACGTTCACCGGCGACTCGCGCCCCGGTCGATCCACGTGGGTCTACCGTCGCGAGGGTCGGCCGTGCCGTCGATGCGGCACGCTGATCCGCGGAGGAGAGATGGGCGCCGACCCGACCTCCGAACGCATCACCTTCTGGTGCCCGCGCTGCCAGAGCTGATCCCGCATCCACGTCGGTGCCCGATTCCCGTCAGTGCCCGATGTATCTTCCCGGCCGGTGGTTGAGGGCCAGCACGAGGTTCAGCACCACCGCTCCCGCCGCGCTCAAGACCACGCTCCAGACGGGCACCACCAGCAGGGCCGCCCCGATGATCAGCACGTCGAAGATCATCATCGTCCACCCGGCGCGGAAGCCCCAGCGATCCTGCACGATCAGGGCGACGATGTTCACACCGCCGAGACTCGCGCGATGGCGGAAGAGGATGAGCAGGCCCACGCCGGCCAGGAGGTTCCCGCCGAGCGTGCCGTAGATCGGGTCGAGGTCGTCGATTACGAGCATCCCCTGATGCACGACCGACCATCCCGAAACGAGGCCGATGGCGACCGCGGTTCGCGCGGTGAAACTCCACCCTCGCTGCCACACCGCGAGCACCGCGAACGGGAGGTTGATGACGGCGAACAACAGCCAGAACGGCCACGCCGTCGCGTAGCCGAGCAGGAGGGAGAGACCGGCGGTACCGCCGGTGACCGAACCGGCCGTCTGCAGCAGGTAGAGGCCCAGCGACGCGACGAAGGTGCCGGTGAGGATGCCGAGAACGTCCTCGACCGCGGAGTGGGCCATGCTCTGGTCGTCGAAGACGAGCGACGGACCCGTCGCATCGGGTGCGTCGGACAGGCCGGGATCGTCGAGCGCATCGGGCACGTCGGGCAGGTCGGGATCGCCGACCGGTTCGCTCGTCATCTCGCCATTCTCGCCGACGCCGACATGCCCATCCATTCTCCGTGCCGCAACGAACAACAGATGTCAACCCTGCGCATCCGAATCGGTGGATTCGAGGGAATGAATAGACAATCAAGGAAGTTGTACCTGTATCCGATGCCGAACGGCATCAGAGGAGGGGACTGTGGGTAAGAACTACGTCGACATCGAGAACGACCACGGCGAGACGCTGCGCTACCGCAAGCACGCCAACGGTCGGGGCCTGATCGCGCACGGGGCCAAAGTGCACCCCACCGCGATCGTCGAGTCGGGTGCGTACGTCGAACCGGGAGTCCGAATCGCCGCGAACGTCCACGTGGGCCGCGGTGCGTGGGTCGAGTCCGATGCGGTCATTGGGCCCGACGCCGACATCGCCCCCCAAGCGCACATCGGACCCGGCGCCGCGATCGGCGCGGGCGCGAAGATCGGAATCCGCGCGCACATCGGAAACGGTGCACGCGTCGCGGTCGGCTCGCTCATCGGCGACGACGAGAGCATCGGCGACGGCGAGACCGTCGCGACCGACCGCCGCGGACTGCACCTGGCCGCCTGACCGGACCCCGGCCCTTGCCCGTGGCTTCCCACGGTCGAGGGTCAGAGGATGATCCGACGCTCCCGCCGCTCGCGACGGGAGCGTCTCGCATGCGCGGTGGCCGCCCTTCGCGCCCCTGGCTCCTCCGAGCCCCTGGCGCTTCCGAGCTCTCGCTACCCGTTGCCTGGCACCAACTCAGGCTGGATGAAGCCATATCGGCCGATTCGGGTACGAAATGACCACTTCCGCACCGGCCGGCCTGAATTGGTGCACCGTCGGCCGGTCCACCCGCCCGCTGTGCGCCGCTTTCCGCTGCGTCGCCACGCTGCGTCGCAGGGCCACCCGCCCGCTCGGCCCCGCTGGGCTGAGTCGCCACGCACGCCACGGCACGGCACGGCACGGCACGGCACGGCACGGCCACGGCACGGCACGGCACGGCCGCAGACTGCATCGGGCCGCTCACCCGAGCCCCGCCGCCCCTCGTCCCGTCCAGCCGTCCACCCGGCGGTCGGCCGCGTCCGTCCCTGCCCGTGCAGCAACTCAGGCTGCGAGGGTGAGTCCAGGCTGATTCGGGCCCGGGAAGGGTTTCGGCGGGCCCGCGGGCCTGAATTGATGCACGTCGGCGGCAAGAGGCGCGTGACCGATCCGCCGTCGCGCGACCCGGGGTCCGCGCCCCGACCCCTTGAGGTCCCGCAGCATAGGGTCGGAGGATGATCCGACGCTCCCGCCGCCTTGCGACGGGAGCGCTCGCGTGTGCACTGGCCGCCACCCTCGCGGGGTGCCTCGCGCCGGCGGCGCCCGAGAGCATCCCGTCCACCTCACCGGAAGAAACGGCGCCGAAGGAGGCCGTTGCGATCGAGATCACGCATATCGTCGACGGCGACACCGTCCGCGCGCGACCGGCGGGGGGCACATCCCCACCCTGGACGGTCGCCGAGGGCTCGGCCGACGACGAGGTGCCGGTGCGCCTCATCGGCGTAGACACCCCGGAGGTGTACCCCGACCTCGAGTGCGGCGGGAACGATGCGACGGATGCGCTGCGCGCCCTGGCGTCCGAGGGCGACACGCTGTGGGCGACGCGTGACGACGAGGAGCGCGACACCTACGACCGGGTGCTGCTGTATCTCTGGACCGGCGAGGGCACGTTCGTGAACCTCGACCTCGTGGCGACCGGAGCCGGCGAGGCTCTGCGCATCCACCCGAACGACCGCTACTGGCCGCTCCTTCAGGAGGCCGAGTCCGCCGCGATCGAGGCCGGCGCGGGCATCTGGTCCCGCTGCCGCTGACGCGATCGCGTTCGGTCGCCGCCGAATGTCGTCATCCCCCGAGATGGCGACATCGCGTGACAACCGAACGTCTCGGCGGGAGGCGGGAGGCGGGACGCGGGACGCGGGACGCGGGACACGGCGCGTCAGGCGCAGGCGAACGCGGCGCGGGAGGCGCGGCGCGGGAGGCGGGACGCGGGACGCGGGACGCGGGACACGGCGCGTCAGGCGCAGGCGAACACGGCGCGGGAGGCGCGGCGCGGGAGGCGAGGGAGGCGGGACGCGCGGCGCGGGAGGCGCGGCGCGGGCGACGGGTCAGGCGAAGAGGAAGAGGGCGAATCCGAGGAGCGGGAGGGTGCCCTGCACGAGTGCCGCGCGGAGGTACGAGCGGCCGGTGCTGAGCAGGATGAGGGCCGCCGCGGTCATCGATCCGAGGCTGAACAGCACGAGCGTGCGGCCCGCCACGTCGGCGGCCGTGCCATCGGCTCCGGTCCAGAAGAGCACCACGCCGAGGACCGCACCGACGGCGAGGAACAGGTTGTAGAAGCCCTGGTTGTAGGCCATGCCTTTCATCGCGTCGGCGCTGGCCTGGTCCCGCACCCCGAAGCGCTTCCAGATGCGCGGCCGCGTCCACTGCACCGACTCCATGACGAAGATGTACACGTGCAGCAGCGCGGCGAGAACCCCGAACACCGTGGCGAGGATCGCGATCATGATCGAACCCTAGCGTTCCGCGAGCGCTAGCGTGGCTCCATGCCCAGACGCGCGAGACCCTCGGGACCGAACACCCGTTCCGCGCGGTCGCCCAAGCAGCGGACCGCGCGCAATTCCGCACCGGCGCGGCGCGACGAGGGGTCACCCGCGCCCCCGCCCGGCCCGTTCGTGCTGGGCGCCATCCCCGGGGCGACGCCCGGCAAGTGGATCGACGCCTGGCAGGAGCGCATGCCGCGGAACCCGCTCGAGCTTCGCACCCTCGACGTCGCCGAACAGCGTGACGCGCTGATCTCGGGCGGGGTGGATGCGGCGCTCGTGCGCCTGCCGATCGACCGGTCCGACCTCCACGTGATCCCCCTCTACGACGAGGTGCCCGTCGTCGCGACATCGGCGGACTCGCACCTCACTGCTGCCGACGTGCTCTCCCCGGACGACCTCGTCGACGAAGTGCTGATCATCCCGGGCGATGACGCGCTGGGCATCCGGCAGGAGATGTTCCCGGGCGTCGCGACGCCCGCCTTCGATCCGCCCACGACCACCGAGGACGCCATCGCCACGGTGGCGACCGGGGTCGGCATCGTCATCGTTCCCATGTCGCTCGCGCGCCTGCATCACCGCAAAGACGTCGCGCACCGCCGGCTCGAGGGCGCACCGGAATCGACCGTCGCCCTCGCATGGGTGGCGGACCGCACGACCCCGCTGGTCGACGCGTTCGTGGGAATCGTGCGCGGCCGCACGGCGAACTCGTCCCGCAGCTGAGCAGCGGCCGGGCCTGAACCGCGTCCCGGTCCGAGCAGCGTCCCCGCTCCCAGCAGCGTCCCGCGTCCCAGCAGCGCCCCGACTCTGAGCATCGCTTCGCGGCTGAGAACCGCGGCCGGCCACTGAGTACCGTCCCCGGTCTGAGCACCGTCCCCGGTCTGAGCACCGTCCCCGGTCTGAACAGCGTCCGGTCTGAGCAGCGTCACGAAGCACCTCGCCACGGCAAGCGCAACCCGTGGCACGGCGACACCGAAAAGCGCCCGGGCACGAGAACAGGGGATGCCGCCACACGTGCGAACGGCATCCCCCGGAAATGGCGTGAATCCCCGCGAGCCCCGACAAGCGGGGAACTCTTCGTGCCCCCAGTGGTCGGCGCCCCCCGGTGCCGACCCAACACGACCACTTCGCATATCTAGAGCATCCTGGGCGATCGCTGATACATCGCCGTGAGAATTCTTTCCGCGCGAATCGGCCGACCCATCGCAGTCTCGGTCGCGGTCTCGGTCGCGGGCCGTCGCCGTCTCAGCTCAGAATCCGGTACCGTGCGCTTGGAAGGGCGAGACCATGTCGAGCCGAGCGGATGCGGCTGCGAGCGCTTCAGCCGGCGCGAGGCCGCTAGCGAGCTCGGCGTGCATCGAGCCGAGCAGCTCGCACGCGATGTCGTCAGCCACGACGACGGGCGCGGCGATGACGGATGCCGACCCGGCGTGGAGCCACACCCGCGCCATGCCGATCGCCTCCTCGCCCCATCGCACGGACGATCGACCAACCTCACACGCCGACAGCACGACCGTCGCGGGCACACGGGAGACCTGATCGATGTCGTAGCCGAAGAGGGCGCCGTCGGCGAGTTCGAGACCGGAGAACATCGGGTTGTCCACCGCGTGACGGCCGTGCGCGGCGACGTGGAGTACGTCGACCTCGCCGGCCAGGTCGGTGATCGCCTGAACGGTGGCGGCGCCGCCGTCGATGACGGGGGCACCGGACCAGGCTGAGGCGCCCACTCGGGCTTCCTCTCCGCCGCGCGCGACGCGTGGCCCGACTGCGAACCCCGCGCTCAGCGGTGCCGCCGGAGCGACGGCGGGCTCCACGGTCGGCGCGACGGCGGGCTCCACGGCCTCACGCCGATGCAGCCACTGCGAGGCCGACGCGGCCAGGGTGAACACACGCCCGCGCATGCCGGGCAGCATCGCCCACGGGATGGCGTTCAGGAGTCCCGGCGCGGTGACCACGAGGCGGCGGGCGGAGGTCTGCCGGAGCGGCCCGTCGAGGAGGGCGGCCGACAGGGCGGCCAGTCGCGCGTCGAGAGACCGGCGCACGACCGCCGCCATCGGCCCCGTGCGCACCGCCGCAGCGACATCGAGATCGGCGCGCAGCCCCTTCTGCAGGTCGCGCACCTCGTCGCCGTCGCCGAGGGACACGATCTCGGCGTGGGAGCCATCGCACACGACGGCGACGATCTCGCGCCCCGTGTAGACGTAGGCGAGCAGCGCGGTGTCGGCGGTGAGGCCGTCGCAGAGCGTCGCGAGGTCGACCCGCGCGTCGATGCGAGACGCGCCGACAGATGTCCACTGCCGCTCGCGGGCGAGGTCACGCAACTGTGCCGCGCGAGGGCTGGAGAGCCAGTCGCGGGCGGGATTCTCCGCACGGAGCATGCGAAGCTCGGCGAGCGCGTCGGCCAGCTGCGGGTCCGGAGGCGGCCGCAGCGGAACGACCTGCTGGCTCAGATGCCGTGCGCGCTCGGACCATTCGAAGACCACCTCGGGCGCGCGCGAGCTCACCGCCGAACGCAGCCCGGCGAAGACGAGGCTCGCCCCGTGCATGGCGACCGAGGTCTGCAGATCGATGCTGCCGAACGAGCTCTGCCACGCTCCGAGGCGATCCAGCCCCGCCGCCGCGTGTCGGCGGGCTTCGGTCGGGCGTCCGCGTGCGGCCGCGCGGGTGGCCTTGAGTTCGTCGGAGAGCAGCCGCAGGTCCATCGGAGCGGATGCCGGCACCCGCGGCGCCGGGGCGGACGGGTCGCCCGCACGCACGGCGGCACGTGCGACGGCGATGCGAAGTGCGACCGCCTCGCTGCGGAAGCCGTGAACGACGAGCGACGCCGCGACATCTTCCGCCGCTGCCGGGGCGGGAGGCCGGTGCTGATTCCCGGAGCCCGGCCGTCTCTCCGCGAGGCGCGCCCGCAGGCGCACCGCTTCGGCGCGGGCGGCCCACGCGTCGTTACCCAGTGCCCGGAACCGTCGCGCGGCGTCTGCGGCGACCCGCGCTGAGGCCGCACCGTCGTGTGCGAGCAGCGATCTCGCGAGGTGGAACTCCGCCTCGGCTCGCGACTGCGGCATGCGGCGCGCGCCGAAGATCGCCGCGGCGTGCCGGAACAGCTCCTCTGCCTCGGTCGTGAGCCCCGCGTCCCGGAACACCTCGGCGCGGTCCATGTCGCCGATCGCTTCGGCGACGGGTGAGGTCGCAGCATCCGATCGCGCGTCTGTCATCTCTCGCAGCGCGCGGACCAGGTCGCCGCGCAGCAGCGCGGTGTATCCGAGATTGTGACGCGCCTGCGCCGCGTCGGTGGCGAGCCCGTGCTCGGCGAACACCGACACCGCCGCCGACAGGTCATCCGCCGCCTCGGCCAGACGCCGCTGCTGCATGCGCACCAGACTGCGGTTCATGCGGATGCGGGACGCGGCGACGGGATCGTCGCTCAGCCGGTCGATGGCATCGCCGAGCCAGCGTTCGCCATCGTCGAGTCGTCCGTTGTAGGTGGCGAGACCGCCGAGCTGGCCGAGCAGGATGGACTCCGTGTGCGGGCTGAGTCCCGGCTGGGCGAGAGCGTTCTGCAGCACCTCTTCTGCCGCGACGGGGCGGCCGGTGCGCTGCAGGGCGATGGCGCGGGTTCCGGCGATGCGCGCGAGCAGGTCGCGGTCGCCGGTCAGGCGCTCGGCCCGGTCGAGCGTGCGCTGCGCCGCCGCGAAGCGGCCGTCGATGCACTGCGCGACGGCGCGCTGATGCAGCTGCGTCGCGTCCGTGCCCACGCCGACATCATGCCGTAGTCGCGGCGGACGCGGTCACCGCGCCGGCAGAGAGCGGGGTGACCGGGCGGCTCAGGCGGGCGCGCGGCGGTGCCCGTCCCACTCCCGCAGGGCGCGGGATCCGGCCTTCTCGAGCGCGCTCACGCGCGCGGCGACCGACGTGTCGGCGGTGCCGTCGATGAGTCCGTCGGCGATGCGCTCGGCGAGCAGCCCCGCGATGAACGGCGCGGCGAACGACGTGCCGCTCCACATGACGAAGCCGCCGGTGTAGTCATCGGGATCGATCGTCTCCCGTCGCAGCCCGAAGCGGTCGTTCCGGGTGCCGGCCTGGGTTCCGCCGTTCAACGGCGGGGCGGAGCTCACGACCGCGGCGCCCGGTGCGTAGACCCGCACCCAGCGCCCGATGTTGCTGAACAGCGCCACGGTCTTGCCGTTCGGATTGAGGGCGCCGACCGACAGGTGCGGTGCCGCATCGGACGGATCATCGACGACGAACTCGGCGTCGGGCCACCGCCAGAGCGCCGCCGGGAAGGCCGGGCGAGAGGTCGCGTCGTTGCCGGCGGAGCACACCACGGCGCAGCCGTGCCGCCGCGCGGCGACGAGGTAGCGCACGAGGGTCTGGTCGAACTGACCGTCTTCCGGAGTCTCGTGGTAGTAGCTCAGCGACAGGTTGAGCACATCGATGGGGCGGCCGCCCGGAAGACCCCGGGCATCGCGGATGACGAGCTCCGCCACCGCGCGCACCGCCTCGAGGAACTCGCCCTCCAGCAACGTGCCCTGACTGTCGGCAACGCGGATCGAGATGAGGTCGGCGTCGGGACAGATCTGCCGCACGACCCCGGCGACGAACGTGCCGTGACCGGCCGCCGCGTCGAGGAAGCCGTCGTAGGGTCCGGAGACGTCGCCGATCGCCTCGGGATCGTCGGCGGGATTCGTGATCCCGATCGGCACACCGTTGACGTGGGGGTCGCGATCGACGATCGACGGCGGCAGCCACGCGTGCTTTCCGCAGCCGGTGTCCATGTAGGCCACCACCGGGCGACGCCCGCGGACGGTCTCGTCGTCGCGCCGGGGCGGATCGCCGATGTAGCTGACGACCTCACGCCCACCCGACCCGGGGTAGGCGTAGGCCCCCGGACCGGGAGCGTTGGTCGACCCATAGGGGTTGGTGGAACCGTAGGGGTTGGTCGAGCCATACGGGTTCGTCGAACCGTAGGGGTTCGTGGAGCCGTAGGGGTTCGTCGAACCGTAGGGGTTCGTGGAGCCGTAGGGGTTCGTCGAACCGGACGGGTCGACGCTGATGACGTGGTCGAGAGCGACGCCGCTGAGGTCCTTGCCGTAGATCGCCCGCGCACGCTGGAGCAGACGCCACGCATCCACCGGCGGCACCGGCTGATCGTCGCGGCCGGGCTTCGGGTCGGGGAAGATGACGCCGAGGAGCACGAGGGGGAGCCCCAGCTCCTCCTCGGCGACCCTCGCACGCTCCTCCGCCTCGGCGTCGGTCTGGCGATCACCCCGGATGCTCTCCACGCGCACGCCCCACCCGAAGTAGGCGCCGGCCGATCGGAGGATCTCGAGGATCTCGAGCAGCCGCGCGCCCTCCGTCAGCAGCACATGATCGGCGGCATAGGTGGTCGGATAGGGATCGACGCCCTCGACCTGCTCGACGCCCGGGTCGAGGGGCACGCCGCGCGGCCTGCCGGCCTGGATCCGATCGCGCCACCCGGGCTCATCGACGGTGTCGGCCATGCGTCCCCCTGCTCTCTCTCGCCGCGCACGGCGATCTCACTCGGCGGATGCGGGCGCATCCACCGCTCTCAGGCCTCGAACTGAGGCGTCTCGAACTCCTTCATGGCTCCGTCCGTGCCGCGCACGGCCATCCGCAGACGCGTCATGCCGGGCGGGATCTCCTCGAACGCGAACCGGCCGTGCTCGGCCGGGTCGGCCGCCCAATCCGCGTCGCCCTGCACGAGCCGGATCGCGAGCGTCTCGGCGTCGACCCAGCCGTCGATGCGCCGATTGCCCGCGGCGGTCACGCTCACGTGCAGCAGCACGGTCGTGTCGCCGCGGCTGAATTGCAGGGTCGCGGTCTCTGCGGGCGTCGTGCGCACCGCTCCGGTGACGGCCCCCTCCACGAGGGTCAGCAGCGCGTACTCCCGCGACAGGTCGGCGACCGCCACGGCGGCGACCATCCGATCGATCATGTCGGCCGGCATCGGGTCGATGTCATCCCATGTCGCGCGCAGCCGCGCGAACAGCGCCGCGTCTGCGGCGAAGTCTTCAGTGTCCATGTGCGTCTTCCTCTTCCCCGGCGCCCTCGAAGAGGGTGCGGAGCTTGCCGAGGCAGCGCCGGCGAGTCGGTCCGATCGATCCGACCGGCATCGCCATGTCGGCGGCGATGCGGGCGTAGTCGGGGCGGTCGTCGAATGCGACGATGCGCAGCAGCCGCTGGCAGCGTTCATTGAGCTGTGCCACGGCCTGCCACAGGCGACGCGACTCGTCGTCGGTCGCCGCGGTCTGTTCCGCGGATTCGTGGACCGGAAGGTGCGGCTCGAGGTTCTCGGCCTCGGTCGCCTCGGCGCGACGCTGCTGCTTGCCCACCCGCCACGCCTCACGGCGCGCCGTCGTGGTCAGCCAACCCGACACGGCACTCGGATCGGCGATCGCGGAATGCCGCTGCACGAGGGTGAGCCACGTAGTCTGCACGACGTCCTGCGCGAGCGCGGCGTCGAGCCCGTACGCGCGCACCACGTGCCACAGCACCGGCGTCATCAGCGCCACCAGTTCATCCATCGCCCGACGGTCGCCGTCCCGCCAACGCCGAAAGAAAGCGGCCGCTCTCTCCCACCGTGGCTGATCGACGGACTCGACGGAGGCCCCAGACCCCGCATGCGTCATGAAGCCCATTGTGTCCACAACACCGGAGAGGGCGAAAGTCGCTCGGTGATACATGGGAGAATCGACAGATGTCGAAAGCGCGAATTCTCTATGTCTGCGCGCGCCCGCAGCGCGAGGCCGCCGAGGCGGAATCGCGGTCGTTCGGCCGCGCCATGGGGCTCGAGTCGGGAGCCCTCGACGAGCTCGACCTCGTGCGCACCTCGCTGGATGCGGCGATGCTCGGAGACTACGCCGGACTCGTCGTCGGCGGCAGCCCGTTCAACGTCACCGACCCTGAAGACACGAAGACCGACGTGCAGCGGCGCGTGGAGGCCGACCTCGAGCGCATCGTCGGCGCCTCGGCCGACGGCGGACCGGTGGGGCTGTTCACCTGCTACAGCATCGGCGTGGTCACCCGCATGCTCGGGGGAACCGTGAGCCGCGCCTTCCCCGAAGACACCGGACCGACCCCCGTGCAGGTGACCGATGCCGGCGCGGCCGACCCGCTCTTCGACGGCCTGCCCGAGACCTTCACCGCACTCACCGCCCACAAGGAGGGCACCGAGACCCTGCCGCCGGGCGCCGTGCATCTGGCCGCCGGCGCCGCGTGCCCCGTGCAGGCGTACCGCGTCGGGGAGCGGGTCTACACCACGCAGTTCCATCCCGAGCCCACGCCGGCGGACTTCATCGAGCGGATGACCGTCTACCGCAACGACGGCTACTTCGACGCCGACGACTTCGATGTCATCGCGGATCGCGTGCGCCCGGCCGAGCTCGACGCGCCGTTGACGCTGCTGCGGACCTTCGCCACGCGCATCGCCCTCTGAGCCGCGCGGCGGCCGACGCCGCGGTCTGTCAGGAAGTCCGTGGCTGGCCTTGCGTCACGATGATCACGGTCAGTCGTGCTCGGGACGCAGGAGCCGCAGTCCCGCGATGATGGCGGGTACCACCAGCACCACGGCGGCGACGAGAAGGGCGGCCGTCGCGATCGCCTCGCTCGACGGTTCGCCGGTGAAGCGGGCCACGGCCAGCCACGTCAACCCCCACGCGATGGCGACACCGGGCGCGATGCGCCACCGGCTGGCCCACGCGATCCCGAGACCGATGACACCGACCACCAGCAGCACCACGATGCCCCACACATCGGGCGCGTCCACGCGCACGCCGCTCGCGGTGAAATAAGCGGTGAGGTTGGCGACCGTGGCGAGCGTCACCCACCCCAGGTGCAGGCCCGTCACGCCGTCGATGAGGGCCGCATCCAGCACCCCGCCGCGCGGAAGCCGGGTCGCGACCGACCGCCGAAAGGTGAAGCCGAGCGCGACCAGCAGCACGGCGATCATCACGACGGTGAGCAGCAACGTCGTGAACTGAGCGGTCACCAGCCACAGGCCGTTGAGCACTTCGGTGACCGCGATCCACCAGCCCATCGACCGCTGGCGCATGCTCGCCCGCTGCGACGGCAGCGCCTGCCAGATCGCGTAGGCGATGAGTCCGAGGTAGATGACGCTCCAGATCTGGAACGCCGGGCGGGCGGGCGCCAGATATGACGCGTCGGCGTCGAGGGCGCCGCCCTGCAGGTCCTGCACGGGCGTTCCGCCGAAGAGCCCCGTGCCCACCATTGCGGCGATCAGCATGAACACCGTCGCCGCGATCACCCCGATCTGCCGCACGAGGTCGGCGGCAGACGCGGTGGTCTCGGATGCGGGCTGCGGCGAGGTCATGCCCCTACGGTAGGAACCCGTCCGGAATCCGCTCAGAGGCTTGCGCCGCCCGCGCAGCTGTGTCAGGCGCGATCATCCCCCGGCCGGTGCGGGCCGATGATGACGGCCGCGTCGGCGGGGACGGTGATGCCGCCGGACTCCTCGGTGACGGCGGGCGACGTGCTCAGCAGCACGACCTCGCCTTCCTCCATTCGCGTCGTCCACGGGTTCCCGGCGAGGTTCACGAGGATGCGCAGCGCACCACGGCGCAGCTCCCAGGCGCGGCTGCCGGGGCCCTCGTCGACCACGAGGTCGGCGCCGAGCGCGGCGAGATCGGGATCGGTGAGCTCCGGTCGCTCGCGGCGCAGGCGCGCGAGGCGGCGGTAGAGCGCGAGCAGGCGCGCGTGCTCGCCGTCGCCGGCCTCCTCCCACGCGAGGTGAGAGCGGTGGTAGGTCTCGGGATCCTGCGGATCGGGCACCGTCGCCGGGTCCCACCCCATGCGGGCGAACTCCTCGATACGGCCTTTCGCGGTGGCCTCCCCGAGCTCGGGCTCCGGATGCGACGTGAAGAACTGCCACGGAGTCGACGCGCCCCACTCCTCGCCCATGAAGAGCATGGGGGTGCCCGGAGCGGTGAGGGTCAGTACCGCGGCCACGGCCAGGCGGTCCGGCGTCAGCGACTGGCTGAGCCGGTCGCCGGCGGCGCGGTTGCCGATCTGGTCGTGGTCCTGCGCGAAGGTCACCAGGCGCCACGCCGGCATCTCCGCGGGAACGGGCCGGCCGTGCTCGCGTCCCCGGAACGACGAGTACGTGCCGTCATGGAAGAACCCGCGCGTCCACACCTTGGTCAGCGCGTCGACAGCCGCGAAGTCCTCGTAGTATCCGACCGTCTCGCCGGTGAGTGCCACGTGCGCCGCGTGGTGCCAGTCGTCGCTCCACTGCGCGTGGAGGCCATAGCCGCCGGCTTCTCGCGGCAGGATCAGCGTCGGGTCGTTCATGTCCGATTCCGCGATCAGCGTCAGCGGCACGCCGCGATGGGCCGAGAGGGCGTCGGCGGCCTCGGCGAGCTCGCGCAGGATGTGCACCGGCTGCGCGTCCTTCAGCGCGTGGACCGCATCCAGCCGCAGTCCGTCGACGCCGTAGTCGCGCATCCACATCAGGGTGTTCTCGACGATGTAGGCGCGCACGGCGGGCTCGTCGAGGTCGACGCTGGAGCCCCACGTGTTGCGCTCGGCGTCGCGCAGATACGGACCGAACTCGGGCAGGTAGTTGCCGCTCGGGCCGAGGTGGTTGTAGACGACGTCCTGGATGACCGCGAGCCCGGCGGCGTGGGCGGCCTGAACGAAGCGCACATACGCCGCCGGCCCGCCGTAGGCCTCGTGCACCGTGTACCAGAGCACGCCGTCGTAGCCCCAGTTCCACACGCCATTGAAGCCGTTGACCGGCAGCAGTTCGATATGCGAGACCCCGAGGTCGACCAGGTGCGAAAGGCGACCGGCCGCGGCATCGAGGGTGCCCTCGGGGGTGAAGGTGCCGACGTGCATCTCGTAGACCAGGCCTCCGGCAAGCTGTCGCCCGGTCCACATCGCGTCGGTGAGGTGCGGTGCCGCGGCGGTCAGCGCCTCGTGATCGACGTGCGCAGAGAGTCCGTGCACACCGTCGGGCTGACGCCTCGAACGCGGGTCCGGGCGAACATGATCCCCGTCGCCGAGCACGAACCCGTACCGTTCGCCGTCGGCGAGGTCGACGTCGCACGTCCACCAGCCATCGGCGGCGGCGGTCATCTCGACGTCGCCGCTTCCCGGTCGGCGCAGCCGCATCCGCTCGACCCGCGGTCCCCACACCTCGACGCTCATGATCTCATTCCCCCTCGAGTGCACGGCTTCTCGCCGAAAGCACGAGATATCTGCGCAGACAAGGCGTGCACTCGGCGAGTTCTCGTGCACTCGATGTCAGCCACCGGACACCTCGCGAGCCAGGAGAGCGACCGGGTACGTCGACAGCAGGTCGGCGAGCGCGCTCGCGCCGCCCGCGATGCGCCGGCCCGTGATCGCGTCGACGAAGGCGCCGTCGGGCAGCATCAGGGCGGTGTCGCCCCAGCCGCCGCGGGCGGCGAGGCCTACCGGCAGCCGCGTCGCGACGGCGATCGCACCACCGCGATCGAACGCGATCGCGTGGTCGGCGGCCTCACCCACCACCGTCATCGGCGTGTAGCGCGTGTACAGCTCCGGATGCTCCCGGCGCAGGCGCAGCGCCCGGGAGGTGACCAGCAGCTTCGCCGCACCCCCGGCATCGACCGCGGGCAGCTCGCCGCGCGAGAACCCGGCGTCGAGCTCGGCCAGCATCCGGGCTCGCCGCGCGAAGTCCACCGGACGCCGGTTGTCGGGATCGACCAGCGAGGTCTCCCACAGCTCCGACCCCTGGTAGACGTCGGGCACACCCGGACCGGCGAGCTGCAGCAGCTTCGCCGACAAGGAGTTCGACCACCCGGCCTCGGCGATCTCGTCGACGAAGGCCTCGACGAGACCGCCGGCGGATCCGAACGCGGCGTCGACGAGGTCGTGCATGCGCTGCTCGAAGATCTCGTCGGGGCGCCACCAGCCGGTCTGCTCCGCGGCCTCGCGCGCCGCCTTCTCGGCGTAGGCGTGCAGCCGCTCGGGCGTCGCCGGCCAGGATCCGACGATCGCCTGCCACAGCAGGTTGTCGAAGGGGCCGTTCCCGGTCGAGGCGACCTCGCGCAGGCGATCCAGCACCTCGCCCCAGCGCCCCGGCACCTCGGCGAGCACGTCGAGGCGAGCGCGCACATCTTCGCCGCGCTTGGTGTCGTGGGTCGACAGCGTCGTCATCGCGTGCGGCCACGACGCCTGACGGCGCTGCCACGCCGCGTGGAACCCCGGCACCGACAGCGCGAACACGACGGGATCGCCGCCGACCTCGGTGAGAGAGCCCAGCCGCGTGTAGCGGTAGAACGCGGTGTCCTCGACGCCCTTGGCCATGACCGGGCCGGTCGTCTGCTCGAAGCGGCGAGTGACCTCGAGCGTGGCGTCGGAGAGGACCGGGACGAGGGTGCGGATCGCGTCGGCCAGGTCGGGACGACGGCGCTCCGCCTCCCGAGCGGCGTGGTGGAGGTCCTCGATCCCGGCCGGCAGGTAGGACCGGTAGGTCGGGAAGCACGCCAGGAGCTCGGCGAGGGCGTCTTCGGCGTCGGCGACCGGCTCGGGCAGGCCCCGCACGAGGCGGCGGATCTCGGAGACCTGGATCGTGTCGGCGATCATGCGCTTGGTGTCGTGGATCATGTCGCCCCACACCGGAACGGTGCCGCGCAGCACGCCGTCGAGGGCGGTGAGAGGCTGCTCGCCGTTCGGGTCGACGAGCACCCGGTCGATCTCGGCCAGCGCGTCGTAGCCGGTCGTCCCGGCGGTGGCCCACCAGGCCGGGAGCGCCTCGGACGGCTCGGCGCCCGGTTCGTGGGCGCTGCGCTCGAGGATCTTCTCCACGAGCACGTAGGCGCCGCCGGTGGCCTCGGCCAGCCGCGCGAGGTAGCCGCCCGGGTCGGCGAGGCCGTCGGGATGGTCCACGCGCAGGCCGTCGACCAGGCCCTCCCGCACCCACCGCAGCACCTCGGCATGGGTCGCGTCGAAGATCTCCGGCCGCTCGACCCGCACCGCCGCGAGCGTCGTCACGGCGAAGAAGCGGCGGTAGTTGAGGTCCGTGGCCTCGTCCTGCCAGAAGCGCAGCTCCCAGTGCTGCCGCTCGAGCACGGATCGCACCCCGTCGGCCGTGGCGAGGTCGTCGCCCTCGCCCACGGAGCCGGGTGCGAGGGGCAGGATGTGCTCGAAGTACCGTGCGAGCCCGGTCGGCGATTCCGGCGCCGGCGCGGGATCGATGCGGATGTCGCCGATCACCTCATCCAACGGCGCCCCGAGGACGGGTACGCGGATGCGGCCCTCGCCGACCTCCCAGTCGATGTCGAACGCGTCGGCGTGCGCCGATGAGCGTCCGTGGGTGAGCACATCCCACCACCACGGGTTCTCGCGTGGCTGCGAGATGCCCATGTGGTTGGGCACGATGTCGGCGAGCACGCCGAGCCCGGCATCGCGGGCGGCCGCCGAGAAGCGGGCGAGCCCCTCGGGTCCGCCGCGGTCGGCGTCGACCCGTGTGACGTCGGTCACGTCGTAACCGTGGTCACTGCCCCGCGTCGACTGCAGCAACGGCGACACGTAGGCGGTGTCCACCCCGAGGTCGGCGAGGTATCCGGTCACCGCCGCGGCGGCGTCGAGATCGAAACCGGCGCGGATCTGCAGCCGATAGGTCGACACGGGATGCGCGGGCATGGCAGTCCTCTTCCGGTCCGGTGCGATCCGTCAGTCACCCTCGTCGTCGACCGAGGCGGCCGCGGACGGTGACGGTGGGGTGACGACGGGGATCTCGGTGGTGCGCGAATGCACGAGCATGCTGAGCGAGGCCGCGACCGAGTGATCGACCTCCGGGTCGGGAAGGTCGTGCTCGCGCAGCACGATGAGCGCCTTCGGCTGCAGCGGGATGCGCGAACCGGGATCGAGCGGGTCGGTGTTGGCCCACTCCCCCGCCGTGTCGACCATGACATCCCACTCCGGCCCGTAGCGCGGGGCCGGGATCTTGAAGTCGACGGGCTCGTCGCCGGCGTTGAACAGCACGATGAAGTGCCGGTCGGTGATCTCCTCGCCCCACTTGTCGCGCTCGCGGATGCCGCGACCGTTGAGGAAGATCCCGATCGTGCGGCCGAACCCGGACTCCCAGTCCTCCGGCTGCATGAGCGTGCCGTCGGGCCGCAGCCACACCACATCGGGAATGGGCCGACCCTCTTCCATCTTCACCGGGCGTCCGTCGAAGAAGCGTGTGCGCCGGAAGGTGGGATGGTCCTTGCGCAGGCGCGCGAGCGCAGCGGTGAACTCGACCAGCGGCTGGTCGACGGCATCCCAGTCGATCCAGGTGAGCTCGTTGTCCTGGGCGTAGCCGTTGTTGTTGCCGAACTGCGTGCGGCCGAGCTCGTCGCCGTGCGAGAGCATCGGCACGCCCTGGCTCAGCATCATCGTGGCGATGAAGTTGCGCTGCTGCTGGGCGCGCAGCGTGAGGATCTCCGGGTCGTCGGTCGGGCCCTCGACGCCGTGGTTGTAGGACCGGTTGTGCGATTCGCCGTCTCGGTTGTCTTCGCCGTTGGCCTCGTTGTGCTTGTCGTTGTACGACACGAGGTCGCGCAGCGTGAAGCCGTCGTGAGCGGTGACGAAGTTGATCGACGCGACCGGCGCGCGCCCGGACCGCTCATACAGGTCGCTGGAGCCGGTCAGGCGCGAGGCGAACTCGCCCAGGGCCTGCGGCTCGCCGCGCCAGAAGTCGCGCACGGTGTCGCGGTACTTGCCGTTCCACTCGGTCCACTGCGGCGGGAAGTTGCCGACCTGGTAGCCGCCGGGGCCGACGTCCCACGGCTCGGCGATGAGCTTCACCTGCGAGACCACCGGGTCCTGCTGCACCATCTCGAAGAAGGTCGAGAGGCGGTCGACATCGTAGAACTCGCGCGCGAGCGTGGAGGCAAGATCGAAGCGGAAGCCGTCGACGTGCATCTCCAGCACCCAGTAGCGCAGCGAATCCATGATCAGCTGCAGCGAGTGGGGGTTGCCGACGTTCATGCTGTTGCCGGTGCCGGTGTAGTCGGTGTAGTAGCGCTTGTCGTTCTGCTCGAGCCGGTAGTACGCCTCGTTGTCGATGCCGCGCATCGACAGGGTCGGGCCCAGGTGGTTGCCCTCCGCGGTGTGGTTGTAGACCACATCCAGGATGACCTCGATGCCCGCCTCGTGCAGCGAGCGCACCATCGCCTTGAACTCCTGCACCTGCTGGCCGTTGACGCCCGTCGAGGCGTAGCCGTGATGGGGAGCGAAGAAGCCGATGGTGTTGTAACCCCAGTAGTTCGACAGCCCCTTCTCCTGCAGGGTCGAGTCGTTGACGAACTGGTGCACCGGCATGAGCTCGATCGCGGTCACGCTGAGCTTCTGCAGGTGGTCGATGACCGCGGGATGCGCCACCCCGGCGTAGGTTCCCCGCATCTCCTCCGGCACCGACGGGTGCAGCTGCGTCAGCCCCTTCACGTGCGCCTCGTAGATGAACGTCTCGTGCAGCGGCGTCTTCGGCGACCGGTCACCCTGCCAGTCGAAGAAGGGGTTGATGACGACGCCCTTCATCATGTCGGCCGCCGAGTCGTCGTCGTTGCGCGAGTCCGGGTCGCCGAAGGTGTAGCTGAAGACGGACTGTCCCCACTTCACCCGACCGTCGACGGCCTTGGCGTACGGATCGAGCAGGAGCTTGTTGGGGTTGTAGCGCTGCCCGTTGGCCGGATCGTACGGGCCGTGAACACGGTAGCCGTAGCGCTGCCCGGGCTGCACGTTCGGCAGGTACGCGTGCCAGACGAACGCGTCGACGTCGAGCAGCTCGACGCACGTCTCGGTGCCGTCGTCGTCGAACAGGCACAGTTCGACTTTGTCGGCACCTTCGCTGAACAGCGCGAAGTTCGTGCCGTTACCGTCGAATGTCGCACCCAGCGGATATGCGGATCCGGGCCATGTCTGCACGAAAAACCACCTCGAGTTCGGGAGTTCAACCCTAGAGGATGCGTGCGTCGCGAACGGGTCCTCCCGGAGTCGGCCTCTCGTCGCTATGATGCCCCGCGCGGCGGGTCGGCCAGGAGCCCGATCCGTTCGTCGAGGTAGCCGGCCAGCGGCACGAATCCGGCCGCTGCGCTCCACCGCACGTGCGGCTTACCGCCGATCATCGCCAGCGGACCCGACGACCCACCGGCATCCACCGCGGCGAGGTCGAGCACCCGCCAGCCGACGTGCACGGCGATGCCCTCCTCGAAGCCGCCGCGGAAGGCCGCCGCCTGAAGCGCGGCGCGGTCCCGCTGCGACTCGGCGGTGAATCCGCGCCGTGCCTCCTCGCGGGAGCGCACGATCTCGCCGGTGGCCGAGACGTGCTCGTCGGCGACCAGCAGCACCCCCAGGTGCCACGCCTGATCACGGGGCGCGATCCGCGGGGCACGGCGCACCCCGAGCACGCGACGCGGTTCGACGAGCTCGCCGAGCTGTTCGCGCGGCAGTCCCGCGAGCCGGTCGCGGGCGTCGGCGAACAGGGCGCTGGTGCTCACGCCATGTCGTCCAGGGTCGGGGCGATCCGCGCAGCCCGCTCGCCGCGCAGCCGCATCGCGATGAGCGGGAACAGCAGCACCGACAGCATGCCGCCGCCGACGAGGAGCGCGGCGTGCACCGTCGTCAAGAGGCCCTCATCCAGTCCGATGGCGGTGACGGCGACGATGATCGGAAGGCCCGTGGCACCCATGAACGCCATCGCGAGGCGATCCTTGCCGGTCGAGCCGACGGGCGCGGCGAGCATCGACGGCAGACCGCGGATGACGAAGAGCGCGAGGAGCACGACGGGCAGGCCGAGGAAGAGGATCGGGTCGGCCAGCAGCGCCTGGAGGTCGAAGGTGACACCGGTGTAGAGAAAGAAGATCGGCACGAGGAAGCCGAAAGCGACCGCCTCCACCTTGCTCTCGACCGCTTCTCGATCGGCCTCGTCGGCGTCGCGCATGATGAGGCGCCACACGATGCCGGCGGCGAACGCCCCCAGCAGGAAGTCCAGATCCAGCAGCACGCTGACCGAGATGAGACCGCCGAGGATCAGCAGGATCACCCGGATCGCGAACTGTCCCGACGTGTGCAGCGTCGCGCTGACCGCCTGGTGCATCGCGCCGTGCGGGATGCGGAAGGCCAGCCAGATCGCCCCACCCGCCACGAGCATGAACAGCAGCAGCACCAGGGTCGACAGGCCGATGTCGCGGCTGCCGAGGAACAGCGAGATGGCGATCAGCGGTCCGAACTCGCCGAGCGCGCCGACCGCGCCGACCGCCTGACCGAACGGCGACTTCAGCTCCCCCGCATCCCGCAGCACCGGCAGGAGCGTGCCGAGCGCGGTCGACGACAGCGCGATGCCGATCACCACGGCGGCCTCCCACGGGGTGAGCACGAGGGCGGCGAAGACCCCGGCGCCGAGGCTGAGAATCCATCCGAGGCTCGCCCGGCGGCCCAGACGCCCGCGGAAGGCGGCGAACTCGATCTCGGTGCCGGCCACGAAGAACAGCATCGCGAGGCCGAAGTCGCTCATGAGCTCGATGAACGCGGACTCCCCGACCCAGCCGAGCACGGCCGGTCCGATGAGGATGCCGAGCAGCAGCTCGAACACGACGACCGGCACCCGCACCCAGCGGCCGAGACCCCGCGCGAACAGCGGCGCCAGCACCGCCAGCAGCGGGATGATCACCAGGGTCTGCGGCTGAAGGTCGTCCACGGCCTCACCCTAGCGAGTCACCCGCCCTTCGCCGCGTGCCCGCGCGCTTCAGGCGCCGAGCACCGGAGCGTGGCGGAGGATCGGAGGGCGGGCGGGGCGCGGTGCGTCCGACTCTTCCACGGCACCACGGACCTCCCCGGACCCTCGGATCTCCCCGGACCCTCTGATTTCACGGTGCAGGCGTTCCATGCGCGTGTCGAGCTCGGCGGCCGTGTCCGCGGCATCCTTCAGATCATCGAGCAGCTCCGCGGGGACGCGGCGGTCGTACTTGTAGTAGATCTTGTGCTCCAGGCTCGCCCAGAAGTCCATGGCGATGGTGCGGAACTGCACCTCGACGGGAACGTCGATGCGCCCGGTGGAGAGGAAGACCGGCACCTGGAGGATGGCGTGGAGGCTCTTGTATCCGTTCGCCTTGGGTTCGGCGATGTAGTCCTTCACGTGCAGCACGGTGATGTCGTCCTGCGCGGCGAGCAGGTCGAACAGCCGATAAGCGTCAGTCACGAAGCTGCACGTGATGCGCACGCCGGCGATGTCGGTGATGTGCTCGCGGACCGAGGCGAAGTCCTGCGGGATCTCGCGGCGCCGGATCTTCTCGACCAGGCTGTCGGGCGACTTCACGCGACTCGAGACGTGCTCGATGGGGTTGTAATCGTGCAGCTGCAGGAATTCGTCGCGCAGAATGGCGATCTTCGTCTCGATCTCCTGCATGCCGAAGCGGTACTCCATGAGGAACTGCTGGAACTCGTCCCTCGCCGTGCGGAGTTCGGACGGACTCAGCAGCACGGGGAGGTCGTCGGAGTCGGCCGCTGCGGATCGGGGCGTCGCCATGCCCTCACCGTAGGGGCGCCGACTACGAGAGTTCTGGGAAGGACCGACGAGCCTTCTCTGCCGCGGCGGTCGCCTTTCGCGCCGCGGCAGTCGCCGCGCGAAGCTCCGCCTCGAGGTCGGCGAGGGTGCGGGCGGCGTCCGTCTCGTCCTGCTCGAGACGCGCGATGTCGCGACGCAGATCATCGAGGCGCTCGCGCACGTGATCGAGCTTCTGCTGAGCGCGATCGCGCCGTTCGGTGAGCTTCGCCTCTTCGCGGTCGGCGTCGGCAGCCGCCCTCTCGGCCTCGCGGGCCGCCTTCTCCGCGGCCTTGCGCGCACGGCGGTCGGCGAGATCGTCGCGGGGAGGCTTCGCAGCCGCACCGGGAATCGAGCCTCCGACAGCATCGGCGAGCTCGACGGAGCCGAACCCGGTCGCCTCCAACGGCCGCACGAGCCGCGCGGTGCTGACCGCCGCGGCGGCGGCGGCATCCATCACGGCGGCATTGAGGGTCTTCTGCACGTCGTCGCGTGCGGCGGCGCTCACGGAAACGCCGGCGTCTTCGGCGAGCGCGACCGCCTGCGCGGTGAGGGCGGTGACGAGCTGCCTGCGCTGCTTGCCGAGGCGGGACAGCTCCGCGGCGTCGAGGTCGTCCTGCGCCTCGCGGAGGGCGGCGGCCAGCTCGAGCGCCTCGCCGAGATCTCCCTCGCGGGAGAGCAGATCGACCGCCCACGCGGCGACGGTGGGCTTACGCAGCGCCTTGATGCGGCGGCCGGCCTCCCCGCCCGCGGCGGCCGCCCGCGCGTTTCGGGCCGCAGTGAAGGCGTCGGGCGGCAGGGCGTACAGCTCCGCCGCGACCTCGTCGATCTCGTCGTGCGGCACGGCCCCATTGTGCCCGGTTGGCACACGCCACGGCCGGAACGCTCGCCTTCCCCGGTGAACAACACAGGAGATTCCGGCCACACTGCTGTGTTCCCGGCCGAGAGAGGCGCGGCGGCGGCCGATCTCCTGTGTTGTCGACGCGTCAGTCGGCGAAGATCTTCCCGACGGCCTCGCGCTTCTCGGCCTGGAAGGCGTCTTCGGCGCGTCCGTGCGCCCAGTAGGCCGACACCGACATCTCCTGCCGGCCGATCCCCCACTCGCCGTGGAAGATCGCGCCGAGACGCTTGATCGCCGTGCGCTCGCCGTGCGCGAAGACGTCGACGGCCCCGTCGGGTCGGGCCATGGCCTCGACCGCGGCGACGAGGAGCGTGCCGGGGTGCGCCGAACCGCTCGGACCAGCGCGGTGCAGCCAGCGCACGTCGACGCCGGCGGGGGCGGTCAGCGGCAGCTGCGACTGCTCGTCGTCGACCTCGACGATCACCACGCCGCGCGCGTCGGAGCGAAGGGCCTCGACCGCGCGCGAGATCGCGGGGAGGGCCGAGTCGTCACCGACGATCACGTGGGTGACGTCGCCGTCGGCCGGCGCGTATCCGCCGCCCGGAAGCGACAGCGACAGGCGGTCGCCGGGGCGCGCCGCGGACGCCCAGGGCCCGGCGAGACCCTCATCGCCGTGCACCACGAAGTCGATGGCGATCGTTCGCGCCGCCTCGTCGACGTCACGGATCGTGTAGGTGCGGCGAGACGGCACGTCCTCGCGGGGCAGCTCCGCCCGCAGCGCCTCGAGGTCGTAGGGAGGCGTGAGCCCGAGCGAGGGCTTGGCCAGCAGCAGCTTCGCGTAGGTGTCGGTGCACGCCAGCTTGTCCGGATCGGCCTCGGCGATGAACTCGTCGAAGCCCTCGCCGCCGAGATGCACGCGCACGAGGTGAGGCGTGAGCGGTTCGCTCCGCACCACCTCCAGCACGATCTGCTTTCCGCGGCGGCGCGGGACGGACGGGCGGGCGGAATCGGATTCAGCGGGAGTCATCGGCACCACACTATGCCCCGGAACACCGCCGTACGATGGGAAACCCTCTCCCATCGTCGTCGACCAGGAGGCATCCGTGAAAGCGCTCATCGCCAGCGGCAGCGGTCACTACGCCGATCCGTGGCACCCCTTCCCGGAGACCACTCCGGAGCTGTCGGCGATCCTCACGGACGCCGGATTCGACGTCTCCGTCGACGACGATGTCGATCGGGCGATGACCCACCTCGAGGGCGTGGACCTGCTGGTCGTGAACGCCGGCGACCCGTGGCGCGGCGAGGGCGGGCAGCCCGCGTCAGCGGCATCCATCGACGGTTTCACGCAGGCACTCGACCGCGGAATCGGCATGCTGGCGCTGCATTGCGCGGTGGCGTCGATGCGGGACTACCCGCACTGGGCGGCGGCGGTCGGCGGCATGTGGGTGCCGGAGCTGTCGTGGCATCCGCCGATCGGCGACGTTCGGGTGCGGATGCTGTCGCTTCCCGACGGCGGCGAGGTGCACGACTTCGACGTGTACGACGAGCGCTACTCCCGCCTGCAGGCGATAGGCGAGCGCCACGTCGTGGCGGAGTTCGACGTGGACGGGGAACGGATGCCGGCGGCGTGGGTGCGCACGCATGCCGCGAGCCGGGTCGCCGTCGACGTGCTCGGCCACGACGCCCGCTCCTACTCCTCCACCGGCCACCGGGACCTCGTCGCGCGGCTGGCCCGCTGGTCCACCGCCTAGCTCTCACCCGAGGGCATAGAAGCGCCAGAGGCCGAACTCGGGGACGATGATCTCGACATCGTCCCAACCAGCCGCGCGTGCATACCCGCGAAGGGTGTCGGGGCGCATCACGGTGCCCGTGCCGGCGCTTCCGGGATGACTCAGTCCATCCGGAAGGCACACGAACAGGCTGAACCCGTAGAGGAGGCGCTCGAGGTCGCCGGCCTCGGGGGAGAAGGTCTCCGCGGCCGCCTCGTCCATGATGACGACCGCACCGCCCGGGGCGACGGCCTCACGAGCGGCGGACAGCACGTCGACCGGGTGCGGCATATCGTGCAGGCATTCGAAGGCGAAGATGACATCGAACGGGCCGTGAGCGGCCAGATCGGCGGCATCGGCCCTCTGAAAGCGAACCCGATCGCCCAGCCCCGCCTCGGCAGCGTTCTCTCGTGCCATCTCGACCGACGCGTCGTCCACGTCGAAGCCGTCGAAGGTCGCCTCCGGGTAGGAACGCGCAAGCGCCAGCGAAGACCAGCCCGCCCCTGATCCGATGTCAGCGACCCGGGCACCGGGGCGCGAGAGCAGCGCGTGCAGCCCATCGACGGAGCGGATCACCTCAGGCAGAGCGTCGAACCAGGGCCGGTTCATATCGGCCTGCGACTGACGCGCATGGTCGCCGAACTCCTCCCAGCTCACCCCGGAGCCCGAGCGGTAGGCCTCGACGAGCCGCGGCATCTGAGCACCGGAGGCGGCGAGCATGCGAGCCAGCGGCTCGAGATACGACAAGCTCCCGCGATTGGTGAGCACTTCCGCGGCCCCCGGCGCGAGCCGCACACGAGGTCCTGCCGGGTCGTCCACCTCGAGGATGCCCGCCGCGCTCTGCTGCTCGAGCCACTCCTGGGCATATCGGCGACTCGTCCCGGTCCCCACGGCGAGCTCCTCGGCATCCATCGGCCCCGCCTTCGCGAGAGCGTCGTACCACCCGGCTTGCGAACCGAGGTGGATCGCCATCAGGTCGACCCACCCCAGGGCCGCCGCCATCACCTTCTCCGCGAACGCATCGACCTCCGATGAGACGCTGCGCTCATCCTTCACCGCTGTGGACATGGTGTCCTCCTGTCATCGAGACCATTGATGCGTCGAATCTAGAAGCGTCGGTACCCACCCCTCATCGGCAGAATCATGCAGTTCCGCGCCCGTCTGCATGATCCCCGGGCACGGCGTCAGCGATGCTCGTGCCACCAAGCGGCCGCGGCCGTGCGCGAGCTCACGCCGAGTTTCAGGTAGATGTTCGCGAGGTGCCGGCCCACGGTCTTCTCGCTGATGAAGAGCTCCCCGGCGATGTCGCGATTGGCCGCTCCCCGCGCGGCGAGTGCGAGGATCTCGGCCTCCCGCACCGTGAGCGGAGCGGGAGGCCCCGACGTCTCCGGTGCGAGCAGGGAGGCGATCGGCCGGGCCCCGATCTCCGCGACGATCGCTTCCGCATCCGCCCTGGCCTGCGCTCCCGCGACATCGCCCGTCGCTGCGTGGACATCGGCGATCCATGTCAGCACGTGCGCCTGTTCCCACCGCAGTCGCAGGCGCCGGAACAGGTGGAGCGCCTCGTGGAGTGACGCCAGGGCCTCCGTCGGGCGCCCCCGGGCGAGAAGAACCATCCCGCGCGCATGCGCCGACCATGCGCGGAATCCCTCCGTGCCGTATTCGCGCGCCGTGCGCTCGAGCTCGTCGGCCAGGTCATCGGCAGTGGATGCGTCTCGACGCGCCAGCGCGATCTGAACACCCGCGCGCAAGAGCCGTGTGCGCGCGAGCCGGTCCCGGCCGGCGAGGGACGCGGACAGCGATGCCCATGCCGGTTCGACGCGGCCCTCGCTGAGCTCCAGCAGCGCCTCCCCGGGGGAGGGGTCGATACCCGCCGCGCGGGACAGCGCGAACGCGCGCCTGGCTCCCTCGCCGTCGCCGCGCAGGCGACGCAGTTCACCGAGTGCGTACCACCCCTCGCCCGCCACCCACGGATCCGTGCGCTCGAGCACCGCACATGCGCGCTCGAGCGCGTCCTCGGCGCCCGCCCAGTCCCCTTCGGCCGACTGGAGCTCGAGCCGGTGCACGCGGCAGACCCCGGCGTACACCGCATCGGCGCCGTAGTCGGCGCTCCACCGTTCCGTCGCGCGCGTCCAGTCCGCCATGCGCCCGAAGTCGGCGAGCTCGTGACAGGTGTGGATGGTGGTGCACAGCATGTCCCCGGCCCACTCCGGCTCGATCTCCCCCGACGTGACCGACAGCATCGCCTCGTCGAGGTGAGCGAACCCGGACTCCGGATCACCGCGACGCAGGTCATGCATCCCGGCCACGACAGCGGCGAGAGCCGAGACGCCTGCGACGTCGTCATCGCCGACGAGATCGATGAGCGCGGCCAGCCTCGCCACGCTGCCGGTCGACCACGGCTCGCCGTCGTCGTACATGCCCAGACTCGCATCGAGGTACGCCAGGTAGGCGTGCTCCATGCGCGGCGGCACGTCCTCCAGCAGCCGAGCCGCGCGCCGCGACCACGCCGTTCCCACTGTCACCTCGCCGCGGGTGATGCGCAGCAGCGCGAGAGTCAGCGCGGTGTGCGCCGCGCCGATGGCATCCTGTGCGGCGCGCTGATTCCGAAACGTCTCGTCGAGAAGATCGATGCAGTCCTCGCACTGACCGAGCCACCACTGGCTCGACGCGAGCGCACGCAGATCCGCCGCGCCGAGGGCGTCATCGGCGCGGGCGGCGGCGAACGCGTCGCGCGCGCGCCGCCACTCGCGACGCGCGAACGCCTGACGGGCGTCGGTGAGAACGGCGCTCGTGTCCGTCATGGCCGAATGGTACCGCCGTCGGCCGGTCCGCGCTCGAACGGCCGAACCGCATCCACATCACGAGCATCAGACCCATCGTCACGAGATAGAAGCCGTGCAGGAACCACACCGGTCCCACGGGCAGACTCAGCACGTAGACCGTATGGACGAGGTTCGCGACGTTGCCCACCGCGAGGGACGCGGCGCTGTAGGAGCGCATATCGCGCGAGCGGATCGCCTTGAACACCATCGGCAGATGGGCACACGCGAACAGCACGGTCGACACCGTGCCCGAGATCATCGCGAGGTCCATGGTCCCGACGGTAGGAGCGCCGGATGCGTCCCGGCATCGGGTGATGCGTGTATCCCGTCGACGGCGCCTACACGATCCACTCCGCGGGGTGACAGCCGCGGGAGGGGTGGCGCCCGAACGCCCGCCCGGTCAGACTTCCGCGACGCGAGCAGCCTGGCGCGCAGCGCCGAGCGCTACGTACTCCCCCGGCGGCGGCACCTCCACCGGCAGACCCAGGATCCCGGGCGCGATCGCCTGCACCGCGGGGGACTGCGCCGCGCCACCGATGAGGAGGGCCCGCTCGAGCGGAACATCCAGGGCGCGCAACGCGTCGAGTCCCGCGCCGAGGCCGGCGAGCATGCCCTCCACCGCCGCCCGGGCGAGGTTCTCCCGCGTCGTCGAGGCGAGGGTCATGCCGGTGAGGGATGCGGTCGCGTCCGGCAGGTTCGGGGTTCGCTCGCCCTCGAAGTACGGCAGCAGCGTCAGTCCGCCGGCGCCGGACTCCGCGGCCAGAGCGAGGTCGCTCAACTCCGCGTGATCGACGCCGAGCAGCCGGGCGATCGCATCCAGAACCCGTGCGGCGTTGAGGGTCACCACGATCGGCAGGAAGCCGCCGTCTGCGTCGGCGAAGCCCGCGACGGTCCCCGAGGAGTCGACGGTGCGCGAGGCGCTGACGGCGAAGACCGTGCCGGAGGTGCCGATCGAGACGACGACATCCCCGGTGGCCGCGCCCACCCCGAGGGCGGCACCGGCGTTGTCACCGGCCCCCGGAGCGACGCGGCGGCCGCCCTCGTCGGTGACCCATTCGGCCGGACCGAGCACGCGAGGCAGCACGGCGTCGTGGCCGAGGGCCGAGACGAACAGGTCGCGGTCGTAGCCGTCGACGCCCGGCGCCCACGCGTCGGGGCTCCAGTACCCGGTGCCGGACGCATCCGAGCGGTCGGTCACGAGCTCGTCGAGCACCGGGCCCCGCGCCGATTCCCCGGCGGGCCCGAACCCGCGCAGGCGCCACGTGAGCCAGTCGTGCGGCAACGCGACGGCGGCGACGCGGGCGGCATTGTCCGGCTCGGCGTCGCGCAGCCACCGCAGCTTCGTGATCGTGAACGATGCGACCGGCACGAGCCCCGTGCGCTCGGCGAGCGAATCGGCGCCGAACTCGTCGATGAGCGCCTCGGCGGCATCCGCCGAACGCGTGTCGTTCCACAGCAGCGCATCACGGATGACCCGGCCCTCGGCGTCGAGGGCGACCATGCCGTGCTGCTGCCCACCGATGCTCCATGCATCCACGTCGCCCATGCCGCCGGCGGCGACGATCGCCTCTCGCAGGGCGTCCCACCACGCGGCGGGATCCACTTCCGTGCCATCCGGGTGGGCCGCTCGCCCCTCGCGCACGACGGCGCCGGTGTCGGCATCCACCACCACGACCTTGCACGACTGTGTCGACGAGTCGACCCCCATCACAAGCGCCATCGCTGCTCCATCTCCGTCTTCATCGCCCCACTACCAACGCCCAACGCCATCCTGTGTCCCACCGCCATCCTGTGTCCCAACGCCATCCAATGTCCCAATTTCTGTTGTTCTCGCAGGCCTTGGCGACAGAAATTGGGACACACCCCGGGGTGCAGAGGTGAAGGGGCACCCCCTTGGGAGAAGGGCCCCCTGGGGAAGGGACACCCCCTGGGAAAGGGACACCCCCTGGGAAAGGGGGCCCCTTGGGGAAGGGACACCCCTTGGGGGTGTCAGCCGCGGGCGCCCATCAGGTGCTCGGTCGCCAGCTGCTGCAACCGGACGAACCCGAAGCCCTTGCCGTCGAGATAAGCCGAGGCGTCGAAGTCCTCGTAGGCCGAGCGGTCTGCGAGGAGGTCGTCGTAGGTCTCGCCCGCGTTCAGCGTGGGCTGCGACAGCTCGGCGACCTTCGCGTCCTGGAGCGCGGCCTGCACCTCGGGGTCGGCGCGGAAGGCGGCGGCGCGCTCCTTCAGCAGCAGATAGGTGCGCATGTTCGCGGCCGCGGAGTCCCAGACGCCGGTCTCGTCCTCGGTGCGGCTGGGCTTGTAGTCGAAGTGGCGCGGCCCGTCGTAGGCCGGGCCCCCGTTCACGCCGCCGTTCTCGAGCAGGTCGACGAGCGAGAAGGCGTTGTGCAGGTCGCCGTGACCGAAGACGAGGTCCTGGTCGTACTTGATGCCCCGCTGCCCGTTGAGATCGATGTGGTAGAGCTTGCCGTGGTACAGCGCCTGCGCGATGCCGGCGGTGAAGTTCAGACCCGCCATCTGCTCGTGGCCGACCTCGGGGTTCAGGCCGACGAGCTCGGGCCGCTCGAGCGACTCGATGAAGGCCAGCGCGTGACCGACCGTGGGCAGCAGGATGTCGCCGCGCGGCTCATTGGGCTTGGGCTCGATCGCGAAGCGGATGTCGTAGCCCTTGTCGGTGACGTAGTCGCCGAGGAGGTTGACGGCCTCGCGGTAGCGCTCCAGCGCGGCGCGCACATCCTTCGCGGTGTCGTACTCGGCGCCCTCGCGGCCGCCCCACATGACGAAGGTCTTCGCGCCGAGCTCGGCGGCCAGGTCCAGGTTGCGCAGCACCTTGCGCAGGGCGAAGCGACGCACCTGACGGTCGTTGGAGGTGAAGCCGCCGTCCTTGAACACCGGAGCGGAGAAGAGGTTGGTGGTGACCATCGGGATGGTCAGCCCGGTCGCTTCCAGCGCGCCCTTCAGCCGGTCGATCTGCGCCTGCCGCTCGGCATCGGTGGAGCCGAAGGCGAACAGGTCGTCGTCGTGGAAGGTCATGCCGTAGGCGCCGAGCTCAGCGAGCTTCTCCACGGCGTGCACGACGTCGAGCGGGCCACGAGTCGGGCCGCCGAAGGGGTCGGTGCCGTTGTAGCCGATGGTCCAGAGGCCGAAGGTGAACTTGTCGGCAGGAGTGGGGGTGGGCATGTCGTCTCCACGTCGAGTGAGGTAAATGTTGCGTGTCACAACGTATATCACCCGTGCCCGCGGGTCAACGTCTGGCGCGCCTGTCGAGGCGGCTAGGCTCATCGACATGCTGAGCGCCGTGTCGACCGTCGAGGACATGCGCCGCGGCAACCTCGCCCGGTTCCTCGAGCTCGTGCACCGTGAACGCGCCCTGTCCCGCTCCCAGCTGACGACCGCGACGGGCCTGAACCGCTCCACCGTGGCCGCCCTGGCCGCGGAGCTCGTCGACCTCGGACTCGTCGTCGAACGCGCTCCCGACCCCACGAAGCGGGTCGGGCGCCCGTCGCCCGTCGTCGCCGCGAGCCCCGACGTCATGGTGCTCGCCGCCAACCCCGAGGTCGATGCCCTGACCCTCGCCGCCGTCGCCCTCGACGGCACCGTCGTCGCACGCGAGCGCATCGACGCGCTCGACCTCCCCACGCCCGATGCGACGGTCGACCAGCTCGCCGAGGCCCTCGACCGCTGGGGCGACGGCGACCTGTCCGGCGCGCGCTTCGTCGGGGTGGGCGTCGCGACGCCGGGTCTCGTGCGCGCCTCCGACGGGGTGGTGCGCCACGCCCCGCACCTGCGCTGGCGGGATGTGCCGCTGCGCGCGCTGGTCGAAGAGGCAACGGGTCTTCCCACGGCCGTGGACAACGACGCCACGCTCGGCGCGATCGCCGAGCACCGCTTCGGCGCGGGTGTGGGTGTGGATCACCTCGTCTACCTCAACGGCGGCGCCTCGGGCATCGGCGGCGGAGTGATCGTGGCCGGGATGCCCCTCGGCGGCGCCTCGGGCTACGCCGGCGAGTTCGGCCAGAATCGCCCGGGCATCGCCTCGGCGACCCATCGCCGCGCCGACGACGGCGTGCTCGAAGACGAGGTGAGCCGGGCGCGACTGCTCGCCGCGGCACGCCTCCCCTCCGCCGACGACCCGACCCTCGCCGCAGCCCTCGCCGCCTCGTCCGAGGTGGATGTGCGCGACGAGATCGCGCGCCAGCGCGGCATCCTCGCGACCGCCCTCGGAAACGCCGTCAACGTCTTGAACCCCTCGGTGGTGATCCTCGGCGGATTCCTCGCGACGCTGGCCGACAGCGACCCGGCCGCGCTCGATGAGGCGATGCGCGCGCAGTGCATGCCGGCCGCGGCCGACGACGTCGAGATCCGCACCGCGGCCCTTGCCGAGGATCGCCTGTTGATCGGCGCCGCCGAGGCAGCCTTCGCCCCGCTCCTGGCCGACCCCGCGGGGGTCGCGTCGACGAGGTGACATCGTGAGCGAAGACCCCCGTGAGAATGCCGCGCGCTACCGCACGCAGAAGTGGGCGCGCGAGCAGGGGATCTCGGGCGAGCGCGAGCGCGAGAGCGAGAGCACCGAGTCCACGCCGGAGACAGCCGAGTCCGCGCCGGAGACTTGCGCTGCCACGCCGACGGCTTCGGATCGGGCGGCCTTCGTCGAGGTCGCCATCCAGCAGGCGATCCGTCGCGGCGACTTCGACGACCTCCCCGGCGCCGGCAAGCCGCTCGACCTCGGACGCCCGAACGATCCGGACTGGTGGATCCGCCGCAAGATCGAGTCGGAGCGGCTGACCGGCCTCGGGCCGCCGGCGATCATGCTGCGCGTCGAAGACCTCGAGCTCGAGGACCGCCTCGACGCGATCGGGTCGGAGCAGAATGTGCGCGAGCACCTCGAGGACTTCAACCGCCGCGTGCGGCATGCCCGGATGCAGCTGCTCGGCGGGCCGCCGGTGGTCACGGCGCTCCGCGACGTCGACGCGGAGGTGGGCCGTTGGCGGGAGCGCCGCGCCGCTCGGGCGGAGGCATCCGCACGCGCCGCATCCGCTCCGCCCCGTCGTCGCCGCTGGTGGCGCCGCCGCTGACGCCGGCTCGACGGGCGGGGGTCAGCGCGCCGGCGGAGCGGTGGTGGCGCGGGCCACGAGGCGGGTCGGAAGCCGCAGGTGCGTGGCCTCGGGCGCGCTCCCGGACATGAGCGCCAGCACGAGGCGCGCCGCCTCCCCGCCGAGCCGCTGCATGGGCTGCCGCACGGTCGTGAGGGCGGGCGAGCGCTGCGACGCGTCGGGGATGTCGTCGAACCCCACCACGGAGAGGTCGCCCGGGATGCTGAGCCCGAGTTCCGCGGCGACCTCGGTGACGGCGATCGCCGAGACGTCGTTGGCCGCGAAGATCGCCGTCGGCCGGTCGCGACGCTGCAGCAGCGCCGCCGCGACGCCCCGGACCGTGTCCTCCTCGTAGCTACCCTCACCGACGAGCGACGGATCGAACGGCAGCTGCGCATCGGCGAGCGCGCGACGGTAGCCGGCATCGCGTGCGATCGACGAGCGGAGGTCGGGGCGTCCCGCGACGAACGCGATGCGCCGGTGGCCGAGCTCCACCAGGTGCCGCACCGCCTCCTGGGCGCCGCGGAAGCTGTCGGATTCCACCGTCGGCAGATCGGCGGGTCCGGTGTGCGGATCGATGGCGACCACCGGCACCTCGGCGGAGATGTTGGTCACCGTGGGAGTGACGATGATCGCCCCGTCGATGAGGGTTCCGCTCAGCCGGCTGAGTGAGCGCCGCTCCCATCCCTCGCCGCCGGCGTGCCGCGCCCCGCTGTACGCGAGCACGTCGAAGGGACCGTCCCGGAGCGCCGCCCCGACACCCTTGAGCACCTCAGCGCTGAAGGGCTCGAAGTCGGCGACGAGCACGCCGATCACGCCCGTCGTGCGCGCGCGCATGCTGCTGGCGACGAGGCTCGTCTCGTATCCCAGTCGGCGGACGACCTCGAGCACCCGATCGGCGGTGGCGGCCTTCACGCCGTAGCGACCGTTGATCGCCTTCGACACCGTGGCCACCGACACCCCCGCCTCGCGGGCGACGTCGTGGATGGTCGGACGGCGGCTCACACGGGCGAGCTTACCCAGATGGAAAATGATTTCGAAAACGTTTGACACTTTTTATCGTCGGTCACAACATGGTCCCGCACCCATCCCGCGCCCCCACTGGCGGAGGCGCCCTCAACGAAGAGAGACAGGAATCACATGAACGCGAAGAGAGTCCTCGCGGGTACCGCGGCACTCGCCCTGGGAGCGGTCACGCTCGCGGCGTGCAGCGGCGACGACGGCGGATCCGCCGACGGCACCACCACCCTCACCCTGTGGCACAACTCCACGACCGGTCCCGGTCAGGAGTACTGGGAGAACGCGGCCGCGGCCTTCGAAGAGGCCAACCCGGGCGTCACCATCGAGATCCAGGCGGTGCAGAACGAAGACCTCGACGGCAAGCTGCAGACCGCCCTCAACGCCGGCGACCCGCCCGACCTCTTCCTCCAGCGCGGCGGCGGCAAGATGACCGCGATGGTCAACGCCGGCCAGCTGATGGATCTCACCGACCGCATCTCTGATGAGGTCCGCGCGGAGATCCCGGAGGGATCCTTCGCCGCCGAGACCTACCAGGACTCGGTCTGGGCGATGCCGCTGTCGGTGCTGCCGGGAGGATTCTGGTACAGCGAGGATACCTTCGCCGCGGCCGGCATCGAATCGACGCCCGAGACCATCGACGACCTCGAGGACGCGGTCGAGCAGCTGCAGCAGACCGACATCGCGCCGATCGCGCTCGGCGGCAAGGACGCCTGGCCCGCCGCGCACTGGTACTACTTCTTCGCCCTCCGCGAGTGCAGCCCCGAGGTCATCGAGGCGACAGGAGACAGCAAGGACTTCAGCGACGAGTGCTGGCTGCGCGCGGCCGAGGACCTCGAGTCCTTCGCCGCGATCGACCCCTTCAACGAGGGATTCCTCACCACCGCCGCGCAGCAGGCCGCCGGCAGCTCCGCAGGTCTGATCGCCAACCGGCAGGCGGCGATGGAGCTCATGGGCGCCTGGAACCCCGGGGTCATCGCCTCGCTCACGCCGGACGAGCAGCCCCTGCCCGACCTGGCATGGTTCCCCTTCCCCGAGATCGAGGGCGGCGACGGTGAGCCCGGCTCGATGATGGGCGGGGTCGACGGCTACTCGTGCTCGGCTCAGGCCCCGGACGAGTGCGCCGACTTCCTCAATTTCATCGCCGGTGCCGAGCAGCAGGAGCTGTACTACGAGGCGTATCAGTCCCCGCCGGTGAACACCGTCGCGCAGGAAGCGGTGACGGAGGAGTACCTGCAGCAGATCCTGGAGGCCTACAACAGCGCGCCGTTCGTGTCGCAGTGGCTGGACACCGTGCTCGGTCAGAACGTCGGCAACGCGCTGAACGTCGCGGTCGTCGACATGCTGGCGGGCAACAGCTCGCCCGAGCAGTTCATCGACACCGTCAACACCGCCGGCGCTCAGGGCTGATCATGTCGCTTCGCGAGATGTCCGCCGTCGAGGCCGATCTCGCGCAGGCCGACGGGGACGGCAGCACGCCGCCCCCGTCGGCCCCACGCGCGGGCGGGCGACGCCGCGGCCTCAGCTGGGCCGGGCGCATCGAGGTGCTGCTGCTGGCGGGCCCGGCGGTGGTCTTCTTCGCCGGGTTCGTGCTGCTGCCGGTCGCGATGGCCGCGTACTACGGCTTCTTCCGCTGGTCGGGCTTCGGCCCCGCGACCGACTTCGTGGGCCTGCAGAACTACGTCACGATCTTCAGCGACCCGAATTTCCAGGCCGCGCTCGGGCACAACGCGTTCATCGTCGTGATGTCGCTCGTCCTGCAGGGACCGGTCGCCTTCCTCCTGGCCCTGCTGCTCAATCGCCGGATGCGCGGTCAGTCCGTCATCCGGGTGCTCATCTTCGTGCCCTACGTGATCGCGGAGGTCGTCGTCGGCACCGGGTTCAGCCTCATGCTCGCCACGAACGGCGCCGCCAACGCCGCTCTGGAGAACCTCGGGCTCGGATTCCTCGCGCAGGACTGGCTGGCCGACCCGCAGATCGCGATCTGGACGCTGATGGCCATCCTCACCTGGAAGTACATCGGCTTCGCCGTGATCCTCTTCCTCGCGGGTCTGCAGAGCATCCCCGAGGAGCTCTACGAGGCGGCGGCGATCGACGGCGCCTCGTACTGGCAGATCCAGCGCCGCATCACCCTCCCGCTGCTCGGGCCGACCGTGCGCATCTGGGCTTTCCTGTCGATCATCGGAGCCCTGCAGCTGTTCGATCTCGTGTACATCATCTGGGGCCAGTACGTCTCGTCGGTCGCGGGCACCAACACGATGGCGATCTACATGGTCGCCACCGGCCGGAACGCCGGCAACTTCGGATACGGCAACGCCGTCGCCGTCGTCATCTTCGCCATCTCGCTGATCGTCGCCCTGGTCTATCAGCGCTGGGTGCTGCGCCGGGACACCGCGGGCGCGATCACGGAAAGGGGTGCCGCGTGAGCACCATGGCCATCACAACGCGCGTACCCGGCCGCCGGGGCCGCAGCGCGCGCGCCTCGCTGCCGTGGGGCCCGCCCTCCGTGTACTTCATCGCGCTCCTCGTGATCGCGCTCATGCTCGGTCCCGTCGCGTACATCATCATCGGCGGCTTCCGGTCCAACTCGCAGATCACGGTCGACCCGGCCGGCTTCCCCTCGCCGTGGCAGCTGGAGAACTACCTCAGCGTGATCTCGAGCGGCCTGTTCTGGAACCAGGTCCTCAACTCCACGATCGTCGCCGTGGTCACCACGGTCGGAGCCGTCGGGCTCGGCCTCATGGCCAGCTACGTCATCGCGCGCTACAGCTTCCGGGGCCGCGGATTCCTCTACGCCCTGTTCGCCGCGGGCCTGATGTTCCCCATCACCGTGGCCATCACGCCGCTGTACATCGTGGTGCGAAACCTGGGTCTGATGAACACCCTGCCGGGCGTCATCCTCCCCCAGATCGCGTTCGCCCTGCCGGTGACGATCATCATCCTCGTGCCGTTCCTCCGGGCGATTCCGGATGAGATCCAGGAGGCGGCCTACATCGACGGATGCGGCCGGCTGTCGTTCTTCTGGCGCATGGTGCTGCCGCTGTCGGTTCCCGGTGTGATCACCGTCGGGATCCTGGCCTTCATCAACAGCTGGAACGCCTACCTGCTGCCGCTGTTCATCCTGAACAATGAGGCGGCTTTCACCCTCCCCCTCGGCGTGCAGGCGTTCTCGTCGCAGTACTCCGTCGACACGGCCCGCGTGCTGGCGTTCACCTCGCTGTCGATGCTGCCGGCGCTGCTGTTCTTCAGCCTGTTCGAACGACGCATCGTCGGCGGCCTCACCGGCGCCGTCAAGGGCTGATCCCCGACCCCGCGCCCGACGCGAGAGAGAAGTCATCGTGTTCTCACCCGACACCGCCCTGCCCACGACCTCGGCCCGTGTGGAAGGGCTGCTGGCCCGCATGAGTCTCGACGAGAAGCTCGCGCAGCTCGTCGGCTACTGGGTCGACAAGGGCGGCGAGGTCGTCGCCCCCATGGCCGGCGAGATGGGCAACAGCGGCCCCTACGACGAGGCGACGGTGCACGGCATCGGCCATCTCACCCGCGTGTACGGCACGCGACCGGTCGACCCCGTCGACCGCGCGGCGTGGCTCTGGGACGAGCAGCGCCGGCTGGTGCGCGAGACACGGCTGGGAATCCCCGCCATCGTGCACGAGGAGTGCTTGACCGGGCTCGCGGCGTGGAAGGCGGCAACGTTCCCGACGCCATTGGCATGGGGGGCCGCGTTCGACCCCGACCTCACCGCCGAGATGGCGGAGGTGATCGGATCGTCGCTGCGGCAGCTCGGCATCCACCAGGGCCTCGCTCCCGTGCTCGACGTCGTCGTCGATCCACGGTGGGGGCGCGTCGACGAGTGCATCGCGGAAGATCCGTATGTGGTCGGCACGATCGGCACGGCCTACGTGCAGGGACTGCAGCGAGCCGGCGTGCACGCCACGCTGAAGCACTTCGCGGGCTACTCCGCCTCGCGCGCCGGTCGCAACCACGCCCCCGTGCACGCCGGGCCGCGCTTTCTCGCCGACACCGTGCTTCCGCCGTTCGAGATGGCGGTGCGCACCGGGGGCGTGCGCTCGGTGATGAACTCCTATGCCGAGATCGACGGGATGCCGGTCGCGGCCGACCCGGACCTGCTCACCGGCGTACTCCGCGAGCAGTGGGGCTTCGACGGCACTGTCGTCGCCGACTACTTCGCCGTCGCCTTCCTCCACACGATGCACGGCCTCGCCGCAGACCTCGGCGAGGCTGCGGCGCTCGCGCTGCAAGCAGGGATCGACGTGGAGCTGCCCACGGGCGACGCATTCCTCGGTCCCCTGCGGGAGCGCCTCGGGACGCATCCCGACGAGCTCGCTCTGGTCGATCGCGCGGTCCGGCGCGTGCTGGCGCAGAAGGAGGAGCTCGGGCTGCTCGACGCCGCATTCGACGACCCGCCCACCACCGTCGATCTCGACAGCCCCGCGCACCGGGAGCTCGCCCGTCGCACCGCGGAGGAGTCGATCGTGCTGCTGAGCAATGACGGCACGCTGCCGCTGTCGCCGGACGGTGGCAGCATCGCCGTGATCGGCCCGAACGCCGACGCGCCAGACGCGCTGATGGGCTGCTATTCGTTCGCCAACCACGTGCTGGCGCACCACCCGGACACCCCGCTGGGGTTCGACATCCCGTCGGTGCTCGCGTCGCTGATTCGGGAGCTGCCGCAGGCGACGATCATGCGCGCAGCCGGCTGCGAGGTCGAGGGCGACGACGCGTCGGGAATCGCCGACGCGGCCGCCGCGGCATCCGCGGCCCGGGTCGCCGTGGTCGTCGTCGGCGACCGCGCGGGCCTCTTCGGTCGCGGCACGGTCGGCGAGGGCAACGACGTCGATGATCTCGAGCTGCCGGGCGTGCAGCGCCGCCTCGTGGAGGAGGTCGCCGCCACCGGCACGCCGACCGTCGTCGTGGTGCTCTCGGGGCGCCCGTACGCGATCGGATGGATGCGCGAGCGCACCGCCGCCGTCGTACAGGCGTTCTTCCCCGGCGAGGAGGGCGGCACCGCCATCGCCGGCGTGCTGTCGGGCCGGGTGAACCCGTCGGGGCACCTGCCGGTGTCGCTCCCCCGTTCGGCCGGCTCGCAGCCGTACAGCTATCTGCATCCGGTCCTGGGCGGGCCCACCGAGATCACGAGCGCCGACAACACCCCCGCCTTCCCCTTCGGTCACGGCCTGTCCTACACGGCCTTCCGCCGGAGCGGTCTCGTGGCCGCGGATGCACCGACCGACGGCGCGCTGACCGTCACCGTCTCGATCGAGAACATCGGCGAGCGCGCCGGAACCGACCTCGTGCAGGTGTACGCGCGCGACCTGTACGCGCAGGTGACGCGACCGGTGGCACAGCTGCTGGCGTATCGCCGCGTCGCCCTCGACCCGGGGGAGCGTGCCGAGGTGACCTTCGACGTGCCGGCGTCGCGCCTGGGCTTCACCGGACGGGCGGGATTCCGGATCGTCGAGCCGGGCGAGGTGGATGTGTGGGTCGGCCCGTCGTGCGCGACGCGCGACACCGAGGCCCGCATCCGACTGACCGGCGACGTGCACCGCGTGTCGGATGCACCGCCGCAGCCGGTCCCCTCCCGCGTGCGGCGCATCGCCCGCGTCCCCGCGGCCCCCACGCCGTGACCTTCGCCCCGGCGGGCTGCGGGTCAGCGCCAGGCGGATGCGGGGGTCAACGGCACCGGTGACGGGCGCTCGACCGAGGTCGTGAGCTCGATGCGGGTGTGCGCCGCGGCGGCGGCGTGGAGCGACTCCATGACCTCCAGCACGTGCAGCGCCACATCGCCCCCGGCCCGACGGTGTCCGGCGAGGAAATCGAGCAGCCCGATGCCGCGCGCGGCGCCTTCGTAACCGGCCGACACCGGCAGCGTGTCCCATTCCGCGCCGCGGCGCGGGAACCGCGACACCGGGCCGGCGTGGTGGTTCGGGTCGGGAAGGACCAGGGCCCCCTCGGTGCCGTAGACCTCGAGCGGGCGGGCCGCGGTGGCGACACCGTCGAAGCTCATCGTGACCGTCGAGATCCCACCTCCCGCGTGCTCGAGCACGCCCGCGATGTGGGTGTCGACCTCGACCGGCACGATCTCGCCCCTCCGCGGCCCCGAGGCGATCTCGCGGGTCGTGCGCGCCCGCGAGGCGGCGCCGGAGACGGCGACCACCGGGCCGAGCAGGTGCACGAGCGAGGTCAGGTAGTAGGGCCCCATGTCCAGCAGCGGGCCGCCGCCGGCCCGGTAATAGAAGTCCGGCTGCGGATGCCAGTGCTCGTGGCCGGGCGAGACCCACGTGGCGGTCGCGCCCACGGGCGCCCCGATGAGACCGTCGTCGACGGCTCGGCGCGCGGTCTGCACGCCCGTGCCCAGCACGGTGTCGGGGGCGCATCCGACGCTCACCCCCTCGCGGGCGGCAGCGAGCATCACCTCGCGCGCATCGGCGAGGGTCGCGGCGAGCGGCTTCTCGCCGAACACGTTCTTGCCATGCCGGATGGCGGCGAGCGCGACCTCGGCGTGCGCGGCGGGGATCGTGAGGTTCAGCACCGTGTCGACCTGCGGGTCGGCGACGAGGTCGGCGGTGGACATCGCGCGGCTCCCGTCGAGCGCCGCGGCCGTCGCATCGGCGCGGGCGGTGTCGAGGTCGGCGACCGCGGCGATGCGCACCCCGTCGACCCCGGCGAGGGTGTCGAGGTAGGCGCGCGAGATGACCCCGAGCCCGACGATCCCTATCGTGTGCGTGCCGCCCACAGCATCCCCCTCTCGACGATCGTGCGCACGCTGTGCTCGCGCAGCACCTCGACGCTGTGCCCGGGCGTCGCGACGAACACGCGCCCGTCTCCCCACAGCCGTGTCCAGACTGCGGGTGAGGTGATCTCGCGGTGCCACGGATGGTACGGCTGCACCGGGTGCGTCGTGGTGGCGAGCACGTCGATGAGGTCGTCGTGGAGCACCCAGTACTGCTCGGTGTGCAGCGAGAAACCGTCGATGCCGCGGGTGATCTCGTGGTCGCGCCCGAGGTCGGTCATCGCGACGCGGTAGGTGAGGTAGTTGTCGGTCTCGTCGCCGTGCACCTCGGCGGGGTGCTTCGAGGGATGCGTCGCGAACTGCCCGCCGATCAGCTGCAGGTAGTCGGAGCTCTTCCGGTACGAGTCGGCGATGCCACCGTGCCACCCCGCCATTCCGGTGCCGGCCGCGACGGCGCGGCGAAGTCCCGCCACGGCCTGGGCGGAGATCTCCGACATCGTCACGGATTGCACGATGAGATCGGTCGCGGCCATGCGGTCCGCGTCGGCGTAGACCTCCGGACTCTCCTCGACGACGACCTCGAAACCCTCGGCCCGCAGGAACGGCAGGAAGAGCTCGGTCGCCTCGACCGGATGATGGCCCTCCCACCCGCCGCGGACCACGAGCGCGGAGCGCGTCATGATGCCCTCCCCTCGTCGTCGCGCCGGTGCACGGGCGTCATCACGGCACCGTTCGCCGCACTCTCGGTCACCGCCGCGAGCACCCGCTGCACACGCGCCGCCTCGGCGAACGACGGTGCAGCAGCATCGACGTCGCCACCGATCGCCCGCACGAAGTCGACCACCTGGTGCGTGAACAGGTGCTCGTAACCGAGTCCGTGTCCGGGCGGCCACCACGCCCCCGCATACGGATGCTCGGGTTCGGTCATCTGGATGCGGCGGAAGCCCTGCGCGCCGGCCGGGTCATCGGCGCGGTAATACTCCAGTTCGTTCATGCGCTCGAAGTCGAACGCGACGGATCCGAGGGAGCCGTTGACCTCGATCCGGTTGGCGTTGCGGCGGCCGGTGGCCAGGCGCGTGGCTTCGATAACGCCGAGGGCGCCCCCCGCGAAGCGGGCCGTGACGGCGACCGCGTCGTCGACGGTGACCGGCAGCCGCTCCCCCGCGCCGGCCACACCGCCGATTCCGGCCTGCGTCACCATCGGCGGACGGGTGGGGACGAAGGTGCGGAGCACCGCCGAGACGGCCGCGATGTCGTCTCCGATCAGCCACTGCGCGGTGTCGATGGAGTGCGCCCCGATGTCGCCCAGCGTCCCCGATCCCGCACGATCGCGGTCCAGTCGCCAGGTGTGGGGAGCGTCGGGATCGCTCAGCCAGTCCTGCAGGTACTGCGCCCGCACGTGCCGGATCTCACCGAGCGCACCGTCGGCGATGTGCGCACGAGCGGCGGCAAGGGCCGGGGTGCGGCGATAGCTGAATCCGCACAAGGCGACGCCCGGCGCGGTCGCGGCGGCGTCGACCATGCGATCGGCCTCCGCGACGGAGTTCGCCAGCGGCTTCTCGCACAGCACGTGCTTGCCGGCGGCGAGGGCCGCGAGCGCGATCTCGGCGTGCGTGTCCCCCGGTGTGCAGATGTCGACCACGTCGATGTCGGCACGACCGACGACCTCTCGCCAGTCGGTGGCGTATTCGGGCCAGTCCAGGTCACGAGCGGCAGCGGCTCCGTCGGCGCGGCGACCCACGAGCACGACGGGGACGATCTCACGGCCGAGCGGGAAGAAGCGCGGCGCCGTGCGCCACGCGTGCGTGTGCATGCGGCCCATGAAGCCGTTCCCGATCACGGCGATCCGCAGCGGCGCATCCGGAATCGTCATCGATGCTCCTCTCTGTCTGCGACGAGCGTGCCATCGGCAGCAGGGCCGCAGCCGAAACTTGCGCAAAACCGGCGCCCTGCTCGATGGTGGAGCCATGACCCGGGCGACCCTGGCAGACGTCGCGGCCGCCGCGGGCGTCAGCGTGGCCACCGCATCGCGGGCGATGTCGGGGCGCGGCGACCTGTCGGCGCAGACGCGGCGTCGCGTACGGGAGGCGGCGACGGCGCTCGGGTACGGACGGCATGCCGCACGCGGCGGACGCCCGGCCGCGAGCGCTCACCTGATCGACCTCGTGCTCGGCCGCTTCCACAACCCGTGGGCCGACGAGGTGACCGCGGGGGCGCACGGGGCGGCGACCGCCCGCGGCTACGACCTGGTGCTCACCGAGGAGAGCGACTTCCCGGGCGACGATTGGCCCGTGCGCGTGCGTCGGCGCGGCTCGGCGGGTGTCGTGCTCGGTCTGATCTCGCCCACCGCGTCGCAGCTGGGCGCGGTGCAGAAATCGCACATTCCGGTCGTCCTCCTCGATCCCCCGTCGGAGGCGACGCACGGCATGCCGAGTGTGCGCACGACCGATACCGCCGGCGCCGCGGCGGCAGCCCGGCACCTCGCCGCCCGCGGCGCGACCCGCTTCGCCGTCCTCGGCGGCGACCCGCCGTTCCGGTACGGACGGGCCCGCCGCGACGGATTCGTCGAAGAGCTCGCCCGCCACCTGCCGCACGCCGACGTCGACGCGACCACGAGCGCGTGGCACGCTCCCGCCGCGCGCGATGCGATGGTCCCGGTGCTCCGGCGGCGAGACCCGCGCGATCGCATCGGCGTCTTCGCGGTGTCGGACGAACATGCGGCCGGTGTCTACGCCGCGGCGGCGGCATCCGGTGCGCGCATTCCCGACGATGTGCTGGTGGTGGGGTTCGACGATGTGCGCGGTGCGCGCTGGATGACCCCGGCACTCAGCACGGTGCGGCAGCCGATCCGCGAGATGGCCGCCACCGCGGTCGGACTGCTCGCCGACGCCGCCGAGGGCGCCCCGCCCCCGAACGCTCCGATCACGCTGCCGACGACGCTCGTCCCTCGTGCATCCACGTGACCGGCATCGAAGGGCGACGGCCTCGAGGTGGTGAGGGTGTGGCAGGGTGGCGACATGCGTATCGCTCTCACCGGCGCGACCGGAAAGCTCGGCTCGGTCGCCATCCGCGAACTCCGCGCCGCCGGACACGATGTCACCGGGTTCGACGCGGTCGGCGCCCGCGCGTCGGGATTCGTGCAGGTCGACCTCACCGACTACGGGCAGGTGATCGACGCGCTCGGCGGTGTCGACCGCACTGCGCCGTTCGACGCGGTCGTGCACCTGGCGGCCATCCCGGCGCCAGGGCTGCGCACCGACGTGGCGACTTTCCACAACAACATGCCCGCGACCTTCAACGTGTTCTGGGCCGCGGCGAGGCTGGGCATCCGGCGCATCGTCTACGCCTCGAGCGAGACGGTGCTGGGCCTGCCGTTCGACGTACCGCCGCCGTACATCCCGGTCGACGAGGAGTACCCGCCGCGCCCGGAGTCGGTCTACTCGATCGTGAAGACCCTCGAGGAGCAGCTGGCACGCGAGCTCGTGCGGTGGCACCCCGACCTCTCGGTGAGCGCGCTGCGGTTCTCCAACGTGCTCGTTCCCGACGACTACGCCGGCTTCCCCGACTTCCAGGACGACCCGATGGTGCGCAAGTGGAACCTGTGGGGCTACATCGACGCGCGCGACGGTGCTCAGGCCATCGACAGGGCGCTGCAGCACGCCCCCGCGGGCTTCGAGGCCTACATCATCGCGGCCGCCGACACCGTCATGAACCGGCCGAACGCCGACCTCATCGCCGAGGTGTTCCCCGGCGTCGAGGTGCGCGGCGAGCCGGGCGCGCACGAGACGCTGCTCTCGATCGACAAGGCCCGCCGCGTGCTCGGGTTCGACCCGAAGCACTCCTGGCACGACCACGTCTGACCCTCGCCGCTCTTCGCTCGTCACTCGTTCGCCGAACCACCCCTTTTCTCGCCGAGCCGCCCCGCTATTTTCGGCGGAGGAGGGCTCGCTCGGCACGAAGGGGCCGGCTCGCCACCCATCGGCGGTTTTGCACTCCGGATCATCAAGTGCAAAAATGCACTGAATGGTCGAGAGTGCAGTTTCTTCGCGTGAGCAGCGGACGCGCGACACCGAGCGCGCGCTGCGCCGTCGCGCGCGCGAGCTCACCGCCGAGCGCGGGCTGACCGGCTTCACCGTCGAAGAGCTGTGCGCTGAGGTGGGCGTCTCGCGACGCACCTTCTTCAACTACTTCGCGGGCAAGGAGAACGCCGTCCTGGGTGTGTCGATGCGCACCGACGTCAGCGAGGCGGAGGCGGCGTTCGTCACCGGTGACGGCGACCTGCTCGACGCTCTCGCGGCGCTCATGATCGCGCGGTGGGAATCGGTCGACATGGACATCTCCGAGGCGCGCCTCGTCGGTGCGGCGGTGGAGAGATCGCCCGAGCTGCACCGCACCTTCTTCGCCCACATCGCCGAGGCGCAGCGCGCCGACCGCGCACTCATCGCCGGCCGACAGGGATGGCCCGACGACGACGAGCGGGCCGCCGTCGCGGTCGACCTCGTCGGCTCGCTCATGCGCCCGTGCGTCGACCGGTTCTTCGCCCACGACGGCACGGTGCCCTTCGCCGATATCTTCCGAGACCGCCTCGCCGTCGCGCGCTCCCTCCTCGACCCCGCCTGCTGACCTCCGACAAGGACCCCTCATGACCTCCTCCGCCCTGGAGCAGCCGTTCCTCCTCACCAAGCGGCGCATCTGGATCATCTTCAGCGCCCTCATCGCGGGCATGCTGCTGGCGAGCCTCGACCAGACGATCGTCTCGACGGCCATGCCGACGATCGTCGGCCAGCTCGGCGGCGTCGAGCACCAGGTGTGGATCGTGACCGCCTACCTGCTGGCCACGACGATCGTCATGCCGATCTACGGCAAGTTCGGCGACGTGCTCGGCCGCCGGCACCTCTTCCTCATCGCCATCGGACTGTTCACCGTAGCCTCCGCCGGCGCGGCCTTCGCGGGCGACTTCTGGGCGTTCGTCGCCTTCCGCGCCATGCAGGGCCTCGGCGCCGGCGGCCTCATGATCCTGTCGCAGGCCATCATCGCCGACATCGTCCCCGCCTCCGAGCGCGGCAAGTACCTCGGCCCGCTCGGCGGCATCTTCGGCCTTTCGGCGGTCGCGGGCCCACTGCTCGGCGGCTACTTCGTCGACCACCTCACGTGGCAGTGGGCGTTCTACATCAACATCCCGATCGGCATCGCGGCGTTCGTCATCGCACTGGTGGCACTCAAGCTGCCGGTGAAGCGCGCCACCAAGCCGATCGACATCCTCGGCGTGCTGCTGCTGTCGACCGCCACCACGTGCCTCATCTTCTTCACCGACTTCGGCGGCGACGCCGCACACGGCTGGGAGGCGCCGGAGACCTGGATGTGGGGTGCCGGCCTCCTCATCGCCGCGCTTCTGTTCGTGTTCGTCGAGTCGCGCGCGGCCGACCCCATCATCCCGCTCAGCTTCTTCCGTAACCCGGTCTTCGTCAACGCCACGGCGATCGGCCTCATGATCGGGCTGGCGATGTTCGCCGCGATCGGATTCATCCCCACCTTCCTGCAGATGGCGTCGGGCACCTCGGCAGCCGTGTCGGGCCTGCTCATGCTGCCGATGATGGTGGGCCTCATGGGAACCTCGATCGCCTCGGGTCTGATCATCACGCGGACCGGGCGCTACAAGGTCTTCCCGATTGCCGGAACGCTCACGACGGGCCTCGCGATCGTGCTCATGGCCGGCATGACCGCCGAGACGCCCATCTGGATCATCTGCGTGTTCCTGTTCATCTTCGGGGCCGGACTCGGCCTCATCATGCAGGTGGTCGTGCTGGTGGTTCAGAACGCGGTGCCCGCGGCCGACATCGGATCGGCCACGAGCACGAACAACTACTTCCGCGAAGTGGGCGCGGCCCTCGGCACCGCGGTGTTCGGCACCCTGTTCACCACCCGCCTGAGCGAGAACCTCACCAGCGTCTTCGCCGACGCCGGAGCGACCCCCGAGCAGGCGGCAGAGGCGACGGCGACGATCGACCCGCAGGTGCTCGATCAGCTGCCCGCGACGGTGCGCGACGGCATCGTCACCGCCTATGCCGACGCCCTCGCTCCGGTGTTCTGGTACGTACTGCCCTTCATCGGCGTCGCGTTCGTGCTGAGCCTGTTCCTCAAGCAGGTGCCGCTGTCGGATGTGGCGGGCCTCGTCGCCCGCGGCGAGGCCGTCGGGGGCGAAGAGGCCGAGCGCCTGGAGGCCGAGCAGCGCGCATCAGCCGACGCCCGCACACCCCGCGCCGCCCGTGCCGCCGATCCCGGCGACGCGAGCAACGCCCCGGGGCGCGATCGACGCGAGCGCTGACGCACTGGCGCCGCGGCGGAGTGTTCACCGGACCCGCCAGCGGCGTATCGTGGTGCACATGGGCACCATCTACTACGGCGGATCCGCCACCCCCATCCACATCGAGGACCGTGCCCTGGCGCACCTCAAGGTCGTGATCGCCACGAAGCTCCGTCGGAACGAGAGCTTCACGGTGTCATGGCAGCATCCGACCGGCGAACCGGAGGGCCGCAGCACGCTGTGGCTGCACCCGTCGATCCCGCTGCGGTTCGTCTTCGACGCTCCCGAGCCGCCGGAATTGAGCCGTCAGTGGATCGAGGACCTCGCCAGCTCCGCCAATTCATCCGGCGGCATCCAGCTGATCACCGAACAGGTGAGCATCACCGACTGATGTGGTCGACGCCCCTCAGCCGCGCGGCGGGTTCGCGTCGGTGACGGGCGCCTCGTCCTCGGGGGGCTCAGGCACGATCCAGAGCCCGTTCGGGCCGCTCGCGGTCTGCATCAGCTCCTCGATCCAGACGCGGTTGATGCGGGGCTGACGACTGCCGAAGAAGTGGAACTGCATCGGCACCGACGGATGCATCCAGAAGCTGCGGCGGCCACTGCCGTCGCCGACCTCGACGTCGAACATGAACGACTCCGCACGGCGCAGCTTGTTCATCACCACGATGCGCAGGTGGGCGAGCACACGGTCTTCGATCTCCACAGAGTTCGAGGAATTGTCGTAGATGAAGCGACCCATGGACGCGAGCCTACCCGGTCAGAACGGCCACACGAACGGCACGTAGAGTACGGCGAACGCGACGAAGAGGGCCGCGAGAGGCAGGCCGAGCCGCCAGTAGTCCCCGAAGCGGTACCCGCCTGGCTCCATGATCATGAGGTTGGCCGGCGTAGCGATCGGCGTGAGGAACGCGGCCGCGCCCGCGACGGTGAGCGCCATCATGAACGGCATCACCGACAGGTCGAGGGTCGCCGCGATCGACACGGCGATCGGGGCGACGATGAGCACGGTCGCGGCGTTGCTGATGAGCTGACCGAGCACGAGGGTGAGCAGGCACAGCGCGAGGAGCACCACGTGCGCGCTCGCGCCGCTCATCGCCGCCAGCACCCAGCCGGCGACGAGGTCGGCGGTGCCCGTCTGGATGAACGCCGTCGACAGCGGGATCATGCCGGCGATCAGCACGATCGTCGTCCACGAGATCGACTGGAAGGCCTGCGGCACGCTGATCGCGCGGGTCAGCACGAGCGCTACGGCCGCGAGCAGGGCCGCGGCGGCGGGCGGCACGACACCGGTCGCCAGCAGCACGACCATCACGGCGAGAACGACGACCGCGCGCTTGGCTCCGCGCCCGAGCGGCACCGAGCGGCGCAACTGCGCGGGCGCGTCCACCGGCAGCATCCCTCCCGAGGCCGTGCGAACCGTCAGGGCATCCCATGTGCCTTGCAGCAGCAGGGCGTCGCCGGCCTGCACCACGATGTCGCCGGTCTTCAGCACCTGTTCGCCGCGTCGGGCGGCCAGCACGACGAGATCGCCGTCGGGTGTGGTCATGCCGGGAGCGACGACGGTGCCGATCAGGGGTGAACGCGGCGCGATGACCACCTCGGTCACTCCCGAGGCGGGGCCGAGGAGCGTGCCGGTGTCGAGCGACACGTCGTACTCGTGTCGAAGCACACGGGCGTGACGGGCGAGGTCGGTCGGCAGCCGCACGCCCTCGCGCATCGGCAGCAGCGGCTTGCCGAGCAGGACGATCACCGCCGCCGACGCGATCACGAGGGGCACACCGACCAGCGCGAACTCGAAGAATCCGAAGGCGCGTCCGCCGTTCTCGGCGGCGATGTCGGAGACGATGATGTTCACCGGCGTTCCGGTGAGGGCGAGGAGCGACCCCGCACTCGCCATGAAGGCCAGCGGCATGAGCAGCTGCGAGGGCGGCAGCCCCGCGCGGGCGGCGACGACGACCACGAGAGGCACGAGGGCCGCGACGGCGCCGTTGATGCTGATGAGCGCCGACGCGATCGCGACGACGGCGCCGATCGCGAGGAGGAGCCGAGCTCGGCCCGTGCCCGCGCGCGTGATCACCTGCTTGCCCGCCCAGGCCGTGACCCCGGTGGCGTCGAGCGCCTCGCTCACGACGAAGAGCCCCGCGATGAAGAGCACGGTCGGGTCGCCGAATCCGGCGACCGCCTCCGGCAGGGTGAGCACGCCGCTGAAGAACAGCAGCAGGGAGACTCCCACCGCGATGACGGCGATCGGCACGCGGTTGCTCACGAACGCGACGACCGCGAGGGCGAGGATGATCAGTGTGGCGGCGACGGGGTCCACGCGGCCAGCGTAGCGATCAGGCCGCGTCGACGGGCTCTGTCGCGAGCCGCTCCTTGACACGGCGTTCGACCAGCACGGGGATGAACGCGCGCACGCGGGCGCCGTCGAGCTGCGCGAGCTCGTCGGCCGCGATCTCGCGCAGCCGATCCTCGCCGACGAACGGGTACGTCTCGGACAGCCGCTCGAGCACGTAGACGAGCGCTTCGTACTCCGATTCCGGCTGGAGGCGGCTCATACTCGCATTGTCCGCCCCGCCGCGGGCGTCGTCCAGGTGCTTCACGGGTCCGTCATGGATCGATCCATAGATTATGGTCTATATATGACCTCCTCGCGCCGGATCGAGACCATCCGCTCCCTCACGGGCGAGTTCGCCGGCAGCGCCGGACTCGCCGCCGTCGTCATCGGGTCGGGGATCGCCGCGCAGACCCTCTCCCCGGGGGACGTGGGCCTGCAGCTGTTCGAGAACGCCTTCGCCACGGCACTCGGACTCGGGGTGCTCATCGCCGTCTTCGCCCCCGTCTCCGGCGCCCATTTCAACCCGGTGGTGACGCTCGTCGACGCGCTGCTCCACGGGCGGCCGGGGCAGAGCGTTGCGACCTACCTTCCGGTCCAGATTCTCGGATGCATCACGGGCGCCGTCGTGGCGAACCTCATGTTCGGCCTTCCCGCCGTGTCGTGGGCGACGACCGACCGGGCGAGTTGGCCGACGCTGTTCGCGGAGGTCGTTGCGACGGCCGGCCTCCTCACGGTGATCTTCGGTCTCGTGCGCACGGGGCGCTCGCACCTCGCCGCCCCGGCCGTGGGCGCCTACATCGGCGCCGCCTACTTCTTCAACTCGTCGACGAGCTTCGCGAACCCCGCCATCACGGTCGGCCGGGCTTTCTCCGACACCTTCGCCGGCATCGCACCGACCTCCGTCCTCCCCTTCATCGGTGCGCAGCTGGTGGGCGCTGGGCTCGCGTGGGCGTTCGTCCGCGCGGTGTTCCCGCGGCCCGTGGCCACCATCCCGACGGCCTAGCCTTCGCGCTAGCCGACCGACGACGGCCATGGGGAGGGGGTTGACCCGAACAGCGCTCCACACGTGAGACTGATGCCGTGACCCGGATGAGAGAGAACCTCCGCGACTGGCGCCAGACGTCGCTGAACCGCCACCGCGTACTGCTGGCGGCCAAGACCGCGGCCGCCGCCGCGATCGCGTGGCTGCTCGTCCCCCTCCTTCCCTTCGTGAGCAACGAGTACTCCTATTACGCCCCCTTCGGCGTGCTCGTGGTCATGTACCCGACGGTGGCCGCCACAGCCCGCACCGGGGGCCAGACCCTCCTGGGTCTCGCGCTCGGGATCGGTTTGGGCGTCGCGGCGCTCGGCGCGACCGAGTTCTTCGACATCCCGCCCGTCATCCCCCTGGCCGCGGTCGTCGGTGTCGGTGTGCTTCTCGGCGGCATCCGACACCTCGGAGCCGGTCGCGACATCCTCGCGGTCGCCGCCGTGTTCGTGCTGCTGCTCGCCGGACAGGCGGGGTCCGGGGACTATCCGCTGTCGTACCTGGTGACGATGGGCGTCGGCGTCGTCGTCGGGCTCGTCGTGAACCTCGTCGTCGTTCCGCCGCTGTATTTCGAGTGGGCCAGTGGCAAGCTCACCGACCTGCGCGAAGCCGCCGCGGCGTTCCTCGACACCCTCGCCGATCACGTGCGCGAGCCGGATGCCGCCCAGGTGGACGCCGCCCTGTCGCACCTGGACGCGATGACCGAAGAGGTCCGACGCGAGGTCGCCGAGGCCGAGGACTCCGCCCGCGCCAACCCCCGGGGGCGGCGCCACCTCGCCGAGCAGCAGGAGAACGCGCGTCGCCTGCGATCGATGGACCTCACCGTCGCCGCCACGCGCGACCTCGCCGAGGTCGTCTCGGGGCGTCATCCCGCGACGCTCCGCGAGATGGACGACGAGGTGCAGCGCCTGTTCGCCGACGCGATCCGCGCCAGCGCCACGCTCACGAAGACGCCGATCGACGACGACGGCCTCGATGACCGGGTGCGCGACGCGAAGGACGCGCTCGAGCGCTACCTCGGTGCACTGCCGTCGACGACCGTCTCGACCTCGACGATGGCCCAGCGCATCGAGCCGGCGATCTTCCTGCGTCGCCTGGTCGACGCCTCCACCCTGTTCATGGATGACACCAGAGCCTGATCTCGGCGCCTGTCAACCCCCGCGGTGATTCGGGGTCTCCGACCCTAGCGTCCGAGCACAACCGCTCACGCGCACAGGAAGGGGAAGACGATGTTCTTCCACAAGCAGGAGTTGCAATTCGCCGCCACGCCCGACAAGCCCGATGCGATCTTCGCCCGGCGGCTTCAGGAGGTGCTCGGCGGACAGTACGGCGAGATCACGGTGGCCATGCAGTACGGCTTCCAGGCCGTCAACTGCCATCTGCCGGGCAAGTACCGCGATCTGCTGTACGGCATCGGCGCCGAGGAGATGGGACATGTCGAGATGCTGGCGGTGATGATCGCGCAGCTGCTCGAGAAGGCACCCGTGTCGCAGAGCGAGGAGGCCGTGGCATCGGACCCGACGCTCGCCGCCGTGGTGGGCGGCATGGACGTGCAGTCGGCGATCGTCGCCGGGGCCGGCGTTCGCCCCGTCGACAGCAACGGCAACCCGTGGCAGGGGTCGTACATCACCGCCAGCGGCAACCTTCTCGCCGACTTCACCGCCAACGCCAACGCGGAGATGCAGGGCCGCACCCAGGTGGCCCGGATCTACCACATGACAGATGACAGCGGCGTGCGGGACATGCTGTCCTTCCTTCTCGCGCGCGACACCATGCATCAGAACCAGTGGATCGCCGCCGCGGCCGAGTTGCGCGAGGAGGGCGTGGAGGACCTGCCCGTTCCGAGCAACTTCCCGCTCAGCAAAGAGGCGCGCGAGCACGCCTACACGTACTACAACTTCTCCGACGGCCAGGCAGCGGCGGAGGGCTCCTGGGCCTCCGGGCCGACGCCCGACGGCAAGGGCGAATTCCGCTATGAGGACGGCCCCGGCACCTCGGTGCCGATGCCGCCGCCGACCACACCCGATCCGCGCTACTACGGCACCGATGCGAAGCCGGGCTTCATCGACAAGGCCGAGGGCGTCGTGCGCGACGCGCTATCGTAGCCGCGAGTCGGCGCGAGACCGGGTGATCCGCCCGGTCTCGCACCATGCGGAAGGGGTCGGATGCTTGCTGTCGCCGTGATCGGTGCTCTCACGTTCGTGCTCAGCGCCCTGTCGGTGAAGCTGCAGCGCACGGGGGTGCCCCCGCTCCTGATCGCACTCGCCTGCGGCGCCCTGCTCGGGCCGTTCGCGGCGGGGGTCGTGCAGCCGACCGCGTGGGGCCTCGGATCGACAGAGGTGCTCGAGTCGGTGGCACGGGTCGTGCTCGCGGTGTCGCTGCTCGGCGTCGCGCTGAGGTTCCCGCGGGGATACTGGCGCGCGAACCTGCGCTGGATCGTCGCCAGCATCGCCGTCGGCATGGTCGTGATGTTCGCCGTCGCGACCGGGGCGGTGCTGCTGCTGGGCATCCCCCTTCTGTCGGCCATGCTGATCGCGGCAGCGATCACGCCGACCGATCCGGTCGTGACCACGCCGATCGTCACCGGCACCGTCGCAGAGGAGCGCATCCCGAAGCGGGTGCGTCTGAACCTCTCGTCGGAGAGCGGGCTGAACGACGGGCTCGCATATCTGATCCTCATGCTGCCGCTGCTGCTCGTGACCACCGGGGGCGCCGAGGCGTGGCGCGAGTGGCTGACGACGACGCTCCTGTGGGAGGTCGCGGTGCCCGTGGTCGTGGGCTTCGGCCTCGGCTGGGCCGCAGGCTGGCTCCTCGACACGGTCATCGCCCGGGGATGGTCGAACTCGACGAGCTACCTCGGCTATGCCCTCGCGCTGGCGCTCGCGATCCTCGCCGGTCTGCGGGTCATCGAGACGGATGCCGTGCTGGGGGTCTTCGTGGCGGGCGCGGCGTTCGGCAACCGCCTGACCGACGACCTCCGCGCCGAACTCGGACGCGAGATCGACGAGCTCGGTCGCGTGCTCATCCTGCCCCTGTTCGCGGTCATCGGCGCTCTCCTCCCGTTCGACCGCTGGGCGGCGGAAGGGTGGGCGCTACCGATCGTTCTCGTGCTCGCGCTGATCGCACGCCGGATCGCCGGCATGTGGCTGACGCGCCCCATCTACGCGCGCCTGCACTCCCGGACCGAGACGGCATTCATGAGCTGGTTCGGCCCGGTGGGGGTGTCCGCGCTTCTCTATGCGTGCCTGGCAGAGCGCCGCACCGGCGACGATCTGGTCCTTCCGGCGGTGCTCCTGGCGATCGCGCTGTCGGTCGTCATCCACGGCCTCAGCACGCGACCGGCCGGCGAGTGGCTGCGACGACGGGAGCGGATGGGCTAAGTGGCGCCGCCCTCGATGCGCACGTCGTCGAGCGCGCTGCCGTCACACCACTCGTCCGAGGTGATCACGCTCAGTCCACCGTTGCTCTCGAGCACCACGACGGCGATGCTCGACAGGTCGCCGACGCCAGCCTGCCGCACGGCCTGCCGCACGTCAGCGCGCGAGAGCCTCGTGCGTCGGAGCGCAGCGTCGTCGAAGCGACCGCTCTTGAGCAGCACCGTCGGCGACGCCGTCGTCAGTCGGCGCACGCGATGCCATCGTGCGGCGAGGAACGCGACGATCACCTGCAGCGCGAGAAGGAGAGCGAGCGCGATCGCGCCTTCGACGTAGGACACGTCGGAGGACAGCAGGATCGTTGCGAGGGTGGACCCGAGGGCGACCGTCACGACGAAGTCGAACGCGTTCAGCTGGGCGAGCGCGCGCTTGCCCGAGACGCGGATGAACACGACGAGCGCCGCATAGGACGCGACGCCGACGAGCAGCACGCGGAGGACGTCTGACCAGGTGTCGAACCACATGCGCCCGACCATAGGCGCGACGGCGGTCGGTGACTACGGGGTTGCGTCGACCTCGTCGAGGGGTTCGCGCTCGGCGGTCGTCTCGCCGTCGTTCACCGGGTCGGGGATCGGGATCACGGCGATCGGGATGCCGGGCGCGACGAAGAGGAACGCCCGCCGCAGCGCCCCCTCGCCGTCGTTGAAGGTCAGCCAGTCCCCGCCGCGAGCCACGGCGTGCTCGATCCGCGCTCGCAGCGCATCCGGTTCGACTCCCCCGATGGAGTACGTCTGTCCGCCGTAGACGACGTCAATGCGCTTCATGGTCACGACCGTTCTTCGACAACACCTTGCCGCCGTCCGCCGAGGGCTCGGGAACGAGGTGCAAGCCGCCCGGGGAGTTCGCCGTGTAGGACAGCGCCTCCAGCCATGCGCCGTTCAGCTGCGCGCGGCGACTGCCGTAGTACTTGTAGACCAGCGAGCAGTTGGCGTGCATCCACACCGTGGTGCGCCCGTCGCCGATGCTGGAATCGTCCTTCCAGGTGAACGTGAAGCTCTCGCCGCGACGCAGCTTTCCGGTGATCACCGTCTGCAGGTGCGCGAGCGCGCGGTCCTCGAAGTCGACCTTCACGCTGTTCTCGTAGATGAATTTCCCCATGGGCTCACCTCCACCGTCACTCAAGCACGTCGAAGGGCGTCCGACCATCGTCTTGACACCGCCGCGGTCAGCTGAACGCGACGACGATGCCGCCGCCCGCGCCGACGAGCACCACCATCCAGGGCGGGAGCCGGAACGCGACGAGCAGAACGAAGCACACCAGCGCGAGCGCGAACGTCGCGGGTCCGGTCACGGCCGTGACGAACACCGGATCGTAGAGGGCGGCGGCGAGGATGCCGACCACGGCGGCGTTGGCACCCGCCATCGCCGCGCGTGCGCCCGCGCGCCGCCGGAGGTCGTTCCAGAACGGCAGGACGCCGGTGAGCAGCAGGAAGCCGGGCAGGAAGATCGCCACGAGGGCGAGCACGCCGCCCGCGACGCCACCGGGCCCGACCGACGAGACCGCGCCGAGGTAGCCGGCGAACGTGAAGAGCGGGCCCGGCATCGCCTGGGCGACCCCGTAGCCGGCGAGGAAGGCGTCGGGCGACACCCAGCCGGGCACGACGACCTCGGCCTCCAGCAGCGGCAGCACGACGTGTCCGCCGCCGAAGACGAGCGCACCGGCACGGTAGAAGGCATCGACCAGATCGACCGCGCCCGACCCGGTCGTCGCCGCGAGCAGCGGGAGCCCGGCGAGCAGCACGACGAAGGTCGCCAGGCACAGCCAGCCGACCGTGCGCGTCACGGGGAACACTGCCGCCGGCCCCGCCGCGTCGACCGAAGCACGGCAGAGCCACAGCCCGACCAGTGCCCCGACGACGATCACGCCGATCTGCGCGAGCGAGCTCGGCAGCAGCACCACGACGACGGCAGCTCCGACGGCGATTCCGGCGCGCTGCCGATCGGGAGCGAGGGCATGCGCCATCCCCCACACCGCCTGCGCGACCACGGCGACCGCGACCACCTTCAGGCCATCGAGCACACCGGCACCGACCGGTCCGCCCACGGCCGTGCCCACGGACGCGAAGGCGATCATGAGCACCGCTGACGGCAGCGTGAAGGCGACGAACGCCGCGAGCGCACCTCCCGCGCCGGCGCGGAGCATCCCGAGACCGAACCCGACCTGACTGGATGCCGGCCCCGGCAGGAACTGGCACAGCGCGACGAGGTCCGCGTACGCTCGGTCATCGATCCAGCGACGCCGCGTGACGAGCTCGTCGCGGAAGTATCCGAGGTGCGCGATCGGGCCACCGAAGGATGTGAGGCCGAGCTTCAGGAAAGCCAGGAACACCTCTGCCACCGATCCGCGAGGACGGGGAGGAGGGGTGGGCACGTCGGCGTTCGCAAGGGGCCCGTCGGATGACACGCACACACGCTACCGTGGCCCGGGAAAGGAAGGTGGTCTGCGATGGCAGGACGACTGGTGCAGCTTTCCGGCGGACGCGCGCTCGGGGTGAGCGGCTTCGGCGATGCCCTCGCGCAGCGTGCGGTGGTGATGTGCCATCCCGCTCCCGGCGGCGGCGGGTTCGATCCCGATCCCACCGTCTCGACCCACTGGGGCGCGCGGATCGTCGGGATCGACCGGCCGGGCTACGGAGCATCCGACGCCTGGCGTGCGGGCGAGCGCCCCTCCTTCGCGACCCACGCCGACGACATCGCCCAGTACCTCTCGCGAATCGAGAGCAGCACCTCGCGCATCTCGGCGATGGAACTCGGACCGTTCGGCGTGGTGGGCTGGGGCCTCGGCGGATACGCCGCCCTCGCTCTCGCGTCGCGGCACCCGCACCTGGTGGACCGGGTGGCGCTCGTCGACGTTCCCGACCCTGGCCGGGTCGCCCGCGAGCGCGCGCCGCAGCCGCCGTTCCGGGTGGCCGACGTCGGCATCGCTCCCGCCGAGCCCGCCTTCGAGTCGACCGCGGCCGGTCGCCGCATCCGCCGGATGCTGGATGCCGCGGCGACGCAAGGCGCCGCCGGGATGCAGGGCGATTATGCGGCAGCGGCCGACGACGACTGGCAGCGGCGGCTCCGCGACATCCGCGCCGACGTGCTGCTCGTCTACGGCGACCAGCACCCGACGGTGGATGCGCATCTCGACGGCCGCCGCCTGCGCCGCCGGCTTCCCCGTGCCCGGGTTGTGCGCGTCGAGGCGGGCACGGGCCTGTCGATCACGACGCACTGGCCGAGCATCCTGAACCACGTCGCCCCACGCCACGGCGGCGTCTCGCCCACTCTGCGCGACGGCGCACCGTAACCGCGGCGCCCGCTCGCCGCGGGGCTCGCTCGAGGCGGGCACTCGCTCGAGAAACCACATTCGCCCCGAGAAACACCGCGCTGCCTGGTTTCTCGGGCCAATCGCGGTTTCTCGGCGAGGATGCGGGCGCGCCACGGGGAAAGGGGCCGGTCAGCCGGGCTCCACCGCCGCATCGGCACTCTCGGTCTCCTGCAAGGCGCGGATGAGGCTGCGCGCGTCGTAGGGACCACGATGGCGACGGCCGTTGACGAAGAACGTCGGAACCGAGGAGATCGACATCGCCTCGGCGTCGAGCATGTCATCCTGCACCCGCGCGGTGACCGCGGATGCGGTGAGGTCGCGTTCGAAACGCTCCACGTCGAGCCCGAGGCGGTCCGCCAGACGCACGATGTCGGAGGGCAGCTGGTTGTCCTGGTCGGCGAACAGACCGCGCAGGAACTCCGGGAACCTCCCCTGTCGCGCGGCGGCCTCGGCCGCCTCGGCCGCCGCGAGGGCGTTCGGGTGCTGATCGGTCAACGGCGCATGCCGCCACACGTAGCGCACCCGGTCCCCGAGTTCGCGGCGCACGTCGTCGATCGACCCCGAGGCCTTGAGGCAGAACGGGCACTGGAAGTCGCCGTACTCGACGATCTCGTAGGGAGCGTCGTCGCGCCCGAACACATGGTCGCGGGCGGGATCGACCGGGCGCACGAGGGTCTCACCCGTCTCCACAGCGGGGCGCACGGCGTCGGAGATCCGGAACACGACCGTGGCCGCCACGAAGGCGATGACAGAGGCGACGAGCACGCCCACGCGTGCTTCGTTCTGCGCCGTCGCGCCGTCGATGGCGATGTCGACGATGAAGAGCGAGATCGTGAAGCCGATGCCGCACAGCAGGCCCCCGCCGGCAATCCGGTCGAGGGTGAGCCCGGCACCGAACTCGCCGGCGCCGAATCGGCGCATGAGCGCGGAAGCCCCGAACACGCCGAGGAACTTCCCCACCGCCAGGCCGACGACGATGCCCCACGTGAGCGAGGAGGTCACCGCGCCGGCGAGGATCTCGGGACTGATGACCACCCCGGCGTTCGCGAGGGCGAACAGGGGCAGGATGACGAAGGCAACGTATGGGGCGTAGGCGCTCTGCAGCCGCTCGTTGACCGAGATCGATTCGCGCAGGCTGTTCGCCGCCGCCCGGGCGTACTCGGTGTTCGGGGACTGCCGGAAGGTGCGTGCCAGTTCCAGGGCGTGTTCGACGTCGCGCCGATTCGGACGATAGACGGGAACGAGGAGGGCGATGGCGACGCCCGCCAGGGTGGGGTGCACACCGGAGGCGAGGAAGGCCATCCACACGATGATCGACAAGGTCGCGTAGACCGGGCCGCGTCCGCTCGGCAGATAGCGGGTGGCATAGACGCCGGCCAAGCCCACGGCCGCGATGACCAGCGGGAGCACGTCGAGACTGTCGGTGTAGACGAACGCGATGATGCTGAGCGCGCCGATGTCGTCGACGACAGCGAGCGCGAGGAGGAACACGCGCAGGCGTCCGGGAACGCGCGGTCCCACGAGCGCGAGAGCACCGACGAGGAAGGCCGTGTCTGTGGAGATGACGACACCCCACGCGTGCGCGTAGCCGGAGCCGGCGGCGACCGCGACGAACAGCACGGCGGGGATGGCGAGGCCCGCGAGCGCGGCGAAGACCGGCACGCTCGCCCGGCGCCAGCTGGTCAGCTCGCCGATCGCGAACTCGCGACGAACCTCGAGGCCGACGGTGAAGAAGAAGATCGCCATCAGCGCGTCGTTGACGAGCGCATGCAGCGTGAAGTCGATCTGAATGTCGCCGAGCCCGATCGACAGGTGCGTCTCCCAGAATGACTCGTATGCGCCGTCGGCGATATTTGCCCAGGCGATGGCGACGAGGGTGGCCAGCAGGAGCAGGAGTGCTCCGGAGCGGTTCATGCCGATCGCCCCGACCTTGTCGGCGATCGAGGCGTGCTTGCGGGAGCGGGCAGAGGGGCTCGACACGTCGACAAGTCTCCACCCGTTCGGGCATCCGCGGGAGAGGTCACGCAGAACCCGCTCGGTAGAGTGACGAGGGTGGAATCCGACGACGAGCTGAGCGAAGACGCCGGACAGAGCGCATGCGGTCCGGGATGCACGTGCGGCGCCCCCGAACGATCCACGTTCCTCCCTCTCGGCACGACGAAGCGCCGCATCGAGGGGGCCGGCGAGCCGTCCGGGGCACACGGCGTCGAGCAGGCGATCATCCCGGCGGGAACCTTCGCCATGGGCGATTCCTCGGGCGACCGGAATCCCGGTGACGGCGAGGTGCCGGTGCACGATGTCACCCTCGACGCGTTCTCGATCGACGCGACCAGCGTGACCAACGACGACTTCGCCCGTTTCGTCGACGCCACGGGCTTCGAGACCGAGGCCGAGACCTTCGGCTTCTCCGCCGTGTTCCACCTCGCGCTCGACGCACCCGACGACGACGTCATGGGGCGCGCATCCGGAACCCCGTGGTGGATCGGCGTCCGCGGCGCCGACTGGCGGCACCCCGGAGGGCGGAACAGCTCGATCGACGGCCTCGGAGACCACCCGGTCGTGCACGTCTCGCACAACGACGCGCTCGCCTACTGCGCCTGGGCCGGTCGGCGTCTGCCCACCGAAGCGGAGTGGGAGTACGCCTCCCGCGGCGGCCTCGACGGCGCCAAATACCCGTGGGGCGACGAGGAGCCCGATTCCGGCGGCGCGTGGCGCACCAACATCTGGCAGGGTGCCTTCCCGCACGCCAATACCCTGGAGGACGGATTCCTCACCACCGCTCCGGTGCGCACCTTCTCGCCCAACGGCTATGGGCTGTGGCAGACGGTCGGGAACGTCTGGGAGTGGTGCGCGGACTGGTGGGATCCCCGCACCTACGCCGCGTCGCCTCCCCGGAATCCACAGGGACCGGAGCGGGGCGATGTGCGGGTGCTGCGCGGCGGAAGCTTCCTCTGCCACATCTCCTATTGCAACCGGTACCGCAATTCGGCCCGCTCGCAGAACACCCCTGACTCCTCGATGGGCAACGCCGGGTTCCGCACGGTCGCCCTGGCCGGTTCGTGAGCGGGTCATCGGATGCGCCGCGAGGCGGCGACGCGTCACGGCGCCGTGATGCGCTGACGTGGATCGCGCTCGTCGTCGCCGCCGCAGCCCTCGGAGTCATCGTGTGGGCCTGCGTCACCGCGTGGGGGGCGATCGTCCACGGACACCCGGCCTATGCCGTGCTGCTGGGCGCGGCCGCTCTGCTCGCGGTCCTGGGCGTCGTCGTGGCGCTGCGCGGCGCTCGTCGCCGGACCGCGGCGCGGGTCACCGGTCGCATCCTCCTCCTGGTCGCAGCCGCCGGGGGCATCGCCGCCCTCGCCTGGCTCCGCCCGTACCCGGCGGTCGAGCCGGCGCTCTCGGCGATGCAGAGCGACGAGGCCGTCACCGTGGTCGAGAGCGCCGATCGGATCGTTTTCGAGCCCGCGGATGCGCCGTCGTCGACCGCGGTGTTCTTCCAGCCCGGAGCGCTCGTCGACCCTCGCGCCTACGCGGCGGTCCTGCGCCCCCTCGCCGAGGCGGGCCATCCGGTGGTCATCGCCAAGCAGCCGCTGGGGATCGCGTTCCTCGCGCTCGGCGCGTTCGACGACGCCCGCGACGTCGTGCCGCATGCCGACGGCTGGGTGATCGGCGGGCATTCGCTCGGCGGAACGGTCGCCGCAATGCAAGCCGACGAACACGACGAAGACACCGAGCGCCGAGCCACGGGCCTGATCCTGTACGCCTCCTACCCCGCCGACGACATCAGCGAGACCCTCACCACGCAGGTGCTGTCGATCTCCGGCACCGAAGACGGGCTGGCCACGCCGTCGAAGATCGCCGATACCGCCGCCACCCTTCCCGTCGACACGGAGTTCCTCGTTCTCGACGGCGTCTCACACGCCCAGTTCGGCTCGTACGGCCCGCAGCCGGGCGACGGTGTGCCACAGGTATCGGATGAGACCGCGCGCACGGAGATCTCGGACGCGAGCCTCGATTTCGTCTCGTTGTCCGCTGCCGGCTGACCCCTCGGGAATGAAGCGGCATCGGCCTACGCTGGAGGAAAGAAGACCGCAACCGACAGAGAGGCGGCTTCCATGGCAACGCAGACCGTGACGATGGACTCGTTCCGCGAGACCATCGCCGACAACGACATCGTCCTGCTCGACTTCTGGGCCGAATGGTGCGGACCGTGCCGGTCCTTCGCACCCGTCTTCGAGAAGGCGTCCGACGAGCATTCCGACGTCGTCTTCGGCAAGATCGACACCTAGGATCAGCGCGAGCTCGCCGGGGGTTTCGGCATCACGTCGATTCCGACCCTGGCGGCCTTCCGCGAAGGCATCATGGTGTTCTCGCAGCCGGGCGCCCTTCCCGCGCCGGCCCTGGAACAGGTGATCACCGCGGTGAAGGGCCTGGACATGGATGACGTTCGGCGCCAGATCGCCGAGCAGCAGGCCGCGGGCGACACCGAGGCATGACGCCCGACCGACGCCGTCGACGGGGCATCGGGGTCAGCCGATCGTGGTGCCGAACAGCGAGCCGACCAGGAACGTCGCGACCAGCGCGAGCGTCCCACCGATGAGCGTACGCAGGACCGCCTTCCACCGTGACGCACCCCCGATCCACGCAGCGACGTACCCGGTCACCGCGAGGGCGACCAGCACGGCGACGAAGGTGAGGGCGATCCGCTCGGGGTGAGGCGTCAGGAGCATGGTCACCAACGGCAGGAGCGCGCCGACGGTGAAAGCGACGGCGGATGCGATGGCCGCGTACCAGGGACTCACGACGTCGTCGCGGTCGATGTTCAGCTCGGCAGCCAGGTGCGCGCCGAGAACATCCTTCGCCGTCAGCTCCCGCGCGACCTTCTCGGCCGTCGCGCGGCTGAGGCCCTGGGCCTGGTAGATCCCGGTGAGCTCTTCGAGTTCCGCCGCCGGGTCCTCGGCCAGCTCGCGCCGTTCCTTCTCGATCAGGGCGTGCTCGGTGTCACGTTGCGAGGCGACCGAGACGTACTCGCCGAGCGCCATCGAGATCGCTCCGCCGACGAGGGCGGCCGTGCCGGCCAGGAGCACCGGCAGGCTTCCGCTGGTCGCCCCCGCGACGCCGACGACGACCGCAGCCGTCGAGACGATGCCGTCGTTGGCACCGAGCACGCCGGCACGGAGCCAGTTCAGGCGCTGCGCGAGGCCACCACGGTGGGGCTCGTCGGGATGCGCAGAGGAGGCCGGGGCATCGGAGGCGGCGTTCACGGGCGACAGGCTAGCGCTTCGGAGAGAACCGCAGTTGTCACGGCGTCCTCTCGGCGGCGACCCTGGCGATCGTCCGACGCTCGGTCTCGTTCTCGCACAGCGCCAGAGCCCGGTCGAAGGCGGCACGGGCCGCGCCCCGCTCCCCCGTGGCGGCGAGCATGTCGGCGCGCGCGAGATGGAAGTAGTGGTATCCGTCGAGTTCTTCGGCGATCGGCGACAGAAGCGCGAGACCTGACTCCGGCCCCTCGGACAGCGCGGCAGCGACCGCCTCGTTCAGCGACACGATCGGCGACGGCTCGAGCCGAGCGAGCACGGCGTACAGACGCCTGATGGTGCGCCAGTCGGTGTCGTCGAAGGTCGGTGCGCTCGCATGGGCACCGGCGATCGCCGCCTGAAGCTGGTACGGCCCCACGCGGCGGAGCGCGAGCGCGCGTGCCAGCAGGCGCCGTCCCGCCGCGATCGCTTCGGCATCCCATCGGCTGCGGTCCTGGTCGCGCAGCAGCACGACCTCGCCGTCGGCGTCGAGTCGCGCCGGGCGTCGCGCGTCGGTGTAGGCCAGGAGCGATGCCAGCCCCCAGGCCTCAGGCTCCTCCGGGAGCAGGTCGCACAGCGTGCCCGCCAGCCAGCGGGCCTCATCGCACAGGTCGCCGCGCACGAGCTCACCCGTGGGCGCGGCGTGCCCCTGCGTGTAGATCACGTAGACGACCTTCAGCACGTCGTCCAGGGAGTCCGCGAGCAGGTCGCGATCGGGGACGGACCTCGAAGGGCACGCGACTGGCCGCGATCTTCTTCTTCGCCCGCACCAGGCGCTTCGCCATGGTCGCTTCGGAGACGAGGAAGGAACGCGCGAGCGAGGCCGTCGGCAGGCCCACGACGTAACGCAGCGTCAGCGCAACGCGTGCCGACTCGTCGAGGGCGCGGTGGCAGCATCCGAAGATCATCGCCAGCAGGTCGTCGGAGATCGGCCCGCGGTCGCGTTGCGGCAGCTCGAGCGCGGCACGCACATCGTCTTCTCGCCGCGCCCATCGCACGTCGCGTCGGGCCTGATCGATCGCCCAGCGGCGCGCGACGGTGAGCAGCCATGCGCCTGGCGCGCCCGGCAGCCCGTCGGCGTGCCAGCGTTCGGACGCAACCGCGAACGCGTGCTGCGCGGCATCCTCCGCGAGATCGAAGTCGCCGAGGTCGGCGCGCAGGGTCGCGACCAGCCGTGGCCACTGCGCACCGAAGACCTCGGCGACCTCGGGATGCGGCACGCTACTGCTGCATCTGCGACACGTCGAAGATCGGCCGGATCTCGACCGAGCCGTAGTCGACGTTGGGGACCTTCTCGGCCCACGAGATCGCCTCATCGAGGTTCGCGACGTCGAGCACGTAGAAGCCGCCGAGGTGTTCCTTGGTCTCGGCGTAGGGTCCGTCGGTGACGACGGTCTTGCCCTCGCGCACGCGCACCGACGTGGCGGTGTCCTGCGGGTGGAGCGCTTCGCCGGAGACGAAGACCCCGGCGTCCTTCACCATCTGGTCGAAGGCGAACCACTCACCCATCTCCGCGGCTTCTTCGGGGCTTCCCGGCTGCGGACTGACATCGGGGGCGCTGGCGAGGAGGAGCATGTACTGCATGGCGTGTCCTTTCGGTCTGGGAGCCGCCCGTCGCAGCCCCTCACTGAAGCGACGAACACCAGTGCACCAGATGGACACCCCCGCCGCATTTCTTTTCTCGGGTGGCTTCGCGTGCCACGGTGATCTCATGCGCATCCTTCGCGCGCTCCGCTCGCACGCCACGCTCTCGGTCACCGCCGGAGTGCTGACGGTCGTGCTGGTCCTCGCGACGACCGGCCGTGGGGATGCGGCCCGCATCGTCGCGACGACATGGGTCGGGGCGGTGGTCGTGTGGACTCTCGTCGGCATGGTGCGGCAGGTGATGCGCGGGCACGTCGGACTCGACATCCTCGCCGTGGTCGCGATGGTCGCCACCCTCGCGGTCGGCGAGTACGTCGCGTCGCTGATCATCGTGCTGATGCTGGCGGGTGGCGACGCCCTGGAGCGGCTCGCCGGACGCCGTGCAACCCGCGAGCTCACCGCGCTCCTGGACCGCTCCCCCCGCACCGGTCATCGCGTGCGGGCCGCGCCCGAGGGCACGGAGATCATCGCGGACGTCGATGTCGACGACATCGCACCGGGCGATGTTCTGCTCGTACGACCGGCGGAGATCGTTCCGGTCGACGGCGTCGTCCTCGGCGACACCGGCGTGTTCGACGAGTCCTCGCTCACGGGCGAGAGCATCCCCGTCGAGCGGCGAACGGGCGATGCCGTTCCGTCGGGAGCTCTGAACGGCGCCGCCGCGGTGCGCATCCGGGCCACGCGCACGAGCGGGGACAGCCAGTACCAGCAGATCGTCGCCCTGGTGCGCGAGGCCGAGCCTTCCCGCGCGCCGGTCGAACGCCTCGCGGATCGCTTCGCGATCCCGTTCACCGCAGTATCGCTCGTTCTGGCGGGCACTGCCTGGGGAGTTTCGGGCGATCCCTCCCGATTCGCCGAGGTGCTCGTGCTGGCCACGCCCTGCCCCCTGCTCATCGCCGCGCCGGTGGCGTTCCTCGGCGGACTCTCCCGCGCCGCGAATGCCGGTGTGATCGTGAAGGGCGGGGCGGTGCTCGAGCAGCTCGCCCGCGTCGCGTCCGCGGCGTTCGACAAGACGGGCACGTTGACGGCGGGGCGACCCGCCGTGTCCGGGGTCCATCCCACGGCCGGATTCACCGAGTCGCAGGTGCTCGGAGCCGCCGCGGCGGCCGAGCAGTACTCCACCCACGCCTTGGCGCCGGGCATCGTCACCGCCGCCCGGGAGCGCGGTGTGATCGTGGGCGCCGCGACCTCCGCTCGCGAGGCGGCGACCGACGGCGTCACCGCCATCGTCGACGGACACCGCATCGTCATCGGCAAGCCGGCCTTCGTGTCTGCGGCGGCGCCCGAGCTGCAGCGCGCGATCCTCGCACCGGGCGAGGCCGCGGCCTACGTGGCGATCGACGGACGCTTCGCCGGTCACCTGACGTTCGTCGACACGGTGCGACCGGAGTCCCGCCAGGTCGTGAACTGGCTGACGCACAACGGCGTCGGCCGGGTGGCCATGCTGACGGGGGATGTGCCGGCGACCGCCGACTCCATCGCCCGCGACGTGGGGATCACCGAGGTGCACGCCGAGCTGCGACCGCGGGAGAAGGTGCATCTCGCGGCCGAGATGCGTCCTCGCCCGATGATGATGGTCGGTGACGGCGTCAACGACGCGCCGGTGCTGGCCGCCGCCGACGTGGGCATCGCGATGGGGGCGCGCGGGGCCACCGCCGCCGGCGAAGCAGCGGACGCGGTCCTGCTCGTCGATTCGCTCTCCGGCGTCGTCGACGGCATCGCGATCGCGCGTCGCACGGTCCGGGTGGCCGTCACCGCGATCGGCATCGGCATCGCGCTGAGCATCGGCCTGATGCTGATCGCGATGACGGGTGCGATCCCCGCCGTGGCCGGTGCGCTCATCCAGGAACTGGTCGACCTCGCGACGATCCTCTACGCCCTCCGCGCCTTGACCGGCGGCCTCCCCTCGCGAAGCACCCGGACGGGATTCCCAGGCGCGCGCGGTGGACTGGAGGAGTGAGCCCGACACGACGCCGACGGCGACGGCGCCTGACACGCCGCCGCGTGGTCGGCGTGCAGGTGGGCGCGACCGTGGCGCTCGCCGGATTCTTCGGCGTGTGGGGGCTCGTCGTCGCCGCCGACGTGGCCGATTCTCCGACCGAGGTGTGCACCGCGCCCGGCGTGGTCGGCGAGGCGAGCGTCGCCGGGTACTCGGGAGACCAGCTGGCCCATGCGCTGACCATCATGGAGGTCGGCGCCGACGCCGGATTCGACGAAGTCGGGCAGCGCCTGGGCGTGATGGCGGCGATGGGCGAATCGGGGCTCCGCAATCTCGACTACGGCGACTGGGAGACCTCGGGCATCCGCAACCCCGACGGGTCTCGCACGTCGTCGATCGGGCTGTTCCAGCAGCAGGACTGGTGGGGCACGGTCGAGGAGCGGATGGATCCCGCGCGCGCCGCATCCCTGTTCTTCTCGCGGCTCGCGACCGTCGAGGGCTGGGAGCGGATGCCGCCCTCGCGGGCGATCCACACCGTGCAGGTCAACACCGATCCCGACCACTACGCGCGCTGGGCCGATGCGGCCACCGCCGTCACCGACGCCCTCGCGGCGGACTGCTTCGGCGCAACGGCGAGCGCCGGAAAGTAGGATTTATCCGCTCGCTCTCGCGAGATCATCTCCACCGTCGACGGGTCGCACGTGACATCACCCTCTGCCCTGCACACGCCCGGCTGGCGTACGTGGACGGTCTGGATCGTCGGGGTCGCCGCCTACGTCGTCGCGATCACGAACCGCACGTCGCTGTCGTCCGTCGGCGTCGACGCGGCGATCCGGTTCGATGCCGACGCCTCGGCGCTGTCGATGTTCGCCGTCATCCAGCTCGCCGTCTACGGTTCGCTCCAGGTGCCGGTGGGGCTGATCCTCGACCGCCTCGGCGCGCGCCCGGTGATCGCGGCCGGCATGGTGCTCATGGCCACCGGTCAGCTCGTCATGGCCTTCGCCGACGCCGTCGGGATCGGCATCCTCGCGCGCGTGCTCATCGGCGCCGGCGATGCCGCGGTCTTCCCGAGCGTGCTGCGCGTGATCGCCACGTGGTTCCCGGCGCAGCGCTCACCGCTCCTGGTGCAGCTGACGGGCATCATCGGCCAGCTGGGTCAGATCGTCGCCGTCGTGCCGCTGGCAGCCCTCCTGCACGCCACGTCGTGGAGCGTCGCGTTCGGCAGCCTCGCCGGACTCACGGTGCTGTTCGCGGTTCTCACCTTCGCGGTCATCCGCAATCGTCCACCCGAGCGTCGCGACGATCCGCTCGACACCGCCGTCGACACCGACACCGGCGCGGTGCGTATCGTGCGTTCGGCGGCCGATCTGCGCGAGGGATTCCGCGAGTCGTGGTCCCACCCGGCGACGCGGTTGGGCTTCTGGTCGCACTTCACCACCCCGTTCGCGGGCACGGCGTTCGTGCTGCTGTGGGGCTATCCGTTCCTCACCGCGGGCGAGGGGCTCAGGCCCGCCGCCGCGTCGGGACTCATGACCCTGCTCGTGCTCGCCGGCATCGTGTTCGGACCGATCCTCGGGGCGCTCTCCTCACGGCACCCGACGCGCCGGTCGCGCTGGCTCGTGCTGCCGACGGTGGTGTTCCAGGCCGTCGCGTGGCTCGCGGTGATCGTGTGGCCCGGCGCCGCGCCGGTCTGGCTGCTGGTGATCCTCGTCATCGCGCTCGCCTCGGGCGGACCCGCCTCGATGATCGCCTTCGACCATGCCCGCGCGTTCAATCCGACGCATCGCCTGAGCACGGCGACCGGCATCGTCAACGGCGGCGGCTTCCTCGCCGCGCTGATCGCGATCCTCATGATCGGCGTCTCGATGGACCTGCAGGGCGCCGGCACACCCGAGACCTACTCGCTGGACGCGTTCCGCATCGCCTTCCTCACCCAGGTGCCGCTGTGGATCATCGGTTCCTGGGGAATCATCCGCGAGCGCAGCCGCACGATCCGGCACGTCGGCGGACCGGGGAATCTCCCCTGGTGACGCATCCGGCCGGTGCGGGCGCTAAAGGCGCGGTTCGATGAAGCGAACCCAGTTCGCGCCGCCACCGGTCTCGGCGCGCTGGAGGAGTTCGAGGTGCTGCCCGTGGACGGCGTAGAGAGAGACCGTCGTGCTTCGCTCACCCGCGGCGACCAGGTATCGGCCGTCGGCGCTCAGCGCGAATCCGCGCGGCTGCGGCTCGGTGGGCGTGAAGGTCTCGGCGGGACGGAGGGAGCCGTCTGCGGCCACGGGCACCGCTGCGAGACTGCTCGTCGACCGCTCCGATGCCCAGAGATGCTTCTGTCCGGCACCCCAGTGCAGGTCGGCTCCCCACAGCGCCGGGTTGACGGTGGGATTGCCTCCGAACACGCCGGGCGGCAGGCCGACGGCGACATCGTGCGCCGCGGTGGATCCGTCCGGAACAAGCACCCCGTTCTGCCGGTCACGGTGCAGACGCACGATCTCGGCACTGAACTCCGTGAGCACGTAGACGCTGTCCTCCGCGGCGTTCAGCGCCAGGTGGCGGGGCCCGATGCCGGGCGGGAAGGCGACGGTGGACGGACTCAGCGGCTCCAGCGAAGGCTCATCGGTGATCGCGTACTGCGCGACGAGATCGTCGCCGAGCGAGACGAAGTAGGCGAACCGACCGGATGCATCCGGCAGCACCGCGTGCAGGTTCGCATACGCGATCTCGGAGACCGGAGCGCTCACCACGCCGTCCGCGACGGTGCTGAGGATGCCGTACCCGCCGCCGTAGGAGGCGCCGAGCAGCACCTCGCCGTCGTGAGTGAGGGCCAGGTAGTTCATGCCGCCCCGCGGCAGATCGCGCCGCGAGACCTCCGTCAGCACTCCGGCTGCGCGGTCGAGCGAGAGCGTGACGATGCCCGCGGGGTCGCCCTTGACGGCGGCGTAGACGAGGTCGCGCGTCGAATCGACGGCGAACGTGGAGCATCCCGTCAGCCCCTCGGTCACCGACAGGCGCTCGAGCGCTGCCCCGTCGAAGCGGAACAGCGACAGGGATCCGTCGCCGGCGTTGGCGACGAGCACGAGGGAATGGGTCATGAGGGGTCGCTCGGGAGGAGTCCGGCCGACCGACGCGCCGCGGTGGCGACGGCGAGCACGGCCTGGCTGTGGTCGAGACGTCGGTCGCGCTCGGCCGTGTCGTGCCGGGCGATCATGTCGACGAACGCGCGGAACTCCTCGACCATGCGATGCGGATGCACCGACAGGTCACGGGTCTGCACCTGTTCGCCTCGGCGCTGGGATCGCACGACCGGCATCGCGTTCGGCGCCCCGTCGACGGCGATCCAGCCGTCGGTGCCCTGGATCTTCGAGCGGATCGGGCCGTCGGAGTCCTTCGCGCACACGCACACCGCGGTGCGGTCGCCGTACTCCAGCACGAGCACGCCGGAAGTGTCCACGCCGCGCTCGAGGTTGGCGGTGTACTGCACGCTCTCGGGAAGCCCGAGAAGCCCCACGACGAAGTGGATCGTGTAGATGCCGATGTCGAGCAGCGCGCCGCCACCCTGCGCCGGGTCGAACGCCGGCAGCACCTCGCCGGCCCGGAACCGGTCGAAGCGCGACGAGAACTGGGAGTAGTCGCACTGCACGACGCGGATCTCCCCGACGCTGTCGAGGTGCTCCTGGATCCAGCGGTAGTTCGAGAGGTACACCGTGCTGATCGCCTCGACGAGGATGAGATCGCGCTCCTCGGCGAGGTCGCGCAGTTCCTGCAGATCGCGCTCATCGAGCACGAAGGGCTTCTCGCACACCACATGCTTGCCGGCCTCCAGGGCCTTGCGCGCATACTCGGCGTGCAGCGAGTTCGGCACCGCGATCCACACCGTGTCGATGTCGGGATCTGCGAGGCAGGCATCGAGGTCGAGGTGCACGCGGTCGATGCCGAACTCGTCCCGCATCGCGGCGAGGCGATCGGCTGACGCCGGACGCCCGCAGATCGCGACGAGGTCGAGGCCGTCGACGGCGGCGGCGTGGGGCAGGAAGTCGCGGACGATCATCCCCGACCCCAGCACGGCGAGCTTCATGCGAATCTCTCCTCGGGATGCGATCGGGCACGCGGATGGCGTCGCAAGACGCGGCTCTCCCCATCGTATGCGCGGCCCCGTGCGGGCCATAGCCGCCGCATAAGCCTCCATAGCGCGGTATCAGCCGGTCGCGGGGTGCCGGATAGGCGGGGTGCGTATCCCTGGATGCATGGAACCCACGCCCCGCCGCAAACGCCGCACCCGTCGCCGGAACGTGATCATCGCGTCGGCGCTGACGACCACGCTCACCCTCTCGGGCGCCGCAGCGTGGGCCGCGGACCGCTACCTCGTGCAGCACGTCGAGATCGACGATGTCGCCGCGTACGAGGCGGAGAACTCACCGGTCACCGTGGACGACGGTGCCGACGACACCGGCGACGACGCGAGCACCGAGACGGTCCTGACCGACACGTCGTACACGAGCGGGGAGACGTCGGTCGAGATCTCGACCGTCGTCGAGGGGTCCGGGGACTCGACGGTGACCTACTACGTCGCCGAGGTCACCTTGGGCGACGCGACCGCGCTGCGGAGCGCCTTCGCCAACAATCAGTTCGGCGAGAACATCACCGACCTCACCAGCTCCATCGCCGAGCAGAACGATGCCGTCTTCGCCATCAACGGCGACTACTACGGGTTCCGCGACACCGGCATCGTCATCCGCAATGGCGTCGTGTACCGCGACGACCCCGCCCGCACGGGCCTGGTCTTCTACACCGACGGCAGCGTCGAGGTCTACGACGAGACCGCCACCAGCGCCGACGAACTCGTGGCCGCCGGCGCGTGGAACACCCTCAGCTTCGGGCCGGCGATCGTCGAGGACGGCGCGGTCCTCGAGGGGATCGAAGACGTCGAGGTCGACACCAACTTCGGCAACCACTCCATCCAGGGCGACCAGCCGCGCACCGCGGTCGGCGTCATCGACGACAATCACCTGGTCTTCGTCGTCGTCGACGGGCGCCAGAGCGGCTACAGCGAGGGGGTCACCCTCACCGAGCTCGCCGACATCTTCGTCGACCTGGGGGCGACGACGGCCTACAACCTCGACGGGGGCGGCTCGTCGACGATGTTCTTCGACGGCGAGGTGGTCAACAGCCCGTCCAACGGCGGCGAGCGCGCCACCAGCGACATCCTCTACATCGCGGGGTGACCGGCATGATCGTGCTCATCCCCGCGCTCGAGCCCGGACCGCGCCTGCCCTGGCTGGTCGACGAACTGCTCGCCGCCGATCCCGACCTCACCGTCCTGGTCGTCGACGACGGCAGCGGGCCGGGGTACGACGATCTGTTCTCGGTGGTCGAAGACGCCGGCGCGCGCGTCATCCGCTTCTCGAGGAACCGAGGGAAGGGGGCTGCGCTGAAGGCGGGCTTCGCCGAGGTCGTGCGGTGGGCACCGGATGACGACGTCGTGACCGCCGATGCAGACGGCCAGCATCGCGTCGACGACATCCTCCGTGTCGTCGAGGCCCTGCGGCGGGAGAAGGCGGCCGAATCCCCGGCGCTCATCCTCGGGTGTCGCGACTTCGGCGGTGACGTGCCGGTGCGCAGTCGTGTGGGCAACGCGGTGTCGCGCGGGGTGTTCCGCGTGGTCGCCGGGTGGGCGCTCAGCGACACGCAGACCGGACTGCGCGGCATCCCGGCGGCGCTGCTCCCGTGGGCGATGTCGGTTCCGGGCGACCGTTTCGAGTACGAGCAGAACATGCTGCTGCGCAGCCGGAGCGCGGGGGTGACCGCTCGCGAGGTGCCCATCGCGACGGTCTATCTCGAGCGAAACGCCTCGAGCCACTTCCGTCCGTTGACGGACTCGCTGCGCGTCATGCTTCCCCTGATCCTCTTCGCGGGGTCGTCTCTCCTAGCCTTCGCGCTCGACACGGTGCTCCTGCTCGTGCTGTCGGCCGCGACGGGCTCGCTGGTGTTCTCCATCGTGGCGGCCCGCGTGATCAGCGCATCCGTGAACTTCGCCGTGAACCGTCGGGTGGTCTTTCATCGCCGGAGCCGGAGCCGGGGCCGCACGCGCGAAGCCCTGCGGTACGCCGCCCTGGCGCTCGTGCTGCTCGCGTCGAACATCGCGTGGATGGGAGCGCTGACCGACATCGGCGTCACCCTCCTGGCAGCCAAGATGCTCACCGAGGTGGTGCTGTTCCTGACGAGTTACGCCGTGCAGCGCTCGCTCGTCTTCCGCGGAGGACAAGGGGCTGGTCGGAAGCGGCTGCATGCAGCGCGCGCCCGAATGCGCTCTCTGGTCCCGGAATCGTCACAGGCCATCCGTACCGGCACCCCGTTTGAGCGAGCCCTTCATGCCGGAACATCCCCTCCGCTCGGCACCGAGGCGCGGCACCATCGCGTCATCGACGACGACACCGCCAGGGCCACGGCGTTTCGGGATGCGGAAGAGCCGGCGGGCCGCCGCTGACGGGCACGCCGGTCGAGCGCGTCGCGTCGACGCTGGCGATCATGGGGACCGGGATCGATCCGCTGGAACTGCGCCGATTCATCGTCGGCACCGAGAGGAGCGTGTCACCGAAAGCGGTGGCCGCCCTCTACGGGCGCGCCGAGATGCTCGCACGGATGCCTCGCCGCGGGCAGGAGTGGGTCGTCTCGCACGCCCGTACCGAGGGGCACATGGGCTTCGTGGTCGAGCCGTACTGCTTCTTCCTGTCGTACGAGATCACCGATTCGGATGCCGCGGCCCGACTCCTGCCCCCGCACTACCGACTCGTTCCCACCGCGATGTTCGCCGACGAGACGCCGCGTCTGTGCGCGATCGTCGGGGCGTTCACGGTGCACACCTCGGTCTTCTGGGGAACGCGCGTCGAGCTGTACGTCATCGCAGAGGACACCCGATCGGGCATGCTCACGTGGGTGATCTGCGACTACGAGTCGAACACGATCAACTACGGCCCCGGCGAGGGCTTCGCGCGGTCGACCACCGAGCGTGCCGTCGTCACGACCGTGCACACCGGCGACGTCGTCATCGATGTGCGCAGTGCCGAACGGCCCAACCATCTCGAGGTGACCGCGGCGTTGCCTGCCGCGAAGACGACTCCGCTCGAGCAGCGCCTGTGGATCGAGGGGAACCTCAGCGTCGACTACGGCGGGCGCTTGCGGCGCGAGAGCTCGGAACCCTTCGGACTCGTGTTCGACCCCGACGAGATGCGGCAGGCTCTGCGGCTTCCTCTGGATGCCGTCACGGTGACATCGGATACGTTCGGCGCATCCTTTCGCGCCGCCGAACCGTTCGAGGCGGCGTGCTTCCCCTATGCGCAGCACTTCCTCACCAGCAGTTTCTCCCGCCCGCAGGCCATCCGGAGCCGGGATGAGCTGGAGGACGCCGTGCGCGGGTACGACGTCGAGTGACGGGAGGCGCTCCCTCCGAGCGTTTCGTCTCGCTCCGCTCGCTCAACGACCAGCGGGCCCTTTGTCCGGAGGTCGTTGAGCGAGGAGCGCAGCGACGAAACGAAACGTCGCAGCAGAGCACCCTACGTCAGGATCGCCCACCCGTGCGGCGGCAAGACGACGCGTGCGTCGGCGAGCGCCCCGTCACCCAGCTCCAGCTGCCCAGCGCCGGCGGCGGCGACGACCGCCTCGTCGTCGCCGATGTTCAGCGCCACGATGGCAGCGTCGTCGTCGACGGCGGTGCGGATGACGAGCGTGAGATTGGTCGTCTCGACGACGTCGGTGTGGGCCGAGTGCAACCACGGCCTGCGGCGACGGAAGGCGACGAGGTCACGGGTGAGTCGCAGCGCATCGCGTGCGGCATCCGTCTCCTCGACCTCGTCCGGCATGGGCGGGAACGCCGGCCTCACGGCATCGTCACCGCCGATCCGCTCGGCCTTGACCGCTTCGAAGCCGTACTCGTCGCCGGCGTAGACCGCGGGGGTTCCGGCGACGGTGAACAGCACGGCGAGCGCGTGGGGCAGATGGCGCCGCCCCACGGCTGTGGCGATGCGGGTGACGTCGTGATTGCCGACGAAGGTCGCCGGAACGAAGGTATCGAGCAGGGCGACGTGGCGGCCGAGCGCATGCGCGAGCTCGAAGAAGTTCCCGTCGGCGATGCCGTGCCAGATCCCCTGCCACAGCTCGTACTGGGTGACGCTGTCGATGCCGGAGTCGCGCACGGTCGTGGCGTAGTCGCCGTGGATGACTTCGCCGAGGAACCACGCGTGAGGGTGTCGCTCGCGCACGCGCGGGAGCACCGCCGCCCAGAACGACGGCGGAACGGCGTACGCCGCATCCAGCCGCCACCCGTCGATACCGCGGTCGAGCCAGTAGTTCATGGCGTCGACCGCGAGATCGCGGACCGCCTCGGAGTCGTGATCGAGCTCGACGAGGCTGTCGTGGCCCTCGAAGACACCGTCTCCGCGCAGGGTCTCCACCTGGGGATGCTCCCGGCCGACGTGGTTGAAGACCCCGTCGAACAGCACCCGGACGCCGCGGTCGTGCGCCGCGGCGATCAGGCGACGCACGTCGTCCTCGTCGCCCAAGCGGGGATCCACACGGAAGTGGTCGACGATGTCGTAGCCGTGACTGGTCGAGGCGAACACCGGCCCGAGCAGGATGCCGTTCAACCCGAGTTCGATGACGTGATCGAGCCACGCCTCGATGTGCGGCAGGCGGTGCACGATGCGGCCTTCGTCGGCGCCTTCGCGGATCGGCGCCCCGGTGAAACCGAGCGGGTAGACGTGCCACCACATGACGTGCTCGACCCAGGCCCGTGCGGACGCACTCATGCGGTCGTTTCCTCGTCGAGCCTGCGGTACGGCATGCCCTTCATCCTCTCATCGACGCGCGCCGGGAGAGCTACCCCACCCGGAAGGCGCCTCCCGCCACTCGTTCATGCAGCCCCTGCAACGTGGTCAGCTGTGCACGCGCCCGAGCAGCCAGGTCGATGAACACAGCGGAAGGAAAGCCCAATTCCGGCGACAGGTCGGCGAGCGTCTCCCAGCATCCGAGCTTGGAAGCGACCGCACCGCGCATCAGCTCGATCTCGAGCACGGGAGTCATCGGAGAATCGGTCGACTGTCCGTTGCTCTTCAACCGTCCGATCCTCTCCCCGATCCAGGCAACGGCCTGGCGATGCCGTCGCCTCGGTAGCTCCAGCGAACTCACCAGCTCCTTCAGGAACGCCCGCTCGCGCCGCACTTCCGCGGCGATCCGGGCAAGTTCCTCGCCGATCGGGGTATCGGCGTACCCGTGCGCCATACGCGACGCCCGGTCGGCTCCGCCGGTCGCGCCGGTGAGGTGATCAGAGAGGTAGAGGGCGAAGATGTCGCGTTCGATGGATGCCGGCAGGCGGTGCCTTTGTCCCGGCACGGTGATCGGAGGGATCTCACCCGGCGCCTGCTGATCTCGGGGCCATCGAAGCCTTGGACGCATCGGCGCGCTGGCCGCACCGTCGCCGTCGGCGATCGCGGTGATCATCTCCCGCAGCGTACTGCGGGCGTCGCGCCGTGGACGCCAGTCCAGTTCTGCGCGGATCCGCTCGGTGTCCATTATCGGCGCCGACATCGCGATGTCCATCCAGCCGGGGTCTGCGGCGACGGCGTGCGCGCACCAGGCGAGATTCATCGCCGGCCGAAGTGCGCGTGCCGGCAGTGACACGCGACGCCGAGCACCCAACGCCTCGGCGAGGTCTCTCCCACGCAGCACCCCGTCCGTCGCGACGTTGAAGGGGCCGGTCGCGACCGAGCTGAGGATTCGGCGGTACGCGTCGGCGAGGTCTTCCGCATGCACGACCTGGAAACGCAGACCTGCCGGAAGCGGAATGACGGGCAGCGCGCCCGGCCGCAGCAGTCGAGCGGGGAACATCGGGCCCAGGAAGAGGCGCGTGACCTCTGCGCCCGCAGACGCGTCGAAGACGAGCGCCGGTCGCACGCGGGCGATCGCCAACCCCTGGCTCTCTGCGTCGTCCAGCACACGCTCCTGCGCGGCCTTATCCGCCGAGTAGTGAGCGGACGGCACTCCGCGGGTCGACCATGTCTCGTCGCGAGGATCCTCGTCGTGGACGCCGGAGTACGCCCCCACGGACGAAGCACAGACGAGATGACGGACCCCGGCGCTCAGGCACGCATCGACGACGCGGCGCGTGCCCACCACGTTGGCGCGTCGCAAGAGCCGCCGGTTGCGATTGGGCTGGATCATCCACGCCAGATGAACAACAGCGTCCATGCCTTGGAAGACGGCCGCGAGCTTCTCCACGACCTTCGTCTCGTCTTCAGCGGACGGGACTGGCATCGCGAGGTCCACCACCTGCCACCGCGCCGTGTTGTAGGGCGCTGCCGTCGTATCGGGCCGTCGGCGAGCGATGCCGACCACCTCTTCGACTTTCGGGTCCGAAGCGAGCGCGCCCAGCAGCGCCGTACCGACATTTCCACTCGCACCCGTGACGCACAGTCGCATTTCAGCCCTCTCACCGAAGTTCAGACGACGATGGCGGTCGGATGCTCCCGTGTCGACCGGGTTGCGAATCACGACGGGTGCAGATAGGAACGGTCGCCGCGGGTGCGCGGCGGATCTCCCACCGCGGAGGTCGCATTCGCCGAGTTGGGCTGGTCCGGTGAGGTGACGCGCCGAGCATGAGTGGGCAACCTCGCCCGCGGTGCGAGGCCCGCCACCGCGCGGGGTTGACGCGTGTGGCGCTCACCCGCGTCGAAGAACACGTCAAGACCCTTGGTCCGGCGTCACCGCCCTCGTATCGTGGCCGTCATGTCGATCGAATTGAACGGCCCCGCCCTCCGGCTCGCCCGTTCCCTCGTGCGCGACGGCAAGGTGGTGCACGACGAACGGGACGACTGGTCGGGCGCCGCTCCGTCTGCCGAGCAGGAGAACGCCTTCATCGACGAGAACGGCTGGACCGAATATTCGCACTGGCACCTGGGCATCGATAAGAGCGAGAACCGCGAGACGAAGCGTGCCTACAGCTTCCCGTTCGGCGACTTCGACAAGGTGCGCAGGTCCGGCGTGATCTCGGCCGAGAGCCGCGCGGGTCAGTACGACCACACGGAGATCCGCGACGCCCTCAAGTCGCTCCTCGGCCTCATCGACGAAGACGACAGCTGACGATCACGGCCCGAGGAGTCACGCGGTTACGTCACGCCCGGTGCCCCGTGAATCGACCTCACCCTTGACGGGATTCAATCCGATCGCGAGCCTCCGGTGGCGGCGAGAGAGACCAGTTGCAGCACCGCGAGCTCCGTGGCGCGCCGCACGACATCGGCGGGGTCGCCGTCGTGTTGCGTGAGCATCGCGCCAGCATCCTGCTCGGTGGCCCAGCCGATGTACACCGTGCCCGCGGGATGGCCATCCTGGGGTTTCGGCCCGCCGACGCCTGTGGTCGACACCGCCACGTCGGCGACAAACATCACTCGCGCGGCCCGTGCGAGTTGTGTGGCGGCTTCACCCGAGCAGGGGTCGGTGTCCGGCAGCAGCCCGAGCAACCGCTGCTTCACCTCCGTTGCGTACGCGACGATCCCACCTTGGAACCAATCTTGGGCCCCCGATCCGCGCCCGATCTCACTCGCGACGCGACCCGCCGTGAGGGACTCGGCGACCCCGACCCGGATGCCCGCGTGCCGGCAGAGTGCCGCAAGGCGCTCTGAAGGATCATCGACTGCGCTCATGGCGACACCCTAGCGCCGCACGCTGTCGCGGCCGCGCTACGGGGCTCGAGCACCAGCCCGGGCATGTCGCCGGGCGAGACCCTCGAGCGGCCAGAAGGCAAGCGTCGTTGAGCTCCATCGTGGCACGCGGCACCGACGTCGCGGTTCCCGCACTCCTGAGGAACGACGTCCGATAGCTGCGCACCATGCGCACGTTCGATGGTGTCTATGACCCCTGGATACCGGGGCGGGGTATCATCCTCGAGGGAGCGAGGTGATCACCATGGCCGGACGCAGCGGAGGCGCGTGCCTTGCGCTTCGGCGGCTGTGGCGTGTCATCCTTGCGGCGGCGATCGCGTTTGGCGTCTTCGCGATGCATTCCGGCGTGTCCGGGCCTGCGACCGACCATGCTCCGATCGCGGCAACAGCGGCCAGCCATCACACCGCCCAGCCGACGGCTGTCGAAGAACCCGCATGCGCGGGGTGCGTCGCCCCGGACGGGCATGAGGTCGCCGCCGCGATGTGCGTGTTCATTCTGCTCTCCGTCGGCCTGTGGCTTGCACCTCCCCAGCTTTTCGGGTTGCGCGTTTCCTCGCTCTGTCGGCGGTGGATCGGCGTGCTGCTCAGGCACACGCGCGCGCCCGCGCCGTTGTCTCTTCATCAGTTGTCGATCAGCCGGATTTGATCGTTTCTCGCACCGGACTTGTCCGGGCGTCCGCCGCGCTCGCTGAGCGCGGTGCAGAGAAACGACACGAAGGACTGAGAGAGAGATGAAGAGAAGAAGTGTGCGCTGGATGGGCGCATTGGCGGTCGCATCGACACTGGCCGTGACGGGCTGCGCGGCCGGCGCCACGGTGACCGCGCCGACGCCGAATCAGTCGGGAGAGACGTTCGCATCTGCCGACGTCATGTTCGCGATGATGATGATTCCGCACCACGAGCAGGCCGTTGCGATGAGTGACGTTCTCCTGAGCAAGGAAGACATCGACGTGCGGGTCCGCGAGCTCGCCGAGGGAGTCAAGGCTGCTCAGCAACCGGAGATCGAGTTGATGGAGTCCTGGCTCGACGAGTGGGGAATGGATGAGTTCGGCGACATGGGCCGGATGACTCCGGGGCCCGGGATGATGATGTCCGAGATGGACATGTCCGTCCTGGAGGACGCCTCGGGGACCGACGCGGAGCGTGTCTTCCTCGAGGGGATGATCGTGCATCACGAGGGCGCGATCCAGATGTCTGAGGCTCTGCTCGAAGCGGGATCGAACCCCGACGCTCGCGACCTGGCGGAGGAGATCATCGTCGACCAGACCGACGAGATCGCCCTCATGCGCGACCTGCTCACTGACTACTGAGCCCGAATCCTCTGTGGGGGAACCGCTGTGCGAAGCGGCCCCTGCCGCTGTCTGAACGAAAGGGTGCTCATGCGCCGTATTCATCGTGTCCTGGCTGTGTCCCTTGCCGGGCTCGCCGTTGTTCTTTCCGCCTGCTCGCCCGGGGAGCCACCGACCACAGGAGAGGAGCACTCGGCGACGGTGTCACACGTGCATGGCGCGGTCGTCGACCCATCGGGAGAGGGATTCCTGCTGGGAACCCATGAAGGCGTCTTCCGTGTCACGGCGGACGGTGACGTATCCGGCCGTGAGGGCAGCGTGGTCTTCGACGCGATGGGTTTCGCCCGCGTGGGAACCTCGCTGTTCGCTTCGGGCCATCCCGGACGCAACACCCCGGCCGAATGGGGCGACCCCCACCTGGGGATCATCCGAAGCGACGACGCTGCCGGCAGTTGGCAGTCGATTGCTTTCGCCGGGACACGTGACTTCCATGCTCTGACCGGAACCCCGGACGGAACCATGTTCGGTGCCACGACCGACACCGCAGCGTTGCTGATGAGCGCAGACCTCGGTGTCACGTGGACCGAGACGGGCGCTCAGCTTCACGCGTTCGCTCTGACGGCCGACTCCTCCGGGCGCCTGGCGGCTCTCACTCCCGACGGAGTGATGGTCAGTGACGATGATGGCGCGACCTTCTCGCCCTGGGACGGCGCCCCGCTCCTCGTCGTCGTCGGGTCCTCCCCGGACGGCGACCACCTCGCGGGCATCGATTCTTCCGAGCGGATCTGGGTCTCCTCCGCCACAGATACGACGTGGGAGCAGGTCGGAACCGCACACGGCACTCCACATGCGATCACGGTCACCGACACTGGCGCTCTCCTCATCGTCGACGACAGCGGCGTGACGCTCCTTCCCTCACCGTCATCCTGACACGCATCCGAATACCCCAGGGGGCATGGGGTTGCAAGGCCCCTGCAAGCAACCCGGGACGGCTTCTAACCTGCCGACCGCGGGACCACCCGCACTGCCCTCATCGAAACGAAAGGCTCAGAAATGTCCACTGATAACTCACAGAACACTGATGGGCACGAGCCCGACGCACGCTCGAAGATGACCGCGAAGACCTATCTGAAGTTCGCCGCGATGATCCTCACCGGAATGGTCGTGATGTATTGGGTCATGTTCGCCGGGTCCTGGGAGTGGTCCCACATCCGATTCAGCGAAAGCCGAGTGTTCATGGCCCTCACCATGGGCGGCACCATGGGTCTGGTCATGCTCGCCTGGATGCTGAACATGTACAAGAACTGGAAGGCTAACATCGCCGTCATCGGCGTAAGCCTGCTGCTCATCGGTGGCGGCATCGCCCTCGACCGCTCCCAGATCACTGTCGACGACACCGACTTCATGCAGGGGATGATCCCGCATCACTCCCTTGCGATCACACGATCCGAACGCGCGCAACTGCAGGACGTTCGCGTGTGCGAACTCGCCGTGGAGATCAGTGAAGCTCAGCGCCGGGAGATCTTCGAGATGGACTGGCTCATCCAGGACATCGCCGATAACGGACCCGCCACAACCCCTGCTGAAGCAGCGGAGCGGCCCGTCCCGGACTACTCTGAGGCGGCCGCGCGAGATTGCGCGGCCGATTAGCGGAATACCCCCTGGGGGTACTTTGTTGGCAGGCGTAGACGGAAGGAAGGTCCCATGGAATCCACCGACGCTCACCACGGAACGGGCACGGCTCAGTCCACCGATCACGGCCATGCGGAACCGCATCAGGAACACCACGGCCACTCAGGGCACGGTGGCCACGCGGGGCACGGTGGCCACTCCGGTCACCAGGGGCATGGTGATCACGTCGGGCGGTTCCGGCGTCTGTTCTGGATCAATCTGATCCTCGCTGTCCCGGTGGTGGCGTTCTCGAGCATGTTCGCGATGCTCGTCGGGTACGAGATCCCCGATGTCCCCGGGGTGATGTGGATCGCGCCGGTCCTCGGGACGGTCATGTACGTGTGGGGCGGGTGGCCGTTCCTGACTGGCGCGCTCGACGAGATCCGGGCGAAGTCGCCGGGGATGATGCTGCTCATCGGGCTGGCGATCACCGTCGCGTTCCTCGCGTCGTGGGGCGCGAGCATCGGGCTGCTCGATCACCAGCTGGAGTTCTGGTGGGAGCTGGCCCTTCTGATCGTGATCATGCTCCTCGGGCACTGGCTGGAGATGCGGTCTCTCGCGCAGACGACTTCGGCTCTCGACTCGCTCGCGGCTCTCCTGCCGGACGAGGCCGAACGCGCCGAAGGCGACGAGACCGTCACCGTCTCCCCCGCCGATCTGGAGGTCGGCGACATCGTCATCGTCCGCCCCGGCGGCAGCGTCCCCGCCGACGGCACCATCACGGAGGGTCACGCGCACCTGGACGAGTCGATGATCACGGGGGAATCCAAGCCGGTTCGTCGCGAGATCGGCGACACCGTCACGGCGGGGACCGTCGCGACCGACTCCGGCATCCGCGTCGAGGTCACCGCGATCGGGGACGACACCGCTCTCGCGGGGATCCAGCGCCTGGTCACCGACGCACAGAACTCCACCTCCCGCGCCCAGCGCATCGCCGACCGAGCCGCGGCCTGGCTGTTCTGGTTCGCGCTGGGATCCGCCGTCATCACCGCGATCGTCTGGTCCCTAGTCGGCAATCCGGATGCCGCCGTGATCCGCACCATCACCGTTCTCGTCATCGCCTGCCCGCACGCACTCGGCCTCGCGATCCCCCTCGTGGTCTCCATCGCCACCGAACGCGCCGCCCGAGGCGGCGTGCTCATCAAGGACCGCCTCGCCCTGGAGAGCATGCGCACGATCGATGCGGTCCTCTTCGACAAGACCGGCACCCTCACGAAGGGCGAACCGACCGTCACCGACATCGCGACGGCCGGCGACCACTCCCCCGACGACCTCCTCGCCCTTGCCGCCGCGGCCGAGTCCGACAGCGAGCACCCGCTCGCCCGGGCCATCGTCCGGGCCGCCGCCGACCGATCGCTCACCGTCCCGAGAGCGACGGGCTTCACCTCCGAGCCCTCCCTCGGCGTCACCGCCACGGTGAAGGGCGACGAGGTCCGCGTCGGCGGGCCCCGCCTCGTCGAGTCCCTGGCCGAGAAGGAGATGCCCGACCTCGACGGATGGCGCGACGACGGCGCGATCATCCTCCACCTCGCGATCGACGGGCACATCGCCGGCGCGTTCAAGCTCGCCGACGAGATCCGCCCCGAGTCCCGCGACGCCGTCGACGCCCTCCACGCCCTCGGCATCCACGTCGCCATGATCACCGGAGATGCCGAACCCGTCGCCCGCGCCGTCGCTCGAGAGCTCGGCATCGACCAGGTGTTCGCCGGAGTCCGACCCGACGACAAGTCGGAAAAGGTCGCGGAGCTGCAGCGCGAGGGCCGCAAGGTCGCGATGGTCGGCGACGGCGTCAACGACGCCCCCGCCCTCGCGAAGGCGGACGTCGGCATCGCCATCGGAGCCGGCACCGATGTCGCCATCGCCTCCGCCGGCGTCATCCTCGCCAGCTCCGACCCCCGCTCGGTTCTGTCCGTCCTCGAACTGTCCCGCCGCACCTACCGCAAGATGACACAGAACCTCTGGTGGGCCGCCGGCTACAACCTCATCTCCGTCCCGCTCGCCGCGGGCGTCCTCGCCCCCATCGGGTTCGTGCTGCCGATGTCGGTCGGCGCCATCCTCATGTCCCTGTCGACCATCATCGTCGCCGCCAACGCGCAACTCCTGCGACGCCTGAAGCTCACCCCCGAGAACAGTGCACGGCACATCCTCCGGCACGCACAGGACTGACCCGGGCGACCGACAGGCCGGGTCAGCGGCCGCTTCTCAGATCGGAGCGGGCGGTTCCCGCGCAGGCGGTGGGTGCGCGGGAACGTCAGCGCAACCGCCCCCGCGACCACAGCGAGGATGAGGAGCACGACGGCGGCACCGGTGAGGCTCGCCCGCCGAGCCATCCTGCGGTGGTCGTGGCGACCGCAGTGACGACGACCGCGTCCGAGCCAACTCGGGCAAGAAGAAACCCCCGATAGACAGGTGCTTCTCTGGCGGTGACGGTATGGGATTTGGCCCCATAGCCGATCACACTGCGTTGCTGTGCAGGACCCGTTCTTCGTTGATCGTCCGCGGGATCCGACCTTTCACCGATGTGCCCGATTGATCGCGGTTCACACGATTTTGCTCACGGATTGCTCACCGAACGGCTCGGTTCACTCGCTCAGAAGAGCGTCGCGGGTTGGTCGTCGACGGCCTCGGGGCGGACCAGGAGGTCGAGGAAGTCCTGGTTGATGACCAGTCGCTCGCGGCCGAGCTTGACATCGATGAGCACGCCGGCAGTGGCCAACTCGTTGAGCCATTTCGTCGCGGTGGGGCGCGAGACGGCGCATCGGTCGATGACGGTGCTGATTCGACAGTAGGGCTGTTCGAACAGCAGGTCGAGGAGATCGGAGTTCGAGCCGGCGAGCTGGGAATCGTCGTACGCGAACCGGAACAGCTCGTCGGTGGTCGTGACGATGTTCTCGATCTCCGAACTCGCCTGCGCCTCGAGGATCGGGATCGTGTCGATCAGCACGGCGGGGTTCGGCATCCGCTGCGCCGCTCGGTCCAGCGCCGCGACTGCGGCGCGGGCCTCAATGACGACCTTCAACACGGGCGTGGTCTCGATGATGGTGTCCGGCGGCAACAGCGGAAGCGCGTCGTACGGCTTCTCGGCGTGCCGACTCATATGCAACGCTTACGCAACCATCCGCAAGACGTGTAAACATGCAGGCGAAATCTTTGCATGTCCTGAGGATGTGTGCGCGATCTTGCAACGTCCGCACGGTCTACCTTGCTCACGAGCCCCCGGAAGCGTAGATGGCCTGAGCTTCCGCGTGATTCCGCGGATCTCAAGCCTCGGGGCCTGTACCCACTTCTTTGCTCACGACGCCGAAAACCACCGATTCGCGCCACGAGAAAGTGAGCCGATCGGGGGTTTTCGTTTGGCGGTGACGGTGGGATTTGAACCCTTACCCAATCGCCTTTCGAGACTGTGCCGACCTTTCCTCACGCGGATTCATGCGGACCTCGACCTTTCGACTATGTAGCCGAGACGCTCGACCGCGCGACAATTTTTCTCACGCCTTACCCGGCCGACAAGCAGCGCCCGATCACCGAGCCGTGGATAACAACGTCACCGAACGCCGATCACCTCCGCACCTTCTCAGCGGAACGGCTCGTCCGGCACCTCGAAGCTGTGCGTCCTCTTGATCGGCGCTGACGCCTCGGACGTATAGAAGGCGAGCGCCTCCCGCGCGAGCGATGGAGCCGTGGATGTCGTGGCGACCGCACCGGCGAACACGGTGGTGATCGCACAGTCGGCAGGCAACGTTCCCAGGATCTCCACCCCGGGCTGCCCCACGAGCTCACTGAGCTGCTGGAAGCCGAGGTCCACCCGGCCGTCGGCGAGCAGCGCGGCGACCGGGAGGCCGGGTCGCGCCCGAACAAGGCGTTCATCGACCTCGCCGGCGAGCCCCCACCTCGCGAGGAGGTCAAGAAGAGCGTCACCGCTGGGACCGGTCGAATATCCGATGCGGTCGGCCGCCGCCACAGCGTCCCGCACGGCTGCGGCGTCGGAGAAGGACGGCCGTCCGGGATCGACCGACCGCCGAGACGAACCTGAGGCCACCGCGACCGCAACGTGGGAACGGACGACGGGACGGAGGGTCGCCGCGTCGACACGCCCCTCATCGGCGAGGAGCACCAATGCGCTCTGCGCGAGGAAGACCAGATCCCACGACTCGCCGGCGCGCACTCTCTTGGCGGCATCGACTCCGCCCACGGACTCAATCTCCACCGCGGGGAGTCCGGCCGCGGATGCGGCTGACGAAATCTCCGCGAGCACGTGGCGCGTCGCCATCGACGAGATCGCCCTCACGCGGCATCCTCGGCGAACACCTCGCGGGACTGCACCGCGTTGTAGCGCGGCCCCGAGACGGTGGTCGCGCTGATGAGGTCACCGGCGCGACGGAGGAGCTCCGGGTCCACCGCGAGATCAGCGGCCGCGAGGTTCTCGCGGACGTGTTCTGCGCGGGTCGTCCCGGGGATGGCGACCACGTGGTCACCGCGGGAGAGCACCCACGCCAGCGCCAGCTGGGCCGGCGAACAACCCGCGGCGACGGCGAGGTCGCGCCATGCCGGCAGCAGGGCCGCGTTCGCGGGCCAATGCTCGGGGGTGAATCGCGGATGCGCGCGCCGGATGTCCTTCGGCGCGAAGGTCTCCGGATCGGTCACGGCGTCGGCGAGGAAGCCGCGCGCGACGGGCGAGAAGGCGACGAACGCGACGCCCGACGCCCGGGTCGCGTCGAGCATGCCCCATTCGGCGTTGCGTGTCCACAGTGAGTACTCGTTCTGCACGGCCGCGATCGGAGCAACATCCAGCGCGTCCTCCAGCAGGGCGACGGAGATCTCGGACAGCCCGATCGCCCCGATCTTCCCCGCCGTGACGGCATCCGCGAGTGCGCCGACACTGTCACCGATCGGGACATGCGGATCCCATCGATGGAGGTAGTAGAGGTCGATGTGGTCGACCCCGAGCCGCCGCAGCGACGCGTCGATCTGCGCACGGAGGGTCTCCGGGCGGCCGTCGATCGTCTTCACGCCATCGACCGGTGCCATGCCGCCCTTGCTGGCGAGCACGACCTCGTGCCGACGTCCGTCGATCGCCCGCCCCACGAGTTCTTCGTTGCGCCCGGCACCGTACAGCGTCGCCGTGTCGAGGAACCGCGCACCCGCGTCCAGCGCCTCGCGCAGCATCCGAAGTCCGTCTCCCTCCGACGGCGGCACCCCGTATGCATGGCTCAACTCCATGCATCCGAGCCCGATCCGCGGCAGTCTCACGCGAGCTGCTCCTCCAGCTGCCCCAGGACGCGGTAGCAGTCGATCACCTGACGCAGCGACGAGTTCGGCTCGCGTCCTTCACGGATCGCCGCGATGAACTCGCGATCCTGCAGCTCGATACCGTTCATGCTGACAGCGACGTGGGAGACGTCGATGGGCTGTTCCCGGCCGTCGACGAGGTCGTCGTAGCGAGCGATGTAGGTGCCGGTGTCGCCGATATAGCGGAAGAAGGTGCCGAAGGGTCCGTCGTTGTTGAACGACAGCGACAGCGTGCAGATCGCTCCGGACTCTGCCTTCAGCTGGATGGACATGTCCATCGCGATGCCCAGCTCGGGATGGATGGGCCCCTGGATGGCGTTGGCCTGGACGATACGACCCGCCTGGTAGGCGAAGAGGTCGACCGTGTGGGCGGCGTGGTGCCACAGCAGGTGATCGGTCCACGAACGAGGCTCGCCCTTGGCGTTGGTGTTGGTACGGCGGAAGAAGTAGGTCTGCACATCCATCTGCTGGATGCCGAACTCGCCCGCGGCGATCCTGTGGTGCAACCACTGGTGCGAGGGGTTGAAGCGGCGCGTATGCCCCACCATCGACACGAGGTCGGATGCCTCCGCCGCCGCCAGCGTCGCCTCGGCGTCGGCGAGCGAGTCGGCCAGCGGGATCTCTACCTGGACGTGCTTGCCGGCGGCGAGTGCCGCCCGGGTCTGGGCGGCGTGAAGGCCGGTGGGGGTGGCGAGGATGACGGCATCGACGTCGTCGCACTCGAGGACGGCGTCGTACCCGACGACCGCGTTCGGCACACCGTACTTCTCGGCGACGGCCTGGGTGGGCTCGGGGCGGGTGCCGCTCACGACCGTGACCTCGGCGTCCTGGATTCGTGCGAGGCCGTCGAGGTGCTTCATGCCGAACGCGCCGGCGGCGCCGACAACAGCGACTCTGGTCTTGTCGTTCATGCAGGAACCTCCGCCTGTCGAGCCTGCTCGGCCGTGATCTCCGCGTCGTCATCAGCCTCGGACACGCGGTCATCCGCGGCATCGGCAGCCGCTGTGTCACCCACCCTCGCAGGGTTGGAGATGACGAGATGCCCGACGGCGGTGTTGGATGCCGGCACGTGGTAGAACCGGTGGTTCACATCCGGGGCGCCGCCGCCGAACTGGTCGTCCATCGCACCGCGCGCAATGAGCCAGTCAACCAGCTCGATGCCCTCGGAGCCCGCCTCGTCGACGTACTCCATGTGCGGCCACTCGGTGAGGCCCAGCGGATCGGCGATGAGGTGGTCGAGGAACGCGTTGTCCCATTCCCTGTTGATCAGCCCGGCGCGCGGACCCTGAAGCTGGTGACTCATGCCACCGGTGCCCCAGATCTGCACGTTCAACTCCGGGCCGTCCCACTTGTCGAGGGCCCGGCGGATGGCCTTGCCGAGCTCATAGCAGCGGCGCCCGGATGGCACCGGGTACTGCACCACGTTGACGGGGAGTGGGATAACGCGGCACGGCCATTCGTCGACGTCGCCGAACACGAGCGACAGCGGCACGGTGAGGCCGTGGTCGACCACCATCTCGTTGACGAGGGTGAGGTCGAAGTCGTCCTGGATGACCGACTGCGCGATGTGCGCGGCGAGCTCGGGGTAGCCCTTGACGTCGGGCACCGGGCGCGGGCCGTAGCCCTCGTCGGCGACGGGATAGTGCGAGCCGGTGCCGAGGACGAAGGTCGGGATGATGTTGGAGTCGAACGCGGTGGCGTGGTCGTTGTAGACCAGGATCACCACGTCGGGGGTGTTCTGCTTCGCCCAGGCGCGGGTCCACTCGTAACCGTCGAACACTCTCTTCCAGTACGGCTCCTCGGTCTTGCCCAGATCCATGGCGGCACCGATAGCCGGGACGTGCGACGTGAACAGCGCCGAGGTGAACCGTGCCGGGGCATCCTCCCGCATCGTCGTCGCCTTGTCGGTCGACGGCGGAGTCCACCCATCGAGGTCCTTCAGCCGATTGCCCTCGGGCCGTCGACCGCCGCCCACCATCATGTCGCGGTAGGCGGCCTCGCTCATCCCGGTCATCGAGCCGGCCATCTGCTGGAAGCTGAGGCCGTGGGTCGCACCGATCTTCGACAGGAAGTAGATGTTGCCGCCCTCGCGGATCATCGTGTTCAGATCCATGTCGAGCACGGCCTGCTTCTGCATCTCGGTCATCGGCCACTCGTCCACATAGGAACGCTGGTCGGCGAGGAAGCGGGCGCGGTTCTCGGGCTTCATCAGTGACATCGAGAACTGGTTGAGGTGGTAGCCCTTGCGGGCCTGCTCGGCATCGAAGATGGTGGTGCCGGGTACGTTCTTGTACGGCTTGTCGAGGGCCATGTCAGTCTCCTCCGGTTGAGAGTTCCTGCCAGTACAGCCGCCGCGGGTTGTCGACGAGCAGCCTGCGCTGCAGGACGGCGGTCGCGGCGATCTGCGGGATGTAGTCGACCAGCAGCCCATCGTCGGGCATATGGTCCTTGAGGTTGGGGTGCGGCCAGTCGGTGCCCCACAGCACGCGGTCGGGGAATTCCTCGACCACGCGTCGGGCGAACGGCACAACGTCGGCGTAAGCGTGCTGTTCGCCATCGAGGGCCTTCGCCCCGGTGACGCTGAGGCGCTCCGGGCACGAGACCTTGGTCCACACGTTCGGGTTCTCGCGCATGAAGCGGAGGAACAGACCGAACTCGGGACCGTCCGGGTCCTTCGTGACGTCGGGCCGGCCCATGTGGTCGACGACGACGTCGGTCGGGATGGCGGCGAAGAAGTCATAGAGATCGGGCAGGTCCGCGGCCTCGAAATAGATCACGACGTGCCACCCGAGCGGGGCGATCTTCGCGACGATCTCGTCGAGCGAGTCGGTGGGCACCCGGTCGACGAGCCGCTTGACGAAGTTGAACCGCACCCCGCGCACGCCCGCGGCGTGCAAGCCAGCGAGCTCCTCGTCGGTGACATCGCGGCGGACGGTGGCGACGCCGCGGGCGCGGCCCTCGCTGCGGTTCAGCGCGTCGACCAGCGCCCGGTTGTCGGCGCCGTGGCAGGTGGCCTGCACGATGACATTGCGGTCGAAGCCGAGGTGGTCGCGCAGCGCGAACAGTTGCTCGGCCGACGCGTCGCACGGCGTGTACTTGCGTTCGGGGGCGTAGGGGAATTCGGCCCCCGGACCGAAGACATGGCAGTGTGCATCGACCGAACCGGCAGGTACCCGGAAGGTCGGGGTGGCGGGGCCGTTGCACCAGTCGAGCCAGCCGGGTGTCTTCTCGAAGTCGCCGGTGGTTACACCGTGTGCGGTGGTCTGCGGCATCCGTCAGTCCTCCACGTACTCGAGGCCGGCCGCGGCGAGCGGCTCGCGCATGCCGTAGAGGTCGAGACCGAGAACACCGTCGCGGAACTTCTGCCGCTTCGACTCCTCGTTGTCTTCTCGCTTCTGGCTCGCCTCGGCGACCGCGCCGACGAGGTCACGCGGCACCACGACGACACCGTCGACATCGGCGACGACCACATCACCGGGGTTCACGAGGGCGTTGGCGACCACGACAGGGATGTTGACCGAACCGAGAGTGGCCTTCACCGTGCCCTTGGAGTTGATCGCGCGGGAGAACACCGGGAAGTCCATCTTCTCGAGGTCGGCGACATCGCGAACCCCACCGTCGATGACGAGCCCCCTGCATCCGCGTGCGGTCAGCGACGACGCAAGCAGTTCGCCGAAGAAGCCGTCTTCGCTCTCGGTCGTGCACCCGGCGACGATCACATCGCCCTCTTGCACCTGCTCGGCGGCGACGTGGAACATCCAGTTGTCGCCCGGCTGCAGGAGCACCGTCACCGCCGGCCCGCACAGCTTCGCGCCCGTGTAGGCGGGGCGGATGTAGGGGCGAAGAAGCCCCACGCGACCCATCGCCTCATGGATGGTCGCGACACCGAACGGCGACAGCTTCGCGACGTCGGCGGGATCGGGGCGCTGGATGCTCGTGTGAACGAGGCCGAGTTGGTTCAGGCGCATGGTGATTACCGTCCCTGCGCCGTAAGGGCGCGATCGAGCCGGGGATAGATCCGGCGGGCGTTGCCCTCGAACACCTGGGCGCGCTCGGCGTCTGAGAGGTTGGGGGTCGCGTCGACGTACCGCTTGGTGTCGTCGAAGTAGTGGCCCGTGTGCGGGTCGATGTCGCGCACGGCGCCGATCATCTCGCTCGCGAACAGGATGTTGTCGGTCGGGATCACGTTCGTCAGCAGATCGATGCCCGGCTGGTGATAGACGCACGTGTCGAAGAACACGTTGCCGAGCAGGTGCTCTTCGAGCTCGGGCTTGCCGAGCGCCATCGCGAGGCCCCGGAACCGGCCCCAGTGGTACGGCACGGCTCCGCCGCCGTGCGGGATGACGAACTTCAGATCAGGGAAGTCGCGGAACAGGTCGCCCTTGAGCAGCTGCATGAACGCGGTCGTGTCGGCGCCCAGGTAGTGGTCACCGGTGGTGTGGAACTGCGGCTTGCACGACGTCGACACGTGGATCATCGCCGGCAGTTCGCACTCGACGAGCTTTTCGTAGACCGGGTACCAGCTCTTGTCGGTCAAGGCAGGTGCCGTCCAGAGGCCGCCCGACGGGTCGGGGTTCAGGTTCACGGCGACGACGCCGAGGTCGTTCACCGCGCGATCGAGTTCGCCGAGCACGGTCTTCGGGTCGACGCCGGGCGACTGCGGCAGCATCGCACCGTTCAAAAACCGTTCGGGGAACAGCTCGCTCACACGTGCGCAGAGGTCGTTGCAGATCCGCGCCCAGGTCGCACTCACCTCGTAATCGCCGATGTGGTGCGCCATGAACGACGCGCGCGGGCTGAACAGGGTCACATCACTGCCCCGATCGTTCATCAGCCGGAGCTGATTGGCCTCGATCGTCTCGCGGATGTCCTCGTCGCTGATCGCCAGCTCCGCCGGGTCCGGTGCCGGACCGGTTCCCTCGGCGAACGCGACCTGCAGATCACGCCACGCGCCCAGCTGCGCGGGGGCAGTGGTGTAGTGCCCGTGGATGTCGATGATCAACGCGTGTCGTCCTTGTCACTCGGGTGTCGTCGACCCCGAGGCTAGGCCCGATCTGCTGTACTAGTCCAATAGATGTGAATGAGCAAAGCCATAGAGATTGTCGATATCCATGCTGGCCGATCTGAACCAACTGCGAACATTCGTCGTCCTCTACGAGATGCGGAGTGTGACCGCCGCGGCCGAGCGCCTGCATGTCACCCAACCGACGGTCAGTTACACGCTCCGGAGACTGCGCGAACGCTTCGGTGATGCGCTCTTCCGCCGCGAGGGAAACGACATGGTGCCCACCGCGCGAGCCACCCAGCTCTTCGGCCCGCTCCACGAGGCGCTTGCGCGGATCGACGCGACGGTCGGCGACCCGGACGGGTTCGAGCCCGCCGGATTCAGCGGGGAGCTCACCCTCGGACTCACATCCATCGGGGAGCAGACATTTCTTCCCCCGGTGATGACCGCCCTCGCGGACACGTCATCGCGTCCCCACCTCCAGGTCGCCCGACTGGACGCGGATCAGGTCGAGGGTGGTCTCATCCGAGGCACCGTCGATCTGGCGATGACCGTATCGATGATCGGGAGCCCACGGCTGTGGCGCACGCACGTGCGCGCCGTGGAGTACGTCGCGCTGTCGGCGGGTCGGCACCCCCTTCCGCCGACGGGGCCGACCATGTTCGCCGAGCGACGGTTCGTGCGCGTGACCGCTCGAGGCGGCCATATCTTCCCGCTGCAGACCTTGACCGAACACGGCTTGATGGGTCAGGTCGCCCTCACCGTCGAGGAGTACGCCACGGTTCCGGCCGTGCTCGCGGAGACGGACCTCGTCGTTCTGATCCCTCGGCACGTCGCGGAGGTGTTCTGCGGCTGGTTCCCCGGGCTTCGCATCGCCGAGCTCCCCTGGCCCGCACAGAGCACACCGGTGTCGCTGTACACGCGTCGCGAGGCGAGCCTGTCGGCCGTGCAGCGGTGGTTCCGCTCCCTCGTGCTCGACGCGGTCTCCGCCGGCGAGTATCGCACCGGACGGCGCCGCTAGATGTACTGACCTCGACCGTTGTTGATTCGGTCGATGGGGGACTTGCCTCCGATGCCGAGGTGTCGCCTCTCCAGGTTGTAGTGGTCGATCCAGGCCGTCAAGGCGGCGGCTCGGTCCTCGTTGGAGGTCCAGGGTTGGGCGTATGCCCATTCGGCGGCGAGGGTGCGGTTCAGTCGTTCGACTTTCCCGTTTGTCCAAGGGCAGTGCGGGCGGATGAACTTCTGTGTGATCCCGTGTGCGTTGATGACCGCGCGGAACGCGGTCGAGTGCCGGTAGGCGAATGCGTTGTCGCTGATCACTCGTTCGACTCTGACCCCGAGGTTGGCGTAGAAGCCGATGGCGCGGTCGAGCACGCCGGCGGCGGTGGCGCCTTTCTCGTCGCTGTGGATCTCGGCGTAAGCGACTCTGGAGTGGTCGTCGATGACGGTGTGGACGTAGTCGTAGCCCAGGCCCCGCTTGTGCTTCGGACGTTCGCTGCGACCGTGCAAACGCCAGCCGCCGCCGTCCGGGATGCGGCCGAGCTTCTTCACGTCAACGTGGATGAGGGCGCCGGGATGGTCGTGCTCGTAACGCTGCGCAGACCGCCGCGTCGCTCGGATCACCGTCCCGGTGACCGGGTCCAGCTCTCGCAGCAGCGGGGCCCGGTGGCGGCGCAGCACCCGCCCCACCGTCGAGGCCTGTAATCCGAGCTTGTCGGCAATGAACACGGGGCCGCGGCGGGTGAGGTGACGCATGATTCGCACCCGCGCCTCAACGCACGCCGCCGTCCGGTGAGGGTGGGAATGGGCGACGCTGGACCGGTCGACGAGCCCGGCAGGACCGTGCTCTCTGAACCTGCGCCACCACCGCCACGCGGTCGTGCGGGAGATTCCCATCTCAGCGGCGACGTGCGCGACCGCACGCCCGGACTGGATGCGCTGAACGAGGATCAACCTGCCGGCCGGAGCAAGCCGGGCATTACCGTGGGACATGAGAGGCCTCCGTGGGAAAGAGCCGGGGAACTAGACAGCTCCAACTCGACCCCGGAGGCCTCTCCTACGTCAATAACGATCCGGGTCAGTACATCTAGACGCCGGGGCGGTTCCAGCTCGCCTTCGCCGGCGCGAACGGGCTGCGGATCGGAATCGTCCACGACGAGTGCGGGTGGATGCGAAGCAACGCCGTCTCGAAGAACGTCCGCGCCTCCCCCGCGAGCGTCGGCAGGACCGCGTCCTTGTCGAGGTCATCCTCCGGACGCGGGCGCAACGCCTTCCACACGAGCTGCACCTCGGGCGCCCCGGTCGGAATGCCGCCGAGGTCGAGCACCGCGCGATCCCACGGGAGCGTCAGACGCGGATCGCGCTTGTACATCCAGGCACGCGGTGCACCGTCCTCGACGTTCACCTGGAGCACCCACGCCTCCATCGCGTCGTCGTGGACGAGAACCGGCTGCAGGTCCTCCTCGGCAGAAGCCTCAGCCCACGGCCGGACCTCACCGTCCACCGTCGCCCACACACTGAACCTCGCGGTCAACGCCGTGACCACTGACGGCAGGTCCGCCGCCGTCGTGCTGATGTCGATGTTCTCGCGCGCCCGGATCGGCACCCCGAGCCAACGATCCAGGGCGACGCCACCGGAGAGCCACCACCGCGCCCCGGTGCCCCCGAACATCCGCGGGAGCTGTTCTGGGACGAGGGGGGCCCACGGAGAGACGGGGACGGCCGACATGCTCTGAGGCTACCTCCACCCTTCTGGTCCACGCGAGGACAGCTGGATCCCGTTCAGTGGGGATCCATGGCATGCTTCGGCCGTGGCGAACTCCCCTTCCGGCGACTCGATGACAGACCGCTTGATCCGTGTGCTCGAGACCTTCACGCCGACCCGGACGGTCCAGACCGCGGCCGGGATCGGTCGCCGCGCCGGTCTGCCGTCATCGACTGCTCACCGGATCATCGCCGAGCTCGTCGACGCCGGGCTCCTCGACCGTGACGACGATCGTCGGATCCGTGTGGGCATACGTCTGTGGGAACTTGCGACCCGCTCGTCCTTCGCACTGCAGCTGCGTCAATCGGCCCGCCCAGCGATGGAGCGCGTGCAGGCGCGGGTGCGGCAGCATACCCAGCTCGCCGTCCTGGAACAGGACGAGGCGCTCTTCCTCGAACGCCTCAGTGGAGAGGATGCCGGCGCCAACATCACCCGCATCGCCGGGCGACTTCCCCTGCACGCCTCGTCGTCCGGGCTCGTGCTCCTCGCCTTCGCCGACCCCGAGCTGCGGGAGCGCATCCTCCTCGCCCCCCTCCGCGCGCTCACCCGCTCGACTCCGACAGACCCGACAGCCGTCCGTGACAAACTCGCCGAAGTACGGCGCATCGGGCACGCCGTCGCTCCCGGCTACATCGAGGAGGTCTCCACGGGGGTCGCCGTTCCGGTGCGCGACGAGGCCGGAAGCACCGTCGCCGCCATCTCGGTCGTTCTCCCGCGAGACCGTCGTGTGGAGTTCGCCCTCGAAGAGCTCCACCTCGCCGCGCGCAACATCGAACGGGCGATGGGCTACCGGCACTGAGAATGAAATCCCGTTGATCGGGATACGGCGGGGCGCCACGGGCCCCGCCGCGGAGTATGAGTGTCGCACCCTGTCGAAGGAGACACTCATGACAACCCGCATCCGCACGCGCGTCGCCATCGTCGGCGCAGGCCCCGCCGGCCTCGTCCTCTCGCATCTGCTCGCCGAGTCGGGCATCGAGTCGATCGTCGTCGACCAACGCACCCGCGAGGAGATCGAGACCACGATCCGCGCCGGCATCCTCGAGCAGGGCACCGTGGAACTCCTCGCCCAGATCGATGGTTCGCGCGTCCACAGCGTCGGGTCCCGGCATGAGGGCATCGAGCTGCGCTTCGACGGCACCGGACACCGCATCGACTTCACTGCCCTGGCGGACCGCGCGGTCTGGCTCTACCCGCAACACGAGGCCTTGAAGGATCTCATCGCCGCTCGTCTTCGCGGCGGCCAGGATCTTCGCTTCGGGGTCTCCGTGGCCGGGGTCGACGGCGTCGACACCGACCACCCGCGGGTGCTCGCCACCGATTCAGACGGCTTGAGGATCGAGATCGAAGCGGACTTCGTCGTTGGTGCCGACGGTTCCCGCTCGTGCGTCCGCGGCGCGATCACCGGCCCCCATGGCGGCTCCTTCCGCGAGTACCCGTTCGCCTGGTTCGGCATCCTCTGCGAAGCTCCGCCCAGCGCCGATGAGCTCATCTACTCCAACTCCCCCGATGGATTCGCCCTCATCAGCCAGCGCTCACCCCAGGTACAACGCATGTACTTCCAGTGCGACCCCGACGACGACCCGAACGCGATGAGTGACAGTGAGATCTGGGACACCCTGCAGAGCCGCGTCCCCGGCCACGACCTCATCGAGGGCCCCATCTTCCAACGAGACGTCCTCCGGTTCCGCTCCTTCGTCGCTCACGAACTGCGCCGCGGCCGCGCCGCCATCGTCGGCGACGCCGCACATACCGTGCCACCGACCGGCGCGAAGGGCATGAACCTCGCCGTAGCCGACGTGATCCTCCTGGCCCGAGCCCTCGATGCGCTCCTCAACGCCGCCGACGAGACACTGATCGACGGGTGGGCCGATGCCGCGCGCCGACGCATCTGGAAAGCCCAGCACTTCTCCTGGTGGATGACCCAGATGCTCCACCGCAGTCCCGCCGACACCGACTTCGATCGCCTCCGACAGCTCGGCGAACTGCGCACCGTCGCCGACTCGACCGCGGGGAGCACCTACCTCGCCGAGGCCTACACCGGGTGGCCGCTGACGGACGGAACCCCCGAGGGATAACACACCGCCTCAACGACGGGTCCGCTCACGCCGTCGGCCCCACCGGATTCCGCTTCGGCCTTGCCGAGGCCTGCACTCCATGGCTGCACGTCGGGCGTTGCTGTCGGAAAACGAAACCACGCGTGAGCGGGGTCTTCGCCGTGCATCGGATGCCACCGGAAAGCTACTGATGCGCGGAAATCTGGAAGGAGTCCGAGCCGTCCGCGGAACTGACTGCAGCATAATCTCGATCGGCGACGGCGCCTCAGGGGCCGTGTCACCCGGCACCGTCGGGTTCGCTACGACCCGGAACGCTGCCGGCGGCCGAGGTACGTCGACAATCCGACAGCAGCGAGCAGAGCCACACCGTTGAACACGTTCGAAGCCCAGCCGCTCGCACCCGACAACGTCAGACCGCTGACAGAGATCGACACGAAGATCGCACCGATGAGGGTGCCGATCACATTGAAGAAGCCGGGACGGATCGCCGTGGCACCGAGGAAGACCGCGGCGAGTGCCGGGAACAGAAGCGAATTACCATCGGACGCCGTCCCCGACCCGGTGCGCGCGAGCTGAAGAACACCCGCGACGCCCGCGATGGACCCGGCGACGACGAAGCTCCACCACACATTCTTCCTGACCGGGAGGCCGACCAGCTTCGCAGCTGTGGCGTTCGATCCGATCGCATAGAGCGATCGGCCGTAAGGCGTGTGCGTGAAGAAGTACCACGCGACCGCTCCGACGCCCAGGGTGATGATGAACACCAACGGGACGCCGCCCAGCCGCGATGAGCCGAATCGTATCAGCGCCGGATCGATGCCGCTGATGATCGTCTGACCGTTCGTGTACCAGATCATCAGACCGGCGATCAGCATGGCCATGCCGAGCGTCGTGACGAACGGACTCATACCCATCCTCGTGACGAAGAACCCGTTCACCGCTCCCACGAGCGTTCCCAGGAGAATCGGGATGATCACCGCCGCCCACAACGGCAGCCCGACGTTCGCCATGAGACCCGCGCAGAGCACCTGCGCCATTGCCGCCGTAGCGCCGAGCGAGAAGTCGAAGTAGCCGCAAACCAGGGGGAACAGCGCCGCGACCGCGACGAGCGCTACGACGGCCTGGCTGCCGAGGATTACGTTGAGGTTGTTGCTCGTCGGGAACGCTCCCGACGACGCCGGGAAGAGCGCGAAGAACACCCACACCAGCACGGTTAGCAGCGGTAGCGCGTACGCCTCAAGCAGTTTCAGCGGCACGGGTCGCCGCTTGACGGGAATGGACACCGTCCCTGTAGTGACTGGGGGCATTGTCTGGGTCATGGCTGCGCCTCCGTGGTCGCGTCGTTCGTTGGCTTCTCGCGCAGGACGAGGCTCGTCAGGCCGTCCACGTCGAGTTCGCCGGAGAGCACCTCATCAGTGATCCTCCCTCGGCTCAGTACGAGGGTCCGGTCGCAGAGCGCGCGGATCTCGCTGAGGTCGCTGGAGGCGACCAGAACCGCGCAGCCGTCGGCGGCGGCGCGCCGGATGACGTCGTAGATATCGGCGCGGCTCATGACATCGACGCCCTGCGTCGGCTCGTCGAGCAGCAGCAAGCGCGGGTTGCGCCGCATCCATCGGGCGATGACCACCTTCTGCTGGTTTCCGCCCGACATCGAGGAGAAGAGCGCGTCGGGCCCGGCGACCTTGACGCCGAACGAAGCGATCAGTTCGGTCGCGGTGCTCGCCTCGCGGCCGCGAGGCATGAGTCCACGCGTCCAATTCTCGTTGAGCGTGGCGACGGCGATGTTCTCCGAGACGGACTGGTCGGCGAACGCCGCCTCTGAGCCTCGGTCCTCAGGCACGAGCGCGATCCTGGCATCCATCGCGTCGCCGATGCTTCGCGGTCGAAAGGGTGCGCCGCCGAGTTCCATTGAACCCGCATCCATCTCGTGCTCTCCGAAGATCATCTTCAACACGCTTGATCGCCCCGAGCCGACCAGACCGGCCAGACCCAGGATCTCGCCGCGGTGCACCGTGAAATCGACCCCGCGAATCGGTCCGCCGCGCAGGCCCGAGGTAGAGAAGACCGGTTCGCGATCCGCGTTCGCGGCCTCGCCCGTGGGCCGCAGAGCCTTGACTGCGCGACCGGCCATGATCTGGATCAACTCGTCCTCAGTCGGCGAACCGTCGACGATAGAGCCTGCGACGCGCCCATCGCGGTAGACCGTGAAGTCGTCGGCGACCGCGAGCACCTCGCGCAGTCTGTGACTGACGATGATGACGGTCTGTCCCAGCTCGGCGCGGCGGCGGACCCGCTGCAGCAGCAGCTCCGACTCATGCGCGGCGAGCCGTGCTGTCGGCTCGTCGAGGATCAGCACCTGTCGACTGTCTTCGGCCTGATCCTGCAGCGCTCGGGCGATCGCGACCATGGTCCGATCCGACGGACGCAGGTCGCCGACGCGCGTCCGGGGGTCCGCGGCGAGTTCGTACTCCCGCAACAGCGTTGCGACGTGGCTTCGCAGGCCGCGCCAGTCGATGCCGGGGCCGCGCCTCGGGTACCCGTTATCCAACGCGAAGTTCTCTTCGATCGAGAGATCTTCGAACAGACCGAGATCCTGATGAACAAAACGCAGTCCCGCCGCCTGCGCGGTCGTCGGCGTATAGCCGTGCAGCAGGTCCAGCGACCGGCCGAACAACTCAAGCTCACCGGAATCCGCAGAATAGACGCCGGCGAGGATCTTGATGGTGGTGCTCTTTCCCGAGCCGTTGCCGCCCAGCAGGGCGTGCACGGTGCCGGGTCGAACCCGCAAGGACACGTCGTTGAGAGCACGCGTGCCCGAGAAGTCCTTACTCAGATGCTCGATCTGCAGCGCGACGGATGCGCCCTGGGGCGACGGGCTCACGTCCGCCACCCCAGAACCGATGGTCGATGACGTCACTTGCCCCACGCCTCGAGGAACTTGGTACGGAAGTCGATCGACCCCTCGTACGAGCCCGACTCTGGCAGGTTGTTGTCGGCATCGACGACCTGGACGGACTGTCCGATGTAGGCGACATCCTGACCATTGAGGACGCGGATGGCGGTATCGATCGAACCCCATCCCTGCCAGGAGTTGCCCATCGCGACCGTAGCGGTGATGCCGGGCTGTCCACTGCGAATCATGTCGATCGCACCATCGCCGCCGAAGGCGCCGATCACGGTGAGCTGGTCGGCGAATCCGGCCTGATCGACGGCGGCGGCGAGGCCCGTCTCGAGATAGCTATCCGTCGGAACGATCAGTGTGTTGGCGTCGGGGTTGGCCAGGAGCGCGCTGGTCACCTTCTGCAGGTACGAGTTGTCGGCGGTCTCCGGGTCGGACACGTCGATCGTGTCGAGAACCTCGCCACCGTCCAGCTCGGCGAGCTGGTCTTCGAATCCCTGCGTGATCCACGGCCCCCACGCGTTCGTCGTGCTGTTGATCACGATCGCCTTGACGCCGTCGGGATTCTTGCCGTACGCGTAATCGGCCATTAGTTCGCCGAAGACGCCGAAGAAGCCCGTCTGCGGGGCATCCGCCAGCCAGAGCCGCTCCGAATCCCAGACCGCCGGGTCGCAGTCGTCCACACCGCCACCGCCGATGATGGTAACCCCGGCATCGGCCGCCTCCTTGAAGGCCGCGGCAGCAGCGCTGCAACTGATGCCGATCGGCACGAGCACGTCCGCTCCGCCGGCTACTGCCTGTCGGATCGCGGTTGCGAATCCCTCGGGACTCAGCTTCCCGTCCACGATCTGACCGCTCCACCCCGCGGCCTCCGCGCCTTCGACGACGGCTGCAGCGGGCTGGTGACAGGTGGCGAGCTGCTCGCCGCACGACATCACGTACACGCTGAGATCGTCCGGGACAGTGACCGGCTCGAGGCCCGAAAGGTCGGATCCGACGCCCTCGTACGCACGGTCGAGCGCAGCCTGCGCCTCGGCGCTGATGTCGCCGCTGCCGCCGCCGGTGTTCGGGGTCTCCGTGTCGCTGCTGCAACCGGAGATGACGAGTGCTGCGAGAAGAAGCGCTGACACCGATGTCGCTGTTCTTGCCTTGATCACAACTTGCCTCCTGGGTTAGGCGGCATCGCTTGACTCGGGTCGGCCGCGCTGCCGCAAGGCTCCGGTGCGGGAGCCATGTGCTTCATTCAAGACGGCGGGCCCTGAACTGACCATAGCGGCGCGACGATGGAAACCATCGACGGACCGCATACGACCGATCCGCACGGTTGATCGATGCCTGGCATCGTGCGCACACGGTGCGGACCAGGACGCGGCACCCCTACCGTAAAGACCATGACAACGACGACTCCGTCTGCAGGCGAACTCTTCTCCCTCGACGGGACCGTCGCCCTGGTCACCGGTGCGACCTCCGGTCTTGGGCTCGCGACAGCGGAGCTGCTCGCCTCTGCCGGGGCGCGGACGATTCTCAGCGGGCTGGTGTCAGAGCGTCCCGAGCAGGTCGCCGCCGATCGTGCAGCCGCCGGGCTCTCAATCGAAGGGTTCGCCTGCGATGTGACGTCCCCTGCGCAGCTCGAGGCACTAGTCACCCACACCCTCGCAGAACACGGTCGCATTGACACCGTGGTGTGCAACGCCGGAGCCGCCCTCGACACCGGTCCGCACACGACGAGCACAGACGATCAACTCGATCGCATGATGGACATCCATGTGCGAAGCGCGCTGCGTCTGGCGAATCTCACGATCCCACAGATGGCCGAACGCGGCAGCGGATCATTCGTCATCATGTCGAGCCTTTCCGGTCTCCGCGGCAACTCGCACATCGGCCTGTACGGCATCACGAAGGCGGCGAGCGCACAGCTCGCTCGCAATCTGGCCGTGCAGTGGGGCGAACACGGAGTGCGGGTGAACGCCATCTCACCCGGCGTCATCGCCACCGATTTTGCCAAGCCGATCACAGAGGGCCCGGGGCGGGAAGCGCGTCTGGCCAAGACTCCGATGAAGCGCTTCGGAGACCCGAGCCACGTGGCCGGCACCGTGTTGTACCTGGCCTCGGCGGCGGGTGGTTTCACGACAGGTCAGAATCTCGTCGTCGACGGCGGAACGCTGGTGAGCGACTGATGACCGAGCGCTCGTTGATGCTGCGGCACTACGACCTCGCTGAAGGAACGTCGGAGCAGTTCCTCTCCTGGTGGTCGTCGCACATCCCCGCTCTGCGGGAGCGGGCCGGCTTCACCATAGAGTGGGCGTATCTCGATCGTGATCGTGAAACATTCACGTGGGCGATCTCGTATCCCGGCGGCGTAGCGGACTTCCGGCGCGCCGATGCCGTCTACGAAGCGGATCCCGAGAGAGAGGCTGCGATCGCCGTCGCCCCGCCGTTGCGCCGCGCTTCCGTCGGGTTCCCCCAGCGGGTGCGATGAGCGGGACCGGTGCAACTCAGACGTCGACGGGGTCGGAGGCAAATTCGACGCGCTCGGCCGTCATACGTAGGATGCCGACGAGCCACCGCAGCGCCGGATCGTCATTCTTCGACGGATGCCAATAGACGACCTCGACCAAGGTCGGCGGTGACACCGGCGTCCGAGCAATCGTGAGACCGAGCTCATCGGCGTACAGCTCGGCGATGCGCTCGGGGACGAAGCCGTAGCGGTCGGTGCCCGCGATCATGAAGGGCACCGGCAGGAACCCCGACACGCTCATGGCGGTGAACGGGGTGACCCCCGCGCTCATTAATGCGTCGCGGACGACCATCGGGACTTCGTCCGCGAAGGTCACATCGACATACGGCAGCGTGTTCAGGTCGTCCAGGGTCAGCGCTTCGTCCACGAGGTTCGGATGCCCGCGACGCACGAGGCAGACGAACGTGTCGGAGAACAGGGACTGATGCTTGCCCGGCACGGTGCGGTCGGACGAGGCGACGACGACATCCTTGCGCAGCAGATCCACCGGGCCGACGTGGTTGAGCGGGTCGAACTCGACGGATATGCCGGGCGCTTCCTCCTGGAGCACCGCCAGTAGCGGAGCGGTCATGACCGACAGCGCATAGTCGGACGCCGAGATCCGGAACTGCCGGTCGCTGGTCGCCGGGTCGAAAGCAGGTCGCACGTTGAACGTGCGCCCCACTTCCTCGACGGCTTCGCGCACGACCGGCTGCAGCTCACGGGCCTTATCGGTGAGCTCGAACGTGCGGCCACTGCGGATCAGCAGCTGGTCGCCGATGATGGTGCGCAGCTTGGCGACCGCTCCGCTGACCGCCGGCTGGGTGAGGCCGATCGATTCTCCCGCGCGGGTGAGACTGCGTTCGGTGAGCACGGCGTCGAGCACGACGACCAGGTTGATGTCGATACCGCGAAGATCATCCATGCCGTGAGTTCCGCTCCTTTGCGCATCACCCACAGCATATCCGAGCGGATCCGCCCCGCCCCAGGGGTCGTCGGTTACAGCCGATCGGGTCCGTACGTACGCCGTGCTCGCGGAACGGTGTATGCCGGGCTGGCCTGCTCCACGATCCGGTTCTCGATGGTTCCCAGACCCTCCACCGTCATCGTGACGACGTCACCGACCTGCAGCGGCGGAGGCGTAAGAGCTCCATTCCGGGCCCAGCGCTCCGAGAGCGCACCTTGAGAGGCCGTCCCTGTGGCGAGCACATCGCCCGCGCCGACCCAGGCGTCGCGTGAGGCGTGCACGAGCATCTCCTCGAACGACCACGACATGTTGCGCAGGTTGTCGGTTCCGATGACCTCACCGTTGATCGCCACGCTCATCTCCAGGGCGTAGCGATCGCCCTCGCGGTACTGCTCGAGCTCATCGGGCGTCGTGAGCCACGGACCCAGGGTATTGGCGAAGTCCTTGCCCTTGTTGGGGCCGAGGCCGACGCGCATCTCGTTGCCCTGCATGTCGCGGGCCGACCAGTCGTTCAGGATGCAGAAGCCGGCGATGTGCTCGTGCGCTTCTTCCAGGGGCACGTCACGGACGGTGTTCTTCACGATCATCGCGACTTCGAGTTCGAAGTCGAGCTTCTGCGTGAATGGGGGCATCGGAACGTCGGCCCCCGTCGGCACGACCGACCAGGGGTTCATGAACAGGAACGCCGGCGCCTCATACCACTGCTCCGGCACCGTGCCGTCGCCCGGCTCATTCTTCTTCATTCCGGCGATGTGCGCCTCGAAGACCAGGAAGTCGCGCATCGCCCGCGGCTCGACCGGGGGCAGCAGCGTCGTCTCGGAGACGTGCTTGCGCTGCTGCTTGCCACCGCGGAGCAACACGTCGTTGCGCTGCGCCTGCGGCGCCTGCAGCAAGGCGAGGATGTCGGCATCCAGTGGCAGGTCGTGCACCCGATCATGGCGGACCGTGCCGGTGTGCACGATCCCATGCTCGATGTAGCGGGCGTAGCGGGGCATCAGAAGTCGAGCGTCTCGTAGAAGTCGCGCTGACGAGTCTCCAGCGCCGGGATGGCCTGGCCGAGCGCCCACTGCTCGAAATGCGGGTAGGTGCCATGGGCCTTGAACGCGGCCTCGTCGTCATAGACCTCGAAGATGCGGAAGACGTTCGGCTCGTCCGGGCTCTGGTACGCCTGGTAGTAGCGGTTGCCGGTTTCTTCGCGGGACGCCGGCGAGAGCTTCTCGAGGGCGTCGCGGACGGTCTCCTCCTCTCCGGGCTTGGCGATCCAAGTTGCGCTGCATACGAAGGCCATCAGGGGTTCCTCTCTCAACATCGTCGTCGGGTGTTCCCGGCTTCTCTCACGGTACGGATGCTGCGATCACCCGACCAGTGAGAAGAAGCGATGCCTGCTATCGGCGGCGCGGTGTCATCGCCTGCGAGCACGGCTCCGCAGGCGCGCCGGCGGGATTTCCGGCACGTCGCGGACCGCACCGACCCGGCCGCGCAGCTCTCCCAGGCGCTCGACGATCAGGGTGACTTCGTCGCCTTCGATGAGCGGCGGCGGTGTACGCTCGCCCGCGCGTCCCCACAGCTCGCCCAGGCATCCGCCGTTGCCCGATGTGCCGGAGCCCAGTACATCTCCCGGCACGACACGGGTGTTGCGCGAGGCATAGGCCACCAGCTCGCCGAACGGCCACCCCATGTTCGACAGCAGATCGTGTCCGATCCGCTCCCCGTTGATGCGCGCTTCCAGTTCGAGCCCGAGGAAGCCCTCGTCATCGATGAGATCGGCGACCTCGTCAGCCGTCACGATCCAGGGCCCGAGGGCTGTCCCGAAGTCCTTGCCCTTGGCGGGTCCCAGGCGCACCTCCATCTCGCGGGACTGCACATCGCGCGCCGACCAGTCGTTCATGATCGTGTAGCCGAAGATGGCGTCGGCGCCCTCCTCAGCCGTCAGATTCGAGCCGTCCCGTGGAGGAGACCCGATGACGGCGGCGACCTCGAGTTCGAAGTCCAGCGCTTGCGTAGTCGGCGGAGTAACGAACTCGTCGGGCCCCAGAACAGAGTGCGGGTTGGTGAAGTAGAACGTGGGGTACCGGTACCACGCCGCAGGGACCCCGCCGCGGCCGTCGACCGACACGGCGACACCTTCCACATGCTCCTCGAACGCCACGAAGTCCCGGATGGCCCGCGGGTCGAGTGGTGCGAGTATTGTCACATCCGCCAGCCGCGGTTCGTCGGCTTCGGAAACGTCGACCAACTGCTCCCCGACCGTCAGTGCGGCATGCAGTCCGGCGGCCAGCAGCCCTGCCGTGGTCACGCCATCAGGGAACGCGATGACGCGGTCCTCGTGCACGATTCCCTCCGCGGCCGCACCGCCGTGCTCCCATCGCGCGATACGCACGTCAGTCCTCCACGATCGCGACGGCGCGAGTCCAGCCGGCGGAGGCGCCGCGCACCTTAGTGGGAAAGCACGCCACGGTGAAGCCGGCATCCGGAAGGTCTTCGAGGTTCTGCAGCTTCTCGATCTGGCAGTAGCCGACGTCTGTTCCGGCCTTGTGCCCCTCCCACACGATCGATGGATCCCCGGTCTCCTCGAACAGCTTCCGGTTGATCGAGACGGGCAGATCCCAGCCCCAGGCGTCGGTCCCGACGACTCGGATCCCGCGGTCGGTGAGGTGCAGCGTCGCCTCACGGCCGAAGCCGATGCCGGTGTCGATGTAGTCGTCGCGCCCATACGCCGCAGAGGCAACGGTGTGCATCAGCACGATGTCGAACGGCGCCAGCTCATGGCCGGCGCGCTCGAGAGCCTCATCGATGTCGGCCGGTGTCACGAGGTGTCCGTTCGGGAGGTGGCGCAGGTCGAGCTTGACCCCGGGCCGGTAGAACCAGTCCAGCGGCACTTCGTCGATCGTCCATGCCTTCTCCCCGCCGTTCATGGTGGGGTGATAGTGCCACGGGGCATCCACATGGGTTCCGGCGTGCGTGGTGATGGTGACGGTCTCAGCGGCGAGCCCCTGCCCGTCGGGCAGTTGATCGGGTCGGATGCCGTACATGGCGTGCATGTCGGCGAGGCCGGCGATGTGATCCTTGTATTCGATCTTCGGCCGCAGGAACGGCGGGTCTACGGGGATAACGTCGTCCAACGGCATCGACAGATCGATGATGCGCATGCAGGCTCCTTCGCTCAGCGTGTCACCATCCTTCGCCGTCCGGTGTCTTCGCGACACCGGGCGGCGCGGATGCTTGGCATCGGCGAACACTAGATCCGGCTCTCGCCGCCGTCCACGAGGAGCGTCTGCCCCGTCATGAAGGCCGCGTCGTCGGAGGCTGCGAACGAGACGACGGCGGCGATGTCGCTCGGCTCGCCGGTGCGCGGAACAGCCTGACGCGACCGCACCGTCTCGAAGTGCTCCGGCGGCACGTCGTGCAGCGCATGCTTCGTCGCCGTCAGACCAGGGGCGACGGCGTTCACCGTGATGCCATCGGGCCCGAGTTCGGTCGCCAACGCACGCACCATGCCGGTGAGTGCGCCCTTGCTGGCTATGTAGTGCGTCATCCCCGGCGGCGGGGCGAACTGGCTCGACGACGTGATCATCACGATTCGTCCCCAGCCTGCGTCCTGCATGTCGGTCAGTGCTGCACGGACGACGTTGAATGCGCCGTCGACGTTCACGCGGAACGTGCGCGCCCACGACTCGGGATCGAGCCGCCCGAACGGAGAGATCACCTGATACGCCGCGCAGTGCACGACGATCGACACCGGGCCGGCCTCGGCGCGCACCCGCTCGATGGCGGATGCTACGGCCGACGGATCGGTGATGTCGCAGATCAGGTCGATGGTCCCTTCTCGGGGGCCTTCGGGTTCGATCACGTCCAGACTCGCCACGACGAGTCCGTCCGCGCGCAGTTGTAGCCGTATTGCTCCTGCGCCAGATCCATGAAGTGCAGGTGCGCTCGGTACTCGCCGTAGCCGATCTTCCCGCCCTCGCGGACGAGCTCCTGCATGACCCGGTAGCCGTCGGCCGTCGCTTCGACATCGTCGATGTCGAAGGTGATGCCGGCGACGCTGCACAGTGAGCGCTCATTGATGATGATGAGGTCAGCCGTGTGATCGAGGCCGTTGCGTTCGAACTGCGCCTTTAGCCACATCTGCATGTCGTACACCTGCCGACCCGACAGAGGCGCCACAGGTGCGAAGCTCATGTGCCCGCCGTGATGGCCGCCGCGCCATCCGGCCATCGTGTTCCAGTCCAGGTTCGGCACACCCGCGTAGACCCGGTCGGACGGGTCGGGCAGGTCCGCCCACTCGTCGCGGCCGGTCGTGGTATGCCGGATCACGGCGCCGGGGATCGCCCCGAATGCCTCGATGGCCTTGCGGAGCTTGATCTGCGCGATCTCCGGGTCGTCGTACAGCGCGAAGCGCAGGTGCCAGCGGCCGATGCCGATCTTCGCAGCGATCTCATCGATCACCTCGTCGGGGATCACGCCGTCAGTCGGCGCGTACCAGTGCTCGCGCGGCGCGATGGTGCTGGCGATCAGCAGGGTGTTGAGGATGCAGGGCACGCCGTCGATCGTCCCGTCCAGACGCAGGCGCCTGAGTGCGTCGACGAGCGGGATGAGATCCTCGTCGCGCGCCACATCGACGTGCACGTGGGTGATGGCCTCGGGCTTCGGCATCAACCACACCCCGAGCTTCGTGACGATCCCGAAGTTGCCCTGGAAGAACAGCGGCTCGATGGTCGGGCCGAGGCTGCGCCGGTAGAGGTTCCAGCTGGCGTTGCCCTCCATCGCGCCCATTCCGGTTCGCAGCAGTTCGCCGTCCGCGGTGACGACCTCCAGACCGCAGATGTTCCGCCAGTCCTTGCCATACGGCAGATAGGTCAGTCCGTTGTCCTGCTGGTTTCCGCCCATCGATCCCCAGCCGATGTCGGGAACGCTCACCATGAGCTCGGCGCCGGCGGCCTCGATCGCATCGTAGATGTCTTGGAAACTCGCTCCCGGCTCGATGAGCGCCACCCCGAGCTCGGTGTCGATCTCGATCACGCGGTTCATCCGGCGGAAGTTCACGGTGATGCCGCCCGAGACCCGTGGCGCGGCTCCCCCGTAGCCGTTGTTGCGCCCCTGCCCCTGCGCCCACAGCGGTACGCCGTGGCGAGCGGCGATGCCCACGATGTTCTGCACGTGCTCGCTGCTGCGGGGGAACACCACGCCGGCCGCGGCGAACGCGTCCCAGTCCAGGGGTTGGTACGGGTCGCGGAACTCGCCGCCGTCGCCGGTCATCACCTGGTCGACGCCGACGACTCCGGCGATCTCTGCCAGCGCCGCCTGTACAGCGCGTGAATCAGTTTCGGTACGGACAACGGGCAGGAAGTCCGGGGTCGCCGTAGTCATCTCTCTCCTTCGAGGCTTGGTGGCAAAACCATAGTGTTCGTTATGGTTCATCCGACACCCGCCTGCCCGTGGGGGCAACACCACATCTCCGATGCGAGGTATCGTCCGCCGGGGGCCGTCGCCGGCTGACTATCGTTGAGTCATGCCCGTCGACGATCTGCGCCCCCCGCAGCAGGAGCGCACGCACCTCGCGTGGGAGCGCATCCTCGACGCCGGCGTCGAGATCCTCGAGGAGCATGGGTATGCGGGCTTCACGATTGCCGCGATCTGCGCCCGCGCGCATGTGAGCGCACCGACGATTTACGCTCGTGCGCGCAACAAAGAGGTGCTGTTCGCCGCCGTCTTCGAGCACGGGTTCGAACCGATCCGCCGCCAGCAGGGCGAGGCGCTGGCCTCCGCAGGAAACTCGGACTCACCCGAGGACGCCATCCGCACAGCCGTGCTCGCGATCGCGACGACCTCCCTCGCCAACGATCTCTTCCTGCGCACCATCGTGCTGCGCGCCGAGGACGACGACGAAGTCGCCCGGATTACGCGAACGGCGCGCATGGAAGTCGCCGCCCGGTTCCGTGAACTGGTGCTGCGGCATCCGGAACACCTTCGCGATGCGTCGCCTGAGCGCATCGACGCATGTTTTCGCGTGGTGTTCGCCGCGCTGATGTCGCGCGTCGCCCACCGGCGCGCTCTCGACATCGGCCCCGAGGTCGACGATGAGCGATTCATCACCGACCTTCAGGACATCGCCGTACGAGCGCTGCTGCTCGAACGCAGGCTTGATCGATCAGGTATAACCCTTCATACTTGATGTATGAAGACAGCCATCTCCGTCCCCGACGGCGACTTCGAGCGCTTCGAACGCACTGCGCGAAAGCATGGCATGAACCGGTCGGAGTTCTACCGCCTCGCAGCCCACAAACTCGCCGATGCGCTGGAAGGGGAAAGCGAGCTCACCGCGATCGCCGACGCTGTCATCGGTCGCAGCGGGCAACCGGTCGCAGACGAGGACTTCCTGCGGGCCTCGGAGCGCACCATCGCGGATACCGAATGGTGATCGCGCGCGGCGATGTCGTCTGGGTCGATTTCGGTCACCCCCGAGGATCGGAACCTGCCAAGGCGCGCCCGGCGGTCGTCGTTCAGGAGGATTGGCTGCTGGCGTCGACGATCGCCACTGCCGTCGTCGTGCCGTTGACGTCGAACGTCGCGTTGGAGGCATTCCCCGGCAACGTCCTGCTTCCCGCCGAAGCGTCCGGGCTGGAGAAGCATTCGGTGGCCGTGGTCTCCCAGGTCGGCCCGGTGAGCCGACAGTTCATCGATCCGTACCCGGCGGGCCGGGTGCCCGCCTATCTGCTGAAGGAGATCGCGACGGGCATCCGGCTCGTGCTGGGCGTGTGAGCTCAGGCCGGGTTGCGTCCGACGAAGAACTCGCTGAAAGGATCCGTCGTCGGCTCGAATCCCGACGCGAGCAGCCCCTGCTTGAGCGTGTTCATCTGAGCGTCGTGGATGCGTTGCGTCGGCAGCCGCAGCGGGCCCCCGTTGTAGCCGCGCAGCCATCCCTGGAACTTCCACAGCTGTCGGTCGATGAAATGCCCGCCGTTGAGCTGCTGCGCCATGGCGCCCTTCGCCTTGCGAGCCGGGTGCATCTTCCAGTACAGCTCGGTCACCTCGTCGAATTTGCCCGCCTGCAGCAGACGCATCGCCTCGGGGATCGTCGGTCCCCAGAACTCGTGGTCGCTGGTGGCCGACAGCTGCAGCGGAATGAGCTGTCCGAGCGGGAGCAGCTCGCCCTCGATCGGGCAGGAGATGACGACCTCCTCGCCGAAGAGGCGATGAGCCTCGACGATGCCCATGATGCTCGGGAATCCGCCCTCGGCCTTGATGACCGCGATGTTGGGGATGTCGTCCAGCATCCGGCGGATGAGACGCGCGGGGATGTCGGACGGATGGATGCGGCTGCTGAAGCCCCACAGGAACATGGGGAACAGGATCACGGCGAGGTTCGTCGCATCGCAAACGGCCTTGGTGTAGTCGTAGATCTCCTGCTCGGACTGCGGGTAGAAGTTCGGCGGGTACGACAGCAGCACGAGCTCGGCGCCGGCCGCCTCGGCGCCCTTGACCGCCTCGATGTTCTGCTCGAGCGTGCTCCAGCTGCCGTGGTGCACGATCACGACGTCGCCCTTCGCCTCGTCCTTCATGATCTCCATGAAGTCGAGGTACTCGGGCAGGGTGATGTTCACCTCGGAGACGGCGAGGGATCCGAGGAAGCCGTGCTCCTTGGCGAGCCGTACGTCATGGCGGATGCCCTTCTCATTGATGGCGGTGAGGTCGGTCGTGAAGGACGGAATCGTGCAGTTCACCGCTCCGACGAGGCGCTCACGCGCCCAGTCGCGGGCCTCTGCTCTCGTGTACTCAGCCATGGTCTCTCTTTCGTGTCACTTGCGGATGGTCAGGATGCCGACGGGCAGCGGCGTGCCACGCCCCTGTTCGACGGCGAGGTCGTACAGCAGCTCGGCCAGGACGATGTCCTGGAAGCCGCTGCCGGTGGACTTGTAGATCGCGATGCCCTGCGGAGGCCTGGTCGCTCGCCCGCCCAGCAGGTCGTGCAACGAGATGGTGACGGCATCCGGGTCGAAGCCCGCTTCGCGCGCCACGATCATGTCTCCGCTGTCGTGCAGCACCTCCGCGAGGGCGTCGGCGACGATGAAGCCGGCTCGGCCGATGAGCGCGGGATCGAGCTCGCGCTGCGAGGGCGTGGTGGACCCCACCGAGACGACGGTGGCATCGTCGGCCACCCATTCGGACATCACGGTGGGCGTCTCGTCGCGTGAGCGTGCCGCCGCCAGAACCAGATCGGCGCCCTCAACCGCTTCGCGGGCGGAGCCCACCGCGATGACGTCGATGCCGAGCTCTTCGCTCAGCTCTGCGGCGAACCGCTCGCGGTTGGCGGGCGTCGGACTCGAAACCCGCGCCGCCGTGATCTCCGCGATGCGCGATGCGGCGCGCAACTGAGCCCGGGCTTCGAATCCCGATCCGACGACCGCGACGGTGATCGGCCGGGCGGGAAGCAGCGCGGTCAGTGCCGCGGCGGCTGTTGCGGCTGTGCGCAGGCCCGTGATGCGGTTGCCGTCGATCAGGGCCGCCAGACGCGAGTCCTGCTGGTCGAAGAGCGTGATGAGGTAGCTCGCCAGCCCGTTGCGCATCGACGCGGCGATCGTCTTCGATCCGGCGAACTTGGCGCCGGGAGGGGCGGAGGGCATGACCCGCTGCCAGCCTGCGGCGGTCGTGGCGACGGCGCGTTCCGGTGTTGACGATGGCACATCCTCGCGCGTGTACGCCTCGCGCAGCGCGGCGATCACGTGGTCCCAGTCGGCGAGCGCTGCGACATCCTCGTCCGTGAGGAACAGCGTCGCGGGTTCTGCTCGGAATCCGTCATCGGTCATGGGGGATCTCCATCCGGGTCTCGGCGACGACATCCGCGAGGAGGCCGTTGGGCAGGGTTCGGTCTCCGCCGCGCATCGCGATGCAGCTCTCCCACAGGTGCCGGCGCGTGGCGTCGCAGGCCGCGGAGGCGTCGCGTCGTGCACACGCTTCGAGGATCTCGGCGTGGAAAGCCTCGGCGGTTCCGTCGTTCACATCGACGTGCATGCGGATGCGGTCGGCTTCGTCCTGAAGGACCGCGATCAGGCGCGACAGGGTCGGCGAATCGGCGGCGTTGTAGATCACGGCGTGGAACTGGCGGTTCAGCGTGTTGAACGACTCGGCGTCCGAGTGCGGTCGCTCGAGGATCCGGCTGTGGATCCGTCGCATGCGCTCGATGTCGTCGTCGCTGAGCCGCGGCACTCCGAGGAGTGCGGCACGGCCCTCGAGGTCGATCCGCAGCGCGGTGATCTCCTCGAGGCGGTTCGGGTCGATTCCGGTGACGACGGTGCCGCGGTACGGCTGGCGGGTGACCAGTCCGAGTGCCTCGAGCTGCAGGATCGCCTCCCGCACCGGCGTCGGGCTGACGCCGAGCTCCGCGCACAGCTCGTTGATCTCGACGCGTGCACCGGCGGCGAGATCACCGGACACGATCCGGTCGCGGAGGACACGGACGACTTGGTCAGTCATCCGTCGGGGCTGCAATGCGGTCATGGCCCCATGTTGATCGAATATCAAATGTCGAACCAGCCTGTCCGAGCCATGCCAGTCATCGACATCCGCGATGGATCGGGCACGCCGCTGCGGCGTACGCTCACCGAGACGCCCGTTCACTCGAAGAGGAGCATCCCATGGCCATCGCGACGATCAATCCCTTCACCGGTAAGACCGAGCAGACGTTCGACGCCCATTCCGAAGAAGAGGTGGAGCGCCGCATCGCCGCGGCGCAGGACGCTTTCGAGGCGCTGCGGAGCACCACGTTCGCGCAGCGGTCCGAGTGGATGCTCGCAGCGGCGCAGCTCCTCGAAGACGACGTCGACGAACTCGGACGCCTCATCACCCTGGAGATGGGCCGGCCCATCAAGGCCGCCCGCGCCGAGGTGCTCAAGTCCGCCAAGGGCCTGCGCTACTACGCCGACCACGCCGAAGAGTTCCTCTCCCCCGAGCCGCTCGCCGACCCCTCCGCAGTCGGCGCCTCGGTCGCCGGCACGCGCTATGCGCCGATCGGGATCGTGCTGGCCGTCATGCCCTGGAACTACCCCCTGTGGCAGGTGCTGCGTTTCGCCGGCCCCGCGCTGATGGCCGGCAACACGGGTCTGCTCAAGCACGCGTCGAACGTCCCCCAGGCCGCCCTGTACCTCGACACGCTGTTCGAGCGCGCCGGGTTCCCCGTCGGCGCGTTCCACACGCTGCTCATCCCCGCATCCCGCGTCGAGGGCGTGCTGCGCGACCCGCGAGTCAAGGCGACCACGCTGACCGGCTCGGAGCCGGCCGGCCGGTCGCTGGCCTCGATCGCCGGCTCCGAGGTCAAACACGTGGTACTGGAGCTCGGCGGCTCGGACCCCTTCGTCGTTCTGGCCAGCGCCGACATCGAGCGCGCCGCCACCGTCGCGGTCACCGCGCGCAATCAGAACAACGGCCAGTCGTGCATCGCCGCGAAGCGCTTCATCGTGCACGCCGACGTCTACGACGAGTTCACGCGGCGGTTCGCCGAGAAGGTAGCGGCGCTGAAGGTGGGCGATCCGTTCGACGAGTCGATCGACGTCGGCCCGGTGGCGACCGCATCCGGGCGCGACGAGCTGGCGGAGCAGGTGCAGGATGCCGTCGGCAAGGGTGCACAGGTGCTCGCCGGTGGCCGTGTGCCCGAGCACGACGGATGGTTCTACGAGCCGACCGTGCTCGCCGGGATCACACCCGAGATGCGGCTCTACCTCGAGGAGGCGTTCGGTCCGGTGGCATCCGTCTACCGTGCGGAGAGCCGGGAGGACGCGCTGCGCCTGGCCAACGGCACGACGTTTGGTCTGAGCTCGTCCGTATGGACGAACGACGCCGATGAGGAGGAGTGGTTCGTGACGAACCTCGACGCCGGCGCCGTGTTCGTCAACGGCATGACGGCCTCATATCCCGAGCTTCCCTTCGGCGGGGTGAAGGACTCCGGTGTCGGCCGCGAGCTCGCCGCAGCCGGCATCCGCGAGTTCTGCAACCTCAAGACGGTGTGGAAGGCCTGAGAGCTCCGGCTCAGCACGAGAGTCGCGCCGGGACAGTCGAGATGCTCGCTGTCCCGGCGCGACTCTTCGGATCCTCCGGGTCGGATCTCAGGGGGTGATGACGATCTTGCCCGGAGCGTGCGCGGACTCCAACGCCTGGAACGCCGGAACAGCCTCGTCGAGCGTGAACGTGCGGGCGACGGGGAAGACGAGGCGACCCGCTGCGATGTCTTCGGCGAGACGGGCCAGGTTGCTCGCTGTGCGCGCTTCGCGCTCCACGTTCTGCACGCCCAGTTCTTCGATGGCGTCATACGCGGCGATGGCGACCATCCGTTCGACGGGCACCACGAGCTCCACGCCGGCGTCGAGCGCGTCACGTCCGTGGCAGTCGTAGACGACGGTGACCGACCCCAGCGCTCGCACGCGGTCGGCGAGCCCGTCGCCGTAGGATACCGATTCCACGCCGACAGATCGCAGCAGCCCGTGGTTGCGCTCGGACGCCGTTCCGATCACCCTCGCGCCCGCCCGGACGGCGAGCTGCGCGACGACCAGTCCGACCGCACCGGCTGCGCCGCCGACCAGCACTGTGTCACCGGCGCCGACAGGAACTGTCGCCAGAACCGAGACGGCGGTGAGACCGGCGACATTGAGCCCGCCGGCCGCTTCCACCTGCAAGCCGGCCGGGCACCGGGCGAGATCGGACGCCTTCGCGACGGCCAGCTCCGCGACGGAGCCCGCAGCGCGGCCCAGCACATCGTCGCCGACCGAGACCGGCGTACCATCCCAGTACTGCGCGTCCGCCCCCGTCGACACCACGAACCCCGCGACATCCGAACCGATGCGACGCGGGAACGGCGCATCGGAGGGGATGAACCCGCTGCGGAGCTTCGCATCGAACGGGTTCAGGCCGGCAGCCCGCACCCGAACGACGACTTCGCCCGCGCCGGGTTCCGGATTCGGAACCTCGACCAGGCTAAGCACCTCCGGCCCTCCGGTCCGCTGATATTTCACTGCCCTCATGCTGTCAACCTTCACTCGCTGTACTGCCGAGCGATCTGCTCCGGCTCCAGCTGCACTGCCCAGCCTTCGATGGTCCCGGAGTTCTCGTACTCCTCGATCTGCAGGATCCGCCGGCCGTGATCGACGACGTGGGCGAGCCCCGTCGTGACGAAGGCGTACGTCGTGAGCCACGCGGACTGCTCGTAGGCGTCTCCGCCCAGCACGAGGACGTTGGCGTCGAGGATGCTGCGCGTGGAGATCGCCACGTTGGGCGTCGTGGCGGGAACCGCGCGCGCGCCGTTGACCTTGTTCGCCGCGACGACGCCGGCGGCGGGCTCCTCGACGACGAGGACGGCGAAGGCGTCGGTGCCGGCATCCTGATCGTCGATCACCGCTCGTCCGACGCGGATGGCGTACACCGGGTAGTCGTCACCGGGATCAACCTCGTCGGCTCCGTGCCAGACGACGTCGAAGCCTGCGGCCTCGGCACGCTGGTGCAGTGCGCGGCCGAGTTCGTGGCCGCCATGATCGGCGGCGAGGTGGATGCGTGTCATGATTCCTCAACTCCTCGTTGATTCGGTGATGATTTGCTGCGGCGCGGGGCGGAACAGCAGCCACCCCGCCCACGCCACGACGGTGCCCAGGACGACCACAGCGGCCAGCGGCACCAGATCGCTCCCGCCGCCGAGGACGACCAGCGGGGCGACGATGCCCGCCACGACGAACTGAATGGCCCCGACGAGCGCGAGTGCGGTTCCGGCGACGGCACGCAGCCCCTGGACGGCGACCGCGAGCGCAGGGCCGATGTAGAGCCCGCAGGCGACGGCCAAGCAGAAGAATCCTGGCAGGATCAACCAGACCAATCGGACTCCGCCGAAGCCGGCGATGGCGACGAGGATCGCGCCGATGGAGAGCACGGACAGACCCAACCCGAGTATGCGGTGGTCGCTCCATCTGCCGGACAGACGCGCCGTGACCAGACCGCTGAGAATCAGACCGACCCCGTTCACGGCGAACGTGATGGCGAAGCCGGCGGGCGAGAAGCCCAGACCGGTCTGCAGCACGTGCGACGCTGCTGCGATGTAGCCGAAGCTGGCGGCGAACGCGGCCCACACCGTGACGGCTCCGCACCAGAATGCTCGGGATCGCGCGGCGGTCGCGACCGACCGCGGCACGGCGCGGAGTCCTCCCCGCACCCGGCGCTCAGCAGGAAGCGACTCCGGAACGGCGACGATCAAAGCGATGAACGTCAGCGCTGCGACGATCGCGACGCCGACGAAGATCCCCCGCCAGCCCCAGAGCGCCATGAGCAGCACACCGGCGACCGGGGCGACAACGGGCCCCACTGCCATCAGCGTGCCCAGCAACGCGAAGCCCCGCGTCAGTTCGCGCCCGACGGCGATATCCGAGATCACGGCGCGTCCCACCGTGGAGCCGGTCGCCGCGCCGCAGCCCATGAGGAAGCAACCCAGGATCAGCAGCCACAGTTGCGGCGCAAGCGCACAGGCCGACGCGAAAAGCGCCATCGCCGCGCTGCCTGCCAGCAGAGGGTGACGGCGCCCTACGGCATCCGAGATCGGGCCCGAGAACAATTGGCCGACGGCCATGCCGATCGTCACCGCGCTGAGCGCGAGCTGAGCGCGGTCTGCCGGTTCGCCGAATTCTCGGGCGATGGTCGGCAACGCGGGCAGGAAGACATCCGTCGATAGGGGCCCGAGCATCGCCAGCGTACCGACAGCCAGCAGGAGCCCTGCAGACAGGCCTCGCCCACTCCTCAGCACTGCCGGCGCCGATGTCTCACTCACCACGATCGCGTATCGCTCGTCGCCGCTCAGAGGGGCGGTGCGACGAACAGACCCTTGTCGATGTCGTTGAACGATTCACGGGCTACGAGTTCGCTCATCTCCGCCGCCGTCCCCCACTGATCCTGAGTGGAGAGCTGGCTGGTATCCATCCGCGAGGGGTGCCAGGTGTCCTCGTCGAGAACCGCCAATTCGGTGGTGTACTCGATCGTGTTGCCGGCCGGGGACAGGAAGTAGGCGAAGGTGTTGTCGCCGGCATTGTGCCGGCCGGGACCCCAGATCATGCGGGTTCCGGCGCGGAGGATCTTGCCCGAGCCGCGCATCCACTCCTCGATGCCGCGCATCTCGAACGAGAGGTGATGCAGGGAGTGGTGCGGGCCCTGCGCGATAGCGATCGAATGATGATTGCGATTGCAGCGGAGGAAGTGCATCAGATCGACGCCGTCCGGTCGCACGAGCGAGTCGGAGATCGTGAAGTCGAGATGATCGATGTACCACTGCGTGCTGGTGTTCAGATCACCGGAATTGAACACCACGTGCGAGAGCTTCACAGGGATGGGTTCGCGCTCACGGATCTTGCGGGATTCACGCAGATCGTAGTCCGTGGAGAACTCCAGCACACGCCCGTCGCCGTCGAAGACGCGGAACCCGTAGCCGCCCCCGGGCTGAGTCAGCTCCTGCGGTTCGTGGACGAACTGCACGTTCTCGTCGTGCAGTCTCGCGGCGAGCTTGTGCAGGTCTTCGCGGTTCTTCGTGGCGAAGCCGACGAGGTCGATGCGCTTCTCGTCATCGCGCAACCGCAGGATGAACGGTTCCGGAGAGCCCTCGGCTGCGAGGTGGACGACGCCCTCCTCGCTCTGCACGGCGGTGAGTCCCCAGTGCTTGATGAAGAAGTTCTTCTCCTCTTCGAAGTTGGGCACGGCCAGTGCCGCGTAACGCAGATGAGAGACCAGTCGCTCAGTCATCATCGACCTTTCCTCAGAGACGATAGGACGCGCCCGAAGCGACGCGATTCCCCGAGAGTACGTCCGCCTCAGGGACACGACCACGCCGCGAACCGAATACCATGCATCATGTGGCAGGCGGCGAACCCGATCTGAACCTTCTCGTCGCCCTTCGGGCTCTTCTCGAAGAGGCGAACGTGACGCGCGCCGGTGAGCGCATCGGCATGGGGCAATCGACGATGTCATCAGCGCTCTCCCGGCTCCGTGCGGTGTTCCAGGACGAACTGCTGGTCCGCATCGGCCGCGATTACGAGCTCACGCCTCTGGCTCGGCAGATCCTGCCGCAGGTGCAGCTGACGCTCCCCCTCATCGCGCAGGCCCTCAACAAGGAGGAGCGGTTCCATCCGGAGATCACGCGTCGCCGGTTCAGCATCCAGATGACCGACTACGCGTCGATCGAGCTGCGCCCCCTCTTCGGCATCGCAGCGGCCGCCGCAGGAGGAGTCTCATTCGATCTACAACGTCTGCCGACCGAGCCGACCGATGCCGATCGCGACCTCCTCGGTCACGATTTCATCGTCGCGGTGCCGGGGATCGGCATCGAAGCGGAGAGCATCGAACTCTTCCGCGACCACTATGTGGTGATCGCGGACCGCGCGAATCCCGTGATCTCAGGCGGCGCGATCTCGATCGACGATTTCCTGCGCAGCCCGCACATCCGCTGCGACTTCGGCCGCGCGCACGTAACGCCCGTGGAGCGGCGCATCCGCGAGCTGGATCTGCTCACCAACGTTCGGGTCACCACGTCGACCCTGCTCTCGATCCCGCTCATCGTCTCCGGCACCGACCTCATCGGCGTCGTGCCGAGCCGGCTCGTCGATCGCGTCGGCGGCCCCACCGCAACGGTCGCGGTGCCCACGCCATTCCCGCTGGTCGAACTGATCGAGCGGCTGTGGTGGCATCCGGCCCACACGCACGACGCCGCCCACACCTGGTTCCGCCGGCTCGTGGCCGAGGTCGTCCGCTCCGACGCGGTCTCCGCCTGACTCCGCGATAGCAGGCATCGTCACCGCCGTGTGGCGGCGAGTCGCAGCACCCCTTTAGCGTCGACTCACAGGATGTGAGGGCGCGAACCGTCGCCCGATGGATGTGAAGAGGCATCTGTGAGGAGAGTGGCAACGATGTCGGTCGACAAGGTGCTCATCGTCGGTGGAGGATTCACCGGCCTGACCGCGGCAATCGCCCTGGCGCAGCGCAACGTGCAGGTGACGCTCGTGGACAAGGCACCCGCCTGGGCGCGGGTCGGCCATGGGCTGACGATCCAGGGGAACGCGCTGCGGGTGTTCCGAGAGATCGGAGTTCTGGACGATGTGCTCGCCAAGGGTTTTCCTGAAGACGACGGTGTGACGCTGTACTTCGCGGACGGGCGAACCATGGCCCACCTGAACACGCCGCGCACCGGAGGTGACGATCTGCCCCCGACCATCGGAGCGCTGCGCCCTGACATCCACGAGACCCTCGTCGCGAAGGCCGAGGAGCTCGGCGTCGAGATCCGTCTCGGCACGGAGCTATCCTCGTTCGAGAACAGCGCCGAGTCGGCGACGTCACTGCTCAGCGATGGCACCACCGAGACGTGGGACCTCATCATCGTCGCCGAGGGCATCAAGTCGCAGACCCGCGCCAAGCTCGGCATCGTCGAGGATCGCGCACCCAGCGGGCTGGGCATCTGGCGCGCGGTCACCGATCGCAAGCCGGAGATGCTCGGCGGCATCGCCTTCCCCGACTCTGACGACGGCGGCGCCTACAAGGTGGGATACACGCCGGTGAGCGACACCCAGTGCTACGTGTTCGTGCTGTGCCGACCGCAGCGGGTCGACAACGGCCTGCCCGGCTGGCAAGAGGTCCGCCGCTTGATGCAGAACTTCCACGGCGACTTCGACTGGTTGCGGGAGTCGATCGATGAGAAAACATTCCTGAACTTCCAAGAGATCGAGTGGATCTTCGTCGAGGGCCCGTGGCACCGCGGGCGCGTGCTGGCCCTCGGCGAAGCCGTGCATGCCGTGCCACCGCTGATCGCACAGGGTGCGGCGCTGTGCCTCGAAGACGCACTGCTGCTCGCCGAGCACATCACCGAGGACGGCGACCTGGAGACGCAACTCACCGAGTTCCACGACCGGCGTGTGCCGCGGGTGAAGGGTGTCGTCGACGCATCGCTGCAGCTCGCGCATTGGGAGCAGAACCCCGGTTCACCGGATTCCGACCCCGGGCGGGTCATGAACGAATCGCTTCTCGCCCTGGTGGCCGCGCCGTGAACGCCGCCAACGCGTTCCGCGTACCGCGGCGCATCGTCACAGGCCACGATGAGCACGGCGTATCCGTCGTCATCAGCGATGGCCCGGTGCCGGTCACCAAGGAGCTCCCCGATGACGGCGTGACGTTCCACGAGGTGTGGCTGACGCAGACGGCGCCCGCCGAGATCCACGCCGGCCCGGAGGATCCGACGGCGGGAGCCGTCACCGTACCGCCGCCGACGCACGGCACGCGTATCCGCATCAACGAGTTCCTTCCCGGTCATCTCGATGATCGCGGGCTGCAGTCGCCCGTGCACCGGACTGAATCGATCGACTACGGCGTCATCCTCGAGGGCGAGATCACGCTCATCCTCGACGACAGCGAAGTCACCGCTCGGGCGGGAGACATCGTCGTCCAGCGCGGCACCGACCACGCATGGGCGAATCGAGGCGACGTGATGGCGCGAGTCGCGTTCATCCTCGTCGGCGGCGACTACCAGGACGATGTCCTCCGAGTGCTTCCCGACGACGTCCGGGACGGCATCATGCGCCATGGACCGCGCGACTGAGAAGGGACGCAGCATGCACATCGATCACATCGGGCTGTCCGTGGGCGACCTCGACGCCCAGCTCGCCTGGTACCAGAAGGCGTTCGGCTTCGAGTCCGCCAACCCGTTCGCCGTGGAGGCGCTCGGGCTGCGCGGGGCGTTCCTCCTCGGCCCGGATAGCGTGGCCGTCGAACTGCTCGAACGTCACGGTTCGACGCACCGCCCGCCGTCAGCGTCGGCTCCTGACGAGTTGCTGTCGCAGGGATGGGGCCACCTCTGCTTCCGCGTGGACGACATCGGATCCGTGTTCGAACGGCTCGTCGCCGCGGGTGCTGGGGTGATCAACGCGCCAGCCCCTTCGCCGGAGCCCGGAGTCCGCTTCGCGTACCTCACCGATCCTGAGGGCAACTTCATCGAGCTCGTGGATCGCGATCGGCCGGTGGGCGCGTGAGCGAGGTATCCCTTCCCGGCCTCTCGGGTGAGCTGTTCGTCGTGACCGGGGGTGCTGGCGGACAGGGCGCCGAGGAAGCACTGCTGCTCGCCCGCAACGGTGCACACGTGATCGCCGCCGACGTCCGGGATGCTGCACCCGAACTGCTCGCATCCGCTGCAGACCTGCCGGGCACGGTCGAGTACCGGCGCCTCGATGTCACGTCCGAAGACGAGTGGGCCTCCCTCGCCGCATCCCTCGCCGGACGCCGCGTGAAGGGCCTCGTCAACAACGCGGGGGTCACCCAGCGCACGAGGATCGGCGACGTCGTGCGCAGCGACTGGGATCGGGTGCTCGCGATCAACGTGACCGGTCCGATGCTCGGCATCCAGGCGCTGCTCCCCCTCATGCCCGAGGGCGCCTCGATCGTCAACATCGGGTCGGCAGCCGGTGTGACCGGCCACTACACGGCTGCGTACACGACCAGCAAATGGGCGATCCGCGGGCTCTCGCACTCGTGTGCGACCGAGCTCGGCCCGCGCGGCATCCGGGTCAATCTCGTCCACCCCGGCTACATCCACACCGAGATGACGGCGAGCGCGCCCTCCGCATTCCTCGATGCGAACATCGCGGTCTCTCCGCTGCACCGGGGCGGACAGCCGCAGGAGGTCGCGAACGTCGTGGTCTTCCTGCTCTCGGATGCCGCCTCGTACGTCACCGGCGCCGAGGTCGGTGTCGACGGCGGCCAGCTCCTGTCGGGAGTGGCGACTTTCCTGTCGGACGCCGTCCGGCCCCAGCAGCAGGCAGACCAGTCCTAGGAGGACACATGGACAACCAGAGGTTCAACGACTACATCGCGCGATTCAACCGGCGAGACGACACCGCCTTCGACGATTACCTTGCCGAGGACGTGCACGTGAAGAACGGCACGCTGGAGTACACCGGCGTTCAGGGAATGAAGGACCATTACGCGAAGATCTGGCCCACGTTCACTGAAGCGCTCGAACCCACCGACTTCGTCGGCTCAGACGCGAACGTCGCGATCCGCATGGTGACCTACTTCACCGCCGATCGCGACGATCCGGATTCCCTGTTCGGCCCTGTGGTGCACGGCGACCGATTCGAATTCCGCGGTGTCATCTCCTACCGGCTGAACGCGGAAGACAAATTCTCCGACATCCTCGTGGCATACAACTCGTTTACGAGCATCCGCGTCGACGGAACCGTCACCGAACTCGGCATCCCGCACTGATCACAAGCCCCGAGGAGCCCCATGTTCATGTACTTCCCCACCAACTACGTCTGGAGCATGTCGGTGGTCGCCACGCTCAACAACGGCGGCTACATCGACGAGGTCGACCGGGCGTGCAAGCCCGTCCTGCTCGCATCTCAGAACGGCGACGACGCCGGCACCGAAGAGCTGTACGCGTCGTGGTCGGCCGTAGCGGACCGGCTCATCGCGAAGGCACAGGACGACGCGGCGCGCGGCCGTCGCATCGGCGCGGGCGAGACGTACTACCGCGCATCGCTGTACACGTCGCAGGCCGAGCGGCTGCAGTCGCCGAAATGGGAGGGACGGAACGCCGCATATCAGAAATCGATCGACCTGCTGCTCAAGCACGTCGAGCTGTCGAGCGTGCCGTTGACCGCAGTCGACATCCCCTACGCACCGGCGGACGAGGGCGTGGACTCCGCCCTGCCGGCCTACTTCTATCGCGCCCGGGGAGAAGGCCCGCATCCCGTCGTCATCCAGTGGAACGGCCTGGATTCGACCAAGGAGATGATGTACTACTCGCAGTTCCCGCAGATGCTCGCCGAGCGCGGCGTATCGACCCTCATGGTCGATACGCCCGGGTCCGGCGAAGCGCTGCGCCTTCGCGGTCTGACCGCCCGTCATGACACCGAGGTGTGGGCCGGCGCGATCATCGACTGGCTCGAGGCGAACACGGCCGATCTGGGCATCGACCCGGAGCAGATCGGCATCGTCGGCTGGTCGCTCGGCGGCTACTACGCGCCGCGCGCGCTCGCGTTCGAGAAGCGGCTCAAGCTGGGCGTCGCCTGGGGCGCCAACCACAACTGGGCCGAAGTCCAGGAGGGGCGCCGTCAGCGCGAGGGTGAGAACCCCGTGCCGCACTATTGGGACCACGTCTTCTGGGTATGGGGGGCGACCGACATGGACGACTTCATCGAGAAGACGAAGGGGATGCACCTGAACGGCGTCGCCTCTGAGATCACCGCGCCCGTGCTGATCACGCACGGCGTCGGAGACCGTCAGATCAACGTCAAGTACGCGCACCAGAGTTACGAGGAGGCCGTGAACAGTCCCAAGCGCGAACTGCGGCTGTTCGACGACCCCGAGGGCGGCACGGAGCACATCTCGATCGACAACATGCCCTACGTCGCCGGCATCATCGCCGACTGGGTGGCCGAGACGTTCGCCGAAGGCGCGTGAGGCGGCGAGACGGATGACGCGACGCGCCGTGAATCCCGCAACTCTCCTGTCACCTCCTGGACCGTACTCTCAGGTGGTGCGCTCGACCGACGTGGCATTCGTCTCAGGACAAGTCGGCGCCGGGATTGACGGCGAGCTTGTCGGCCCCGGCATCGTGGAGCAGACCGTCCAGGCGGTGTCGAACATCGGCTCGGCGCTGACCGCGGTGGGGCTCGAACTGGCGGATGTCGTCAAGCTGACGATCTTCTTGGCATACGCGGACGACTTGGACGACCTCGTGCCATACATGGATGCGGCGTTCCCTGCGCTGTTCACGAAGGGGCTTCCCGCCAGCTCGCTCGTCTTCGTCAATCGGCTCTTCGACCCGTCACTGCGCATCGAGATCGAGGCGATCGCGCACCGGTAAGTCGTAAATCGCTGGCGGGCGCTCCCGACGTGCCAGTCAACCGAGCACCGAGCCTCCGCCGTCGACTACGAGGTTCACCCCCGTGATCCACGTCGCCTCGTCGGAGGCCAGGAAGACCGCCGCGTTCACGATGTCGTCCGGTCGACCGACGCGGCGGAGCGGGATGCGATCCCAGGTCTCCTTGATCGCTGGGGGCGGATTGTCTACGAGGAACTTGGTCGCGGGGGTCTCGATGAAACCCGGCGAGATGCACACGGCGCGGATGCCGTGCGGGCCGCCTTCGACGGCGAGTTGCTGAGTGAGGTTGATGACGCCGGCCTTCGCGGCGCCGTGCACGTTCTGCGGCATGAACTCCACCCCGCGAGTGCCTGCGATCGAGCCGATGTTCACGATCGTGCCGCCGCGACGCTTGAGGTGCTTCCAGGCCGCGCGGACGGCGTAGAAGACGATGCTCAGTTCGCCGCGCACGTTGAGCTCCCAGTCGTCCACCGCGAGTTCGTCGATGGGCGCGAAGCGCTGGATGCCGGCGTTGTTGTAGAGGATGTCGATGCCGCCGTAAACGGCCGCCGCGTCGTCGATCCAGCGTGCGGTCGTTTCGGCGTCGCTGAGATCGACGGGAGCATGGCCGGTGATCTCGCCGCCTTCGCCGCGGACGATCCGCACCGTCTCCTCGAGGCCTTCGGCATTCACGTCGCATCCGACGACCCTCGCACCCTCTGCCGCGAAGCGGCGCGCGGCTTCTCGGCCCATGCCACCGCCGATGCCGGTGATGACGGCGATCTTGTCCTGCAGGCGTCCCATGCTTCTCCTCCTCGAGTCTCTCCATCATCGCGAAAACGAACCATGCGAACCGTCCCGACGGCAGATGTCTGGTATCAATCCTGTGGTGTGCTGCGGAATCAGTGGCCTGCCTAGTCTCGGTCCAAGGCGGAGCGATCCACCCGCATGACTCTTGAGGAGATCGATGATGGCCCGAAAGCTGACCTTCGACGGACGCCTGGTGCTGCCTTCCGACTCCGATTGGGAGGATGCCCGCGTCGGTCGCGTCTTCAACGGTCGGCGTCCCGACCGCCAGCCCGCTGCGGTGTTGATCGCCAAGTCGGTCGACGACGTGCAGAAGGGCGTCCGCCTCGCGAACGAGAACGGATGGACGGTCGCCATCCGTTCGGGCGGGCACTCCTGGGCCGCGTGGAGCGTGCGGGACGGCGGGCTGCTCATCGACCTTGGCGCGTTGCGCGAGATATCACTCGACGAGGCGAGTGGAATCGTTTCGGCCGGTCCAGCCACGAAGGGCGGCGACGAGTTGTCGCCCTATCTGGAGGAGCGCGGCCGGTTCTTCAACGGAGGTCACTGCCCGTCGGTGGGCATCGGCGGATTCCTGTTGCAGGGCGGACAGGGCTGGAACCAGCGGGGCTGGGGATGGGCGGCGGAGTCGGTCGTCGCCGTGGACGTCGTCACCGCCGATGGCGATCTCGTCCGCTGCGATGCGGACCAGAACACCGATCTCTACTGGGCTGCACGCGGCGCGGGTCCGGCCTTCCCGGGGATCGTCGTCCGATTCCACCTCGACACGCGCCCGCTCTTCAGGCATCTCGCCCACACAGTTCAGGCCTACGAACTCGAGGACTTCACCGAGGTGATGACCTGGCTCTACGAGGCACATCACCGCATCCCGGACAACGTCGAGATCGTCGCGATCTCGACACCGGTACCTCTTCCCGACGGGACGGAGCGCCGCGTCTTCCTGGTCACGGGTGCGAGTTTCGACGACGATGAGCTGCACGCCCGCGCATCCCTCGCGGAATTCAACACGTGCCCGGTCATCGACCGGGCACTCTTCGTGCAGGACGCCGCCCCGTCGACGCTCGCCGAGCATCGCGCGCAGCAGGAGCTGCAGAATCCCGAGCACTGGCAGTACATCTGCGACAACGCCTGGATCGACGCAGAGAACTCTCTGGAAGGCGTTGCCGCGATGGTCGAGGGAATCCGACCGTTGTTCACGACGAACCCGACCGAGAAGGGCTTCGCGATCTGGATGAGCAACGCCCCTCGCCGGCCGCTGCCGGACATGGCGTTCTCGCTACACACGGATGCCTACGTCGCCGCCTACACCGTGTACGAGGATCCCGCCGAGTTCGCGCGCAACCGCGCCTGGGTGGACGAGGTGTTCGCACACGCTCAGCCGGTGACGGCAGGCCAGTACCTGGGCGACAGCGACATGACCAATCGTCAGCTGCGGTTCATGGCGCCGGAGAACTGGGAGAGACTGCAGCAGATCATCGCAGAGCGGGACCCGGAGGGCCGCTTCCACCGCTACCTCGCGGCTGACCACGCGACGCTCAACGTCAACCACTGGGAGCTCAGCAAAGCGTGAGCCACGCTAAGACCGGTGCTAACACCCCCGGCGCAGCGGCAACCCCGTCTCGCGGACGACGAGCGACAGCGCACCACCGTCGGGAACGGCATCCGAGCGGCTCATGCTGAAATACGCGGCGAGGATGTGACGTTGCGTGGCGATCCTCGCAGCGCCGACGTCGCCATCCCGGCAGGCTTCGATGATCGCTCGATGGTGGGGGTCGGCGAGTCCGTCGGCAGCGGGGAAGTGCAGCCGCATCCGATCCGCTTCAGCGTTGAGTCCCTCGATGAGGCGGACGAGCGTCGGTGCGCCTGCGGCGGCATAGAGCACCCCGTGGAACTGCGCATTGAGTTCGTTGAAGATGCCCGACGCATAGCCGGCCTCATGAGCCCGGATTTCGATCGTGTCCTGCAGTTCGGCCATCCGCGCGACACCGGCCTCGTCGATGCGCGCGGCACCCAGTTCTGCAGCGAGGCCCTCCAGTTGGATGCGGAGCGCCGTCACCTCTTCGAGCCGATCAGCATCGACACCGGTCACGATCGTGCCCCGGTACGGTACGCGCTCGACCATCCCCGTGCTGGCCAGCTGGAGAACCGCTTCCCGCACCGGCGTGCGCGAGACGTCGAGTTCGCGTGCCACATGATCGATCTCGATGCGTTCCCCGGGCTGGAGCTCTCCGGCGACGATCCGCGCATGCAGGATTCGGTAAACCTCGTCGGCCACTCGTCGGGCACCGCGCGGTGGTAACAGCGGGGTGCTCACGACGACACTGTAACCGGCCTCGCCCCGGCATGGGCGATCAAGCCGTGGATCTCCGCTCGAAGTGCGAGGAACTCCGGTGTCGCCTTCGTCGCGATCTGATCTCGCGGGGCACCCAGCGGCACAGGCACAGTTGCGGTCACCGTAGCCGGGCTGCCGGAGAGAACGATGACCTTGTCCGAAAGATACACCGACTCGTCGATGTCATGCGTGACGAGCACGATCGTCACGCCCAGCCTGTCGCGCAGATCGAGCATCAGATCCTCGAGGTCTGCCCTGGTCTGCGCATCGACCGAGGCGAACGGCTCATCCATGATCAAGACTTCCGGACGATATGCGAGCGACCGGGCAATGGCAACCCGCTGCTGCATCCCACCGGACATCTGCCAGGGGTACAGCCTGCCCGCATCGGGAAGTCCGACATCGACAAGTGCCTGCTGGATACGTTCTGAACGCTCAGCCTTCGACAGTCGACTGCGCAACAGCGGAAGTTCCACGTTCGCGGCGACCCGCATCCAGGGCATCAGCGACCGGCTGTAGTCCTGGAAGACCACGGCCATCTCCGAGGGCGGCTCTGTGACTTCTCGGCCGTCGAGCAGCACGCGCCCGCCGTCTGCAGGGCCGAGTTGCGCAAGAGCCCGGAGCAGCGTGGTCTTCCCGGCGCCGGACGGCCCGACGATGCAGACGAACTCGCCGGCGGCGGCGGTGAAGGTGACGTCGCGTAGGACCTCCTTCGGACCGAAGCTCTTCTGGAGGTGTTCGACGGACAAGATGATGCGCTGTTGGCTTTGCATGACTTGGGATTGTCCTTTCAGCTGCGCGACAGGCGATGCCAAGCGAGCACGGCGTGCTCGATCCTGGCGAAGATGACATTGAGGAGATAACCGATGATGCCGAGCAGGATCATGCCCGACCACATCTCCGGCAGCGAGAACTGACGCTGGGACTCAAGGATGAAGTAGCCCATACCCCGCGAGGATCCGAGCAGTTCGCTGGCGACCATGAGGACGACGGCGACGGCGAGGCTGGCACGGATGCCGGTGAAGATCTGCGGGCTCGCCGCAGGGAGCACGAGGCGGAAGATCCAGGTTGTCCAGCGCAGACGTGTCGATTTCGCGACATCGACGACCGAGGGGTTGATCGCCCGCACGCCGTCCATCGTGTTGAGCAGGATCGGCCAGATGGCACCGAGCACGATGATCGCGACTCGCATCTCCAGTCCGATGCCGATCAATTGGATCGCGAGCGGGAGCAGTGCCACGGCGGGCAGATAGCGAAGGAACTGCAGCACGGGGCTCACCATCTCGCTCGCGAACTTCGAAAGTCCGAGCGCGACTCCGATCGCGATGCCCAGGACGATTGACACTCCGAGGCCGACGAGGATGGCGACGATGCTCGGCACGACATGCACGGGCACCAGGTCGAAGACCCATAGATCGACGAAGACGCCCAGTATCTGGGAAAGCGGGGGGAAGTAGAACGACTCGGCGTTCTCGGTGGCGACCCACCAGAGGGCGACGGCGATCACAGGGAGGACGAGGGCGAGAGAGCCCCGACGCAGAGTGCGCATCAGTGCACCTCCCCGCGGAACGACGGATGCCAGTGTAGGGCAGCGCGCTCGATCGCGACGAAGATCGCGTTCAGCGCGATTCCGAGCACACCGCTGAGGACGATGTATGCGTACATCTTCGCAATGGCCCCACCGAGCTGGGCGAGAACGATCTGCTGCCCTATCCCGGGAGCCGCGATCACGATCTGGACGCTCAGGGTGAGTAGTAGGCAGATCGCGGCCGCCAGGCGCAGCCCGGTCGCGATGTACGGCGCCGCAGTCGGCAGGATGAGCCGGAGGATGACGTCTGAACGGCGGACTCGAAAAGATCGGAAGACGTCGCGGGCGACCGGATCTACATCCCGGACACCGTAGATCACCTGCAGCAGCACTGCCCAGACAGCGGCGAATGTCGCCAAGATGACCGTGCTCTCCATGCCCGTGCCGAACATGAGGACTACTAGCGGGATCAATGCCAGCGCGGGAATCGTGCGGCAGAAGTCCAGCAGGAAGACCGACATCCGGTAGGCGAGATCGCTGGCGCCGAGGGGGAAACCGAGAACGAGCCCGAGCATCGACGCGAGGATGAAGCTCACTGCCCAGGCGCCGAGCGTGATCGCCACCGGCATCCATACTGAACCGTCGACGAAGACCCCGATGAGGGCCTGAGCGACGTCTACCGGCGTCGGCACGGCACCGAGCGTTCCGGCAGAGGCGGCGATCTGCCACGCGATCACGATGGCGGCGATGAATCCGATCTTCGCGATCAGGTGACCCGATGTCGCAGAGTACGTCGATGTGTTCCGCCGCGCGCGGCCTTTCAATGCGGTCACTGCTGCCACAACAGCTCCGACGCGTCGTAGGACTCGGCGATGAAGCCTTGATCGAGCATCGTGTCCGCGTAGTACTGCAGATCACCGGAGGAGATCGAAGAGTCGAAGACCGGCAGCAGACTCTTGGCGAGGACTTCCGGATCCGTCTCAGTGTACGTGCCCATGATCTCGCGCACAGCATCGGGGTTCTCCGCCGCATAGGCGACGGCCTTCTCGATGGCCCTCACGAAACCGGCCGCGGTATCGGCGTTCTGGGACACGAACGCGTCCGCAGCGATCCAGGTGGTTCCCACTTCGCCCGCCAAGCCGTCGAGGAACGGCTGCCCGATCACCGACAGGCCTGCTTCTTTGACCTGGCTGAGGAACGGATCGACGACGACTGCAGCGTCAACGCGGTCCGACTGAAGAGCCGGCACCATGTCCGGGTAGGAGATCTCCACGAAATCGACGGTCGACGGGTCGACGCCGACCTTTTCTAGGGCGACGCGTGTCGCGAGTTCCGGTGCGGACTTCAGACCGACCACTGCGACAGTCGCGCCGCCGAGATCCGCCATATCGGTGATTCCGCTCCCTGCGGATGCGACCAGAGCGGCGGCGTCCGTCGCCGTCGCGTCCGGGTTGTAGTGGTCGTTGGCGGCGACCACCCGCACAGGCAGACCTTTGGATGCAGCGGTGATGGTGGGCACAGCAGACACGAGAGCGAACTGCAACTCGTCGTTGATCAGCGACGGGATCGCAGCTGCCGCAGCCTGGATCGTCGTCGGGGTGACTTTCAAGCCCTCGTCCTCGAAAAAGCCTTCTTGAATCGCGAGGTACACCGGGGCCGCGTTCGCGATCGGCGTCATGCCGACAGCGATGCTGGTGAGCTCGGCTTCACCATCAGCACTCGACTGGCTGCTACTACCTGCGCATGAGGTCAGCATCAGTGCGGCAGCAGCCACGATGGCTCCGAGACTGAATGGGCGCGAGATCAACATCTGGGTCTCCCTACTTCTTTGGAGGGTCTAATGCGGAAGGATTATCGAATATCCAACGTCCTTCATCCGACTTCGGCAACGCTGCAGATCCGATACCACCCATCGAGAAGCGGCATAGTGCGCAGTCGCGCCGCAGCCGGGAGGGCGCGAAACACAGCTGGGAGAGACATCACATCGGGGCGGCCTTCTTCCCCGCGTCGGGCTCAGGGCCGGGATCCTATTGCTCCTGCCATTTCCACTACCGCCGGGACAGTGATGCCCAGCGTCATCTTGCTCGTGTCGAGCGGCCGGTCCGCCCGGAGACTAGACGATGAGCGTTCGGTCCCCTTGAGGCTGGGGCCTTGATTCGCGTAAGCGGGTTGCCAGCCGTTGGGAGGGCTGGTCAATTCGACAGGCGAATGGAGGCCCCAGTTGAGTTCTCAGCGGAGAAGCGTTGGGCTGAATGTGCACTCTGGAGCGTGGCGGCGGCCGGGATCGATGAACGGGCCGGGGAAGTGATCCGGCGACGATTCGGATATGAACCTGCGGGCGTGGTGTCGTGGGTGATTTGCGCTGCCGCAACCCGCGGCGGCGGCGCACGAGGCCGGTCCGACGGGGTTCGCGTTGGCGAGGCTATTCGCTGCGGCGGGCATCACGTTCCTGGTCGCGGCTCCGTCGAAGCTGCAGCGTACGACCGGTGATCGGGTAAAGGCAATGCTCGGGACGCGTCGCACTTGGCTCGCCTGCTGCGGCTGGACGAGATCGTAGCGGTGCGTGTGCCGTCGCTGGCGCAGGAGACCGCTCGAGATCTGGTTCGTGCGTGGGAAGACAATCGGGGCGAACTGATGGCGGCACGGCACCGGCTGTCGAAGCTGCTGCTGCGGCACGGGATCATGTACGACGGCAAGCGGGCCTGGACGGGTGCCCACGACGCTTGGCTGCGACGTCACCGATTCGAGCAGCCCGCGTCCCACGCCGACTACGAGGCCGTCCAGCAGGTCGGCGCCCGCAAGGACCGGCTCGACACGCTCATCGAACAGACGGCCGCGACCAGCGAATATGCGAATACCGTCACGCGTCTGGGATGTATACGAGGCATATCGACGTTGACCGCGTTTGCATTGGCGGTCGAGATCGGCGACTGGGAGAGATTCACCGGGTCAAGCATCGGCGCGTTCACCGGCCTCATGCCGCCGGAGTACTCATCCGGTCAGTCTCGGGTGCAGGGATTGATTACGAAGACCGGCAACACCCACGCCCGCCGACTGCTGGTCGAAGCAGCCTGGCATCACCGCGAACCTAACGGCCCGGCGCGGTCATGCAGGCCCGGTGGGCGCAAGCATCCCGGATGGCCGTCGCCCGCGGCGATGCCGGCAACCGACGGCCGCATCGCAAGTGGCACGGTCCACCGCCCGCCACAAGTGGAGATTCCCGTGACGGTGTCGGCCGGGTCCTCAAGCTCACGAGACAGTCCTACTACCGGTGGAGAGGCGACCGGGTCCGCGACGCGGACGTGCTCCGCGCGTATCGGATCAACGCGCTCCACGACGACCCGACGTTCGGATACCGCTACCTCGCCGACGAAGCCCGCCGGGCGGGCTGGCGGATGAGCAGGCGCACGGCGTGGAGGCTGTGCTCGCAGGCCGGGATCCTCTCGTCCGCGCAACGCCGGCGGCGCGGGAAGGGGAAGAAGGCCGGCCCTCCTTCCCCGTGATTCAACTGATGCGGTCTTCGGAGACCATCGCCCCATAGACCTCGTCGAAGTGCGCGGCGATCTCTCCCATTGTCAATCCTCGCGCAGTCAGCGACAACCACGATCTGGTCGACTCCGTCGCCGCTTGCGCTTGGGGACGATCACCGGTTCGGACGACCCACCGCGATCCCTCGGGACCTCGATCTCAAACAGCCCGATCGCGGTGAGCACGGTCTTCGTCCGGTTGCCGTTGCGAATCTTCTCACCCAGCGCTGTCCCGCTGTGCTCATTGCCGGAGATGTCAGGGCTCGCCTGCGTGGTTTCCCGGGACGTTCTTCGTGAACTGGCTGAGCAGCCCACCCGGCCCCGTCGGACTCACGCTCTGTTCCTTCGCCTGCGCGGGCAAACGCTCCGCAAGCTCCTTCTGATCGACGATCTCCCCGTCGCCGTTCGCGATCGCCGACTCGGAGAGAATCCCGTCCGCGGCATCAAACTGCCACGGAAACAGCCGAAGCGACGCGTGTACCTGAGTCATCGACAAGTAGAACTCCTGGCAAGTGAGTCCCGCCATCCCGAAATCGTCACGTTCCTCGGGTATACCGGGCTCCGGTGGGGCGAGGCGACCGGGCTGCGGGTCGGTGACGTGGATTTCCTTCGACGGCGGGTGCACGTTCAGGAGAACGCCGTCATGGTCAATGGCACGGTTCGGACAGGAACACCAAAGTCACACGCGAGCCGTTCGGTCCCCTACCCAGACTTCCTCGACTCGCCGATCCGACTCAACGCTCGAGGCAAGAGCTCAGATCAACTCCTTTTTGGAGGTGGCGATGAGCACATGAAGCTCCCCAGCTCACAAGATGGCTGGTTCGCGGCTGCCGTACGAAGGTGCCGGAAAGCGGACCCAGACTTCCCCCAGATCTCTCCGCACGATCTCCGTCACACGGCTGCGAGCCTGGCCATCAGCGCCGGAGCCAAACGTCAAGGCAGTTCAACGAATGCTCGGGCACGCGAGTGCTGCGATGACCCTCGACACCTACGCCGACCTATTCGACGATGATCTCGACTACGTCGCTGAAGCACTCAGCCGCGCCCGCGGCCAGCAGCAGTCGCGGCGGCTCTAGGTGTACTGACCCGGATCGTTGTTGACGTAGGAGAGGCCTCCGGGGTCGAGTTGGAGCTGTCTAGTTCCCCGGCTCTTTCCCACGGAGGCCTCTCATGTCCCACGGTAATGCCCGGCTTGCTCCGGCCGGCAGGTTGATCCTCGTTCAGCGCATCCAGTCCGGGCGTGCGGTCGCGCACGTCGCCGCTGAGATGGGAATCTCACGCACGACCGCGTGGCGGTGGTGGCGCAGGTTCAGAGAGCACGGCTCTGCCGGTCTCGTTGACCGGTCCAGCGTCGCCCATTCCCACCCTCACCGGACGGCGGCGTGCGTCGAGGCGCGCGTGCGAATCATGCGTCACCTCACCCGCCGCGGCCCGGTGTTCATCGCCGACGAGCTCGGATTACAGGCCTCGACGGTGGGGCGGGTGCTGCGCCGCCACCGGGCCCCGCTGCTGCGAGAGCTGGACCCGGTCACCGGGACGGTGATCCGAGCGACGCGGCGGTCTGCGCAGCGTTACGAGCACGACCATCCCGGCGCCCTCATCCACGTTGACGTGAAGAAGCTCGGCCGCATCCCGGACGGCGGCGGCTGGCGTTTGCACGGTCGCAGCGAACGTCCGAAGCACAAGCGGGGCCTGGGCTACGACTACGTCCACACCGTCATCGACGACCACTCCAGAGTCGCTTACGCCGAGATCCACAGCGACGAGAAAGGCGCCACCGCCGCCGGTGTGCTCGACCGCGCCATCGGCTTCTACGCCGATCTCGGGGTCAGAGTCGAACGAGTGATCAGCGACAACGCATTCGCCTACCGGCACTCGACCGCGTTCCGCGCGGTCATCAACGCACACGGGATCACACAGAAGTTCATCCGCCCGCACTGCCCATGGACAAACGGGAAGGTCGAGCGTCTGAACCGCACCCTCGCGGCCGAGTGGGCATACGCCCGCCCTTGGACCTCCAACGATGACCGAGCCGCCGCCTTGACGGCCTGGATCGACCACTACAACCTAGAAAGGCGACACCTCGGCATCGGAGGCAAGTCCCCCATCGACCGAATCAACAACGGTCGAGGTCAGTACATCTAGACTCCGGTCGGCGCACGCATCGCCGAGCACTCAGATCGGTTCACGCAGGGCGCCACAACAGGTGAGCTAACCGTTCCCGACGACGACGAAACCACGTCACGGGAACGGTTTTACTCATTCCTTACCCACATGGCGTCGTCAACGAAAACGAGACCCCCGCCATCCCGGTGTTTTCAAGGGATCTGCGGGGGTCTCAGCTGGCGGTGACGGTGGGATTTGAACCCACGGTAGGGGTGAACCTACACAACATTTCGAGTGTTGCACCTTCGGCCGCTCGGACACGTCACCGCCGACCAGTTTACGACAGGTTCACCTCACTGGCCAATCGAGCCGGCGAGCGACCGGTCCCGCGGGCAACGACGGCTTGCTTCGATGTCGAGAGACCCCCTCCCCACCGCTCACCGAGCCCCGCCATACTGGCCTCATGAGCGTGATCGAGAACTCGAAACTCACCGTCGTCGGCGCGGGCAGTGTCGGTGCGAGCACGGCCTACGCGGCCCTCATCCGAGGGTCCGCCCGACACGTCGCCCTCTACGACATCAACGCCGCCAAGGTCGAAGCGGAAGTGCTCGACCTCGCCCACGGCACGCAGTTCACCGGCTCGAGCGACATCGTCGGCTCCGACGACGTCTCCGTGGTCGAGGGCTCCCAGGTCGTCGTGATCACCGCGGGCGCCAAGCAGAACCCCGGCCAGACGCGCATCGAGCTCGCCGGCGTGAACGCCGGGATCATGCAGAAGATGATGCCGCAGCTGCTCGAGGTCGCCCCCGACGCCGTCTATGTCGTCGTCACCAACCCGTGCGACGTGCTCACGGTGCTCGCGCAGGAGTCCACGGGGCTCCCGTCCGAGCGATTGTTCGCCTCCGGCACCGTTCTCGACACCTCGCGCCTGCGCTGGAAGCTCGCCGAGCGCGCGGGGGTCTCGCGGTCGAGCGTCCACGCCTATATCGTCGGCGAGCACGGTGACACCGAGTTCCCGCTGTGGTCGAAGGCCACCATCGGCACGGTGCCGATCCTCGACTGGGTCACCCCTCGTGGCGACAAGATGACCGTCGACGAACTCGACCAGATCGCCGACGACGTGCGAAACGCCGCCTATAAGGTGATCCAGGGCAAGGGCGCCACCAACTACGCCATCGGCCTGTCCAGCGCCCGCATCGTCGAGGCGATCCTCAACGACGAGCACGCCGTCATGCCCGTCTCCCCCGTCCTGCACGACTTCCACGGCGTCGACGGGGTCGCCCTGTCGGTTCCGTCCGTCGTGAGCGCATCCGGTGCGCGCCCCATCCGCGAGACGACGTTCGCGCCGAACGAACTCGAGCTGTTCCACCGTTCCGCCGAAGCGCTTCGCGACGTGGCGTCGTCGCTGCGCTGATCACACTCCCGGATGCCGTGCCGCGACGAGGTCTGCACTCCCGCCGGCGGTGCGGCATCCGGTGCTCCGTGTGCCGCTGACCGCCCTCAGCCCGCGGAGACCCCGCCGCCGGGGATCGCGCTCAGCAGCTCACGGGTGTAGTCGTGCCGGGGATCGGCGAAGATGTGCTCCGCCGTGCCCTGCTCGAGGATGACCCCGCGACGCATCACCGCGACCTCGTCGGAGATCTGCCGGATGACGCCGAGGTCGTGCGAGATGAACAGGTACGTCAGACCGTGCTCGGCTTGCAGATCCACCAGCAACTGCAGCACCTGCTCCTGCACCGAGACATCGAGCGCCGAGACCGGCTCGTCGAGGATGATCATCTCGGGCCGCAGGGCGAGGGCCCGCGCGATCGCGACCCGCTGACGCTGACCGCCCGAGAGCTGGGCGGGCCGCCGGTCGGCGAGGGCGGGGTCGAGTCGCACGTCGGCCATGAGATCACGCACGGCGGTTGCGCGCTGGGCACGCGATCCCATCCCGAACGCACGGAGCGGCTCGTCGATGATCGCCCCGATCTTCATGCGCGGATCGAGGGAGCCGAAGGGGTTCTGGTAGACGACCTGCAGACGACGGCGCAGCTGTCGAAGCGCCGCGCCCCGCAGCCGGGTGATGTCGGCCCCGTCGAAGAGCACCGTCCCGGCATCCGCATCCACGATCCTCGCGACCATGCGCGCCGTCGTGCTCTTCCCCGACCCGGACTCGCCGACGATCGCGAAGGTCGTTCCCCGCGCGATGGAGAAGTCCAGAGCGTCGGCGGCGACGATCGGAGCGGCCGACGATCCGTACGTCTTCGACAGTCCCGCCACGCGCAGGAACGGCTCCACCGCATCGGCCGCCCGTCGGGCGCCCGATGTCGGCTCGAGCCGGTGACTGCGCAGGCCGGGAGCGGCGGCGACGAGGCGACGGGTGTACTCGTGGGTCGGGTCGGCGAGGACCTCGGCGGAGGTGCCGCGCTCGACGATCTCCCCCTTGTTGACCACGACGATCCGGTCCGCACGGTCGGCGGCGACCCCGAGGTCATGGGTGACCAGCAGCACCGACGTGCCGTGCGCCTCGCGCATCTTCTGCATGCGGTCCAGCACGTGCCGCTGCACGGTGGCATCCAGGGCGCTGGTGGGTTCGTCGGCGATGACGAGCTCGGGGTTGCACGCCCACGCGATGCCGATGAGCACCCGCTGCCGAAGACCGCCGGAGAGCTCGTGCGGGTACTGCCGGGCACGCTGGGCGGGTTCGGGCACGCCGACCTCATCGAGGATCTCGATCGCCCGTGCCGCGGCGGCGGGCGGCGTGAGACCCCCGTGACGACGAATGACCTCGGCGATCTGCTCGCCGATGCGCAGCACGGGATTCAGGCTGTGCGAAGGATCCTGCGGGACGAACCCGATCCGAGCGCCGCGGACGCGACGGAGAGCCCGCTGGGACAGCGACATGATGTCGACGTCGTCGAAGCGGATGTCGCCGCCGACGATCGTCGCCTCCTGCGGAAGAAGCCGCACCAGCGCATGCGCGATGGTGCTCTTGCCCGATCCGGATTCACCGACCACCGCGACGACTTCGCCGCGGGCGATGTCCAGATCGACGCCCCGCAGAGCGGGATTCACACCGGTGGGTGTCGCGTAGTCGACGCGCAGGCCTCGGACAGAGAGCAGAGGTTCGGGGCTCATCGCTCTCCTCCGATGTAGCGGGCGATGCGGTTCACGGCGAGCACGACCACCAAGATGACCACACCCGGGAGGATGCTCAGCCACGGCGCGATCGCCACGAAGTCACGACCCGCCGAGACGAGCGCTCCCCACTCCGGTGCGGGCGGCTGCGCGCCGAAGCCGAGGAAGCTCAGCGCCGAAACGGCGAGGATCGCGACGGCGAGCTCGAGCGCGGCCATCGAGATGATCGGACGGGCGGCATTCGGCAGCACGTGGCGTACGAGGATCGTCGGCCCCCGCACCCCCAGGGTGCGCGCCGCTTCGATGTACTCCTCTGCACGTACCCGGATCACCTGAGCGCGCATGACGCGGGCGAAGGCCCCGGAGGTCCCCAGGCCGACGCCCAGTCCCACCGCAACGGGTCCGAAGCCGAGCGAGGCGACCACGATGAGGGCCAGGAGGATGCCGGGGATCGCGATCACGACGTCGACGAAGCGCATGACGACCGCATCGACGACACCGCGCAGGTAACCGGTGATCAGGCCGATGATCGCACCGAGCGTCACGCCGGCGACGACCGCCAGCCCCGCGGCCGACAGCGACAGCCGGGCGCCGTAGACGACGCGGGAGAAGACATCGCGGGCGAGATGATCCGTGCCGAACAGGTGCTCCCAGCTGGGCGGTGCGAGCCGCATCGCACCCACCGACTCGTACGGGTCGTAGGGGGCGAGGAGTGCAGGTGCTGCCACGGCCAGCGCGGTCAGGGCGAGGAGCAGGATCGAGACGACCATGCCGGGGTAGCGGAGGATCCTCATGAGCGCGCCCCCGTCTCATCCTCCGACCTCGCCGGATCACCGGCGGGCCCACCGAATGCCGCGGGGACGGGGGCCGAGCCGCCGAACGTCGAGGCGACAGGATCACCGTCGACGGGCGCTTCGGCAGCCGGGCGCGCGCCGACCACCTGCGTGCGCGTGCGCGGATCGATCACGCCGTAGAGCGCGTCGACGACGAGGGTGACCACCGCGTAGACGCTCGCGACCACGACCACGACGCCCATCAGCACGTTGATGTCTCGGGCGAGGACGGCATCGACGGTGAGTCGACCGATGCCGTCGCGCGAGAAGACGGTCTCGACCACCGCGGTGCCTCCGGCGAGGTACCCGACCTGCAGGCCGATGATCGTGATGGCGGGGAGCATCGCGTTGCGGAGCACGTGCCGGAAGACGACCGTGGACTGCGACAGCCCCTTGGCGTTGGCGGTGAAGACGAAGGGGCTCGCCCCCGCGTCGAACACCGCGGCGGAGAAGACCTGGAAGAAGATGGCCGCCGTCGGCAGGGCCAGGGTGATGCCGGGCAGGACCACGCTGGCGAATCCGGTCGCGCCGGAGGCGGGGAACCACCCCAGTCCGAACGAGAAGACCGTGATGAGCACGAGGCCGGTGAGGAAGGCCGGGATGGCGATTCCGAGCGGGGGGATCTGCACGATGACGTTGCGCACCCAAGCCGGGCGTGCAACGTAGGCCCAGACGGTGAAGCCGAGGGCGATGAGGAAACCGACGACGAGCGCGAAGCCGGCGAGTGCCGCCGTAGGACCGGCGACACGGAGGATCGTGTCGGTGACCGGGAGGCCGGTCGCGATGGAGACGCCGAGGTCGCCGCGGAAGATTCCGAAGAACCCGACGAGGTACTGCTGCCACAGCGGCCCGTCGAGGCCGTAGCGGGCACGCAGCTCGGCGAGCGCCTCGGGATCGGTGGTGGTCGCGTCCCCGCCACGGACGGCGAGGGCGGCCAGGACAGGGTCGCCGGGCAGCGCGTGGATGAGCAGGAATGCCACGGTGTAGGAAGCCCACACCACGAACAGAGCCTGAGCGATCTTGGGAAGCAGGAACCGTGCGGCGGTCCCCGCCTTCGCTCTCCTGCCCTTCGCGTCCACGCGCTGCACCGGCGATGCCATCAGTCGGAGGTGACGACGGCGTCGTAGAGGTTCAGACGCGAAGCCGAGTCGAAGGTGATGCCCTCGACACCCGCACGCGAGGCGTGCAGCTGCACGGTCTCGAGCGTCGGCATGACGTACGCGCGCTCGGCGACGATCTGCTGGATCTCGTCGACGATCTCCTGGCGTGCGTCGACGTCGGCGGTCTCGCGCTGCTCCTGGAGCAGCGCCTCGAGCTCGGCGTCCTCGACGATGCCCCACCGCGAGGGCGAGTCGACCGACAGCAGCACGCGGAGCACGTCCGGGTCGGTGCGGGTCAGCCCGGCACCGAGCATCTCGTAGTCGCCGGTGGCGATGGCGCCGAAGAAGTCACCCGCGGTGACCATGTTCAGCTGCAGGTCGATGCCGACCTCGCGCAGCTGCTGCTGGGCGGCTTCGAGCACGTCCTGGGCGTAGAAGGCGGTGACCGTGACGGTCAGCGTCTCGCCGTCGCGCTCGTAGATCCCGTCGGATCCCAGCTCCCAGCCGTCGGCCTCGAGGAGCTCGGTCGCACCCTCGGGGTCGTAGGCGAGGGTGTCGCCGAGGTCGGTGAAGCCGGGGGTCGACGAGGTCAGCACGCTCGTGGGGGCGGATCCGCTGACCGAGCCGGCGATGACGTTGATCTGCTCGCGGTCGAGACCCTTGGTCATCGCCTGACGCACGATCTCGTCCGACATGAGACCCTGCGTGGTGTTGACCACGAAGCCGTTGGGCACGCCAGGGTTCGCCTTGGCGTACAGGTTGTACTCGTCGGTGGTGAAGCGGGCCTCGTCGATGTAGGGGAGGTCCTGGATGACGTCGTACTCCCCCGAGGAGAGCCCGCCGGTGCGCACGCTCGCCTCGGTGATGATCGGGAACGTGACGGTCTCGAGGTAGGCCTCGCCCTCGTGGCCGCGCAGCTCCGACGGCCAGTCGTAGCCCTCGCGGCGGTCGATGACGATCGAGTCGTTCACGACGTAGGAGTCCAGCACGAACGGTCCGGAGCCGATCGGGGCGGCGCACCGCTCTTCGGCGGTGGCGGTGGCCGAGGCCTCCGACAGGATGCCGAGCGACATGGTCGTCGCACCCTGCAGGAACGCGACGTTCGGGGTGTCGAACGAGACGATGAACTCGGTGTCGCTGACGACCTCGGTCCCGGTGTAGCCCTCGAGGTAGGCACCGGCGAGCGACGCCGATCCGCCGAGTTCGATGATGGCGTCGAAGTTGGCGGCGACGACGTCGCTGGTGAGCGCGGTGTCGTCGCTGAAGGTCACATCGTCGCGGAGGGTGAAGGTGTACGACGTGAGGTCGTCGCTCACCTCCCAGCTCTCGGCGAGCCACGGCACGATCTCGCCGGTCTCGGGGTCCTGGTCCAGGAGCGAGTCGGTGAGCTGGCGGCCGACGTTCAGCGCGGTGGTGACCGAGGTCTGCTGCGGGTCGATGCAGCCGGCGTCTTCCTTGATGGCGAAGACGACCTCCTGCGCGACGTCGGCGGCGGGGGTGGGCGAGCTGTCCGCGTCGCCGGCGCAGGCCGACAGGGCGACCGCCGCGACGGCGATGCCGGCCGGCGCGACGACCCAGCGGGCCGTTCGGGTTCGGGTGATCACAGGGTTCTCCTTCGGAGTGGGGGGCTACGGAGGTGGTGCGTCAGTCCGGCAGGGAGCCGGCCACGAGCTCACCACGGGCGACGACGGCCACGATGTTCTCGGTGGTCAGGGTGTCGATGTCCTCCCACGGGCGACCGCGGACGACGACGAAGTCGGCGCCGAGACCCGGGAGCAGGCGCCCGGTGGTCTTGCCCATGCGGATCGCGTCCGCGGCGTCGGAGGTTCCGGCACGCAGCGTGCGCTCGGCGCTCCAGGCGAAGCTGCGCGCCATGAGACGCATCTCTTCGAGCTGGTCGCCGAAGGCGATCATGACGCCGTTGGCGTCGGTTCCCAGCACGAAGCGCACACCCGCGGCGGCCGCCCCGACGAAGTTCGCGTCGCGCTCGGCGACGACCGCCTGCGCCTTCTCGCACGCCTCGTCGCTCACGGGGAAGCGACGTTCGGCGATCGCATCGTTGATGAGCAGGGTGGGGGCGACCGGGATGCTCCGCTCGATGAGGGTGTCCCAGTGCCGCTCCTCGATGCCGGTGCCGTGCTCGATGGAATCGACCTCGAATTTCAGCGCGAGGTCGATGCCCTCCGCGTTGTGCGCGTGCGCGGCGACGAGCATGCCGAGCGCGTGCGCCTCGTCGACGGTGGCCGCGATCTCGGCCTCGGTCTGGTTGCGCCACCCGACCTTGTCGCCGACGGAGAGCACGCCGCCGCTGGTGTAGATCTTGATTCCGTCGGTGCCCGAACGGGCCCACTGGCGCACGAGTTTGCGGCATTCGTCGGGCGAGTCCGCGGTCGGCGGACGATGCGGATAGAGGGGCGGCGTGAAGAGGTCGCCGTGTCCGGCGGTCATCCCCACCGGGCAGTGCACGCGGATGCGCGGACCCGGGATGAGCCCGGCCTCGAGAGCGCGCGCGGCGGCCAGCTGCACCGGCGACCCGCCGAGGTCGCGCAGCGTGGTCACGCCCGCAGCAGCCGCGCGACGGGCGTGGGCGACGACGTGGAGCGACCGCTCCTCGGCAGGAGTGATCAGCGGCCAGGTCATCCAGTCGACCGATCCGGAACCGGCGTAGGCGTCGAAGTGCACGTGCGTGTCGACGAGGCCGGGGATCACGCTGTAGGAGGCGTCAGCCCCGGAGTCGGGCTCGCCCACGTCGGAGATCACGCCGCCCTGCCACGACAGAGAGCGCGCACCGCGGTCGGCGTCGCCGTCCCACAGTGAGATCGCTGCGATCCGCTTCTCCGTCTGCGCCACGCGGGGCCCCTCTCCTGCTGCCGTCCTTCGGCACACGAGTGGTCACACTACCCACTGAAGATCACGGAAAGATCAACAAGTTACGTCCCGAGACAGGTTTTACAGGTCGGAAACAAACAAAGAACGCTGATTTTGCGGCCGATGAGGAAAGCTGGGGGCATCCCGACCGACGATCTTGTCGATAAGTCGGGAGTCGAGAGGGGAACACGATGCGCACGGCAGCGCTGGAAACAGGGCGGCGGATCGCGGTCTCGCTCGAGCCGGGGGACGATGTCCTGGGGTCGATCGCGGACGCGTGCTCGCAGTACAGGATCGCACAGGGCGTCATCGTCACCCTCAGCGGAGCCTTCCGCGACGTCGAGCTCATCGCCGCGCAGACGCCGTCGGCCGACCCCGAGCCGCCCCTGCCGTCGAGCGTTCGCATCCCCTACACCGAGGGCATCGGCTCCGGAACGATCACCTCCGACGACGACGGACCAGCCGTGCACGTGCACCTCGCCGTCGGCCGCAAGGACTCCGGAGCACGCGGCTTCGCCGGACACGTGCTCGCAGCCGAAGCGCACTACGTCGTCGAGATCGTCATCGACGAGATCCTGCACCCCCGCATGACGCGCACCGCGACCCCGGCCGCCTTCGGCCTCGCGACCCTCGGCTTCGCTGCAGAGACGGAGGGATCACGATGACCACCTCGCTCCCTCTGCCCTCGTCCCATGGCGACCGTGCCGCGCTACGCGTGCAGCACGAGCTGCTGCGCTTCGTGCGCGAGGCCGCCGACAGCGGCGCCCCGCTGCCCGGAGAGCTCGAGCTGACCGCGCGCCTCGGCTGCACGCGCCAGCAGCTGCGCAACGCGATGTCGTCCCTCGAGGCGCAGGGCATCGTCAGGCGCCGCCAGGGGACCGTCACGACCGTCGATCCCGTGGCCCTGCGCCTCAGCGTGCGCCTCGAGGAGCAGTTCGAGCACACCGATCTGCTCGACCGCCTCGGTTACCGCGCCCGCGTCGAGGTGCTGAGCTCCGGAGCATCCACCCTGCCCCCGCAGGCCGCGGCCCTCATGGAGTACCCCGCAGCGATGCCGGCGATGTGCGCGCGCAAGCGGTGGCACGCCGACGATGCCATCGCGATGGTCGCCGACGACGTCGTGCCGCTGAAGGATGACACAGAGACGCGCGAGGGCGAGTCGATCTTCGACCTCGCCCGGCGCGTGTGGGGCGAGCCGGTGATCTGGGAGGTCAGCACGCCGGGCGTCGCCCTGCTCGATGTCGAGATGGCGTCGATCTTCGCGCTGCCGCCGGGCACGCCGGTCATGACCTTCGAGCTCGTCGGCGTCGGCGCGAGCGGACGCCGCCTGATGTACAGCCTCGAGTACCACAACCCCGCGATCGCGTCGTACTCCATCGTTCGCACCGTGCGTCCACCGTGGCACGGTGCCTGATCTACGACGCGGCGCCTGATCTACGACGCGGCGCCTGATCAACGACGCGGCGCCCGACCAGACGCGCACACGACGTGTCCTCTTGTAGACAAGTCGGGCCACCTGCTCGTCGACTGTGCACGCCACCGGCCGGAAAGTCAGGCAAGCATTTCCGTCGTGTTACATGTTCTCTCGCCGTGGGCTCTCACTTGTCAACAAGTGCTTCTTCTCGGCTAGGGTCGTCAGCGTTCCCCCGAAAGGTCGTCATGCTGCATCCGCTCTCCACCGCCCCCCGGATCGACGAACAGCAGATCCGAGCGCTGCCCAAGGCGGAAGTCCACGTGCACCTGGAGGGCACCTTCTCGCTGATCGACCTGCTCGCGCTCGCGAAGGAGAACGGCATCCCTCTCCCGGGTCCGGCAGCGACCATCTTCGACATCTCGACGCACGACGGATACACCGCTCCCGACGAGACCTCGGGAGGCGGATCCGGCGCCGGAGCGGCGGGCCTCACGGGCTTCCTCCGCTTCCTCGACTGGCAGTGCGGCCTCGTGCGCACGCCGCAGCAGGCCGCTCGCGTCGCCTACGCCTTCGCCGCCCGGCAGACGGCAGCCGGCGTGCGCTACAGCGACGTGATCGTGAACCCGACGCATTGGAATGCGTGGCGGGGCCGCGAAGGGGCCCTCCTGGCCGCACTCGCGGCCGGATTCGACGAGGCTGAGCAAGACGGTCTCTGCCGCGTGGGGATCGCGTACTCGCTCCTGCGCTCCCAGAGCGCGACGGAGGCCGAGGCGATCGTGACGGATCTGACGACCATCCGCCCACACCGGCTGGTCGCGCTGTCCGTCGACGGGGATGAGAAGGTCGCCGGTCGCACGGGCGAGAAGTTCCGCGGCGCGTTCGGGATCGCCGCGCGCGCAGGGCTCCACCGCACCGTTCACGCGGGGGAGTCGAGCGGCCCCGACGGCGTGTGGGACGCGCTCGATCTCCTGCAGGCCGAGCGCATCGACCACGGCGTGCGCGCCATCGAGGACGACGCCCTCCTCGCACGACTGATCGATGACCGCATCAGCCTCGGCGTCTGCCCCCGATCGAACGTGACGCTCGGCATCTACCCCGACTGGGCGTCGCATCCCATCCGGCGTCTCGTCGATGCCGGCGTGCTCGTCACCCTGAACACCGACGACCCCGCCCCGCTCGGCACGACCCTCGACGTCGATTGGGCCGTGACCGCCGACCGCTTCGGATTCGACCTCGCCGACATGGTCGGCTTCGCCCAGCGCTCGATCGACGCGTCCTTCGCCGACGTCGATCTCAAGCGTGATCTCACCACCGAGCTGCTGACCGTGAGCGCCGCACTCCGGTGACCCCGAGCCGGCTGTCGCCATCGTGTCGACCCCCCGCGACACGATGGCGGCAGTCTTCCCCTCAGACTGGATCAGGATGAGCCCCGAGACGAAAGCCCCCGGCACGAGAGCGGAGGAGAGATGACCGACAAGGCGGAGCTTCTTCCGACGACCGCCGAACTCCAGCGACTGCGCGAGGTCGCTGCCGGCCTCGAGGATCCCGATGTCATCGTGCGCGGAGGTCTCGTGCTCTCCCCGGGCACCGAGGAGTGGCTCGAACGCGACATCCTCATCGTGGGGCGGCACATCGCGGCGCTCACGCCGTGGGACCACGTCGCATCCGGCACGAGCGAGGTCGACGCGCGAGGCGCCTGGGTCGCGCCCGGCTTCATCGACGCGCACCTGCACGTCGAATACACCAACCTCACCCCCGGTCAGCTCGCCCGCGTGAGCGTTCCGCGTGGGACGACCACCGTGCTCACCGACCCCAACGCCGCAGCGAACGTCTGGGGCCCGGAGGGCATGGACTATCTGCTCACCACGCGCGCACCGTTCAACATCTTCCAGCAGGTCTCCCCCACCACGCCGGCCTCGACGACGCTCGAGCGCGGCGGCGTCGTCATCCCGGAACAGACCGTGCTCGACCGCCTGCACGACGACGTCACCGCGACTCTGGGTGAGGGCAACCCGTTCGACCTGGGCGAGGTGTCCACCGCCCGCTACCGCGAGGCGCTGATCGCCGGGCGCCGCATCACCGGCCACACCGCGGCGCAGACCCACGAGTCACTCTGGAGCTACCTGGCCGCGGGGGTCGGCGACGATCACAACTCCGCCACCGTCGACGAAGCCCTCGAGCGCACCCGCCTCGGCGCGATGATCACCGTCATGGGCTCGTCTCTCGCCGACAACACCGTGCCGCTGTTCGCCGACCTCGACGCGATCGCGCCGGCGCTGCGACACATGTGCTTCTGCGCCGACGACAAGCACGCGCTCGATCTCAGCACCGAGGGTCACATCGACCACCACGTGCGCCAGGCGATCCGCTTCGGCGTCGATCCCGTGCTCGCCTACCGCATGGCCACCGCTCAGCCGGCGCATTACTACCGGCTCGACCAGGTGGTCGGACTCCTCGCACCGTCGCGCCTGGCCGACCTGCAGATCATCCCCGACCTCGCCGACGTGCGCCCGTCGACGGTGATGGTCGCCGGATCCGTCGTCGCTCGGAACGGGACCGCGAGCTTCGAGGTCGACGACGACGTTCCGGAATGGACGCGCGACAGCATCCGTCTGCCGGAGACGCTCGACGCCGATCTGCTGCGCGTGAGCGCCGACGGACCCCGCGCGCATGTTCGCGCGATGGAGATGTACAACGGATACTTCAAGCGCGCGTTCGACACGGAGCTCGCCGTCGAGGGCGGCAGCGTGCAGTGCGACACCGGCACCGACGTGCTGAAGATCGCCGTGATCGACCGGCACCACGCCGAGCCGCTCGCCGGAGTCGGGTTCGTGCGCGGGTTCGGACTGCGCCGAGGGGCGATCGCCATCTCGATGAACTGCCCGAACATGAACATCGCCGTCGTCGGTGCCGACGACGCCTCGATGCTGCGCGCCGTCGAGGAGATTCGCGCCATGGGCGGCGGATTCGTCACGGTCGACGGCGACGAGGTTCTCGCCCGCGTGGAGCTGCCGGTCGGCGGCATGATGAGCGACGCCCCGTTCGAAGACACCGCCGCCGCCCTCGCGCACGCGCACGCCGTGACCGCGGAGCTCGGATGCCCGATCCCTTCGCCGTACATCATCCTGTCCTTCGTCGGCCTCTACGTCGTGCCCGATCTCGGCGTCACCGAACGCGGACTCGTCGACACCCGCACACAGCAGTTCGTCGACGTGCTGCTTCCCGGTCCCGTCGACGCGTGCGGCCACGTCGACCCCGCACATCCCTGACCCGGAAGGATCCCGATGCTCACCCGCCCCTCCCCCGTCGCCGTCCCCGCCGACGAGCAGCACTGGATCGACACCGTCACGACACTGGCGGCCGACTTCGCCGAGACCGTCGCCGAAGACGACACCGCAGCACGCCTTCCGATCGAGCACCTGCGCGCACTCGCTGACAGCGGCCTCGATGCCGCCTTCCTTCCCGTCAGCCACGGCGGTCAGGGGCTCTCCTACGCCACGCTGGGGCGCATCGTGCAGATCCTCGCCCGGTCCCATCCGGCCGTCGCCACGGTCTGGCTCATGCACATCGGTGCCGCGCATGCCCTGGTGACGGCCTCGCCCGACAAGGCCGCGGCATACTTCGCCGACGAGCTGCGCGCCGGCAGGCGCTTCGCCAACGCGCTCAGCGAGCCCGCCGGCGGCAACCACTTCCTGACCTCGCAGCAGGATGCGACGGCGACCGACGGCGGATGGAGCCTCACCGGCCGCAAGCTGTTCGTCTCCGGCTCGGAGGCCGCCGACCACCTGTTCCTCAACGCGCGCGTCGACGGAGGCCCCGCCTTCTTCGGGGTGACGATCGACGACACGGTTTCCTTCCCGCCGATCGACGAGACCATGGGCATGCGCGCGACCCGCAGCCGCACGATCGTCTTCGACGGCACGCCGCTGCCGGCCGCCCGCCGATGCGGTCCGCCCTCGCCCGAGTACGCCAACCTCATCACCGTCGGGTTCGCCTTCACCTCGCTCGGGATCGCCGAGTCCGCGCTCGACGAGCTGGCCGCAGCCGCCCGCCGGGCAAAGGGCGGCGCGGTGCTCGCCGACCAGCAGTGGGTCAAGCACGAGACCGGCATGGCATGGGCGCAGGTGACCGCCGCGCTCCTCATGGCAGAGCGCACCGCGTGGCTCGCAGACGAGAAGAACCCGGAGGCGATGGCCGCGGCGACCGAGACGAAGATGCTCGCCAACGAGGTGGCCAAGTCCACGGCGGCGCTCGCCTTGCGCATCGGTGGTGGCGGCGCCTATCTCGTGCGCTCGCCCATCCAGCGGATCGTGCGCGACGCGCAGGCCGGCGCGCTCATGGCCTACTCGGTGCCGTTCAGCCAGGAGGTCGTCGGCGCGGCGGCGCTCGCATCCGGAGCGTGACGCCGGGCACCGCGGAGGGCCGATGTCGGAGGGTCCGCGTAGCCTTGCGATGATGGCCACCAGACGCACCACCCAGACCGCCCCGTACCGGTGCACCGAGTGCGGGTGGACGACGATCAAGTGGGTCGGGCGGTGCGGCGAGTGCCAGCAGTGGGGCACCGTCGTCGAGGCCGCCGAGCAGACCGGCATCGTCCGCTCGGTCACCGCCGTCGCCCCGCCGCCGCAGCGAGCTGCGCGTCCGATCACCGACGTCGACACCCGCGACACACCCCGGCGCACGTCCGGCGTGGCGGAGTTCGATCGCGTTCTCGGCGGCGGAGTCGTTCCCGGTGCCGCCATTCTGCTCTCGGGCGAGCCGGGCGTCGGCAAATCGACGCTGCTCCTCGAGGTGGCGGCGCAGTCGGCCCGGGCCGGCCGACGCGTGCTCTACGCGAGCGGCGAGGAGTCCACGGCGCAGGTGCGCCTGCGCGCCGAGCGGACCGGCGCCCTCCACGACCAGCTCTACCTCGCGAGCGAGACCGACCTCGCGACGATCCTCGGACACATCGACGAGGTCTCCCCCGATCTGCTCATCGTCGACTCCGTGCAGACCGTCGCGTCGTCGCTGAGCGACGGGATGGCCGGTCATCCGTCGCAGGTGCGCGAGGTCGCGTCGACCCTGATCCGGGTCGCCAAGGAGCGGCACCTGCCGGTGATCGTCGTCGGTCACGTCACCAAAGACGGATCGATCGCCGGCCCCCGACTGCTCGAGCACCTCGTCGACGTCGTCTGCCACTTCGAGGGCGACCGGCAGACGTCGCTGCGATTCGTGCGCGCCCTGAAGAACCGTTTCGGTCCCACCGACGAGGTGGGATGCTTCGACATGACCGGGGAGGGCATCGAAGAGGTTCCCGACCCCAGCGCACTGTTCCTCGGACACGGCGATCCCGTGCCCGGCACGTGTGTGACGATCGCCCTCGAGGGCCGCCGCGCGCTGCCGGTCGAGGTGCAGGCGCTCACCATCGGCACGGCCGCACCGAACCCGCGCCGCGTGGTCAACGGCGTCGACGGCGCGCGCGTGGCGATGATCCTGGCCGTTCTCGAGAAGCGCGCCCGGCTTCCGCTCTCGCAGCACGACGTCTACGTCTCGACGGTGGGCGGGGTGCGCCTCGTCGAGCCCGCGGCAGACCTCGCCATCGCCGTGGCGATCGCCAACTCGTTGAAAGACCGTGCCCTCGCCCGCGGCACCGCCGCGATCGGAGAACTCACCCTGTCGGGCGAGATCCGGCCGGTCGCCCAAGCGGCCCAGCGCCGCACGGAGGCCACACGTCTGGGCTACACCACCGTCGTGGATGCCGAGCAGCGCACGGTCGCAGCGGCTCTCCGCACGATGGAACGGCACGCAGCGCCCGCGCCGGCAGAGCCGCCGCCGCGGTTCTGACCGCGTGCGTCAGGCGTCGAGGGCGGCGATCAGATCGGACGGCGAGGCCTGCATCGGATGCGGGCCCGCGATGTCGAGGAAGACCGTCGTGATCTCCTTCTCGTGCGCGGCGAGGAAGGCGCGCAGCCACTGCGGCGACTGCAGCGCCACACCGGGCGGCAGCGTCTCGGGCTTGTGGGCGGCGTCGCTGAACAGCAGAAGCGCGACGTCTGCCGTGTTGGGGTCGCGGTAGGTCCAGACCTCGCCGACATCGAGCGGATCATCACGATCGCCGACCGTCATGAGCGGCACGACCGTGGGGCCGTGCCGGAGGGCGAAGGCGACGGCCGCCATGTCCTGGGTCTGCAGCGCATCCGTCAGCTGGGTGTTGCGGAAGTCCACCGGCTCGGATGCCTTCGCGCGCTTCTTGCGTGACGCCATCGCTCCAGCGTAATCGGCGCCGGCAGCAGCCGGAAAAAAGGGGGGACGTGGGGACGAGGCGAACTGGGGGATCGACTCGGCCCCACGTCATGCTCACGACCGAGGCCGGAGCAGGCTTCGGGCCCGCTGGGTGATCCACTGGGAAGGATCAGCTGCTGGGGACAGTTCCAGACGTACACCGAAGCCTGTTCAGTCTAGCCCGCGCGCGGTAGTGTATCTGTCCCCTTTTCGGGGGACACGCTGATATATCGGCCGCCAGTTTCTTCCTCAGTACAGGAGGAAGTACGCGGGTTCCGTCGAGCCGATGCCGCCGATCTCGACGTCGAGGTAGTACGACGCGCCGCCGCCGGGCGCACCGGGTCGTCCGGCATCCGAGCAGGTGTCCACCGACGACCGCGTGCGGTCCCACTCCACCGGGGTGGAGCTCTCCACCGTCTGCCCCGCCTCCAGCAGCACCAGCATGTCGCTCGGCTCGCTCTGGCAGTCGGTCGACCGCCACCACGTGTCGGATCCGCTCGTGACGGTGAAGGCCTGCGCAGCGGTCCCGACGTTGAGCGTGCAGTCGGCGCCGTTGTTCGTCAGCCGGATCGACAGCAGCGGATTCTCCCCCGCAGCGTACTCGGACTTGTCGGTGACGGCCTCGACGGTCAGGTCGCGCGCGACGCACGGCGTGGCGGTCGGCGTCTCGGACTCCTCCGGCTCCGGGGTCTCCGCGGCCGGCGTGGTCACGGTCGTCGTCGGATCAGGTGTCGACGTCGGCGTCGCGGACGAAGCGGCCGGTGTCGGCGCCGGCGCCTCCTCGGATGCCGCCCACGCCTGCCACGGCTGTGCCACGAACAGCCACACCAGGCCGGCGACGATGAGCAGCGCGAGCAGCAGCACGGCCAGCCGCCGGCGACGATAGACCGCCGGTGAGTGTCGCCGCCTGCGCGGGGTGTCGCCGCTCATGCTCTCCAGGGTACGCACGCACGCCGTGCGAGCCCTGTGGGCGCGCCCAAGGGGTTTGCCGTCAGAGGTGCTTGAGCATCCGGGTGTTGCCGAGCGTATTGGGCTTCACGTGGGCGAGATCGAGGAACTCGGCGACTCCCTCGTCGGGGCTCCGGATCAGCTGCGAGTAGACATCGGGGTCGACTACCTGTTCGCCGATCACGTCGAACCCTCGACGGGAGAAGAACTCCACCTCGAACGTGAGGCAGAACAGGCGGGTGAGACCGAGCTCACGCGCCTGCGTCTCGAGAGCGTCGACGATCGCCGTGCCGACCCCCTTGTGCAGCCACTCATCCGAGACGATGAGGGTGCGCACCTCGCCGAGCTCCTCCCACATGACGTGGAGGGCACCGCATCCGATCAGGTTGCCGTGCGCGTCCTCTGCCACGAAGAACTGCTGCACCGCCTCGTAGAGCACCACGAGGTCTTTCCCGAGCAGAATCCGCTTCTGGACGTACGGCTCGAGCATGGTCTGGATCGGCCGCACGTCACGGGTTCGGGCGGGACGCACGACGTAATCGGCCATCCCCCCACCTTACTTCGCGCGATCCGCATACGACGAAGGGCGGATGCTTCGCCTCGACCGCACATTCTGGTCGAGGCGGAGCATCCGCCCTCGTTCGTCGTCAGTTGGAGGCGGCGATGTCCGGCGTCGCGGTGATCTCACCGGCGGTGCCGACACCGACGGCGACCTTCTCACCGCGCGGACCGTGCTCGAACTGGAAGACGCCGTTCTCGGCATCGACCTTCACGTGGTCACCGGGGTTGAGCTCGCCGTGCAGGATCTTCTCCGACAGGCGATCCTCGATCTCGTGCTGCATCGCACGGCGCAGCGGGCGGGCACCGAGTGCGGGGTCGAACCCCACCTCGATGAGACGCTCCTTCGCCGGCATCGACAGCTCGATCGTCATGTCGCGGTCGAGCAGGCGCTCGCTGAGACGCTTCGTGAACAGGTCGACGATCTGGATGAGCTCGTCGCGGTTCAGCTGCGGGAACACGATGATGTCGTCGACGCGGTTCAGGAACTCGGGCTTGAAGTGGCGCTTCAGCTCCTCGTTGACCTTCCCCTTCATGCGGTCGTACGACGTCGACGTGTCACCCTCGACCTGGAAGCCGACCGGGCCGCCGGCGATCGCCTGCGAACCGAGGTTCGTGGTCATGATGATGACGGTGTTCTTGAAGTCGACGATGCGACCCTGACCATCGGTCAGGCGACCTTCTTCGAGAATCTGCAGCAGCGAGTTGAAGATGTCGGGGTGGGCCTTCTCGATCTCATCGAAGAGCACGACCGAGAACGGCTTGCGGCGCACCTTCTCGGTGAGCTGCCCGCCCTCTTCGAAGCCGACGAACCCGGGAGGGGCGCCGAACAGCCGCGAGACGGTGTGCTTCTCACCGAACTCCGACATGTCGAGGGAGATCAGCGCACCCTCGTCGTCGAAGAGGAACTCGGCGAGCGCCTTGGCGAGCTCGGTCTTTCCGACACCGGTGGGACCGGCGAAGATGAACGAGCCCGAGGGCCGCTTCGGGTCCTTCAGCCCTGCGCGCTGACGACGGATGGTCTTCGACAGCGCGGCGATGGCCTCTTCCTGGCCGATGACGCGCTGGTGCAACGCCTTCTCCATGAAGACCAGGCGGCTGGACTCCTCCTCGGTGAGCTTGAACACCGGGATGCCGGTCGCCTGCGCGAGCACCTCGGCGATCAGACCCTCGTCGACGACCGCGTGGCTCGCGACATCGCCGGAGCGCCACTGCTTCTCCAGGCGCAGGCGCTCGGCCAGCAGGGACTTCTCCTCGTCGCGCAGCGACGCGGCCTTCTCGAAGTCCTGCTCCTCGCTGGCGGTCTCCTTGTCTTCGCGGACCTTCGCGATCTTCTCGTCGAACTCGCGCAGCTCCGGCGGGCTCGACAGGATCGACAGGCGCAGGCGTGCTCCCGCCTCGTCGATCAGGTCGATGGCCTTGTCGGGCAGGAAGCGGTCGGCGATGTACCGGTCGGCGAGGTTCGCGGCGGCGACGATCGCGCCGTCCGTGATCTGCACCTTGTGGTGGGCCTCGTAGCGGTCGCGCAGCCCCTTCAGGATGTTGATGGCGTGCGGCAGAGCCGGCTCGTTCACCTGGATGGGCTGGAAGCGACGCTCGAGGGCGGCATCCTTCTCGAAGTGCTTGCGGTACTCGTCGAGCGTGGTCGCACCGATCGTCTGCAGCTCGCCACGGGCGAGGAGCGGCTTCAGGATGCTCGCGGCGTCGATCGCACCCTCGGCGGCTCCGGCACCGACGAGGGTGTGGATCTCGTCGATGAAGACGATGATGTCGCCGCGGGTGCGGATCTCCTTCGTGACCTTCTTCAGGCGCTCCTCGAAGTCACCGCGGTACCGCGATCCGGCGATGAGCGAGCCGAGGTCGAGCGAGTAGACCTGCTTGTCCTTCAGCGTCTCGGGCACATCCCCCTTCACGATCGCCTGGGCGAGGCCCTCGACGACGGCGGTCTTTCCCACACCGGGCTCGCCGATGAGGACGGGGTTGTTCTTCGAGCGGCGCGAGAGGATCTGCATGACCCGCTCGATCTCCTTCTCGCGCCCGATCACCGGGTCGAGCTTGTTGTCGCGCGCGGCCTGCGTGAGGTTGCGACCGAACTGGTCGAGCACCTGCGAGCCGCCTTGAGCACCGGACTGCGCCTGCTCGCCGCTGCCGGCGGCGACGCCGGCGGGCTCCTTGCCCTGGTATCCGCTGAGGAGCTGGATGACCTGCTGGCGCACCTTGTTCAGGTCGGCGCCGAGCTTGACGAGCACCTGTGCGGCGACGCCCTCGCCCTCGCGGATGAGTCCGAGCAGGATGTGCTCGGTGCCGATGTAGTTGTGGCCGAGCTGGAGCGCCTCGCGCAGGCTCAGCTCGAGCACCTTCTTCGCGCGCGGCGTGAAGGGGATGTGGCCGGTGGGCTGCTGCTGCCCCTGGCCGATGATGTCCTGCACCTGCTCGCGCACGGCGTCGAGCGAGATGCCCAGGGACTCGAGCGCCTTCGCGGCGACGCCCTCCCCCTCGTGGATCAGACCGAGCAGGATGTGCTCGGTGCCGATGTAGTTGTGGTTGAGCATCTTCGCCTCTTCTTGGGCGAGCACAACCACGCGACGGGCACGGTCGGTGAATCTCTCGAACATCGTTCACTCCCTCGGCGCTTGGGGTGCAGGTCGCACTGCTGCGCGATACATCGAGGTTAGCCAGCGGGGGGATGCCACGGGCCGCTGTTCGCCAGGGGCATATCCGGTGCCCGTCCCGCGCGCCACGCCTCGCCCCTCCGCACTCCGCGCGCGACGCCTCGCCCCTCCGCACTCCATCGCTCCGCAGTCACAATCTGCGGGCCTGCCGCCGCGCGACCCGCAACTCCTGACTGCCGAGCAGCGCCCGGATTCGCTCCGCAGTCGCGAAGTGCGGGTCTGCGGCGTCAGGACCCGCAGATTGTGACTGCGGAGCGGACGGGTCAGATGGTGCGCGAACGGATGGCGCGCCGCACGCGCTCGACGAACGCACGCGGCTCCGCGAAGACGTCGCGCTTCGTGACCCGGATGACGACCCACCCGAGCTCGGCCAGACGCTCGTGCCGCCGGATGTCGCGCGCCCACTGCTCCGGGTCGCGCAGATGATGCTCCCCCTCGTACTCGATGGCGATCTTGAGCGTCGGGTACGCCAGGTCGACGCAGGCCACGAAGAGTCCCAGAGGATCGAAGACGTCCACGTTCAGCCCCGGCTCGGGAAGGTGCGCGTCGATCAAGAGCAGGCGGCACCGCGTCTCCATCCGCGACGCCGACCGCGTGCGCACCCGCTCCAGGGCTTCTCGCAGCGCGGGTCCTCCGACGCGGCGTCCCGCCTGCACCGCCGCGCGCAGGTGTTCGAGAGTGGCGAGGGGTGGCGGGTCGCCGTCGAACATCGGCTCCCGCACGGTCGCGTCTCCCGCGGCGACCAGATCATGTCCATCGAACAGCACACTCCCGAGCATCGCCCACGTGCTCGCCGGCGACGCGAGCCGAACGTTCAACATCGGATGCACGACGACATGGGCCAACGACGCCCTCACCTGGTGCCCGGCGACACCCGCATGCCTCGGATGCCGGAGCGGCGCGAAGACGCCGACATCCAGCGCACGGAGGTGCAGTTCGGGGTCGATCAGCGCGGATCCCGGCAGGGGTAACCCCCACAGCACCGCCGCCGTGACGTGGCTGAAGAACTGGGTGTCGGGCATCGTCCGCGCAAGCAGGAGGGCGCGAGCCTGCATTTCGTCAACAGCGGCGGCCGCGGTCGGGCTCAGGTCTGTCCCGCGGACGTCGGGGTCCTTCGCGCCGACCGACACCGAGGTGCGCAGTCCGCGGTACGGGCGATGAAGGTCGGCGGCACGCAGTCGCGACGGGGACACACCGATGTCGCGCGCGTGCGCCACGGTGAAGGTCGATCCGAGCCCGGCGGGAAGCGGCGAGCGGTGCATGCCACGAGCGTGGCACTTCGCGTCGCGGCCAGCGTCAGCATCCACCTGAGCTGTGGAAGCAGCATCCACGAACCGCCCTGTGAACGATGGGTGGTCGGCGCCGATTCGGCCACTCGCCGCCCCGGCCGGCCGTCCCGCTGGTCTCACCGCTCGGCCGGCTTCACAGCTCCGCAGTCACTTCCTGCGGGTGCCAATCCCGAAGACCCACAGGTTACGACTGCGGAGCAGGGGCTCCCCCGCTCAGCAGTCACAAAGTGCGGGTGTGACCGCGAGTAATTCGCAGAAGGTGACTGCGGAGCGGGCACGGGGCGACCGCCGGAGCGGGCCGGGGCGAGGCGGATGCGGGTCACCGCCGGTGGGGACGGCCGCGGATGCGGGTCACCGCCGGTGGGGACGGCCGCGGACCGGGGTCAGCGGGAGCCGGCGATGGGGATGCGCACCGCGTCGTACTCGTCGCCGGCGAGCACTGCCTCGACGCGCTCGTCGGCGTCGTCATCCAGACCCTCCACGGCGATCACCGAAACCCGCGGACCGAAGTCGGCCGTGCAGACCTGGTCGGCGGGGAGCGGATCGATCGTGACGGTCACCTCGGTGGGGGTCGTCGCGACGGCTCCCGAGATGAGCGGCGGGCAGGTGGATGAACCCCACGTCAGCAGCAGGAAGATCTCCGCGGTGGCCCAGCCGGCGCTGGGAGCGGCCTCGTCGAGCCCGCCGCCCTTGCCGTCGAGTGTGGCATCGCCGGCGATCTCGGTCTGCCCGCGGTACGAACCGGTCACGACCACCTCGAGGTCATCGGCCGGGTCGACCCCCTCCGGGAGCGACACGTAGGTGGCGCGCGCCACGAGGTCCCGCGTGCAGACGACCCCGTGGGGATCGGTGAGCTCGACGGTCACCACTCCGTCGTCGTACGACGGGTCGCCCGCCGTGGGAAGGCACGTGGAGCTGCCGAAGGTGAGGATGCCGACGGCGCTGCCGTCGTCGAGCCACGCGGCGTCGATCTCGGCGTCGAGGCTCTCCGCGTCGTCGGTCGAGGGCACGGGCACCGGGGTCACCGCCGGCGCCGCTGCGCCGCCGCACCCGGCGATGAGGACCGACGAGACGGTCAGCGCGATGCCGGCGACGGCAAGGCGAGCACGGAGCATGAGGTCATCTTGCTCCGTGTCCCCGAACGATCGCGACACGTCTGGTCACAGCGGAATAACGAAATCTGCCCGTGGCGTCACTGCAGCGCCGAGGTGAGGCGCGCGAGGTTGTCCAGGACGGTGGAGCGCAGCGGCTGCTTCTCCCACTCGTCGCGGGTGAGCTCCCGGCTGAGCGAACGGTACTCGGCCTCGACCTCGCGCATCTCGGTGATGAACTCCTCACCGCGCACCAGCATCGAGATCTCCATGTTCAGACCGAACGAGCGCATGTCCATGTTGCTCGACCCGATCACGGCGACCTCGTCGTCGACCGTCATCGACTTCGAGTGCAGGATGAACGGCTTGCGGTACATCCAGATCTTCACCCCCGCCTTCAGCAGCACTTCGTAGTAGCTGCGCTGCGCGTGGTAGACCATCGCCTGGTCGCCCTCCTCGGAGACGAACAGCTGCACCTCGACGCCGCGGTGGCACGCGCTCGTGATGGCCAGGAGCATCGCCTCGTCGGGAACGAAGTAGGGGCTCACGATGATGAGCTTGCGCTGGGCGGCGTACATGAGGGCGGCGAACAGGCGCAGGTTGTTCTCGAAACGGAAGCCGGGACCGGAGGGCACGATCTGGCAGTCGAGGTCGCCGGGACCGGCCTTCAGCTCGTCGAGGTCGGTCTCGGTGTAGAGCACCTCCTGCGTCTCGGCGTACCAGTCGCTGAGGAACACCGCGTTGATCGACGCGACGACGGGACCTTCCAGGCGCACCATCAGGTCGACCCAGTGCAGGCCGCGTCGGATGTTCTTCTTCAGGTTGTAGGTCGAATCGGTCACGTTCTGCGAACCCATGAACGCCACGAGACCGTCGACGACCAGGAGCTTGCGGTGGTTCCGCAGATCGGGTCGCTGATACTTGCCCTTCAGCGGCTGGACCGGGAGCATCAGCTGCCAGTCGGCGCCCATGTCGCGCAGACGCTTCAGCGTCTTCTTGTAGAACGGCTTGCCGCGGTTGGCCCAGTGGTCCAGGAGCACGCGCACGGTGATGCCGCGCGCGCACGCCTCTTCGAGCGCGCGGAACAGGTTGTCCGTCGCGTCGTCGGACTGCAGGATGTAGAACTCGACGTGCACGTAGCGCTGCGCCCCGCGAACGGCGTCGGCCATCGCATCCAGGCTGGCCTGATAGTCCGAGATCAGGTGCGCGTCGTTGTCCCCCGACAGCGGCATCGCCCCGAGGTTGCGGTTGAGGGTGACCAGCGAGGTGAACCAGTCCGGCGCATTCGGACGCAGACTCCCGAAGTCGAGCGCCTCGCTGGATTCCCGGATGTACGCGTTGATGTCGTCCTGCATCTTGCGTCGCTTGCGGGGGAGGCGGGGATTGCCGATCACGAGGAAGAGCAGCACCCCGACGAACGGGATGAAGTAGATCGCCAGCAACCAGGCGAGGGCCGAGGTCGGACGCCGATTGCGCGGAATGACGATGATCGCGGTGATGCGGATGATGAGGTCCACGACGAAGAGCGTCACGACCCACCAGCTGGGCGGGGTGAACACGAAGGTGACGGCATCCTCGGCCACGGTGGTGTCCCCCTGACTGGCCCGCATCGCGATCGACGGGCGCGTTGCGTCCAGGCTATCGGGACGCGGTGTCAGTTCCCGGACGCGGGAGCCTCGGGTGCCGGCGGCAGCCCGCGACGGGCACGCTCCTTCGCCTCGAGTCGCGCGTAGGCGCGGCGCTCGTTGCGGTCGGCGCGGATCATGCTGCGGATGACCCAGAAGAACAGGAGGCTGACGACGAGGGTGGGCAGGATCGCCCATGCGGCCGCGAGCCAGAAGTCATCCACCCCTCCAGGATACGCGCCCTGTCGCGGGGTTCGCTGGGAGCCGGCGTCCTGCCCCCGACGAGCCTGTGGACAACGTCGAGTTCCCCCATCGCGCCGATCTCGTCCCCACGGCCGCGATCGCGCGATGACGGTGGATCCATGACCTCGATCGTGAAGGCCGCCAACGCGGCGCAGTTCCTCGCCCTCGTCCCTCGGCTGGCCGGATATCAGCCCACCGAGAGCCTCGTCCTCGTGCCGTTCGTGGGCACCCGCACCACCGGCGTCATGCGCGTGGACCTCCCCGTCGGCGCTGATGCCGACGAGGTCGACCGCTGCGCGGCGACGTTCCTCGGGATGATCTGCCGCCTGCCCGAGGTCGACGGGTTCGCGGCGATCGTCTACACCGCCGCGAGCTATCGCGATGGGATGCCGCACCGCGCGCTGCTCGAGGCGCTCGCCGTGCGGGCCGACGCGGCCGGGCTCCGGGTGAGCGACGCCCTGTGCGTCGCCGCGGACGGATGGGGCTCCACGCTGGACCCGGAGTCTCCCGACGGCGGCTGGGATCTGGATGAGATCGAGCGGGGCGCGGAGGCGATGCCCGAGCTTCCCGCGCCGACCGGAGATCAGGCATCCGGCGCGACACTCCCCGCACCCGATCTCGCCACCAAGGAGCGCGTGGCGCGCGCCCTGACGCAGCTGGACGCGGCGATCCGCGCCGTTCTCGGCACCCCGACGAAGGAGCGCATCGATCCGCAGGCGGTGGCCGCCATCGACGCGCTCGACGACGTCCCCTCCCTGTTCGAGGAGGTCGTCGAGGCGGAGGCCGACACCGCCGCGGAATTCGACCTCGCACTGCTGACGTGGTGCCTGTCGCGCCCCGCGCTGCGCGACGTGGCCCTCGTTCAGTGGTGCGGAACGCTCCTCGACGGTGATGACGCGCTCGATGCGCAGGCGCGGTGGGAGAACGGCGAGGCGTATCCGCCCGACATCGCCCGGCGAATGTGGGGAGAAGGCCCCATGCCCGATGTCGAACGTCTGACCCGAGCACTGGATGCGGCGCGCGCGGCAGCCGCGGCGGCTCCGCAAGCGCGCCGCGCCGGGGCCCTCGCGACCTGCGCGTGGCTGTCGTGGGCGTTGGGGCGCTCCACGCACGCGGCGGCCTTCGCTGAGATGGCGTTCGCGATCGAACCGGACCACGGCCTCGCGGGCATCGTCCTGACGATGGTGAACGCCGGACACCTTCCGGAGTGGGCGTTCCACCGGCCGCGTCCGGGCGAGTCGGCGGGAGACCGGGGTCCGGACCCTACTTGACCAGCGGGAAGAGGATGGTCTCGCGGATGCCGAGGCCGGTGATGGCCATGAGGAGCCGATCGATCCCCATGCCCATACCGCCCGACGGCGGCATCCCGTGCTCGAGGGCGCGCAGGAACTCCTCGTCGATGCGCATCGCCTCCACATCGCCCTGCGCGGCGAGCTTCGCCTGCTCGGTGAAGCGCTCGCGCTGGATCACCGGGTCGACGAGCTCGGAGTATCCCGTGGCCAGCTCGAAGCCGCGCACGTACAGGTCCCACTTCTCGACGACGCCCGGAATGCTGCGGTGTTCGCGCACGAGGGGGCTCGTGTCCAGCGGGAAGTCCATGACGAAGGTCGGCCGCTCGAGGCCGCCCTTGACGAAGTGCTCCCACAGCTCCTCGACGAGCTTGCCGGGGATCGCGTGGGAGGGCACCTCGACCTCGAAGCGCTCCGCGATCGCGATCAGCGGCTCGAGCGGGGTCTGCGGGTCGATCCTCGGCGCGGCGCCGTCGGTCCACGCCTCGGCGAGGGCCGCGTTGAGCGAGTCGTACATCGAGATGCGGTCCCACTCTCCGCCGAGGTCGTAGACGGTGCCGTCGGCCCACGTCACCTCGGTGGTCCCCGCCACGGCGATCGCCGCATCCTGGATGAGGGTCTGCGTCAGATCGGCGATGCCCCGATAGTCGCTGTAGGCCTCGTAGGCCTCGAGCATCGCGAACTCCGGGCTGTGGGTGGAGTCGGCGCCCTCGTTGCGGAAGTTGCGGTTGATCTCGTAGACGCGGTCGATGCCCCCGACGACGGCGCGCTTGAGGTAGAGCTCCGGCGCGATCCGAAGGTAGAGATCGGCGTCGAACGCGTTGGAGTGCGTCACGAAGGGGCGGGCGGATGCGCCACCGTGCTGCACCTGCAGCATCGGCGTCTCGACCTCGACGAAGCCGCGCTCGGTGAACGTCTGGCGCAGGCTCTGATTGACCTTCGCGCGGGCGAGCACGGTCTCACGCGCACGGTCGCGCACGATGAGGTCGAGGAACCGGCTGCGCACGCGGCTCTCCTCGCTGAGGTCGCTGTGCAGGTTCGGCAGCGGCAGCACGGCCTTGGATGCGATGCGCCACTCGGAGACCATGATCGACAGTTCGCCGCGACGCGAGGAGATGACCTCTCCCGAGACGAAGACGTGGTCGCCGAGGTCGACCAGTTCCTTCCAGGCCGCCAGCGACTCCTCGCCGACGTTCGCCAGCGACACCATCGCCTGGATGCGGCTGCCGTCGCCGGACTGCAGCGAGGCGAAGCAGAGCTTGCCGGTGTTCCGGCTGAAGACCACGCGGCCGGCGACCGCGGCCACGGTGCCCGTCTCGGCGCCCGCCTCGAGGTCGCCGTAGCGCGCCCGCAGCGCCGGGATCGTGTCGGTGACGGGCACGCTCACCGGGTAGGCGCCGCCGGCGGCGTCGGCGCGATCGGCGATGAGGCGTTCGCGCTTGGCCAGCCGCACCGCCCGCTGCTCGAAGGTGTCGTCGGCGGACTGCTCGGCCGCGTCTTCGGGCGCAGCGGACGTGTCTGTCATGTCGGGGGGCTCCTCGCGAAAGTCGCCGCCCAGTCTAGCCGCGGCGGCAGGACGAGCCGGATGGGCTCAGCCGATGTAGATCTCGACGTTGTCGATGAAGCGGTGGCCGGCCACCGTGGCCGCGATCAGCGCGAGCGCCGGCCCCGCGTGCCCCTCGTCGACGGGCAGGAACGTGGCCGGGTCGACGACGTTGAGGTACTCGAGGGCGATGCGCGGTTCGCCCATGAGGGCGCCCTGCGCCGCCGCGATGCACGCGTCGACGCCGCGGTCCGCGTTGGCGGCCGCCGCCTCCAGCGCGAGGGGGAGCTTCGCCGCCGCCGCGAGGTCGGCGTCATCGAGCAGCGCCACGCGCGAGGACACGGGCAGCCCGCCGCCGTCGCGCACGATGTCGACCGTGACGACGTCGATGTCGAGGAAGAAGTCGCGGATCATCCGCTCGACGAGGAACACCCGCTGCCGGTCGCGGCGCCCGTAGACGGCCACATCCGGTCGCACGAGGGAGAACAGCTTCGCCTCGACGGTGAGCAGCCCGTCGAAGTAGTACGGACGAGAGCGCCCCTCGTAGCGCAGCCCCAGGTCGCCGGCGGAGACCTTCGTCGTCGAGGAGAGGTCGGCGAACAGCTCGACGGTCGTCGGAGCGAACGCGATGTCGACGTCGAGCTCGTCGAGCATCGCCCGGTCCGCCTCCGGGGTGCGCGGGTACGCCTGCGCATCGGCGGCCGTGCGGAACCGCAGCGGGTTCAGGAACATCGAGACGACGACGATGTCGGCCGCCTCTCGTGCGGCGCGGATGAGGTCGCGGTGGCCGTCGTGCAGTGCGCCGATCGTCGAGAGGAGGGCGACCGTCGACGCGGGGGCCTCTGCTCGCAGCTCGGCGAGCCGGGTGCGGAGCCCCGCGGTGGTGCTGATCATCCGATGATCGTATCGACCCTCGCGGGCCGGACCCGACCGCGTCAGACCGCGGTGTGGTCGACGAGGGCCTGGTCGACCGTCGTGTGCACGAGACCCGACAGATAGCGCCCCGGATCGGCGACCCCCGCCTCGGCCAGCAGGGCCGCCGCCTGCGCGACGATCGATCGCGAGAAGGTGGTCGCCGTCGCGATCGCCTCGGCATAGGCGGGGCGAGCCGCTTCGGACACCACGACCGGCTCGCAGCCGAGCTCCACGGCGAGCGCCTGCGCGATCGGCAGCACCGCGGCGGGGGCCGTGACGGCCGCATAGGACTGGGCGAGCAGGCGCAGGTCCATGGATGTGCCCGCGAAGGTCATCGCGGGGTGGATCGCCAGCGGGATGACGCCCCTGGCCACCGCCGGAGCGAGCACGTCGGTCCCCCAGGCCGGGTCCAGATGCATCGCGAGCTGACCCGCCTGCCAGTCGCCGGTCTCGGCCAGGCCCGCCACGAGGCCGGGGAGCTCGTCGTGCGGCACGGCGAGCACCACCAGTTCGCTGCGGCGCACGACCTCGGGGGCGTCGAGGAACGGCACACCGGGAAGCACCGCCTCGACGCGCTCCTCGTCGGAGCCGTGCGTGATCCCGATGAGCGCGTGGCCGACGCCGGCGAGCGCGGCGCCGATGACCGGTCCGACGCGTCCGGCGCCGACGATCCCGACGCCGAGGCGCCCTTCGCGCGTCATCGGTCCGCCTCCGCCGGTCCGGCGGGCGAGACGGGTTCATCGGCACCGTCCGTTGCGCCGGCACCGTCCGTTTCGCCGGCACCGTCCGTTTCGCCGGCACCGTCCGGTTCGCCGTCCCAGCGATGCGAGTGGTCGGAGGCCGCTGCGCGCACGGCACCGGCCGCGACGGCCTCGAAGAGATCGACGGCGGCATCCCGATCCACGATGCCGAGGGCACCCGACACCCGACCCGCGATCGTGTGAGCCCGCACGTTCGCGACGCGCAGGCGCCGATCCACGGGACCCTGGGTCACATCCACGCTCTGCAGCCGGGCGAGGGGGAAGACCCCGAGGGTGCGCCAGATGACACCGCGTCGCAGGAAGAGCGTGTCGTCGCTGAGCTGGAAGCCGTTGCGCTTCCACGAGAGCAGGCGGAACAGACGCGCGCGACGCGGCGTGGTCGTGTACGGATCCTCGGGCTGCGGCCCGAGCACACCGTCCTCGAAGATCGCGCGCCACTGATCCGGCGTCAGGTGCGGCAGCACGAGGCCGAGCACGCGCGCGACGTCGTCGCGGTCGCCGACGGGAAGCACGGTGGCGAACTGATCCGTGCCGGTGTCGGTCGCCCCTCGGCCCGACAGGCGGTTGAGCGTCACGGACCACCAGCCGAGCGGTCGCCAGAAGATGGACTGCGACACCTCGACGGCGTGCACGCGGCCCGGCGGCACGATCTCGGTCACGGTGGTGAACAGCCCGAAGGTGATGCGCACGCCGCTGCGGGTCGGCGCGATCGAGTATCGCAGCGAACGGGTGATCCGCCGGAAGGCGTAGGTGCCGAAGCCGAGCAGCACGGGGAGCATCGCGAAGAGCACCCAGGGTGTGCCGTAGACACCGCCCAGCACGACCGCGACGATGCCGAGCACGAGCGCGATCGTCGATCCGCTGAGCAGCTGCGAGAGGATCAGCCGGCCGGGCGGGATGCGCACGACCGACTCCGGTTCGTCGGCGGGATCCTCCGCCCCGTGCACGAGTCCGTCGATGCCGGATGAGACCGTCGACGCCGCCGTGGCGGCCAGATCACCCGCCGCGCGGCCGTGCATGCGCTCGGCCCGCACGCTCGCCTCGGCGAGCTGGCGCCCGGACGCGAGGCGCAGGATGTCGGCGCGCACCTCCTCGGCGTTGGTCGTCGAGAGGTATTCGAGCTTGACGTTCGCATCGAGACCGGCCCCGACCACCTCGAGCTTGGCCATGCCCGCCAGCCGCGCGATCATCGGCCGTGTGAGGTTGACCCCCTGCACGCGGTCCAGCGGTGCACGGCGGTGGGTGCGGAAGAGCACGCCCGAGCGCACCTCGACGTCGTCGCCGGTGATGCGGAACGTGTGGAACCGCCACGTGATGTAGAAGATCCCGAGCACGACCAGGAGCACGCCGAGCACACCGAGCAGCACGACCAGCACCAGCCCGTGGCCGAGCACGTAGTCCACGGGGTCCTGGCCGGCGTTGTAGCCACCTGGGATCACGCCGTCGAAGAAGAACGCGATCACCCGGTCGCGCAGGTTCGCGACGATGATGCCCACCACGACCACGAGCACGAGGCCGCCCCGGAACACGGGGGTCAGCGGATGCATCCGGTGCCAGTCGCCGTCGCTGAGCGGCGATCGCGTGACTCCGGTCGCCGGATGCGGTCCCCCGGGCACGGGGGAGGTGGGAGGGATCTCTGTCACAGTCCCGTCCGACGGGTCTCGGCGACGTCGATCAGGGTGTCGCGCAGCACCTCGGCGGCCTCCTGCGTGAGCCCGGGGATGACGACGCCCGTCGAGGCCGCGGCGGTGACGAGCTTCAGCTGCGCGATGCCGAAGCCCCGGTCGAGCGGACCGTGGGTGATGTCCACGAGCTGCATGCGCCCGTAGGGCACGGCCACCACGCGCTGCCACAGGATGCCCTTGCGGAAGACGAGGTCATCGCGTCGCAGCTGGTACCCGACGGCGCGCGCCTGACGCGGCGTGATGATCAGGCCGATCCCGGTGACCACCAGGACCACCCCGGCCGGGATCCAGATCCACCACTGTCCCAGCACGACGGTCATCACGACGGCGACCGCGAGCACGAGGGCGAAGAAGAAGCCGCCGGAGATGAGCTGGACCCACACGTACGGCCGTGCGAGCTGGTGCCACGTGCCGTCGCCGAGAGGAAGACGCGCCTCGCCCTTCGGCTCGCGGATGTGCTCGAACGTGCCGTCGTCGAGCGCGGCGTCGCGGTACGGGCTCGCGGCAGCCGCGTGGTCGCCGATCGTCGGGAGCGTCGGGTCAGACGCCGCCGGCTCCGATTCCGGTGTCGGGACCTCCGGGGTGTTCGTCATCGTCGTCCTTCCGGATCGTGCACAGGTGCTCGGCGACCAGGCCCGCGGCGACGAGTGCCGCCCCACCGCCGACGGTCGCCAGCACGACCCCCAACGAGCCTACCGAGGGGAAGACCGGCCGGGTGAGGAGGAACAGTGCGAGTCCGACGGCGAATCCGGCGGTGAGAGCACCCACGATCGAGGAGGCCTTGGCGAGCATCGCGATCCGCAGGGCCTGGAACGGGTTCGGCGAGGCCCCGGTGCCGCGTGTGGCGCGGCGCACCGGAACGGCGAGGGCCACGACCGCGCCGCCCAGCAGCACGAGGAGGATCGGCAGCATCACCGCGGGGGTGAAGGTCGGCCGCCCCGACGCGGTCAGCACCTGGTCGACGAGGAACCCCGCGCCGACGCCGAGCACGGCGCACACGAGAAGCACGCCCGCGCCGGTACGACTCACGAGGAGCCCCGCAGCCGGCCGAGCAGGTCGGCCACCCGGCCGTGCCCGGCCAGCTCGGCGTCGGGATCGATCACCAGCCACGGCACCAGCACGAACTCGCGCTCCGCCGCGCGGGGATGCGGCAGGGTGAGGGCCGGCTCGCGCGAGACCATGTCGCCGTACGAGACGAGGTCCAGATCGAGGGTGCGGTCACCCCAGCGCTCGTGGCGCTCCCGACCGTGCCGCGCCTCGATGGCGTGGAGGTAGGACAGGAGGATGGCCGGCGAGAGGCGCGTAGTGAGCACAGCGACGGAGTTGAGGTAGGCCGGGGCGTCTTCGTCGGGTCCGGTCGGCTTCACGGCCACCGACTCGATCGGCTCGGCGGCGCGGACCTCGTCGACCAGCGGCAGGCGCGCAAGATCGTGCACGGCCTCCCGCAGCGTCTCCTCCCGGTCGCCGAGGTTCGCCCCGAGCGCCACGACGGCCTCGACCGTCGCGCGCGATTCGCGCGACGGCGGATCGCCGATCCCCTGCGCCAGTCGTCGGCTCATCGTCCCGACCGCGCACGGGTCACGCGCACCGAGACATCCGAGAAGGGCACGGGGATCGGGGCGTTCGGCTTGTGGACCGTGACCGTCACGCGGCGCAGACGGGAGTACCGGGCCAGAAGATCGCGGGCGATCCGCGCCGCCACCGTCTCGATGAGATCCACCGGATCGTGCGCGACGAGGCCGGCGACATGCTCGGCCACCTCGCCGTAGTGCACGGTCTTGTCGACGTCGTCGGCCCCGGCCGCCTCGCGCACGTCGAGGTGCATGACGACGTCGATGATGAACTCCTGGCCGTCGCGCCGCTCGTGAGAGAGCACGCCGTGGTGACCGAAGACGCGCAGCCCGGTGAGCGTCAGCTCGTCGGTGCCGCTGAGGTCGGTGGGGGCATCCATGCCGGTCACTCTCCTTGGTAGGTGGCGATGCGGAGGGCATCGCTGGTCGTGGCGACGTCGTGCACGCGTACCGCCCAGGCGCCCGCCTGCGCCGCCAGCACACTCGTCACGGCCGTCGCGAGGTCGCGTCGTGCCGGATCCGCACCGCCCTCGCCGAGGGCCTCGGCGAGGAATCGCTTGCGACTGGTGCCGACCAGCACTCGAGGCCCGAGGTCGACGACGTGCGACAGGCCGCGCAGCAGCGCCCAGTTCTGCGCACCCTGCTTGCCGAATCCGAAGCCGGGGTCCACGATGATGCGCGCGGGGGCGATGCCGGCGGCCTTCGCCGCGCTCACGCGGTCCGCCAGCTCGCGGACGACCTCGCGCACGGTGTCGCCGTAGTGCGCTCGGGCGTACATGTCGGACGAGGGGCCGCGCCAGTGGCCGAGGGCGATGTCGGCTCCGGATGCGGCGACGGCCGCCAGCATGTCGGGGTCGGCCAGTCCACCGGAGACGTCGTTGACGAGCACCGCGCCGGCCGCGACGGCGGCGGTGGCCGTGGCGGCGTTCATCGTGTCGATGCTGACGGCGAGTCCCTCCGCCGCGAGCGCCGTGACGACGGGGATGACCCGGCGGCGCTCCTCGTCGGGATCGATGCGCTCGGCACCGGGTCGCGTGGATTCGCCCCCGACGTCGAGCAGGTCGGCGCCGGCGGCGCGGAGCGATCGCGCATGCGCGATCGCGGCATCCGGGTCGATGTATCTGCCGCCGTCGCTGAACGAGTCGGGCGTGACGTTGACGATGCCCATGACGGCCGTCATCGCGGTCCTCCGAGGAGCGCGAACAGTTCCGCTCGCTGCGCTGGGTCGGTGAAGGCGCCACGCGCGGCGACGGTCAGGGTGGCCGCATCGGGCTGCCGGCCCCCGCGCATCGTGACGCACTCGTGCACCGCGTCGAGCACCACCAGGACACCGCGTGCATCGAGCGCGTCGTCGATGGCGTCCGCGATCTGCTCCCCGAGCCGCTCCTGAACCTGCGGTCGTGCCGCGAGCACGTCGACGACCTTCGGCAGCGCACCGAGACCGACGACCTGCTCGCCCGGCAGATAGGCGATGTGCGCATGTCCGCGGAACGGCAGCAGGTGATGCTCGCACATCGAGCGGAAGCGGATGTCGCGCAGCATCACGGCGCCCGACGGCAGCGTCTCGGGCGCCGGACCCTGCGAGACGCTGATCGTGTGGGCGAGCGGCGCCGAGGCGTCTTCGCCGACCCCCGCGAAGAAGTCGACATACGCGTCGGCGACCCGGTCCGGGGTGAGCTTCAATCCCGGACGCTCGGGGTCCTCGCCGATCGCCTCGAGCAGCTGTCGCACGAGCGCGGCGACACGATCACGGTCGACGGCCACGGACGAGAGCCTACGCGGTTGCGGGCCGCGCGCGCCCGGAGGGGCGCCGCTCGGGCGCCGACTCGGTCACCGTCTCCGCGTCGGCGGCGGTGGCCGCCGCCACGCCGACGGCGGGCTGACGCACCGGCACGTCGACCGGAGGCAGCTGCGAGACCGGGCGCTCTTCACTGGAGAGCCACTGCGGGCGCGGCGGGAGCTTCTTGACGTCGGTGAAGATCTCGGCGAGCTCGAGGTGGTCGAGGGTCTCCTTCTCGAGAAGGGCGAGGGCGAGCTTGTCCAGCACGTCGCGGTTGTCGTTGATGACCTGGTACGCCTCGTTGTGCGCCTGTTCGATGAGGCCGCGCACCTGCTGGTCGACGCGTTCCGCCACCCGTTCGCTGAAGTCGCGGCCGTGACCCATGTCGCGACCCATGAACACCTCGCCGGAGGACTGACCGAGCTTGACGGGGCCGACATCGGTGGTCATGCCGTACTCGGTGACCATCTTGCGGGCGATGTCGGTGGCCTTCTCGATGTCGTTGGAGGCACCGGTGGTGGGGTCGTGGAAGACGATCTCCTCGGCGACGCGGCCGCCCATCGCGTACGTCAGCTGATCCTGCAGCTCGTTGCGGGTGACGGAGTACTTGTCGTCGAGCGGCAGCACCATCGTGTAGCCGAGGGCCTTGCCGCGCGGGAGGATCGTGACCTTCGTGACGGGGTCGGTGTGGTTCATCGCCGCCGCGGCGAGGGCGTGACCGCCCTCGTGGTAGGCCGTGATGAGCTTCTCCTTGTCCTTCATCACGCGCGTGCGACGCTGGGGACCGGCCAGCACGCGGTCGATGGCCTCGTCGAGCGCGCGGTTGTCGATCAGCTGCGCGTTCGAGCGAGCGGTGAGCAGGGCCGCCTCGTTCAGCACGTTGGCGAGGTCTGCGCCGGTGAAGCCCGGGGTCTTGCGGGCGACGACCTCGAGGTCGACGCCGTCGGCCAGGGGCTTGCCGCGGCCGTGCACCTCGAGGATGCGCTTGCGGCCCTGCAGGTCGGGCGCGTCCACGCCGATCTGACGGTCGAAGCGGCCGGGGCGCAGCAGCGCAGGGTCGAGGATGTCGGGTCGGTTGGTCGCCGCGATGACGATGACGTTCACCTTCGGGTCGAAGCCGTCCATCTCGACGAGCATCTGGTTCAGCGTCTGTTCCCGCTCGTCGTGCCCGCCGCCCATGCCGGCGCCGCGATGGCGGCCGACCGCGTCGATCTCGTCGATGAAGATGATGGCGGGCGAGCTCTCCTTGGCCTGGTTGAACAGGTCGCGCACGCGGCTCGCGCCGACGCCCACGAACATCTCGACGAAGTCGGATCCCGAGATCGAGTAGAACGGCACGCCCGCTTCGCCGGCCACCGCGCGTGCGAGCAACGTCTTTCCCGTGCCGGGAGGGCCGTACAGCAGCACGCCCTTCGGGATGCGGGCGCCGACCGCCTGGAACTTGGCGGCGTCTTTCAGGAATTCCTTGATCTCGTCCAGCTCTTCGATGGCCTCATCGGAGCCGGCGACGTCTTGGAAGGTGACCGTGGGGGTCTCCTTGGTGACCATCTTCGCCCGCGACTTGCCGAACTGCATGACCTTGCTGCCGCCGCCCTGCGCCGAGGAGAGCAGGAACCAGAACAGCAGGCCCAACAGCAGCAGCGGGATCATCAGCGAGAGGAACCCGTCGAACCACGACGGCTGCGGCACCACGTCGTTGAACCCGTCGGCGGGGTTCGCCGCGTCGATGGCCTGCACGACCTCTTCCGCGCGCGCGTCGACGTAGTAGAACTGCACGTCGGTCGCGCCCTCGTACGCCTCCGACAGCGTGAGGTCGACGCGCTGGTCGCCGTCGGTGTTCGTCACCTCGGTGACCGTGCCGCCGTCGAGGAGCTCGAGACCCTCCTGGGTCGAGACCTGCTTCGCGCCGCCGAGACTCGAGATCAACGAGAACCCGACGATCAGCATCACGCCGATCAGCACGATGTAGAAGAGCGGGTTCCGAGTGATCTTCTTGATGTTCATGGTGCGGGCGCGGCCCGATCCCTTTCGTCAGCGGCCACCGGGCGGCGCAGCGCCGCCAAGGCGGTCCGAACAGGGTATCGCGGGCCGGCTATGCCCCGACTGTGCATTCGCCCACGGCGGAATGCACGCCGACGCGCGCGCTCAGGCGTACACGTGCGGCGCGAGCACCGCCACGTCGCGCAGGTTGCGATAGCGCTCGGCGTAGTCCAGGCCGTAACCGACGACGAAGTCGCTCGGGATGTCGAAGCCGACGTACTTGCAGGGCACCTCGACCTTGGCCGCATCCGGCTTGCGCAGCAGCGAGAAGATCTCGATCGACGCGGCGCCGCGAGAGGCGAAGTTCGCCAGCAGCCAGTGCAGGGTCAGGCCCGAGTCGATGATGTCCTCGACGATCAGCACGTGCTTGTCGTGGAGGTCGGTGTCGAGGTCCTTGCGGATCTGCACGACACCGCTCGATTTCGTCGACGCACCGTAGGACGACACCGCCATCCAGTCCATCGCGGCGTGCATCGGCAGTGCGCGCGCGAAGTCGGCCATGACCATGACGGCGCCCTTGAGCACCCCGACCAGCAGCAGGTCCTTGCCCTCGTAGTCGGTCGCGACCTGCGCGGCCACCTCCTGCAGCTTCTCCTGGATCTGCTCCTCGGTGACGAGGATGTCGGTCAGGTCGTCTCTGATGTCGGCGGCGCGCATGGGGGAAGTCTAGGAGCGTCGGCGTCGAATCACTTCTTGCGGTCCCGCGCCGCCACCCATGCGATGCTCCACAGCGTCGCGAAGGACTGCGCCGCCTCGGACGACGGCGCATATGCCGCGACGGGCTTGCGCTCGGATCCCATGCGCTCCACGACGACCGTCGCCGGGATGACGACCTTGCACATGTCGGGCTCGTCGGCCGGAAGCTCCTCGACCGCGGTGCGATGGGTCTTCTTGCGGCGATCGACCATCGACAGGAACGACACGATCTTCGCCGGCTTCGACTCCGCCGCGATGACATCGCGCACCTGCTGCAGCGATCGCAGCGCGAGCGGCGTCGGGACCACGGGGAGCACGACGAGATCGGCGGCCCGGATGACGTTCTGCGCGAGAAGGGACGCACCGGGAGGGCAGTCGAGGATCACGACGTCGTAGTTGTCGGAGAGCGGCCCGAGGGCGCGCTGGATGCGCCGCGTGGAGTGCTTGGCGGCATCCAGGGCGAGCTCGAGATCCCGATAGCTGTCGTCTCCGGGCAGCACGTCGAGGTCCTGATAGGCCGTCTCCCGCACAGCCCGGCCGATCTTGCCCTTCCCGCCGATGATCGATTCGGCGCCGCCCTTGAGCTTGGGCTTGACCTCGAGCATGTGGGTCGCGGCCGCCTGCGGGTCGAGGTCCCACAGCAGAACGCGCTGGTCCTTCGCCGCCTCGTAGGCCAGGTTCACCGCCGTCGTGGACTTGCCCACTCCACCCTTGACGCTGTACACCGCGATGACCTTCACGTGCGCCACCCTAACGAGCGGGGCCCCCTCCCGTCACGGGTTCGGTCGTGCGCAGACTCACGACGTGGCGGTGAACTCCACGCGCGCGCCGACCCGGCGGGCGCGGCATCCGGGCAGATCGATCGACCCCTGACCCGACCAGTCGGTCACGAGTCGCGCGACCTCGAGGGTCTGCACGCGCGTGAGGCTCGCGCCGAACTCGCTCGCCACGACGAGTCGGATGATGCGGTGCCGCACCGCCGCGGGATTCGCGGCGAGGGCCGGCACCGAGACGGAGATGCCGGCTTCGGCGTGCTCGACGATGTCTTCGATCGTCTCCTCGATCATCTCGTCGAACGCCTCGGCGTCTTCCCGCATCTGCTCGGCCGTGCGCGCGAGCGCCTCCGCCACGCCCGGTCCGAGCTCGCGCTCGAGCATCGGGAGCACGGTGTTGCGGGTGCGCACCCGCGCGAAGCGGGGATCGTCGTTGTGCGGGTCGTCCCACGGCTCGAGTCCCTCGGCCGCGCACGCCGCACGCGTGGTGGAACGCCGCAGCGCCAGCAGCGGCCGCACGAGCGCGACACCGTCGAGGTCGGACACCGGCGACATGCCCTGCAGGCTCGCCGCACCGGATCCGCGCGCCAGGCCGAGCAGGACCGTCTCGGCCTGGTCGTCGAGGGTGTGCCCCACGAGCACGGCCGCCGCGCCGGTCTCGCGCGCGACGGCACGCAGCGCCCGGTATCGCGCGTCGCGGGCCGCCGCTTCGAGTCCGCCGCCGCCGTCCACATCCACCTCGACCACGCGGGCGGCCAGTCCCAGCGATGACGCGGCTGCGGCCGCGCCGCGTGCGACCTCGGCGGAGGTCTCCTGCAGCCCGTGGTCGACCACGACGGCGGTCGCGGATGCATCCGCACCCCCGGTCTCGAAGGCGACCGCCGCGGTGAGGGCGAGGGAGTCGGCGCCACCGGACAGGCCCACCACGAGCGGAGCGTCGGCGGCGAGGCGGGCCAGGGCGCCGCGCACCGCGCGACGCACGTCGGCGACGGCGGGATCCAGACTCGGACGGTGCGGCATGCGGCCACGGTACCGCGCGCATCGGCGCGCCTCACGGGGAGCCGGCGTGCAACTAGGCTGGTCGCGCATCCGCACGTCTTCCGAAGGAGCAGCAAGCATGGGCGCGTACGACGCCGTCATCGAGATCCCTCGCAACAGCAGCATCAAGTACGAGGTCGACCACGGCACCGGCCGGGTCTACCTCGACCGCATCCTGTACACCCCGATGGGATACCCCTCCAACTACGGGTTCTTCGAGAACACCCTGGGCGAAGACGGCGACCCGCTCGACGTGCTCGTGCTGCTGGACCGCGACATCATGCCGGGCGTGCTCGTGAAGGTGCGGCCCGTGGGCGTGCTGAAGATGTCGGACGAGGCCGGCGGCGACGACAAGGTCGTCGCGGTTCTCGCGAAGGACCCCCGCTGGAACCACATCCAGGACGTCTCCGACATCGATGAGTGGACACGCAACGAGATCAACCACTTCTTCGAGCACTACAAGGACCTCGAGCCCGGCAAGTGGGTCAAGGTCGACGAGTGGGCGGATGCCGCCGAAGCCGAACGCCTCGTCGACGAGGCCTTCGCGCGGTTCGAGGAGCACGAGGGCGAGACCCGCACGCAGGGTGAGGGCGAAGCCCCCAGCACCCGCTGATCCGGACGGGAGACCACATGGCGCGACGCGGGGCGGTGCGACGGCGCATCGCCGTGATCAGCGATGCGGTCGCGTCGCGCCTGTGGCCCGTGCCGCTCATCGCGGTGATCGGGGCCGTGCTCATCGGCCTGGCGCTGCCGGAGCTCGACCGCTCCGTCGACGCGTCCCTCGCCGACACGGTGACGGCATTCATCTTCTCCGGCGGGACGGATGCCGCGCGCGCCGTCCTCTCCGCGATCGCCGGATCCCTCATCACGGCCACGTCGCTGACGTTCTCACTGACGGTGGTCGCCCTGCAGCTGGCGAGCAGCCAGGCGTCTCCGCGGCTCCTGCGCATGTTCGCCTCGGACCCGATGGTCCAGGGCACGCTCGCGGTCTTCCTCGGCACGTTCGCGTACGCGCTCACGGTGCTGCGCACGGTCGAGAACGCCACCGACGAGGCAGACGCCTTCGTGCCGCGCATCGCGGTGACCGTCGCCTCGGTACTCACCCTGGTGAGCGTCGTGGTGCTCACCTTCTTCCTCGCTCATCTCGCCCGGCAGCTCCGGGTGGAGACGATGATGCGCGATGTGCATCGTGAGGCGGCGCACACCATCGCGCTGCTGGCGGATGCGCCACCCGGAACCCCCGCCCCGGCACCGATCGAGCCCGACCGCGGGCACACCGTGTTCGCGCGCACGTCGGGTTTCGTCTCCGGCGTCGACCGCGGCGAGCTGATCGATCTCGCCGTCGCTCACGACATCGTGGTGCGCGAGCTGCGCCCCGTGGGCGGCAGCATCATCGCGGGCACGCCGCTCGCACGATGGTGGCATCCCGCCCAGATCGACGGGCCGGGGCGCACCGACGAGCGCATCGCGGATGAGATCGCCGCGTGTTTCAGCGCCGACTACGAACGCACGCCCGCGCAGGATGTCGGGTTCGGGCTGCGGCAGCTCGTCGACGTCGCCAGTCGCGCCCTGTCCCCGGGCGTCAACGATCCGACGACAGCGGTCCACGCGCTCAGCCACATCTCCGCGCTCCTGTGCGACCTGGCGGCCCAGCCTCCGCGCCCGGAGGCGTACGCATCGCAGGACGGCGTCACGCGCCTGCTCCCATGCGGCGACGACTTCGCCGAACTCCTCGATGTCGCGATCTCACCTATTCGTCGCTACGGCGCCGGCGCACCGGATGTGCTGGAGCGGCTGCTCTGGACGATCGATGACGTCGCGTGGCACGTGCAGCACGCCGCGCAGCGCGATGCCCTGTCGCAGCAGCTGGGACGAATCGAGGCGTCGCTCGAGGCATCCGATCTCGATGCGGTCGAACGCGACCGGTTGGCCGCGGCCGCTCAGCAGGCCAGGGCCACGCTCGAACGCGCGTCGTCGGCCTGATCGGTGCTCAGACGCTGACGCCGCGCGCCGCCATGAAGTTGATCGGGTTCACGGGAGAGCCGTTGATGTACGTCTCGAAGTGCAGGTGACAGCCGAAGGAGTTGCCGGTGTTGCCCTCGGCGGCGATGGCCTGCCCCGCGCTGACGCGCTGGCCGTAGCCCACCCAGATCCCACCGTTCTGGATGTGGGCGTACCCGGTGCCGATGCCGCCGCCGTGGTCGATCTTGATGTAGTTGCCGTAGCCGCCGTTGTATCCGGCGTAGACGACTGTTCCGGCTGACGCGGCGTAGATCGCAGAACCGCAGCCGGCCGCGAGGTCGACGCCCGCGTGGAAGCTGGAGGAGCAGTAGCTCGGACCGCACTGGCTCGTGCGCCATCCGTATCCCGAGGATCGGTACCCGGAACCGGGCCGCGCCCACCCGGATCCGACGACGGCACCGCCGTTGCCGCCACTGGAACCGGACGACCCGCCACTGCTGGAGCCGGAGGATCCGCCACCGGAGTTCTGCTGCTCCTGTTTCGCGCGTTCGGCCGCCTCGCGGGCGAGGCGCTCGGCCTCCGCTTTGGCCCGGGCGGCGGCTTCGGCCTTGCGCCGCTTCTCCTCTTCGACGCCCGCCTTGTAGTCGGCGATCGTCTGGGCGGTCTCGTCTTCAAGGGCCGCGAGCTGGGCCTGAAGGGTGGAGAGATTGGACTCCTGCGCAGCGAGGGCGGCCTGAGCGGCCTCTGCCTTCTCCTGCGCCTCGACCATCTTCTCCTCGGCGACCTTCTGCAGGCGATCCCGCTCCTGGCGAGCCACCTCGGCCTGGTCGGAGAGGCTCTGAGCGGCGTCGCGCGCCGTGACGGCCTCGCTGTAGACGGTCTGGTTCCGCTCGAGCAGCTTGTCCATCGTTCCCAGGCGCGACAGCAGGTCGTCGGCGGTCGCGGCCGAGCCCGAGAAGAACAGTTCCAGCGAGGTGTCGTCGCCGCCGTTGCGATACAGCTGCGCCGCCACTCGCCCGGCCTTGTTCGCGGCCTCGTTGGCGGCCTCGGCCTGCTCGTCGGCCTGAGCCTGAAGCTCATCGGCCTTGAACGACGCCTCGAAGAACGCCTGCTGCGCCTCGTAGAACTCGTTCGATGCGGCCTCGGCTTCTGCCTGCGTGCGCGCGACCTCGGCCTGGAGGCTCGAGATGAGGTTGCGGATCTTGGAGACCTCGGCGGCCTTCGCCGCCTCGTTCGCCTTGGCGGCTTCGACCTCATCCCACGAGGGGTAGCCCTCGATGGCGATCGCACCCGGAGAGTAGGCGAGCGACGAGAAGGTCAGGAATCCCAGGGCGCCGAGTGCGCCGATGCCGATCGCCGAGCGGCGGTTCACCGACGGCCAGAGCCGTTTCTTCTCCGCTTCGGTGGGCGCGCAACCGCAATCGAGGTCGCTGTGCTGGGCGTCCACGGATCCTCCTCGCAGGGGCAGTCAACGTTGATCACAGTAGCAACACGAGTCACAACCGCAACAGGTGCGGACCGATTTCCGCACGATGAACGATCCCCTCCCCGATGGGCTGTTCGCCGTCGGCGCGCCGCGAGAACGGTCATACGGGGGCCGATTGGCGTTTCCACGGAATCTCTCTTATGCTTGAGCGTCGGTAAGCGTGAGCACCGGGTCGCAAGATCAGGGGTTCATTCGGCCCCATCGTTTAGCGGCCTAGGACGCCGCCCTTTCACGGCGGTAGCACGGGTTCGAATCCCGTTGGGGTCACTCTTTCCGACACAACTCAACAATCATGGCCCTGTAGCGCAGTTGGTTAGCGTGCCGCCCTGTCACGGCGGAGGTCGCGGGTTCAAGTCCCGTCAGGGTCGCTCCGAGCGACGGGCCTTCTTTCGAGGAGGCCTTTCGTCTAGGACGCGGCAGACATGTCGCGCGGCTCTGTAGCTCAGTTGGTAGAGCGTTCGACTGAAAATCGAAAGGTCACCGGATCGATGCCGGTCGGAGCCACGGAAACCCCCGCGTAGCTTCTACATCGCGGGGGTTTCTTCTTTTCCCTGGTTATGAGTCGTTTTCCGACTTGACCTTGAGTCGCCCGCGCATCCCCCAGACGGCCTGACCTGGACGCTGCAAGCGCAGTCGTTGGATGGTGCGGGCCGGTCTGGGGCCGGTCGAGGCTCCGATACGGTTCGAGGATGGCTGATTCTTCACCCAGCGTGAGAGAGCTCGCCGATGAGCTGAACGTCGATCCGAAGGCCATCCGTGCGTGGATGAGGCGGCAGAATTGGCGCCATCCCGTCGAAGCCGGCAGCGCCTGGTCGTTGACCGCTGAGCAGGTAGACCTTGTCCGCGCCCACTTCTCGCGCGCCGATCACGCGATGCCTCCGCTCGCAGCCCCGGCAGACAATGACGAACTCGCCGAGGTCACGGTCGGCCAGCTGCTCGTGCGTTATGCGAACATCCTCGACGAGCTGCGACATCGTGGACTCGTTCGCACAAACAATGCGCCGATCGGTGACCTCGCCGAGTACTGCGCTGCCATCGTGTACGACGGCCTACTCGCGCCGAACTCCGAGAAGTCCTACGATCTGGTCGCGGACGACGGCCGCAAAGTGCAAGTCAAGGTTCGGATGATCCGACCGGGCACGAGCCCGTCAGCGGTGTTTTCTCCGATTCGGTCGTTCGGGTTCGACGTCTGCATCTTCCTCCTCGTAGACGGTGACCACGGCGGTGTGCTTGCCGCTAGGGAATGGACGGCTCAGGAAGTCCAAGAGTTCGGGAAGCACCGCGCACACACTAACGGCGTCGTTGTGCGAGTCGGTCAGATCAAGTCGCCGGCCGCGCGCGGAAGTGACCTCACGGACCAGTTCCGACGCGCTTGGCAGGAGCTCATCGAGCAAGTCCGGTGATGTCGGAAGGTAGCCCGATTCCCCGATCGTCCCCGTGACGTCTACTTAGCCTCGATCCACCGATGAGCCGTGGGTTGGTCGGGCCGGCGTGATTGGCGTGATCGGCGCGCGGTGACGTGTCGAGGGCAGGGCTGGGTTCCGGGCGTCGCATCCCGGTCGTCCACTGGCTCCTTGGTCGTGCCGCGGTTGCGGCGATGGTCAGGTGGTCGTGACTGGTGGCGGTGCGTGTGTGGCGGTGAACAGCCGGTGGAGGGCGTTCTGCCAGGGCCACGCCTCCGGGAGGTGCAGGATGATGCGGCGGGCGGAGCGAGCCAGCCGTGCCGGGACGTGGATGAGGGTGCGGCGGATCGTCGCGGTCGTGGCTCTCGCGAGCCGACCGGCCTTGTCGGCGATGACTCCAGCGGTGCGGGTGAGGTTGAACGCGATCACGGCGAGCACGAGCCAGGCGCTGTTCGCCGTGAACACACCAGAGGGCAGGTGCGCGAGCGGCCCGTTCTTGAGGTCGGCGTGGACTTGCTCGATGATCGCGTGAGCGCGGTGCGTCTTGTCCGCGACCACCGTGTCCATCACCTCTTGTCGGTGGTGGTGAAGAACGCATGGTGCCGGTAGACGTCGAACAGCGTCGGCTGCTCCACCTTGTTCGGGTTCAGGTCGGGGATCCGCCGCACCACCAGCCGCCCAGCGACCTGTTCCGCCTTCTTCCGTGAGCGGAACGCGGTGAACGGGATCTCGGCGACCTCGGCTTTGGAGATCAACTGTCCGGTGGTCTCGTCACGGATCGAGTCGGTGTACTCGATCATCTCCCACGCATCATCCGGGATGGTCGCGATCGCGGCCTTCACCGCAGGGTCCATCCTGACCGTCACCGACACGTCGGCGCCGGCGTTGATCGCGGTGCCGATGGCGGCGTGCCCGTAGAACGCGGAATCCGCCCGCAGCAACGGCCGAGTCCCGGCCGCGGCGCCAGTGCGGCGCAGGGTCGCGAGCGTGTCACCGACGATCCGTGCCGCGCCTTTCGGGGACCCGGTCTTCCCCTGCCGCAACCGCTGCCCGAGGATCACCGGCGCCGACGATGAGGTTGATGCCGTCGCGATCAGCGCGTTCAGGCCGCGGACGCCGGAGTACCCGAACGAGGCGCCCTGCTTCTGATACCCGTGGACCTCGATGATCGTGTCGTCCAGATCGACCATCACCCGCTCACCGTCTCGCACCTGCAGCAGTGGCGTGTCGGCGGTGAGGTTCTGAAGGACGCGGGAGGCGACGGCGTCGAGCTGGCGGACATGGCCGAACCGAAACCCACGCAGGAACGATCCCAGCGTCGACGGCGCATACGTCCGGGCGAACAGGCGGCCCACCATGCCGCCGTGGCGGAGAAGGTTCATGTCGTCGATCGAGTCCGCCCCGGCGAGCATCCCCGCGACCAGCGACATCACCTTCGCACCCGCGTTCGCGCCCTTGTCCGTCGGGACACTCAACCGGTCGTGAGCCAGCTCCGCCAGACCGGCCCGCTGCGCGAGCCTGAGCATCGGCACCAGCCCTGCCGTCGACACGAGACTCGGATCATCGAATGCCGCAGATACCGCGGTCGGAGCGTGCTTGAATTGCATCTACGAGATGCCTCTCGGATCAGTTGAACAGTTGCCCTAGACAAGCTCTATTCTTCCTGATCAGAGAGGCATTTCTACGTCGCGACGCTCGCTCAGCACCCACGCTCATCGGTGGATCGAGGCTTAGTTGCGAAGGTAGCGATCGATAGCAAAGTGCGCGAGCTTGACCTCTGACCTCACGTAAAGCGGATGCCTGGGGTGTCCATCCTTCGTCGGCTCGCCGAGAGACACCCAGTCACAGCCGGCACTCGCGGTCACCGTGACGATGTCGCTCAAGAGCCGCCTCAAGTATGGTCGTGAGACAATCAACCCGCCCCACGCGGCGAGCAGAGTCAGCGACCGCCCGTCGATCGCGCGCTCAATTTGACGCTCGTTCTCGGTCTTGAGCTCCAAGCGATACTCGCGATCCATCCGCTTGGGATCGGTCGCGATCTGAGGGTAGACGTTCAGCATCGCCCAGCTGTCGAAGCCGTTGTCCTGGGCAAATCGCGCAACCCGCTTCGCCGTCGGGTCGAGGGCGCCGGGCTTCGCGGTGCTGGGATTGATCCCGAAGCAGACGAGGGGATTCTCGCCCCCTGTGCCGAGCACGAACCGCGCCGCGCCGTCCGACGATCGCTCGTAGATCCAGCCCTCTTGAGTCACGGGCGATCCGCCGCCGAGGACGCGGCCGACGCGATCGCGGCGTAGTCCGCATCGGTCAAGAGATCCAAAGCGATGTACGCGTGCTTTACCGCATCGAAGCTGTTGTCCACGAACTCCCAGTCGTCAGCTAGGCCTGTCGTCCTGTACTGCGGCTCGTACGGCCAAGTCAAAAGAACACGAACGAGCTCGTCGTGCCCGATCTCGCCCCGTTGAGCGCGTCGCACGACGTCCATCGCGGTCTCCACGGCGCCTCCCTTCATTGATCAGGCTCGCATGTACCGTTGGAAAGCTCGATCAGACTTCACTTCCGCCGACCGCAACTCAACGATTTCTGGCTTCACGATCAAGGATTCCAGTGCGAGCTCCGGATGTCCGGCTCGTCTCTCTCGCGTCTCATAAGTTCGCGGTCCTCGAGAGCTCTGCGGGCCGCGCCGCGCTCGTCGAGAACGTAAAGCGTGAAGACCTCACGATGAAGCTCATCATCGAATCGTGCTTCGGTGACCGCTCGGACGAGATCCCAATTCCTCACCTGGATCGACTTCCTTCCCGAACGTCCGAAAGTGGATGCCGGCTCGAGGGTCGAGAACCAGAACCACTGATCCTCGAGGCGCACAGCCCATCCGTCGGCTCGCTCGAGTCGCGGGGTGCTTATCGGCCTGAGGAGGTGCTTGACGAAAACGACCCTGTCGTACTCGACCCGCATCATGAGCCACTCCTGATCACGGTGACGTCCCATCCCGGTAGCGCCCGATGATCGACAAGCGAATCACGGACCACCGACAGTGGCGGCGGCACCAGCCAGTCGTTCCAGCGCTCCGTTTCACCCTTGTCACCTGTAGCGAAGCGGTCCGGCTGCTCCCATGCGTCCCAAGCGAGCTCGAGCACGTGATGCTCGACGACGAGCGCAGCCCAGCGGTTCGCCATCGTTATGCGGTCGACAACGTGTGCCCTCGCGCCACCCACGGCGGCGAGACGCTTGCTGCCAATCCGCGTGAGGCCGACTTTGAACTGCGAGGACGCGGGAAGATGTAACAAGTAGACCTCGTGGGGCTCCCACCAGCCAAGTTCTACATGGGGATCGTGAGCGTCTCTCGGCGGGATCGACAAACTGGTCCGCGCATACCCGAGCCAGTTCGCACGGATCCTCTGAATCCGCTCGAGCGGGTTGTTCCGGACGAACACCTCGAAGACGAAGGTGACGGTCTCCGCCGTCAAGTCCGCATCGGCTCGTCGATCAGCCCGGAGCCAGGCCCGGCTTTGCGGCTGCCGTGGGACCGACTGCCACCACATGAGCTTCGACCGCGCCTGTTGTGGTAGCGATCGTCCAATAAGCGATTCCACCTCCGCGAACGACAGAACGGCATCTTCGTTCGAACTGACCGACCGCAGGTAGTCCCCCAGCGGGCTGTATACCTGCTCGAGCCGCGATAGCGACACATCCGTTGTCGATGACATCATCTTCCTCTCAATCTTCGAGGGCGTGATGCTGCCCTCTGTAGGTATAGGCCGCCGGGAACGCACTTCGCGGACATGGCGAATCGAACTCATCCCAGAGCGCAGCTCGGAGATCGTCGACTTGGGCAACCGACCGGGCGAAGTGGGCCGCCTCCGGGCCGTCCGTGAACGTGTCGCGATGGTCGAGGAGCGTCGCGCGGTAGTCATCAAGCGCATTCGCCAGAACAGCGAACAGGGGTCTGCCCCGAGTTTGGTTGACATCTGATCTGTGAGGATTCGTTCTCGCTGGAAGGATGTTCTTGTGGCAAAGCCCTATCCCCGAGAGTTCCGCGATGATGTCGTGGCCGTGGCCCGGAAGGGTCAAGCGCCGTTGGCGCAGATCGCGAAGGACTTCGGTATCTCCGAAGGATCGCTGAGCAACTGGATGAAGCAGGCCGACGTCGAGGACGGCAAGCGTGCCGGCCTGACCGACGACGAGCGCAAGCAGCTGCGTGAGGCGAACAAGCGGATCCGGCTGTTGGAGCAGGAGAACGAGGTGCTGCGGCGGGCTGCGGCGTATCTGTCGCAGGCGAACCTGCCGGGAAAATAGTCTTCCCGCTCGTCCACGAGATGGCTGCGGCCGGCGCTCCCGTGAGGGTGCCGGTCGCGGTGGCGTTGCGGGTCCTCGGCCTGTCCAGGCAGGGGTACTACCAGTGGCTCAAAGCCCCGGTCTCCGACAGGGACTGGGACGATGCGCACGTGATCGACGTGCTCTACGACCTCCATGCGGACGACGACACCCTCGGGTACCGGTTCCTCACCGACGAGCTCGAGTCCGAGCACGGGGTCACCGCGAGCGAGAACCGGGTGCACCGACTCTGCCGGATCGCGGGGATCCACGCATCGCACCACAAGAAGCGCAGCAAGCCCGGCAGCACCGGACCCGCGCCGCACGACGACCTGCTCGCCGTGGTCGACGAGCACGGTGTCATCCGGCACGAGTTCGTCGCCGACGGGCCGAACAGGGTCTGGCTGTGGGACATCTCGGAACACCCGACCAGAGAAGGCAAGCTCTACATCTGCGCGATCAAGGACGTCTGGTCGAACAAGATCGTCGGCTACTCCATCGACACCCGCATGAAGTCATCTCTCGCGCGGGCGGCGATGCGCAACGCGATCGCGCTGCGCTCACCTGGCGGCACGATCTGCCACTCCGACAGAGGCGGCCAGTTCCGCGCGAAACGCACCCAGAACCTGCTCCGCAACAACGGCCTCGTCGGCTCCATGGGCCGGTCTTACGGGGCCGGTGACAACGCGAGCATGGAGAGCTTTTTCAGCCTCCTCCAAAAGAACGTGCTCGACACGAGGCGCTGGGACACCCGCGCCGATCTTCGCCTCGCGATGGTCACCTGGATCGAGACGAAATACAACCGCAGGCGCCGCCAACGCGGCCTCGGCAAACTCACCCCCGTCGAGTTTGAGATGATCTACAAGGACGCAGAAGCGGCCTGATCACCCCAACCCCCGACTGTCAACAAGACTCGGGGCAGACCCGCGGATCACTTTCGTCATCTCAGGGTTTGCGCCCTGGCGAAGCTTCAGCCGCTTGAGCCCGTCGAACAGCTCGTTGTTTACGAACTTGAGGAGTGCATCACCAGTCAAGCCCTCGTCCGGCGCGGCCCACGCGCGCCACCGCAACTCGTCCGGGATCGCTGAGGCAAAATCTTCCTCGAAGAGCTCCCACTCCGTCTCGCGGTCGTCCAAGACTTTCAAGAAGAACATCCAGACCATCTGACCAAGACGCTGCGCGTCGCCATCGATACCGACGTCCTTCCGCATGACGTCCTGAATCGACTTGATAGTCGCCTGCGTGATCAACTGAGACTTCTCCTAGCTTGCATAGATTTCATCGGTGAGGGAGGTCACCGCGGCGTCGTACCCTCGCCTGCCTCCGAACGCGCCGATGACCTCTACCGCGGTTCCGATCTCCGCGATCGGCCGCAGTTTGAGGATCTGAACGTCCTCCATCTCGGCCGGCCCCTCATTCTCGTAGACCTTGAGAAGCGCCCTGAGCACTGACTCCACTATCGAGGGGGTCTCCGACATTCGAATGGTTGCTCGCACTCTCTCGGCTCGTTCCGCACGCGTCTGCTTTGCGTTTCCGTAGGCCGCCCAGAGCACGAGGTCGTATGCGTCGTACTCTGACCCAGATTCGTTGATCAGAGCCGGAAGTAGAATCCCCTGCTCCGTCAGCTCGTCGAGTGCGCTCTTCTTTCGCGTGCCGAGCCAGTAACGTCGGAAATCCTCAACCAGCGGGAACCTCTGCCGAATCTGCTCACCGACGTACTCAGGAAGGCTCTCTGTGATCAGCCTCCCTGCTGCGTCAAGGTATTGCACACGCTCCTGAAGGATCGAGACCTCGACGCCGTCAACGAAGTACCGCGATCGGCCGCCGCGAGGCTCAGCGTCCTCCGCAGGGTCGATTGCAGGCCCGGTACCTGCATCGTCATCGTCTTCGTCGTCCTCGACATCGAATTCAGCGGGCTCCCCGTCGAACGCAGGATCGGCGAACAGGGTCGTAGCGCCACGAAAATCGAGGATGGTGAACGACGTCTTACCGAGGTCTTCGCGCACTCTCGTGCCCCGCCCGATGATCTGCTTGAACTCGGTCATCGAGTTGATCGTCTGGTCGAGCACGATGACTTTGCACGTCGGAACATCGACCCCGGTGGTCAAGAGCTTAGAGGTCGTCGCAATCACGGGAAACGCGCTCGACGGGTCCATGAACGCCTCGAGGTCGATTGCGCCGTACTCGGAATCCCCCGTGATCCGCGAAACATACTTACTGTGGCCAACTGCGAGATCGGCGTTTGCGTTCACAAGTTCTTGGCGCATGCGCTCTGCGTGATCGACGTCCTCACAGAAGACGATCGTCTTGGCAAACCTGTCGCGGCTCTCGAGAAACTCGGTTATCGCCGCGGCGACCACAGGGCTTCGGCGATCAAGTACGACAGTGCGGTCATAGTCTCTCGACGTATATGTGCGATCGGGCACTTCTTGTCCGAATCGATCTAGCTGGCCCACAGAGGGCCGCCACCCTCCGAGATCCTTATCGAGATCGATGCGACGGACCGTGAACGGTGCCAGGAAGCCGTCCTCGATACCGTCTCGAAGACTGTATGTGTAGACCGGGTCACCGAAATAACCACGGTTCGAGATCTCGGCGGTCTCCTTCGGTGTCGCAGTTAAACCAACCTGGACGGCGCTCTGGAAGTACTCCAGCACGGCGCGCCATGTCGAGTCTTCAGAGGCTGACCCACGGTGGCACTCATCAACGACGACCAAATCAAAGAAGTCAGGGCTGAATTGACTGTAGAGATCTGGCCCGTCACCCGGGGTCGTTAGCGCCTGGTAAAGAGCGAGATATACCTCGTACGACTTGTCGACCTGCCCTCCAGATACCTTCGTCATGATGGGGCCGAAAGCCTGGAAATCATTCACTAGCGCCTGGTCGGCTAGCACATTCCTATCGACAAGAAACAATATTCTGCCGGCCCGCCCAGCCGCCCGGAGGCGCCACATGAGATGAAACGCCGTGAGCGTCTTACCAGTTCCGGTCGCCATGACGAGCATGAGCCTCCGCTGCCCGGCGGCGATCGCTTCCATCGCCCTGTTCACGGCGGCGGACTGGTAATACCGAAGCCCCTTCGCGCTGGCGCCGGTGAAATACTCCTCTTCCACCAGCGCTCTAGCCGGCATGTCGATTCCCCGCCACGCTAGGTAACGCGCCCATAAGTCAGCAGGACTGGGTACCTCATGAGGAGCCAGAAGACGCTCGACCGCACCGTCTTGAGCGCTCTCGTCGTGCATCAGGAATTCGATGCCATTCGTCGATAAGGCGAATGGGACGCCGAGCATGCGTGCGTATTCGAGCGCCTGCTGCATCCCGGCACCAGGGGCGTGAGACGAGTCTTTGGCTTCAATGACCGCCAGCGGTACGTTCGGTTGCATCTCGAGGACGTAGTCGACGCGCTTTGGCCGCTGCCGCGTGTCCCTCGAGCGCCCGACGACGATCCGGCCCGCCGTGAGAGCAAAGTCCTCGCGGATCTGTGTGTTGAGGTCCCAGCCAGCCGCGGTGAGTGCAGGAGTTATGAGCCTCGAGCGTGTCTCCTGTTCCGTCAGGTTGCTAGTCATCTGCGCCAACCTTTCGAGTGTGAGCGAGTCCGTCGCCGCAGACGAGCTCTCGAGATTCTCACAACACACTGTGACCCATCGGGACTAGCTGCGCCTAATCGAGAGCGTCCGGTGATGCCGTCCCCGCAGAATGGTCCGCGGGCGGAACCTGTGGTCTCGCTCGACTACCTCGTTTCTCGCGCGACACCGCTCTCAATGTGCTCGCCATCTCGCTCCTCGAGGATCACCAGAACCCCAACCTGGACGAGAGTCTGAAGAACCACGTAGAGCTGCGCCAGCGCGTAGTAGAAGACGAACAGCGATGCGATGAGCGCGACGACGTGAAGGATGGGCAACGGGCTGGGCGCGCCAACGAGCAGCGGGCCCCCGATGGCGGTAGCGAGAACGCTCACGAACAGGACCGAAAGTTGGCAGCACGCGGCCCAGAAGAACGAAAAGATCAGGTCGCTGAGCATGCTCTTGTTCGGTGTGGTGCCGGCCATCCTTGTCCACTTCCGCAGGCGAGATGATCCCGGAAGTGCCAACGCGAGCACTAGCCCGCTGATGCAGCCCGCCATCGAAATCGAGGCGTAGGTAAGGCCGATCCCGGCCACACTCGCGATGGGCATACCCCGTACCGGCAACATCGCGGCGGCGACGGTCGTCGCGATCGAGAGAATCACCGCGAAGGCGGTAGACCAGCTCAGGACCACCTGCTTCCAGCGCGGCAACAGCTGGTGCCGCACGATCCTCAAGTCGTGCAGCGCCCGTTCGCGTTCCTCGTCATCGATCATGTTGCTGCTCAGGTTCGCGACTCAGTCCCGTCATCCTGCACACTTGCTTCACCGATCAGGGTGTCCGCTGCACCATCGATGGAATCCAGTTGGCGCAGGGGAGTGTCATTCGTGTCGATGTCAACTGTCCCCTTGAGCACATGCTTCTGCAAGGACACCGTGCGCTCTTTTCCAAAGCCCGGACGCATCCCCTTGACGGTCGCGTTGACGATCGGGGTAATCGCGCTCTTCGCAAACGAGATGATGTCGGCGACGATGCCCTCGTCCTTCGCAAGAGACTGTTTGCGGTCCGCATTTACTTGCACCGTCGCGCTTCCCGCATTGGACTCCCGAGCAATCTGAGCTACTGCCTCGCGCGCAGACGCAGTGAAACTGTGATTCGGTCGACGGATGGTTACAGATGCCTCACGTATTCTGGTGAAGCGCTCGATCTCTCGAACGAACGACTCGCTGGGCACGGGATTCAGTGAGATGGTCAAGCCTGGAAATCCATTATCCCGCCCAAACCTCGCGAGAAACCGCTCCAGCTGGTAGACGGGCACTCCCGGCCTCTTGCGCTCAATGACTGCAACTCTCTTGGACGCGTCAACGATGACCCAAGCGCCGCTCACGATGAATCGCTCACGACCAAGGTCGACCTCCACCGTAGTTCCGGAGCTTGGGTCGAATGCTTCCGCAAGGTCATCCGCATTTCCGCTCACGAATCTGAATGCGTGGCGCTCATTACGCCTGGTGGCTGCCACCAGCGCGACGGTCTCATTGCCTACCGGAATCGACACCCCCTCGCCGCTCATGGCGAGTCCCCGAAAATAGGCATCGTAGTCAAGAAGCGCCTCCGAAGCTGAACCCGGCGAGAGATGTCCATGAATGCTATAAACGTCGAGGGTCCTTGATTTTTCAGCCATCGTTGCCTTTCAGGTTTGGCTGAACCGTATCTCATCACGAGACGCAGGGCCGACCCCCACCTCGGCCCGTTGTGCCATCAGTGGCACTTGCTACCCACCCGGGCCGGTCCCGGGCCGGAAGCCCGGCTCAAACCACCCACGACCAGCCATCACCAACGAGCACGACTTCCGTGGATTCACGCGGCAAGCGAGTACTCGTGAGCACCCATGGACCCCGCGCATACAACTGAAAATCGAAAGGTCACCGGATCGATGCCGGTCGGAGCCACAAGGGTGATCGTTACAATCATCCCAGGAACCCTCGCGTAGCTTCTACATCGCGGGGGTTTCGCTTTGCCCGGTCAGAGGGCGCGCCGGCCGTGAACAGCACAGGAGATTCGACGGCGGAAGCCGCGAAAGCTCGCGACCCCGCCGCTGCGCGGCAGAATCTCCTGTCATCTTCACCTTCACCGCCTATCGGCGGGCTGAGACGTGACGCGGCTGCGCCGGTCTGATCGCGCGAGGTAGCGCGTACCGTGCGCCTCTACCCCACGGACAAGGCGGCCGACAACATCGAACGCCTGGACGCCGCGTGGAACCGGCTCCTGGAGGGCATTCTCGACGACCGAGAAGTAGCGGAGACGATCGTGCGCCTCCAACGCATCGAGCACGCGCTATCGGAGCGCCATGGAACCCCGGACATCCCCGACGCCACGACGTCGTGAGTGTGTGAGGCTGGGGACATGGGGCCGCTCGAGCAGGAGGAACTCCGTCGCCTGCGTCTGCGCGCCTACGGACCGTCCGCCGACATCGACCGCGACCCCGCCGCGATGGCTCGACTGACCGAACTCGAAGCCGCCGCCGGCACGGGGGATGCTTCGGACACGCCCGCGCCGGAACCCCATCGCGACAACCCCTCGGACCCACGCCCCAAGGCCCCCGCGGACGCGTCGATGATCGACGCGTCGCTCGTCGATGAGGCGGCGCCCGTCGCCGACGGCGATCCTGCCGTCTGGTCATCGTCGCCGGATACGAGACGGCGACCCCGCTGGCTCGTGCCAGCCCTCTGGGCGGCGTCACTGGCGATCACGGCCGTCTTCGCGGCGATCGTCACCTCGACCGCATCTTCGCCGCCGACCGCGGCGCCCGACGGCGGCACGCCCGTCGCGGTGCTGGCTCCCGACCCGAGCTTCGACCCCTCGGAGATCTTCGGCACCCGAGGCTACGGCGCCCAAGGCTTCGAGGACTTCCATGGCCTGACGCCGATCGCCGTCGACGACCGGTGGGCCGCCAGCTTCGGAACGGATTCCTGCCTGATGATCGTCGCCACGGGAGTCGTCGACGGCGACGACGGCATCTATACGGGACGCTGGCGCACCGGATGCGCGGCGGGCCCGATCCCGGCGAGTGTCGCGATGGACGTCGATTCCACCGTTCCCGCCGAGACCAGCGTCGCCTATCCCGACAGCGTCCTGCTGTTCGTGCACGAGGGCGACCTCGTGCGCGTCTACGAGTACCCCGCGACGTAGGACCGCCTCTGCGCCGGCGCATCGCCCGGATACGCCGCGCTGAGGATTCGCACAAGGGGAATGCAGGCCCGGTCACACTCGGCCAGAGTGGCTGCATGACAGAGCGTCGGCCCGTCGTGTCGGCCCGCGGCGTGCACAAGTCCTACGGTCGCGGAACCGCACGCTTCGAGGCGTTGCGCGGCGTCAGCCTCGACATCGATGCCGGCGAGAGCGTCGCGATCGTCGGCAAGAGCGGATCGGGCAAGTCCACCCTCATGCATGTGCTCGCCCTCATGGATGCCCCCACGTCGGGAACCGTGCACCTCGACGGCCGGGACACCGCCGCGCTGCGCGGCCGCGCACTGAACCGCACCCGCAACACCACCTTCGGCTTCGTGTTCCAGCAGTTCTTCCTGACACCGAACGCCTCCGTGCTCGAGAACGTCACCCTGCCCCTGAAGATCGCCGGCGTGGGCGCACGCGAGCGGCGGCGCAGGGGCATGGCCGCACTGTCGCAGCTCGAACTCGACGACAAGGCCCGCAACCGGGCGACGGATCTGTCGGGCGGGCAGAAGCAACGGACCGTCATCGCGCGAGCCCTCGTCAACGATCCTCGCATCATCTTCGCCGACGAACCCACCGGCAACCTCGACTCGGCGACCGGCGGGATCGTGGCCGACATCCTCTTCGACCTCAACCGGCGGCACGGGATCACCCTCATCCTCGTGACGCACGATCACGATCTCGCCGCCCGCTGCGACCGGCGCCTGCACATCCGCGACGGGGTCTTCGACGACGCGGAGGCGATGACGTGAGAACGTCGAGCCTCATCTCGTCCGCGGTGCAGAACTCGTTCCGCGCCAAGACCCGAACGCTGCTCACGGTGCTCGCCGTGTTCATCGGCGCCTTCACCCTCACCGTGACCAACGGCCTCGGCACGGGGGTCGGCCGGTTCATCGACGACACCGTCGCGGCGATCGGCGCGGACGGGGTGCTGACCGCGACCAAGGCGAGCGAGACCGCGCCGACCGGCTTCGGTGACGAGCCGCTGGAATACGATCCGGATGTGGTCGACACCACCGTGCCCGGCGCACCCGACGGAGCACCCGGGGCCACCACCGGTGTCGTGGCGATGACGCCCGACGACATCGCCGAGCTCGAGCAGATCGAGGGCGTGGACCGGGTCGAACCGACCAAGGGTGTCTCGGCGGACTTCATCCGATACGGCGAAGACGGCACCCCGTACGTGACCGCGGTCGAGAACACCGTGCCCGGGCAGAAACTGCAGATGGCCGCCGGATCGGAGCCGTCGGGCTCATCCGACGAGCCCGAGGTCGCGATCCCCGTCTCCCTCGTCGAGCCGCTCGGCTTCGCCGATCCCGACAGCGCGATCGGCGAGATCGTCACGATCGCCGTGACCGACGGTTCCCGCACGCAGCACCTGCTGGAGGCGACCGTGACCGGCGTCGTCGAGGAGACCTTCAGCGCGGGCACGACGACCATCCCCAACTCCGCCGCCACCGACGAGCTCTTCGCCCTGCAGAACACCGGCGTGCCCGAGGAAGACCTCGACCGATACGCGACGGCGAGCGTGTTCTTCGACCCCGAGGCAACGGATGCCGAGGTCGAGGCGCTCAAGGAGCGCCTCGACGATGCCGGCTACACCGGCCAGTCGATCGCCGATCAGCTCGGCGCGTTCGTCGCCGTCATCGACGGCATTGTGCTCATCCTCAACGCCTTCGCGATCATCGCGCTCATGGCCGCGACGCTCGGGATCGTGAACACGCTGCTGATGTCGGTCCAGGAGCGCACGCGCGAGATCGGCCTCATGAAGGCGATGGGCATGGGATCGGGGCGGGTGTTCGCGCTGTTCAGCTTCGAGGCGATGTTCATCGGATTCCTCGGCAGCGCGCTGGGGGCGGCCGCGGCGATCACCCTCGGCACCACGGTGAGCCGTCAACTCGCAGCGACCCTGCTCGCGGACCTTCCCGGCCTCGAGCTGTTCGCGTTCGATCCGCTGTCGATCGTGCTGACGACCGCGGTGGTGATGTTCATCGCCTTCCTCGCCGGCACGCTGCCCGCGGCGCGCGCCGCCGCCGCCGACCCGGTGGCGAGCCTGCGCTACGAGTGACCGGCCGGGGCGACGGTCACGTCGACCTGGAGCTCGGCGGCGATCTCCTCCAGGGCGATGCGCACGTCGCCGGGATCGCTGCCTCCGGGCATCCGGGCCGTGAACGTGGCCTCGAACAGTCGCCCGCCCGACATGGCGGCATCCCGGGTCTCGGTCGACAGGTGATCGATGCTCAGACCGTGCGCCTCGAGGGTGGATGCGAGCTCGCGCACGATGCCGGCGCTGTCGTTGCCGAGCACCGTGAGATCGAGCTCGACGCCGGTGCGCTCGGAAGCGCGCGGGTTCTCGTGCACCGCGACCGCGAGGGTGCCCTCGAGAGCGGCGAGCGCTTCGCGCAGCCCGTCCGCGGCGGAGTCGGGCACGACGACCTCGACCACGCCGGCGAAGGTTCCCGCGAGTTCGGCGAGTTCGCTGCGCTCCCAGTTGCCGCCGTGATCGGCGACCACCCGGGAGACGGCCGCGACGAGACCGGCGCGGTCATCGCCGACGATGGTGAGCACGAGCAGGGTCACGGGGTCGATGCTACTGCGCAGGTGCCCGTTGCGACACCGAGGTCATCGCCGCCCGCGCCCGATCCCCTCGCACCCCGGATGCATCCACGACGAGCGTCGCTCCGAACAACCTTCAGCGGGGAACGACCCCGGGATGAGGGGACGAGCATGGCAGCGACACGAATGTCGGCGCGTGCCTGGCTGTGGAGCGCACTGTCCGGGCTGATCGGCGGGGCGGCCTTTCTCGCCGCGGCGGAACTCGTCGCGCTTCTCGTCGCCCGCGGAGCGAGCCCCGTGCTCGCGGTCGGCTCGTTCATCGTCGACGTGGTGCCGCAGCCGCTGAAGGCGTTCGCGATCGCCACCTTCGGCGAGGCCGACAAGCTCGTACTGCTGATCGGCATCGGGCTCGCCGTCGCCATCGCCGCCGCCCTGGCCGGCGTGCTGCAGTACGTGCGCGCGCCGCTCGGCGTCGCCGCCTTCGTGCTCGCGGGCATCCTGGCGACGGCCGCGACCGTCACCCGCGCCGGCGCCACGGTGCTGAGCGCCCTGCCGCCCGTGGTCGGCACGATCGCCGGCGCCGTCGTGCTGATGCTCCTCGTGAACCGGCTCCGGCGCTGGCTGAATCCCGACCGGGCGCTGCAGGCATCCCCCACCGACACCTCGTCTTCGGCGACGGACGAACCCGCATCCGCGGATGCGCGAGGCGTCGACCGTCGCGGGTTCTTCCGCTTCGGCGCGATCGCGGGAGTCTCCGCGGTCATCGTCGGCGTGGGGGCTCGCGCGATCAGCGCGGCGAGCTCCTCGCTCGGGGCGATCCGCGAGGAGCTCGCCCTCCCCGAGCCGGGAAGCACGGTGACGATCCCGGAAGGGGCCGAGTTCGACATCGACGGCCTGTCACCGCTGATCACGCCGAACGAGGACTTCTACCGCGTCGACACGGCCCTGACGGTGCCGACGGTCGACCCGGCGACGTGGCGGCTGGTCATCGACGGCATGGTCGACGAGCGAATCGAGATGAGCTTCGACGACCTGCTGGCGATGGGTGTCGACGAGTACGCCGTCACCCTCACGTGCGTCTCCAACGAGGTCGGCGGCGGCCTGGTCGGCAACGCCGTGTGGCTGGGCGTGCCGATCCGTGACGTGCTCGCACGGGCGGGCGTGCAGGACGGTGCCGACATGGTGCTCTCGCGCAGCGTCGACGGCTACACCGCATCCACCCCGCTCGCCTCGCTCACCGACGACGGTCTCGACGCGATCTTCGCCGTGGGCATGAACGGCGAGCCTCTCCCGGTCGAGCACGGCTTCCCCGTGCGGATGGTCGTGCCCGGGCTGTACGGCTACGTGTCGGCGACGAAGTGGGTCACCGAGCTGAAGGTGACGACCTTCGCCGAGGACGAGGCCTATTGGACACCGCGCGGGTACAGCGCCAAGGCGCCGATCAAGTTCTCCTCGCGCGTGGACACCCCGCGCACCGGCACGCCGGTTCCGGCGGGAACGGTGCCGATCGCGGGCATGGCGTGGGCGCAGACGGTGGGGATCGAGCGCGTCGAGGTGAGCATCGACGACGGCGAGTGGCAGCAGGCGACGCTGTCGACCCCGATCAATGACGACACCTGGGTGCAGTGGTACCTCGAGTGGGAGGCGGAGCCGGGCACGCACTACGTCGCCGTGCGCGCGGTCAACGCCGACGGTGATCTGCAGATCGAGGAGCGCGCCCCCATCGCCCCGGACGGCTCATCCGGGTGGCAGCGCGTGCTCGTGACCGTGGAGTAGGCCGCCTCAAGCGTCCGTTTCCGCGTCTCCGCCGGTCCGCCGAGCGACCCCTTTCGCGTCGAGCCACCCCTCTGTTGCGAACGCGAAAGGGCCCGCTCGGCGAAAGAGGGGTGGCTCGCCACGAGGGCATCCTCGACGGCGAGCAGGTCAGCGGGTACGCAGGGGGCGAGATCCAGGGAGTTCCCCCGACCGGTGACCCGACACCGCCGAACTGCGGGTGAGGTGCGTCCTCACAGCTCGCCGGGAGCGGACGCGAGGTCGTCGATCTCCTCGACGACGCGTCGCGCCTTGGACGGCTCGCCGGCCTTGCGCGGTGCGTAGACGACGAGAGAGTGGAAGACGAAGCGCACGAAGAAGGCCAGCACGAGGGTGATCGCCGTGGCCAGCACCGCGGAGACGTGCCCGGTCTCCACCAGCAGGGCGACGAGGGGGATGCGCACGATCGCCTCGGCGTTGTTGAAGCCGAACGACTTCGCGAAGCGCACCCATCCGCCCGATGCGGCGCCCTTCATGTCCTGGAAGACGAAGCGCTCCATGAGCAGGAAGTTGCCGATGATCGTCGCCTCCGCGGCGACGATCGCGGCGATGAGGTAGTCGACGCCGAGCGCCGTCAGCGCCCAGACGATCGCGAGGTTCGCGATCGCGCCGAGTCCGCCGATGACGGCGAACAGCGACATCTTGCCGAAGCGCAGCGCCGTCAGCTGCGAGAGGAAGTGGATGCCCTGACGCACCGACGCTTTGGAGTCGCCCGCGTGCCGGTCGGCGAAGGTGAAGGGCACCTCCGCCACGCGCAGGGGCTTGCGGGCGAGGATCTCCAGCAGGATCTTGAACCCGCGCGGACGCAGCGTGTCCGCCTCGATCGCGCGCCGATCCAGCACGAAGAACCCCGTCATCGGGTCGGAGACATCCCGCAGCCGCACCGGGAACATCGATTTCGTCACCGCTGTCGACACCTTCGACACCAGCACGCGGGTCTTGTCGGCGAAGCCGGCATCGGCCTGACCCGCGTGGTATCGCGAGGCGACGACGACATCGGCATCCCCCGCCGAGAACCTCTCCCACAGCGCCGGGATGTCCTCGGGCGGATGCTGCAGGTCGGCGTCCATCACGAGACACGCATCCGACCGGGCCGCGGCGAATCCCTCGACGACGGCACCGCCGAGTCCGCCGGTTCGCTCGTCACGGTGGATGATGCGCAGCGGCACGCTGGTCGTCCCGGCGAGCGCGCGCACCACCTCGGGGGTGTCGTCCGTGCTGTCGTCGACGACGATGATCTCCGCGTCGATTCCCTGGACGGCATGCTCGATGCGCCCCACGAGTTCCGCCATGTTGGGGGCCTCGTTGAAGGTCGGCACGATGATCGAGAGCTGCATCCGACGTCCATCGTCCCACGACCGGCGCCGCGGCGGTGCCGCGCGATTACGCTGGATGCCATGACTTCTCCCCTCGATTCCGCCACGATCACGATGTTCGGCGCCGACTGGTGCCGCGACTGCATCCGCACGAAGGCGCAGCTCGACGGCCTCGGCGTCGAGTACACCTACGTCGACCTCGTCGCGACGCCCGACGCCGCGGAGGTCGCTCGCGACATCTCGGGTCGCACCAACATCCCCGTCGTGGTCTACCCCGACGCGTCCCACCACGTCGAGCCGACCAACGCCGACGTCGAGGCCAAGCTCCGCGAGCTCTCCCTCATCTGAGCGCGGGCGTCGCGATCTCCGCCGACAAACGCGGAACGCCGCGGGACACCACGCATTGCGGTGTTTCTCGCGGCGTTCGGCGTTTCTCGTGATGGGCGGTGGGCGGATGCGCGCCGGCGAGCGTGGAGCGTAGCCTGAAGCCGAAGGAGACGGCCATGACGAACCTCGACCCCGCGGTGATCGCCGCCCGCTTCGGTCCGCGAGCCGACGTCGGCCATCTCGCCCTCACGGGGGAACACGGCGTCGTGCTCCCCGCGTTCACCGACCACCACGTGCATCTCGCCCTCTTCGCCGAGCACGCCCTCGCCGCGCGGGGGATCGCCGGCGTCGTCGACCTCGGCGGCGACCCCTACGCCCTCGCTCGCCGCGATCCGCACGCCGTGCCGCGACCCGCATACGCGGGCGCCTTCCTCACCACCCCGGGGGGTTATCCGACCGGACGCCCCTGGGCACCCGACGCCATCGTGCGCCACGTCACGGACCCGTCGCGGCATCCCGGTGTCGCCGGGGGCGCGGCGACGGCGGTCGACGAGCAGATCGAGTGCGGTGCGTGCGTGATCAAGGTGGCCCTGAACGCCGAGGCGGGTCCGACTCCGGAGCCCCCGGTCCTCGAGGCGATCGTGGCGCACGCCCATGACCGCGGCGTGCCGGTCGTCGCTCACGTGCAGGGAACGGGCATGTTCGCACGGGCGCTCGATGCCGGCATCGACGCCCTGGCCCACACCCCCTTCACCGAAATCCTCGACGAGGCCGACATCGCCCGCGCGGTCACGACGGAACAGATCTGGATCTCGACGCTCGACATCCACCGCGACACACCGGATCTCGCCCGCACGGCGGAGACGAACCTCGCGAGATTCCACGCCGCCGGCGGCCGCACACTCTACGGCACCGATCTCGGGAACGGCGATCTGCCCGTGGGCGTCGACCCCCGCGAGATCTCCGCCCTCGTGGCGGCGGGATTCAACGCCGCTGCGGTCGTGGCGGCGCTCGCCGACCCGTGGCCGTTCCCGGATGCGGTCCCGGGCGTGTGCACCTTCGTTCCCGGCCGTCCGCCCGGCGACGAGCGCGACCTCGGCGCGTGGCTCGCGACGGCCTCGACGGTGCCGATCGATGAGATCAGCCGCGATGAACCCTGACCTGGCGGCCACGGCCGACGCCCTCGACACCGCGGACCCGCTGCGGGGATTCCGCGACCTGTTCGTCGGTGCGGACACCCCGCTGGTGTACTTCGACGGCAACTCCCTGGGCCGGCCCCTCACGTCGACGGCGGGGCGCCTGGAGCGGTTCGTCCGCGACGAGTGGGGCGGTCGGCTCATCCGGGGCTGGGACGAGTCGTGGATTGACCTGCCGTTCGCGATCGGCGACGAGATCGGCCGGATCGCGCTGGGCGCCGCTCCCGGGCAGACCGTGGTCGGCGACTCCACCACCGTGCTGCTCTACAAGCTGATCCGGGCGGCCCTCGAGGCTCAGATGGCTCGGGATTCCGCCCGTGTGGAGATCGTGGTGGGAACGGACGACTTCCCCACCGATCGCTACGTCGTCGAAGGAATCGCCGCCGAGCGGGGTGCGCGCGTGCGCTGGATCGACGTCGACCGCGCCGGCGGCGTCACCGCCGAGGGTGTCGCCGCCGCCGTCGGCGAGACCACCGCGGTCGTCGTGGTCAGCCACGTCGCGTACCGCTCCGGGCACCTCGCCGACGCGGCGCGCATCACCGAGATCGTGCACGCCGCCGGCGCCCTCACCGTCTGGGACCTGTCGCATTCGGTGGGCTCGGTGCCGATCCATGCCGATACCTGGCGATTCGACGCCGCCGTCGGCTGCACGTACAAGTACCTCAACGGCGGTCCGGGCTCGCCCGCGTTCGCCTACGTGGCGAACCGACACCACGCCTCGCTCACCCAACCGGTCCAGGGGTGGATGGGCGCCGCCGACGTCTTCGCGATGGGGCCCGAGTATCGCCCCGCCGACGGCATGCGGCGATTCCTGTCGGGCACGCCGCCGATCCTCGGGATGCTCGCGATCGAGGACACGCTGGCCCTCATCGACGATGCCGGGATGCCGGCGATCCGCGAGAAGTCGATCGAGCTCACGACGTTCGCACTCGAGGTCGTCGTGGCGGAACTCGCCCCGCTCGGCGTCGAGGTCGCGTCGCCGATCGAAGCCGCCTCGCGCGGCGGCCACGTGACGCTGCGGCATCCGCTCATGAGACAGGTGACCGCAGCGCTCTGGCGGCGAGATGTGATCCCCGACTACCGCGACCCCGACGGACTGCGCATCGGCCTGTCTCCGCTGTCGACGTCGTTCGCCGAGACGCTGACCGGACTGCTGGCCGTGCGCGACACGCTCCTTCGCCTCATCCCGGCCGACTGACCCCGGGAGGAACCCCGTGACAACCGCGCCCATCGACCTCGCCGCCGACACCCGCGAGGCACTCGACGCCGACATCGACGCACTGCACCGCGGCGCGCGGCTGTGGACGCGGCTCTCGCTCGATCAGCGGGCGACGCTCCTGGAGAGCATCCACGCGAGCACCGCCGCGGTGAGTGAGGAATGGGCCGACGCGGCGGCTGTCTCGAAGAGTCTGCCGCCCGGCCATCCCCTTCGCGGCGAGGAGTGGTTCACGGGTCCGTACATGACCCTCGTCTCGACCGAGTGGCTGGCCCGCACGATGCGGAACCTCGCGCGCGGCGGAAATCCCCTCGACGGGGTGCCGATGGACGTCACCGCCGACGGCCGGGTGCGGGCGCGGGTGTTCCCCGGCGACGCGTCGGATCGGATCATCGCGTCGGGATTCACCGGCGAGGTGTGGTTCGACCGCGACGTCACCGTCGCGCGTGCCCGAGCCGCCGCCGGGCTCGGCCAGCGCACCCCGGCGGCCTCGGGCGGCGTGGGCCTCGTGCTCGGCGCCGGCAACGTGACGTCGATCCCCGTCGCCGATGTGCTCACCGAGCTGATCGCTCACAACCGGGTGTCGCTGCTGAAGGTGAACCCCACGCAGGATGCGCTCGTGCCGGTCTTCGAGCGCGCACTCGCCCCGCTCGTGGAGGCCGGTCTGCTGCGCATCGTGCGGGGCGGTGGCGAGGTGGGCGCCTACCTCTCACGCCATGAGCGCATCGACCACGTGCACATCACCGGCTCGGAGCGCACGTTCGACGCGATCGTGTGGGGATCCGGAGACGATGCCGTCCGTCGCAAGGCGGCCGACGAGCCGCTGCTGACGAAGCCGATCACCGCCGAGCTGGGTGGCGTGTCCCCGGTGATCGTCGTGCCCGGCCCCTGGACCGAGGCCGACCTCGCCTTCCAAGCCGAGCACGTCGCGACCATGCGGCTGCAGAACGCCGGACACAACTGCGTCGCGGGCCAGGTCGTCGTCGTGAGCCGAGACTGGCCGCAGCGCGAGGCGTTCCTCGGCCACCTGCGTCGTGCGATGGCAGCCACGCCCTCGCGCGAGGTCTGGTACCCGGGGTCGAGCGACCGCCTGAGCGCGGTGCGCGCCGCGCACCCCGACGCCGCGTGGAGTGACGGCGGCCGGCGGGCCGTCATCGAGATCGACGCCGGCGACCACGACCTCGAGGTCGTCGAGCAGTTCGCCCCCGTACTCGGGGTGGTCTCGCTCCCGGGCACCGGCCAGGCGTTCGTCGACGCCGCGGTCGACTACGCGAACGAGCACCTCATCGGAACCTTGGGAGCGAACGTCCTCATCGATCCCGTGGAGCAGACACGCCTCGCCGACGGCTTCGAGCACACCCTCGAGCGACTGCGCTACGGCACGATCGCGGTCAACGCGTGGACCGCGATCGGCTTCCTGACGCCGGCGCTGCCGTGGGGCGCGTATCCCGGCGGCACGCTCTCCGACGCGCCGAGCGGGATCGGCGTCGTGCACAACGCCCTCCTGCTCGACCGCATCGACCGTGCGGTCGTGCGCGGCCCCTTCCGCCCGTTTCCGCGCTCGCTCCTCGCGCTGCGCGCCGGGTCGCGTGGCCGGTTCTCCCTCCTGCCCACGCCACCGTGGTTCGTCACGGCGCGCACGGGGGCATCGGTCAGCGCCGGCCTCACGCGCTACCGCGCCGGCGGCGGCCTGCGGGCCCTCATCCCGACGCTCTGGCGGGCGTTTCGCGCCTGAGCGCTCGTCAGCCCTCGGCGACGAAGCGGTCGGCGGCGTCGCGCAGAGCGCGCGCGATGCCCGGCTCCGACGCGGCGTGTCCGGCGTCGGGAACCATCACGAACTCGGCCTCCGGCCACGCCCGGTGCAGGTCCCACGCCGTCATCGGCGGAGTGCACACGTCGTAACGCCCCTGCACGATCACGGCGGGGATGCCGCGGATCGCGTCGACGTTGGCGATGAGCTGCCCCTCGTCGAAGAAGCCGCGGTGCAGGAAGTAATGGTTCTCGATGCGCGCGAACGCGGTCGCCGCCCGCGGATCGGTCATCGCCTGCACGAGGTCGTCGTCCGGGAGCAGGGTGAGGGTGGATGCCTCCCACGTCGTCCACGCGACGGCAGCCGGCACGTGCACGGCCGGATCGGGGTCGACCAGGCGGCGGTGGTACGCCTCGATCATGCGCCCGCGTTCGAGCACCGGGATCGGACCGAGGAACTTCTCCCACCGATCGGGGAAGATCGCCGACGCACCGCCCTCGTAAAACCACTCGAGCTCGTGGGCGCGGAGCGTGAAGATCCCCCGCAGAACGATCTCGGACACCGCGTCGGGATGGGTCTCGGCGTAGGCGAGGGCGAGGGCGCTCCCCCAGGACCCGCCGAAGACCATCCAGGTCTCGATACCGAGATTGCGCCGGAGCAGCTCCAGGTCGGCGACCAGGTGCCACGTCGTGTTGTGGCGCAGGTCGCCCTCCACATCGGCCGCGTGCGGCGTCGAACGGCCACATCCGCGCTGGTCGAGCAGGATGATGCGATAGCGCTCGGGATCGAAGAAGCGGCGGTGCCACGACGACGTGCCGGCGCCGGGACCACCGTGCAAGAACACGACCGGCTTGCCCTCGGGGTTTCCGCACTGCTCGTAGTAGAGGCGATTGCCCTCGCCCGCGATCAGTTCGCCGGTCGCGTACGGCTCGATCTCGGGATAGAGGATGTCGTCGAGGTGTTCGTTCATGGCCGATCCCCTCCCCTCGGCGAGCGCGACGGGGACCCCCGCGGGTGCCTCTTCGCCCCGACGACCGGGGCTTTTGTCGAACGCCATGCGCACACGCTAGCGCCTGCGGGGCCGCGAGACGCGCATTACCGCGGTGCGGCGAGACGATCACGGCGCGAATAGGCTCGCAGCATGCACGTGTCGCGCACGAAAGCGTCCGCTCCTGGACGGCGCCGGTGAGCGGCGTGGAGATCCTCGTCATCGCGGTCGGCGCGATCGTGGTGATCGCCGCCGCGACGACCGTGGCCCCCAAGGTGCGCATCGCCGGCCCCCTCATCCTCGTCGCCATCGGACTGGGCGTGAGCATGCTGCCGTTCGTGCCGCTGGTCGAGGTGGACCCCGAGATCATCCTCGTCGGCGTGCTCCCGCCGCTGCTGTACTCGGCCGCGGTCTCCCTGCCGGCCATCGAGTTCCGTCGCGATCTGCGGCCGATCGCCGGCCTGTCGGTGCTGCTCGTCCTCATCAGCTCGTTCGTGCTGGCCCTGTTCTTCCTGTGGGCTCTGCCCGGGCTCGGGTTCCCCCTCGCTCTCGCGCTCGGCGCCATCCTCAGCCCCACCGACGCGGTCGCCACCGCGATCGCCAAGCGACTGGGGATCTCACGACGCGTCGTGACGCTGCTGGAAGGCGAGAGCCTGCTCAACGACGCCACCTCGCTGGTGCTCCTGCGCACCGCGATCGCCGCGGTCGGCGTCGGCTCCCTCCACTTCGGGGAGTTCGCGCTGTCCTTCCTCTGGGGCGTGGTCGTCGCGGTCGTCATCGGCGGCCTCATCGGGTGGGTGAACCTGCGCGTGCGGTCGTTCATCTCGCACTCAGCGGCGAACACCGCGGTCGGGTTCACGGTCCCGTTCCTCGCCTACCTCCCCACCGAGGAGCTTGGCGGTTCGGGCCTGGTCGCCGCCGTCGTGGCCGGCATCGTCACCGGTCAGGGGGCCGCCCGCCGCTTCACGCCGGAACAGCGCCTGTCCGACGAGCTGAACTGGCGCACGGTCGAGCTGATGCTCGAGGGGGCCGTCTTCCTGCTCATGGGGCTGGAGCTGAAGGACGTGCTCCTCGACAACGCCGGTGACGGACTGGGCACGGCCGCCACGCTCGCCGCCGTCGCCCTGGCGATCGTGCTGGCCGTGCGCGCGGTGTACGTCGCGCTTCTCGTGGGTCTGCAGAGCTCGCGCGCGCGGCGGATCCAGCGCGCACGTCTGGACGCGCTCACCGCACGGATCGACCTCCTTCATCCTGCCGACCCGCCGCCGGAAGCCGAGGTCTCGCCGCGACACCGCTCGCGCGTGGCCCAGGCCCGCGCGAGGATCGGCCGCGCCTACGCCGACCTGGACTACTACGCCGCCTCTCCGCTCGGGTGGAAGCACGGCACGGTCATCGTCTGGGCGGGCATGCGCGGTGTGGTCACGCTGGCGGCCGCGCAGACGCTCCCCCGCGACGCCGACGAACGCTCGCTCGTGGTGCTGGTCGCCTTCCTCGTCGCCGTCGGGAGCCTCATGCTGCAGGGCCTCACCCTTCCCAGCGTCGTGAAGCTGCTGCGCATGCCCCGTGTCGACGAACAGGTGACCCGATCGGAGCAGGATGCGCTCGACGACGAGCTGCGCGAGGCCGCGGCCGACGCGGTGTCCGGCGCCCGCGTGAAGCGCCGCGACGGCACGCCGTTCGACGACTCCTTCCTCGCCGAGATGGGACCGCGCATGGCGCAGCCGCCCGATGATGGCGGCGCTCCGCGCCTGGCTGACCGGCTCGAACTGCGCCTGGCCGTCATTCACGTGATGCGCCGGCGCCTGGAGCAGATGTCGCACTCGGGACGCTTCAGCACCGCAGCGCTCCGCCACGCGCTCGCCGAACTCGACGCCGATCAGCTGAGCCTGGAACTCCGCCTGGACGACGAAGACTGAGAACGGTGCGCGAAATCGCGGCGTATCGGCGAGAATGGATGTCGACGCCGCGCATCTTCGCGACGTCGCGAAGGAGCAGGCCATGAGCGAGATCGCCGACGCGTCGACGACCGGACTGTCGCGCCCCCCGCACCGCGAATCCGCGGTGAACGGGACCGACACGGCACCGCTGCACCTGCCGCACACGGCCGCGGAGTGTCCGAAGTGCTTCACCGAGCTGCAGCAGGATCGTCACTGGTGGCAGGCGCGGCCGATCGGCTCGAAGCTCGTCGGGCTCGTCATCTCCCGCGAGGACATGCCCTCCGTCGTGGAGCAGCGCGAGGAGCTGACCCGCTTCGGCGTGCCGATCGAAGGTTTCCGGCATCCGGCGCCCGAGACGCTCGAGAGCTGGGAGCAGCGTCTCGTGCGCCTGTTCGGCACGCTCACCCGCGGCGACGTGCTCGTCGTCGCGAACGTGCACGCCCTCGGCCGCGACATCGACGAGGAGACCCGCACCGTCGCCGAGCTCCATCGCCGCGGTGTGGTCGTGAAGGTGCTGAGCCACGGCGGTCACCACCTTTTCGCGCCCGGACGCTGATCCCGCGGAGGCGCTACCTGCCGACATAGGTGCGCAGGTGCTGTGCGGTGAGCGTGTCCGATGACGCGACCAGGTCGGCCGGGGTCCCCTCGAACACGATCTGACCGCCGTCGTGCCCGGCGCCCGGGCCGAGGTCGATGATCCAGTCGGCGTGAGCCATCACCGCCTGGTGGTGCTCGATCACCACGACGGTGTTCCCCGCCTCCACCAGGCGGTCCAGCAGCGCGAGCATGGTGTCGACATCGACGAGATGCAGCCCGGTCGTGGGCTCGTCGAGCACGTAGACGGCTCCCTTCTTCGCCATCGAGATCGCCAGCTTGAGCCGTTGCCGCTCGCCCCCGGACAGCGTGTTCAGGGCCTGCCCGAGGGTCAGGTAGCCCAGGCCCACGTCGACCATGCGCGCGAGGGTGGTGTGGGCGGCGCCCGTGGGGAAGAACGTGGCGGCCTCGGCCGCCGACATCGACAGCACCTCGTGGATGTTCTTGCCGTCGAGGGTGTAGGCGAGCACCTCGTCGCTGAAGCCGCTGCCCTCGCACAGGTCGCACCGCGTCTCGACGCTCTGCGTGAATCCGAGGTTGGTGATGATCACCCCGAGACCCTTGCAGGCGATGCAGGCGCCGGCGGAGTTCGCGCTGAACAGCGACGGCTTCACCCCGTTCGCCTTCGCGAAGGCGGATCGGACCGTGTCGAGGATGCCGGTGTAGGTGGCCGGACTGCTGCGGCGCGACCCCTTGATCGGCGTCTGGTCGACCACGACCACGTCGTCGAACGCGGGCAGGTTGCCGTGGATCAGAGACGACTTGCCCGACCCCGCGACGCCGGTGACGACGGTGAGCACGCCGAGCGGGATGTCGACGTCGACCCCTCGGAGGTTGTGCTGGGTCGCCCCGCGGATCTCGAGGGCGCCTCGGTGGGGTCGCGACGTGCTCTTGAGGGCGACGCGATGATCCAGATGGCGGCCGGTGAGGGTGTCCGATTCCCGAAGGCCGGCAACATCTCCGGTGTACTGCACCTCGCCGCCTGCTCGCCCGGCGCGGGGGCCGAGATCGACGACGTGGTCGGCGATCTCGATGACCTCCGGCTTGTGCTCGACCACCAGAACGGTGTTCCCCTTGTCGCGCAGCCGGCGCAGCAGCCGATTCGTACGGGCGATGTCGTGCGGGTGCAGTCCGGCCGTCGGCTCGTCGAAGACATAGGTGATGTCCGTGAGCGAGGAGCCGAGGTGGCGGATCATCTTCGTGCGCTGCGCCTCCCCGCCCGACAGCGTTCCCGACGACCGGTCGAGCGAGAGGTAGCCGAGGCCGATGTCGACGAACGAGTCGACCGTCTGACGCAGCGAGGACAGCAGCGGCGCGACGGCGGGATCGTCGATCGTCCGCAGCCAGGCGGCGAGGTCGGTGATCTGCATCGCCGCCGCCTCGGCGATGTTGACGTCGCCGATCCGTGACGACCGCGCCCCCTCGTTCAGACGGGTGCCGCCGCAGGCCGCGCAGGCGCTGAACTTCACGGCGCGCTCGACGAACGCGCGCACGTGCGGCTGCAGCGCATCGCGGTCCTTCTGCAGCATCGACTTGGTGATCTTGGGCACGAGCCCCTCGTAGGTGAGGTTGATGCCGCCGACCTTGACCTTCGTCGGCTCCTTGTAGAGGAAGTCGTGCCGTTCGGTCTCGGTGTAGTCCTGGATGGGCGTGGCCGGGTCGACGAAGCCGGACTCGGTGAAGGCCTTCACCATCCATCCGTCGACGGTGTATCCGGGAACGGTGATCGCGCCGTCCTGCAGGGACTTGGTGCGGTCGAACAGTTCGTCGAGGTCGATGTCGCTGACCTCACCCAGCCCCTCGCAGTCCGGGCACATCCCGCCGGTGATCTCGAACGAGCGGCGTTCCTTCTTGCCCTTGTCCTTGCCGACCTGCACGGTGACCGCCCCCGCGCCGGAGACCGAAGGGACGTTGAAGGAGAACGCCTGCGGCGAGCCGACGTGCGGGGTGCCGAGACGGCTGAACAGCAGACGGAGCATCGCGTGCACGTCGGTGGCCGTGCCGACGGTCGACCGGGAGTTCGACCCCATGCGCTCCTGGTCGACGATGATCGCGGGGCTGACGTTCTCGAGCGCGTCGACCTCGGGGCGACTGAGCTGTCCCATGAACTGCTGGACGAACGTCGGGTAGGTCTCGTTGATGAGTCGCTGCGACTCGTTCGCGATCGTCGCGAAGACCAGGGAGGACTTGCCCGAGCCGCTCACGCCGGTGAACACCGTCAGACGTCGCTTGGGGATCTCGACCGAGACGTTCTTGAGGTTGTTCTCCCTCGCTCCGACGACGCGGATCACGTCGTGGGAGTCGGCGATGTGCGGTGTGGCGTCGACCTCGGACATGCGGGCTCCTCCCGGTACCCCCTCAGTGTGGCGCATGCGGCCGACACGGCGCGTCGCGGATCACGCCGCCAGGAAGCATCCCTCGACGTGGTCGTCGACCATGCCGGCCGACTGCATCAGCGCGTACATCGTGGTCGGGCCCACGAAGCGGAAGCCCCGACGCCGCAGCTCGCGGCTGAGCGCGTCGGACGCCGGCGTGGTCGCCGGCACCTCGGCGAAGGTCCGCGGGCGAGGTCCCGGAGGCGGCGCGAACGACCACATCAGGGAATCGAACTCTCCCTCGGCCATGTCGCGGACGATCGCCGCGTTCGCGATCGTCGCGAGGATCTTCGCGCGGTTCCGGATGATGCCGGGGTCGGCCATCAGGCGTTCGACGTCGTCGCCGTCGAACGCCGCCACCGCGACCGGGTCGAAGCCGGCGAAGACCTCGCGGAAGCGCGGCCGCTTGCGCAGGATGGTGATCCACGACAGGCCCGCCTGGAACCCCTCGAGGCTCATCTTCTCGAAGAGCGGGCGGTCACCGCGCAGCGGCCGGCCCCACTCCTCGTCGTGATAGCGACGGTACTCGGGATCGTCGCCGATCCACCCGCACCGCACGATGCCGTCTTCACCGGTACGCACACTCTCCGCCACGCCCCCAGTATCGCCTCGGGGTACGACAGCGCCGGGCTACTTCTTGTTCTTCTTCTGCAGCGACTTCTCGGAGACGGGGGCGGTACCGGATGCGCGCTCGGCGGCGAAGTGAGCGGCGGCGGCATCCTGTCGCTCCTGCTCGGCGCCCGAGGCGATAGGGGCCCGCACGTGCTCGGGGGCGAACCCGAACGCGTCGACGAGATCCTGCGCATGCGGACGCAGGCGCGCGCTCAACCGGTCGATGTAGCGCGAGACGGCGCTCGCGCGCTGCGCGGACAGGCGGCCGTTGATGAGATACCACGCGAGGTGGCGCTCGATCAGCGACAGTCCGAAGAGGTCGCGCAGCCACGTGAGCACCTGCTTCGTGCCCGCATCGGCGGTCTTGTTCACCGCGTCGGTGAACGCCTCCCACTGCAGCAGCTCGCCGTGCGCGCGGGCAGCCTCGATCAGCTGCGACTGGTTCTCGTTGAACAGCGCCGCAGCCTCGTCGGCCGGCAGCTTCGATGCCGGGCGCAGCCGGCCGGCGATGTCGGCGATCATCTGCTGCACGCGGTCGGTGAGCAGCTCCTGCTGGTGGTCGCCCCGCAGCCCGAGCTCCACCGAGCGGGCGGTGGAGCCGAAGTCGGTGACCGCCTGTCCGAGCTGGCGGAGTCCGGCGCCGTGGAACACCTTGCCCGCGGTCTGGCCCACGGCGAAGCGGGCGAGCGTGGCGGCATCGGCACCCTTGAACTGCTTGGCGAAATCGCCGAGCAGGCGCTTGCCGACCAGCTGCAGGAGCACGTTGTTGTCACCTTCGAAGGTGACGTAGACGTCGAGGTCGCGGTGCAGGTCGACCATGCGGTTCTCGGCGAGGAACCCCTGGCCGCCGCACGCCTCCCGGCTCTCCTGGATGGTGTCCAGCGCGTTCCACGTCGACAGGGGCTTCAGGGCGGCGGCGAGGGTCTCGAGGTCTTCGCGCTCGTCGGGGGTGTCGGTGCGACCCGAGAAGACGCCGTCGAATTTCCTCAGCAGCTCGTCGTGCGAGAAGAACTGGGCGTAGACCTGCGCCAGGCGCGGCAGCAGCCGGCGCTGGTGCTTGGCGTAATCGAGCAGCACGACCTCGTCGGTTCCGGCGCCGGAGTCGAATTGACGCCGCTGGTTGGCGTAGGTGATCGCGATGCTCAGCGCCAGGGCGGTCGCGGTCGTGGCGGCACCGTCGAGGGACACGCGGCCCTGGACCAGGGCGCCGAGCATCGTGAAGAAGCGACGACCGGGGCTGTCGATGTCGGACGTGTAGCTGCCGTCGGGAGCGACATCGCCGTAGCGGTTGAGCAGGTTCTCGCGCGGCACGCGCACGTTGTCGAAGTGCAGCCGGCCGTTGTCGATGCCGTTGAGCCCGCCCTTGACGCCGTCGTCCTCTCCGCCGATGCCGGGGAGGAATGCGCCCTCGTCGTCGCGCAGCGGAACGAAGAAGCAGTGCACGCCGTAGTTCACGCCGCCGGTGATCAGCTGGGCGAAGACGGTGGCGGCCTTGCCGTGCAGCGCGGCGTTGCCGAGGTAGTCCTTCCACGCCCCGCGGAACGGCGTGTGGATGACGAACTCCTCGGTCTCGGGATCGTAGGTCGCGGTGGTGCCGATGGCGGCGACGTCGGAGCCGTGGCCGGTCTCGGTCATCGCGAACGCGCCGGGCAGATCGAGGCTGATGATGTCGCGAAGCCACAGATCGTGGTGCTTCTTGGTGCCCAGCTGGTAGACCGCGGAGCCGAACAGGCCCCACTGCACGCCGGACTTGATCTGCAGGCTCGGGTCGGCGAGCACGAGCTCTTCGAACCCGGCGAGGTTCGCACCGTTGTCTTCGAGGCCGCCGTACTCGGTGGGGAAGGCACGGCGCGAGCCGTCGTTGTCGACGAGGAGGTGCAGCTGCTCCAGCACGCGTGCGCGGTGCTCCGCCATGGACTGACCCGGCTCCTGCCAGAACACCGGGTCCTTGATCAGCTCGCGCACCTCCCGGCGGGTCTCGCGCCACGTGCCCAGCAGCGCGTTCGTGACGGCCGGCACGTCGATCCGTGCCTCGTGGGCTTCGTCCGCGGTGTGCGGCGCGGTCGGCGCACCGCCCTCGGGTGTGCGCTTGTCTTCTGCGGGCGTGGACGAACGGACAGCAACGTCTGCCATGACATCACCTTTCGGCGTCGGAGGGGTGGCGCCCGCATCGGATGCGGACACCATTGACAGTAGGTGTCCCACAATCATGCGGCAAACCCCTTGCAGCATCCACACAACGACACCGCCCGAGGTCACCCGTGACGATTGTGCGCGCCCCACACCTCCGCGATCCTGCGACCCGGGCGGTCAGCTCTCAGCCGCGACGACCAGCGCGATCGAGAGTCCGTGGCCGAACCGGAACAGGGGATCGACGGTGTCGAAGGGCACGTCGGGGCGGGAGCGTTCGACGGCCGCCATCGAGCGCGGCAGATCGAACGGCAGTCGCCCCTGGGGTTCGGCGACTCCCGTCAGCACGTCGAACAGCGCCGCGCCGCTCGCACCCCAGTTGGCGGTGAGGGCGGCGACATCCTCGACGATCGGCGTGAGGATCGCGGGGCGGTCGAGGAGCACATCCACCACCGTCGGCACCGCCTGCGCGACCTCGCGGACGTGGGCGATGACGTCGTCGGGGAAGGCGAGGGAGCCGGCGTGGAAGAAGTTCTCGAAGGTCGACCCGCGCTCCTCGAACGGCGCGCGGAGGCGAAGCACCGCCACGTCGGCCTCGGCGGGCGTGGCGACCACGGTGCCGTAGCGCGCGGCGATCTCCGGGTCGACGCCCTCGACGTACAGGCGGCGGCCGGTGGGCAGCGGCAGCACACCGCTGTCGGCGAGCAGCGTGATCGCCGCGCGCTGGGCGGCTTCCCCGGCCGCGCGGAAGTCGGCCCGGCCGACGATCTCGTCTGCGGCGGCGACGTCGACGAAGGGCTGCTCGAACAGGCCGAGCTCGAACTTCTCACGCAGGATGCGGCGCGCGGAGACATCCAGCCGCTCCTCGGCGACCTCGCCCGCGGCGACGAGCTCGACGAGCAGCGCCGTGCACGTCTCGCCGCCGAACTGGTCGACCCCGGCATCCAGCACCCTCATCATCCGCTCCGACGGCGTGAGGTGCTCGACGCCCCACGCGCGAGCCGGGAACGGGGTGCCGAGGATCTCGGCGTCGGTGATGAGACCCCAGTCGGTGCACACCAGGCCGTCGAAGCCGTACCGCTCACGGAGCAGGCCGGTGATGACCGACCGGTTGAAACCGAAGCCGACCTCCTCGTGCTCCGTGCCGACCGGCATGCCGTAGTACGGCATGACCTGGCGCGTGCCCGCCTGGAAGGCGTCCTCGAACGGCTTCAGGTGGTGTTCGAACATGCCGCCGGGGTAGATCTGCTCGCGGCCGTAGGCGAAGTGCGGATCCTCGCCGTCCTTCTGCGGTCCGCCGCCGGGGAAGTGCTTGGTCATCGTCGAGACGGAGCCGACCCCGAAGGCCTCCCCCTGGAAGCCGCGGATGTAGGCGGCGCCCATGCGGCCGGCGAGATCGGCGTCCTCACCGAACGTCGCGGTCTGCCGAGCCCAGCGCGGTTCGGTCGCGAGATCGACCTGCGGATGCAGAGCGACCCGCAAGCCGACGGCCGTGTACTCCTGCCGCGCGATGTCGGCGAACCGTTCGACCAGCTCCTCGTCGCCGATCGCGGCGAGCCCCATCGTCTCGGGCCACTGCGAGAAGGGCCCCGCCATGATCGCCGCACCCGGGTTGTCGCTGAAGGAGTGGCGCGGGTCGGTAGACAGCGTCACCGGGATGCCGAGTCGAGTCGATGCGGCGAGTTCCTGGAGTGCGTTGTGCCACTCGGCCATCTGCCGACCCGTCGGCGCGGCGCCGAGCAGGTTGAAGTGAGACATGTGCCGTCCGGCCACCAGCTCTCGCGGTGCCGGCAGACCGAACGCGGGGTTGTCCTCGTCGAGGTCGCCGATGGCGATCATCGTGTGGAAGAAGAGTCCTGCCTTCTTGGCCACGGTCATCGCCGACAGGAGCAGCTCGACGCGCTCCTCGACGGACAGGTCGGCGTTCAGCCACGGGCGTTCGGTCTCGGCAGCCACGGTCACCACTCCTTCGTGCGGGTCTCGCACCAGGATAAACCGAACATCACTCGATATTCACGGTCACCCCTCGGCGGCGACGACCTCGAGCACGGCCTCGCCATAGGCGTCGCGCTTGGTCGCGCCGATGCCGGTGATGCCGTCGAGGTCGGCCATGCTGCCCGGGCGGTGCTCGGCGAGCGCCCGCAGCGTCGCATCGTTGAACACCACGTAGGCCGGCTTGCCGATCTCGCGCGCCACGCCCGCGCGCCACGCCCGCAACGCTTCGAAGAGGCCGCGGTCGCCGTCGGCGAGCGCGTCGGACGCAGCGGAGGTGCGCCGCCGCGACCCGCCGCCCGATGCGCCGCGACCGAGCACATCCCGCCGTAGTGGCACCGGAGCCTCGCCGCGCAGCACCGCGGCGGCCGGGTCACCCAGCGCGAGGGTGCCGTACTCGCCCTGCGCCACGAGGATGCCGCGCGCGAGCAGCTGGCGCACGACGCTGCGCCAGTCCTGATCGCTGAGGTCGTCTCCGATGCCGTACGTGGCGAGCCGGTCGTGCCCCTGCTGGCGGATGCGGTCGGTCGACGCGCCGCGCAGGATGTCGATGAGATGCCCCGCCCCGAACGCCTGGCCGCGCTCGCGCTGCAGCCGCACCACGGTCGAGAGGAACTTCTGCGACGCCACCAGTCCGTCCCAGGTCTCCGGCGGCGTGAGGCACGTGTCGCAGTTGCCGCACGGCTGCGACTCCTGGCCGAAGTAGCCGAGCAGATTCTGCCTGCGGCATCCGACCGTCTCGCACAGCGCGAGCATCGCGTCGAGATGCTGTCCGAGTCGCATGCGATAGGTGCGGTCGCCGGGCGACTGGTCGATCATGCGCCGCTGCTGCACGACGTCGCCGAGGCCGTACGCCATCCACACGATCGCGGGGTCGCCGTCGCGGCCGGCGCGTCCGGTCTCCTGGTAGTAGCCCTCGACCGACTTCGGGAGGTCGATGTGGGCGACGAACCTCACATCGGGCTTGTCGATGCCCATGCCGAAGGCGATCGTCGCGACCATGACCACGCCGTCCTCGCGCAGGAAGCGCGACTGATTGGCCGACCGCACCGACGCGTCGAGGCCCGCGTGGTACGGCAGCGCGTCGATCCCCTGGCCGGCGAGGTACGCCGCGGTCTGCTCGACCGACTTGCGGCTGAGGGCGTAGACGATGCCGGCGGCCCCCTCCGGCTGGGAGCGGATGAAGGTCACGAGCTGGCGGCGCGGGTCGACCTTCGGCTCGATGCGGTACTGGATGTTCGGCCGGTCGAAGCTGAAGACGAAGTGACGGGCCTGCGGAAGCCGCAGGCGCTCGGTGAGCTCGCGATGGGTCGCGGGGGTGGCCGTCGCCGTCAGCGCGATGCGCGGAACGCCCGGGAAGCGCTCGTCGAGGTCGCCGAGGGCCAGATAGTCCGGGCGGAAGTCATGGCCCCACTGACTGACGCAGTGCGCCTCGTCGACCGCGATCACGCTGAGGCGGCCGCGCTGCAGGAAGGCCGTCGTCTGCGGCAGCGACAGGCGCTCCGGGGCGATGTAGAGGAGGTCCAGGGCGCCGCGCAGATACGCCTGCTCGACGGCCGACCGCTCGGCCGGGGTCTGCGTGGAGTTCAGGTAGGCCGCAGCCACCCCGTTGGCCACGAGGGCATCCACCTGGTCGTGCATGAGGGCGATGAGGGGCGAGACGACCAGGCCCGTTCCCGGCCGCACGAGCGCGGGCACCTGGTAGCAGACGCTCTTGCCGCCGCCGGTGGGCATCAGCACGACCGCGTCGCCGCCGGCGATCACGTGCGAGACGATGTCGGCCTGTTCACCGCGGAACGCGTCGTAGCCGTAGACCTCGTGCAGCACCGCGGCGGGGTCGGCGCCGACGAAGTCCCGGTGCGCGGATGCCGCGACCGCCGCCTCGGGCTCGGGCGGCGGCATCCACTCCTCCTCCGGCGGCGGCGGGGCGAACTCGTCGTCGGGCGGCGGGGCGAAGGCGTCGGGATCCCATGCGGCGTACGGGTCGGCCTGCGGATCACTCACCCGACCAGGGTAGCCGCGGCATCCGACGTCCGCCGAGGCTGTGGACAGCCGCGGGGGGGGTGCACCCTCCCGCTCGTTCGCAACTCCTCAACCAGGCGTCGGCAACCGGCCGAATCCTTCGATTCGCGGCACCGCGGCGCCGGATCTGAGGAGTTGTGAACGTCGAGCGTTCCGGAGGGCGCGCGGATCAGCCGGGCCAGAGGGAGGCGAGCTTCGCGATGACCGTCGCGTTGCGGTTGGTGCCGACGCCGAGGTGCTTCGCCGCACCGAGCGGATCCACCACGCCGTCTTCGTACCCGGGTTCGAGGAGGGCGTGCGCGACCCGACCGTGAACCACCATCCGGCCCCGGTCGGACGCCGCGGCGGCCACGGCCTCGAGCTGAGCGGTGTCGAGCTCGTCTTTGAGCAGGTAGACGTAGTGACGCGCCAACCCGGGGTTCTCGGCCGACAGCCTCGCCGTCTCGGCCGCGATCGCGGCGAACTCGGCGACGGAGAAGACGATGGCCGGCACCTCGAATCCCCGGTCGGCCAGGAAGGCGCGCTCGAGCTGCTCCTCGATGCGCGGCCGCGAACGCATCCCCGACCCGAAGCGCACGTTGCCGGTGTTGCCGTGCGTGGCGACCTCTTCGAAGCCGCACGACTCGACGGCGGCGCGCAGCGCATCCTTCGGGAACTTCCGCGTCGCCCCGAGGTTCACCGCGCGGAGGAACGCCAGGTACGTCGTCACTCGTCCACTCTGACACTGCGCTCCCCCGGCCCGCGAGCGGGCACACATCGCGGTCACCTGTCACAGGATGTCGCCACCGGCGCTGTTTCCGGCATCCGGTGACAGGCGAACCGAAACGGGGCAAGGCCCGGGCGGGGTGGGACGGCGGGACGGGGCGGAGCGGGGCAAGGCCCGGGCGGGGCGGAGCGGGGCGGGACGGGGCTAGAGGCGGAGGACCTCGTCGACGATCACCACGGCCGAACCCGCCTCCTCGGAGGCGGCGAGGTCGACGTGGGCGCGGATGCGCCAGTCGTGGTGGCCGGCGGGGTCGTCGAGGGTCTGCTCGATGCGCCACACCCCCTCGGCGGGCTGCTCGTCGATCGTCACGAGGCGCGGCGACCGCGCCGAGCCGCCGGTGAGCAGCTCGTCGTGCTCGGCGAAGTAGCGGTCGAGCACATCCGGCCAGCCGACCTCGGGGTCGAGCTCGACCAGATCGTCGTCGCGCTGCAGCGCCGCCAGCTGCACGCGGCGGAAGAGCTCGTTGCGCACCAGCACCACGAACGCGCGACGATTGTCCAGCACCGACGGGGGCGCGGGCGGCACGACGGGCGCCTCCGGATCGGCGGCGGGGTTCACCAGCGCCTCCCACTCGTCGACGAGGCTCGAATCGACCTGTCGCACGAGTTCGCCGAGCCACTCGATGACGTCGAGCAGCGCGTCGGTGCGGGCATCCATCGGCACCGTCTGGGTGATGGCCCGGTAGGCGTCGCTGAGGTAGCGCAGCACGAGACCCTCGCTGCGGCCCAGCTGATAGAGCGAGACGAACTCGCCGAACGACAGCGCGCGCTCGAACATGTCGCGCACGACCGACTTGGGGGCGAGCTCGAAATCGCGCACCCAGGGCTGGCTCGACGCGAACGTCTCGAACGCCTCGCCCAGCAGCTCGGCGAGCGGCTTCGGGTACGTGACCTCCTCGAGCAGCTCCATGCGCTCCTCGTACTCGATCCCCTCGGCCTTCATCGCGCCGACCGCCTCGCCGCGCGCCTTGTACTCCTGCTGCGACAGGATCGCCCGCGGATCGTCGAGCGTCGCCTCGATGACGCTCACGACGTCGAGGGCGTAGTGCCCCGTGCCGGCCGCGCCCGGTGCGTCGTCCGGGTCGAGAAGGCCGATCGCGGCGAGTGCGAAGGGCGACAGGGGCTGGTTGAGGGCGAAGTTCGGCTGCAGATCGACGGTGAGCCGGATGCGCGGTGCGGCGGCATCCTCGCGGTCGACCTGCACGATGCCGGCCGCCACGAGGGTGCGGAAGATCGCGAGGGCGCGCCGCGCGAGAGCGTAGCGACGGGCCGGCGCCTCGTGGTTGTCGAAGACGAGCGAGCGGATGTTCCCGAACACGTCGCCGCCGCGCCCGATCACATTGATGAGCATCGCCGCCGTCAGCTGCAGGTGCGAGGTGAGCGGCTCCGGCTCGGCTTCGACCAGCCTCTCGAAAGACCCGAGGCCCCAGTTGACGACCCCGGTCGGCGCCTTCTTGCGCACGATCTTCTTGCGCTTGGCGGGGTCGTCCCCGGCCTTGCGCAGCGCCGCCTCGTTCTCGATCTCCCAGTCGGGGGCCATCACCACGACGTTGCCGTAGGGGTCGTAGCCCGCGCGCCCCGCGCGCCCGGCGACCTGGTGGAACTCCCGCGCGCTGAGCTGACGCATCTTGGTGCCGTCGAACTTCGCCAGCGCCGTGATGACCACGGTGCGGATCGGCACGTTGATGCCGACGCCGAGCGTGTCGGTGCCGCAGATGACGCGCAGCAGTCCGCGCTGGGCGAGCGTCTCGACCAGGCGTCGGTAACGCGGCAGCATGCCAGCGTGGTGCACGCCGATGCCGGCGCGCACGAGCCGCGACAGGGTCTTGCCGAACCCCGTCGTGAAGCGGAACCCTCCGATGGCGTCGGCGATCGCATCCCGCTGCTCGCGCGTGATGACCTTCACGCTCGACAGCGCCTGCGCACGCTCGACCGCGGCCGCCTGCGAGAAGTGCACGATGTAGATCGGGGCCTCGCGCTCGTCGAGGAGCCTCGTGACGAGCTCGTGGGCGGGGACGCGCTCATAGGAGTGGTGCAGCGGCACCGGCCGCACGGCTCCGGTCACCCGCGCGACCGGGCGCCCGGTGCGCCGCTCCAGGTCGGCGGCGAGGTCGGTGACGTCGCCGAGGGTGGCCGACATGAGAAGGAACTGCGCGCGGGGGAGCAGCAGCAGCGGGATCTGCCACGCCCAGCCGCGGTCGGGATCGCCGTAGTAGTGGAACTCGTCCATCACGACCTGGTCGATGTCGGCGTCCGCGCCCTCGCGCAGCGCGAGGTTCGCGAGGATCTCCGCCGTGCAGCAGATGATCGGCGCGTCGGGGTTGACCGACGAGTCGCCGGTGACCATGCCGACGTTCCCGGCGCCGAAGACCTCCACGAGGGCGAAGAACTTCTCGCTCACGAGCGCCTTGATGGGCGCGGTGTAGAACGTGACGCCCCCGCGCGCGAGGGCGGCCGCGTGCGCGGCGATCGCGACGAGCGACTTGCCCGTGCCGGTGGGGGTCGACAGGATCACGTTCGACCCGGCGGCGAGTTCGATGACCGCCTCGTCCTGCGCCGGGTAGAGGCGGATGCCGCGGGCTTCCGCCCACGAGACGAAGCCGTCGTAGACGGTGTCCTCATCGGCGCCGACGGGAACGAGCTCGAGCAGCGACGACATTCCCCCACTCTGTCACGGGTGGATCTCGACCCTCGCGGAATCGCGTGCACCGGACGTACGTTTGTCCCAGCGACGGAAGGAACCCCCGTGACCGACACCTCCGAGACCCCGCGCATCACCCGAAACGACGCCGCATCCCGCTACGAGATCCACGTGGGCGACGTGCTCGCCGGATTCACCCGCTGGGAGGCCGACGACCGCGGTCGCCTGCAGATGGTTCACACCGAGGTCGACCCCGCGTTCAAGGGACGCGGCCTCGCGTCGATCCTCGTCGCCGACGCGCTCGCGGACATCGCCGCCCGCGACGAGACGATCGTGCCCCGGTGCCCGTTCGTGACCAAGTACCTCGGCGAGAACACCGTCGAGGGGCTGTCGGTCGATTGGCCGCACGGCGCGCCCGGCGCCTGAGACGACCATGACGCGTCTGGACGATGCCGGCGAGGTCGTGGCCGAGAGCGCCGCGGAGTGCGACGGGCCGCGCGCCGTCGTGATGACCTCGCGCGAGGTGCCGCTGGGCGGGGTCCGCGCGATGGCCGTCTTCCGGGCGCTGCCGCAGCGGGAACTGCCACTGGTCGGCGCCTGGTGCTTCCTCGACCGCTTCGGGCCGCAGCGCACGCGGATGCGCGTCGAGCCGCATCCGCACATCGGGCTTCAGACCGTGACGTGGCCGTTCGTCGGAGAGGTGCGCCACCGCGACACCGTCGGCAGCGACGTGATGGTGCGTCGCGGCGCCTTGAACCTCATGACCAGCGGCGCCGGCATCGCCCATTCGGAGTACTCGCACGGCGACGACGCCGTCGACCTCGATGCCCTGCAGCTGTGGGTCGCCCTCCCCGAGTCGCGTCGCCACGGTGCTCCCGCGTTCGAGCGTCACAAGGATCTGCCGACGCTGCCGCTGGCGGCCGAGACCGGAGACGACGGCGAGGCGACGGTCGTGCTCGGACGCCTCGGCGATGTCGCCTCGCCCGCATCCGTCTACACGCCGATCGTCGGCGCCGAACTGCATATCCCCGCCGGGGCGACCGTGCGCATCCCCCTCGAGGCGGCGTGGGAGCACGCGCTCATCGCGGTCGACGGCGACGCGAGCGTGCACGTCTCCCCCGCGCGCATCGACGGTGCCGACACGGTCGCGCTCGACGACAAGCGGATGCTCTACCTCGGCACCCGGCGCGATCACGTGCGCGTCGCCTCTGCGGCGGGGGCGCGGCTGTTCCTCATCGGGGGTGCCCCGTTCGAGGACGAGATCGTCATGTGGTGGAACTTCGTCGGCCGCAGTCATGACGAGATCGTCGAGGCCCGCGATGCGTGGGAGGCCCACGGCGAGCGCTTCGGCGAGGTCGTCGGCCACGGCGACGAGCGCATCCCCGCCCCGCCGCTGCCGAAGGTGCGGCTCACCCGCCGCCGCCGGCGCCTCTGACCTCCGGAGACGACGAAGCGCCCGGACCACGCACGGCCCGGACGCTTCGTCGACAGCGTCAGCGGAGCACGAGGAAGCCGCTCACCCCGACCGAGCGGGCGACGGTGTCGCTGCCGGTGTAGGTGGCGATCACGACCTTGATGCCCTTCTTCTGCTTCGGCAGGTCGAAGCTGACGGCACCGTCGGCGAGCGTGCCGGTCAGCTTCGTGGAACCGACCCACACCTCCACCGTGCCGTCGGCGACCGACCCGTCATCGACCGTGACCTCCACCGTCACGGTGTAGTCGTGCTTCGACGTGCCGATGTAGCGGTTCATCGACACCTCGGTGTCGGAGCCCACCTTCACGAACACCTCGTTGCTGAGCGCGGTGCCCGCGTTGGCGTTACCCTCGGCGCTGGCCGTCACCCGCGCCGACAGCGCCGTGCCGACGTCGTCGCGCGTCACCGTGTAGGTCGTGGATGTCGCCCCCTCGATCGCCGTGCCGTCTCGCAGCCACTGGTACGTCAGCTCGACGTCGGCGGGGTCCCACTCGCCCGGCGTCACCTCGAGGGTGCGTCCGACCTTCGCGGTACCCGTGATCTCGGGCGCCGTGACGGCCTCCGGGGCGGCCGCCCCGGCATCCACCGACACGATCGTGCGCACCTGCGACTCGCCGTACTGCACCACGCCGAGGTACGACGTCTCAGCCTGCAGTCCCGTCCACGACAGTGCGTACGTCGCCTGCTCGCCGCGGGTCACCGGCAGCGGGTTCGGTGTCGCGGTGAGCGAACCCTCGCCCTCCGGAGTGACCAGCGCCTGTGTGAGGTCCCACGTGAGGGGCTGGGTGATCGAGTACATGTTGGCCACGATCAGGTACGTTCCGGCGGTGGGCGCGATGAGGCTGACCTGCTCGTCGGCCGACGCGGTCGCCGAGACGAACTGCTCGTAGTAGCGGGTGTCCTCCCGACTGACCACGCGGTACACGATGAGGTCGAGGTCGCTCCCTGCGTCGTCGGACGAGTCGAGCGTCCACTGGGCGAGGGATGTGCCCTCGGCCACATCCGCGAACCAGAACACGTTGCCGTCGGCGTCGCCGGAGTTCTCGTCTCCGGTGTGGCCCTCGACCGGGTTGGCCGGGTCGGTGAGCAGCTCGACCGGAGCAAGGCCGGACAGGTTCAGCGGCAGCTCGCCGGAGACGCCCGAGTCGATGGTGACCTCGGTGGATCCGGCGATGCCCGTGCCGGAGACCTCGGCGGGGGCATCGGCGGTGACCGGACGCACGGCCAGCGGCGAGCGCGCCGTCGTGCCGTCATCGCCGGTCCACGTCATGAAGCCCGTCGCCCACTGCTCCACCGGAGCGTCAGCGTTGCTGATCGTCACCTCGAACGACTGCTGCTCGCCGGCGGCGCCGAAGGTGAGGCTCGCGGGCGAGACCGACACGTCGACCCCGGGGATCGAGGCCTCGACCGTGTAGGTGCCCGGACGCGTGGCCGTGAGCGTGCGGGTGACCGTCTGCTCCTTGGACAGCGTCCCGATCGCGAGCGACGCGAGATTCAGGTCGCTCGGGTCGATCGGATCGATGCCGCCGAAGTCCCAGTTGCCGGTGCCCTCGACGAAGCCCGCCCAGTCGACCGGGCCGTTCAGGTAGAGCACGCCCGGGTCGAGGAAGTCGGTCGGTTCCACCTGGCCGGCGCCCTGCGCGAAGGGATCGAGGTTAGCCGAGCCGTCGGCGTTCACGGTGTTCGACGCCGTGGTCATCATCGCCGACTTGACCTCGTCGGGTGTCGCACCGGGGTTGGCGGTCAGGTAGAGCGCGGCGAGGCCGGCCACGTGCGGGGCGGCCATCGACGTTCCCGAGAGGATGCCGAAGGTCGGGTCCTCGGTCGCACCGTTCTGGGTGGCGGCGAGGATCGCCACACCGGGGGCCGCGATGTCGGGCTTGATGACGTCGCTGCCGTCGGCGAGCATCGGTCCGCGGCTCGAGAATCCTGCGATCTGCGGCACCGGCGTCTCCTCGCCCGTGGTGTTCTCCCCGATGAGAGTGGCCTCGGCGTCGGGGGTGTTGCGCACGTAGTCCAGCAGCGGCTCCCGCACGGTGTCGGGCAGGTGCACCGTGGGCACGGAATGGAAGTCGTTGTCGAGGGATGCCGGCGTGACGTTCACCAGGATCGATCCGACACCGCCCGCCTCGGCGACCGCCTGCGACTTCTCGACGCGGGCGATGACGCCGCGGTCGCACACCACGATGGCGCCGGCGGCCGCTTCGGGGTCGAGAGAGTCGAGGTAGCACAGCGCCGCGTCGGCGGCGGAGACCCCCTCCGCCGGGATGTCTCCGGCGTAGACGACGGGGGCGGTGAGCGACTCGCCGAAGGGCACCGTCACCGACGCGCCGGCTTCGAGGAAGCCGTTGGGCAGCGAGACCGTGCCCTCCCAGGTCGGGATGGTCGACGCGGCGACCGTCGTGTACCAGGGGGCGGCGTGGTCGGCGGTCGACGCGTCGGGACCGGAGTTTCCGGCGCTCGCCGAGACGAACACCCCGGCGACGGCGGCGTTGAAGAACACCTGGTCGTCGGGTGACCACGTCGTGGTGGCCGCGCCACCTCCGATGGAGTAGTTGATGACGTCGACGCCGTCGTTCACGGCGGTGTCGATCGCGTCGAGCAGGTCGCTCAGCGCACAGATGTCGTCGGTCGTGACCAGCGGGTCGGGCCCGACGTAGCACGCCTTGTACGCCGCGACCTTCGCGGCCGGCGCGACACCCGAGACGGCACCGAAGTCGATGCCCTCGATCGAGGCGTCGACGCCGGCGTTGCCGGCGGCGGTGCTCGCCGTGTGCGACCCGTGGCCGTCGCCGTCGCGCGGCGACAGGTAGTCGGAGCCGAAGTCGAATCCGGCGCTCGCGGCACCGGTGGAGAAGTACTGCGCACCGATGAGTTTCGTGGAGTAGTCCTCGACGCCCCAGTCCTGACCGGTCACCCGCGTGGCGCGGAACTCGTCGCCGTTGGCCTTGGCGAACACGACGTCGTCGCCGTCGAGGTAGGGCTCGTCGCCCGGTGTCGCGCTCAGCGGCTCACCCGCGAACGACGGGTGCTCCGGGGCGATGCCGGTGTCGACGACACCGACCACGACGCCTTCGCCGGCGGCATCCGTTCCCCCGAGCGACTCCCACACGCCACCGGCCCCCTCGAGACCGAGGAACTCCGTCGACGGCACCGCGACGGGGTGGCGGATCTCGTCCGGATACACCCCGACGACGCCCTTGGCACCGGCGACCTTCGCGGCCTCCTGCGGCGACATCTTGGCGCTGAACCCGTTGAGGGTGATCTGGTAGGTCGCTTCGGGGCTGACGCCGGTCTCGGCCGCGACATCCTGCTGCCGCTCCTGCAGGTAGCCGGCGTACTCCTTCACCTCGGCCGACTGCGTGTCGAGCTTCTCGCCGTCTGCGGGCGTGGTGGCGCGCAGTCCCGGCTCGCCCCCGTCATAGGTGGCGACGGGATCCTCTTCGAGCAGCACGATGTAGGTGCCGGTCGGCGAGTCGATCGGGGTGGGCGGACTCACCTCCTCCGATCCGGTCGCGCCGAAGGCGGTCGTGACGGTGGTTCCGGTGAGAAGGGCGGCGACGGTGATGACCGCGGCCGCTCTCAGGGTGTTTCGGCTCATGCAGTGAGCTCCCAACGGGGAAGGGATGGGAAGGACTGCGCGGCATCGTCGGCGCGCAGTGCGCACAAACGTAACTCACAGTTCCCTCCCAGGGAACGGTCGTCGCGTGAGAAACCGATGAGAGGAGAGGTCTACGCTGGGCATGTGTCCCCCCGATCCGGCATCTCGACGAGCGTTCTGCTCACCTGCGCCGCGATCGGCGTCGCGACCGGTGCCGTCTCGGCCGGCGCCGGAGCGGTCAGCGGACTCGTGTCGGCCGCCGTGCCGGTGCTCTACGGACTCGTCCTCGGCGTGCACGTGCTGCCCGGCGTGATCGCCCAGGTGCTGCTGCGGATGCCCTGGGTCGCGCTGATCTCCCACGTGCTCGCCGCCCTCGTCGCGAGCGCGTTCGTGCCGCCATGGATCGGGCGCTACATCGGCACCGCAATCCTCATCGGGGGGCTGCAGGAGCTCATCGCCGCGATCGGGCGGTACCGCCACTGGGAGAGGTGGCGCTACTTCGTCTCGGCCGTCATCGTCGGCGTCGTGCTCGCCGTGCCGATCGCGCTGGTCGCCGACCTCGGCCGTTTCGCCCCGTGGGCCCAGGTGGTCTACATCGCGATGTTCATCGTCGGCCCGGTCGCCTGGACGGCCGTTGCCGTCGCGATCGGCGAGGCCCTCCGCCGCGCCGGCGTCGGCCGCACCGCCCGCCGCCGCTGACGCCCCCTCCCTTCGCTCGCCCCGCGCATCCGCACCCTCACCCCGGGAGGTCGGAGAATCGGCCCGATGTCGGAGGATCTGCCCGAAATCCTCCGACATCGGCGTGATTCTCCGACGTCGGCGGGGGCGGCCGGCCGGGCGCCGCGAGGTCCGATAGCGTCCGAGGGTGATCGCCGTGCTCGTCGTGCTCGTGGCCCTGGCCGTGTGGAGCGCGCTGTCGGGGCCGCTGCAGAAGCGCGGCGTGACGGCGGCTCTGTTCCTGGCTGTCGCCGGGGTCGTCACCGGGCTCACCCTGCCCTCGGCCTTCGATCTGGACATCGATCCGTCCGGGGCCGAACGCGTCGCCGAGATCGCCCTCGTGCTGCTGCTGTTCAGCGACGCGATGCGCATCGATCTGCGGGCGCTGCGCCGCCAGCTCGAGTGGCCGAGCCGCCTGCTCCTGGTCGGCCTGCCGCTGACCGTGCTCGCCGGCATCGGCGTGGGCCTCGCGCTCTTCCCGCAGATCGCGGTGATCTCGGTGATCATGATCGCCGTGATGCTGGCGCCGACGGATGCCGCGCTCGGCCAGCGCGTGGTGGAGGACAGCGCGGTCCCGCCCCGGGTGCGTCAGGCACTCGACGTGGAGAGCGGACTGAACGACGGGATCGCCGTACCCCTGTTCCTCGTCGCGGTGTCGGTGGCCAACGCCGAGCTGGAGTCGAGCATCCCGTCCGCCGTCGCGGTGAGCATCGCCGAGCAGATCGGATGGGGACTTCTCGCGGGCGTGATCGCGGGCGTCGCGGGCGGGGCGCTGTTCCGCCTCGCCTCGGCCAAGGGGTGGATCGACGGCCGGTGGCGGCAGATCCTGCCGCTGGTCGCCGCCATCCTCGCGCTCGCGATCGCCGAAGCGCTCGGGGGCAGCGGCTTCATCGCGGCGTTCGTGGGCGGCCTCACCTTCGGGCGCATCGTCGGATCGCCCCGCACCGAGGTCGGCGTGTTCACCGAGAGCGCCGGCGACCTCCTCGCCGCGGCGACCTGGGTGATCTTCGGAGCCGTCGCGGTCACACTGGCGCTCCCGTTGATCACCTGGCAGGTGGCGCTGTACGCGGTGCTCAGTCTGACGGTCGTGCGGATGCTGCCGGTCGCCCTCGCGCTCGCCGGCCGGCATGTCGGACTGCCCACGGTGGCCTTCATCGGCTGGTTCGGACCCCGCGGGCTCGCCTCGCTCGTGTTCCTCCTCATCGCGATCGGCGAGGGGGTCCCCGACGACGAGGTCGTCATCCCGACGATCGTGACCACGATCGCGCTCAGCATCACCCTTCACGCCCTCACGTCGGTGCCGTTCATCCGCCGGTATCACCGCTGGGCGCGGCAGCGCGCATCCACCGACCCGCTCGCGGCGGAGTCGGTGCCCACTCGCGTGCCACGCCGCCGCCACGACCACCCCACCCCCTGACCTGCCCCTCCCTCACGCCGCCCGGCACCTGCATCCAGCCCCAGCTCGCACCCGACCCGCACCCCACCCGGCCACCTGCATCCAGCCCCGCCGATGTCGGAGAATCGCGCCGATGTCGGAGGATTCGGGCAGATCTCTCCGACATCGGGCCGAATCTCCGACGTCGGGAACGCGCGACGGCCGCTCGCGCGCGACGGCCGCTCGCGCGCGACGGCCGCTCACGCGGGACGGGCCGCTCGCGCGCGCCAGCCCGGCCGGCACCCAGCGGGAGGGGATGAGGGTGAGCTAAGTTAGGAAGACCTCACTTCGCCGTGCAGCGGTCGAAGACGTCCCGAATCCCGAAGGGGATGCCCGTGGTCCGTGCCGACAGCGACCGGTCCGCCGCGCCGGCGGTCCGACAGGTCGTCGGCCAGCCGCTCGCGCACCTGGACGAGGTCGCGATCACGCACGACGAGGCGCGCGTCGCGACGCCGGCGTCGGTCACGTTCGACGTGTCCCCGGGCGAGGTCGTGCTGCTGCTCGGTCCGAGCGGGTCGGGAAAGTCGACCCTCGCGCTGGCGCTGAACGGCCTCATCCCGCACGCGCTGCCGGCAAGCGTCGACGGCACCGTGCGCATCGAGGGGGTCGACACCTCCGCGACCACGGTGGCCGCGCTCAGCACGCGGGTGGGCATGGTGTTCCAGGACCCGGATGCGCAGCTGGTCACCGGAACACTCCTCGACGAGGTGGCGTTCGGACCCGAGAACCTGAAGCTCCCGGTCGCCGAGGTGCTCGCCCGCGCGGAGGCGGCCCTGCGCCGCGTCGGCCTGTGGGACCGGCGCCGGGAGAACCCCGACCGGCTCTCCGGCGGCGGACGTCAGCGCCTGGCGATCGCGTGCGCGCTGGCGATGGGCTCGCCGCTGCTCGTGCTCGACGAACCCACCGCGAACCTCGATCCGCGCGGCATCGACGAGGTCTACGCGGCCCTCGGCGACCTCGTCGCGGCCGGCGACCGGGCGATCGTGCTGGTCGAGCACAACCTCGACGCCGCCATCGGCTTCGTCGATCGCGTCGTGGTGCTGGATGCGGCAGGGCGCCTCCTCGCTGACGGTCACGTCGACGACGTGCTGCGCCGCCGCGCCGACGAGCTGCACCGCCTCGGGGTGTGGCTCCCCCATTCCGCGCTCGCGGCGCTGCGCCTGCGCCGCGCGGGCTACGCGCTCGCCCCCCTTCCCCTGACGCCCGCGGAACTTCGCGATGCCCTCGAGGCGACCCCGCCGGTCGCCGCGCCGCGCGAGGCATCCGCTCCCGCCGCGACGCGCGCCACGGGGGATCCGGTGGTGCGCGTGCGCGGCCTCGAGGTGCGACGCGGCCGCACCGACGTGCTCCACGGCGTCGACCTGGAGGTGCGACGCGGCGAGTTCGTCGCGATCGTCGGCGCGAACGGCGCCGGCAAGACCACGCTCGTGCAGGCGATCGCCGGCGTCATCCGCCCGCCCCGCCGATCGGTGAGCGTCGACGGCGCCGACATCGCGCGCGTCGACCCGCGGCGGCTGTCCTCCCGGATCGGGTTCGTGTTCCAGAACCCCGAGCACCAGTTCATCGCCCACACCGTCTACGACGAGCTCGCGCACGGCCTGCGCCGAACGGGCGTGGACGAAGCGGCGGTTCGGGAACGCGTCGACGAGATGCTCGCCCGGTTCGGATTGAGCGAGCGAGCGGATGCGCATCCGTTCCTGCTCTCGGGCGGACAGAAGCGGCGCCTGTCGGTGGGCACGGCGCTCATCGGCGGTGCCCCCGTGCTCGCCCTCGACGAGCCCACCTTCGGCCAGGACCGCGCCCGTGCGGACGAGCTGCTGCGCCTGCTCGCCGAGCTGCGCGCGGACGGCACGACGATCCTCGTCGTGACGCACGACATGCAGCTGGTCGCTGAGCACGCCGAACGGATGGTCGTCGTCGACGCCGGCCGCATCGCCGCCGACGGCGCCACCGCCGACGTGTTCGCCGACGACGCGCTCCTCGAGCGCACCGGGCTCCGGATGCCGTCGCTGCGTCGCGCCCTCCACGGCCTCGCGTCGCACCCGGACCTCGCCGGGGTGGCCCGGCTTGCCGACCTGCCCGGGGGTGAGAGGTGACCGAGCCGCTCACGATCCCGCAGGCGCAGACCGGTGCGGTGCAGGTCGACCCGTACGCCGCGCTTCGCCCCGCGTCGCCGGTGCGGTTCCTCTACGGCATCAATCCGCTCGCGAAGCTCCTGGCACCCGTGCCGGCGATGGTGCTGCTCGTCTTCGTGCGCGATCTCGCCACCCCGCTGGCGTTCGTGGCCCTCACCGCGATCGTGTTGCTGATCGGCGTGCGGTTCACGCGGCGGCTGGTCGCACTCCTCGTGCTCGTTCCGGTCGCGGCGCTCGTGATGGGCGTCGGGTTCGCGATCTGGACCGACGCGTCGGGCGTGGATCAGAGCGTGGTCCTGTGGCAGATCGGCGGCTGGACGATGTACGGCGGCGCGATGCTGGTGGGACTGGCCACCGGCGCCCGGGTCGCCGCGATCGTTTCCCTCGCGCTGATCGTCGGCCTCTCGACGACGGGCCCGGATCTCGTGCGTGCGGGCGTGCAGCAGCTCCGGGTGCCGTATCGCATCGGATACACCGCGCTGGCCGCGTTCCGCTTCGTGCCGCGGTTCGGCTACGAACTGGAGATCATACGCCAGGCGCATCGCGTGCGGGGCAGCCACGGCGGCCGCGGGCCGATCGCCGCCGTGCACCGCTGGGCGGGCTACATCGTGCCGCTTCTGGCGGGGGCCATCCGGCACGCCGAGCGGGTCGCTCTGGCGATGGATGCCCGCGCCTTCGGCGCGTATCCGGATCGCACCGAGCGGCATCTCGTGCCGTTCCGCGCCCGCGACATCGTCTTCGTGCTCGCCTTCCTCGCGGTGTCCACCGCCGTGTTCGCCACCACCTCGCCCTGGACGCTCGCCTGAGCGCCCCGACCGAACGGAGCATTCCATGGCCCGCGCCGGCCGCCTCGTCAAGCCCGCCTCGCAGGACCTCATCCGCCTCACCGTGCTGCGCACCGCGCGGCTCTCGCCGCACTGGGTGCGCGTGACGCTCGGTGGTGCCGAGATCGACCGGTTCACGCCGATGGGCTACGACCAGTGGTTCCGCATCTTCCTGCCGCTCGGCGGCAACGACGGCCTGGAGCGCATCCCCGCCAAGGCCAACAAGCTGTTCGGGTATCTGCGTTACCTGCGGATTCCCGACGGTATGCGCCCGGTCATGCGCAACTACACCGTGCGCGCCTATCGTGCGGCGACCGCGACGGCAGGCGCCGAGATCGACGTCGACTTCGTGCTGCACGGCTCGGCGGCCGACGGCACCGCCGGACCCGCTTCACGGTGGGCGGAGACCTGCGAGCCGGGCGAGAGCGTGGTGATCATCGACGAGGGCCTCGCCTTCAACCCCGAGCGCGGCACGGAGCGCGTGCTGCTGGCCGCCGACGAGACGGGGCTTCCCGCCGTCGCCGGCGTGTGCGCGTCGTTGCCCGCCCACGCGACCGGGATCGCGCTCATCGAGATCCCGGGCGAGGACGATGCGCTGTCGTTCCCGCATCCGGCCGGCATAGACGTGCGGTGGATCGTGCGCGAGGGCGACGAGAAGCCGGGCACCCTCGCCCTGTCGGCCCTGCGCACGCTGCCCGAGAGCGACCTCGCTGCGCCGTTCCACGCATACGTCGTCGGCGAGCAGGCGCTGCCGACCGATGCGCGCCGGCATCTGGTCGGTGACCGCGGCCTCGACAAGGATCTCGTGAGCTTCTGCGGATACTGGCGCGTCGGCGCATCCTCACCCACCCCCAAGGCGCAGCTCGCGTCGGCAGCGGAAGCGCACGAATGAGCCGCGTCTCGACCGTCTACCTGCTCACCTGCGCGGCGATCGGGGTCGCCGGCGGCGTGCTGCTGTGGGGTGCCGGATGGATCTCGAGCGCCGTCTTCGCCGTGGCGCCCTTCTTCTCGGTGGCCGGCGCCGGGCTGTGGCTGCTGCCGGCGGCGGTCGGCATGCGCCTGCTCGAGCGCCCGGGAACCGCGATCCTGGTCGGGCTGCTGTCGGGGCTCGTCGCCTTCCCGTTCCTCGGCGCGAGCCTGTGGTGGGCGTTCTTCATCGAGCTGCCGTTCCTCGCCGTGCTCTACCGATCCTGGAAGACGTGGCAGTACCTCGCCGGCGCGGTCGTCGTCGGCATCGTGTACCCGCTGCTGTCCTGGGCGTCGTTCGACCTCGGGTCGCTGGCACCGGGCCTGCAGATCGCGTTCTTCGCCCTGACGATGGCCTCGTGTCTGATCGGCGCGGGCCTGGGGGTCGTCATCGGCGACCGCCTGCGCAAGGCGGGAGTCGCGAAGCTCGCGCGCCGGCGCGGCCTGGCATCGCGCGGCATGGGCCGCGGCGCGGGTCCCGCCGGGCAGCACTGAGACGTCGCAAGCAGGTTCATTCGCCGTCGAGGTAGACGCCCAGCCGATCCTCGTCAAGCACGAACTGCAGGGCGACACCGTCGGGGAACCGTGCGGCGAGCTCCTCCGGCGCGTTCGAATCGAGGGGGACCTCGACGGTCGCCGGGAACACGCCGACGCGGCACCCCGAGTACACCGGCCCCTCGAAGGAGTACGACCCGCCGTCGGCCTCGTCGTCGGCGGGGATCTGGTCGTCGCGCACGATCATCAGGCACTCGCCGGTCCCGCTGCTCCATCCCATGCCGCTCGCCGTCTCGAACGCCGTCAGTCCGGAGAACTCGAACACCGCCGAACTCGGCCCCGCGCCCATCCAACCGGCGGGCAGTGCGACGTCGGCCGGTTCGAGATCGTCGATCTGCGGGGCTCCGGATGAGACCGGCACCGGAGTGATCGCGACCGCTCCGTAGGTGATCGCCGCCGACGCGCTCCCGGCGATGAGAACGGATGCCGCCCAGATCAGGCGATCCCGGCGCGGCGTTCGCGGTCGACGCCGGTCGCGCCGTGTGCGTGCCCGCTGCTCCGGTTCCGACGCCTCGGAGAGCTCGCCCCGGTCATCGGCCGCTCCCGTCGACGGCGGTACGACGGCGGCCGCGGTCTCCGCACCGCGGGACACGGCGGCATCCCGCTCAGGCACGGGTTCAGAATCGATCTCGGACTCATGCATCGGCGAGGAACTCGCGTGAAGCTCCTCGAGCTCCTGCAGCCGGGCGAGTGCGACCGGATCATCGTGGATGTCGGCGGCGTGCCCGTAGGCTCGCGCGCGGAGGCGGTGCAGCTCGCCACGGGTATCGCTGTCCATCGCGGGAATCGTCTCATGTTCCGCCCATCGCCCGTCGGCACGGTGACCGGTCGATCAGAAACCTCCGGATGGAGGTTTTTCTGTTATCCTCATCGTCGTCACCGTCGTCGACACCGCCCGGTGACGGAAAGGACGGTCACCGTGGCCCTGCCGCTCGCCTCGATTCAGCTCTATACGCTCGCCGAGCAGTTCTCCGCCGACATGGGAGGCTCGCTCGACCGGTTGGCCGCCCTCGGACTGCGGAACGTCGAGGCTTTCGACTTCGTGCGCCGACCCGCTGAGGTCCGCGCCGCCCTCGACGCGTCGGGGCTCGCCTCTCCCACGGGTCACGCTCCGCTGCTGTCCGACGAGCTCTGGACGCCGGACGGCTCGATCCCGACTCCCGCACCCGAGGTGGTCTTCGAAGCGGCAGCCACGATCGGCGTGAAGACCGTCATCGACCCGTTCGTCGCCGCTGACCGCTGGCGCACCCGCGACGGCGTCACCGACATCGCCGACCGCCTCAACGCTCTCGCCGACACCGCCGCGGGATTCGGCCTCTCGGTCGGCTACCACAACCACGCACAGGAGTTCGTGGCAGACATCGACGGGCAGAGCGCCTACGAGTACTTCGTCGCACAGACCGACCCCCGGGTCGCGCTCGAACTCGATCTGTTCTGGGCCCTCACCGGCGGGCAGGACATCGTCTCGCTCGTCGACCGCCTCGGCGAGCGCCTCGTCGCGGTGCACGTGAAGGACGGCGTCGTCCCCGCATCCAACCCCTGGGCGCCCGGCGCGCCGGAGTTCGCGTCGTCAAGCCTGGATCAGCGTCACGCCGGCACGGCCGACGTTCCCCTCGCCGACGCGCTGCGCGCCGCGCACGGCCTGGAGTACGCCGTCATCGAGTACGACCACGCACCCGGCGACGTGTTCGACGACATCGCCGCCAGCCTCGCGTTCCTCACCGAGGGCGGGTTCGTCCGATGAGCGCGGTCGGCATCGGCATCATCGGGGTCGGCGTCATCAGCGACACCTACCTCGAGAATCTGGGCGCCTTCCCCGACACCGAGGTGCTGATCCTCGGCGACCTGGATCTCGAGCGCGCCCGCGCGCAGGCCGAGAAGTACGGCATCCCGGGGCACGGGAGCGCCGAAGACGTGCTCGCGCATCGCGGCGTGGACCTCGTGGTGAACCTCACGATCCCCGCCGTACACGTCGACATCTCCCGCGCCGCCGTGGCTGCCGGCAAGCATGTCTGGTCCGAGAAGCCGCTGGGGCTGGACCGGGAGGCCGCCGCGCTGCTGCTGCAGGAGGCCGAGGCCGCGGGCGTGCGCGTGGGGTCGGCCCCCGACACCCTGCTCGGCCCGGGATTCCAGGCCGCTCGCCGCGCCATCGAGGAGGGCCTGATCGGTCGGCCGCTCTTCGCCCAGACCGCCTTCCAGACGCAGGGCCCCGACCTGTGGCATCCGAACCCGGGCTTCCTGTTCGCCCACGGCGCGGGCCCGCTGCTCGACATGGGTCCCTACTACTTCTCGGCCCTGGTGAGCCTGTTCGGCTCCGTCGACCGGGTCTCGGCCGTCGGCACGAAGGCCCGTGCGGAGCGCGAGATCCACACCGGACCGCGCGCGGGCGAGCGATTCCCCGTCGAGGTGCCCTCGACGATTCAGATCGCGACCGCGTTCGCGTCGGGACAGCAGGCGCAGAGCCTGCTGAGCTTCGACTCCGCCCTCGAGCGTCACGGCGTCGTCGAGATCCACGGCACCGAGGGCTCGATCGTCCTTCCCGACCCGAACCGGTTCGAGGGGCGCATCGCGTACGTCGAGCCCCTCGGTGTGCTGCGCGACGGGATGAAGACGGAACAGGAGTGGATCGACATCCCCCACCCCGATCTCACCGTCGGACGCGGCCTCGGGGCGCTGGACATGGTGCGCGCCATCGCCGCGGGCCGCCCCCACGTGGCCTCGGGAGAGCTCGGCTTGCACGTGCTGGATGTGCTGCTGTCGGCTCAGGAGTCCGCGGAGTCGGGCGTGACCGAGGCGGTCTCCAGCTCGGTCGCGCCCGTTCCGCTGCTTTCGGACGACTTCGACCCGTTCGTCGCGACCCTCTGAGGCGACCGCTCAGGCGCCGCGCGGCGACAGGAGCGTGTCGAGCATCGCCAGCGCGCCCTCGTGATCCACGTCGGGGTCGAGGAGCCACTGCACCTGCAGGCCGTCCGATGCGGCGATCACGAGGGCCGCGACGAGGGCGGGATCGACATCGGGGCGGATGACGCCGTCGTCCTGCAGACGCGACACCCGCAGCGCCATCTCGCGGCGCAGTCGCGCGAATCGTGTGGTGATGAACTCCTGCGGAGCGGGGTGCCCGTCTTCGAGCGCCGCCGCGACCAGCGACGAGTACAGCTGCACGAGGCCGGGAATGCTCCGGTTCTGCTGCGCGGAGCGGCGCATGGTCGCGGCGGGCGTCGACTCCTCGGCGGGCTCCTCGCGCGCGTCGGAGCGGCGTCCCGACTCCACGTACACCGCCACCAGGAGCTCGTCGAGCGAACCGAAGTAGTGGGTCAGGGCGGCGTGCGTGACGCCGACCTCGCTCGCGATCGCGCGCAGGCTCGTGCGCTTGGATCCGCGCTCGGCGAAGACCTCGATCGCGCGGTCGAGGATCTCCTGCCGCCGCGCGATGCCCTTCGCGTAGCTGCCTCGTCCGCCGGGGCGCCCGTCGTCAGATCCGGGTGCGCTCATCCTGCGAGCCTACCGACCGCGTCTCATCCCCGTTCCGCAGTTACTTCTTGCCGGCGAGCTGACGGCCGACGATCTCGCGCATGATCTCGTTCGTGCCGCCGTAGATGCGGTGCACGCGGGCGTCGAGGAAGGCGCGGGCGATGGGGTACTCGGTGATGTAGCCGTAGCCGCCGTGCAGCTGCACGCACGTGTCGAGCACATCCCACTCGCGCTCGGTCGTCCAGAACTTCACCTTCGCCGCCTCTTCGGCCGACAGCTCGCCCTCGCCGTAGGCGCGCATGGCACGGTCGATGTACGCCCACAGTGCGTCCACCGTCGCGGCGATGTCGGCGAGCTGGAAGCGCGTGTTCTGGAAGTCGATGACCCGCTGGCCGAAGGCCTCGCGCTCCTTCGTGTACGCGACCGTCCAATCGAGCGCGGCGCCCGCCGCCGCAGCAGCCGCGACCCCGATCGACAGGCGCTCCAGCGGAAGGTTCATCATCAGCTGCACGAAGCCCTGCCCCTCGCGGCCGCTGATGAGGTTCTCCTCGGGCACGAACACATCCGAGAACGACAGCTCCGCGGTGTCATGACCGTGGAAGCCCATCTTGTGCAGCTTCTTGCCGTGGTCGAACCCCTCGGACGCGGTCTCGATCAGGAGCAGGCTGAACGCGTCGGGACGGTTTCCCTCGCCGGTCTTCACGAATGTGACGACGAGGTCGGCGCTCGCCCCCGACGAGATGAAGGTCTTCGCCCCGTTGACGACGTAGCCGCCGTCGACCTTCTTCGCCGTCGTCGAGATGCCGCGCAGGTCGCTCCCCGCGCCGGGCTCGGTCATCGCGAGCGCACCGATGATCTCCCCGGTGGCCATGCGTGGCAGGTACTTCTCCTTCTGCTCCTGCGTGCCCATGTGCACCAGGTACGGCACCGCCAGGTCATCCTGGATGCCGAACGCCCCCGCGAGCGACCCCGCCCCGGCGGCGATGACCTCTTCGTTCACGATCGCGCGGAAGCGGTAGTCCTGCAGCATGCCCGCCCCGCCGAACTCCTCCGGCACGGACAGGCCGATCAATCCCGCCTCACCCGCGGCGAGCATCGTCCCGCGGTCGACCTCGCCCTCGGCGTCCCACTTCTCGCGCACATCGTTGGTGACATGGCGCTTGATGAATTCCTTGACGACGTCGCGGAAGGCCTCGTGATCCTCGTCGTAGATGTCGCGTTCCATGCGGATCTCCTCCTCGAGTGGCTGCAGGTGCGGGTCTCCCCGGGCGTCATCCTAGTTCCGACGTCGGCGGCGGGGCGCGAGCGCTGTGAGATCGGGTCCCTCGATCCCCGGCACTCGGTGTCGCTATTTGTCGGATGCCGTCAACTGTCGTAGTCGGGCGCGGCAGGGAGGCCGAAGAAGCTCTCGAGGGTGTGCCAGCCGCCCTCGTGATAGTGCCGGGCGAGGTCGGTTCCGACGTACCGCAGGTGCCAGGGCTCGGGCACATACCCGGTCACGCCCGTGAAGCCTTCCTCGTATCGCACGATGAAGCCGTACTCCCAGGCATGCTCGGCGACCCAGTCGCCCTGAGCCGTGCCGGCCAGATCGTCGAGGTCCCCGCATCCGCCGGCACCGCACGCCACCACGTCGGCGGCGAGCCCCGCTTGGTGCTCACTGTGTCCGGGGCGGGCGCTGATCTCGTCGGCGCCGTCCGTGCCGCGCGCGTTGACGTGCGACGAGTAGGTGTCGACCTGGGTGTCGTAGGAGCGGAAGCCGCTGAGGAGTGCGATCTCGCCCGCTCCATCGGCTGCGGCGTCCGCGACGAGCGCCGACAGGGCGGAAGAGACCGCAGAACGCAGCGCGGTGCCCGGGATGTTGCGCACACCGTCGGGCGCGACGAGGTCGGCGGGACGATAGTCCACCGGGTCGTAGGGCCGGGACTTGTTGACCACGACCCACTCGAACGTCGGGTCGTCGAGGCGCACGCAGGGCGCCGTGCCGGCTGCGACGGCCGAGCGGAACGACTCGGCTCCACCGGCGGCGGCGACGGCCGCGGCGGTGTCGCGGGCATCGAGGGCCGCGGTGAGGTCGGCGGATGCGCAGATGTCGTCGCCGGTGACCTCGGGAGCGACGACCGGAGACGGCAGCGATTCCGTCACCGGGGGGAGCGGCTCGCTCTGCGACCCCTGCACCGACACGTCCAGGTCGCCGTTCGCGACACTGGCCGGTGCGTCTACGAGCGGCGGGGCCGTCACGGCAGCGGTCACCGCGACGGCGGAGCCGAACACGAGGGCGGCCGTGCCCACGACGGCGAAGACGGTCGCGATGCGCCCTGCCCGTCGGCGACGGGCATGTGCCGGAGACGATCCGGGGACGACGCCGGTGCCGTCGCCCGGCGCGCCTGCCCCGGGGCGCGAGGCCACCACTCTCTCGCGCAATGCGCGACGAGTGAGGGGTGCGCCCGGAGATTCGGGCGGGTCGGGGTCCGCCACCTCCTCATTGTCGTTCATCACGTGCACGATCTCGACGTCATGACCCGCGACTCCGCCACCCTTCGATCCTTGCCGTCCGATGGTTGACATTCGTTCGAAGCTTTGTTCCCATGGACACATGCGTTGGCGGGGACAGGAACTCGGAGTGGCCGACACGGCGGCACTGCCGGGTCTGGAGCACCTCGACGGACTCGTGCAGTCCGTCACGACACCCGAGTTCTCGGGCGTCACGTTCCACGAGGTCATGGCGAAGTCCGCGCTGAACCACGTTCCGGGCGGCTCGTCGATGCCCTTCGACTGGACCGTCAACCCGTACCGGGGCTGCAGTCATGCCTGCTCGTACTGCTTCGCCCGCGGAACCCATGAGTATCTCGACCTCGACGCCGGACGCGACTTCGACACCCAGGTGGTCGTCAAGGTGAACGTCGCCGAGGTGCTCCGCCGCGAGCTCGCCCGCGGCAACTGGCACCACGACCCGGTGATGCTGGGCACCAACACCGATCCGTATCAGCGAGCCGAGGGCCGCTACCGCCTCATGCCGGGCATCGTGTCCGCCCTCGCCGATTCCGGCACCCCGTTCTCGATCCTCACCAAGGGCACGATGCTGCGGCGCGACCTGCCGATGCTCGCGGAAGCTTCTCGTGAGGTGAGAGTGACCCTCGCCATGTCGATCGCCGTGTTCGACGACCATCTCCAGAAGGCGGTGGAGCCGGGAACGCCCACGACCGCTGCCCGACTCGACACCGTGCGCGCCGCGACCGACGCGGGATTCGATGTGACCGTCTTCCTGATGCCGATCCTGCCGCACCTCACCGACTCCATCGCCGCGCTCGACGACGCGCTGCGGCGCATCAAAGAGGCCGGGGCCGCTCGCGTCGTCTACGGCGCCCTGCATCTGCGTCCGGGCGCGAAGGCGTGGTTCATGTCCTGGCTCGAGCGCGACCACCCGGAGCTGGTGTCATCGTACCTGGGGCTCTATCCGGGGGTGTCCGCGTACGCGCCCAAGGGCTATCGCTCATGGCTCGCCAAGCGCGTGCAGCCGCTGCTGCGCGCACACGGGCTGAACGGCACGGTCGAAGACGACCGGCCGGATCGACGGATGCCGGTGCCCGGCCTGGCCGCATCGCCTCCCCCGATCGTCGTCACCTCACGGGGGCGCGTGGCCGCGCGCCGCACGGCCCCCGACGCCCCCGCGATGCTCTTCTGACGCGGGCGACCCGCCCGCGGGGTCGCCCGCGTCGCGGATCAGCTGGCGACGTCGGCGGCCTGACGGCCCGAGATCTCCTCGAGAAGGTCGTCGTCGGGACGCACGTCCTCGAACGGCGCCTCGATCTCGGCACGGTCGAGCAGCTCCGTCATCCGACGGCGACGCTGGCGGGTCACGAGCGTGACCACCCTGCCCTCGCGGCCGGCACGGCCGGTGCGGCCCGAGCGGTGCAGGTACGTCTTGTACTCGTCGGGTGCGTCGGCCTGCACGACGAGGTCGATGTCGTCGACGTGGATGCCGCGCGCGGCAACGTCGGTCGCCACCAGCACCTTCACGCGACCCGAGGTGAGCTTCTCGAGGTTCCGCGTGCGCTTGGACTGGTTGAGGTCGCCGTGCAGTGCGAGCGCGGCGATGCCCGCGTCTTCGAACTGCTCGGCGAGCATCTCGGTGTAGGCGCGCGTGCGCGCGAACACCAGCGTCTTGCCCTCGCGGTCGACGAGGGAGCGCAGGATCTCGGCCTTGTCGCGGTGGTCGACGACCAGCACGCGGTGGTCGATCGTGCCCGAGTCCTGGTCTTCGCCCGCGACCTCGTAGACGGCGGGCTCCACCAGGAACTCGTCGACCAGCGCGGCGACCTCGCGGTCGAGCGTGGCGCTGAACAGGAGCTTCTGGCTGTCGCCCGCCGTCAGACGCAGGATGCGCTGCACCGGCTCCAGGAATCCCAGCTCGCACATGTGATCGGCCTCGTCGAGGACCGCGATCTGCACCTGGGACAGGTCGAGCTTGCCCTGGCGCTCGAGATCCTCGATGCGGCCCGGGGTGCCGATGACGATGTCGACACCCTTCTTCAGCGCACCGACCTGACGCGCCTGCGGGACGCCGCCGTAGATCTGCGTGGTGAACAGGCCCACGCTCCGCGCGAGCGTCTGCACCGTGCGGTCGATCTGCAGCGCGAGTTCGCGCGTCGGAGCCATGATGAGGGCCTTCGGCGCGCGACCGAATTCACGCCGGGTGCCCGCCTGCGAGCGCAGCACCGACTCCACGAGCGGAGCGCCGAAGGCGATCGTCTTGCCCGAACCGGTGCGGCCGCGCGCGAGCACGTCGCGACCCTCGAGGATCGGGGCAACCGTGGCGGCCTGGATGGGGAAGGGCTTCTCGGCGCCGAGTTCGGTCAGTCGCGTGACGATGTTCTGGCCGAGACCGAGATCGGCGAACGTCGCGTCGGCGATGTTGTCGGCCTGGATCGCTTCGGCCTGCAGCCGCTCGTGCACGACGTCGACATGAGCATCGCGCGCCGCGTCGCGCGACGGTGCTCCCTCCCGGCGCGGGCGGTCGTACCCCCGGTCGTCCCGACGCGGACGGTCGTCCCGACGCGGACGCTCGAAGGCGCGGGCGTCACGGTCGTCCCGACGCGGACGCTCGAAGGCGCGGTCGTCCCGACGCGAGCGCTCATCACGGTCGCTCTGACGCGGACGGTCGTACCGCCGGTCATCCTGGCGCGGACGGTCGTACCCCCCGGCGCGATCATCACGGCGGGTGCGATCGCCGCGATTCCCACCGGCGCGGTCGTCGCGGCGCGGACGATCGGAGCGGTCGCCCTGCTGTCGACGGTCGTGCCCGCCGGAGCGGTCATCGCGGCGCGAACGGTCGTACCCACCGGCACGCTCGTCACGGCCGTATCCGCCCGCACGCTCGTCACGGCGCGGACGCTCGTCACGGCGCTCGTAGCCGCCGGCGCGGTCGTCGCGGTTCCGTCGGTCGTAGCCACCGGCACGGTCGTCACGGCGCGGGCGGTCCTCGCGGTACCCACCGGCACGGTCGTCACGGCGCGGGCGATCCTCACGCGAGGGTCGATCATTCCCGGCACGGCTGCGTATGCCGCGGGCTTCATCTCGGGCGACCCTCTCCTGAGCGGTCCAACGACGCTTGGGGGTCGAGCCCTCCTCCGCCGCGCGGTAGCCGCGGTGACCGGGGCTCCGGCTGCCCGTCGTGCCCGAAGAGGACTCGCCGGGACGACGCTTGCGGTCCTGGTAGGAGGTCTTCGCTCCGTATCGGGGTTCGAAGTTCTTCGCGGGGCGTCCGCCCTGCGGTTTCTTGTTCTTGGGCATGGTGATGCCTTTCGCCAGTGATCGCACGAGAAACAGCTTCCGCTCATGACGGATCACCCGGTCAACCGGGGCCATTTCGATGATGGTCATGCACGCCGGGTCGGCGCCCATCATCGGCCCCAAGGACTTCACACACCGCCCGCGAACAGATCATCGCAGTGTCCAGAGCCGACCGACCAACACTACCGGGAGATACCTGGGAGCCACCAGGACACGAATTCATAACATGGAATTAGCGCAAGACGTACATTTCCGCGCAGGCATTTCAATAATGTTGTCTCATGACCTCTGCCGCCCTCGCCGCCTTCGACGCGCCGGAACGACTCAAACCCGTCTCACCGACGCTCGCCGAAACGATGACGTCTCGGGCGCGCCTTCACTCTGCTCACCGTTTCGGGAGCATGGCGATGGCAGTTCTCGCGATCGGTGTCGTGACGGCGATCCTCACCACCAAGGAAACCACCTGGTGGACGCTGCACTTCTCGCAGCTGGGTACGGTCGGCGATTTCTCCGCGCGCACCTTCAACACCACCGTGATCGTCTCGGGCTCACTCCTCGCCGTCTACGGTGTCGTGATCGGTATGACCCTGCCCGCCACCACCGGCCGCCACACGCGCCGCGGACTGCGCGGGTCGCTCATCACCGCCGGCCTGGCGATGACGGTCGTGGGTCTCATCCCGATTCCGGTCAGCGTGGTCATGCACGACCTCGCCGCCTCCACCCTCGGCCTGTCCTTCCTCTCCCTCGTCGCGTGGAGCCTCGGCCTGCCCGGTCTGCCTCGCGTGTTCCGCCGCTTCACGCTCGTGTTCGTGATCGTGCTGGCCACCGGCATCGTCGTGCTCACCGCCGGCTTCATCACGCTCGCGCTCTTCGAGTTCACCGCCTTCTCGGTCGTCGGATGCTGGCTCGTCTCACTCCCGCGCGTCCTGCGCACGCAGGCCGAACTGTCTGACGCCGTCGCTACGGAACACGTCGACGTCGAGGCGAAGCGGGAGACCGCCGCCGTGTCCGAGGTGCCCGCCACCCGCGTCGTGCAGCCGCGCCGTCGTCACCGTCTCGCTCGCGCCGTGCGCCCCGCCCGCCGCAGCCCGATCACCGCGCGCACGACGGAGTCGGAACGCAGCCGGCTCACCGACCCCGTCGGCGTCACCCGCCCCGCCGTCCGTGCTCCGCGCGCCGGCCGCATCGCCCTGCGGATCCCGACGACCGGACCGACCGCCCACCGCCGCCCGACCGCGACCGAGCACGCGGCACGAGTCACGATCCCGCTTCGTCGCACCATCCGGATGCGTGACGACGACGCGTTCACCCTGGCGGCGTGATCGCCCACCGTTCCTCGTGGTGATCGAACCGCGGTCGCGGTCATCGATCCCGCCGTCGCGGTGAGCGATCAGCCCTCAGTCGCGGCGGTCGCCGTCGGCTGACTCCTCGCCGCCCTCATCGCCCGCGCCCGCCGAGGGCTCGAGCTCGTCCTCCGATTCGGCCGCCTCGGCCTGATCGTCACCGGAGTCGTCCGCTGCGGCCTCGGGAGCGGGCGCATCGGAGGGCACCTCGACATCGGGCGCCTGCTCGACGGGCGGCACGTCGTCGGACGTCTCCGCCGGCACGGCCGGAGCCGCATCATCGGGCGCGTCCGCGAACGTCGGGTCGGCCGCGTCAGCCGCGGCCGCCGGGGCCGGCGCGTCGGCCGGCGTCTCGACATCGGGCGCCTCTTCGATCATCGGCACATCCACCTCGGCGACCTCCGACGCGGTCGCGGCCACAGCGTGACGCTCGCGACGCTCGCGACGCGTCTCGAAGATGCCGTCGGCCGCGCCGACGCCGGCGCCCACGAGAGCGGGTTCGGCATCGCGGTCGGCGGCATCCGTCGAACCGGCCTTCGCCGCGCGACGGGCCAGGCGCCGCTCCTTCGCGCCTTCGACGAGGTTGTAGAGGGTCGGGAGCACGAGCAGGGTGAGCACCGTCGACGAGACGAGACCGCCGATCACGACGATCGCGAGCGGCTGCGAGATGAAGCCGCCGTGTCCGGTGATGCCGAGCGCCATCGGCGTGAGCGCGAAGATGGTCGCCAGCGCCGTCATGAGGATGGGGCGCAGGCGTCGCGCGCCGCCCGCGACGGTGGCGTCGTGCGCCGACAATCCCTTCTCGCGGTACTGATTCACCAGGTCGACGAGCACGATCGCGTTGGTGACGACGATTCCGATGAGCATCAGCACGCCGATCAGCGAAGAGACGCCCAGCGGCACGCCGGTGGCGATCTGCAGCAGGATCGCGCCGGTGGCCGAGAACGGCACGGACACCAGCAGCAGCAGCGGCTGCCGCAGCGACTTGAAGGTCGCGACCATGACGATGTAGACGATCAGGATCGCCGCGAGCAGTGCGAGACCGAGCTGCGCGAAGGCGTCGGTCTGCTGGGTGACGACGCCACCGAGCTCGGCGTCGGCGCCCTGCGGGAGCTCGAGGTCGTCCAGCGCGGTGGTCACGGTGGCCGTCGCCGCCGTGAGGTCGTCCGTCGACGGTGTGACCGTGACGGTCGCCGTGCGCTGACCGCGCTCGGTGGTGATCGAGGTCGGGCCCTCGGTCTGCTCGACCGACGCGATCTCCTCGAGAGCGATCGGCCCGGTCGCGGTCGGAACCTGCAGGTCGCGCAGCTCCTCGAGGGTCGCGGGCGGGTCGGGGGCATCGAGGTAGACGGTGACCGCGGTGTCATCGATCTCGATCGAGCCGATCGACTGCGGCTGCATGGTGTTGGACACCAGGGCGCCCACGGCGACCTCCGACAGACCGCTCTCTGCGGCCGCATCCCGATCGACCACCACGGCGATGTAGGGCAGCGAAGCCGACAGGTTGCTGGCCACCTGGCTGATGCCGTCGAGATCGGTGGTCGCGGCGACGACGTCGTCGGTCGCCTCCTGCAGCGTCGCGGTATCGGGGGCGGTGACGTCGATCTCGATGTCGCTCGAGCCGAACCCGCCGCCGCCGGCAGCGGACACGACGATGTCGCCGGCATCCGTGAGGTCTCCGACAACCTCGGTGACCTCTTCGCGGAGAGCCACCTGGTCGGCGTCCTCGTCGGTGGTGACCGAGTAGGTGATTCCTGCACCGCCGCCGGAGAACGCGTCGTTCAGCGACGATCCGGTCGTGCCGATCGAGACCTGCACGGTGTCGATGCCGTCGATGTCGGCGAGGGCGTCCTCGACCTGCTCGGCGGCGGCCGCCTCGGCCTCGAGGCTGGGGGCCGCACCGATCGTCTGGCTGATCGTGAAGGTGTTCTGGCCCGAGTCCCCGAGGAAGTTCGTCTTCATGAACGGGGCGGCCGCGACCGTTCCTCCCAGCACGAGCGCCGCGAGGGTCAGCGTCACCCACGAGTGGCGCAACGTCCAGCGCAGGACCGGCAGGTAGCCCTTCTGCAGGCGGGTCGGCGGAGCCGCAGGATCTTCGGGATCGATCGCCCGGCCCTGCTCGTCGAGCACCGGCTTGCCGGGCTTGAGGAACCAGTACGCCAGCACCGGCACGATCGTGAGGGCGACCAGGAGCGAGGCCAGCATGGCGATCGTGACCGTCAGCGCGAAGGGGCGGAACAGCTCCCCGGTGATGTCGCCGACGAACGCGATCGGCAGGAACACCGCGACCGTGGTGATCGTCGACGACGTGATCGCCGTCGCGACCTCGCGCACGGCCAGCAGGATCGACGATTTCTTGTCGGCGTCGCCGACGTAATGCCGCTTGATGTTCTCGATGACGACGATCGAGTCGTCCACGACGCGCCCGATCGAGATGGTGAGGGCACCGAGGGTGAGGATGTTCAGCGAGTAGCCGAAGGTCTGGATGCCGATGAAGGTGATGAGCACGCTCGTCGGGATCGAGATCGCGGTGACGAGTGTCGAGCGCACCGACAGCAGGAAGACCAGGATGACGAGCACCGCGAAGACGAGGCCCAGCATCCCCTCCACGGCGAGGGTCTCGATGGACTGCTCGATGTACGGCGCCTGATCGAACACGACGGTGAACTCCGCTCCGCCGAGGGCGTCCTCGAATCCGCCGAGGAGGGCCGTCACCCCCTGCGACACCTCAACCGTGTTCGCGGCGGGGAGCTTGGTGACGGCGATCGTGAGGGCGGGTTCGCCGTCGACCCGGGAGATGCTCGTCTGCGGGTCCTCGGTGAGCTGCACCTCGGCGACATCGCCGATGGTGACCAGCCCCGCCTGCGCCTGTTCCGCGTCGCCGGGCACGAGGGGCAGCTGCCCGACTTCGTCGACGCTGGTGATCTTCACGCCGGTCTGGACCGTGAGGGTCTCCCCGTCCTCGGTGATCTCGCCACCCGGGAAGAGCACACCGTTCTGATCGAGGGCATCGGTGATCGCCTGCTGCGTGTAGCCCGCCGCAGCCAGTTCGGCGTCATCCGGAGTGATGGTGATGCGCTGACCGATCGCACCGACGACCTCGGCGGAATCGACCCCGTCCACGTCTTCGATGTCGGGGATGACGCTGGACTCGAGCTGCGCCTGGACGGTCTCGGCGTCGTCGTAGCCGGTGACGGCGAGCTGGATGACCGGGAAGTCGTCGATGCTCGCGGAGATGACGTTCGGCTCGACCCCGTCGGGCAGCTGCGACGAGATGCGGTTGATCGCCTGCGTCATCTTCTGCTCGGCCGTGGCGAGATCGGTGTCGTAGTCGAAGGATGCCTGCACGATCGACGCGTTCGTGGTGCTGGTCGCCGTGCTCGACTCCAGCCCGGGGACGCCCTGGATCGCCGACTCGATCGGCGTGGAGACGTCGGTGTTGACCACCTCGGGCGAGGCACCCGGGTAGGTGGAGACGACGATGAGGGCGGGGAACTCGATCGAGGGGATCAGTTCCTGCTTGAGGCTGTTGAGCGCGATGCCGCCGAAGATGGCGGCGACGATGGTGATCAAGGCGATCAGCGCGCGGTTCTTGAGGCTCAGGACGGCGAGATTCGACACGTGTGACCTTCGAGAGGGGGCTGCGGTGCGGGCGACGATACTCGGATGTATCCGGTTCAGTATTTCACGGGCCGCACCCGTGATCCCCGGGGGTTATCCCCCGAAGCAGAACCTCACATCACCACGGCGCCGAGACCGATTCCGACCGCGGCGGCGGCCACGCACACCACCGCCGTGCCGGCGACGTTGAGCCAGGCGCGCCGCGCCTCGCCATCGCCGAACAGCAGCGCGGTGTCGACCGAGACGGTGCTGAAGGTGGTGAAGCCCCCGAGCAGCCCCGTCCCGAGGATCGTGGCCACGTCGCCCGGGAACACCTGGCCGGCGAGTGCGGTGACAAGACCGAGGACGAACGACCCGACGGCGTTGACGACGAAGATGCCGAGCGGGAATCTCGCGGGCGCGCGCGCCGTGACGAGCACATCCACGAGGTAGCGGAGGCCCGCGCCGGCCCCTCCGGTCGCGGCGACGATCAGGAACAGTCCGACGCTCATGCGGCGTTCCCCTGACGCGAGCGCCATCGGCGTGTGATCGCCACCCCGGCCATCGCGGCGACCAGGCCGAGCGTGACGGCGCCGGCCACCAGCAGCATCCCCCACAGTGGCGCGACCGCGAGGGTCTGCGCCCCGGCCACCGCGAAGGCACTGTACGTCGTGAACCCGCCGAGCGCGCCGGTGCCCGCGAAGGCCCGCCACAGCGGATGGCGGTCGCCGAGCGCGGCGACAGCGACGCCGAGGAGGAACGATCCGGCCACGTTCACCGCGACGGTTGCCACGACGAGCGGCGTCGTGGCCTGCCCGGCGAACGGGAGCAACGCCAGCTCCCGCAACGCCACGCCGAGGATTCCTCCCGCGACGACCGCGCCGAGCATGCGCGGGCGCACGAGCGGGGATCGGGTCACGCGCCCACGATAGTCCGGACCGTCAGCCGAGGATGAGCTTGCGGATCGCCGACTCGGGCCGCACCGACAGGTCGAGCAGGTCACCTCGGGCGTACCGGCGGAAGACCCGCGGATCGATGTACGAGGCGCGGGCGACGGCCGGGGTGTTCCCGAGCGCCTCGGAGGTGGCACGCACGGCGAGCGTTTCGGCGCGCTTGCGCTCACGCTCGGTGTCCACCGCTCCCATGCGGGCAAGGGCCTCGGCGGCGAGGATGGTGCCGCGGAGCGTTCGGAAGTCCTTCGCCGTGAACAGCCCGCCGGTGAGCGCCCGCACGTGCGCATTGACGTCGGTCGGACTGAGCGGGGCGCGTCGGCGACCCTTCCGGTAGGAGAGCAGGTGCGAACGCGCGCGACCGGCCGCGAGGTCGGCGATCACCGGCGCGAGGTCGGCGTCGTCGATCTGGATGTGCGCGCGCTGACCGCTCTTGGCCGGGAAGGACAGCGTGACCACCGTGCCGTCGACCTCGGCGTCGCGCCGCTGCAGGGTCGTCAGCCCTCGGCTGCCGTGGCGTTCGAGGTAGCGGGCGGAGCCGATGCGCGGGGCTCCCTCGTCGAGCAGCTTGAACGCCGCTCCGAGCACCTTCTCCCGATCGAGCGCGTCGCGTCGCAAGGCGGTCGTCGCCTGCCGTCGCGCGTGCGGAAGCGCGCCGGCCAGATCCAGCGCGCGGGCGAACTTGCGGCTGTCACGCCGCTCGCGCCACTTCGGGTGGTAGATGTACTGCCGTCGGCCGGCGTCATCGATGCCCACCGCCTGGATGTGCCCGCAGTCCTCGGTGCATACCCAGACCTCTTCCCACGCCGGCGGGATCACCAGCTGTTCGACGCGCCGACGATCCTCTGCCCCGATGTCGTCTCCGCTCGGGTCGACGTAGCGGAATCCGTTGCGCGAGCGCACGCGGGTGATCCCCGGGTCATCGGTCGGATGAACCCGGACCAGTCGCACCATCGACGGTCAGTGGTTGCGGAGCAGGGAGATCAGCTCCGCCTTGCGCTTGTCGGAGTAGCCGCTCAGTCCCAGTTCCTTGGCGCGCTTCTTCAGGTCGTCGACGGTCCAGTCCTCGTAGCTGCCCGACTCGCCGCCGCGACGGCCGACGGTGCTCTTGCCCTCGTTCGCCGCGGCGTTGGAGATGCGCGCGGCCTTCTCCTTCGACGCACCGTCTTTGCGCAGCTCTTCGTACATATCGGGGTTCTTCAGGTTCGACCCGCGTCCTTCGGGCATGACGACCTCCTCCGTTCGAATATCGAGACGCTACTGCCGAGCGCGTGGCTGTGAAGCGGGGTTGACACGAGGGCGAGCCGCGGACACGACAGCTCGCGACGCCGTCGCATGGGCCTACCACCGGATTTCTGACGCCGTCAACCCCCTGGGGCCGGCGCCGTTCCGGTGCCACTGTCGTCATTGTGCCCACGAGGCATCCGGCCGCCGCACCCCGCGCGCAGTCGACCACTGAAGAGGAGCCCTTCATGAACCTCGCACTGATCATCATCATCGTCGTCGCGATCGTGCTCGCGATCGTCGGCGGTCTGGGTGAAGCCCTCAGCTGGCTGCTGTGGGTGGCGCTGATCGTCGGCATCATCGCGCTCATCGCTCTGCTGTTCCGGGTGATCAGCGGAAGTCGGCGCCCCTGACTTCCGTCTCATGACACGGATGCCGCGGCCCCTCGGGGTCGCGGCATCCGTCGTTTCCGACCGCTAAGCGTGCGCACCGGGCAGGTGCGCGTCGGCGTAAGCGCGCAGCGCGTCGCGCACGAACTCAGCGCCTTCGGTGCCGCCGGCTGCCGTCGCGTAGTTCGCGCCGAAACGCGGGTCCGCGACGTACATGTCGGCGAGGCCGAGGACGTATCCCCTCACGTCGCCGCCCGGGTCGGCTGCCGGCGTGCCGGGGACGCTCCGCAGCCACGCGACGTGCCGGGCAGCGAGCGCCTGCGCCTCGTCCGAGCCGGGTGCGACGCCGCTCTCTGCGACGGCGACCCAGTCGCGCGCCAGCTGCGCGGTGCGCTCCTGCCACGTCGCCTTCTCGGCGGCATCCATTCCGCTCCACCAGGCATCGCTTCGCGCGTACGCGTCGCTGCCCCAGCGCTGCTCGACCTCGTCGCGGTGACGCGTGTGGTCGAAGCCGTCGAACATCTTCTCCGCCATGATCTGTTCACCTCCTTCCAGGGATGCGATGGTCGCCTCCACCGAGGCGATCTGCTGCGACGTGCGCTCCTGCTCGCGTCGCAGCCAGTCCAGGTGCACCCGCAGCGCCTCCACGGGGTCCGTGCGTCGTTCCAACACCTCGGCGATCCGGGACAGGCCGACTCCGAGCTCGCGGAGCAGCAGGATGCGCTGCAGACGCACGAGCGCGGCATCGTCGTAGTGCCGGTAGCCGTTGGAGCCGACGCGCGACGGCGCCAGCAATCCGATGTCGTCGTAGTGACGCAGGGTGCGGCTCGTCGTGCCGGTCAGGCGCGCGACCTCGTGAATCGACCATTCCATGCCCGTCCTTTCCACGCCACCGACGCTATGCGTTGACGCAACGTCAATGTCAACCCCGGCCCCGCCCAACCCGCCCGCCCACTCGCGGCCCGTTCACTCGCCCCTCCGCCCGCGCATCCGGCGATAAACGCGTTCGGGCGCGAGAAACACCGCAACGCGTGGTGTCTCGCGCCCGAAGGTGTGTCTCGGCGCGCAGAGCTCTTCCACATCGCGATATATCGTGTTATGTTCGATTCACGATACATCGCGAGTATGGGGCTCGCGAGAAGGAGACGGACATGGCTCTGGAGAAGTGGATCATCCACCCGGGTGAGACGCGCGTCATCGACATCGAAGACGTGCGCTCCCTCAAGATCGGCATGGTCGGCGGGCAGATCGACGTCATCGCCCACGACGAACCCGGCGCGCGCATCGAGGTGCACGGCGTCACCGTCAAAGACCTGCGCATCGAGGCGAACGACGATGCGGTCGAGATCGACCACCCGCAGTTGCGCTGGGACAACTTCCTCGAGGTGTTCCGCAACTTCGGCGCGGGCGGCCCGAAGGCCGAGATCAGCGTCGTGGTGCCGCGCGCCGTCGCGGTGAACCTCGGCGTCGTCAACGCGAGCGCCCTGGTCTCAGGCGTCCATGGCGACACCCGCCTGAACACCGTCTCCGGCGACATCATCGGCGACGGCCTCGAGGGCGACATCGCCGTCAACGCCGTCTCGGGCGACGTGCAGATCCGCGAACTGGTGGGGACACTCGGCGCGAACAGCGTCTCGGGCGACATCGCCGCGACCGGAGAGATCCGCAAGACGTCGATCGATACGGTCTCGGGCGCGATGGTCGTCGACTCGACCGGTCCCACGCACACCATCGGACTCAACACCGTGAGCGGCAACGCGACCGTGCGCCTGGATCGGTCGCTGCCGGTGAACGTGGTCGCGCGCAGCGTGAGCGGACGCGTGCAGGTCGACGGCGTCGTCCGCTCCGGCTCGGGGCCGACCAACTACTCGGGGTCCACCGGCGAGCTCAGCGGCATGTTCGCCGACATCCGCACCAATTCCGTCTCCGGCGACCTCACGATCCTGCGCCGAGACGGGGCCACCGACGCCGGCGCCGCAACGGCCGATTCCGACGCGGAAGGAGCCTGGTGATGCCCCCCGTCTTCTCGCACGGCGACCTGCGCCTCTACCTGCTGAACCTGCTCGACGACGGTCCGCGCCACGGCTACGACATCATCCAGGCGCTCTCGGACCGCACCGGCGGCACCTACACGCCCAGTGCCGGAACGATCTATCCGCGGTTGGCCAAGCTCGAGGAGGAGGGGATGGTCACGAAGTCCGTCGACGGCCGCAAGACGATCTACGAGATCACCGAGAGCGGCCGCGCCGAGGTGGCGGCTCGACGCGATGACCTCGCGGGCATCGAGGCGGGCCTTGCCGACTCGGTGCGCCTCATCGCGGATGAGGTGCGCGGCAGCGTGCGCGACGCGATGCGGAGCCTGCGGGCCGATCTGGCGGCCGCGACCGCCGAGCAGCGCGCCGAAACCACCGCGCCTTCGGAGGACGCTCGCACTCGCAGCCGCGAGCAGCTCCAGCGGGCGGATGCCGCCGTCAACGAGTTCCGCGGTCGTGTGCGCGCGGACCTGCGCACGCATGTCGCCCGCGGCGGGGAACTGAGCGCGTCACTCGTCGACGTCATCGTGGACGACCTCGACCGCATCGCGCGGGAGCTCACCCGCACTCTCGCGGACTGAGTTCAGGCGGGCCAGATCTCCTCGTCGTCGGCGACGGGCTCACCGAGCGGCACCACCAGCACGGGACGGTGCTGCCGGTGGGCCAGTCGCGCGGCGACCGATCCGGTGAAGAATTCCCGGATGGACTCGCCGATACCGCGCTTGCGCGTGCCGACGACCAGGAGCTTCGCGTCGACCTGCTCCGCGAGGTGCTTGATCGCCAGCGCGGGATCGCCGACCAGCTGCCGCACGCTCCAGTCGAGGTCGTGGCCGTCGAGCACCTCGGCGGCCATCCGGCTCACCTCGGCCAGGTCGGTCTCGCCGGCGGCGATGTTGATGTCGATCGGGGCCGTGTGCACGTACCCATCGGGATCCTCGTACGTGACGAAACGGGTCACGTCCACGTGCACGACGAGCAGGTGGACGCCCAGGAGCGACGCGTAGCGCCCGGCCTCCTTGAGAACCCGGTCGGGAAGTTCCGGGATCATGCCGACGATCACCGCACCGTGAAGCCCCGCGGGGATCTGGGTGTCGCGCGTGTCGGATGCCTCTTCGGCCATATGTCGCTGGTCCTCCTCTGCCGCCGGCACCGCCGCGGCCGGGGGCGCCGTGATATTCTGAATGCTACTCTTCCCGGTTCGAATCCGGATTTCGAAATGCCCGGGCTGTGGCAGCGAAGAGCACATGGCCCGCAACTCAGATATGAGGGGGTCAGGCATGGGGCGTGGCCGTCAGAAGGCGAAGCACACCAAGATCGCTCGCGAGCTGAAGTCGTTCAGTCCGAGCGTCAACTATGCTGCGCTCGAGCGCGAGCTCGGAACGCACACCGACGAGGACGCCTACGTCGACAAGTGGGCCGACCAGTACGAAGACGAAGACGAGGAAGAGGAATCGCTCGAGCGAGCGTGAGCCCTTCCCTCCGAGTCTGACGCGAAACCGGCGCGTGCCCTGCGGCATCGCGCCGTTTCGCGTGCGCGGCGCATGCGGCGGTCGAGCTCGACGCGCCGGACGCGCGGGCGCGGATCAGCTCTCCTGCGAGCCCTCGACCCAGGCGAGATATTCCTCGCTCACCGTGCCGGTGACGTAGCGTCCGTCGAAGCAGCTCAGGTCGAGGTCGCCGATGTCGGACCCCTCGAGGATGGCCGCCTTCAGGTCGTCGACCTCCTGGTAGACCATGTAGTCCGCGCCGAGCTCCTGGGCGATCTCGGGAATCGTGCGTCCGTGGGCGACCAGCTCGTGACGCGACGGCATGTTGATGCCGTACACGTGCGGGAAGCGCACGGGCGGAGCCGCGGAGGCGAAGGTGACCGTCTTGGCGCCGGCATCCCGGGCCATCTGAATGATCTCCTTGCTGGTCGTACCGCGCACGACGGAGTCGTCGATGAGCAGCACGTTCTTGCCCTTGAACTCGCTGGACATGGCGTTGAGCTTCTGGCGGACGCTCTTCTTGCGCACGGCCTGCCCGGGCATGATGAACGTGCGGCCGACATAGCGGTTCTTGTAGAAGCCCTCGCGGTACTCGATGCCGAGCTTTCGTGCCACCTGCATCGCCGCGGGGCGCGAGGAGTCGGGGATCGGCATGACGACGTCGATCGCCTCGCGGGGCGTGTGCCGGGCGATCGTGTCGGCGAGGCGGTCGCCCATGCGCAGCCGCGCCTCGTAGACCGAGATGCCGTTCATCACCGAGTCGGGGCGCGCGAGGTAGACGTACTCGAACGAGCAGGGCTTCAGCTGCGTCTCGGTCGCGCACTGACGGGTGTGGAGGTTGCCGTCGAGGTCGACGAAGACCGCCTCGCCGGGCATCACGTCGCGCACGATCTCGAACTCGCCGTTCTCCAGCACGAGCGACTCGCTCGTGACGACCCATTCGTAGGACCCGTCGGGAGCCTTGCGGGTGCCGAGGATGAGCGGTCGGATACCGAACGGGTCACGGAAGGCGAGGAGCCCGTAGCCGGCGATCAGCGAAATCGCCGCGTAGGACCCCTCCACCCGCTCGTGCACGCGCGAGACGGCCTGGAACACCTGCTCGGGGTCGAGCTCGAGACCCGAGATCGAGGACTGCAGCTCGTTGGCGAGCACGTTCACGAGCAGTTCGGTGTCGCTCGTGGTGTTCAGGTGACGCCGATCCTTGCGGAAGAGCTCCTGGGTGAGTTCGCGCGTGTTCGTCAGGTTGCCGTTGTGCACGAGCACGATGCCGTAGGGCGCGTTGACGTAGAAGGGCTGCGCCTCCTCCTCATTGCCGGCGGTGCCCTTCGTGGCATATCGGACGTGACCGAGGCCGAGGTTGCCCATGAGGGCTCGCATGTCGCGGGTGCGGAACGCCTCGCGCACCTGCCCCTTCGCCTTGTGCACGTGGAACGTGCCGGAGGGTTCGGCCGTCGCCATCCCCGTGGAGTCCTGACCGCGATGCTGCAGGAGGAGGAGGGAGTCGTAGATCTCCTGGTTGACGGGCCCACGGCCCACCATGCCGACGATTCCGCACATGCGTGTTACGCGTCTCCGTTCGTGAAGACGGCGTCGCCGAAGGCGCCGACCAGGCGCACGGCACCGCCGTCGACGCCCTTGGCGCCCTGCTCGTAGTCGCCCTCGGGGCGCTCGCCGTCTTCGACGACGCCGATCTGCCACGTGGCGATCCCGGAACGGGTGAGGGCGGATGCCGTCTGCTCGGCGCGGTCGGCCGCGACCACGGCGACGACCCCGACGCCGAGGTTCCACGTTCCCTCGGTGGCGGCGAGGTCGAGGTCGCCGAGGTCGGCGAGCACCTGGAAGACCGCCGGCGGTGCCCAGGTCGAGCGGTCGATGTCGACCCACGTGCCCTGCGGCAGCACGCGTGCGACGTTGGCGGCGATCCCGCCGCCGGTGACGTGGCTCAGAGCATGCACGGCGTCGCCGGTCTCGGCGATGGCGTCGAGGAGCGGCCGCGTGTACAGCCGCGTCGGCTCCAGCAGCACGTCGCCCCAGGTGGCGTCTCCGAAGTCGGCGGCGCGGTCGCCGTACTGCAGGCCCGCTCCGGAGACGATGTGCCGCACGAGGCTGTATCCGTTGGAGTGCAGGCCGCTCGAGGCGAGCGCGAGCACGACGTCGCCGGGGCGCACGCGCTCTGCGCCGAGCACCGCATCCGCTTCGACGACGCCGGTGGCCGCTCCCGCGACGTCGTAGTCGGCGGGGCCGAGCAGCCCCGGGTGTTCCGCGGTCTCGCCGCCGACCAGAGCGGTGCCGGTCTCGGAGCAGCCGTGCGCGATGCCCGCGACGATGTCGGCGATGCGCTCGGGCACGACCTTGCCGCACGCGATGTAGTCGGTCATGAAGAGCGGTTTCGCGCCCACCACGACGATGTCGTCGACGACCATGCCGACGAGGTCGATGCCGATCGTGTCGTGCTTGTCGATCGCCTGCGCGATCGCGACCTTCGTGCCGACGCCGTCGGTGCTCGTCGCCAGCAGCGGGCGACGGTACTCGCGGATCGCGGAGGCGTCGAACAGCCCCGCGAATCCGCCGACACCGCCGAGCACCTCGGGACCGTGGGTGCGTCGGACGGCGGACTTCATCAGCTCTACCGCGAGGTCACCGGCTGCGGTGTCGACACCGGCTTGGGCGTAGGGGTTCGCGGCGGCTTCGCTCGAGGGAGAGGCCACGGGGACAGCCTACCCCGATGCCGGCGACCCGCCCGGCCCTACAATGGCCGCATGAACGCCGGGGGGCCGGACTGGAGGGTTCGCGAAGACGCGAGCCGGCCGGTGCTGCTCGCGCTCTACCTGCGCCAGGCGCTCGGCATCCGCTCGCCCGATGAGCTCCCCGCGCTGCGGGGCGTGCCGAGCGTCGTTCCGCCGATGCCGGATGAGCGCCATCTGCGCCTCGAACGCGAGTGGCGGGAGTACTGGGCGATGACGGTCGAGCCGCAGGCGCATCCCTCGACCGTTCCGCTGGATCTCGTCGAAGACTTCGAGACCCTCCTGGCGCTGCCGGTCGAAGGCAGCGACGTGCTGCGACGCGCGGTGGTCCCGCACGCGGAGGCGGCGCTGGCGTATTCGCAATCCGCGGCCGAGCGGTACCGCCATGCGTCGGCCAGCGGCACGCACTCCGCCTACCGCGCCTACGCCAGCGCGATCGCCGAGCACGAGAGGCAGGTGGGACGGCGTGCGCATTCCTTCGAATTGAACGTGCAGGTGCTCCCGCTCACGCAGCGCGGCGTGTGGTGGATCGGATCGCTCACGATCGCGGTGACCGATGGACTGCGGGGGGATGTCGCCGCGTTCGACGCGGCCATCCATCCGATCATCGCCGAGCTGGCCTGAACCGGTCCGCCCCTCAGGTCACCGCCGATCGGGATCGATCTCGTCGGCGTCGCGGACCCACTGCGGGATCTCATCCGTCATCGGCGAGACGAGGTCGTCGGTCAGCGTCGTGGCGTGCTCGGCCACGCCCGAACGGCCGCGGGGGGAGGTGAATCGGTCGAGCACGATGACGACCAGGCCCGCCAGGAGAAGACCGGCGCCGATCGAGAGGATCGCCATGACCCCGAAGACGCGCATGACACCGGACAGGCCCGTGGACATCGGGCCGTCGGGGTCGGCCACCGACGTCATGGTCAGAAAGACAGCGACGAGGAGACCGGCGACAAGGCCCGTTCCCATGATCCGGCCGACTCTCGGGGCGCGCCGGACCCGCACCGAATCCCACTCCTCATGGACGACGTGTTCGTGTCCGTCGTCTTCGGGGGTGAGGCCGAGCCTCGCGCGGCTCATGCCCCCATTCTCGCCCCGCGCCGACGCCGGGACAATCCCCTATTCGTCGTCGTGGTCGACCGTGTGATCGACGCGCACCGACCGGGTGCGGCGTCCGACCGTGCGGTCCAGGATGAGCGCGAGGCCTCCCGTCACGGCGAGACCGACGGGAATGCAGATCAGCAGGAGGAAGCCGAAGACCTGCCCCTGGTCGTAGACGAGCCCGGTGTTCGGGCTCTCGTCGAACGTTCCGCTGAACGAGAAGGTGAGGATCATCGCGGCGAGGATGCCGAGGGCCGCGCCGAGGGCGAGGAACACGCCGTACTTGGGCGCGCGGCGCACGGTGAGCTTCTCGTCCATGCCTCCATCATCCCACTCGAGGCTGTGCCCCTCACCAACGACGAGGATCCCTCCGCCGAGTGCGGACACTCGACGGAGGGATGTGTCACGGCGCGCCGCGGAACCCGGGGCGACGCGCCGTGAGTCTCATCGCACGGATGCGGCCGTGCGGCGGCGGGCGACCACCAGAGCGGCGCCGGCGATCAGCATTCCGAGGGCCGCCCACGCGAGACCGCCCTGCTGCTCGCCACCCGTGGCAGCGAGGCTTCCATCGGTGGTCGAGTCGCACTCGACCTCCGCCCCCAGCGGGAAGGCGAACGACACCGGGTCGAGCGCCGTGCCCGCCTCGTAGAAGCCGGCGAAGGCCTCTGCGCCGGCGGCCGTGAGGGTGGCGGCGGCGCCCGTCCAGCTGACCTGGGACCCGGACTCCGCTGCCGCCGGCAACGACAGCGAAGCGAAGACCACGCCCGATGCGTTCACGTCAGAGCTGCCGTTGTAGCCCGCCGACTGCACGTCGACGATCAACGACGCGGAGGTCGCACTGTGCACCTGGATGCGCGGGCTGGAGATCGTCAGGTCCAGAAGTCCGTCGTGGCCGGTGAAGGTGGCCGATCCGCCGTACGAGACGAGTCCGCGGTCGGTCTCGGTGCTGTAGGCGCCCGATCCCGCTCCCCACCCGATCGAGTACGAGCCGTTCGCGATCGGACCGTCGATGTAGGACCGGAAGCTCTCCTTCACGCTCCACTGCAGGGTCGCTCCGGAGACGTCGCGCGCCACGCAGGCATCGGCTGTGTCGGCGGCGACCGGGTCCGCGTCGACCGTCGGCAGCTGGGCGGCCGATTCGACCACGAAGGGAGCCGAGACGATCACCTCTCCCGCCGCGGAGAGTTCGATGCGGTGCTCGCCGACCGGGAAGTCCGCAGGCACGGTCCACGCGAACGAGGCACGGCCGGAGTCGGTCACCGTCTGCGACCCGATCACGACCGGGTCGGAGAACGCGGTCGCGGTGACCGTGCTCCCGGCCTCGAGCCCGCCCGCCGTGATGGTCAGCTCCTCGCCCTGGCGGACGGTCGAGCCGCCCTGGAAGGCGATGTACGGCTCCGTCGGCTCGGCGACGGTCACGGCCGCGAAGGCATCCATCGACCGGTCGGTCTGCGAGAGGCCGTGCGCCGCGCTCGTCGCCACCTGGTAGTCCACCCCGGTCTCCATCGATCCCGCAGGAACGGTCACCGTCGTCGTGAAGGCACCGTCGACGATCTGAGCGGGCATGACCCATCCCTGGGTGATCCACCCATCGCTCGGCAGCGGCGTCTCGCCTGACCACACGGCGGTCTCGCCGAAGAGCACGTAGACGCCGTTGACGGCGCCCGCACCCTCGTACCCCTCGCCGCTCACCGTGAGGATGTTCTCCACGGCCGGGTCGAGATCCGCATCCGGAGCGACCGTCAGCGTCGGTCCGACCGGCTCGGGCTCGGGCTCGGGCTCGGCGAAGGCGATGTCGACGGCGAGCTCGTTGACTGCCTGAACGACACCACCGGCACCGACGGTGAAGACGGCCAGGCGCCCACCCGGGATCTCCTCCTCCGCGAGAGCCTCCTGGTCGATCGTGACCTCCCACACGAAATCGGCGGTGCCGTCTCCGTTATCGGTCCACTTCACATACGGCGCTACCTCGTTGGCACCCTGCACCCACACCGAGTACGCGTTCGAACGGTCGGACGAAGCCGCACCCTCCGACGGACGCCACGTGTCAGCAAGCCAACCGACCTGCGCATACACACCGGCGGGCTGACCAGCGGAAGGTCCGTAGATCGCCAGCGCCTCCGTGCTGTACCCCTCACCCGTGACGGTGATCGTCGCACCCTCCGGATCCAGATCCGTCACCTGCGACACACTCAGCGTCGGCACAACCGGCTTCGGCTCCGGCGTCGGAGAGGTCGTCGGAGTGGGCTCCGGCGTCGGGTCGACCGTGGGCTCCGGCGTCGGGTCGACGGTCGGCTCCGGCTCTGGCTCCGTCGTCGGCTCGGGTTCGGGATCCACGGTCGGCTCCGGCTCAGGCGCCGCGGCGTACGCGACGGGCGTCGTCGACGCCTGCGTCGGGTCCTGGACACCGTGCGCCGCGCGCGTGACGATCGCGTACGACACACCCTCGGCGAAGGCGGGAACGGGCACCTCGACGGCGAAGGAGCCGTCGGCGTTCATCGGAGCCGTGGCACCCAACCCGGGGATCTCTCCCGTGGTGTTCGTGTCGTCGATCCAGACGGTGTAGGTGTCTTCAGCCGCTCCGACGACGCGCAGACCCAGGTAGATGCCGAACCCCGACGGATCGAATCCTGAACCGCTCACCGTCACCGTGCCGCCCTCTCGGGGAGCCTCGGGAACGGAGACACCGACCGCGGCGTGCGCGGGAAGGGCGACGCCGACGATGGAGGCGGAGGCGATGAGGGCGGCGATGAGAACGCTCGCCAGAGCGCGCCAACGTGCACGCACAGCAATATCCACGGGTACTCCTCGGGAAGGAAGGAAACGAGAATGCGCTCCATTGCGCGTCAAAGTTTGAGGTTAGGCAAACCTTGCTGAGGTTAACCTAACCTACTCTCAGGCGTTTGTCAGCCGACCGTTCGCCGCGGCAGGATGAGCGGCCGCCCCGTATCGTGGTCGGCCGCTACGCGCACCGGCGTACCGTAGATCTCCTCGACCCGATCCCCCGTCAGCACCGTCTGCGGAGATCCGTGCGCCACCACCGATCCACGGTCGACCATCGCGACATCGTCCGCGTAGGCGGCCGCGAGGGAGAGATCGTGCAGCACGACCACGACGGCCCGGCCATCCCGGGCGAGATCCCGCGCGGTGCTGAGCACGTCCTCCTGATGCCTCAGATCCAGAGCGGCAGTCGGCTCATCGAGCATCACCACGGCCGTGTCCTGCGCAAGCACGCGTGCCAGCGAGACGCGAGCTCGTTCGCCCCCGGACAGCGAGGGCACTTCGCGGTCGAGCAGATGGCCGACGTCAGCACGATGGATCGCCCGGCTCATCACGTCGACGTCGAGGTCGGCGCGATCCGTGCCGATCCAGGGAGAGCGGCCCATCTCGATCACCTCGCGGGCCGTGAACGCGAAGGCCACCTGATTCTCCTGCGGCAGAACCGCACGCCGGCGGGAGAGCTCGCGCGGAGACAGGGCGCGCATCGGCGCGCCATCCATCAGCACCTCGCCAGGGGCGGGATGCGCGTCACCGGTGAGCACACGCAGGAGCGACGACTTGCCCGCGCCGTTGGGCCCGACGAGCGCGAGAAGGCGCCCGTACGCGACCTCGATGGACACGTCGTCGAGGATGGTCGTCGACCCGACGCGATACGTGACGTGCCGCGCGGCGATCGCCGCGGCGGTCATGCCCATCCTCCAGCGCGGCGCCGGTTGCGGCGGATGAGCCAGAAGAAGAAGGGGCCGCCGATGAGCGAGGTGAGAACGCCGATCGGCAGGTCGGCCGCGGGCACGATGGTGCGGGCGAGGAGGTCGGCGTAGACGAGCATCGTCGCGCCTCCGATCAACGACACCGGAAGCAGGACCCGGTTCGAGGGACCCAGGAGCATGCGGGCGACATGCGGCACGACGAGGCCGACGAACGCGATGATGCCAACGAACGCGACCGCGACACCGGTGAGGAGAGCCACCAGCACGATCGAGACCAGACGCAGCCTCTCGATCTTCACGCCGAGGTGCGCCGCGGTGCGATCGCCGAGCGCGAGAAGGTCGTACCGCCGCGCGAGGCCGATCGTGGCGGCCGCGGCCGCCGTGCCCACGACGACCGTGATCGCCACCTCCGACCACCGGGTGCCGTTCATCGATCCGAGCTGCCAGAAGATGATCTGCTCCCGCGAGGCGGTGTCGCCGACGAACATGAGCAGAGCCAGCGCCGCTCCCGCGAACGCGTTCACGGCGATTCCGGTGAGCAGCAGGGTGACGGCCTCGGTGCGCCCCTGCGAGCGCGCCGCGGCATAGACGACGAGCGTGGCCGCGAGTCCGCCGGCGAACGCGAAGAGCGCGCTGCCCCAGGAGCCGAAGGCCGTCGCGCCGATCGTGATGGCGATCGCCGCACCGACGGCGGCGCCCGAGGAGACACCGACGACGCCGGGCTCGGCCAGCGGATTGGCGAAGATCGCCTGCATCACGGCCCCGGCAACGGCGAGGAGCGCGCCGACCGCGACCGACATCACCACGCGAGGGAGCCGGATCTGCCAGAGCGTCTGCTCGATGAGCGGGTCCACCGGCGCCCAGGCGTTGTCGATCCCGGCGGCGCGCAACAGCGATCCGACCACCTCCGGGGGGCCGATCGGCAGCTGCCCGATGCCGGCCGAAAGCACGATGCCGATGACCAGCAGCAGCAGTCCTGATCCGATGACGACGCTCCGACGCACACGACGCGCGGTAGCGGCCGGAGTGGTCGCCGCGGGAGCGGTCACCGCTCGTCCGGGGCGTAGATCGCCCGGGCGAGCGCAGCGAGCACGTCGGCCGATCGCGGCCCGAAGGAGAGGATCTGCCCGTCGGCCATGTCCACGAAGCGGCGGTGCTCGCCGGCTGAGGTGAGGGCGATGGCCGGCTTGTCGGCGAGCAGTCCATCCACACCGCCCACGGATTCGATGCCACCGGTCATGACGAGGATGAGGTCAGGATCGGCGGCGACCATGGCCTCGTCCGTGAGCGGTTGCATCCCCCGCCACCCGAGTTCTCCGGCCACATCCACGCCCCCGAGGCCTTCGATCAGGGTGTCGGCCCCGGATTCTTCGCCGAACAGGTAGTAGACCCCGGCCGTGCCCCGCAGGTAGAGGAACACCATGCGCAGCCGATCATCCGGATCGGAAGGCGCGAGACGTGCGATCTGGGCGGACACCTCGGCGAGCTCGGCGTCGATCCGATCGGCCAGGAGCTCTCCGGCTTCGGGGGCACCGAACACCGCAGCGACGTCGCGCGCGAGCTCGGCGGCCCCGTCGAGGGAGGCGGACTCCTCGACGAAGACGACCGTGATGCCGACGTCACGAAGCTGCTCGACCACATCCCGTGGCCCGATGCTCCCGTCGGTGAGGACCAGTGTGGGCGCCAGGGCGATGACCGCCTCGGCATTGACGCTGTGGCCGTCGGTGGTGATGACGGGCAGATCCACGGCGCCTGGGAAGGTCGTCGACACGTCGCGGCCGACGAGCGTCTCACCGAAGCCGAGGCCCCACACGGTGGCGGCGAGCGACCCCGAGAGATCCATCGCGACCACGCGCGACGTGTCGGAGACGACGACGTCGGTGTCGCCGCCGAGGTCGTGCGAGACGACCTCGGCCGGCAGCTCCTGCGACGGGGATTCGACCACCGGCACAATCTCCGCCTCGTCGATGACCGCCGTGGACTCCCCCGTCCACGCGCGCGGATCCGCCAGCGGCACGACGTCGCTCAACGGCACCTGGGCGGAGGCCGTCACGGTCTCGTCCGCAGCGGAAGGCGCGGTTGCGCATCCCGTGACGATCAGAAGGACGCCCAAGAGCATGACCGTCGCGCGTCGTCTCACGGGGCCACCTCGGAATCGCCTCCGCGACGACGGCGGCGCGGCACGACGACGGCAGCCGTCGCCGCCGCCGCGATCACCGCGCCGATGCCGGTCCACACGAGCCACGAGGCGTTGTCGGCGGTCGCCGCCGGCGGATCGACGTCGACTGCGGCGGCGTCAACGGTCGACGTGCTGGGCTCGGGGGTCGGAGAGGCGGCGGCCGGGCACTCGGCGACGATGGTGAAGCTCAGCGGATCGAAGGCGGTACCCGGCTCGTAGCTGCCGAACGCGGCGAACCCGTCTTCGGTGATCGCTGTCGGAGCATCCTCGACCGCGAGGGTGACGCTGTCGCCGTCGGTGGTCACGGTCATCCCCCCGAGGTCGACCTCGACGAAGCCGACCTCGGTCAGCGTCTCAGCGGTGGCGTCTCCGGCCATCGCATCTTCCATCGAGACGCCGGTGATGTCGACGACGATCTGCGCCGTGGCGGCGTCGACGATGACGAGCGAAGGGTTCTCGACCGTCGTGTCGAGAAGCCCGTCGTGGCCGGTGAAGTGGATGCCGCCGTCGACCGGGACCGTCCCGGCAGAACCGTCGGAGGAGACCTCACCCGCCGATGACGCGAAGAGGAACTCCGGCGTGGCGTAGGACACGTCCCCCGAGGTCTCCCATTCACCGTGCGCGATCGATCCCGAGATGTAGGACCGGAAGGACTCCTTGAACCCCCATGACGCGTGGGCCTCGACGACCTGACAGGTGGTCGCCTCCGGGGTCGGCGTCGTCGCCGCGGTCGCGGCGGGCGCCGCGGCGACCGCGGTGAGAGCGCCAACGGATGTCGCGAGGGCGGAAGCCAGGACGACACGGACCCGGCGGGCGGGGCCGGCGGCGTGCGCGGGTCCGATGGGGCGGGGAGAGGGGGTCGAACGGGCAGAGCGCACGCGGACTCCTGACATGCACGAGGCGAAAAATCGCCTACTTAGGGTGGGCTAACCTAATCTATCCCACCCGCCGCGCCGGCGCATTCCCGCACCCGCCCGGGCATCGCACAGTCCGTCAGGGCCGGAGCGGAAGCAGAGCGGCGATCTCCCGGGCACGCGTGCCCGACGCGCTCAGCTGCGCGGTGCCGGCGACATCCGACCATGTCGACTCTCCCGTCGCCAGGGCGATCCACGTGGCGGGCGTCATTTCGACGACGTTCGGCGGAGTTCCTCGGGTGTGGCGCGGACCTTCCACGACCTGGACGGCGCCGAACGGCGGCACGCGCACCTCGACGGAGTTCCCCGGCGCCTTCTCGGCGAGCAACTGCAGCAGGTAACGCACGCCGGTGCCGAGGTCGGCGCGGACGGGTTCGCCGCCGGCCGCCGCGGCGCCGCTCACAGCCGCGAGCGCGGCGCGGCCTTCATCCGTCGTGATCTTCCGAGCCATTCCTTGAGGCTATCCCCGCTCGGCCGTCGCCACCCGCCACCCGCCATCCCGGCAACCGGCGATCCCGGACCTCCCGACCCCGCCACCCGCCACCCGCACCGGCCACCGGCCACCGGCCACCCGCGGATCCTGGCCCCCGCCGCGTCTCACCCGGTCCTAACTCAGGCTGGGGGCGGCATCGACTTCCAAAATCCGGCCTATTCGGCCACAACCCGACACCCGTCCTGAGTTGGGGCACGGCGCAGGAGGCGCAATCGCCGAGCAGCCCCGCCGCACGGCCACACACCACGGCCGACGCTGACCTACCCGCCACCGGCCGCTCGCCACCAGCCACCCGACCCTCCGACCACCCGGCCCTCCGACCCAGCCACCCGGCCCTTCGACCACCCGGCCACCCGGCCACCCGGCCCTCCGACCCAGGCCACCCGGCCCTAACTCAGGCTGGGAGCGGGATCTACCCCCGAAACCCGGCTGTCTTCAGCCACAAGCCGACACACAGCCTGAGTTGAGGCGCGGATGAGGGAGGAGGGTCCAGACGGCGAAGGTCAAGCGCCGGAAGACGAGAAGGCGGAGGAGGGCCCAGACGGCGAAGGTCAAGGGCCGGAAGACGAGAAGGCGGAAGAAGGCCGCGGTTAGGCTGGCGGGGTGAAGATCCTCGTTCTCGGCTCGGGTGCCCGCGAGCACGCCATCATCCTCGCTCTCCGGTCCGAGCAGGCCGCGCACGACATCCTTGCTGCGCCGGGGAATGCCGGCATGGGGCGTGACGCCACTCTGGTCAGCCTCGACCCGAACGATCCCGTCGCGGTGACCACGTTCGCCATGGAGAACGCCGTCGACCTGGTCGTCATCGGCCCTGAGGCGCCCCTCGTGGCGGGCGTCGCCGACGCACTCCGCGAGCGCGGCATCCCCGTCTTCGGTCCGGGCGCCGCCGCCGCGCAGCTGGAGGGCTCGAAGGCCTTCGCCAAGCGGGTGATGGATGCCGCCGGCGTGCCGACCGGCCGCGCCGTGCGCGCCGCCACGCCGGACGAGGTCGAGGCCGCCCTCGACGACCTCGGCTCGCCGCACGTCGTGAAGGCCGACGGACTCGCCGCGGGCAAGGGCGTCATCGTCACCGGCGACCGCGACGCCGCCCTCGCCCACGCCGCGCAGTATCTCCCGAGCGGGCCGGTGCTCGTCGAGGAGTTCCTGGCCGGCCCCGAGGTCTCGCTGTTCTTCCTGTCCGACGGCGACCACGTACTACCGCTCAGCCCGGCACAGGACTTCAAGCGCCTCGCCGACGACGACGCCGGTCCCAACACCGGCGGCATGGGCGCCTACTCACCACTGCCGTGGCTGGCCGACGGCTTCGGCGGCGAAGACGCCTTCGTCGACCTCGTCACCCGCGAGATCGCCGAGCCCGTCATCCGCCAGCTCGATGCCGAGGGTACGCCGTTCATCGGGCTTCTGTACGCGGGCCTCATCCTCACCGACACGGGTGTGAAGGTGATCGAATTCAATGCGCGGTTCGGCGACCCCGAGACGCAGGTCGTGCTTCCGCGCCTCGCCGATCCGCTGTCGGAGCTGCTGCTGGCCGCGGCGTCGGGACACCTCGAGGACCACGACCGCCCGTCGTTCTCGGATGCCGCGACGGTCACCGTCGTGATCGCGAGCGAGGGGTATCCCGCATCCCCGGCGACCGGACGCACACTGTCAGGCCTCGACCGGGCCGAAGCCCTCGACGGGGTGCACCTCGCCCACGCCGCGACCGCGCTGCACGACGGCGAATTCCTCGCCACCGGCGGACGCGTGCTGAGCGTCGTCGGCGTCGGGTCGTCACTGGCAGACGCGCGCGATCGCGTCTACCGCGGCGTCGACGCGATCGGCCTTGAGGGCGGCCAGCACCGCCGCGACATCGCCGCACGCGCCGCCGACGCCTGATTCGGATCGCGCCGCGGCGGCCACGCCGACCACGCTGCCGCCTGCAGCCTCGCTCGCGGTGCACACTTCCGTCGCCTGAGCCCCAACCACGCGCCCTCGAGGCCTTTCCGCCTCCCGCAGCCTCGCTCGCTCGTTCACAACTCCGCAGATTCCGACCGCCACGGGCTCATCCGCCGCCGTTTCGCCCGACATGCGCGCACGTTTGAGGAGTTGTGAACCGCGCCCGGGGCGGAGCGGCAGGTCGCCGCCCGGGGGATGCCGACCGCCACGTCGCATCGGTTGCCACGCGGCGGCGCCCCGCCCACGCGGCGGCGCGTGCGTAACTCCGCACAAACGGCTGCCGCGACGGCAGAACGGGGCGATTTCACCGCTGCGCATGTCCCGTTTGAGGAGTTGTGAACCGCGCGGCCGGGTGGAGCGGCAGGTCGCGGCCCGGGGCGACCGGGATAATGGGCGGGTGAGCACCGACGCACCCGCCCCCGCCTCGGCCGACCTGCCCGGTTGGCGTCACGTCTACTCGGGCAAGGTCCGCGACCTGTACGTTCCCGCCGACGTGGCCGACGCTGCAGACGCCGATCGGATGCTCGTGATCGCGAGCGACCGCGTGTCGGCTTTCGACCATGTGCTCTCCCCCGGCATCCCGGGCAAGGGCGAACTGCTGACGCGCCTCAGCATGTGGTGGTTCGACCGCCTCGCGGGCTCCGACGGCGGTCCGCGCATTCCGAATCACATCGTCGACGGCGCCGAGCCGCCGGCTGCGGTGGCGGGCCGCGCGATGGTCGTGCGCTCTCTCGACATGCTGCCGATCGAGTGCGTCGTGCGGGGCTACCTCACGGGTTCCGGCTATCAGGAGTACGTCTCGTCGGGCACCGTCTGCGGCATTCTGCTGCCGGCGGGGCTCGAGGACGGCGACCGCCTTCCCGAGCCGCTCTACACCCCGGCCTACAAGGCCCCCCTGGGCGAGCACGACGAGAACATCACGTTCGAGCAGTCCGTCGAGCTCGTCGGCGAGGATCAGGCGGCGGCCCTGCGCGACGCGTCGCTGGCGATCTACACCCGCGCCGCCGCCACTGCCGAGGCTGCGGGGCTGATCCTCGCGGACACGAAGTTCGAGTTCGGCCTCGATGCCGAGGGCACCCTGACCCTGGCCGACGAGGTGCTCACGAGCGACTCGTCACGATACTGGGATGCGGATGCGTGGCGAGACGGCTCGACCCCCGCCGAGCGCATGGCGAGCTTCGACAAGCAGATCGTGCGCAACTGGCTCGCCGCGCACTGGGACAAGACCGGAACGCCTCCCGAGCTCCCCGCCGAGATCGTCGAGCGCACCGCCGCCCGCTACCGCGAGCTCCTGGACCGCCTCACCGCCTGACCCCCACCGGAGGCGGTGTCGTCAGCCGAGGAGAAGGCGCTCGAGGTTCTCGATCGGCTCGTACCAGCCCTGGTCGAGCACCCAGGTCTGGAGCACGCGGTCCCACCCGAGCGCGACACCCACCCCCACGACGAGCAGGATGCCGCCGACAACGCGGCGGAACACGCCGTGCGGGTCGCTCAGCCAGCCGAGCCTGCGCACGATCGCCGTGCCGGCGAGCGCCACCCCGAGCAGAGCGAGCGCGAGACCGATCGCGTAGGCGGTGACGTAGACCGTGCCGGCGGCGAAGCTCGCGGGAAGCACGGTCGCCACGATGAGCGCGTAGGTGGGCGAGCAGCTGCTGAAGGCCGGACCGAGCGCGGCGCCCAGGGCGACGTCGCCCGTGAGCCCGCCGCGACGGTATCCGCGATCGAGCAGGCGACCGCCGCCGGCTTGCAGCCCGGTGGCGACGGTGACCCGCTCCCACAGCGCCGGGAAGAGCATCGTGAGGCCGAGCACGGCGACGATGACGCCCGAGACGGCCTGCCAGATCCATGCCGGCACGCCGAGGAGCGCCGAGGTCGCCTTCAGCAGCAGGGTGAAGGCGATCACCAAGGCCGCCAGGGATCCCGCGATGACCAACGGCCGGAACCACTGCCGCTCGGCGATGCCGGCATCGGCCCGGGTGCGCGCCGCGGTGCCGCCGACGATCACGGGCAGCAGCGGCAGCACGCACGGCGCGAGCACCGTGAGCACACCCGCCGCGAACGCCACCAGCGTGAGCCCGAGCATCAGTCCAGGCCGAGGCCGGTCAGCGCCGTCTCGAGCGTCGGGTCGTCATAGGGCACGAACGACGCCGTCGCGGCACCGCTGTCGTCCAGCGCGACGACCGTCGTCTGCTGACGGACGTCGTATCGCTGCCGCAGGTCCTGCTGCGTGTCGTAGTCGACCTTGAGCACGGTCACCCCGTCGGGCACGCCCTGCGCGACGATGTCGTCGTCGAGCGCGCGGCACTGCGGACACCACGTGGCGTGGAAGAACAGCACGCGCGTGCCCTCGGCCGCGGCGAGCGCGCTCTCGCTGTACTCCACGTACGCACCGGGCGAGGCCCCGGCGGCCGCGTCGCCGGCATCCGCCGCCTCGTCGCCATCGGCCGCGTCGGACCCCCCGGCATCGGCGTCGGACTCTTCCGCCTCGCCCGTGGGATCCGCCTCCCCGTGGGATCCGCCTCGCTCGTGGGCGTCTCGACCGCGGCGGGCTCTCCACCGCCGGTCACGGACAGGGCGACCGCGCCCCCGACACCGACGACCAGAAGGCCCGCGACGGCGAGGGCGACGACGGTTCCGCGCTTCATGCATCCATCCTCCCCCGCCGGACGCGCCGAAAGCATGACGAAGCGCTGACGGATGCCGCCGCCGACACCCGATATCGTGTCGGCGGCGCGGATTCGCCTGTCGCCCAGCCTCGAGGAGCACGTATGCCTGTCTGGTCCCTGCACGGAAACGGTCGAACCGTCGAGCCCGGCAAGGTGGTGGCGCCCGGGGAGCGGCTGAACTGGCCCGCCACGATAGCGATCGGCATGCAGCATGTCATCGCGATGTTCGGTGCGACGTTCCTCGTGCCGGTGCTCACCGGATTCCCCGTGCCCACGACGCTGCTGTTCTCGGGCGTGGGCACGATCCTGTTCCTGCTGATCACGCGCAACAAGCTTCCCAGCTACCTGGGTTCGTCGTTCGCATTCATCGCTCCGGTCACCGCCGCCACCGCCACCGCGGGCATGGGGTCGGCGCTCGCGGGCATCGTCGCCGTCGGCGTGCTGCTGGCGGCCGTGGGCGTGATCGTGCAGGTCGCCGGACTCGGATGGATCGACCGCCTCATGCCGCCGGTCGTCGCCGGTGCAATCGTGGCCCTCATCGGCTTCAACCTCGCCCCGGTGGCGTGGGACAACTTCCAGCAGCAGCCCCTGACGGCGACCATCACGCTCGTCTCCGTGGTGCTGTTCAGCGTTCTCTTCCGCGGCTTCCTCGGCCGCATCTCGATCTTCCTCGGCGTGATCGTCGGCTACGTCGTCGCCCTTCTCTCGGGCGAGGTCGACTTCACGGCGCTGAACGAGGCCGCCTGGGTGGGCCTGCCGCCCTTCCAGATCGCCGACTTCGCCTCGCCCCAGACGTGGGGGGTGATCGCGATGTTCCTGCCGGTGGTGCTGGTGCTGATCGCCGAGAACGTCGGCCACGTGCGGGGGGTCGCGGCGATGACGGATGCATCGGTCAACCGTCACACCGGCCGCGCGCTCCTCGCCGACGGCGCGGCGACCACCGTCGCGGGCCTGTTCGGCGGCTCGGGAACGACCACCTACGGCGAGAACATCGGCGTGATGGCCGCTACACGGGTGTACTCGACGGCGGCGTACTGGGTCGCCGGCGCAACCGCCATCCTGCTCAGCCTGTCGCCGAAGGTGGGCGAGCTGTTCAACTCGATCCCCGCGGGCGTGCTCGGCGGGGTGACGACCGCGCTGTACGGCCTCATCGGCATCATCGGCATCAAGATCTGGGTCGACAACCGCGTGGACTTCTCGCGTCCGGTCAACCAGTACACCGGAGCCGTCGCGCTGGTCGTCGCCATCGCCGGATTCACGATGCAGTGGGGCGACTTCCAGCTGGGAGCCATCGTCATCGGCTCCGCCGCGGCGCTGCTGATCTACCACCTCGGCAACGCGATCGCCCGCGCCCGCAGAACCGGCGCCGACGACGGTGGCCCCATCCCGGCTGTCGGGGCTCTCGGCGGCGACCCGGAGTGATCCGGAACACCACGACGGTCGCCGCGGTTGTTCATTCCCATGAATGAGAAAACCCGCGGCGACCGGCTGGCGTCCGCGACCTCGATGGGCGCGGTGACGCTGCTCGTCGCCGATCTCGACGCGATGATGCGCTTCTACCGCGACGTCGTCACTCTGCAGGTGCTCGCCGAGGACGCGACGTCGGCGACCCTCGGCCGTGCCGGGCACGCAATCCTGGTGCTGCGGCATGAGCCGACGCTCCGGCACGCCGTTCCCGGATCGGCAGGGCTGTTCCACACCGCGATCCTCTTCGAGAGCCAGCGCGCCCTGGCCGCCGCCCTGTACTCCGTCGCGCGCCACGCCCCGGGAAGCTTCACCGGCTCGGCCGATCATCTCGTCAGTCAGGCGTTCTACCTCACCGATCCCGAGGGCAACGGCATCGAACTCTACTGGGATCGAGCGCGCACGGAGTGGTCGTGGACCCACGGCCAGGTCGAGATGGCGACGCTGTTCCTCGACCCGAACGCGTTCCTCTCCGAACATCTCACCGATGAGGCGGCGCTCGGTGCCACCGCCGACGATCCCGCCGCGGTCGGACACGTGCATCTGTCCGTCGGGGATGCCGCCACGGCGCGCGCGTTCTACGCCGACACGATGGGGTTCGATGTGACCGCATCCCTCGGGAACCAGGCCGTCTTCGTCAGCGCCGGCGGATACCACCATCACATGGCGATGAACGTCTGGAATTCTCGGGGGGCCGGCCCGCGCATGCCCGCGCTCGGCCTGGGCCGCGTGGACCTGGTGCTCCCCGACGACGACGCCCTCGGCGCCCTGGGCGAACGGCTTCGGGATCGCGGGGTGCCGGTGCGCGACGACGGCCGCACCGTCACCTTCGACGACCCCTGGAACAACGTGCTGCACGCGGGGGTCTCCGGCCGCGGGTGAGGCGGCTCCGTGCAGCGATCAGGCGGAGTCGCGCACGATGAGATCGGCGGGAAGCACCGTCACGTGGGCAGGCTCGAGCCCGGCGAGGCGGTCGAGCAGCATGCTCGCCATCTGCTCGCCCTGCTCGAACGACGGCTGGCGAACCGTCGTCAGCCGTGGGGTGACGGATGTCGCAACCGGGGAATCGTCGAACCCGACGATCGCGACGTCACCGGGAACCGATATGCCCTCGGCCGCCAGCACGCTGAGCACACCCTGCGCCATGAGGTCGCTCGCGACGAAGATCGCTTCGGGGCAGGGACCCGCCGCGAGCATGCGGCGCATCGCGGCGGCGCCGCCGTCGGTGGTGAAGTCGCCGTCCTCGACGATTCCCTCGGCGAGGTCGGCGGCGGCGAGGGCATCGCGATACCCCTGGAGGCGGTCGATCGCCGCCGGCATGTCGAGCGGGCCGCTGATCGAGGCGATCGTGCGGTGGCCCTTGCCGATCAGGTGCGCGGTCGCCTCGTAGCCGCCGCGGCGGTTGTCGACGTCGACGTAGTAGTCGCGTTCGCGCGTGGTCACGGGACGGCCGCCGTAGACGACGGGGACGGCGGCAGCGATGCGATCCAGGTACGTGTCGCTGGTGTGGTGGGAGACGACGATGGCGCCGTCGACCGCACCCGAGCGCATGTAGCTCGTGGTCTTGTCGCCCGGGTCGTCGCTCGCGATCACGAGGTTGAGCACGTAGTCGGACTGACTGAGGCGTGCATTGATGCCGGAGACGACCGAGGCGAAGAACGGGTCCCCGAAGAACCGCGTGGTGTCCTCGGGCACGATCAGCGCGATCGCGTGGGTCTGACGACTGGCGAGGGTGCGCGCGGCGCGGTTGGGCACGTAGTTGAGGTCGGCGATCGCGCGGGTGACCGCTTCGACGGCCTCCGGGCTGACGGCGGGGGAACCGTTGACGACGCGTGACACCGTCGACCTCGACACCCCGGCCTCGGCGGCGACCTCCTCGATCGTGACGGCCCCGCGAGCTGCGGACGACGTGGTCACCACGACTCCTTCCCTACGCCTGCGCGATCGGGCGGTGCGGGATCACAGCGCGCGCGAGGCGATGATGCGAGCGTACTCGCGACCGCTGTCCTTCACGGCCCGCTCCTGCGTGGCGTAGTCCACGCGCACGATGCCGAACCGCTTCTCGTAGCCCCACGCCCACTCGAAGTTGTCGAGCATCGACCAGTAGAAGTACCCGCCGACCTCGACACCGGCCTCGATCGCGTCGAGCACGGCGCCCAAGTGTCCGCGCAGGAACTCGACGCGGTCGGCATCGTGCACACGGGTCTCGCCGTCTTCGACGATCGCGACGTCGTCGTAGGCGGCGCCGTTCTCGGTGACGTACAGCGCCGTCCCGGCCGGGCCCGCATAGTCGGCCGACACCCGCTGCAGCAGGCGGGTGAGTCCTTCCGGCTGCACCTCCCACTGCATCGGGGTGCGCGGAAGTCCCCGCTCGTGCCAGAAGATGCCCTCGTGCGAGGGGAACGCCGAGTGCGCGGGACGCGCGGTGGGCGCATCGCCGCCGACGGGTGCGACCTCCGGCTCGTGACCGCCCACGTACTCGCCGTGGTAGTAGTTCACGCCGAGCGAGTCGATGCGGCTCGCGATCGTCTCGAGGTCGCCCGGCCGCACGGCGGTCTCGAACGCGGCGACGGCGTCGGCATCCACTCGCCGGATGTCCTCGACCACGTCCGCCGGGTACTCCCCGCGGAAGATCGGATCGAGGAACCAGCGGTTGAACTGTCCGTCGATGCGACGCGCGGCGTCGGCGTCGGCGGGGTCGGCGGGATCCACGGCGTCGGCGACGGTGAGGTTCAGCGTGATGCCGAGGTTCAGCGACGCGTCGCGCTCACGGAGCGCCGAGATCGTCTGTCCGTGCCCGAGCAGCAGATGGTGCGAGGCGAGCAGGCCCTCTTCCACGCTGTAGTGACCGGGGGCGTGGATGCCGGCGGTGTAGCTGAGGAACGACGAGCACCACGGTTCGTTGAGGGTCGTCCACACGCGCACCCGGTCGCCCAGGGCGTCGTGCATGTCGAGCGCGTACTCGGTGAAGCGGGCTGCCGTGTCGCGGTTCGCCCACCCGCCCTTCTCCTGCAGCGCCTGCGGCAGATCCCAGTGGTAGAGGGTGAGCCAGGGCAGGATGCCGGCATCCAGCAGCTCATCGACGAGACGCTTGTAGAAGTCGACGCCGGCCGCGTTCACCGCGCCGCCGTCGGGCCGCACGCGAGACCACGACGTCGAGAAGCGATAGGTGTTCAGGCCCATGTCCGACATGAGCGCGACGTCGTCGCGGTAGCGGTGGTAGTGATCGCAGGCGACGTCGCCGTTGTCGCCGTTGATCACGGCGTCGGGCACCCGGCAGAACGCGTCCCAGATCGAGTCGCGACGACCGTCCTCGCGGGCCGCGCCTTCGATCTGGAAGGCCGCGGTGGCGGCGCCGAACAGGAAGTCCGACGGGAACGGGCGCGAGGGGGCGGTCATCCGGGGGGAGTCCTCTCGGGAGGTGGTGGCGGTCATGGTGCTCATCCCTTCACGGCTCCTGCCATGATGCCGCTCACCAGCTGCTTGCCGACGAACACGAAGAGGATCAACAGGGGGATGGTCGCCAGCAGCACGCCCGCCAGCACGATGGAGTAGTCGACGAAGTAGTTCGACTGCAGCAGCGACAGCGCCACCGGCAGCGTCGGGTTCTGCCGGTCGAGCACGATGAACGGCCAGAAGAAGTTGTTCCAGGCGGTCACGAACGTGAACAGTCCGAGCATCGCGGCGGCCGGGCGCGCGGCGGGCAGGCCGATCGTCCAGAAGGTGCGGAACGATGTCGCACCGTCGACGCGCGCCGCCTCGATGAGCTCGTCGGGAACGGACTGGCGCAGGTACTGCGTCATCCAGAACACCCCGAATGCCGTCACCAGTGCCGGAACGATGATCGCACCGATCTGGCCGGTCCAGCCGAGGTCGGCGAAGAGGATGTACAGCGGAACGACGCCGAGCTGCATCGGCACGGCCATCGTGGCGATGACGAAGACGAGCAGCCAGTTGGCACCGCGGAACCGCAGCTTCGCGAAGGCCCAGCCGGCGAGGGTCGAGAAGAACACGACGGACAGGGCGATGAGCGCCGAGCTGTAGATGGAGTTCCACAGCGCGAGCCAGAAGTTCACGGCCGGGTCGTTGACGACCGCGAGGGCGTTGTCGATGAAATTGCCGCCGGGCAGCCACGACATGTCGGGGTCGCGGATGGTGGAGGCGTCGCCGGATCCGATGAGGAACGACCAGTAGAAGGGGAACAGCGACCCGCCGAGCACGATCGCCAGCGCACCGTAGACGAACCAGCCCGGTCGCGATCCGCGGATCGCGCGGCGGCGACGCGGGCGTCGCTTCTCCTCGGCGGGGATGTCACTGTCGGCGATGGTGACGGGAGGAGTGGTGGTGGTGCTCATCGCTCGTCCTCTCGGGTCGGGCCGGTCGCGGATGCGGCACGCGCACGAGCGTCGCTCTGCACGGCGAGCCGGGCGGATCGGGCGGCGGCGCGGCGTTCGGATCGGGTCTGGGTGGTGCGGGTTCCTTCGGTGCGCACCAGCCCCTGGGTGACGAACAGGTTGATGACGCCGATGAGCAGGATGATGATGAAGAGGATCCACGCGAGGGCGGCGGCGCGGCCGAAGTTCCATTCGCCCCAGCCGATGTTGTAGAGCCAGAGGGTGATCGTCAGCCACTGCGAGTTCGGCCCGCCGGTGCCGTACTGGTCGTACATGCGCGGCTCGTCGAAGATCTGCAGACCGCCGATGGTGGAGGTGATGATCACGAAGATCAGCGTCGGGCGCAGGCTCGGCACGGTGATCGAGAAGAACTGGCGCACCTTGCCCGCGCCGTCGACCGTCGCGGCCTCGTAGTAGTCGCGCGGGATGGCCTGCATCGCCGCCAGCAGGATGAGGGTGTTGTAACCGGTCCAGCGGAAGTTCACCATCGTCGCGATCGCGATGTGGCTGGCGAACGCATCCGAGTGCCACTGGATGGCGGGGATGCCGAGGTTCTGCAGGGTCGTGTTGACGAGGCCGTACTGGTCGCCGAACAGGTTGCTGAAGATGAGGGCGACGGCCACCGGAGCCATGACATAGGGGGCGAGGACCCCCATGCGCCAGAAGGTCTTGGCGCGGATGTTCTGGTCGAGCATCGCGGCGATGAAGATCGCGGCGATCAGCTGCGGGATGGATGACAGCAGGAAGATGCTGAAGGTGTTGCGCAGGGCGATCCAGAACTTCGGGTTCCCGAGGATCCAGCCGTACTGCTCGAAGCCGACGAATTCGCCCGCGTTTCGCACCAGGTCCCAGTCCATGAACGAGATGACCGCGGTGTAGGCGATCGGGAACAGCCCGACGATCGCGAACAGGATGAAGAACGGCGAGATGTAGAGGTAGGGCGAGAACTTCAGGTCCCAGGTGCTCAGCCGATGCCCGAAGGCGATCCGCTTGACGGGGCGCTCCGGCTCGGGGGTCTCGCTCCGCCGGCTCGGGGCCTTCGGCGGGGTGGTTGTCGCGGTCACGACGGTCCTCGTTTCATGCGTGCGATACGGCGGGGGCGCTCGTCGCTTCGGGGGCGGGTGCGCGCTCGCACCCGCCCCCGAAGGGTGTCAGCCGATGAGCTCGACTTCGGAGACCCACTGGTCCCACGAGGTCTGGGCGTCCTGCGTCCCGTCTTCGACACGGGTCAGCGCCTGCTGCATCGCGTCGTTGATCTGGAAGTAGTACTCGCCCTTGAACGGCGACACGGTGACGGCGTTGGCCCGGTCACTCAGGATCGATCCGACCGGTGCGTCGTTGAAGTAGGCGTTGGTCGCCTCCAGCAGCGTCGGGTCGGTGAGCGCCTCGTTCTGGCTCGGGAACGTTCCAGCGGCCTCGAACGCCTTGATCTGCTGCTCGGGAGCGGTCAGCCAGTCGGCCAGTTCCTGCGCGGCCTCGACGTTGGCGCCGTTGCCGGGGACGGTCAGGTACGACCCGCCCCAGTTGCCGCCGCCGTTCGGGAAGACGTTCGCGATGTCCCAGCCGGTGGTGTCGGCTGCGTTGCCCTCGATGACGCCGAGCATCCAGCCCGGGCAGAGCATGGTGGCGAAGGCGCCGTTGGACAGGCCGGCGAACCAGTCGTCGGACCACTGACCGAGGTGGGCGGACTGGTCCGCACTCGCCTCGAGCACCTGGTCGTAGATGTCGGCGACCTCGGGGTTCTCGGTCGCGGTGATCTCCCCCGTCTCGGGGTCTTCGTAAGCAGCGGGCAGCTGGTTGACCATGCCCTGGTAGGTGCCGCCGGCGGAGTCGAAGAAGGCGTTCCCCGTGGCCTCCACGTACTGCTCGCCCATCTCGAAGTAGGTGGACCAGTCGCCCTCGAGCATCGCGGCGACCTCGTCGCGATCGGTGGGCAGGCCCGCCTCGGCGAACAGGTCGGAGCGGTAGCACACGCCCTCGGGCCCGATGTCGGTGCCGTATCCGATGAGGTTGCCCTCGGCGTCGGTGGCGGCCTCAACCTTCCAGTCGAGCCAGCGGTCGGACAGGTCGGTGGGAACCGGGGCGAGCAGGTCGGCGTATTCCATCACCTCGGGCAGCCAGTCGACCTCGATGGCCTCGATGTCGGCGAGGCCGGTCTTGCCGAGCTTCTGGAAGTAGTTGGCGCGGGCGTCATTCGAGGTGGCCGCGCGGTTGTGCACGATCGTGACGTTCGGGTGCTCGTCCATGTACTCCTGCAGGAGCTCATCGGTGTAGCCGAAGTCGTTGAAGGTGGCGATCGTCAGCTCGACCTCTTCATCGCCCGAGCCACTGCTCGACGAGTCCGACGAGCCGGCACAGCCGGCGAGGACGAGGGCTGTGGCGGATGCCGCGGCTGCCGCGGCAGCGGCGCGGCGCAAGGCGCGTGATTTCACGGGTCACTCCTTTGTGGTGTGGGTCCTGGTGGATGCCGGTGCTCGCCGCATGCAAGTCATGAGAGCGCTCTCACCGAACGAGGAGAGACGCTACGGGAGCGCTCTCACGATGTCAAGGGAGCGCTCCCACCCTGATCACGGTTTGGTCACGCGCTACTCGGACGCGGCGTCACGCCACATTCATGACGTGGAATACAGCCTCAGCGGCGGCGTGATCGCGGGCGGAGGAGTCGCGGGATGGGCTCGTCTCGCAGCCGCAGAGGAGCGACCAGACGCGCGAGGGCGAGCGCCGCGAACCCGGCGATGAGCTTGTCGGCAAGCGATGCGAGGAAGTTGACGGAGAAGACGGCGAGCCACATGCCTTGCGCGGTACGCAGTGCGGTGATGTACGCGTCGGTGACGTGGCCCGACCCGTCTCCGTCGTACAGCAGTCCGTTCAACGGAGCGGCGATGAGGGTGCACACGAGTGCCACGACGAGGTTGAGCACGACGAAGCGAGGGATCGTGTGGGCGAACCGGCGGATCCCGTATCCCCACAGCACCGCACCGGCGGCGTTGACGAGCCCGAACAGCATGGTCTCGGGAGAGGTGATGAGGGCCGCGAGGAGGTTCGTGGACACCCCGACCGCCAGGCCGTACCAGGGCCCGAGGGCGAAGGCCGCGGTCGCCGTGCCGATCATGTCGAGGTAGACGGGCAGACGCAGCTCCCCCGCCACCGCGGTGCCGAACAGGTTCAATCCCACCGACCCCACGAGGATCGCGACGATCAGGCTCGCCCGCAGCGTGGCCAGGGTGGGGCCATCAGCGTCCGCGTGCGTCGTCGTCGGTGCCGCGCCGGCACTGGGTGTCGGGCTGGTGCTGGGGATGCCGGTGCTGGGCGGCGGGCTGGTGCTGACCGTCTGGCCCGGGCTCGGAACGGCGCCGGTGCTGGGCGACGGGACCGTGTCGGCGGCCGTGGTCAGCGAGGCCGTGTCGGTGGCATCCGAGTCCGGGCCCTCTGCGCCCACGACCGCCCCACGGTCGGTTCGCGCCGCCAGACAGCGTCGACGCCAGTCGCGGGCGGATTGCTCGTCGCCACCGAGAGCGAGGACGATCTCGGCGACGAGGTCGGCGTTGATGCGCCGCCGGCCGGGCCGGAACACGTCGTACACCGTCGAGCGGGCGATCCGCGCTCCCGCCGGGCTCGCGCCCTCGGCTTCTCGCCGGCGCGCGATCCGCGCAGCGATGTCGGCGTACGACACGTCGCCGGATTCGATACGGAGGCGCTGGAGGTCCGCGGCGATCGCGTCGAAGGGTGCAGATGCGCGCGTGGACGCATCCTCTTCTTCTGTCATCGTCTCCCCCGATGCCCCCCCCCGGCACAGTGATCCTGATGCTACGACACCGAATCGGCAGGTATCGATTCCACCGTCACACGGCGACCCGAGCGAGCCCGCGAACGCGATCTGTCTGTCCGGGAGTGTCCGGAATCGGCGTCGACCCGGGGCGCTGACCGCCCTGTCCCGTTGACTGGTGCACGTCGCCGCCGTCTCGACCTCGGGCGAAGTGGGGGCCGCGAGGCTCGCCCGTCGAATCCGGCCGCGGCGACGATGACTGACCGGCGTTCATCCGCGCCGTCAGCGGAGGCGCGGGTGTCCGGGGGACGATGCGGCCTTCGACAGGGTGTGGCCGCGGTGGGGGCCGCGGCCACACCCTCTCCTTGCCATCGCCGGGCTCGGAGACGCGGCCCGCGCAGATAGGATGGTCGCGATCCCTGCCCGCGACATCCGGAGCCTCGTATGCCCACCATCGTCGTCGACGTCATGCCCAAGGCCGAGCTGCTGGACCCGCAGGGGAAGGCCGTCTCCGGCGCCCTGGGGCGCCTCGGCAACACCGATTTCTCGGACGTCCGCATCGGCAAGCGGTTCGAGCTCACCGTCGACGGCGAGGTCACCGACGAGGTGCTCGCCTCGGCGCGCAAGATCGCCGATGAGATCCTGTCGAACTCCGTGATCGAAGACGTCGTGGGCATCGAGGTGGTCGAGTGACCGCCCGCATCGGGGTCATCACCTTCCCGGGTTCCCTCGACGACGTCGACGCGCGACGCGCGATCGCCCTCGCCGGCGCAGAGCCCGTCGCACTGTGGCACGGCTCGCACGACCTCGACGGTGTCGATGCACTCGTCCTGCCCGGGGGCTTCAGCTACGGCGACTACCTGCGCGCCGGAGCCATCGCCGCCCTCGCGCCGATCATGGCCGAGGTGAAGGACGCCGCCGCGGCGGGAATGCCCATCCTCGGCATCTGCAACGGCTTCCAGATGCTCGTCGAGGCGCATCTGCTGCCGGGCGGGCTCATCCGCAACGCCCATCAGCAATTCATCCGCCGCGATCAGCGGCTGCGCGTGGAGAACGCCGACACCGCCTGGACGGCCCAGTTCACCGCGGCGCAGGAGATCGTCATCCCGCTCAAGAACGCCGACGGCGGGTACACGGCCGACGCCGACACCCTCGCGCGCATCGAGGGAGAGGGGCTGGTCGCCTTCCGCTATCTGGGCGTCAACCCCAACGGCTCGCTCAATGACATCGCCGGTCTCACCAACGAGCGCGGCAACGTCGTCGGTCTCATGCCGCATCCGGAACATGCCGTCGAGGCCGGCTTCGGGCCCGACACAGCTGCGGCGATGCGCTCCGGCGTCGACGGCCTGTCCTTCTTCACCTCGGCCGTCTCGACTCTCGTCGCCGCCGCCTGACGTCACCCGGGGCGCCTTCCCGCGCCCCGCCCCGCCCCGCCCCGCGTTCCCCGGTTCACCTGTCACGGGATGTCGCATCCGCCGGGGATGCCGACATCGCGTGACAAACGAATCGCGAAAGCGGCTCGTCGGGCCGCGGGAGGGCGGGAGAGCGGGATCAGACGGTGCCGGCCGGGGGCCAGACGCCGATGATGATCGCCATGACGACGAGCGTGACCAGTTCGTGCGCGATGTTCAGCACCGTCAATGAGGTCGGGCGACCCTCGAACGCGTCGTGGGTGATGAAGCGCGCCGCGGTGAAGCCCGCCCAGAGGATCACCGAGGTGGCCAGCGTCGCCCACAGGTATCCGCCGCCGTAGAAGTGCCACGCGATCGTCGCGGCACCGGCGAGCACCCATGCGGTGATGAAGCTCACGATGAGGGTCGTGATGATCGGCCACAGCGCGGTCGCGGCGGGCCGGTCCATGTCGACCTTCGCCAGCCGGGCCCACCGTGTACCGAACACTTTCGGCGTGTACCAGATCGACCCCACCACCATGGAAGACAGAGTCGCGATCAACACGGCCCAGTAGTTGATCTCGGGAATGGTCATCTCGGCCTCCTCGTCACGCCGACGGCGTGTGCTCGGCGCGAGCGTATCGCCCACCGGCGCCGACCGCATCCGATCTGCGCGCACGCGATAGCGTGGCGAGGTGACTTCCGGCACCTCATCCCTCGTCGTCAGCGTCCCCACCGAGCGCCTCGCGCACGACATCCAACCTCTTCCCGAAGGCGTCGAGGTGGTCGTATGGCCGATGGACGGCCCCGCCCCGCAGCAGCGATTCGACATGGTCGTGCCGCCGTACATGTCGATGAAATCGGTGCTGGAGCATCTGAGCGGACTAGATGTGGCGCTCGTGCAGTCGCAGTCGATCGGCTACGAGGGCGTCGAGGACCTCGTCCCCGACGGCATACGCTTCGCAAACGCCTCGAGCGTGCACGAGACGTCGACGGCGGAGCTGGCCGTCGGACTCGCCATTGCGTCACAGCGCGGAATCGACCGGTTCGCACGCACGCAGGCGCACGGTCAGTGGGAGCCGTTCGTCGCCCCCAGCCTCGCCGACCGGCGCGTCATGGTGCTCGGCTACGGCGGCGTCGGAAAGGCCATCGCCCGCCGCCTGTCGGGCTTCGAGGTCGAGATCATGCCCGTCGCCTCGCGCGCGCGCGACGAGGACGGGGTGCGCGTGCACGGCGTCGCCGAGATGCGCGAGCTGCTGCCGCACACCGACATCGTCATCACCTCGCTGCCCGGCGGCGACAGCACGCGCCACATCATCGACGACGGTTTCCTGTCGGCGCTTCCCGACGACGCCCTCGTGGTCAACGTCGGACGCGGACCCCTGATCGACACCGATGCGCTCGTCGACCACGTGACGCGCGGGCGCATCCGTGCCGCGCTCGACGTGACCGATCCCGAGCCGCTGCCGGCAGACCATCCGCTGTGGACGCTGCCGGGCGTCTTGATCGTGCCGCACGTCGGCGGCGCGACGACCGCGATGACGCCGCGCATCGCTGCGCTCGTGCGAACGCAGATCGAACGGCTCGCCGCAGGCCAGGCGCCGCTGAACGTCGTTTTCGGCGGCTGATCCGCGACACCCGAGAGCGGGCTGTCTTTCCGAGACCGGGTGCGTGCGGCCAGGTCTCGGACCGTGTGCCAGGTCTCGGGTGTGTCCGGGCGGCTCTAGAGCAGAACGAGCACGCCGGCGACGATCGACAGCGCGGCGAGGATCAGCGCGATCGTGATGAGCACGACGTGCACGCGATAGAACGTCGTGCGCTTCCCGCTCGCGTCGGTCGCGCGAGCATCATTCGCGATGCGCGGATAGAAGCGCGGCCACACCACGACGTTGAAGACGGCGTTGACGAACAGCACGGCGGCAGCGAGGATCTCCACCCTCCCAGGCTAGTCGCGCCGACTCCGCCGGACGGCACGCCGTCACGTGGCGAACAACACCGGAGATCCGCGCCGCGAAGGCCGCCACAGGGCCATTCCGGCGGCTGGACCGAGGAATCTCCTGCGTTGTTCACGGCAGCGCGGCTCGATACGGGATGCGGCGTCGCGCGGGACGTAGCGCCGCGCGGGACGTGGCGGCGGGTCAGGGGGTGTCGATGTCGGCGCCCGACCAGAGGTCGCCGCAGTCGACGCGCGTGACGGCGTGGGCTCGCAGGTAGGCGCGGGCGCCGTCATCGCCCGCGACCTGCTGGGCGATCTCATCCAGGTGGCGGCCGCCGAGCAGCACCGGATGACCCGGGGCTCCGGCGTAAGACGCCTGCACCAGGGCGCCGGCGACGTCCGTTCCCGCGGCGTCGATCACCCGACGCACCGCGGCTGCTGGCGCGTCGGGCACGTCGACCGGCAGCACCACGACGGCCGCCACCCCGCCCGCCGTCACCCCGGGCGCCGTCACGCCACCCACCGCCGCGCCGTTCGCCGCAACAAGGCCCGCGCGCAAGGTGGCCGACAGGCCGGCCGCCCAGTCGGCGACGTGCACGACTTCGGCCCCCGCCGGCACGAGGCCCGCGACCTCGTCGCCTCGCGCGCCGACCGCGACGAGCACGCGGTCGCACCCTCCTCGGCTCAGGGCCTGCACCGCCCGCACGAGCCATGGGGTTCCCGCCGCGTCTCGCGCCAGGCCCTTGGGAGCGCCGAATCGCGTGCCGGCACCGGCGGCGAGGACGAGCCCGACGATCGGCACGGCGCGGTCTCCCATGGCGTGGAAGCGTAGCGCGCCGGAAACACGACGGGGGTAGCGTGACGGCATGCTGGGCTTGGGATCCGAGGCGCACCGCCGCCTGCGCGCCGGCGAGCGCCTGGGCGTCGTCACGGTGATCGGAGTTCCCGGCAGCGCGCCGCGCGGCGTCGGGGCGTCGATGGCGGTCACCGTCGAGGGCGAGGTGATCGGCTCGATCTCGGGCGGATGCGTCGAGGCCGATGCCGTCGTGCTCGCCCGTCTCGCGCTGGCGACCGGATCGGCCCATCGCGCGACATACGGCCTGTCCGACCGCGACGCTCCGGCAGCGGGGCTCGCGTGCGGTGGCCGCATCGACGTGCTCGCCTACCCCATCGGCGTCGACGACCCTGTCGTCGCCGATGTGCTGGAGCGCGAGGACGCCGACCGTGCGATCACCGTGGGCCTCATCACCAGGGGGCCCGACGCGGGACGCGCGTATGCGTCCCACGACGCCTCGGGACTCCCCGCCGCGCTCGAGGCCGACCTCGCCCGCGCAGCCCTCCTCCGCGAGAGCCGGCGCCTGGATCCCGCCGTCGACGCCGCCTCCACCGACCCGGCCTGTGAGCGGCCGGCATCCGAAACGCTCACCCCACCGGAGATGGTCGCGCTCAGTCGCGCGCCGCGCCCGCGACTCATCATCGCCGGCGCCGGCGAGCACGCTGCGGCGCTGTGCCGTATCGCGACCGTCGCGGGGTTCGCGGTGACGATCGTCGACGCGTGGGAGGTGCTCGTCACCGCGGAGCGCTTCCCGGATGCCGCACGCCGCGTCGTCGCCGCTCCCCACGATTACCTCGCCGACCAAGGTCCGGAAGACGTCGATCTGCGCACGGCGGTGTGCGTCCTCACCCACGACGAGCGGCTGGACATCCCAGCGCTGCAGACCGCCATCACGCTGCCGGTGGGCTTCGTCGGAGCGCTCGGCGCACGCCGCACCGTCGCCCGGCGCACGCACCTCCTCGCCGAGCGGGGGGTGTCCGCAGACGCGATCGCGCGCATCCACATGCCCCTCGGACTCGACCTCGGCGGACACTCACCCGACGAGACGGCCATCGCGGCGCTGGCGGAGATCGTCGCCGCCAGACACGGAGGCACGGGCGCACCCCTCCGCGAGACGACGGGCCCGCTGCACGACACCCGCGATCGCGCGCGTCACGGCGCGAACGGCGCGGAGTCGCCGGCGCGCTCGTGCTAGCCTGCCGCGCGACGCGGTCCTATCAACCATGGCCTCTCGGCCGAGCACCGGATTCCGGGCGGTTCAGGGCGGGGACACCAGCGCATCCGACGCTGCACCCGAAGGAGAACCATGTCCACCACGCCCGCTCCCGTCGACAAGTCGCAAGCCGGCCTCGACACCCGTCAGTACCACATCGGCATCGCACCGGGTGAGGTGTCGAGCGTCGCCCTGCTGCCGGGCGATCCGTTCCGCGTGCCGCTGGTCGCGGAGTTCCTCACCGACGTGCGGGAGGTCGCGCACAACCGGGAGCACCGCACCATGACCGGCTGGTACAAGGGGCGTCACATCACCGCGACCTCGACGGGTATGGGATGCCCCTCCACGGCCATCGCGGTCGAGGAGCTCGCGCGCGTGGGCGTGACGAGCGTCATCCGCGTCGGGTCGTCGGCGGGGCTGCAGTCGGGCATCGCGCCCGGCGACCTCCTCGTGAGCGAAGGCAGCTACCGAATGGACGGCACGACCGATGCGTACCTCCCTCGCGGCTTCCCGTCGCTGCCGGATGCCGAGCTGACGCTCGCGCTGAAGCGGAACGCGGAGCGGATCGCCACGGCCGCCGGCACGCGCGCGTATACTGGGATCAGCACATCGAGCGACGCCTTCTACGCCGAGACGCCGGAGCTGATCGCGGAGCTGAACGGCATGGGCATCCTCAACATGGAGATGGAGGCCTCGGCGATGTACGTCGTCGCCCGCCTGCGGGGGATGCGTGCCGGCATGGTGTGCGCGGCATCCAGCAACCTCGTCGACGGCGCCTCGGTCTACGGCGACACCAAGCAGGCGCTCAAGGACGGCTGGATGCGCTCGATCGAGGCGGCCCTCGACACCGCCGCCGAGCTCGCGCTCTGACGCCGGCCCGGGTTCCCGGGCTGCGCCGGTGGTGCGGCAAGTGCACGCGTTCTCGGCGAGTGAACGAGGAGGCGACGGTCTCGAGGGCGTGCACTCGGCGAGTTCTCGCGCATTCGACACGGCCGTGAGCACGCGCACGGATGCGCGGGTCGCGCGTGCGAAACACCGGCGTAATGCCGCGGTGGTTGACTCTCCTCACCTGTTCATGTGATCAACATCCCGAGGCGCCCGTGGACATCACGACCATCCGCGACTTCCGTGCCGCGCGCACGGCGGACGACCTCGCCCTCGCCGAGGGTGAGGTCGTCATCGCGGGCGGAACCTGGCTGATGAGCGAACCGCAGCCGGCCACGACCGGCTTCGTCGACCTCATGGCGATGGGCTGGCCGGACCTCGAGGTCACCGCCGAGGGCCTGCGCATCGGCGCCACCTGCACGATCGCGCGCCTCGTGCGCTGGGCCGAGCGCGAGGCTCCCGCGGCCTGGACCGCCGCGCCGCTGGCCGTCGACGCGGCCAACGCGCTGCTCGCGTCGTTCAAGATCTGGAACACCGCCACCGTCGGCGGCAACATCTGCCGCTCGTTCGCGGCAGCCGGCATGGTCGCCTTCACCGTCGCCCTCGACGGGGTCGCGGTGATCTGGTCGCCCGATCCGGACGCACCCGGCACCCTCCGCGAGCGACGCCAACCGGTCGCCGAGATCATCACCGGCAACGGCATGAACTCGCTCGCACGCGGCGATGTGCTGCGCGCGATCGAGATCCCCGACGCCGCCCTGCGGTCGCGTGCCGCGCTGCGCAAGATCGCGCTGGCCGAGCTCGGCCGATCCGGTGCCGTGGTCACCGGGCGCATCGATCCCGACGGCACGAGCGTGTTCGCCGTCACCGCCGCCACCGCCACGCCGACCGTACGGCGGTTCGCCACGCTGCCCGAGGAGCAGGTGCTGACGGATGCCGTCGCCGGCGCATCCGGCTACTACACCGACCCGCTGGGGGCCGCCGACTGGCGTCGCGGGGTGAGCGTCGAGCTGGCGCGGCGCGTGCGGGCGCAGCTGGAGGAGGCCGCGTGAGGTTCGACGTCAACGGCTCCGCCATCGAGGCCGACCCCGCCCCGGGCCAGTGCCTGCGCACGCTGCTGCGCGAGCACGGGCACACCGAGGTGAAGAAGGGATGCGACGCCGGCGACTGCGGCGCCTGCAGCGTGATCCTCGACGGCGAGCCGGTGCACTCCTGCATCATCCCCGCCGCGCGCATGGAAGGCCGCACCGTCACCACCGCCGCCGGTCTCGCCCCGGGCGACGAGCTGCATCCGGTGCAGGAGGCGCTGGTCGAGAACTTCGGCTTCCAGTGCGGATTCTGCACACCCGGCATGGCGGTGACCGCCTCCACCCTGTGCGAGCACGACCTCGACGACCTCGATCGGCGGATGAAGGGGAACCTCTGCCGCTGCACCGGCTACCGCCCCATTCGCGCGTCGATCCGCGAGGCGGTGCTCGGCCCGGTCCGTGAGACCGGCCCAGCCGCGGCGCATCCCCCCTCGGCCACCTCTTCCACCACCACCCCTTCCACACCCACCCCTTCCATGTCCCAACAACCGTCGGCAAAGGCACCTCATACCGACGGAAAGTGGGACATGGATGCAGGTGGCGCGGGCGCAGGTGTGGCAGGATCCGGCGCGGGTGTGGCAGGATCCGGCGCGGGTGTGGCAGGATCCGGCGCGGGTGTGGCAGGATCCGGCGCGGCCGCAGGCGCGGCCGCAGGCGTGGGGCGCTCGACGCAGCCGGAAGCGGCGCGGCGCGTGGTGCAGGGGCTGGAGCCCTACACGTTCGACGACGAGACCACCGGCGCCCTCGTGCTGAAGGTCGTCACCTCGCCCGTGGCGCACGCGCGCATCCGTTCGATCGACACGACGGCGGCGCTCGCGATCCCGGGGGTCGTCGCCGTCTACACGCACGAGGATGCGCCCGCGACCCGCTACTCCTCCGGGCGGCACGAGCACCGCACCGACGATCCCGACGACATGCGGATGCTCGACGACGTCGTGCGCCACATCGGCCAGCGGGTCGCGGCCGTCGTCGCCGAGGACGCCACAGCAGCGGATGCGGCCGTCGCCGCGGTGGTCGTGGTGTACGACGAGCTCCCGGCCGTCTTCGAGCCCGAAGCCGCTCGCGCCCCGGGCGCGCCGCTCCTGCATCCCGACCGCACGCCCGCGGACCGCGTCGTCGAGGCGGCGCGGAACGTGGTCGCCGCGGCCCACAAGACCGTGGGCGACGACCCCGAGGCCGCCCTGACGAACAGCGCCGTGACCGTGAGCGGAACGTGGCAGACATCCCGCGTCTCGCACGCGCAGCTGGAGACGCACGGCGCGATCGGATGGCTGGACGACGATGGGCGCCTGGTCATCCGGTCCTCGACCCAGGTGCCCTTCCTCACCCGCGACGAGCTCTGCCACGTGCTCGACCTCGAGCCCGAGAAGGTGCGCGTGTACGCCCCGCGCGTGGGAGGCGGGTTCGGCGGCAAGCAGGAGATCTTCACCGAAGACCTCGTCGCCCTCGCCGTGCTGCGCACCGGCCGGCGCGTGGCCTACGAGTTCTCGCGCACCGACCAGTTCCAGCGGGCGTCGATGCGGCATCCGATGCGCGTGTCGGTGAGCCTCGGCGCGACCGCGGCCGGCGAGCTGACGGCGATGACGATCGACGTGCTGAGCGACACCGGCGCCTACGGCAACCACGCGATCGGCGTGATGTTCCACGCGGTCGCCGAGTCGCAGCTGCTCTACCGGTGCCCCGCACGACGCATCGATGCCGAAGCGGTGTACACGAACAACGTCCCCTCGGGGGCGTTCCGCGGCTACGGCCTCGGCCAGGTGATCCTCGGGGTGGAATCGGCGATGGACATGCTCGCCGAGAAGCTCGGAATCGATCCGTTCGACCTGCGCCGCATCAACGCCGTGCGCGAGGGCGACGAGCTGCAGGACGACCACCCCCACGACGACGTCGCGTGGGGAAGCTACGGTCTCGATCAGTGCCTCGACCTCGCGCAGGATGCGCTCCGTCGCGGCAACGGCGTCGAGGCCCCCGAGGGCTGGGCGGTCGGCGAGGGCATGGCGGCGTCGATGATCTCGACCATGGCCCCGCGCGGGCACGTCGCGCACGCAACGGTCACCCTCACCCCGGCCGGCACCTACCTGCTGGGCGTCGGCACCGCCGAGTTCGGCAACGGCACCTCGACCGTGCTCCGGCAGATCGCCGCCGACGTGTTCTCCGCCCCCGGCGACCGAGTGCGGCTGTGGCAGGCCGACACGGATGCGGTCGAGCACGACACCGGCGCATTCGCCTCGGCGGGCACGACCGTGGCGGGCAAGGCGCTGTACGCGGCGTGCCTCGCGCTGCGCGAGCGGATGCGGTCTCTTGCCGCCGCGCTCACCGGCACGTCCACGGACGAGGCCGTCGTCACGCCGGACGGGGTCTCGACCCCCGACCGCGTCGTGTCGTTCGCCGAGGTCGTCGCGGCCGCCGCACCCGAGGAGCTTCGCCCGGAGGGACTGCGCGCGGAGGGATGGGAGCGGGGCGACCTGCGCTCGCTCGCCTTCAACGTGCACGCGGTGCGCGTGGCGGTGGACCCGTCGACCGGATCGGTCCGCGTGCTGCAGAGCATCCAATCCGCCGACGCGGGCTTCGTGATGAACCCCGCCCAGTGCCGCGGGCAGGTCGAGGGCGGTGCGGCTCAGGGTCTCGGCAGCGCGCTGTACGAGGAGGTCCTCGTCGAGGACGGGCGCGTGGTGAATCCGGTGTTCCGCACGTACCGGGTGCCGCAGATGGCCGACATCCCCGACACCGAGGTGTACTTCGCCGAGACCCACGACGCGATCGGTCCGTTCGGCGCGAAGTCGATGAGCGAGTCGCCCTACAACCCGGTCGCCCCCGCGGTCGGGAACGCCATCGCGCGAGCCCTCGGCGAGCGCCCGTTCCACCAGCCGTTCACCCGCGAGCGCGTCTGGCGCCTCGCGCAGCGCGCCGGGCAGTCGGGCTAAGGTGAGGCGGTGCCCGCCAGCGACCAGCCCGCTTCGATCGATCAGCTGATCGGCGACCGTCTCGGGCGCGCGATCCGCGAGGCCCGGTCCGAGCGGAAGCTGTCGATGCGGGCCCTGGCCACGACCGCCGAGATCAGCCAGCCGTTCCTCAGCCAGATCGAGAGCGGGCAGACGATGCCCTCGCTCATCACGCTGTACCGCATCGCGAACGCGCTGGACATGTCCCCGTCGGCCCTGCTGCCGGCCGATCCCGACCCCGACGTCGTGCACGTCTCGCGCGCCGCCGATGCGCGCTGGGTGCCGGTCTCCGAGGCGCCCGACACGGCGCACACCCGCGTGATCCACGCCGGTGTCACATCGCTCCAGGAGTACCTGGTCAGACCCGGCGAGCGCGTCGGCGACTGGTTCGAGTCCGACGGCGAGGTCGTGCACTACGTCATCGAGGGCTCCCTCGCACTCGAGATCGAAGGCCTCGGCGTGTGGGAACTGAGCGAGGGGGATGCGATCGCCCACCCGGGAGCGCTCCGCAACCGCTGGCAGTCCCGCGGCGACGGCTCCGCCCGCGTCGCGCTCATCTACACCGCCGGCTCCTGACACCGCACGACCCGCAGCGCTGTCCCACCCGCATCCTCCGGCTCTGACACCGCGCCTCGCCGCCGCGCCGTGCCGGCCCGTCGCCGTTCACAACTCCTCACATCCGGGTCATCGTGGCCGCTCCTTCCCCCTCCACCGCCTCATCCGGTCGATCGTGAGGAGTTGTGAACGGGAGAAGCGCGTGCCCGCGCGACGCGCCGGCCCATACCGCGTCCGCGTCAGGGTGTCGACTCCTCGTTTCCGCGACGGATCCTCCGTAGGTTGGACACATGGCGCGAGACGAGCACCGGCCCGAGGAGCTGTACACCGGTCCCATCGATCTGCCCGGCCTGCGCGAGCTCGCCGAGGCGGAGTCCGAGGTCGACCCGCCGGAGATCACGTACGACGAGCAGCGTTATCCGGCCCGTCCGCGGCGGCTGCGTCCGCGCGACCAGCTGCGCCGCGGCGGCGTGCGGCGCCGGGCGACGGATCCGCGAACCGCGAACGGCACCAACCCTCGTTACGTCGAGTGGCTCGTGAACCAGTCGATGCTCCATGACGCCGACGTGCTCGCACGCGAGGTGTCGGGGCAGCCGGCGATGTGGCGCAACCCCTACGCGAGACCGGATGCGCGCCGCGCGATCGCGGCGACCGACGTGTGGTTCACGGCGTATCCGATCTCGCTCATCACCCGTCCGGGGCAGTCGTTCCTGTCCGCCCTCGGCGAGGAGCAGCTGTGGGCGGCATTCGAGCGCATCGGCATCACGGCGATTCACACCGGTCCGGTCAAGCGCGCGGGCGGCATCGCGGGATGGGTCGACACCCCGAGCGTCGACGGTCACTTCGACCGCATCAGCACGCAGATCGACCCCACCTTCGGAACGGATGACCAGTTCCGTGCGCTGTGCGATGCGGCAGAAGGCCACGGCGGCAGCATCATCGACGACATCGTTCCCGGTCACACCGGCAAGGGCGCCGACTTCCGCCTCGCCGAGATGGGGTACAGGGACTACCCCGGGATCTACCACATGGTCGAGATCCAGCCGGAGGACTGGGGGCTCCTCCCCGACGTGCCCGACGGCGTCGACAGCGTCAACCTCGACCCGGCGACCGAGCACGAGCTCGCCGAGCGCGGGTACATCATCGGCGCCCTGCAGCGCGTCATCTTCTACACGCCGGGCGTGAAGGAGACCAACTGGAGTGCGACCACACCCGTCGCCGGCCCGGACGGCGTCACCCGGCGGTGGGTGTACCTGCACTACTTCAAGCAGGGGCAGCCCTCGATCAACTGGCTCGACCCCACGTTCGCCGGCATGCGCCTCGTGATCGGCGACGCCCTCCACTCGCTCGGCGAGCTGGGGACGACCGCGCTGCGCCTGGACGCCAACGGCTTCCTCGGCGTGGAGAAGAGCGCGGAGGGACTCCCGGCGTGGTCGGAGGGGCATCCGCTCTCGCACGCGGCGAACCACATCATCGGCGGGATGGTGCGCAAGGTCGGCGGCTTCACCTTCCAAGAGCTGAACCTGACGATGGAGGATATCCGCGACACCGGTGCGGTGGGTGCCGACCTGTCCTACGACTTCGTCGGTCGCCCCGGTTACCACCACGCCCTCGCCACCGGTCAGACCGAGTTCCTGCGCCTCGCGCTCACGACGTCGCTCGAGCTCGGCGTGGAGCCGGTGCAGCTCGTGCACGGACTGCAGAACCACGACGAGCTCACCTACGAGCTGGTGCACTGGGCGACCCGGCACGCCGACGATGAGTACCGCTTCCGCGGGGCCGAGATCACCGGCGGCGACCTCGCCGAACTCGTGCGGGCGGAGCTCACCGAGAGTCTCACGGGCACCGCGGACTACAACCGGGTCTTCACGCAGAACGGCATCGCGTGCACGACGACCTCCCTCATCGCCGCGACGCGCGGCTTCGCGCGCCTCGACGACATCACCGAAGCCGACGTGCCCACGATCCGCGACGCGCACCTGCTGCTGTGCGCCTACAACGCGTGGCAGCCGGGCGTGTTCGCCCTGTCGGGCTGGGATCTCACCGGGATGCTCACCGTGGCGCCCGACGAGGTCGCCGACCTCGTCGCATCCGGAGACACCCGGTGGATCGAGCGCGGCGCACACGACCTGCTCGACGTGGCCCCCAAGGCGACCGGATCGGCGGCGGGGATGCCACGCGCCCGCTCGCTCTACGGGCCCCTCCCCGCGCAGCTCGACGAACCCGAGTCCTTCGCGTCGCGGCTCAGTGAGGTGCTCGAACTGCGCCGGCGGCACGGCATCGCCACCGCGACCCAGGTCGACATCCCCCAGGTCGCCCACGCCGGGATGCTCGTGCTGGTGCACCGTCTCGACGAGGGTGATCCGCAGGCCGAGGCCCCGTTGCAGGTGACCGTGCTGAACTTCGCCGGCGAACCGACCGAGGGAACCGTGCACTCGGACCACCTCACGCCGGGCGCCGAGGTCATCGACGAGGCGAGCGGCGAGTCGGTCGGAACCGTCGACGATCTGCACAGCTTCTCGGTCTCGCTGCCCGCATACGGCGCGATGTTCCTCCTGCTCGAGGCACCGGAGTCATCCGAGGAACCGGCGGACTGACTCCGGGCGGCGGACGTTCAGGCGGGCAGACGTGCCCAGGCGGGTGGTGCCCGGGAGGTGCCGGATGCGGCTCAGGCGGCGCGGAAGGTGAGCGCGGCGTCGATTCCGGCGAGCGGCACGGGCAGCCAGTCGGGCCGGTTGCGGGCCTCGTAGATGGTCTCGTAGACCGCCTTGTCGAGCACGAGCGCACGCAGCAGCGTGCCGTCGAGGTCGGCTGAGCCGGCGGCGGTGGCGTAGGCGTCGATGAAGACCCGCTGGCAATCGGCCGTCCAGGTCGCCGCATCGGGGCCGCCGCCGACCGCGCCGGCGTAGTCGAAGGAGCGCAGCATGCCCGCGACGTCGCGCAACGCGAGATCCGGGATCGCCCGCTCCTCCATCGGCCGCAGCGGCTCGCCCTCGAAGTCGACCAGACGCCAGCCACGGCCGGGCACCGCCAGCACCTGACCGAGGTGCAGGTCGCCGTGGATGCGCTGCAGTCGCGGCCACGCCTCGTCGAGCGCGGCGCGGTAGACGGCGTCGATGGCGTCGACCCGATCGGCGACGGCGGGCACCTCGGATGCCGCGATCCGCAGCCGCCGCTGCCAGGTGTCGCCGGTGGCCGCCACCAGGTCGGGGGCGGCATCGGCGGTGTCCAGCGTGACGCTGAGGGCTCCGTGCACGCCGGCGACCGCGATCGCGAGATCCCGCGCGGCGTCGGTGAAATCGCGGCCTTCGCGGGCGGCATCCAAAGCGATCGCCCACCCGTCGCGCACGCCCGGGAGGAACTCCTGCGCGAAGCCGAGCGTGCCGTGCGCGGAGCCCGCCTCGCGTCCGACATCCGGCCATGACGCGTCCTTGCTGCCGAAGAACCGCGGGATGTAGGGCGAGCCGGCGGCGCTGAGGGCGCGCTGAACGGTCACATCGGGATTCTCGCCGTGGTGAAGGGTGCGGAAGAGCTTCAGGATGATCGTTGGCTCACCCCGCTCCTCGAACACGATGGACGTGTTGGACTGTTCGCCGGTGAGCACGCGCGCGCCGGTCACGCGGCGCACATCCACCCCCATTTCGGCGAGTGTGTCGATGGCGAAGTCCTGCTGCCGAGCGGCATCGACGAGGGCGCTGCCGTCGCGCGGGTCGATGACGTCGGCGTCGTCGACCGACGACGCCTGCACGAGGGGGACGTGGTAGAGGGTGGGCAGCGTTCCGGCGTCGTCCATGACGAGATAGCGGGTGCTGCCGGCCGGCCCGGGTTGCGCGTCGAGGATCCGCAGGCGCGGCTGGTGCCCTTTACCGGCATACCAGCGCTGAGTCGTCATCCAGGCCGCGAGCGCATCGATGAAGTCCACGCTCCACCGTGGCGTGGATCGGATGCTCGCCACAAGGGGTGGACGCGGGCGGTCATGGCGTGCAACCCTGCACCGCCTACCGTGGAGGGATGAGCGAGCAGCCCAGGGCGGTGGGACCCGCGGAGGTCGCGCCGCGGCGATGGCGCGCGGTGATCGCGGCGCTGGCCAACGAGTCGGCGCGACGCGTCTACGCCGAGCTGATCCTCGGCGTCGAGAGCACCACCCTGGCCTCCCTGTCGCCATCGCGACGTCGCCAGATCACGAAGGTGCTGACGCAGTCCGGCCTCGTCTCGGAGAAGGACGGACGCCTCGTCGCCGGCAACGCCGTCTTCGCAGACCTGCTGGCCTCGGCACCGCCGACGCCGAAACCCGCCGGGCTCGACCGGTTCTTCGACGAGCAGGGTCGCATCGCGGTCTACCCGTCGAACGCGACGATCCGCGGCGAGCTCCTCGCCGCGATCGCCCCGTCGATCCTGAAGCCCGGCGAGGTGCTGAGCGAGCAGCGGATCAACGCCCGGTTGAGCGACGTCACGCATGATGTCGCGGTTCTTCGGCGCCACCTCGTCGACCACGGCCTGATCGAACGCACGCCATCCGGCACCGCATACTCCCTCGTGGCGCCCGAATCTGCGGAGACGGACGTTCCGCGCGTTCACAACTCCTCAATTTCGCCCACCGATGTGCCCGGGACGGACTTTTCGACCCCTCGTGGCCGAGATCTTGAGGAGTTGTGAACGGCGAGGTCCTCGCTCAGCCCGTGGTGCGCTCCAGCCAGGCGTCGAAGGTCTCGACGCCGAGCTCCGCCCCGGCACTCGGCAGCAGGGTGCCGTCTCGCTGGGCCTTGCCGAGCCCGCCGGGCAGCGGGACGGCCGGAATCCACCCGCGGTGCCCGGATGCGCGAGCCCACCGGCGAACCATGTCGACCAGCGACTCCTCGCGGGGACCCGCGAGCTCGACATAGCCACCGCGCGCGGGGGATTCCACCAGGTCGACCAGGCGCGACGCAACCTCGCGCGCGGCGATCGGCTGCGTACGCATCTTCGGTGCGAGGTGCAGCGGCCCGGCATGCGCGGTGGCGTAGATCTGCTCGGCGAATTCGTGGAACTGCGTCGCCCGCAGGATCGTCCACGGCACCGGCCCGGCCTCGATGGCGATCTCCTGCGCGCGCTTGCCGGCGTAGTAGTCGAACGGGGCGCGCTCCACGCCGACGATCGACAGCGCGACATGCCGTTCGATGCCGGCGCGCTGCTCGGCGGCGAGGAGCGTGCGGGTCGCCGTCTCGAAGAAGTCGGTGGACGCATCCGCATTCATCGTTCCCACGTTCGTCACGTCGACGACCGCATCTGCGCCGCGCAGGGCGGCGTCGACGCCCGCGCCCGTGACCACATCGACGCCGCGCGAGCGCGCCAGCACGACGACCTCGTGTCCTCGCGCGGTGGCATCGTCGACGACGAGCCCGCCCATCAGTCCCGTCCCCCCGGCGATTGCGACTCTCATGCTCTTCCTCTCTGTTGCGGATGCCTCGATCGGCCCCTCTGACGGATCGACGACGCAGCCCCGCCGAACGTGAGCCTCACACATCCATCCGGTTCCTCGTCGTGTTGTCAGAGGGCGCGATGATGGACACGACCGCCGCCCAGAGAGGAAGGCACTCGATGACCGACGACCTCACCTCCACGCTCGATGCTGAGCGGCCGGCGTTGCGGGGGCTCGCGTATCGCATGCTGGGCAGCCTGAGCGATGCCGAGGATGCGTTCGTGCGGTGGGTGCGCCTGACGAATGAGCAACGGGCGTCGATCGAGAATCCGGGGGCGTGGATGATGCGGGTGACCTCGCGCATCTGCCTCGACATGCTCGGGTCTGCCCGCGCACGTCGAGAGACCTACGTCGGGCCGTGGCTCCCCGAACCGGTTCCCGCGCTGGCAGAGCCGCCGGTGTCGGATCCTCTCGAGCGGGTCACCCTCGACGACTCGGTGAGCATGGCGCTGCAGGTCGTGCTCGACACGCTCACCCCGGCCGAGCGGGTGGCGTTCGTGCTGCATGACGTGTTCGAGCTGCCGTTCGCGCAGATCGCCGAGACCGTCGGACGGTCGGTGGAGGCGACGCGGCAGCTGGCCTCTTCCGCCCGCCGCAAGGTGCGTTCCCGCACCGAGAACGCCGCCCCGCGCGAGCGGCACGACGCGGTCGCGGCCGCTTTCGCCGCCGCGACCGGAGCCGGGGACTTCGATGCACTGGTCGCGCTCCTCGATCCGGATGTGGCGCTCACCTCCGACGGGGGCGGCAAGGTCAGCGCGGCGCGGCGACCGGTGCTCGGCGCGGTCAACGTGGCCCGCTTCATCCTGGGGGTGCTCACCCAGCGCCCGGATGCGCGGGTCGACCCGATCGCAACGGCCGACGGGCTCGGCTTCATCGTCAGCGAGAACGCGGTGGTCGACACCGTCATGGTGCTGGGGGTCCGCGCCGACCGCGTGTCGGACGTGTGGCTCGTGCGCAATCCCGACAAGCTCACCAGCTGGCGCTGACCCGGCCCCCAGGCCACCCCTACCTGGTCGTTGAGCGAGGAGCGCAGCGACGAGGCGAATCGCACGCCGCCCACGTTTCGTCTCGCTCCGCTCGCTCAACGACCGAAGGTGACGCCCCGGCCCGCTCAACGACCGAAGGTGACGCCCCGGCCCGCTCAACGACCGAGGAGGACGCCACCGTTCGCTCAACGACCGGCGCATGGCCGTCTATCGTGGGAGCGTGTCCGAGCAGCGCGCCACCGTCTCCGACGCCGCGATCAGCTCACTGCTCGGCGCGGCGATCCGCGAGGCGCGCCAGTCGCGCAAGCTCTCGATGCGAGCCCTCGCGGCGAGCGCGAACGTGAGCCAGCCGTTCCTCAGCACCGTGGAGAGCGGGCAGACGATGCCGTCGCTGGCATCGCTGTATCGCATCGCGGCGGCGCTCGAGGTGTCGCCGTCGCACCTCCTCCCGGCGGCGGGGGAACCGGAGCCGATCACGGTGTCGCGACGGGATGCCAGCGGGTGGGCGCCGATCACCGACCATCCGGACACGGGATTTCACCGCGTGGTGTCCTCGGGCACCGCCCGACGGGCGACGGTGCAGGAGTACGTGCTCGAGCCCGGGCAGCGTCTGGGCGACTGGTACCAGTCCGACGGTGAGCTCACCGTCTACGTCGCGGAGGGATCGATCACGGTCGAGGTCGAGGGTCGCGGCTCGTGGGAGCTCGACGAGGGTGAGGCGATCGCGCATCCCGGGGCCCTTCGAAACCACTGGTCGGTGCGGGGGAACGGGCGCACCCGCATCGTGCTGGTGTACGCCGGCGACAGCTGACCGCAGGAAACACATCCGTAACGTCATCGCTATTTGTTATCAACGATAGCTATCTACTATCGATCGCATCCCGACCCGCGTGTCCTGTGACACCCCACGAAAGACGATCGATGGCATTCCTCACCCGCAGCATCGGTGTCGCCGCCGCGTTGGCCGCCTCGGCCCTCGCCCTCTCGGCGTGCTCCGGCACCTCCACCTCCGACACGACCTCCGGCTCCACAGCCGCCGCATCCGCCGACGACTTCGGCGACCTCACCGTCCAGCTGAGCTGGATCAAGAACGAGGAGTTCTCCGGCGAGTACATCGCCGACACCGAGGGCTACTACGACGAGGCCGGCTTCGACTCGGTCAGCCTCGTGCCCGGACCGTCGTCGGGCGCGACCGAACTCATCAGCGGCACCGCCGATGTCGCGATCAGCGACGCGGTCTCCATCGGCTCGGTCGTCGCGAGCGAGGGTGCGCCCTTGAAGATCGTGGGCGCACTGTTCCAGAAGAACCCGTTCTCGGTCCTCTCCCTGGCCGATGCCGGAAACATCGCGACGCCCGAAGACCTCATCGGCAAGCGCATCGGCGTGCAGGATTCCAATCGCGCGATCTTCGACGCACTCCTCCTGGCGAACGACATCGGAGCGGATGAGGTCGAGATCGTGCCGGTGCAGTACGACACATCGCCCCTGACCACCGGTGAAGTCGACGGCTTCATCTCGTACCTCACCAACGAGTCCCTCACCGTTGCGATGGAGGGCTACGACACGGTCGACCTGGCGTTCGCCGACAACGGCCTGCCGTTCGTCGCGAAGACCTACACGGTCACCGACGAGACGATCGAGAACGACCGCGAGATGGTGAAGGCTTTCCTCGAGGCCGAGATCCGCGGCTGGACCGAGGCCCTCGCCGATCCCGCCGTCGGCGTCGAGCTGGCCATGACGGAGTACGGCGCCGATCTCGGGCTCGACGAGGAGCACTCGCTCGCGGGCGCCGAGGCGCAGGTCGCCCTCATCAGCACCGACGAGACGCTCGAGAACGGCCTGTTCACCATTTCGGATGCGTTGGTCGAGGAGAACCTCGCCAGCCTCGCCGCGGCCGGGATCGACATCGACGCGGAGGCGCTGTTCGACCTGTCACTGCTGGCCGAGGTGTATGACGAGAACCCCGACCTCGTCGCCTACGAGCAGTAGAGTCCTTCCTCCCGGGGGCGGCGCAGTCGCGCCGCCCCTTCCCTCGTGAAAGCGCGCACATGACCTCCACCCTGCTGGTTCCCGACGCCGTCGTGACCATGAACGACTCGCTCGACGTCCTGACCGACACGGCCGTGCTGGTCTCCGGCGACACGATCACCGCCGTCGGTGCCGCCGCCGACCTCGCGGCGCAGCATCCGCATGCCGAGCGGGTCGACCTCACCGACCGCGTCCTCATGCCGGGCCTGGTCAACGCCCACCACCATTCCGGGATGCTGCGGGGCACCGCCGAGCACCTGCCGGTGTGGGAGTGGCTGCGGCTGCACATCGACCCGATGCACCGCGTGCTGCGGCCCGACGAGGCCGAGGCGGCCGCGTGGCTCTGCTACGCGGAGGGCCTCCTGTCGGGCACCACGACCGTGGTCGACATGTGGCGGTACATGGATGGCGCCGCCCGCGCCGCCCAGACGCTCGGCAACCGCGTCGTGACCGTGAACTACGTCGGCGAGCATCCGGACTTCGACTACTTCGACACCCTCGACGACAACGAGCGAATGCTGCGCGAGTGGACCGGGGCCGCCGGTGGCCGCATCATGCCCTGGGTGGGGCTCGAGCACTGGTTCTACGCCGATGAGGCCGGCCAGAAGCGCGCGATCGACATGGCGCGCCACTTCGACACCGGCATCTACACGCACTGCAGCGAGTCCGAGGTCGAACTGGCCGACTTCGACAGCCGATACGGGATGCGGCCCATGCACGCACTCGACAAGCACGGCTTCTTCGACACTCCCCGCGCGATGCTCGCTCACGCGGTGTGGCTCGATCAGTCCGAGGTCGACCTGATCGCCGAGCGCGGCGTCGGCGTGTCGCACAACCCGATCTCCAACATGAAGCTCGCCTCCGGCATGGCGCCGGTCGCCGAGATGCTCGCCGCCGGGGTCAACGTCGGGCTCGGCACCGACGGCGAGAAGGAGAACAACAACCTCGACATGTTCGAGGAGATGAAGGTCGCCTCGCTCCTCGGCAAGCTGCGGTCGATGGATGCCGCCGCGATGGACTCGTGGCAGGTCATGCACATGGCCACCCACGGCGGTGCCGCAGCCATCGGTCAGGGCGACCGGCTCGGCCGAATCGCGCCCGGCTTCCAAGCGGACCTCGTCGCGGTGCGCACCGACACGCCCCGCATGACACCGTTCCTCCCCTCCGGCGGCTACGCCAACATCCACCACAACCTCGTGCACGCAGTGCGCGGGTCGGACGTCGACCTGACGATGGTCGCCGGCGAGGTCGTGGTGCGCGGCGGCGAGCTCGTCACGGCCGATGTCGCCGAGCTCATCGCCCGCGTGCGAACTCTGGTGCCGGGACTGTTCGAGCGCCGACAGGAGTGGCTCGACGCCCATGGCGATCCCGAGGGCCTGTTCCACTGACGTCGAGGGAATACCTGGCGGCGGGTTATCGTCGTCCCTGACATGACCGAATCAGCGACGACGACCTCGACGACCCCCGACGCCGACGCCATCGATGAAAGCCTCGGCGCACGATACGGCGACGCCGCCCCCGACACGATCGAGTCGGTGAACGATGTCATCGCGCTGCAGTTGCGCCATCGGTCGGTGCGGCAGTTCACGTCGGAGGACGTCTCCGACGACGCGGTCACCGCGATCATCGCGGCGGCGCAGTCGGCGTCGACGAGCTCGAACATGCAGTCGTGGTCGGTCATCGAGATCCGCGACCCCGAGCGCAAGTCGGCGGCATCCGAACTTGCCGGCGACCAGGAGTTCATCCGGCAGGCACCGGTCTTCCTCGTGTTCATCGCCGACTGGGCGCGCAACCGCGCGATCGCGAAGCACCACGATCAGCCCGATGCCGGCATCGACTATCTCGAGAGCACGCTGGTGTCCTTCGTGGATGCGGGTGTCGCCGCGCAGAACGCCGCGATCGCCGCCGAGTCGCTGGGTCTGGGCATCACCTACGTCGGGTCGGTGCGGAACAACCCGATCGCCCTCAGCGAGCTGCTCCAGTTGCCCGCCGGGGCGTTCCCGGTCGCGGGGATGGCCATCGGGCATCCGCATCCCGATGACGCGGCCCGGGTCAAGCCGCGCCTGCCGCAGGACGTCGTGCGCCACCGCGAGACCTACACCAGGCCTGCGGACTCAGCGATCGACGCCTACGACGACGCACTCTCCGCCTACTACGCCTCCCAGGGCAGCGCGCGGCCGTGGACGCCGACCGTGCTCGCTCGCGTGCGCGACGAGGCGAGTCTGCGCGGTCGGCACGTAATGCGCGACGCCCTGGAGCAGCGCGGCCTGCCTTCGAGGTAGGGAACACGGCCGCCCCTAGGCCGAGATCGCCCCGCACCTGGTCGCGCCGGTCAGAGCCGGTGCTCGTGACGGACGGGCTTGAGGCGGTCGGGTGCGTCGCTCGCCGCGGGATACTCGCACGTGAACCAGCCCTCGTAGCCGAAGAGGAACCCGAACAGGCGATTGCGCACCTCCAGGGAGATGTGAAAGGCGCCGACCGTGTCGTCGTAGTGCTCGTGTAGCTCCGCACGCCCGGAGAAGAGCATCGGGAAGCGGAACGCCACCGGCCCCTCGTAGAACCGCTGCGCGTCGGATCTCAGGATGAGACCGCCACGATCGTCGACCTCCAGGTGCAGATCGACGGCCAGGTGCTGGTGCGTCCCGAGGTAGTCCACGATCGTGCCGCGATCGGAGTCCAGCACCATCGTCGCGTCGAATCGAGCGGGTTTCGTGCGCGCACGATATTCGCGCACGAACGTCACCGTCTCGCGACCGAGCGGGTCACGGTACGGATAGTTCTCGATGATGAAGGGCACGTCCGTTCCGGTGTCGGCGACGAGGATGTGGCGGAGCCGGCCGATGAGCAGGAACGGCACGGTCCACCACGGGCCGCGCCGGATGCGGGTCATCGTGCCGCGCCCGACGCACGCGTAGCCGTCGGCCAGGGAGACACCGAACCGGCGCTGCATCATCGGATGCAACCGGTTGAAGTCGTCGCCGAGCGCTGATCGGAAGATCGCCTTCTCGCTCACGAGATCGCCACCTCCCGCAGGTTCTCGGGCGCGTCAGCCATGGCACCCTTCGGCGGTGGCGTCGTACGACACCGTGATGCTCGCGGCCGATCGGCTCGCCAGAGGGCGAGCGCCGAGCGCAGCCTCCATCGCGGCTGGGTCTCTTCCGACTCCGCCCAGATGCGCAGCCGGTCGAAACTCCACGCCGTCATCCACAGGATGACGGGGCGCATCACGATATCCAGCAGAGGGCCCCAGCCAGGGCGGTAGTCGTAGCCGGTGATGAAACGGACACCGCCGTCGGTGGGGACGTATCGCCAGTACCCGCGTCCGCTGCGCAACGGCGAGGTGCGGTCGTCGGTGGAGAATCCGAGCGCGGAGGTGCGTGTGCCATCGGCGCGTTCCTTCTCGCCGAGAGAGACGCCCTCGCCGCGGATGACGTGGAAGGGCAGCGCGCGTTCGTATCGGAACCGCGTGCGCCCGGCGTCATCCGTTCCGATCGGCTGGATCGCGCTGAACCGCAGGTCCCAGAGAGGATGGAGTTCCGGACTCTGCGTGAGGGTCCAGACCCGCTCGACGTCGGCGCGGATGAACGTCTCGACGTACAGCGGTCGTCCCCCGGTCATCGCGCCCCTCTCGCTCAGCACCCTCGAACGTACCGCTCCGACGGCAGCGAGCTCTTCCTCGGCGCGGCATAGGCTGACGGGATGGCTGCCGGCGCGACGATCCACACCTTCACCGTGACGCTGGCCGACGTGGATCGCGGGGTCTACGAGGATCTCTCGCTCCGGGTGGCGCGGCATCCGTCTGAGACCGATGTCTACATGCTCACCCGGGTGCTCGCCTACGGCCTGGAGTTCGCCGAGGGCATCGCATTCACTGAGGGGATCTCGGCCACCGACGAGCCGGCCGTCGTCATCCGGGATGCGACCGGCTCGCTGACGGGATGGATCGAAGTAGGCGCTCCGGAGGCCGCGCGCCTGCACGAGGGCAGCATGAAGGCCGGCCGCGTCGCGGTCTACACGCACCGCGATCCGGCCAAGCTCGTCACCAGCTGGCAGGGCAAGCGCATCCATCGCGGGCCCGACATCCTGGTGCACAGCTTCGACCGCGGGTTCCTCGAGGCCGCGTCCGCGCACATCGAGCGTCGCACGACGATGAGCCTGTCGGTGACCGAGCGACACCTCTATCTGGAGCTCAACGGACAGGCGTTCTCCTCCGACATCCACTCCGTGGCCGCCGCCTGAGTCGTCGGGCGCGCGCCGCGAAACACGCGCGAAACCTGATAGCTACAAGCAATCAATGATTGCTGTCTAGCATCATGGGCATCCCCCGCTCCCGACGTGAGGTGCCCGCATGACTCCCCCCTCCGCACCGACGCTCCGCGACGGCGTCACGCGATTCCTCGCCGACGACCCCGGCCGACTGCTGATCGGCGGATCGTGGCAGGCCGCGGCATCCGGTGCGACATTCGACACGTTCGATCCGGCAACGGGCCAGGTGCTGGCATCCGTCGCCCGTGGCGAAGCCGCCGACGTCGCGCAGGCCGTCGCCGCCGCACGCGACGCACTGCACCGCCCCGACTGGCGCGGGATGAGCCCCGCCGATCGCGGCGCGATGCTCTGGCGCATCGCGGACCTGATGCAGGAGCACCTGGACGACCTGGCCGAACTCGAAACCCTCGACCAGGGCAAGAACCTGCGCACCTCGCGCTTCGGCGAGGTGCCCGCCGCCATCAACCAGTTCCGCTACTACGCCGGCTGGCCCACGAAGATCTTCGGCCAGACCATCCCCACGTCGGTCTCGCGGACGCCCGCCGGCAAGGAGCTCTTCGCCTACACGCGTCGCGAACCCGTCGGTGTCGTCGGGGCGATCGTGCCGTGGAACTCGCCGCTGATCATGACCGCGATGAAGCTCGCGCCGGCGCTGGCCGCCGGCTGCACCATCGTGCTCAAGCCCGCCGAGAACACCCCGCTCACGGCCGCGTTCCTGGGTCGCCTCCTGCAGCGCGCCGGAGTCCCCGACGGCGTCGTCAACATCGTCAGCGGCTACGGCGCCGAAGCCGGACAGGCGCTCGTCGAGCATCCGGATGTGGCGAAGATCGCCTTCACCGGATCCACCGCCGTCGGCAAGCGGCTCGTGCAGACCGCATCCACCGATCTCACTCGCCTCACTCTCGAGCTCGGCGGCAAGTCGCCGTCGCTGATCCTGCCCGACGCCGACATCGACGCCGCGATCGACGGCGTCTCCCGCGGCATCTTCGACAACGGCGGCCAGGTGTGCGTCGCGAGCGCGCGCGTCTATGCGCACCGTGACGTCTACGACCGGGTCGTCGAGGGGATGGCCGCTGCCGGCGAGAAGCTGCGCCTCGGCCACGGACTCGACCCCGAAGCCGACCTCGGCCCGCTCGTGAGCACCCCGCAGGCCGAGCGCGTCGCCTCCCTCGTCGACGCCGGTGCCGCCGACGGGGCGCGCGTCGTCACGGGCGGCAAGCGCGACGGCACCTTCTTCACCCCCACCGTGCTCACCGACGTTCGCGCCGACATGCCGCTCATGCGCGAGGAGATCTTCGGGCCCGTCGCCGTGGTCACCCCGTTCGACGAGGTCGACGAGGTCGTCGCGTGGGCGAACGACTCGCGCTACGGCCTCGCCGCGAGCGTGTGGACCGAGGGTCTCAGCAACGGCCACCGCGTCGCCGCCCAGCTCGAGGCCGGCACCGTGTGGGTCAACTGCCACTCGTTCCTCGGACCCGAGCTCCCCAAGGGCGGCCACAAGGAGTCCGGCTGGGGCACCGAGAACGGCCCGCAGGGGCTGGAGAACTACCTGGAGACCAAGACCGTGGCGATGGTGATCTGACGATGAGCGACAGGACCAAGCCCATCCTGCTGGGTGCGTTCGAGATGATGAACCCCAGCAACGGCATGCCCACCTGGACCGACCCTCGCGGCCGCGGCGACGACTGGGATCGACTCGACTACTGGGTCGACCTGGCGACCATGCTCGACGAGGCGGGATTCGACTTCCTATTCTTCGCCGACACCTACGGCTACGCCACCCTCAAGGGGCGGATGCCGCACGAGGTCGCCGCCCACGGCATCCAATTCCCCGCCCTCGACCCCATGCTCGCCATCCCGGCGCTCGCCCGGGCGACCGAGAACCTCGGGTTCGTCGTCACCTCGCCCACGACGGTCGAGAAGCCCTACGCCACCGCGCGCCGGTTCGCCACGCTCGACCGGTTCACGGGCGGTCGCATCGGCTGGAACATCGTCACCGGCAGCTCGCAGGCCACCACCGACGAGCTGTTCGGCGTCACCCGGAAGCTCACCCACGACCAGCGCTACGACGCCGCCGATGACTTCCTCGACACGTGCCTGCGGTTCTGGGAGCACAGCTGGGACGACGACGCCGAACGGCGCGACCGCGCGCGGCGCCTGTACGCCGACCCGGAGAAGCTGCACCGCGTCGAGGTCGACGGCGAGTACCAGCGCTCGCACGGCATCTTCGCCGTGCCGCCCACGCCGCAGCGCACGCCCGTACTCTTCCAGGCCGGCACCTCCGACCGCGGCCGGGCCTATGCGGCGCGCAACGCCGAAGCGGTGTTCATCCAGGGCCAGTCGATCGCCTCCGCCGCCGCACACGTCGCCGACATCCGCGCGAAGGCCGAGTCGCACGGCCGCGACGGCGCCGAGGTCAAGGTCGTCACCGGCATGACGGTGACCGTAGCCCCGACCACCGAAGAGGCACACGCTCTGCGCGCCGAGTACGAGGCCCTCCTCGGCCTCGACGACGCCGCGGTCATGTTCGCCGGGATCACCGGCATCGACCTCACGGGCGTCGACCCCGACACCCGGCTGGTCGATCTGCGCACCGACTACGGGCAGACCCTCGTCGACCGCTATGCCAAGAACGACCCGGATGTGCGGGTGCGCGGCGTACTGGACCAGTTCCGCACGAAGGCCATCCGCGGGTTCCAGATCACCGGGAACCCGGAGGAGGTCGCCGACGAGATCGAGGCGATCATCGACGGATCCGGCATCGACGGCCTCATGCTCGAGCCGACCTTCGGCGGCCCCGACTCCTACCGAGCGTTCATCGATCTTGTCCTGCCGATCCTCGTCGACCGCGGACGCGCGAGCGCCCCGGCGCCCACGCTGCGCGAACGCTTCACCGGCCGCCCGCGGCTTTCGCCCACCCACCGCGCCCATCGGCTGACGGCGAGCGCCGCATCCACCCCCGTTCCCGCCTGACCCGTGCCCGCCTGACCCGTGCCGCCTCGAACGACGTCCACCCCACACGATCCCCCCGCCCCATACGACCCCTGCTCCGCCCGACTCCCTTCGCCCCTTGACCCCGTCCCCATACGACCCCTGCTCCGCAGTCACAAACTGCGGATTCCTCCCCGCTACGGGCGCACAACGTGACTGCGGAGCAGGTTGCACCCCCGTTCCGCAGACACGAATTGCGGATGTGCCGCCGCAGCACCCGCACAACGTGACTGCGAAGCGGAGCGGGATACCCGCGTCCCCACCCCACGAGCAACGCCAGAGAGAAGAGACCGAATGAAAGCCGAAGCCGTCGAGGCGGTGATCCGGGGCCTCAAGCGCGCCGGGGTCAGCGTCGCCACTTACCTTCCCGACTCGCTCCTGAACGAGCTGTATCCGGCGCTCGACGCCGACGCCGACATCCGCACCATCCCCGTCACGAACGAGGGGGAGGGCGCGGCGATCGCCGGCGGCGTGTTCCTCTCGGGCAAGCGCGCCGTGCTCGTCATGGAGAATTCGGGCCTGCGCGCCGCGACCGAGCACCTCGCCCGCCTGGGCCTCGGCGCCGGCATCCCGGTCGTCATGATCATGAGCTACCGCGGCGAGCTCGGCGAGAACAACTGGTGGGCGATCCCCCACGGAATCACCATGGAGCCGCTGTTGCAGACCCTGCGCACCCCCTACACGATCGTGCGCGAAGTCGAGGAGATCGAGCAGGCGGTGGTCAACGCGTACGAACACGCGTACGCCTCGTACCACCACGCCGCCGTCGTGCTCGGAGGAGGTCTGGTCCGATGAGCTACTCCCGTTTCGAAGCCATGAAGCTGCTCGCCGCACGCCTGCAGGACGAGCTGGTCATCCTCTCGCTCGGCGGCGCCGTCGACGAGTGGTACAACGCTGCGCCCCACATGCGCGAGGCGAGCCTGTTCCAGCAGCAGCTCGGATGCGTCTCGGCCGAGGCGTTCGGACTGTCCGTAGGTCTCCCCCACCGTCAGATCGTGTCGCTCGACACCGACGGCGGTCTGCTGTTCAACCTCGGCATCCTCGCGACCCTCGGAAACGAGCGGCCGGAGAACCTCTTCATCGTGGTGTGGGACAACGAGCAGTACCAGTCCATCGGCGGCCCCCGCACCCACACCAACGGCGGACGCGTCGACCTCGCCGCGATCGCCCGCGGCGCCGGGGTCGAGAAGGCCTTCACCGCGCAGACGCTGGAGGAGTTCGACGAGCACTGCGCCGCGGGACTCGCCGCCGACGAGCCCTACATCGTCGTGGCGAAGACCGACGGCATCCTCGAGCCCGGCATCAAGCGCAAGCACTCCGACGGACGCGAGGACAAGTACATCTTCGTCCGCCACGTCGAAGAGACCGAGGGCATCACGATCATGGGCCCGAGCGAGCACAACTGATGCTGCACGTCCGTCCCTCTGAAGGTCCCCCCTCCGCGACCGGCGGCCCTTCATCCGCGATCGGCGGCCCTTCATCCGCGATCATGTCCCAACTTCTGCGCTCAACACCCCCTCTTAGCAGCAGAAAGTGGGACACACCCCAGGCGGAAGACCCCTCCGCCGCAGTCAACCCCTCCGCCGCGGTCAGCCCCTCCGCCGCGGTCAGCGCCTCCACCGCGGTCAGCGCCTCCACCGCCGGCATGTCCCAACTTCTGCGCTCAACACCCCCTCAACGCAGCGGAAAGTGGGACACGCCACGGCGCCACGCCGATAAGGCGGCGGCCTGATGCCGTTCGTCGCCACGCCCGCCGCCTCTTACGACTTCCTCGTCGTGGGGGGCGGCGCGGCCGGATGCGTGCTCGCCGCACGCCTGTCGGAAGACCCGGCTGCGACGGTGCTGCTCGTCGAGGCCGGCCCCTCCCACAGCGGGGTGCGCGAGATCCTCGAAGCCGCGCACTGGGACGCCATGATCGGCGGCCCCTACGACCACGGTTACGCCTCCACCCCCACCGAGCACGTCCTCGGACGCGCGATCGCGATGCCGCGCGGACGCGTGCTCGGCGGCTCCTCGTCGACCAACGCGATGCTCTGGTACCGCGGCGCCCGCGCGGACTACGATGCCTGGGCCGCGGGCGGGGCGACGGGATGGGGATACGACGACCTCCTGCCGTACTTCCGCCGCTCCGAGTCGCGGCCCGGCGGCGATCCTGCCCTCCGCGGGCTCGATGGCCCCGTGCGGGTCGGTCCGCTCACCCGTGTGCATCCGATCGCGCACGCGCTGATGGATGCCGCCGGCGAGCGCGGGATCCCGGTGATCGACGACGCGAACGCGGCCTCGAACGAGGGCGCCGTGTACGCCGACTACAACGCGGTCGAAGGCGACGACGGGTCGTTCGAGCGCTGGAGCACCGCCCGCGCCTACCTCGAACCCGCACTCCACCGGCCGGGCCTGCACGTGATCGTGGACAGCCCGGTGCACGACGTCGTGCTCGAGGGCACGGTCGCCACCGGCATCCGTCACGAGGTCGACGGGGCGCTCGTCACCACCCGCGCATCCCGCGTCGTCCTCGCGGCCGGCGCGCTGGACACGCCCCGCCTGCTGCAGCGCTCGGGCATCGGCGATCCGGCGCGACTGCGCGCGGCCGGCATCCGCCCCTGCCACGACCTGCCCGGCGTCGGCGAGAACTTCCAGGACCACCCGCTGATCCTCGGCGTGAACTTCCGCGCCCGTCACGATCTCGGCGAGGTGCTCGGAAACGGCGGCGGCGCGATGGTCAACTGGCGCAGCTCGTACGCCGAGGCGGGGCCCGACCTGCACACCGTCATCGCACACGGCTCCCGCGGCGAAGACGCCCTCCACGCCCGCCACGACCTGTCGGGGAACCGCGTCTTCGCGCTCGTGCCGGGATTGTACGGCTCGCGCAGCGTGGGCTGGGTGCGATCGCGCTCGGCCGATCCGACGGTTCCCGCCGACTTCCAGCCGAACTACCTCGCCGACCCGACCGACCTCGCCGCCATGGTCGAGGCGCTGGATGCGGTGCAGGATCTTGTCGCCACCTCGGCCTACGCCGACCTCGCCGAGGGACCGATCACGCCACCGGTGTCGATGACCGCGCGCGAGGACCGCGTGCGGTTCGTGCGCGAGAACATCGGCTCGTTCTTCCATTGCGCCGGCACCGCGCGCATCGGCACCGACGAGATGGCCGTCGTCGATCCATCCCTCGCGGTGCGAGGCCTGCAGGGCCTGTGGGTGGCGGATGCCTCCGTCATGCCGGTCATCCCCACCGCGAACACGCAGGCGCCCACCGTCGCCATCGCCGAACGCGCCGCCGACCTGCTGCGGGCGTGACCGACGGTGCCCGCCCGCTCAGGAGGGTGCGACGTCGGCGGCCCACCGCACGAGCTCCGCGGCAAGGTCGGCCGGGGCATCCAGCTGCACGAGGTGTCCCGCACCCTCGATGAGGGTGAGGGCAGAATGCGGAAAGGTTTCCAGGAGCCGGTGGGCGCGATCAACCGGGATCCACGTGTCCTCGGTGCCCCAGAAGATGTGAACCGGCTCGTTGATCTGGCGGTATCGGGATTCGATGTCGTCGGTGAAACGCTCGGAAGCCTCGGCGATCTGGCGTACGAAAGCAGCCTGGCCCACCTTCGTCGTCCACGGTTCCACGAGCATGGCGAGATCGTCCGGCCGCAAACCACGGTGACTCGCTCCACGAATATAGGCCTCGACCATTCCGCGATGAATCGCGGGCGGGATCTGCGCGAATACCGCTTCCTGATCGCGAACGAGACGGAAGAAGGGCGAACCCCATGGCGCAAGGGCGACGACGTCCACAAGGGCGATCGCCGCGTAGCGAGTGCCGTGACACAGCCTCGCACGCAACGCGACCGCGCCACCGATGTCATGGGCGATCACGCGCGGCCGGTCAAGACCCCAGTGCTCCAGGAGCTCTGCGAAGAGCTCTGCCTGCACGCCAATGTCGACGGGATGATCGCGGTGCATCGACGACTGCCCGTAGCCAGGCATGTCCCAGAGATACACGGTGTGCGTGCGGGCCAGCACCCGAGCGATCGGGCGCCACAGCTCCGACGACCATGGCGTGCCGTGAAGCATCACGAGAGGGGGCCCATCGCCGAAGCGATCCCACGCCACGGTGCGGCCGCGCCAGGAGAAGGAGTGCGCGAGAGGTGTCATCGTGCCCCCATCCTCGCAGGGTCGTCCGACACCGGCGCAGCAGCGGTCAGCGGCGAGCGTCACGCATCCGAAATCTCGGTGGGATAGACAGGAAGTCCGCACCCGAAGGATCACCATGCTCTCCACCACCGACTTCCTGCGCCTGCTCCCGAAGGCCGAGCTGCACTGCCACTTCGTGTCGGTCATGCGCGTACCGACCCTCATCGAACTCGCGGCGAAGCACGACGTGGCGCTGAAGACGGACGACCTCGACGCGCTGCTGGAGTACGAGGGCCTGCCCGACTTCCTCGACGTCTTCAACGCCGCGCACCTGGCGCTCACCACCGGCGACGAGATCGCGCGCGTCGCCTATGAGGGGGTCGAGGATGCGGTGCGCGACGGCAACCTCCGCTACCGCGAGTACTTCATCAACCCCGACAACTTCGCACCCCGCGGGATCGACTATCCGAGCCTCATCGACGCGATCACCGACGGCCTCACGCAGGCCGAGCGCGACTTCGGCGTCGGGTTCCGCATCGTCGCCGCCATCAATCGGTCCCTCCCCGCGGCAGCGGCAACCGCAATGGTGGAGACGGTGCTGGCGCACCCTCGCGAGCAGGTCGTCGGCATCGGGCAGGACGACCTCACGCCCGAACTCACCGAGGATCCGCTGCGGTTCCGCGAGGCGTACGACCTGGCAGGCCGCCACGGCCTCAAACGCACCGCGCACGCCGGCGAGACCATGACCGCCTCACCGTGGAACGTGATCGACGCGATCGAGACGCTCGAGGTCGACCGGGTCGACCACGGCTACCGCGTCGTCGACGACGCCGATGCGCTCGCGCGTGCCGCCGCATCCGGAGTGCCCTTCACGTGCACGCCGCACTCGACGCACATGCTCTCGCACTGGGACTTCTCCCCCGAGCACCGCATCGCGCAGATGGTCCGTGCGGGCCTGCCCGTCACACTCGCCACCGACGACGCCGTCTTCTTCAAGACCGACATCGGCCGGGAGTACACCCACGCCCTGCCGGCGATGGGTCTCGACGATGCGGATGCCGCGCGCATCGCGCGCGCCGGCTTCGAGGCAGCCTGGTGCGACGACGATCAGAAGGCGCGCATGCTCGCCGACGTCGACGCCGCCGTCCTCGCCCTCTCCGCGTTGCGCTGACCGCGACATCCGCCGCTTGCGGAGGAGGTACACCGTCCCGAGGACGGTAACGTCGCAGGGGACCTCCTGAGGCCGGATCTCCTCACCATCCGCGCCTCGGAAAGCCGCGGGTGGCTCAGTCCTGGTGGAGCTCGTCGTAGTCGGCCAAGGGCACGATGTCCGCCGCGGCCGCGGCGATGCGGCCGTCGCCGGCGACCAGGACGTCGGCCTGCAGCGAGGCGACGGCGAGGTACTCCGCCGACGCCGTGTCAGGCCAGTCGAGCCGGTGTGCGAGCGTGAAGGCGGTCGCCCGTGAGACACGATCGCCGAGCAGCCGGATCTTCAGCCCCGCGAGCGTGTCCAGCTGAGCTCGGGCGTCCGCCTCATCCAGAACACCCTCTCGCGTCTCCTGATAGAGCATCGACAGCACATGACTGCGCAGCACCGACGGCCCGACGAGGGGATGCCGTGCGCCGATCTCGGGATCGTCGCGCACGATGCGCAGCGCCGTGACGGCGTCGATCGCGAAACGTCTCACTTCGGATGTCACCATGTGTCCACTGAACCCGACGTGCGTCGAGCGCTCAACCCGGTTGCACGTCAGGCCACCACAGGTTCAGCGGGCACGCTGTGGTGTCGCCGGAGCCGGGGCAACGCGTCGCGGATGCGGGACTTCACGGTGCCCAGGGGGCAGCCGATCAGCTCGGCGATCTCCGCGTGGGTGTGACCGCCGAAGTACGACAGCTCGATCACCCGGCGTTGCGCTGCGGTGAGACCCGAGAGTTGCTGCCGCAGGCGAGCGCCGTCGATGCGCAGCTCGGCCTCGGTCGCGGTGTCGCCGCCGGGCGTCGCGGCGACGCGCGCCGCATCCGCGATGTCGCGCTCGCGGGCGGACTGCACCGCGCGCACCCGATCGACCGAACGACGGTGCGTCAGCATGAGGATCCACCCCTTCGCCGCCCCGCGATCGGCGTCGAACGTCGAGGCGTTCCGCCAGATGTGCAGGAAAACCTCCTGCAGCACCTCCTCGGCCAGATGCCGGTCCCCGATGACCCGGATGGCGAGGCCGAAAGCGGCCGGCGAGATCTGCGCGTACAGGTCTGCGAAAGCACCGGCATCCCCGTTCGCGACCGCCGCCAGAAGATCATCGAGATCCGCCTGCGATGGTGCCGCGCCGAATGGTTCCGCCATGTGAGCATCCTCCGTCAGGGCGACGGAAGCGAACCCCAGGGTTGCCACCGCGCCCGCCACCCGCTATGGATGCGTCTCGGATGGGGATGCATGGTCACCGATCGGATGTGCGGACATGTGCATCACGACGGCCGCGGTCAGCTCCCCTGCGTGTGTCGCGGCGAGATCGTGACCGGCACCGGGGATGACGACCTCCTCGATCGTCGGGAGGGCCCGCGCAAGCCGTGCGCGCATCCCGGCGAACATCGCGGCGGACTCCGAGCCCCCGACCACGAGTGCAGGCGCCGACACGGACGCGGCCTCACGCGGACCGAATCGCCATGCCGCGAGAGCGGGAAGATCGGTCGAGAAGAAGGTCTCCGCGTGGCGCGCCGAGGGAGCCGCCGGCGGTGAGGCGACACGGGTCTGATCACGACCGGGCGCGCCGCTCAGCAGCGCAGCGAAGTGTTCGAGGGCCGCCTCGGTCCCCGACTCCTGCCATCGCTTCAGGAGCGCGTCGTTGAGCCGTCGGAAGTCGTCGTCATCAGACGGCGGTGGTTCGATGACGGAAACCGTGCGCACCAGCTCCGGCGCCATCGTCGCGAGCGTCAGCGCGACCGCCGCACTGTAGCTCGCGCCGACCACATGCGTCGGCTTCGCGTCGAGCGCACGGATGACGGCGGCGACATCGGCGGCATCCGCGGAGATCGACCCCGGCGCATGCGGGGCACTGCTCGCACCGTACCCGCGACGCCGCACATGGATGACGCGGAAAGTGCCCGAGCGGGCGATGCTGTTCGCAACGTGCGACATCTCGTCGACATCGAGCGCTGTCTGGGTGACGGCGACCGGCTCGCCCGACCCGACCACATCGACGTCGACGCACCCGCGGCCGACGTCGACGAGCAGACGACGAGGCTCCATGCGGCGAGCATCCTCCGGCGCGGCGAACCGCGCAAGCGGGGGGTCCGCGTCACTCGTCGCCGACCGCACGCGTGTGCGCCGGCCGGCTCGACGGGCCGGCGCGACGTCGCGCGCTGATTCCCGGATCAGAGCATCGTCGTCAGCGTGCCGCCGTCGGCGCGCAGAGCGGCGCCGTTCGTCGCGGACGAACGCGGACTCGCGAGGTATGCGGCCAGGTGCGCGATCTCGTCCGGCTCGATGAATCGCTGCAGGAGCGACGTGCGATTCCCGGCCGCGATCGCGGCCTTCAGGTCGTCGACGGGCATGCCCTGCGACGCGGCGATCTGCGCGACGGTCTCGGCGACACCGTCGGAGTAGGTCGGTCCGCCGAGGATGGTGTTCACCGTCACGCTCGTGCCACGCGTGAGCTTTGCCAGACCGTTGCCGAGCGCGATCGTGGCCGCCTTCGTGACGCCGTAGTGGATCATGTCGGCGGGCACGTCGACCCCGGACTCGCTGGCGACGAAGAGGATGCGACCCCATCCTCGCGCGAGCATCGGCGCCAGCGCGTGTCGTGCCAGCCGCACGCCGCTCAGCAGGTTCACGTCGAGGTATCGCTGCCACTCGTCGTCGGAGATGTCGGCGAACGCCTTCAGCTCGAAGACGCCGACGTTGTTCACGAGGATGTCGACGCCGTCGATGATTCCCGTCAGGCGCCCGAGCTCGTCGGCGCGGGCGACGTCGGCGGCGATCCCGTCGACGTCGCCTGCCGGGATCTCGGCACGCAGCGACGCCACCGCCGCGGCCACCCGCGCCTCGGTGCGTCCATTGATCACCACCGATGCCCCCTGGCGCAGGAGGGCGGCCGCGATGGCGTAGCCGATCCCCTGCGTCGACCCGCTCACGAACGCCGTCTTGCCGGCCAGTTCCTGTTCCACGGTGATCCTTCCTCGCACCATCCGGCGCGCATGACTTTCCTCGTCACGTGACCATAGGCGATCTGAGTTTCCTGAGCAAGTGAATTCCGTCGCGACGATAGACTGCCGGCGTGACGCCGCCCGACGCATCCGCACCCCTCACCGATGACGAGCTGGCGACCTGGGCGTCGCTCGCGACCGTGCTGGAGTGGCTGCCGGCGGCCCTCGATGCGCAGCTGCAGCGCGATGCCCAGCTCACGCACTTCGAGTTCGGGGTGCTCTACGCCCTGGCCCACGCCCCCGACGCGACGCTGCGGATGAGCACTCTCTCCACGTACGCGAACAGCTCCCTCTCGCGCTTGTCACGCGCGGCGACCAGGTTGGAGGCGAGGGGGTGGATGCGCCGCACACCCGACCCGAGCGATGGGCGATTCACTCTCGCGATCCTGACCGACGCCGGCCTCGGAAAGGTCGGCGAGACGACGCCCGGCCACCAGGAGCTCGTGCGCCGACTCGTGCTCGATCGCCTGACGTCGGCACAGGCCCAGCAGCTGCGCGAGATCTCCACGCGGATCGCCGAAGGCATCGGACCCGGCGCGTGGACGCCGCCGCACGGGCGAGACGCATCCACGGACTGACCGCACCGCCACCTCGCCGCGAGGCGGCGGTCGCAGCGCGTGCCGCGATCGGTGCCCAGACGTAGACTGACGCAGAATGAGCGGTCCCGAGGAACGCCTGAACGCACAGCGCGACGACGCCATGCGACGACTCGCGCGCGTTCGAGCAGACATCGACCGGCTGCGCACCGACCGCGGGGCGGAATCCGCCGACGATGAACACGACCCCGAGGGCGTGACGCTCTCGGCGGAGTGGTCGCGCCTGGAGGGACTGCGCGCGGCTGCCGAGCGCGAACTCGACGAGATCGATGCGGCACTGGCGCGCAGCGCATCCGGCGCCTACGGCACGTGCAAGACGTGCGGCCGCGCGATTCCCGCCGCACGGCTCGAGGCCCGCCCGAACGCCACGCAGTGCGTCGCGTGCGCGACCGCATCCGGCCTGTGACCTTCCTCCGATAGGATCACCCCGAAGAGCAGAAAAGCAGTGGGCGACCGATGTCCTCCGGGCCGGGGGAGGCATCAGAGAGCGACCCGTCATGTCTGCAGACACCTCTGCCCGATCCGCGCTCGCGGCCTACCGCACACTTCCCGCCCGCGCGGGGTGGGGCTACCTCATCGCGACCTCCCTCGGACGCCTGCCGCTGTCGATGATGCCGCTGGCGATCCTCACACTCGTCAGCGCATCCACCGGCTCGATCGCGCTCGCGGGAGCAGCCGCCGCGGCCGCCGCGGTGGGCGAGGCGATCGGTGCTCCGACCGGCGGCGCGCTGAGCGACCGCTTCGGACAGCGCCCCGTGCTCCTGACCGGCGTCGTGCTCAACGTCGCATTCGCGGTCGCCCTGGTCGCGACCATCGCCGACGCGCCCGACCTCGTGATCGTCGCCCTGGCCGGAGCGACCGGCCTCTCGTTGCCCCAGGTCGGACCGCTCTCGCGGGTGCGCTGGATGGCGATGAGTGGCGACGACCTCTCGGCGGCCTTCGCGTTCGAGGGCGTCACCGACGAGGTCGTCTACATCATCGGCCCCGCTGTGGTCGGCATCCTCGCCGTGACCGTCTCCCCGGAGATCGCGCTGCTGTCCGCGGCTGGGCTGATCGCGGTGTTCGTGACGCAGTTCGCTCTGCACCCCACCGCTCGCTTCGCCCTGCGTCGACCGGATGCGGCGCCGGCCGACGCTCCCGAGACGACGCGCGTGCCACTGCCCGCCTGGATGCGACGTTCCCTCGGCGCCGTCGTGCTCGGCGGCATGCTCGCGATGGGGACGTTCTTCGGCGCGAGCCAGGCCGGGCTGACCTCCTTCGCCCTCACGAACGGGCTCGGCGACTCGGGAAGCCTGCTGTACGCCGTCATGGCGGTCGGCTCCGCGGTGACGACGGTCGCCATGGTCGCGGTGCCCGACCGCATCGGGCTCGCGACGCGGTGGGTGCTCGCCGGAGCCGGGATGGCTCTCGGCGCGGTCGGCATGATGCTCGCGCCGAACGTGGTCGTCCTGCTGGTGTGGGCCGTGCTCGCCGGAGCCTTCCAGGGGCCGGCACTGCTGACGATGTTCAGTGTCGCGGGGTCCATCGCGCAGCCCGGCCGGGCCGGCATCCTCATGACCCTGACCGGCAGCGGCGTCGTGCTGGGCGTCGCGATCGGCACCTCGGCCGGAGGCGCGCTGGCAGCCGGCGGCGGTCCCGCCGCGGCTTTCGCTCTGGTCGCAACCGCCGCTGGCGTTCTCGCGCTGCTCGGCGCCGTCGTCGGCATCCTCATTCGCCCCCGCCGCTGACCCGCACTGCGCCGCACCTCCGGCCGGCGCTCCGGGCACGCACGGCGACTTCTCGTCCCGTCGTCGGCGCCAGGGAGAGATCGGCGATACGCGGCGGAAACACGCGCACCGACGCCGCGAAACGTGCGCACTCTAGCGTCGAGGTGATCCCCCGCACGAAAGAAGCACCGCCATGCCCCAGCTCGCCACGACCTACACGATGACGCTGCCGGAGTGGCTGACGTCGGAACTCGACGGCCTCCCGCGCATCCTCTCCACGAACGAGGAGCGGATGGCGCTGGTCAACCAGCTCGCCGACCGCAACTGGCGAGCCGGCAACGGAGGCCCGTTCGCCGCAATCGTCGTGGACGAGTCGACCGGCGAGCTGGTCTCCGCCGGCGTGAACGTCGTGCTGAGCACCGGGGTCACATCCGGACACGCCGAGGTCATGGCGCTCGCCCTCGCGCAGCGGGCCCTCGGCCGCTGGAACCTCGGCGAAGACGGCGCGCGTCTGGCGCTCATCGTCAACTGGCGCCCCTGCGTGCAGTGCTACGGCGCGACGATGTGGAGCGGGGTCCGTTCGCTCGTCGTCGCCGGCGAGGGTCCCGAACTGGAGGAGCTGACCGGCTTCGACGAGGGGCCGGTCGTCGCCGACTGGGCGGACCAGTTCCGAGCCCGCGGCATCGAGGTGACGATCGGAGTGGCCCGCGACGAGGCCCTCGAGGTGTACCGCGCCTACGGCGCGAGCGAGAGCCTGGTCTACAACGCCCGCGGCGACGCCTGACCGGAAGTCCTCCGGCGGACCGGCGACGCGGGCGTAACCCGTGTCGGCGAGCCGGGGCAAGAGACCCGGGGTGTGACCGGGGCGGACGAGCCGTGGTGTGAGCCGGGGCGGTGAGCCCGGGGCGGTAACGCGAGCCCAGCTGCAGGGTCGTGATGGGGCTCCCGGGCCCTCTCTATGCTGGCTCGAGTCACCCTGGTGCCCTAACGCAGGCTGGTAGGGCCTCCTTGGGCCGATAACCGGCCAAACACGCGACAGGGAAGGCAACCAGCCTGAATTGCGGCACGGTGGCGAACGAAGACCCGGCCGCTGCCGGGGACCCGACGACGCTGCTCGAAGCGGCAGCACCCGACCCCGCTCCGTGCACCAACTCAGGCTGGGGCCCGGGTCAAGATCTCTTTACCGCCTAGATGTACTGACCCGGATCGTTATTGACGTAGGAGAGGCCTCCGGGGTCGAGTTGGAGCTGTCTAGTTCCCCGGCTCTTTCCCACGGAGGCCTCTCATGTCCCACGGTAATGCCCGGCTTGCTCCGGCCGGCAGGTTGATCCTCGTTCAGCGCATCCAGTCCGGGCGTGCGGTCGCGCACGTCGCCGCTGAGATGGGAATCTCCCGCACGACCGCGTGGCGGTGGTGGCGCAGGTTCAGAGAGCACGGTCCTGCCGGTCTCGTTGACCGGTCCAGCGTCGCCCATTCCCACCCTCACCGGACGGCGGCGTGCGTCGAGGCGCGCGTGCGAATCATGCGTCACCTCACCCGCCGCGGCCCGGTGTTCATCGCCGACGAGCTCGGATTACAGGCCTCGACGGTGGGGCGGGTGCTGCGCCGCCACCGGGCCCCGCTGCTGCGAGAGCTGGACCCGGTCACCGGGACGGTGATCCGAGCGACGCGGCGGTCTGCGCAGCGTTACGAGCACGACCATCCCGGCGCCCTCATCCACGTTGACGTGAAGAAGCTCGGCCGCATCCCGGACGGCGGCGGCTGGCGTTTGCACGGTCGCAGCGAACGTCCGAAGCACAAGCGGGGCCTGGGCTACGACTACGTCCACACCGTCATCGACGACCACTCCAGAGTCGCTTACGCCGAGATCCACAGCGACGAGAAAGGCGCCACCGCCGCCGGCGTGCTCGACCGCGCCATCGGCTTCTACGCCAACCTCGGGGTCAGAGTCGAACGAGTGATCAGCGACAACGCATTCGCCTACCGGCACTCGACCGCGTTCCGCGCGGTCATCAACGCACACGGGATCACACAGAAGTTCATCCGCCCGCACTGCCCTTGGACAAACGGGAAAGTCGAACGACTGAACCGCACCCTCGCCGCCGAATGGGCATACGCCCAACCCTGGACCTCCAACGAGGACCGAGCCGCCGCCTTGACGGCCTGGATCGACCACTACAACCTGGAGAGGCGACACCTCGGCATCGGAGGCAAGTCCCCCATCGACCGAATCAACAACGGTCGAGGTCAGTACACCTAGAACCGCGCTCCCGAACGGAACCAGCCTGAATTCGTGCACGGTGGCCGGCGCAACATCCGTGCACGGTGGCCGGCGCGACATCCGTGCACGGTGGCCGGCGCGACATCCGTGCACGGTGGCCGGCGCAACATCCGCGCACGGTGACCGGCGCCGCACGTGCACGGTGGACGGCGCCGCATTCGCACGGAGGCCGGTGGCTCCGGCGATCGCGGCGGACCGGGTCAGGCGCGGCGGGAGCCCTGCTTCACCACGACCAGGCGGTAGGGGGCGCCGTCGGCCGACCACCACCGGTGGGCCACACCGCCGGCGTAGTAGGCGGAGTCGCCGACCGACAGCGTGCGCGTCTCGCCGTCGAGATCGAGGAAGACCGTGCCTTCGACGACGTAGACGAACTCGTCTTCCGGATGCTGGAACGCCTCTCCAGGTGAGGTCGCCGCGGCGCTGATCTCCACCGGATGCAGTGGACGCGACGCCGCCGCCAGCAGACGCGCGGTGCCGCTGGCGAAGCCGTCGGGAACCGTCGTGCCGCGCGGGTCGTCTCGACGCTGGATCTCGACCGGCGGCAGGTCGGCCACGGGCTCATCGGCGGCGGCGACGAGCTCGATGGGACTCGTCTGCAGCGCGACGGCGATGCGTCGCAGCGACCCGAGGCTCGGCTGTGCGAGCCCACGCTCGAGTTGGCTGAGGAAGGGATGCGACAGTCCCGTCGCCTCGGCGACCTGCACGAGCGTCAGCCCGTGCCCTTTCCTCAGGCGCCGGATGTGCGCCCCGAGGCGCAGGCCCGACGCCTCGCCGTCGGCCGCGGCGACTCCGGCCGGCAGGGCGCCGGTCGGAAGCGTGCTCGTCACGGCCCGACCTCAGGCGGGCAGCTCGACGCCGGCGGCGAGCGCGTACTCCCGCACATCCTGCACGAACGCCTCTCGACGGCGTGCCGTGAGCCACGACGCCTCGAACGAGTTGACCGCCAGCTGCACCAGATCGGCCGCGGTCAGTCCCGCCTGCTCAGCGAGGGCCACGTAGTTGTCGCCGACATAGCCGCCGAAGTAGGCGGGGTCATCGGAGTTGACCATGACGCGGGCGCCCTTGCGCAGCAGCGAGACGATCTCGTCGCTCTTCATCTGATCGGTCACGAACGAGTTCGACACCGGGCACGTGGTGAAGCCGATGCCCTTCGCGATCGCCGCGTCGACGAGCGCCGGATCTTCGACGATGTTCGTGCCGTGGTCGATGCGATCGACCTGGATGTCTTCGAGCACCGTGCGGATGTTGTCGATCGACCCGACCTGGTCGATATCGCAGTGCATCGTCAGGAAGAAGCCCTCCGCCCGGGCCCGGGCGAACACCGTCGCGAACTTCTCGGGCGGATTGCCCCGTTCGTCGGAGTCGAGCCCGACTCCCACGATCCACGCCTTGTAGGGCAGCGCCTCCATGAGGGTGGCCATGGCGTACTCGGCGGAGAAGTCGCGCAGGAAGCAGAGGATGAGCTCGGCCGAGATCCCCAGCTCGTCCTGCGCACGCACGGCCGCCCGGCGATAGCCGGTGATGACCTCGGCGAAGGGCACGCCACGACTCGTGTGGGCCTGCGGGTCGAAGAACATCTCGACATGCACGACACCCTGCGCCTTCGCGCGCTGCAGGTACGCCCAGGCGAGATCGTGGAAGTCGTCAGCGGTCTGCAGCACCTGCATCGCCGGGTAGTACACCGCGAGGAAGCTCGTCAGGTCGGTGAAGTCGTAGCTGGCCTTCACATCCTCGACGGTCTTCTGGTCGAGCTCGATGCCGTTCTTCGCCGCGAGGGCGAACTTCAGCTCGGGCTCGAGTGTTCCTTCGAGGTGCAGGTGCAGTTCCGCCTTCGGGAGCCCGTGGGCGAAGGCGGCGAGATCGATGGTGCTCAAGGAGTCAAACGCCCTTCTGGGGATGCATGCCCATACGGGCCAGCACGACGTCCTCGACGATCTGGACGACGTTGTAGAGGATGAGGGACACGGCGGTGACCGCGACGACGGAGGTCCAGAGCGCACTGAACTGGGCCTGCGGCACATAGCCGGCGATCGAACCGCCGATGCCGCCGCCGACCGCGAGCCACTCCGCCAGCAGCGCCCCGGTGATCGCGCCGGGCACCGAGATGCGCACGGCCGCGAAGAAGGCCGGAAGCGAGGTCGGCATCGCGACCTTCTGCAGTTTCGTCCACGCGCCGCCGCCGTAGACATCGACGAGATCGTTCATCTGGGGTGACGCCGAACGGAGGCCGAAGGAGATGTTCACCAGTGCGGGGAAGAGCACCACGATGCCGCCGATGACCGCGAGGGTCCAGAAGTCGCGACCGAAGATCAGGATGATCACCGGCGCCATCGCGACGAGCGGCACCGAGCGCAGCAGCATCGCGACGGGCATGAGGGCGTGCTCGATCCCCTTGTTGAGCTGGAACACCGTGGCACCGAGCGTCGCCACGACGAGCCCGGCGATGAAGCCGATCGCCGCATCGCCGAGGGTGACCATGAGGTTGGCGAAGATCATCTCGCGATTGGCTTCGGCCGCGGGCACCTCGAAGAGGTAGTTCCACACGTCGATCGGGCCCTTGGCGATCAGCGGGGAGATCTGGAAGACCCACAGCACACCGACCCAGATGACGATCACGGCGACGATCGTGCCGAGGAAGGTCGCCATGCCCCAGAGGAACGCACGCAGCGCCCCCGTGGCGGCCTGTTTGCGCATCGTGTTCTGCAGCCGCTCGGATGTCGCCGGCGGCCCCGCGGGGTCGGGCGGCGATGCGACGGGCGGACTCGTGACGGATGTCATGACGCACTTCCCTTCGACCACGGCGCCGCGACGCGCGCGATGATGCCGACGATGCCGAACCCGGCGAGTGACACGGCTCCGGATGCGAGCGCGAGCGCCCAGACGAGCGGCGCATCCGAGGCCTGCTGTGCGAGCACCATGGCCAGGCCCACACCGACCTCGATCTTTCCGAAGAACTCGCCGAGGACGGCGCCGAGGAACGCGGCGGGCACGGCGATCTTCAGGGCGTTGAGGATCGCCGGCACGGCGGCGACCAGACGCACCTTGAACAGCTGCGTGAACTTCGATCCGCCGTAGACGGTGATGAGGTCGAGGCTGGTCTTGTCGGCGGACTTCAATCCGAGCAGGGCGCCGACGACGGTCGTGAAGAAGCACGACAGAGCGGCCAGCAGGATGGCGGTTCCCGCGGGCTCGCCGACGGCCGGCGGCGGGATGAGGACGACGGCGAGCATGCCGATCGCGACGATCGGGACGCAGTACGTGAGGATCGCGACCTGCATCGCCACGCCCTCCAGGCGCGGAACGATGAGCACGAGACCCGACATGAGCAGGGCGAGGCCGTTGCCCCACAGGTAGCCGATGCCGGCCTCGGTGAGGGTCACCGCGAAGTTGCGGGCGAAGTAGTCCCACCCGGCGGCGATGTAGGCGCCGATCACTTCGGGGGGGCTCGGGATCGGACGCGCGCCCGTCGAGCTGACCCAGACGGCCGAGACGATCCACCAGAACGCGATGAGGCCGACACCGCCGATCGTTCCGATGAGCCACGGCGGCAGGCGCACGTCCTCCCACTCGATCGTGCGGGACTTGGTGGGGGCCTCAGTGGTCATCGGCCGCTGCGCCTCCCTCGCCGAACAGCAGCTCGGAAGCCTGGTCGACGTAGGAGTGGAACTCGGGACTGCGCATCATCTCGGGCAGGCGCGGACGAGGCAGGTCGATGGTCATGACCTCCTTGACCCTCCCGGGACGCGGGCTCATGACCGCGACCTGATCGGAGAGGAAGATGGCCTCCGAGATGCCGTGGGTGACCAGAAGTGTGGTCGCGGGCTTCTCGGTCCAGATGCGCAGCAGTTCGAGGTTGAGCTTCTGGCGGGTCATGTCGTCGAGCGCACCGAAGGGCTCGTCGAACAGCAGCACCTCGGGCCGCATGATGAGGGACCGCGCGATCGACACGCGCTGGCGCATCCCGCCGGACAGCTGCGCCGGCTTGGCCTTCTCGAAGCCCTTCAGTCCGACGAGGGCGATCATCTCGTCGACGTAGGCCTTGTCGACCTGCTGCCCGGCGATCTCGAACGGCAGGCGGATGTTCGACACCACGCTGCGCCAGGGAAGCAGCGCGGAGTCCTGGAACGCGATGCCGAGCTTGTTCTCCTTGCGGAGCTCCTTCGGGCTCTTCCCGTCCACGCGGGTCGTTCCGCTCGTGGGCTGCTCCAGCCCGGCGAGGATGCGCAGAATGGTGGACTTGCCGCATCCCGACGGTCCGAGCAGCGACAGGAACGTGCCCTGGTCGGTGTGGAGATTGGCGTCCTGCAGCGCAGCGACCGACTTGCGGCCGCTCGTGAAGACTTTGTTCAGGTCGGTGATCTGCAGGCCGGTGCCCAGGGTCGTCCCCTGGGCACCGGTCTGGGCGACGGGAATCGTCACAGTGGAACTCTCTCAATCAGCCCATGTAGTCGACGAGCTCGGGGTTCTCCTCGTACACCTCGGTGAGGAGGGAGAGGTCGAAGAGGTCCTCGGCGGTCAGCTCGATGCCGGCACCCGCGAGGCTCTCGATCGTTGCGGCCTGAAGCTCGTCGCTGATCGTGAACAGGCCGTTCGCCTCGGTCTCGTCGGTGACGACGAGGTCGACCTGGGCGATCGATCCGAGGGTCGAGGTCTCGGGGTCGAGACCGAGGTCGGCGCCGTACTCCTCGTAGGCGAGGCGAGCACCCTCTTCGGGGTCGTTGACGAGGTCGGTCCAGCCCATGATCTCGGCCTTCAGGAAGGCCTTCACCGTGGCGGGGTTGTTCGCGATCATGTCGTCGGTGGTGACGAGCGTCTCGGCGACGAAGGGCAGGCCGTTGTCGGCGAAGGGGAGGTTGACGGTGTCGTAGCCCTCCTCCGCGACGATGATCGACTCGTTGGTCAGGTACGAGATGAATCCGTCGACCTCGCCGTTGGTGAGCGGCGCCGGGTCGTACTGCACGGGGACGATCTCGACGTCGTCCGAGGTCAGGCCGTTGGCCGACAGAAAGGCGTTGAAGAGCGCAGTGTTGGAGTCCTGCACGCCGATCTTCTTGCCGACCAGGTCGTCCACGGTCGCGATGTTGCCGCCGTCGGCGAGAGAGAGAACGGTGAACGGGTTCTTCTGGTAGGTCGTGCCGATGATCTTCAGCGGCGCGCCCTCGGAGGCGACGACCGATCCGATCGAGACCGCGTCACTCATGCCGAAGTCGGCGGTGCCCGAGATGAGCTCGGTGGCGCTCGTGGAGGGTCCGGGGACGAGGGTGACCGAGTCGAAGCCGGCGTCGGTGTAATAGCCGTTGCTGTCGGCGAAGAACTCGCCGGCGAACTCCTCGTTCTTGATCCAGCTGAGCTGCACCGTGATGTCGGTGATCATCTCCTCGGATGCGGCGTCGTCCGTGTCGGCCGCCGGCTCCGAGTCGGACGAACCGGCGCAGGCGGTGAGGGCGAGAGCCGACACGGCGATGCCGGCCAGTGCCGCGGAGATGCGGCCCCGTCGGGAAGAAAGGAAGGTCATGTGAGATGTCCTCTGGTGCGGGTGGTGCCTCGGGTAAGGGAGCGCGATTCGCAATGCATTCCGTCTCGCGTGCTGAGGACGCTACGGGATGTAGATTTCACGAACACTTGCCGGGGTGTTTCGACCTCGTTACACCCGGCGGAGAGTCCCCCAAATCAGTGGGGATGACCGAGACGCGCCGCGATCTGCGGCAGCTGGGCGTGCACACGCACGCTCGCTTCGGCCGACAGCGGGTTCGTCGACAGGCCGTGCTGCGACACCAGGCGCCCGCCCACGTACACACGGGTGAGATTGCGCAAGCTCATCGACAGCACGTACGAGCGCACCGGATGCCACAGCGGTCCGACGTCGGGGCGGCGGGGGTCGACGACCACGAAATCGGCGAATTTGCCGACCTCGAGGCTTCCGACCCGATCGGCGACGCCCATGATCTCGGCCCCGCCGAGCGTGTGCAGGCGCAGCAGCGTCTCCGGCATCATCGACCGGGGGTCCTTGGTACGCGCGCGCTGCATCGCCATCCCCATGCGCATGTTCTGCCACGGATCCGACACGTCGGTGCAGGCCTGGTCGTCGAGGCCCATGCCGACCTTCATCCCCATCTCGAGCATCTCGGGCACCAGCGCCACACCGGAGGCGAGACGCCCGTTCGAGGCGGGCTGCCAGGACATGCTCGCACCGCCCGCTGCCGTCTCCGCGATGATCTCGGGGGTGGTCTGGATGAAGTGGCCGAACATCATGTCGGGACCGAGCGCTCCGGCGTCGCGGTACATCGCGAACTTCGACTGCTGCAGGGGAACCGCCTCCGGCGACTCCAGGAAATGCGCCTGGTTCGTCACGCCGAGGCGGCGCATCGCCTCGACCTCGATCTCGGCGGCGTCCTCGCGGGGCGACCATTGCACCTGCCCCATGATCGAGGCGCCCAGGGCGTAGTCCGCGTCGAGCGACCGCGTGTGGGCGACGCTCTGCGCGAAGCGGTCGTGGATCTCCTCGTCGGTGCCGACGGTGGCGTCCATGCCGATCGAGTCGACGAAGCGGATGCCGGCGTCGAGGCAGGCATCCGCCTGTCGCGTGTGATATTCCAGTTCACGCATGGGAGCATCGCCGACACGCTTGCCGTCGACCATCCGCTCCCACGACTGCAGCGGATCAGTGAAGTTGTAGGCGGTCGTCACGCCGTTGCCGAGGAAGTCCAGCGCACCGTGCAGCGTGGACCAGTAGATGTCATCGGCGGTCGCTCCGGAGGTCATCCCGAGCATCGAGTCGCACCAGCCGTACAGCGTCTCGCCGACGCCCAGACCGCGCAGTCCGCTCGTGAAGAGATGGCTGTGCGAGGACACGAACCCCGGCGCGACGAAGCTGCGCCCGACATCGAGGGTCTCATCGGCTGTGGTGCCGGCGGGCGGCTCCCCCTCGCCTACCGCAGCGATGCGATCGTCGTCGACGAGCATCCACCCGCCGTCGATGTATCCGGGATCGTCGGTGCCGGTGGGCACGGTGATCAGTCGGGCGTTCGTGATGAGCAGGGTGGTCATGAGGATCCCGTCTGTGGGTCGACTGGAGCTGTGGTGCATGTCCCCTTTTCTGCGCTCTCAGGGGCCGAGAACAGCAGAAATTGGGACATGGGTTGGTGGGAGGGGAGGTGAGGTGAGTGTGGGGGGTAGGGATCAGGAGGAGCGGGAGTGGGAGAGGTGCAGCACGGCTTCGGCGAGGGCGCGGATGCCGTGGGCGACGTCGCCGGTCGAGACGGACTCGGCCGGATGGTGGCTGATGCCGTCGGGGTTGCGCAGGAACAGCATGCCGATGTCGGTGATGCCGCCCATGGCCATGCCGTCGTGGCCGGCCCGGCTGAAGATGGTCGCGGGATCCTGAGCCGTCGACGTGGTCGCACCGATGCCCTCGCGGATGACGTCCTGGAGGAGCGGTGCGCACGACACGGCGGCCGCGGAGTGGATCTCGCGGGCGCGCCAGCGCAGCCCTCGGCGCCCCATGATCTCGTCGAGCTCACCGGACAGGGTGTGCCACACGCGATCGCGCTCACCGTCGAACTCTCCGCGCAGGTCGAGGGAGAACTGCACCTCGCCCGGTACGACGTTCACGCCGCCGGGGAAGGCCTCGAAGCGGCCGACCGTGCCGATGATGTGGTGCTCGGCGCGGCAGAGCCGCTCGACGGCGAGGGCACCTTCGCTCGCCCCGAGGAGCGCGTCGCGGCGCATGTCGTAGGGGGTTCCGCCGGCGTGCCGGGCCTCCCCTTCGACCGTGAGCAGAAAGCGGCGCGCACTGGCGATCGAGGAGACGACGGCGAGCGACTCGCCTCGACGGTCGAGCTCGGGGCCCTGTTCGATATGCGCTTCGAGGTATCCGACGAGCTCGTCGGGACGGCGGGCCGCCTCGCCGATGCGGCCCGGGTCGAGCCCGAACTCCAGGAACGCCTGACGAAGCGTCGTGCCGTCGGCGTCGGTGAGGCCCCACCATTCGTCGCGCCAGACGCCTCCCACCGCGGAGGATCCGAGCAGGGCCGTGCCGAACCGGGTTCCCTCCTCGTCCCAGAAGGCGATGATCTCCAGCGCGAAGCCGAGAGCCGACCGCCACTGCTCGTCGGTGCGCACACGCAGCAGGCGCACGACCTCCAGGGCCATGAGCACGCCGAGCATGCCGTCGAAGCGACCAGCGTCCGGAACGGTGTCGAGGTGCGACCCGAGCAGGAGCGCCGGTTCGTCGCCGGTCGTCATGCCGCGCGGGTCGGATCCGAGCCGGCCGACCTGGTTGCCGGCGGCATCCTGGCGGGTGGTCATGCCGATCTCGCGCATCCACTCCGCGACGAGACGGTTCACGCGGGCGTGCTCGGGCGACAGATACACGCGCTCGAGGCCGCCCTCCATCGAGGTCTCGCGGGCCAGCTCGTCGCAGCGCGCCATCACGCGTCGAGCGGATGCGGCGATCGCGTCGGGGGAGATGTCGAGGAGAGCCGCCGTCACCGCAGCACCTCGGCTGCCGCGTCGACGCCGCCGCCGACCGGCACGCGCGCACCGAAGCGGCGCAGCACGTGCTCGAGCGCGACGAGCGTGGTGAAAACGGCGTCGGGGCGAGCGTTGTAGCCCATGGTGCCGATGCGCCACACCCGCCCGTGCAGCGGGCCGAATGACGTTCCGATCTCGATGCCGAAGTCCTCCAGCATCGCCTGTCGCGCGGCGTCGCCGGCCACGCCCTCCGGGATCTCCACGGCGACGACATTCGTCATCTTGTGCGCGACGTCGCCGAACACGGTCAGGCCGAGCCCCCGAACCCCGGCGAGCATCGCGTCGCCGATGCGGCGGTGCCGCGCGATGACGGCATCCCGCCCCTCGAGCAGCAGCACCCGCGCGCACTCTCGGGCGCCGTAGAGCATGGAGGTCGCCTCGGTGTGATGGTTCAGCCGCCTCGGGCCCCAGTAGTCGAGGATCATGCCGAGATCGAAGTAGTTCGACCGCACGAAGTCGTCCGCGCTCGCGTCGCCCTCCTCGCGGATGCCGGCCTCGACCCGCTTGCGGGAGCGCACGACCTCGACGGCCCGGTCGCTCAGCGTCAGCGGCGCCGAACCCGACGGCCCGCCCAGGCACTTCTGCAGGCCCGCGGTCGCGGCATCCAGACCCCACGCATCCGCTTCGAAGTCGTTGCCGCCGAGCGACGCCGTCGCGTCGGTGTAGAACAGCACGCCGTGCCGTCGGCAGATCTCGCCGATCTCATCGAGGGGCTGGCACATGGTGGTGGAGGTGTCCCCCTGCACGAGCGCGAGCAGCATCGGCTTCACCCGCAGCACCGCCTCTTCGATCGCGGATGGGGTGAACACCTGACCCCACTCGACCTCGATGGTGTGCACCTCGGCCATCGCGCGCTCGGCGATCTCTGCCAGCAGGTGCCCGAAGCGTCCGAACACCGGCACGAGCACCTTCTCCCCCGGGCGAACAAGGGACGTGATCGCCGCTTCGATGCCGGCGCGCGAGGTGCCGTCGACGAGCACGGTGGCGTCGTTGGTCGTGGCGAAGACGTCGCGGTAGAGCGCCTGCGTCTCGGTCATCGTCGAGGTCATGAAGGGGTCGTATTGCCCGACCAGCGGCGCCGACATCGCGCGCAGCACGCTCGGGTAGGCCGAGATGGGCCCGGGGCCCATGAGAAGTCGGGCGGGCGGGTCGATGGGGGCGGGGATGCTCATGGTGTCTCTGATCGATGTCGTTCGGGGTTCGGATGCGGTGGTCGGGATGCCGGTCACACCGTGCGGGTGACCGTGGCGGCCAGGCGCTGCGCCAGCCGCACGAGGGCGAGGTCGGTGCCGGCGGGCGCGACCAGGCACACACCCACCGGTGCGGGTCCGTCGGGTGTGGCCACCGTCAGCAGCGGCACGGAGATCGAGGGGAGCCCCGCCACGGCGGCGGGGGTGGTCATGCGCAGGCTCGCCAAGCGGGTCGCGTCGACGTCGGCCGGCTCCGCGGTGCGCGACGGCGCCGGACCGGGCGCGGTCGGCAGGAGGAGAACTCCGCCCGCGACGATGCTCGCCAGGCCTCGGGCGATCGCCGTGACCTTCTCGCGCGCCTCGCGCTCCTCGGCCGACGTCACCTGCGACGCGGCGCGGAAGCGCTCGGCGACGGCGGGTCCGACGGCGCCCGGGTGCTCACGCAGCCAGTCGCCGTTGTTGCGCCAGGCCTCCGCACCCTGCACGGTGCGGAAGGGCACGGCGTAGTCGTCGAGGTCGCCGATCGACACGCTGTCGACCTCGGGCGGTTCGTCAGCGGCCGCGAGGAGGGTGAGCATCCGCTCGAACACCGCGCGCGTCTCGGGTTCGACCACGGCCAGCGCCTCCCGCGGCACGAGGAAGCGCCACGGCAGGTCTTCGGCCGACGGACCGTAGACGCTCTCGGTCGACTCCGATCCGTCGTAGCTGAGGCACCAGTCCGCGACGCGGCGCAGCGTATCGCCGTCCCGGGTGAGCCACGCCACGGTATCGAAGGACTGCGCGAGCGGCAGCATCCCCTGGCGCGGCACGAAGTCGTGCGTCGTTCGCAGCCCCCACAGCCCTTGATACGAGGCGGGGACGCGGACGGACCCGGCGGTGTCGGTCGCGAGGCCGATGTCGGCGTGGCCGAGCGAGACAGCCGCGGCGGGACCGCTCGACGAGCCGCCGGGCAGCGCCCACGGCGCGGCGGGGTTCGGCGGGGTTCCGTAGTGCACGTTGTCACCGGCGATCGAGTACGCGAACTCGTCGGTGCGCGCGATGCCCCGGAGCGAAGCGCCGCCGCGCAGCAGGTCGCCGACCGCCGGCGCCGTGCGGGTCTCGGGCCGGGCGCCGTCGAGGAACGTCGGGTTTCCGGCTCCGACGCGGTAGCCCTTGATCGCGAAGACGTCCTTGACGGCGACCGTGAGACCGGAGAGCGGACCATCCCACGCGCCCTGGTAGAGCGGGTCGCCCACGGTGCGCCAGACCGAACCGTCGAACGCGCCGCCGACGGCGTCGAATCCGGTCGTGGTGGCGTGGGCCGCGGCCACCGCAGCCGGGCCGTCGAAGTCGGCTTCGCGAATGCGCGCGTGCACGCCGCAGACGATGTCGACCACCTGGGAGATGTCGAAGTCGACCGCCGCCGAGAGATAGGCGTAGGCGAGGTGCTCATCCATGCCGTATCGGGCATGGAGCAGCGACAGCGAGGCGCGCACGCATCGCCGCATGGCTTCGCCGAGGTCTTCGTGCATGCCGGTGGGGACGAGATACTCGCGGGTCTTGACCAGCGGACCGGCGAGCTCGCCGAAGCGCTCCCGAGCCTCGGCGGCGGGCACGACGTCGAACCTCAGCGTCGCCCGCAGCGACGCCTCCAGCGCGGTCAGCGCGACCTCGCCGTCGCCCTGCGCGAAGTGCGGGTCGCCGACGTAGGCGAGCGCACCGGCGACCTGAACGGGCAGGTAGAGCGTGGCGCCGACGGTGAGGAGCTTGATGTCGATGTTGCCGCCATGGCTTCCCGGCGGCACCGAATGCGGATGCCGGTCGCCGGCGACCGCCACCCCCATCGTGCCGAGGAACGGCGCCAGCGGGAACTCCACCTCGCGCTCGACGTCGGCGGTGGCGCCGAGGGTGTCGCGCAGCGGCAACGCTCCGAACAGCCGGCCGGCCCGCTCGTGGACCGGCGTGAACACACTCACGTTGGACTCACCGCGCGGCAACTCGCCCACCAGTGCGCCCTTGCCGTGACGGTTCGAGATGACGCCGTAGGGAACGCGCGGGTCCAGGCGCTCGACGGTGATCGCGAGCAGGTCGCCGACGGCGGCACCCTCCACATGGATGGGGCCGGTCACCACGTGCGGGCCGTCGCGCTCGGGGTCCCGCATCCCGTCGGCGGCGATCGCCGCCGCGTCCTCGAGCACGGCGTCGGCCGAGACACCGTGGCGGGCGAAGAAGGCGTGCGGGTCCTTGCCCTGATCCTCGAGGATTCCCTCGTGGCTCACGGTGTCGATCGTGACGGTCTCGCCGGCACCGATGCGCAGCACGGCCGCATCCGTCTCACAGGGAAGCCGCCCCCATGACACGGTGTCCAGTCGCGCGGGCAGGTAGTGGTCGCCGGGGATCTCGCCCCGCCCCGGCTGCAGGATCTCGAACGACGCGATCATGCCCTCATCCAAACGCATGACGTCAGGCTCCGTCACCGTCGCGCGACAGCAGGCGGCCGCACGGGTTGCCCCGCCACTGCGGCGCCTCGCCCGCTCCGCCCTCGGTCACGTCGAACACCGATCGCCCGTGCAGCCACGTGCGGCGGGTGCGGCCGGTGAGGTCGCGCCCGTCGTATGCCGAGATCGGATTGCGATGCAGCAGCCGCCGCGCGTCGACATGCAGCGGATCGTCGGCCCCGAAGACGGTGAGGTTGGCGGCCGCGCCGATCTCGATGCGTCCGGCATCGACGCCCGCGATCGCGGCCGGGCCGGTGGTGAACAGCGGCACGATCGTCTCCAGCGCGATGCCGCGCTGGTGCGCCTCGGTCCACACCGCGGACATCCCGACCTGCAGGCCGGCGATCCCGCCCCACGCGAGCCCGAAGTCGCCGTCGCCGTCGCGCTTGCGCTCGACCGTCGACGGCGAGTGGTCGCTGACGATGCCGTCGATGGTGCCGTCGAGCACTCCCTCCCACAGCAGATCGCGATTCGCCGCCTCGCGGATGGGCGGGCAGCACTTGAATTCGCCGGCACCGTCGGCGATCTCCTCGGCGATCAGCGTGAGGTAGTGCGGACACGTCTCGACCGTGAGGGGGAGCCCCTCCGCCTTCGCCTGACGGATGACCGGCAGCGCGTGCGCGTCGCTCAGGTGCAGGATGTGGGCGCGGGCCCCGGTGCGTCGCATCGCGTCGATCACGGTGGTGATCGCCGCTGCCTCGCTCGCCGGTGGGCGCGAGCGCAGGAAGCCGTCGTAGTCGCGCCCGAGCGGCCCGTCGGGGCCAAGGAACGTCGGATCCTCGGCGTGCACGATCAACCGCGATCCGATCGCGGCGATCTCGGTCATCGCCTCTTCCATCTGCGTGGTGCTGAGGTGCCCGAACTCGTCGACTCCCGAGGGTGCGAGGAAGCACTTGAACCCGTAGACGCCGGCGTCGTGCAGCGGCGCGAGGCTGCCCAGGTTCTCGGGAACCGCTCCGCCCCAGAAGCCCACATCGATGAAAGCGGATGCGGCGGCCGCTTCGCGCTTGATCTCCAGCGCCTCGGGCGTGGTCGTGGGCGGAACGGAATTCAGCGGCATGTCGACGATCGTCGTGATGCCGCCCGCGGCGGCCGCGAGGGTGGCCGAGCGGAATCCCTCCCACTCGGTGCGTCCCGGCTCGTTCACGTGCACGTGCGAGTCCACCAGGCCCGGCAGCAGCACGGCATCGTCGGGCACGAGCACACGCCATTCGGTGTCGACCCGCTCGCGTGCCCCCAGGATGTCGACGATGCAGCCGCCGTCGAGCACGACGGTCGCGGGCTGGAAGGATCCGTCGACGAAGGCTCGCCGAGCCCGGATCGCGGTGCGCACGGGTTTCACGCGGCCGACGTTACGCGGGACGCGTTTCCGCAGTGTTACCCGCATGAACATTTCGTGTGCCGGCGCCGCACACCGGCGAACGCGCTATCCGGCTGCCGATTCCGGAACGGCCGACGCGCGGGCGGATGCCGGCGTCCCGCGGTGATTCCACATCACAGCGACATACAGCGCCGCCCCGAGAAGGGCACCGATGACCCACGCGAAACCGCTCAGCGCGCCGACCGCGGGAACCCACACCGCTGCGACGGAGAAGACCGCCGCCACGGCCACGGCGATCACCGCCCGGACGTTCCACCCGCGCTGATAGTGATACCGCGCAGCGGGGTCCATCGAGAAGAGGTCGGCGATCTTCAGGGCGCGTCGCTGCACGATGTAGTAGTCCGCGACGAGCACCCCGTAGAGCGGGGCGAGGACGGCGCCGAGGGTGTCGACGAAGACGGGGAGGTTGTCGCCGATCGTCACCACCCAGAGGGCGCCGATGATGAAGCCGAACAGGGCGGTGAGGTAGCCGCCGGTCTTGAAGCTGATGCGCTGCGGAGCGAGGTTCGACAGGTCGTACGCCGGCGGGATGAAGTTCGCGACGAGGTTGATGCCGACCGTCGCGAGCAGGAACGTGATCGCGGCGACGATGGTGAGGAAGACGTTGCCGACCTGTCCGACGATGTCGGCGGGGTTCGTGAGCGGCTCGCCCTGACCGTCTTGGAAGACGATGTAGGCGCCGGCGGTGATGAACAGCGCGAGGAAGGTGAAGAAGGTCAGGCTCACCGGCAGGCCGAGGAAGTTGCCGCGCTTCATCGCCTTCTCGCTCTTGGCGAACCGCGAGAAGTCGCCGAAGTTGATGATCACTGCAGAGAAATACGCGATCATCGTGCCGATCACCCCGACGAAGGCCGCGACGGCGGCCCATCCTTCGACCTCGGAGCTGTTGAAGATCTGGCCCACGGCGGGGATGAGGTCGTCACCCGCCTGGATCCAGATGGCGACGAGCAGCACGACCATGACGACGTAGACCGCGGGTCCTGCGAAGTTGAGGAACCGTTCGATCCACGCGATGCCGCGCGTGAAGAGCAGGATCTGGAGACCGGCGACGATCGCGTACGAGACCCAGTCGATCGCATCCATGCCGAGCACCGCGGGCAACTCGGGGTCGCCGAAGATCGCGTCGAGCGCGAGGGAGACTGCCGTGGAGGCGAAGTAGGTCTGCGCGCCGAACCAGAAGATCGCCACGATGCCGCGGATCAGAGCGGGGAACTGCGCGCCGCGAACCCCCATGCTCGACCGCGCCATGACGGCGTAGGGGATGCCGTACTTCACGCTGGGCTTGCCGGTCAGGTTGACCAGCCAGTTCACGAACAGGCCGGCCAGGACGATCGCGGCGAACACCCACCACCCGCTGATCCCGGCCGTCACGAACAGGCCCGCGGCGAGGGTGTAGCCCGCGAGGGACTGCACGTCGTTGGTCCACACGTTGAAGATCTCGAAGGCCGTCCACCGCCGCTTCTCGCGCGGCAACGGCGCGAGATCGTCGTTGTAGAGCGAGGGATGCGGGTGCGCACCGGCATCGGTGTCGAACGGCTCGGACTCGTGCGGACCTGCGGCGGTGCTCGTCATGTCGTTCTCCCTCGATGCGGTGAAGCAGGTCGCCCGCGATGGTGCGGACGGTGCGACCGGCGATGGAAAGGCGCTTCCGATCCGCCGAGGTTATTGCGCGGGGAGAGGGGGTGGGTTGCGCGGGTGTAAATCCTGTGACGACACCGCCGTCACGGCCGGGAAACCTGGTCGGTGTAACGTGCGGCGGGTGCACCTCAGCGACTTCAACGACCTCGACGACGCCACCGCCCGCGATCTCGTGCGGGTGTGGGCAGCTGTCCCGAGCTGGGTCGACGGCGTCGTCTCCGCGCGGCCGTACGCCTCCATCGACACCCTGACGACGCACGCCGCCGATCTGGCGAAGGGTTGGGGCCGCGCCGAGCTCGAGCAGGCGCTGTCCCAGCACCCGCGCATCGGTGAGAAGCCGGAGGGGGCGAACGCCGAGGCGGCCGCATCCCGTCGCGAGCAGTCGACGATGACCGACGCGGATCCCGCCGTGGCGGCGGCGATCGCAACCGGCAACGCGGAGTACGAGGCCCGCTTCGACCGGGTCTTCCTCGTGCGCGCCGCCGGTCGCACGCCCGAGCAGATCCTGCGAGAGCTGCAGCGCCGACTCGGGAACGACGACGACACCGAAGTGCGCGAGGCGTGCGAGCAGCTGGCCGAGATCGCTCTGCTGCGCCTGCGCGGCGCGGTCGGACACAAGCCCATCTGAACGGCAGGATCATCCCCATGAGCACGCACCTGACCACGCACGTCCTCGACGCTTCGCGCGGCGCCCCGGCCCGAGAGGTGAGCATCGCCCTCGCCCGCCTGCACGACACCGGCGAGGTCTCGCACCTGGCCGACGGTCTGACGAACGACGACGGTCGCCTCGCTCTCGGGCCGGAGCTGCTCGATCCCGGCACCTACCTGCTGACCTTCGCGACCGGCGCCTACTTCGCGGCGCAGCAGGTGGAGACCTTCTACCCGCTCGTGACGGTCAGCTTCAGCGTCGCGCCCGCCGCCCACGACGAGACGCCCCACCTGCACGTGCCGCTGCTGCTCAGCCCATTCGCCTACTCCACCTACCGCGGCAGCTGAGCCGAGTACAAAGGCCGGCCGCGAGCGTCGCCAACACAGGAGATCCTGCGGGCTCGTGCCGCATCCATCGATCTGGATCGGCTCGCCGCCGCAGATCTCCTGTGTTGTTCGCACGCAGCCGCGACTGCCGTCGGCCGGGCGGCTCAGGGGATCCAGTACCCCACGGCGCAGAGAACCCGTGTCTCTTCGTCGGCATCGGCGGGCGGATCGATCGCGGGCGGGAAGACACCCCACTGACGCCATTCATCGGCATGCACCACGACGTGCTCGTTCAGGCCGGCGAGCAGCTCCGGCGAGAGGTGGAAGTCGATCCCGAGCTTCTTCGCGATCAGCCAGGCCTGGAACGCACGATAGGTGGCCAGGTGAGCGAATCCCTCGGCGGCGGGATAGTCCCCGTACTGGAACCGGAAGACGGCGTCGTCGGCTACCCCGGCTCGCACCGCCTCACCGGCGGTGTCGTTGAGCGCGTCGTAGGCGGCCACCGGGTCGCCACCGAACAGGTCGGCCTCACGGAACTCGTCGCCCTCGGCGATCGACCGACCGGCGAGCACGCCGGGAATCCACGCTTCGTCGTAGGCGTGGGCGAAGAGGATGTCGCGGTAGGTGGGGTCGGGTGTGCTCGTCCACTCGGACGGCGCGGGGCGATCGAGGTCGGCGACGTCGATCCGGTCGATGACGCTGCGCAGAGCGGCATCGGAGGCGAGGAACAGCTCATCGGCTCTCATGACGCTCACCGTAGCGCCGACCTCCCACACGCTCCACCGCTGCCGCGGAGGCGATCAGGCCGTGAAGACGGTGTGCACGTCGCCGGCGACCGCGCGCCCGCCGAGCGCCTCGAGCTCGAGCAGCACGGCGCTGCCGATCACCTCGGCGCCGAGCTCGGCGAGCAGTCGATGGCTCGCGCGCAGCGTGCCGCCGGTGGCGAGCACGTCATCCAGCACGAGCACGCGCGATCCGGCGGGGATGTCGTCCGACGCCTCGACCGCCGCCTCGCCGTATTCGAGGGCGTAGGAGACGGATGCGGCCGGCCGCGGCAGCTTGCCGGCCTTGCGGATCGGCACCATCCCGGTGCCGGTCGCGACGGCGGCGGCACCGGCAAGCAGGAATCCGCGCGCTTCGATTCCGGCCACGACGTCGAAGCCTCCGCGGAAGGGCTCGACGAGCGCTTCGACGCAGACGCGGAACGCCGCTGCGTCGGCGAGCAGCGGAGCGATGTCACGGAAGAGGACGCCGGGTTCGGGGAAGTCCGGGACGACGGCGATGAGCTGCTCGGCGCGGGCGAGGTCTGCGTGCACCCGGCAACACTACCGGGCGGACGCCCTGCCAGGATGGACGCATGACCGCCTCCGACACGCGCGCGCCGCTCGGAACGGCGCCCGCCTCAGGAGCGTTCGCCGGCGCGATCCGCAGCCTGTCCGACCGGTTCGCCGCCGAAACCGCGCAGCTCGATCCGGACCATCCGATCGACTCCGACGCATGGCCGACCGTCGGCGCGATGGTCGATCACCTCGGCCAGATCCAGCGCTGGGCGACGGAGGTCGTGCGCACCGGCGCATCCGTCGACCGTGCCCCGTTCGCGCGGCCTGCCGACCGCGAGCGCATCGCCTGGTTCGTCGAGGGATCGTCGGCGCTGGCCACCGAGCTCGAGTCGCGCGACGCGTCGGACGAGTGCTGGGCCTTCGTTCCCAGCGGCACGGTCGGCTTCTGGGCGCGCCGGCAGGCGCACGAAGCGCGCAAGCACCTGTGGGACATCCGCACCGCATCCGTCGCCGTGCCCGAGATGCCCGACGCCGGCGGGCACGAGATGGCCGCCGACATCGTCGACGAGCTCTACGCCGTCTTCCTCGCACGCGCCGTTCGCGGCGGTCTCGCGCCCCTGCCGACCCCGCTCGAACTCGTGCCCGTCGACGCGGCCGTGGCGTGGCATCTCGCGCCGGACTGGACCGTGCGGCGCACGACGGATGCTGCCGCAGACCCTGCCGCGACGGTCGTGACGGCCACCCTGGGCGACATCGCACTCTTCGCGTGGGATCGCGCGGTGCCGGAAGACATGCCCGACCGGTTCGCCGTCACCGGGTCCCTCGCGACCGTCGCCGCCTACCGTGACGCTCCCGTGCATCCCTGATGCCCAACGCGCGCATCCACACCCGCGCCCGGCTCACTTGTCACCGGATGTCGGATAGCCGCCCCGTGACGACACCTCGCGGCAACCGAACGCCCGCATCCACACCCGCGCCCGGCTCACTTGTCACCGGATGTCGGACAGCCGCCCCGTGACGACACCTCGCGGCAACCGAACGCCCGCCTCCACACCCGTGCCGCCCGCCGGCCGCGCCGCACCGCCCCTTCGGCGGCGGGTCAGAGGGTGCCGACGCCGAGGTTGACAGGGCTGTCCTCGATGTTGCCGACGATGCCGCGGATGATGCCCGCCCCGTCGGCGCCGCGCAGGCTCTCGTACCACGCCTCGGTCGCCGCCGGATCGAACGCGTGGGTCTCGTGGGCGCGCTTGCGGGCGCGTTCCACCAGCTCGCCGGCGCGCGCCGCGCGGGACTTCTCGTAGCGCTTGAGGGTGTCTTCGACCGAAATGGTGTTGGTGGCGACCGCGGTCGCGAGGGCGAACGAGTCCTCCAGCGCCGAGCACGCCCCCTGCCCGATGTCGGGCGAGGTGTTGTGGGCTGCGTCGCCGAGGATCGCCACGCGCCCCTTCACCCACGTGTGGAACGGCGCGATGTCCCAGATCTCGACGCGGTTGAGGGAAGCATCCGGATCGATCGAGTCCAGCAGCGCCTGCACGCCCGGCGCCCACGAGCCGAACGCCTCGCGCAGCGGCGCGACCCCGTCGGCGCGGTCGTAGGGAAGCCCCGCCGGCTGCGGGATGTCGACGAAGAAGTAGAAGCGATCGTCGGCGACGGGCATGACGGCGCACCGCTTTCCCTCCGCGACGTAGGTCGTCCACTGGTTCACCGGGCCGATCGCCTCGTTCGCCGGCACGAGTCCGTTGAAGTTCGTGTAGCCGGAGTACTCCCGCTCGATGCCGCCGCCGGTGACGTAGTCGCGCACGAAGGAGCGCGCGCCGTCGGCGCCGATCACCATGTCGGCGGTGTCGGTCGACCCGTCGGCGAAGGTGACCGTCACGATCTCGCCGTCGTCCTCGATGGCCGTGGCCGTGCTCGAGAGGTGGATGCGGTGCATCCCGAACGTCTCCATGAGCAGTCCCTGCAGGTCGGCTCGGGCGACCGGGTACGGCCGCTGCCCCGTGAGGGTCGTCACCGGCTCGAGCGAGAAGCGGCACATGACCTCGCCGGAGACGCCCTCGTAGTACGCCATGTCATCCATGCGGCCGCCGAGCGCGGCGACCTCCTCGGCCAGGCCGAGCCAGTTGAGCACCTTGACCCCGTTCGACCACAGCGACAGGGCCGCTCCCACCGGCTTGTTCTCGCGCATCTTGTCGTAGATGACGACGTCGTGCCCGAGGCGCTGCAGCGCGATGCCCGCGCTGGCGCCGCCGATTCCGGCGCCGATGATCAGGATCTTCATGTGGTGAACATTAGGAGGCGCGTGTCACGGGCCTGTTACACGGGGGCTTCGGGAGCGGATCGGCGGATGACCGCGGCCATTACACTGGCGCGCATGACGGAATCCCCTCGCTCCGGCACCGAATGGTGGCGCACGGCGGTCATCTACCAGATCTATCCGCGCTCGTTCGCGGACACGTCCGGTGACGGCATCGGCGACCTGCGGGGCGTCACCGAGCACCTCGACGACCTGGCCGCCCTCGGAGTGGATGCGCTGTGGCTGAGCCCGTTCCAGACCTCCCCGCAGAAGGACGCCGGCTACGACGTCGCCGACTATTGCGATGTGGATCCGATCTTCGGCACGCTCGCCGATTTCGACGAGATGCTCGCCGGCGCGCACGCGCGCGGCATCCGCATCATCGTCGACCTGGTTCCCAATCACTCCTCCGACCAGCACGCCTGGTTCCAGCAGGCTCTCGCCGCCGCTCCCGGAAGCCGCGAGCGCGCGCGCTACATGTTCCGCGACGGCCGGGGCGACGACGGATCGGTGCCGCCGAACAACTGGGAGTCCGTCTTCGGCGGCCCGGCATGGTCGCGCATCACCGAGGCCGACGGCACGGCCGGGCAGTGGTACCTGCACCTGTTCGACGCGTCGCAGCCCGACTTCGACTGGTCCAACCCCGAGGTGCAGGAGATGTTCCGCGGGGTGCTGCGGTTCTGGCTCGACCGCGGCGTCGACGGATTCCGGGTGGATGTGGCCCACGGCCTGGTCAAGGCGGACGGCCTGCCCGACTACACGCCGCCGGAGGACGCCGCGTCGATGGGTGGCGAAGAGGCCGACGTGCCGTACTGGGGTCAGCCGGGCGTGCACGAGATCTGGCGCGACTGGCGCCGCGTGATGGAGGAGTACGACGGCGACCGCGCCCTGTGCGCTGAGGCCTGGATGCCCGGACCCGACATCACCGCGCTGTGGGTGCGCTCGGACGAGATGCACCAGGCGTTCAACTTCCCGTACCTCGAGACGGCGTGGCGCGCCGCTGATCTGCGCGAGGTCATCACCGACTCCCTCCGCGCCTTCGGCGGCGTCGGTGCGCCGGCCACGTGGGTGCTGTCGAACCATGACGTCGTGCGGCACGCATCCCGTCTCGCCCTCACCGCCGAGAACCCCCAGGGCGCCGGCATCGGGCCGAAGAGCAAGGGCAAGCCCGACCCGGTCGTGGGCCTGCGCCGTGCCCGGGCCGCCACCACCCTGATGTTCGCGCTGCCGGGCTCCGCCTACGTCTACCAGGGCGAGGAGCTGGGCCTGCCGGAGGTCATCGACCTGCCGGATGAGGCGCGTCAGGATCCGACCTGGTTCCGCACGGGCGGCGAGCGCTACGGCCGCGACGGCTGCCGTGTGCCCATCCCGTGGGTCTCGGATGCCCCCGCCTACGGTTTCAGTCCCGAGGGCGCGTCGTGGCTGCCGCAGCCGGCGGAGTTCGCCGGCTTCGCTCGCGACGTGCAGGAGGACGATCCGGATTCGACCCTGTGGCTGTACCGCACCCTTCTCGCCGAGCGGCGCGAGCGTGCGCTCGGCGCCGGGGAGCTGGAGTGGCTCGACGGGTTCGGCGACGACGTCATGGCGTTCCGGAACGGCGGGCTGACCGTGGTCGCGAACACGGGCACGGATGCGGTGACCCTGCCGTCGGGTGTCGTGGTGGCACAGAGCGGCCCCCTCGCCGGCGACACCCTGCCCGCAGACACCGCCGTGTGGCTCGCCGACGCGTAGGGCGCTTCGCCGACCCGCCCCTTTCTCGCCGAGCCACCCCCATCCACACCGGAGGAACCGGCCGGCTCGACGCGAAGGGGGTGGCTCGAGGCGAGGGAGCGAGCCGCGACGGGTGTGAGGTGACGACGTAGGCTCGGGACATGGCCTCCGACCTCGACACCCGCACCGACCTCGAACGCCTGTACATCGATCTGCACCGCCACCCGGAACTGTCCTTCCAGGAGACGCGCACCGCCGGGGTCATCGCCCGCGAGCTCGACGCGCTCGGGATCGAGTACGAGGAGGGCGTCGGCAAGACCGGCATCGTCGGGGTGATCCGAAATCCCGGCGAGACGGGTGAGGCCGGGCCCACGGTGTGGCTGCGCGCCGACACCGACGCCCTGCCGGTGGAGGAGCGCACGGGACTCGACTACGCGAGCACCGCGCGCGGCACCGATCCGCAGGGCACCGATGTTCCGGTCATGCACGCCTGCGGCCACGACATGCACGTCAGCGCGATGCTCGGCGCCCTGCGCCGGCTCGTCGCGACCAGGAGCGAGTGGGTCGGCACCGTCGTGGTCGTCTTCCAGCCCGCCGAGGAGTACGGCGCCGGCGCGAAGGCGATGATCGCCGACGGCGTGCTGGATCGGTATCCGCGACCGGATGTGGTGCTCGGCCAGCACGTCACACCGTTGCCCGCCGGCACGATCGGCGTGCGCAGCGGCACGCAGATGGCCGCCTCCGATGGCCTGCGCGTGACGCTCTTCGGGCGCGGTGGGCACGGATCGCGCCCGCACGCCACGGTCGACCCGATCGTCATGGCCGCGGCCACGGTCATGCGGCTGCAGACGATCGTCTCGCGCGAGGTCGACCCGCGGGATGTCGCGGTCGTCACCGTGGGTGCGCTGCACGCGGGTCTGAAGAACAACATCATCCCGGCCGAGGCCGTGCTCGAGCTCAGCCTGCGCTACCCCGACGACGAAGCGCGGGAGCGCGTGATGGAGAAGGTGGAGCGCATCGTGCGGGCCGAGGCGGCGGCATCCGGAGCCGAGCAGGCACCCTCGATCGTCATCGACCACACGCTGCCGCCGACCGTGAACGACGCCGGCGCCACGGAGCGCCTCAGCGCCGCTTTCGACCGCCACTTCGGTGAGGGAACGGTCGTCGACCCGGGCATGTTCACCGGCAGCGAGGACGTGTCGTGGTTCGCCCGCGAGTCCGGCGCACCCCTGGTCTACTGGTTCTGGGGCGGCATCGACGCCGACGCCTATGCGGCCGCCGTCGCGGCGGACACGGTGGAGCGCGACATCCCGACGAACCACTCCCCGTTCTTCGCCCCGGTGCTGCAGCCGACGCTCGACAACGGCGTGGCGAACATCGTGGTCGCCGCCCGCGAATTCCTGGCCGCCCGCTGACCCGCCCCGGCCCGGCGCGGCGCCCCGCGCGCCCCGGCCCGGCCCGACCCGGCCTGGCCCGCCGCTCAGCCCCGGCCCGCCGCTCAGCCCCGGCCCGGCGCCCAGCCCGGCATCCCCGAAGGTCGGAGAATCAAGCCGATGTCGGAGGATTTCACGCCGATCCTCTGACATCGACGCGATTCTCCGACGAACGCGGCCGGCGCCCAGCGACCACGGATGCTGCGCGGCGTAGCCTGGATGGTGTGAACTCCCCCGCCCTCTCGTCCGGCGGCGCACCCGCGGCTGCCGGGGCGCTCGACGCCGCCGCGCTCCGCGCCGACTTCCCGCTGCTGGCGGACCGCGCGAGTGATGAACCGCTGATCTACCTCGACTCGGCGGCGACCGCGCAGCGACCCCGGGCGGTCATCGACGCCGAGGTCGACTACATCGTGCGGGCGAACGCGGCCGTGCACCGGGGTGCGCACACGCTCGCCGCCGACGCGACGGAGCTGTTCGAGGATGCGCGCGCCACGGTCGCCGGATTCGTGGGCGCCGACGCCGATCAGCTGGTCTGGACCTCCGGCGCGACCGCCGGCATCAACCTCGTCGCGTACGCGATCGGCAATGCCACCGCCGGCCGCGGCGCTCCCGCGAGCGCCCGGTTCGCGCTGCGACCCGGCGACGAGATCGTCGTGACCGAGAGCGAGCACCACGCGAACCTCATTCCGTGGCAGGAGCTCGCGGCCCGCACCGGAGCGCTGCTGCGCCACATCCGAGTGCACGACGACGGCACGCTCGACCTCGACGCGGCTGCCGAGATCATCGGCGCACGGACGCGGGTCGTGGCCTTCCCGCACGTGTCGAACGTGCTCGGCATCGTCAACCCGGTCGACCGGGTCGTCGCCCTGGCGCGAGAGGTCGGCGCTCTGACACTGATGGATGCCTGCCAGTCGGCGCCGCATCTCGCCCTCGACCTGCCGGCGTCTGGCGTGGACCTCGCCGTCTTCTCGGGCCATAAGATGCTCGGCCCGAACGCGATCGGCGGCCTCTACGGCCGCGCGGACGTGCTCGAGGCGCTGCCGCCTTTCCTCACCGGCGGTTCCATGATCACGACCGTCACGCTCGACGAGGCGGACTACCTGCCCGCGCCGCAGCGCTTCGAGGCGGGCACGCAGCCGGTGTCGCAGGCCGTGGGGCTCGCCGCCGCCGTGCGCTATCTCGAGAACGTCGGCATGCCCGCAGTCCACGCGCACGAAGCGCGCCTGGAGCGGCGGATGCGCGACGGACTCCGCGAGGTCCCCGGCATCCGCCTGCTCGGCGACGCCGACGGCACAGAGCGCGTGGCGCTGGCCGCGTTCGACGTCGAGGGCGTGCACGCACACGACGCGGGGCAGTTCCTGGATGCGCGCGGCATCGCCGTGCGCGTCGGACACCACTGCGCCGCGCCCCTGCACCGCCGCTTCGGCATGACCGCATCGGTGCGGGCGAGCGCCACCCTGTACACCACCGACGCCGACATCGATGCCTTCCTCGACGCCGTCGCCGGCATCCGCCCGTTCTTCGGGGAGAGCTGATGAGTCTCGAATCCCTCTACCAGGAGCTGATCCTGGACCACTCCAAGCGCCCGAAGGGCAAGGGGATCGCCGAGGCGACCGAGCGGTCGGCGATCTCGCACCAGCGCAACCCGATCTGCGGCGACGAAGTGACGCTGCAGGTGCGGCTCACCGACGACGGCGCGGGAATCCGCGACGTCACCTGGGACGGCGCTGGCTGCTCCATCTCGCAGGCGTCGGCGTCGATGCTCGTCGCGCTCGTCGACGAGGAGCGCGACCTCGCCGACGGTGCCCCGATGCCGGTCGGCGACGCCCACGCCCTCATCGAGAGGTTCCGCGAGGCGCTGCGCTCGCGCGGCGCCATCCCGCTCGACGAGGAGACCTTCGGCGACGCCGCGGCGTTGTCGGGGGTATCGAAGTACACCGCACGCGTCAAGTGCGCGATGCTCGCGTGGGTCGCCCTCGAAGACACCCTCGCCCGCGCCTGAACCTCACCCGCGCCTGAAGCCTCGCCCGCGCCTGAGCCGTGCCGGCACCGCACCCGCCGGGTCAGCCGAGGATGTCGCGCCGTCGCAGCGCGAACGTCGCGACGGCGACGAAGGCCAGCGCGAAGCCCCACAGGAGCGCAAGGCCGGGCGCATCGAACCCGTTCCCGAGCGGCGACTGCCCGTATGCCCAGAAGAAGGGCGAGAAGCGCTCGAGGTCGGCGAGGTCCTCGCTGTTGTTCGCGACGGCCTGCACGACGAACGACGCCGCGGCCACTCCCGCTCCGGCGCCGATCGCCCACGACCGCGCGCCGGTGATCGCGCCGGCGGCGAGCGCGACCGCGGCGAAGAGGAAGCCGAGCCCGGTCCACGCCGCCACCTCGGCGACGATCCGTCCCACCTCGAGATCGAGCTGCGACGGTTCGTTCAGCACCAGCAGCGTCGCGAGCACCACGGCGCCGACCACGAGCACGCGCACCAGCACGGCCGCGGCGCTCTCCAGCGCGTACTGCACCCGACCGACGCCGTGGGCGATGGTGAGCTCGAGGCGACCCGACTCCTCCGCACCGGCGATGACGGATGCGCCCCACGACACCGCGGCCACGGCCATGAGCGCGAAGCCGACGAGGCCGAAGAAGGTCGCCTGGGTGTATCCGGCGCCGGAGGTGATGTCGTCGTAGCCGAGGGTGCGGACGAGCTCCGGCGGCAGGCTGTCGAGCATTCCGGCGAGCTCGGGGGTCTGCATCGACGGAAAGAGGGGCAGGTACACCGCCATCACGACGATCATCCCGGCGCACCACCCGGCGGTTCCGCGCCACCCGTCGACGAGCCAGCGGCGAACGATCGGGATCATGCCGCACCGTCCGAGCCGCCGCTCGCGGCGTCGCCGTTCGCCGCCCGTCCGTACAGGTCGAGCACGGACTCCTCGAGGTCCGGTTCCTCGACGGTGAGTTCGCGCACCGTGAAGCGCGCGAGCGCCTTGACGACGGGGTCGATGTCGCCGCGCGCCGTGGCGGCGAGGTGGATGTCGCTCCCCACCGCTCGCACATCCATCGCCTCCACGCCGGTCGGCGCGAGCGCGTCGCGCACGGATTCCGCGGCGCCCTCGACGGTGGCTCGGATGCGCCGCACACTCGCGATGCGAAGCGACGCGACATCCCCTTCGGCGACGAGCCGGCCGTCGGCGAGCACCGCGACGTCATCGGCGGCCTGCTGGATCTCGCTCAGCACGTGGGAGCTGAGGAGCACCGTCTGGCCCGCGTCGCACGCCTCGCGCACCATGGCGAGGAACTCGCGCTGGATGAGCGGGTCGAGGCCGCTGGTCGGCTCGTCGAGCACGAGGAGCTCGGGCCGGTGCATGAAGGCCTGCACGAGCCCGAGCTTCTGCTTGTTGCCCTTGGAGAGGGTGCGCACCGGGCGGGTGAGGTCCAGACCCAGGCGCTCCGCGAGGGATTCGATCATGCCCGGTTCGACCGGCCCGCTGATCTCGGCGAGGTGGCGCAGGAGCGCGCCGCCCTTCACGCGTCCTTCCAGGCGCAGCTCTCCCGGCACGAATCCGATGCGTCGTCGCAGCGCCGCGCCGCCGGCACGCGGCGACTGCCCGAGCACAGTGATCTCGCCGTCGGTGGGCCGGATCACATCCAGCAGCAGCCGCAGGGTCGTCGTCTTGCCCGCGCCGTTGGGGCCGATGAGGCCGAAGACCGATCCTCTCGCGACGGTCAGATCCAGGCCGTGCAGCGCGATGTGCGCACCGTAGGCCTTGCGCAGGCCGCGGGTGTGGATCGCCGTCGCATCCGCCATGCCCGCACCCTACTCCTCGGCGCGTGCCGGCGGTGGGATCAGCCCAGGCCGGTGCGGTGCTCCTCGGGGTCGGATGCGCCGGCGACGGGCTTGCCCGACAGACCCACCGATCCGGATGCCGGGTTCTTCGACAGCGCGGCTCCGACGGCGACCGATTCGTCGACGTCGACATAGCGGGGGCGCAGCTGCACGGCGTGCGGCGTCTTCTGCTCGCGCTTGGCCTTGCGCGAGCTGTAGGCCAGGTTCAGCACCTCGACGAAGATCGCGAACGCCATCGGGCCGTAGATGAAGGCCTTGTCGATGTGGAAGCCGAAGCCTTCCGCGACGAGGAACGCACCGATCAGCAGCAGGAATGACAGGGCGAGCATCTTCACCGTCGGATGGTTGTTCACGAACGCGAAGATGAACCGGGCGGCGAAGAGCATGATGCCGAACGAGAGCACCACGACCGTGATGATGATCACGAGGTTCTCGGTCATCCCGACCGCGGTGATCACCGAGTCGAGCGAGAAGACGATGTCCAGCAGCAGGATCTGCGCGATGACGGAGCCGAAGGTGACGGTGGCGACCTTGCCGCCCGCACCGTGCTCGTCTTCGGCCCCCTCGAGCTTGTGGTGGATCTCGGTCACGGCCTTGTAGACGAGGAAGAGACCCCCGGCGATGAGGATGATGTCCTTCCACGAGAAGCCCATGCCGAAGAGGGTGAAGACCTCCTCGGTCAACGTGATGATCCATCCCGCGAAGAGCACCAGCACCACGCGGATCAGCATCGCCAGCGTAAGGCCCAGGTTGCGTGCGCGGGCCTGCTGCTCCTGCGGGAGCTTCGAAGCGAGGATGGAGATGAAGATGACGTTGTCGACCCCGAGCACGACCTCGAGCACGAACAGCGTCAGGAAGACGGCGATGAGGTCCGGGGTGAAGTCGAACGAGAAGTCCACGCCGCCATCGTAGGCGACGAGCCCCGGGGAAGACCGGAGCCCGTCGCGTTGCCTGCGCGCTGGTCAGGCGGAGATGAGCTCGCGTTCGAGGCGGGCGTAGCTGGCCTCCATGCCGTCGGTCATTCCGGTGGCGAGAACCATGTCACGGGTCTCCTTGTCGGGGTACTCGATCAGCGTGGTGGTGAGCGTTGCGCCGTCCTCCTCATAGAGGGAGAGGTCGTTCGTCGTCGACGGGAAGTCGGTGCCTGTCATGTGCTCGGTCGTGACCGAACGGCGGGGGGCCTCGCTCACGAGCGTCTCACCGTCGAAGCCGAACGGCTCACCCTCGGTGCCCTCCAGCGGCTCCCACGCGTAGCGGTAGCGTCCGCCGACGGCCGGGTCGATCTCGCAGACCGACATGCGCCAGCCGTCCGGGCCCAGCAGCCACTGCTTCATGAGTTCGGGCTCGGTGTGCGCACGCCACACCAGCTCGCGCGGGCCGTCGATGAGGCGGGTGATGCGCACGTGCGTGTCGGTGAGGATCTCGGTGCGGGTCCCCTTGCCATGCGCGTACTCGCGCAGCCCCTGCAGCACGGTGTCCAGCTGGTTCATCGCGAGCGTCGAGCCCTCGACCGCGCCCATGGCGACGACCTGCTCGAGCGCCTCGACCGAGGGATAGTGGCTCACACTGGTCAGGCGCGATCCGGCGTCGGTCGCCTCGAAGGTGAACACCATCCGCCCGGTGGGCATGTCGGCGTTCACGACGCCGTGCTCGTCGGCGAAGGAGTCGAGCACGGTGAACGAGGTTCCGTCGTCGATCTGCACGAACTCCCAGACGCCCCCGAAGCGCTCGCCCTTCGGGGAGGTCATGACGTACGACGCACGGCCGCCGGGCGCGAAGTCGAATTCGCGGAAGGTGGAGGGGTAGCCCGGAGGGCCCCAGAACCGCTCGAGCTGAGCAGGTTCGGTGAACGCTCGCCAGAGCCTGTCGACGGGGGCGGCGAACTCGCCCACGAGGGTCATGGTGAGAGCTTCTGGATCGCTGGTGACGGCGGTGACGGGCATGACGTGCTCCTCAGATGGTGGATGCCGGTGGCGGCGTGGGTGTGGATGACGGCGGGGTTTCGGGCTCGGCCAGGAGCGCGTCGAGGCGGTCGATGCGGGCACGCCACATCTCTTCGTAGCGGGCCAGCAGAGCTCGAGCGCGAGCGATCATGGCCGGATCTGTCGGGAACGCGTTGCCGTTGCATTTTCGGGCTTTACGTTGCACTCGTGGATTTTCCCGTTGCACGAGATGCAACGACACGCCGAAGCGAAGAGGCCCGGGCGGGTCGAGTCGGCGCATCATCTGGAGCAGATGCTGCGGAGCGTCTCACTTCGCAGGGAGGGGGATCCGAGGTGCAGCCAGTCGATGCAGCGAAGCAGTTGACTATGCGACGTCGTTCTCCCCACACTGAACTGCATTGGGTGCCGCGCTCGATCGACTCCCTCCCCGGCGGCTCCCGCGTACGCCAGGACCATTCGCCTGTCAGCCGAGAGGTCGGCCAACGAGACTGGGCGTCGATCGATCCGATGCGGGTGCGCACGTCGAAGGGTGTGCGGCATCGCTTCACGAACTCGATGTACTTCTGGCAACGGACGCGTAGTCATGTTTGGTGCGAGTCTCAGGAGGAACGCTGGGAGGTGCTGTGGCTTGACTACGGCGGCCAGGTGGAGCGTCTGTGGTCGCAGCCGATGGCACTCGCGTTCGGGCGCGGTTCACGACTTGCGGGCTATTCGCATGTTCCCGACTTCCTCGCCCAGTTCACAGACGGAAGCTACGGACTGCTCGACGTCCGTCCGGAGGAACAGCTCAAGCTCAAAGCGCGTCTCCAATTCGATGAGACCGCGAAGGTCTGCGACACGCTCGGCTGGCACTACCGCGTGCTCACCGGTCACGACCCGCTTGCGACGCGGAACCTCGATTGCTTGTCCGCGTCACGCCATGAACGCTGCACACCAGCGCCGGGAGTCGAGGCGCTGATCCTCGATGCCGCACGCGACGGGCGGACGCGACGGGAGTTGTGCGAGATCGCGTCTCCGGAGTGCCCGCCGCTCGCCGCGGCGTGGGTCGACAACCTCGCGTGGCGCCGTCGCCTTTGCCTCGATCTCGGGGCGGTGTTCAGTAGCGACACCGTGTACATGACGTCGGAACACATCCCGGAAGGAACGAGTGTTGGTGCGTGAGGAGTACAGGCTGCGCCTCGGCGACGCAGTCGAGATCGACGGGGAACCATGGGTGTGGGAGGGGGTGCGTCGCGGCACGGAAGCAAAGCTACGCCGCGAGGGGACCGTCGACGACTGGCTGGTCGTGTCAGTTCCTGAGTTGCTCGCGCATGCAGGCACAGCTCGTCGGGCGTCGGATATCTCGTTGAGGCCCACCGGCGGTGACTGGCCGGTCGACGTACTTGACATGGAGAAGCACCTGCTCGAAACCTTCCGCGGGATACCGATGCAGCCGACCGCAACGGGCTCGCGCACCCCGTACGATCCCGGGACAACGACTCAAGAGCAGCGGATCGCATCAAAGGTTGGCGAGCTTGCGGGCACGTCCTTGGCCCGGTCACGTCGCACGCTCTACAACCTGTGGGACGCGTACCTCTCGGACGGAATTGCAGGGCTCGATGCGCGCATGCACCGCAAGGCCAAGAAGCGGCTGACGATCGCAAAGGCGGACCCACGACTGATTGCCATTATCGACCGAGCCCTCGACGACCGACGGGACATGCCGACCACCACTCGCCGGCATTGCGCGTTGCTGGTACGTCGGACACTGGAGAGCATGTACCCGGACGACCCAGTCTGCGACATCAAGAACACGACACTGCAGGGGTACATCAACGAGCGCGACGCGGGTCGATACAGCTTCGACAAAGCGACCACGAGGCGCACCGCCGCGAACAGTCCGGATCGTCAGCACTTCTCCGGCAACGCCTTCCGACTTGGCGCGGTCTGTGAGATCGACTCGACGTTGCTGGATGTGCAGGTGTGGGATGACAAGGGCAACACGTATCGCCCCACTGCCACCGTGCTGTTCGACGTCGCAAGTAGGGTCCCTCTGGCCTGGGCGATTCATGCCAACTCGCCGAACGGCTTCGACCACGCGCTGCTGCTGGCTCGCGCGATCGTCGGGCGCAAGGCCATCCCGGGATCGGCGGCGGCCGTATTGTCGGGATCGGCAACGCTTCCGGTCGCGCTGATGAAGCAGGTCAACCCCTACCTCGACGACGACTCGCTGGCAGTGCCGTGGATCTTCCCTCACGCGATCACCATCGACGGCGGCGCCGACTTCCGCTCTGCAACGTTCGAGGCCGCCTGTCGCGCCTTCGGCATCACGCTGGTGCTTGCTCCGCCGAACACCCCCACTGTGAAGCCGCACGTCGAGCGAAACTTCGGAACCACGTCCACGAGCTTCGCGACCTGGCTGGCCGGCGCCACTGGCAGCTCGGTCGCGAACAGAGGCAAGCGGGACAAGCCGACGCTCACACTGGATTCGGTGCGGCTCGCCTTCGAGACGTGGATCACCACGGTGTACCTGAACACGCAGCACGGCGGGTTGAAGTCGCCCCTCTTCCCGGGACGGGAGTGGACGCCGAACCAGATGTACGCAGCCCTGTTCGAGGTCGGCCCTGGCGTGCAGTTGCCGTTCCGCGCAGAGGACTTCTTCGCCCTGCTGCCAACGAAGCCGCGCGTGATCAGCAGCGAGGGCATCGAGCTCGACAACCGCACGTACGACTCGCCGCTGCTCGCGGAACTGCGAGACCGATCGCTCACCGGTGCAGCCGCTGGTTCTACCCGGGCGCGCAAGTTCGACATCAGCTATGACCCCTACAACTCCAACGCCGTCTGGGTGCGCCACCCTGAGACTGACGAATGGATCGAGTGCTGGGACACAGCGCTCGACGACAAGGTGGCGTGGATGGCTGCCGAGGCGGCCGTAAAGCTGGTCGAGCAGTTCGGCACGGGAGAGTCTGGCGAGACCCCGCGAAGAGTGGAGCTCCTGGACGAGATCGAGCGGCGGGAGCGCACCGACAAGCGCGCCCGCAACCGCCACCTCCGCGGCAGAGCCGCCGCGGCGGAAGCGCCGTTCGCCTCCGATGCCGGCGCGACAGAGCCGGAGCCGATCGACCTGGACAGATGGTCTGACCCTGCTGATGTGGGTGACATCGACTGGGACTCGCCCGATTACGACATCGTCACGGTGAAGGAGTTCTGAAGGTGATCATCGAACCGCTTGTGCTTCATCAGGCGCGTAAGACGACGCTGCCGGGCCTGCGTGAGGCGTTCACGGCGCTTCCGCCGCCGCCTCCGGCGCTGACGTTTGCCGACTACTCCAGCCTGCCTTTGTCGGAGCAGGAGGCGTACGATCAGGCCCGCGACGACTTCCTCCAGCTCACCCTGCGAGTGCCGACGCCAGAACAGGACATCGGCGCCCGAATTCTGGCGAATCTCATCGCGTCGAACCCGCGACGGAAGAACTCTCGCCGAGGCATGATGATCTCCGCGCCGATGTTCTACGGCAAGACCGAACTGGCACTACTGCTCGCTCGCTCAACCGAGCAGTCACACGCCTTCCGCCATCCTGAGTACGTCGACCGCGGCGAGGTCCCGGTGGTGTGGACGGAGATGACCGACCACTCCACGGGCAAGGCACTACTCATCCAGATCATCGAGTTCCTCGCCCCCACCGTCTCGATCCCCACCCGGTCGAATACCGACAGACTGCGCAAGATGGCGGTCGACATGCTGCATGCCCACCGCACCAAGCTCGTCGTCGTAGACGAGGCCCACCGCCTGGGTGGAAGCGAACCCTCCAGCATCATCAAGGCGCTGCAGAACGAAGCGCCCGCCACCGTGCTTCTTGTCGGTATTGACCTGGGCAGTGGGAAGGCCTTCGGCAGCCGCGAAGGCCTACAGGTCAGAATGCGGTGTGACATGGTGGAGCTACGTAAGGTTGATCAGAAGCAGGAGGAGGGCCGGGTGCTGTGGCACCGCTGGGTGGCCGTCTTCGACCGCAATCTCCCCCTGTGCGGTCACGTACCCGGGCTCCTCACCCGTAACGCGGAAGTACTGCACAAGGCCGCGGATGGTCAACTCGCCGTCCTGGCGATGATCGTCGAGCGACTCGTAGCCGCGATCCTGAACGACACCGCCCGCCGGAACGAACGAGTCACCCGGCAGCGTCTGTACGCGGTGCTCGATGACCTGCGGTACACGACACCGGTCCGACACAAGATCACTCTCGACGATCTCCGCGGAGACGACCTCGACGAAGCCGCATGACTGGTGATCTCGCCTGGCCGGTCCGCCCGAAGTGGCACCGGCTTGAGTCACCCCGCTCCTACTTGCGACGCCAGTGCGCAGCGGCGGGGATCCCGTTCTCCGCCGCTGAAAGGGGGCTGACCACCTCGACGCAGCCGAATGTCGGCCGCGTCTGGGTCGGCGACGACGCGGCCCTAGCGATCGTGGAGGCCGGAGCCGGGCGCCCCGCCGGGCACTGCGCCAGGCTGATGGAACTCGCCCAGCCGAACCCCGAGGGAAGATATCCGAAGCGATTCCTCTGCCGGCTGTGCGCCGCCGGTGAGCGCGTGGAGCAGATCCCTCACGACCGCGAGAACTGGTGCCTTCGGCATCCCGGCCAGATGGTGTGGGTGGGACCGGGCACCATGCCTGAGTCGCAACCAGTGCTTCCGTTTGATCGAACCCAAGCACACGCCGAACGCAAGTTCCGGCGGATAGTTGCCGCGGACCGCGTCGATCCCGAGCTGCACGCCAGGGTATGGGAGATGGTGCGCGACAACGCGGCGCTGACCACCTCACAGGCCCCGACAGAGGCGCCGCGCCCCAGCGCCGACGACCGCGAAATCCTCGGACGCGCGGCGCAGTACCCCGTCGTCGTCGCAGTTCTGGAGGTCCTCTCCAATACGAGCACGATCCAACGCTGGCGGACGATGCCAACGGATCGTGTTCGTGACGCGATCGCCCAGGATCTACCGCCCATTGGCGTTCCGGCAGAGGTTCTCGTCGAGCGGATCTTGCTGTGGATGCGACCAATCCGTCGCGCTACGCGGCCCACCCGTTTCGCCACGATGCACCCATCGCTCGATGTCGTGAATGTTGCCGCGATCATCGATGCCACCGCCCCCTACCCGCTCTGGATTCGGCGCAATCCGAACGCCGTCGCAGAATGGGCCTGGGGTCTGAACGACCGCACACGCAACCCCTGGGACGCGCCGGACATGTCCAAGAACGCCTGGTGGATCTGCGGCAAGGGACACCTCTGGGAGACGAGCCCCTCCACGCGAGGCCTCGCCAAGAGCGGGTGCCCCTACTGCGCTGGCCAGCGAGCATGGCCCGGACATACCGATCTGGGAACTACGCACCCCGACCTCGCCAAGGAATGGGACAAGACGCGCGGCCGCAATGCCGGCGACCCCGACCATGTCAGCGCTGATTCGGGCCGCCGCATCAACTGGCGGTGTCGGAGCGGGCATCGGTGGGCGGCGCCGATCAGAGTACGAGCGACGACGGGACGCGGGTGCCCCTACTGTGCTGGCACTCGCGTGTGGAGAGAGTGACCTTCCTCGCCAGCACGCTCAGCTCGTGTCGCCAGTTCGCGCATGAAGAAGGCGGCGCTCCCTGGACGGACGACAAGATCGGCACCAGCGATCAGGCTGATCGCGCCCGTCCGGCACCAGTAGAGCAAGAGCCAGTCGCGTAGCAACTTCAGTTGTGCCTCCTGGTTGGCGCGAGGCCGGCCGGGATCTGAAATCACAGTCAGCCAGTCGGCCGGCTCGAACATGGACTCGAACAGCTCCGCTGCCGTGGGCCCCTGCAGGTGCTCGTCCCACCATTCGCAGGTCGTCTCGTAGGCCTGACGTGCCGTCGCCGAGCCGTTCGGCTCCGAGACGATGTTGATCAATGCCTCGAGGAAGGGATCACGAACGACCATCTGAAAGCTCGGAACATCGATGTGGACGAATCCCATGTTCGAGAGAATGCCATACCGATTAGGCCTTATTGGGGAGGCCTCGCGGTCAGCCTGAAAGGGTGCGCAGCGCCCCGTCCTCGACCTCGGATTGGAGTGCGTACGTCCGCGAGATCGGGACCAACATTCAACGACACCGCGTGGCGCGTGGATTCAGCCAAGACCGGGTCGCCTACGAAGCCAATCTCAGTAGGTATACATTCCAGAAGCTCGAGAAGGGCGAATCCCGGCCGGATTCGGCCGCCAATCCTCGTTTGATGACGCTACTCGCGATCGCACAGGTGCTCGACGTGGAGCTGAACGATCTCCTTCCGCAGCGCGCGCCTGACCTGACGCTGCGGTAGCTCTCCAGGCTCACACCAGTGGCGCCGGTACGGTGTAACTCGTGGCCCACGTCGACAACCTCATCGAGCGAATCCCCGATCCCCACCTACGGGCGCAGATCGCCGAAGAGGTGGCCAAGCTAGTCGAGCATAAGGATTTCGGCCTCGTCTTTCAGCGCCACCTTCCGGAGGACCTTGAGGTTCCCGGAACCCGGCCGCGGCGCGGCGATGTCGTACGACTCCGCTCCGATGCCGACAAGCAGAACTACGTCGTGCTCTCAGCCCGGGGCGGTGCCGCGTCGGTCATTGCAGTGGACGCGGCGAAGCAGACGATCGAAGGAAGCGAACCCGCAACGCACCCACACGACGAACTCGTCGTTGTCAAGGACTTCAGCGTGCCGATCTACCCCGGCCTGGAAGCGCTCGGCGAGATCAGTCGGGGCGGCGACAAGCCGACACACGTCGTGATCGAGGGCGAGAACTACTATGCGCTGGAGACGCTGCTCTACACCCACGAGAGCAAGGTCGATCTGATCTACATTGACCCGCCCTACAACACCGGCGCGGATGACTGGATCTACAACGACCGGTTCGTTGCGAGCACTGACGCGTACAGGCACTCGAAATGGCTGTCGTTCATGGAGCGGCGACTCATTCACGCAAAGCGTCTATTGACGGACACCGGGGTGATCATCGTCGCGATCGGAGACGACGAGCACCATCGGCTGCGGATGCTCCTCGATCAGGTATTTGGCGAGCAGAACTTCGTCGGGAACATCGTGTGGCAAGGAGGAGGGTCGTCACTTTCACGGTTCCACGCGGGCGGAATCGACTACATGCTCGTATACGCGCGCGACATGTCGGCTCTCACCGATTCCGGCGTGCGCTGGAAAGTGGAAAAGGACGGCCTACAGGACGTTCTCGACGCCGCTGCTGAAGCGTGGGAGAAGTCCGAGCACGACTCCGAAGCTGCGTCGCGCCTGCTGTCGTCGTGGTGGAACAGGAACAAGTCAAAGTACGATCCCGGGCTGGGCGACAACGTCAAGGTCGACAGCGACGGAACCGCCATCAAGGTTGGTGACTTGAGCAACAGCTTGCCAAGGCCCAACCTTCGCTACTCGATCACGGATCCTGCGACGGGCGTCGTCTACGAGCCCCCAGAGAACGGGTGGCGCTTCAAGCGCGAGTTGATGGACGAGATGATCGCCACAAACCGCGTCTTGTTCGGAGTGCGCCCTCGACTGAAAACACCGCTCCGCGATATGTCGATGCGGAGCGTGATGCCGAGCTTCTACAAAGATCGGCGCTCAGCAAGTCAGCACTTGAGCTCCGTGCTCGGCTCGAAGGAGTTCCCCTTTCCGAAGGATGTAGACGTTCTCGCGCGGTGGATCTCCATCACCACCCAGCGATCGACCGAGGCTGTGGTGCTCGACTTCTTCGCCGGCACGGGTTCGACCGTAGAAGCCGTCATGCGTCTGAATGCGCAGGATGGCGGCCGGCGGCAGGCAATTGTCGTCACGAACAATGAACTCTCCTCGAAGGCAACCGCTGGTCTGCGAGCAGGCGGCCACCACCCCGGTGACCCCGAGTGGGAGGCGCAGGGCGTCTCGGCCAAGGTCACCCGACCTCGCATCGAGACTGTTGTATCGGGCGTCCGAGCCGACGGCTCAGTCTTCTCAGACGGACACGACGAGAACGTCGCGTTCTTCAAGCTCACGTACGAGGACGAGAACCTCGTTGCGCTCGGGCGCCGGTTCGACGCGGTAGCACCGCTGTTGTGGCTGAAGGCTGGCGGGTTCGGACCGGTTGTGCGGCGAAGGGGAGACGCGCTCTGGGCGCTCCCGAGCGGTGCGGTCTACGGAGTGTTGTTCGCACCTGCCCACGCGCGGGCGTTCGCTGAACTGATTGCGGTGCATGATCGCGACCTGCGGCACGTGTTCGTGGTTACGGACTCGGAGAGTGAGTTTCAGGAAGCCGTGGCCTACCTGCCGCCCGACCTGCGGCTCGAGACGACGAGGCTGTATGCCGACTACTTGCGCTCCTTCGAGATCAATGGGAAGGGCTGAGGCGTGAAGTTCCACCTCCTCGACTTTCAGCGCACCGCATCAGAGGCGCTCATCACGGAGATCAAGAAGGCGCAAGCGCGCTACGACAACGACTCGGAGTTGCTCGGCGCGGTCGTGTTGGAGGCGGCAACGGGAGCCGGGAAGACTGTGATCGCCACGTCGGTCATTGAGCAGCTGATCTTCGGGTCTGACTTCACGGATCCCATCGAGGGAACCACCATCCTGTGGGTGACGAACGATCCGAGCCTCAACGCCCAGACGGCGCGCAAAATGCAGGAGGCCAGCGAGAAGATCAGCGACATTCGCCTTATCGGGCAGGGCGCCTCGTTTGACGAGGAGTACTTCGAGGCAGGCGCCATCTACTTCCTCAACACACAGGCCGCCTCGGCGTCTGCGCGCATCACGAAACGGTCCGACAATCAGCGACACACGATCTGGGAGACCATCGCCAACACCGTGCGATTGCGCGGGAGCCGCTTCCTGGTGGTCGTCGATGAGGCGCATTACGGAGTGACGGAGAAGCCGGGCGGCTCTCCGACCGTCGTGAACAAGATCATCAACGGCGAGGTCCCGATCCCCGTGTTCGTCGGGATCTCGGCCACTGCACAGAGGCTGAACAAGGCACTTGAGCAGCAAAACCGGTTCCGGAAGAACTACATCGTCCCGATCGAGAAAGTGCGCGACTCCGGGCTCGTCAAGGACCGAATCGTGCTCGCGCCGGCAGCCGTGCAGGGAGAGGTCACCGCGGACACGACATTCGTTCGTCTGGCGGTGCAGAAAACACTCGAGTTCGAGCAACGTTGGGCGTCCTACGCAGAGCAGCAGGGGGAAGCCGCGGTGAAGCCGGCGCTCGTCGTCCAGCTCCCCGATCAGCGTTCCGACGATGGCGAGTTCCTCGAACTCGTGCGAGCAGTGATCGATGCCATCACCCAGGAGTGGCCCGGGCTCGTCGCGTCGAACATCGTGCACACCTTCGCCGAACGTGCCCCAATCGACCTCGGACCGCATCGGGCGGTGCGCTACATGCCGCCGCAGGACATCCAGGATGCAACTCACGTGCGCGTCGTGCTGGCGAAGAATGCGATCACGACCGGTTGGGACTGTCCTCGCGCGGAGGTGCTCGTCTCGCTTCGCGCGTCGGTCGACTACACGCCTATCGCCCAGTTGATCGGCCGGATCGTTCGTCAGCCGCTCGCCAGGCGGATCGCGTCAGATGAGTCGCTGAACCGTGTCCAAGCGTACCTCCCGCGGTTCGACCGAAAGACGGTCATGCAGGTCGTTGGCCAGTTCGCCGGAGGGGAGGCGGGCGCGACCGCAGAGGTCGTGCGCCTGACCCTCGACTATCACGCGCCCAGCGGGATGGAGGCGGCGTTGAAGGTGCTCGCCGAGCTGCCGACCTATGTGGTTCCCTCTCAGTCATCCGCACCGGATGTGCGGCGCCTCCATGCGCTGGCGACACTTCTCGAGAACGATGGGGTCCGGCCGAATGCTGCCGCCCACGCTCGAGCATTCCTCAATGGCAAGCTCGACGATGAACGAGGGAAGCTCGACGCATCCGACGAACTGGAGTCAAAGCGAGAGGCGGTGTCAAGCGCGTCGGTGTTCGAGCTGCTGACGTCGATCGATGGGTCGGTCATCGACGGCGAGCGACTCGTGACCGGCACCCGCCTCGACGCCAAGAACATCGACGATGTCTTCAAGCGCGCGAGCCGCGCGCTCAAGGACGGCACGGCCGAGGCGTATTGGGCCTACCTCGTCGATAAGGATCCCGACGAGGACCCGATCGAAGCGAAGATCACGGTCGCAGCTCTCGCGCTCACCGAACACGTCGTGGACAATGTCGAGACCGCGGCGGCATCGCTCGTTGCTGATTGGTTCAAGCAGCATGCGAAGGCGATCTCCCTTCTGCCTGAGGCTGATCGGTCACGTTATGCACGGATCCAGGCGGAAGCGAAGGAGCCGGCACGGCGCCCCGGCATCATCATCGATGGAACGATCGAGGATGCGATCTCGATCCGGATGGAGCCCGACTCGTCAGACACGCAACTCCGCGCCAACATCCGTGACGATGAGGTGAACCGTTGGCCGAAGCACCTCTATCAGGACGGCGACGGGCGCTACTGGAAGAAGCCCTCTGCGACCGATGGGCTCGAGCGGAAGGTGCTCACAGCCGAACTCGAGGAACCCACCCTCGTGGCTTGGTATCGCAACCCGACTGGCGGCGACCGTGCGCTCTGCATCCCCTACCGTGACAGCGGAACGGGGTCCTGGGCCCGACTCTTCCCCGATTTCGTGACGTTCCACGAGGTCGGTGGCGGCATCCAACCGACGATCATCGATCCGCACGGCATTCACTTCGGGGACTCGGCCGACAAGCTGCGGGGTTATCTCGACTATGCCGATGACCACGCTGCCGAGTACCGCGCGATTTGGCCTATCACGCAGATCGAGGGGAAGACGCTCCTGCTATCCGTTCATGACGCCGCGACGCGCAGCACCGTCCGCGCTGCCCTCGATGCCGGCGAGAGCGTTGAGGCCATCTTCCGGTCGCACGGGATCGCGTACTGAACGCAGCCCCTCAATCGTCGAGGTCACCCTCTCCAAGCTCTGCGTCGATGTCAGTCGAGCGCCGCGACTCGAACGTCGGCGCCGCGCGAACCTGCGTCTGCAGCTTGTCCTTGATTCGCGCAATGAGCAGATCGCGTCGCGCGTCGTAGAAGTCTAGGAAGCTGTCGGCGTCGTGCGGCAGAACGCTCGGCAGAGCATTGGCCTTCACGAATGCTGCGTGCTCATCGGCTCCGGGGTAGTGCTCGACCACCCAGGAGTCCGGCGCCGTGTCGGACTTGCCGATGTTCTCTGGGCCCGGCAGCAGTTCCAAGTTCGGCAGCAGGTCTCGTCTGCCGACAAGCTCCTCCACGAACTCATCGCTGTAGCGGCGAACGCCTTCGGAAGACTTCGCCGTCTTCAGCGCACGGGCATCAAGTTGCGCCTGCGGGAACACGTGATCGACGTGATACTGCATTCGCGTGTCGACGTGATCGAAGAGAGTTGCCAACACTGCCCAGGTGCGTCCACCGCCGTAGGCGAGCCCGAGAATGTCTTCGATGAGGGCGTCGGTCACTTCGAGCGACTTTCCCCGTCGCGCCATCACTTGCTCGATTGTGGCCAGTGGGAATGCCTCCGCGCCGTCGCTCCGCAGCACTTCGCGGAGATCGCGCAAGAGCGTGTCAAGGCCTGATCCCCACACGCCGCGGACAATCAGCGAACGCAGCACCCACGAGCGCAACGCGGCGCGATCCTCGCGGTCATCCTTCTTGTCGGAGACGCGGTATGACGGCGTGAGCCCTCGGCGATGCACGTAGTACGCGACCGGGATGAGCACGCTATCGGCCGTCAACGTGCCGCCCGACAAGCCGAAGTCCGCGAGCAGCTCGGCCGCGATGCGCAGCGAGGTGCTGATGTCGTCCCATCTCGACTCAAGGCGAGCCATGTTCGCGGTCGTGAAGTTCTTCACCTTGAAGCCGACATCTCCGACATCGGCCAGCACGAGCCCAGACTTCAGCACCGTGTCCTGTGAGAAGTCGAACCCCTGGCCGGTGGTGTTCAGCGCATCCACCAGGTCGTGGACGGCCGCGCGAGCATCCTTCTCCTTCCATTGGGCAGTTGCGATCGACATGAGCAGATCGCTGTAGGAGAGAACGGTGCCTCCCGAGTTCACACGGACGAAGATGTCGAGAACGCGCTCGATGTCCTGGTCGGTCTCCTCGTAGAAATGCAGGCTCTGGTTGTGGTGGGCCTCCTGCCAGAGGAGGCTGATCATCTCCACAGCCTTGGCCTCGTTGCCGACGCCGTACTTCACGGGGATCTGTGCCATCTGGTAAGCCTCGCTGGCGTCGAAGATGTCGCTCACGGGGAACCACTTCTTCGTGTCGTCCTCAGCGGCTTGCGTGATCTGCTCCTTCGTGAGGAACGCAAGGTGGTACTTGAGGCCAGCCTCGTTCTCGGGCGCCTCGCCAAGCAGGTTCAGGTAAAGCCGTCGCTCGGGGTATGACCACGCCTTGTTCGCCCATGCGCGCGGATTGCGGTAGGCGTAGGTGCCCCGCAGTCCGATGTTCAGCGACGTGAGCCTCTGCTGACCGTCGAGAACAGCGATCACCTCGCGGTCGGTCGGGATGTCGACCACCGGGTTGTGCTTCTTGTCGTAGCCGCTGTAGTCCTTCAAGAACCCGTAGAACTTGAATGCGCCTACCGTTTCCGGCGCGACCTTCCAGGACAGGAAGCTGCCGACCGGGTATCCGCGCAGAACCGAGTCGAAGATCTTGATGACCTGCGACGGCTTCCACACGTACTCACGCTGGATCGCGGGGAGGATCAACTCGTTCTTCTGGATCAGCTTCAGCGCGGTAGCGATCGTCATTGGTTCTTTGTGGCCCACGCGGAAACACTATCGATGCGGGCGGACGGTCCCGCGACCAAGCTGGCGAGGGCGACACCCCGACCAATTGGGTTCCTTGTTCCTGGCACGCCCCTCACGACGAGGAAGTGATGTCAGCCGCGGCGTCTATGGTGACGGTGATGACCGACACGCCCGTTTCACCAATCAGCATCTCGCTCGACGGATTCTCCGAGGACTACGAAGACCCAGAGCTGGCCGGCGCGCTGTCGTTCATGATCGAGCAGCAGGGTCTGCTGCAGACCCTGGTGACCGGGATCGTCGAGCTGCTCCCGGACACGTCGCTCTGGCGGTTGACACTCACCGGCGACATGATTGCGACGGTGAATCGGGTCACCGACCGCGCCGACGACAACCCTTACACCACGGACCGTGGCGCCGGGCATGCCGGGGCGATCACGCTCCCGCACGAGGACGGCACATTCGACATCGTGGTCTCCGCGAACGTCCTGTTCGCCACCCGGGAAGACGTCGAGTCCGTCGAGGCGCTCATCGCCCACGTGATCGCCGCGGCCGCGCACCTGAGCCGGCACGAGGCTGGGCATGCCGCGCTGCGGCTGCGTGGCGAGGACGCGGACGCCTACGGGGACGTCGGGGGCCTGAGCAAGAGCGACGCGGCCTGCCGCAAGCCGCTCGCCGCGCACGTCGACGACAACCGCATCGAGCAATACACCGCCGTCCACGCGCCGTCGCCGCTGCACCACGTCGACCACCTCACCGACGCGATCGCGCACCTGCGCTCAGAGCTCAACGAGGCCAAACGCACCTGGCGCGCCGATATCGGCGAGGCCGCCTACCGGACCCTCAACGCCGCGAACGGCCTGGTCCGCGTCCTGGCTTACCTCGCCCCCGAACTCGGCCTCGACGAGAGCGGCAAGCCCCGCCGTCCCGACCCGCTGCCTGCGGGCTGGACCGATTACGTCGAAGACAGCTGGGACGCCTGGAGCCTGACCTTCCACCGGCTCCGGCCGGTCGACGAACCCATGACCACCGACGAGCTCGGCGCCGTGCTGGCCGATCTCTGTCGACTGATGAACGCCTGGCTGCGGTCGATCGGCATCGAATGGGGCCTCACCGATGACGACCAGGAGTACATCTTCTGGGAGAAGGACAGCTACTAGGCGGACATCAAGAGCCCCGCGACCTGCTTGAGCACCTCCGGGATGAGCCGGAGGCACCTGCCTCCATCGCGCAGTCAGATCTCGCGATGATGTCGGAGGAACGCCTCAGCATGGGCATCGCCAACAACTCGTCTCGAACATCGTGGAACCCCACCGCACCAGAACCTGCACCTGAGAGGACCCTGTCAAACCAAGCGGCAGTAGTGCCCGGCAAACAATGCACTTCTTATGCTAGCCTGGTGGACGGAGGTGAGCTATGGCGGATGCGGCGATCTCGATGATCACGCTGCTGCGTGAGGCGAAGGGCTGGAACCAGACCGAGCTGGCACGTGAGGCAGGGGTGTCGCAGGCTGTCGTCTCCCGGCTGGAAACCGGGGCGCTGGAACTCACCCCGGATCGCCGGGATGCGCTCGTGAAGGCGCTGGACTGCCCGCCAGAGATCCTCGAGGAGCAGCCCACCGTCCCGGGCCTGGCGATTAGCTGCCTGCACCACCGTCGCCGCGCGAGCACGATGACGGTCCGCACCATGCGGCGCATCGAAGCGCTCACCCACCTGACCCGGCTCACGATGGAGGGCCTGCTCACGGGGATCGCGCCGCAGCCGCAGCGCACCTTGGTCCGTGACCCGATCGACCTGGACGGCGATCCCCGTGAGGTCGCTCGCCGCCTCCGGGAGCGTTGGGATCTCGGCGACGGGCCGATCCGCAACCTCGTCGGCGTGGTCGAGTCCGCGGGCATCATCGTGATCGAACGACCGCTCTCTACTCCGGGGCAAGACGCCGTCTCCACCTGGCCCGGCGACCGGTCCCGGTTCCCGATGATGCTGGTCACCAAGGGCCTCGCCCCCGACCGGCTCCGTTTCACCGTCGCGCACGAGCTCGGACATCTGCTGATGCACGACATCCCCGGCCCGGAGCAGGAGGACCAGTCCAACAAGTTTGCCGGCGAGCTGCTCGCGCCCGCCGACAGCATCCGCCCTGACCTGGCAGGGCTTCGCACCGGAGAGTTCCGACGGCTGCTGACCCTCAAGGAGAAGTGGGGCATGTCGATCGGCGCGCTGATCCGACGCGCCTACGACCTGGAGATCATCACCGACCGGCAATACCGCGAGTTCAACATGCGCCTCGGCCAGATGGGCTGGCGCAACAGCGAACCCGGCGACGTCGCCTTCGAGACCCCGTCCACCCTCACCCAGATCATCAACGCCCACAAGAACATCCGCCACCAAAGCGTCGCCGACATCGCACGACTGGCAGGCATGACCGAAGAAGGCTTCCGCCGTCACTACCTCGGGGAGAACCCGGAACCCGAGAACCTCGTTCCGATCACGTTGGGAGCCGCAACATGACCGATCTCGTCCCGCCCTCCGGTCACCATCGCGCCCTGGCTCCCGCCGGGACGGGCATCGACAGCGCCATCCTCATCCACGCCCCCCAGTCCAAAGTCGACCGCGTCGCCGCGTTCAGCCGCAACGCCGGCATCACCGCCCTCTACACCGTCGCCGGCGGCAACAAGACCGCCGCCGCCGACAGGCTGCTCACCACTCACCGCTCCATCGCCGGTCCCGAATCGCGGATCCTGTTCGACGCGAACCGCTACTCCGGCAAGAACCGCGCCACCGGTGACGCACCGCTCAGCCTCGAATGGGTCACCTGGCAGCTCGACCACGGCGCGCCGGTCGCGCTCACCGACACCGGGTACATCAGCCTCGAGAACATCGCCCAGATCGACGTCGCGCTCGGCCGCGGCGCCGACATCGCGAGCCAGGCCTCCGGGACCGTGATGACGATGCTGCCCATCGAGTCCCTCATCCTGAAGAACTCCGCAGACCAGCTGCGCACCTCGATCGACCGCGCCGGGGTCCCCGTCGCCCTCGCCCTCGGCCACAGCACCGACCCGTTCGGCGGCGTCGACACCGTCCGCGGCCTGCTGCACGTGCTCGGCTCACGGGTCAGCATCGCGCTCCTGCGCACCGACCTCTCCGCCGTCGCCGCGGTCGCCGCCGGCGCCCTGTTCGGCGCGGTCGGCACCAGTAGCACCCTCCGCCACATCTGGCCCTCCAAGGGCGGCGGCCGTAGCCCCGGAACCTCCGTACTGGTCCCGCGGCTCATGTCCTACCACCTGCTCGAGCGGCTCCCGCTGGTCGCCGCGCAGGTCCCCGCCGATTACTTCTGGTGCGACTGCAACATCTGCGAAGGCGGCGCGGTCTTCGACCACGTCACCGAGCACACTGCACCCGAGCACAGCATCGGCTCAATCGCCACATTCGCGTCGAACCTGCTCTCCGGAACCCGCGAGGAGAACCTCAGGTCGTTCCGAGAGAAGGCGATGAACGCCCAGACCCTGCACTCCGAGATCCAGGTCGAGATGGAAGACGTCCGCTGGGCACCGGCCCGCTCACTCGACTCCTGGGTGAAGGCCCTCGACGGCCGGTAACGCGCACGGCAGCGCATCCGACCGGATCGCCCACTCGAACAACCGCTCCTCATACACCCGACGCCACAACGGGCTCAACGCCGAGCCCGCACGCACGCCCGCATCGCCGCCGACCTGCACCTCGATGCTCGTCCCGTCGCAGACCACCAGCGCCGTCCCCTGCGCGTCGAACTCCTCCGCGACCAGCGGGGAGCGGCGCGGGAACGCAGGGAACATCCCCATCGTCCTCGCCAGCGACCGCAGCGGCCGCAACGCCCTTCTCGTCGGGGTCGGCGCACCCACCCCGATCATCGCCGCGACCCGCAGCACGGTCGGGCATCCCGCATCCAGCAGGTCGCGCACGGCATCCGTCGCCACCGCCGGGCCATCCATTCTGCTCAGCCGCGCTGACAGCGCGCGCCGGTCCCAGACCACCACCGGATACACCTTCGCGTCCAGGAACGTCGTCACCGGCAGCACCGCCGCGCCCGGCAACAGTGTCGTCGTCGTGTGAGCAGCCGCGGCATCCCGCATCCCTGGCTCACCCCACGCGCGATCGGCGGCGTTCGGGCGAGGGGCCTGCAGCACGTTCGAGTTGCTCATGCCGCCCCCTCCAGCTCACGTTGCAGACGAGACCCGGCTAGGACTTCCACAACTGCGTCATTCCGCGGCCGAGCGTAAATCGCGCCGCCCACACCAACCCCGAGAGTCTGCATCACCCACGGCGGCGTCACAAGCTGGCCGACCTTCGACACCATCTGAGCCCCCTCCTCACCCTCCTCCGCGCGACGCACGCACACCACCCCCTCGGCCACCTCGAACCGGACCCGCCCCGGCACATCGATACCCACCGACACCAGCACCCGTCGCGGGATCGACAACTGCCGCCGCGCACCGATCATCCGCGGCCCATGCACCAACGGCCCACTCACGCCTTAACTTTAAGACGGGAGCCGCCCGACGTCCACAGGCGCCGAATCGATGCCACGCTGAGACGATGAGCACCCCGAGCCAGCGGCCAACCAACGCCGACAGTGTCGCAGGATTCGACCGCACCATCCCGCTCGCAGTCGAAGCGCTCGAACGCCGAGCCCGAGACGTCGAGAGCGTCGCCGGCGCCGGCGACGAGGCTGCGGTGGTCAAGGCGTATGCGGCCGCACGATTCTTCATCGTCCAGACCGACGTCGACATGCGCGTTCTACTCCGCGCCATGGCCGCAGACCCCGCCGCGCGGGTGACGACCGAGAAGCTGCTTGCCCTCGTGCTCCGAGAGAGCATCGAAGGCGTCTACCGAGTCCTGGGAGAACTCCAACGCACCGCACGCACGCAGACCGGTCGATTCGCCAACTTCATTGACATCGACGGGCTCACCACGGCCCAGAACGACTACAAGACAAGCGTCCGGGACATCGCGGACGATCGCCCCTTCAAGGAAACGCTCGTCAAGATCCGCAACGAGGTCGCCGCACACATGTTCAGCGACGACGTCGGCATCGAGTCAGCGGCCGCCTGGGTTGTCTCCCGCTCAGTCATGCCCAAGACAGACGACGCCATGTTCAGCAGCCTGATCTTCAGCCGATCGATCCAAGTCCTCCGCGCGCTCCACACACTCGACGAAGCCGTCGCGACCATTCGCGGGTGAGTCCCATAGCGTGGTGTCACTTCCCACAGGGTCCTCGTCGTCGTTGACGAAGTGAGGGCCATCGTGGGAGACCAGTTGTTCCGCCAAGAACCCTGAAAGTGATCCCACGATGACCCAGTACCAGTCTGCCTTGACGACCTTGATCGGCGAAGTCCTCGCCGATCCCGACCTCGCCCACTCGGACGTGTTCCGTCGGATGCTGCAGGCCGGCCTGCAAGACCTGATCGACGCGGAAGCGACGATGAAGATCGGCGCGGCCCCGCACGAGCGCACCCCGGAGCGCACCACCCGCCGCAACGGGACCCGCCCGAAGACCCTCGCGACGCCGGCCGGGGAAGTCGACCTTGCGATCCCGAAGCTGCGGGAGGGGTCGTTCTTCCCCAGCTTGCTGCACCCGCGCCGCCGGGTCGACAAAGCGCTCTACGCGGTGATCTGCCAGGCCTGGATCGATGGGGTCTCCACACGGAAGGTCGACCAGCTGATCCGAGCGTTGGGCAACGACACCGGCATCTCGAGGTCGACGGTGTCCCGGATCTGCGGGGAGATCGACGAGGCCGTGCAGGAGTTCCTGCACCGTCGCATCGATCACACCTGGTTCCCCTATCTGTTCCTCGACGCCACCTACCTCGACGTCCGGGTCCGCGGCCGTCGTCTCGCAAGCCCTCGTCGTCGCGACCGGCGTCAGCGGTGACGGCCGCCGGGAGATCCTCGGGATGGCGCTCGGCGACGCGGAGACCACGGACTTCTGGACCGAGTTCCTCCGCGGCCTGCGCGACCGGGGGTTGAAGGTCGCGACCGACGCGGACCCGCTCGGCGTCGCCTTGGTCACATCCGACGCGCACGCCGGCCTGAAAGCCGCGGTCAAGGCGATCCTGCCCGGGTCCGGGTGGCAGCGTTGCCGCGTCCACTTCGCGCGAAACGTGACCCAGAAACTCGGATCGGCCCGCTCGAAGCCGGTCAACGCGATGATCACCACGATCTTCGCGCAAACCACCCCCGAAGCCGTCACCGCGCAATACCGGGCCGTGACCGACGGGCTCCGCTCGTCGTTCCCCGAGATCGCCGACATGCTCGCCGCCGCCGAGGCAGACCTCACCGGGTTCGCGGTCATGCCACGCGAGCATTGGCAGAAGATCTGGTCGAACAACCCCATCGAGCGACTGAACCGCGAGATCAAACGTCGCGCCGACGTCGTCCAGATCTTCCCCGACCGCGACAGCGTCACCCGGCTCATCGGCGCCGTCCTGCAAGAGCAGCACGAGGAATGGCAGTACGGCGAACGCCGCTACTTCTCCGACATCTCCATGCGCAAGCTCATCCACACCCTCCACGAGCACACCGAGACACCCCGCGCCGAGCTCTACCTCACCGCCTGACCCCACCCATCAGGAACAACCGAAGTGACACCACGCCACGGGACTTGACCCCATTCGCCGAATGTGATCCCAGCACGACTCAAGATCAGCGCGGAAGCTCCAACACACCGGACCCGATCCGCCGCGGCGGCCACGCATTGAGAACGAACTCCGCGCGAGGGGGACGCTCAGTGTCATAGGGTCCTGCTCACTGGGCGAGGAATGGACGCGTTCACCGAGCGTCAGATAGCTGCCTCGCGACACTCGCCTCGGTATCGATCTGGGCCTGAAGCCGCCGCACCGTGCCGGACGCAACGTCGAGCGGGATTCGCTCTTGCTCTACCCGTCGGTACCTCGCCGATGTCGGGTCGTTGAGGAGCCCGTACAACGCCCGCTCGTCATCCTCGAGATTCGCGGGCGCGGGGCGGCTATCGGCGGCGATCAGATTCCCACGCTTGTCGCTGTTCGTCCCGTACACCTCCCACCGCTCATATGAGGGGACGTCCATGAACAGCGATCGCGCGGGGATGCCGGCGTCGCGGAACTGGGCGAGAATGCGGAGTCCGTCGGCGTCCATGTCGCCCCAGTAGATGACCAAGGGCGCCTCGCGCAGCCAGTCGGTATCCGCAAATGCCCCAGCTCCCGACCCGGCGCCTTCAACGGCGATCGCTCCACGGACTTCTGGGAAATGGATCGCGGTGTCTTTGTTCTCGCAGATGATGACGATCTGTGGCGGGTACGCCGGCCTGAATGCGTCTCCGACTGTTGCCGAGTCGTGGCGTCGGTTGCCGGCCGACAGATGCGCCGGGTCGAGGTAGGTGAAGTGGATGCGGGAGGGGTGGGGCGGGTGCAGCCCGAGGTCGCGAAGGCCAGCGAGGCGCGCGACGGTCTGCGTGCGGGACTCGAGCCACTTGGTGTGAAGCCCTTCGAGCGGAACCTCTCTGGGGCTGAGGCCCGAGTTGGGGTGCCGCTCGAACCATGAGGCCGCTTGGGCGAGGAGCTCGACGTCCACGCGCGCCCAATCCGCCGTCGCGAGAATCGTGCGGGCCAGGACGTCTCGGCGATTAGGGAAGTGGGCGTCGATGATGCTGCCGTACTCACGCCCGCGGGCCAACCGTGCCGTCCACTCGGGCCCGGCGATGGCGGACGCCACATCGATGCTGGGAATGATGATGTGGGACGGCATCGGATAGGCGGTGCCATCAGCGCGGATGTTCTTCTCTCTGATGTCCGCACCCCACGCGGATGCCTGCGTTCGCCACACGTCCACGAGTTCGATGAGCTCGCCGAACCCGGCCTCGAGCATGTTGGCGTCCGGGCGGCCAAGTGAGTATCCGCGCGGCCACCATTTCGGCTCTCCCGTGCTCTGCGAGGCGACCTCGTCGGCCCAACGCTCAGCCACGTGCAGTCGGATACGTCGTTCGACCTCCGAGACCGTCTTCACGCGACGCCCTCCTGTCGCTGGTGGTAGGCGTGGTCGACGAACGAGTGCCCGGACTGGCGGTTTTTCGAGACAAGGATCGTCTGGGCGACGTGGCGTTCAAGCCCGGTGTACTTGTCGAACGGCGCCCCAATAACGAGTTGAAACCCGAGCCCCTTCCATGCCTCAACGGCCCGGCCCGCGTACTCGGAGTCCGCCTTGATGAACCCTTCGTCGAGGAACACCGGGGCGAAACGCGGAAGGTGCCCGAGCTCGTCGCCGAGCTGGAACCGAAGCGCAGCTCCGACGATGAACGCGACGAGCTCCTGCATCTCTCCACCACTCTTGCCTGCGAGCGAGGAATACTCGGCGACTGGATCTGTGTCGAGCGCATCGGCGTACTGCTTCGCTGTGATCTCTACATGTCGTCGCACGTCGAGGATCTCCTCGCGGACAACTTGAGCTCGAAGCTCAGCAGTGAGCGCGGGGTCGTCGCGCTTGCGGATCTTGGCGACGAACACTCTCATCTGCGTGAACCGCTGAACGAGCTGCTCCTCAGACGCGCCCTGCGTAGCGAGCTTCTTGAACCCATCCAGCTCGCGACGGAACGTGGTGACCGTCTGCGGCGCGAGGCGTCGCATGTCGATCTTCAAGCGTCCATCCGTGGGCCCGAAGGGCAGGCGCTCGAGGATCGCATTGACGGCGTCGAGGCGGGCCTCGATGTCGTCGACGGCGGAGCTCATCGCGCTGCCCAGCAGTCGAAGACTCCTTCCGCTCCACTGCAGCGCAGTCTTGCGCCATTGCTCCCGCTGTTCGTGGATCCCGACGCGCTGGATCTCGTCGAGGATCGCGATGTATTCGTGGTAGGAGTCGATCGTCTGACCACGCGTCGGATCGTTCCATCGCTCTTGGAACTGTTCGAAGGCGCGCTCGATCTGCTTGCGGCTCGACGCCTCCTTCTCGGCTGCACGTGAGACCCCATCCGCGAGGGCTCGTTCGAGCCGTCGCAGATCTGTCTTCCAGGTCCCGCTCGTCGGCACCTCGCTCGCAAGTGCGCGCTCCCATGCTTGGTCGAGGGCCCTCGACAGAGCCTCGTCGAGCGTCAAAGATCCGTTCTCCTCGAGCGGCCACAGGACGTCGTTGACGGTGTCAATCATGTCCGCCAAGGCGCTTCGTTTTTCTGCGACTTCTGAGAGCTTGCCTTCGAGCGAGTGCTGTAGGCGTCGGGCGCTGTCGGCTACCGCGGACAGGGTTTCGACCTGCTTCTTCAGCACGGCGAGGACGCCGTCGTCGGCGAGCAGCTTCTCCTGCAGCGCACGCAATTCGGCGATGTGACGAATCGGCGTGTCCACATCAACGTCGACCCACGAGAAGTCGAGGGTGCGGAGGTAGGCGGCGTGCCGCTTGTCGACTGCCTGGATTTCCGCCGCGACTCGCGCCCTCGCCCGCTCGGACTCTGCTAGCTGCGCACGAAGGTCCTTCTGCTGCGCCTCGAGCGACGCCTTCAGGCCAGCGTTGTCGAATCCGATGATCGGACGCGCTGTGTTCCCTCCGTGCGCCCCTCGCCGTCGTTGTCGTGTCTGACCCGAGGGCGTCACGCGGAGACCCTCACCAGCGAGTCCATCCGTGCTCGACACGCACAGGGCGTTCCTGGCCGGTGAGCTGAGATGCTCGATGACCCATGCCTGGTACGGAGAGTCCTGGTAGTCCAACTTGCCGGCAATCCGCTGCGGGTCCATAGGCGCGGTGTGCGCGACGACACTGCGGTCAACGCCTTCGAAGTTCAGCCGCAGCGACGACCGGATCGGGTCGATGGCCCGGGAAAAGCGTTCAAGGTGCTCACCGGGCACGAGCAGGATCCGCGCGCTCGCGTACAGGACCGTCTCGATTGCGCCCCGCCACCGGTCCTCGCCATCAGCAACGTCGATGAGTTCGGCGACGAACGGGAGATCGGCCACGTCGAGTCCGGCAGCGTCGGCGGCCTCGCGGCGCCGAGCGTCCATCGATGCGTCCACGCGACCAGAGCGACCTTCCAGCGAGCGAAGCTCCGCCCGGACGCTCTTGAGCTCCTCGCCGAGCGGGTGCTCGTCGCGGATCATCTGCTCGCGCTTGCTCTCGAGCTCCGCCTTCACCCCCGCGGCGCGCTCAGGGAATGCGCGGGCTTCGGAGTGGATGGTAAGAAGGTCGCCCTCCCCGTCCACGACGCGATCGAGACCTGCCAGAGCGTCACTGAGTCGCGCGCGCATCCCGCGGCGGCCTTCGGCCGCCTGTTCGTACCGAGTGATCTCATCCGTGAGCTGCTTGTCGCGGTCCCCGCCGCCGGCGTCGTAGTCGGCTTTCGCGACGTCGAGTAACCGCTCCGCCTCGTGGGTGGCAGTTGTCGCGGTACGGAGCTGTTCCTGGAGTGCGGCGGCCTGCTCGCGGAGCAGGCCGTCTTCGCGCTCGAGGATGGCGGAGTGGGTGCGAAGACGCCAGAGGCCCGCCGGGGTGTCGTCGGCGTCGACAGCTCCGAGTGCTCGCGCCTGCGCGATGTCGCGCTGCGCGGCGAGCATCTCCTCGTAGAGGCCGGGCACCGGTGCCAGGAGATCTGCCTGGTGTTGGGAGGTCTCCATCTTCCGATACATCTCGTCGAGTTCATCGAATGTCGTGATGGCTTCGTCGGCGACGCGGAACGTCTCCGGCATCTCGATGACGAGCCGTTTGTAGAGGTCGTCGACGGTCGGTGACATCGTTCCAGCTTGGATGCGTGCGAGCAGTGCTAGCGCGTTCGCCCCGTCGCCGCCCTGCCCGATCCCGAGCCTCGAGAACAGCGCCTGCGAGAACTCTCCGTACGAGCCATAGAGGCGCAGCTCCGACCATTTCTGCTTCATCGCCTTCGCCGGGTACGACTCGGAACCCACGCGGGCGAAATCGCCAAGCTGGCGGATCTCGAACGACCCGGGGATCGTCATCATCCGTTTGACTACGTCGCCGTCTCGGGCCGCGCCCACCGGGACGAAGTACGCGCGCATGGCTGTGAACCGGTCCCCCGTCTCGGCGATGAAGGTCGCCGCGATCGCCCCCCAGGTGGGTTTGCCCTGGCCGCGGAGCACCTTGTCGACGGTGACACCGTCCTCCACGGTGTCATCGGTCTTCCCGCGCAGGTAGGTCAGCACACTCCGCTGCTCTGCCCCCCTCGCACGCCCCACGGTCGCTGCGTTCGAAGCACCGTTGAAAGGGACGTCGGAGGGCATCATGAGCGCGAGGTAGGCGTCAAGGACCGTGGACTTCCCCACACCGGATGCGCCGGTGACGATGGTCGTCTCGGGGTGGAACGCGAACGTTGCGGTGCGCTGGTGGAAACCGCCCCAGTTGACGAGCTGAATCTGCTCGATCCGCCACTGCGAGCTCGGCAGGAGCGGGATGCCTGCGGAGATTTCACTCATCGTTGCTTGCCTCCGTGAAGTAGGTGACCAGTTCGCGCAGCCTCGTGAGGGGCAGCAGTCGGGGCAGTGCCGGCGAGATCGTGTACACGCCGTCCTCTGCTGTCTTGTCGAGAAGTCCGGCGGCGGCGACCGCGTCGATCGCATTGTTGACTCGACGGCCATCCATGTACTGATCGGTCGCTGTCTTCGGACGGTTGCCGCCGATGAACGCGTGAATGTCGCTCCTCGAGACGACTGCGCGACTTGCCCCGCTTGAAGTCTGATCCCGGTGGGTGAGGCATAGGTGGACGAGCACGGCAGTCTGGTCCCGATTCCAGGTCATCGCCCGCAGCAGCGCAGGGAAACCCCGTGTGCTGTCGGCGTTGCGTACCTGCACCTTGAACGCGACCTCGTACTTGGCGTCGTACTCGAGGTCGAGATACATGTCGTTGAGTCTCGACTTCACCTGCGCGTGGGCGACGGTGAGCGTCTGCCACTCCTTCTTGTGGGTGTCGCTGGTGATGAAGCGCTCGTTGAGGATAGCGACGAGCGCAGATCGGACCTCGGCGGTGAGCGTCCCGGTGTCTCCGTCGAACTCCACCGATGACAAGTCGTCGTCGACTTCCTGCTCCGGCTCGTCGTAGAGGTCCTCTGGCGTGCGGTCAGTCAGATCATCGACCGACAGCTCGGCAACCGTGTCGTCGAGCTCCTGGAAGTCACTGGTCATCGTCGAGCCTCCGCGTCGGGGTGATCTGCGGTAGCAGCAGGACCTGTTCGGTACCGTCGGGCCGGCGGGTGACGTATGCCTCGTGCGTGCCCGTGCGCACCAGGTCGTCACGGTCCGCGATGAGGTGCAGGAGGCCCAACGCGTCCACCGGTCGCCGCTCGTCAGCTGCGAGCCGGGGGAAGACGTCTGCACCGATCGTCCACTCGCCGTCCGATGCTGCAGCTTCGTCGAGCGCACCGCGGAGCGCGTCCAGGTGCGGTCCCCCGTAGCGGCGAAGCTCATCGAGTGACATGGCTTCCGGACGATCCTCTTCGGCGCCGTCCTCGAGCGGGTCGAGAGGGACATCCGAGGCGGGGTCGTACAGCTTCTCCTTCAGGTGCAGGATGTCCAACCCGTCGGGCAGCATCTCAACCGGAACTGTTTCTCGTGGCCCCGCTGTCTGCATCCACGCGCTCAGGCCGGCTTCCAGCTGCATCAGCACCCGGTCCAGTTCACGATCCTCGGAGATGTTCCGGGATCGGATGTAGGTGTTGAGGGTCTCGATGGTGTCGACGATCTTCGCCATCGTGTCTCGTGCTCCGTCCCGCACCACGCGGACGATCCCGATCATCGTCTGCTTCTCCGCGGTGGTGAGAACCGGAGAGATGTCGGGATGCTCGACCAGCGCGGTGATGTCTGAGCGCAGCTGATCGGTGAGAGCATCGTCATCCAGCAGGTTGAACGCCCCCTCGAACGCGCGCCCTTCCGGTGTCGCGGTCGTCAGGTCGTCTGCGCGGATCAGGAAGTCGGCGACGATGTCCCCGGGCGGTCGCTCGTCTGCCCGGAAGTCCTCCCGCAACCTGTCCTGCAGTGCCTCTACGACCTCACCGACACGGGCGAACTCAATGGGCAGACCGGAAACGAGATCCTGCAGCTCAACAAGCCCCTCGAGGATGAAGTCGGCGGTGACGGGGGCGATCGGCTCGCCTGCCTCGAGCCGTTCCAACTCCGCCTGCTGCTGGGCGATCTGCGCGCGGAGCCGGGCGATGCGGGCATCACGGTCAGGGTTGGAAGCCGCGTTCAGCCGGTTCGCGGTTTCCACGATGTTCTTGATGCGGTGCTCGGACAGATTCACCCGGTCGCGCGTCAGGGATTGCACCAGACCGAGCGCTTGCATCGCGTAGGACGTGAGCGTGTAGCTCTGTCCGTCGACGTCACGGGTCAGCCACCGCCGTCGCACCCACCCCATGCACACCTCTCTGCCATCCCCGTCTGGGACGTGGGAGATCCCACGCTCGCGAAGTTCGCTGAGGGCTGCGTCCACCATCTGGTGCAGACGGGCAGTCGGCTGGGTCTTCGAATCCTGCGGGAATCCGGAGCGAAGAATCGCGACGTTCGCCGGTGCGAGATTCCCCCGCAGCAGAGACAGAGTCGGCTCACCGAAGGCCGCGATCACGCGACTGTGTTCCGCGACGATACTGCTCACTCATACCTCCCCCAGGCGGTACTTGACGTGTCTGCTCGTAATGATGCCCAGGGCCACCGACACTGGGATCACCCACCCGACTGCCCTCCAGCGGGTGGCGTCGTTGCGTGGCCGGGAGGCCTGGCGGAGTTGTCAGGGTGTCCACGCGTCTTGTCGAGGTCGCGGACGGGCAGCGGCCTCGCTTGCGGTCGCCAGCCGGCGGTTTGCGTGTCGGTCGTAGAACTCGAGCCATCTCGTGTGTACGTCCGTGTCCATGAGGTGGCTGCCAATGAGCACGCCGCCGTACCCCGAGTGGACGAGGATTCGGTCCCATCCGCCCTCCGCCTCGGCGAACCGGTAGGTCAGCTGTCCCCATGAGGGCTCGTCGTAGATGACATGTGCCTCGTTGCGGTCTGAGAAGACGATCCCGGAGATATCGCTCGCGAACGTCCCCTCCTTGATGCGGTCGTCGCGGTAGGACAGTCGGCGGTCTTCTACTGCGAGCCGCAGCCCCTCTTTCGCGTCAGATTCTTCTGTGTGGTTGCTGATGCAGGTGCGGTAGCTGAAGTCCACCTGCGACCCGTCCACGCGTTTGATCCAGATGCCCGTTGCGTCAGACCGCACGTTGAACTTGTCGCCGTCGCTAGTCAGGCCGACGTAGAAGTAGTCGACTCCTTCGCCGATCTTCTCGGAGGCGTCGGGGTGAAGATCCAGCACTTCGCGAAGCATCAGGTCGTGTGACGGATTGGTGATGCGGTCGTAGGGGGCGTAGGGGCCGCCGGTGTGCAGGAGTCTGAAGTCGTCGAATGCCGCCTTCTTGGAAGGCCAGCGGAATGATGGAAGGACTACGGGGATCGCCATAGCGGTGTCTCCTTGTTGATGTGGTTGGTCAGATTGGTGGAATGGGCTAGCTGGCTAGTGTCCGATGCCCGGTCGACATCGGCCCGGTAGCGAGTTTCAGCGATCGGGACGCCTCAGCTTCCGTAGCTGTCGGCGAGCCACCCTCGCAGCCGGCGGAATCGCCCGCGGAGTGTCCGCGCGGCGCGGTGCCGCGACAGGACGATCTCCTCGGCGTGGGCGTGCCCCGTCGCAATCGGAATCCGTGAGTCGCCAACGGCGAGTGCCGTCTCCCACGGACAGGATGGTGCCGAAGCGTCTTCGAGCTTTTCGAGGACGTGCGGGCGGTAGTGGTAGCACACCGGACCTGGTACGCCACGCCCGCCAGGCGCGACGGTCAGACTCACGAACTGAGCGAGAAGCAGTGCGCTGACCATCGCGGAGAGCGTCGCGACGTTCTGGCCAGCGCGCTCCAGGTCGATTTCAGAGCGGCGAACGTACTCAGGGTCGTCGAGCAGCCCCTCACGATCCAGCGCCACTCTGGCTGGTTTCAGCTGACGCGTGCAGGCCATGCATGGCTGGCCGGGAACCAGCGTGTGCGCGCGAGCAGTTGCCCGGTTGAATGTGTCGTCGTCGGCGACCTCGATGTTGATACCGCCGTCGATGACCGGGATGAGGTCCGCGTAGGCGATCTGGTTGAGCACCGCTCGCGGCCACGGTCTGTCCACGCAGGAGAAGACGATGTCGTAGTCCAGCGCGACGCGCAGTCCGTCCGGGCCACAGATCGACATCTCGTGCCGGCGGATGTCCGGATGGGCTGCGGTGGCCTGTGCCCGGAGGAGCCGGGCCGCGATGTCAACCTTCGCGACCTGATCTCGGGCGTCCTGGCGGCGCGCCCCGATCATCCGGTCGAGGTTTCGGTGTTCCACGGCATCGAAATCCATCACGCCGACGGTGCGGATCCCGGACGCCACAAGTCGCTGTGCGACGTCCAGGCCAACACTGCCTGCCCCGACCACCAACACTCGGATCCGGGCGAGATCCTCCTGTACAGCCGAGCCCCAGGCGCTCACCGTCCGGATCTGCGCCGACGTTGCTTCCGGCGCTGGGACAAGAACCGGATTGAACGAGGGAGCGAACGTCGCCCCAACCACTCGCACCGATTCCGCGTCAACCACGCTCGTCCGCGAGAACCAGAACCGTGCCGACCACACCTGCCCAGCACCTCCCCAGGTCATCCCAATCACTGGGAGCCGGGTCGCCGCACTTCCGAGTCCGGCGTACCCCGACTCAGTCGCTCGGTCCGTCGTGCTCATCGACTGCCACGTCGTCCCCCGAGGGTGGGAGTGCAGCAGAACCAGGCCCTCCCCTGCAGCCGCAGCTTCCTCTGTGACGCGCATCACGTAGTCGGCAGTGAAGGATGCGTTCCCGTGTACGTGCCGCTCGCCGGGGTGCGGGAGAAACACGCGGCGCAGGAGCGCCGAGGTTCGTTCCCGTCCCGTCGAAGGAGCGTAGGTGGCGAGGACCACATCCTCCTGCCCGTCCTCTCGGTCCAGATGCGCCGTGAGGATCTCGGCGACCGCGGCCGGCATCGCGACCGAGTATCGCCGCTCGCCCGTCATGATGCCCCGGCCAGGGTGGCGCGGGCGTGACCGAGCCAGGCGCGGCCCGGTTCGGTCACCTGCTCCCATCGCTCGATTTGTCGCGAGTGTCGCGTCCACCCCGGCTGCGTGTCTGACTGATCGGCGTGCACCTGCGGGAGCGTCACCGACGAAGGGAAGTGGACCCAGTGGGGAGGGATCAGCGGCCAGGATGCGAGCTCATTCGCGGCGACTGCACTCTCGAGCACCTCGCCCTCCAGTCCACCACTCGGCGCACGCACCGGGAACACAACCCAGGACTCCACGACTCTTGCCGGCGCGCCCCACTCGGCGAGGTCATCGATGAACCCCTGCACGCCCTGCCCCGCGGTGCTCATCAGGCAACGGGTCCGTCTTGCTTGACGGACTCGAACTCGTCGCCATCCTCGACCTTGACGATCTGCCGGTCCTTGAACCGCTTCAGCGTGCCGTTGCGCTTGATCTGAGCCAGGTCATACTCGGCCGGATCAAGGCCTGCCAGCAGGAGCAGGGCGCGCGCCTCCCAGTCGTCGTCCTGCACCTGGTACTGCTTCGAGTCGATCGTGATCGTCATCACCGGGTCCTTCTTGTTGCTCGCATCCGCGAGGTTCGGCTGCGTCGTCATGCGACACTCCTTCGTTTGTAGATTCATATCTTGTCATCACCTAATCACCCTTGGGGTGATGTAGCTAGTGTAACATGGAGACACGGGGGTGAGTTTTCACCACCCACACGAACGTCGGTTATCGTTGCGGTATCAGTTCAGGGGTGAAGAGCGGAATGCGCGTTGCAACTGCAGTTCGGGGACGGGGAGTTGGAACGCCTCGCGTATGAGACCGCGTCCACCGCGGGCGGTTGGTCCGCATCGCTCCTGCGCCGCTACCGGCGAGTCCTTCAGATGATCGGCGCCGCGACCGGGCCGGGCGATCTGGAGGCACTGATGAGCCTGCGGGTGCGGCCTTCGACAACGCGAGGGGTGCGCGGCGCGACACTGCGGATCGACGACGAGCATCAGCTGCGCGTTTCCTACCCGGATGCCGGCGGTACCCCCACGGCCGTCATCGAAGCCGTCGAACAGCACTGAGGAGGAGCACTATGGACAAGCACCTTGCCGGCCAGGTTCCACCCGGAGAAGTCCTCGCGGAGGAGCTTGAGGCGCGGCATTGGTCACAGGCAGAGTTCGCAGAGATACTCGGGCGCCCCACCCAGTTCGTCTCCGAGATCATGTCCGCGAAGAAGGAGATCACCCGCGAGTCGGCCGCACAGATCGCGGCCGCGCTCGGGACGTCGGCTGAGTTCTGGTTGAACCTACAGAACCGGTACCTGCTGTCTCGTCAGGCCCAAGACACCGAGACGCAGAGCCAGCTTCACAGCGTGAAGGTGCGTGCCCAACTGAACCAGCTCGCACCCGTCTCCGTGCTCCGTAAGCGTGGCTACATCACCGGAAACAGTCTCGACGAGCTCGAAGGCGAGATTCGAGACCTGTTCGAGATCGAATCTATCGACGAGGAGCCCGTTTTCGCGGCCGCCGCTCGACGCGCCAACCCCGACGTGCCGCTCACACCTACCCAAAAGGCCTGGCTTGCAGTCGCCCGTCGGCAGGCACGCAGACTCACAGTTGGGGCCTTTGACAGGGGGGGGCTCGGCGAGCTCGCCGAGAACCTCGCGCGCAAGGTGCGAGATGTCTCATCCTTCGCAGATCTGGCGACGCTCTTTGCCGCCGTTGGTGTGCGGCTTGTCTACATCGAGGCGTTCCCCGGCAGCAAGATGAACGGGGCCACGTTCCTCCTCGACGACGACGAAACCCAGCCCGTGATTGCGATCTCCGGACGAGGTAAGCGACTCGACAAGGTTCTGTTCACCCTCCTGCACGAGCTCGCGCACCTTGTCCGCGGTGACGTGCGCCCCGGCGGCATCATCCTCATCGATGACGGTGAAACGCACACCATGGGAGACGAAGAGGCGACGAACCAGCTTGCCGGCGAGTGGGCCATTCCAGGCGGCCTTCCCGCCCCGCCTCGCCCGATTCGGCAGAACTGGGTGTCCACACAAGCCGAACGGCTTGGTGTTCACGAGATCGTCATCGTGGGGTTCCTTCAGCACCACGGCCACCTCGACTGGCGCACCCAGCTCGCCAAGGGTGCCCCTTCGGTTACAGAAGAGCTCAGCAGGTGGGCGTCCGCGTAGACGGATGGCGACGACGACCACCCCCTCGGACTACCGTCGGCGACCTCGGCCGGGGGACACATCGACTCAGCGCACCGAAGACGTCACTCTCCGCCGGACTCAGCACGACGGAGGGCAGCGATCACGGCCGCTTGACCCTTCACAAGCGATCCGACTGTGCCGACGATCCATCGCCGGCTGTGCTGTGCGAGCAAAGTGTTCAGTGGCGCCCGCTCTGGGAACCCTTCTCCGATCACGAGCAACTGCGTCGGCGACAGCGGGAAGGTCACAAGTGAGACCTCGGCACCGTCTGTCTGCCTCCACAGGAGGACGGCCCCATCACCGGTGGCGAGACTTCTCGCCTCCAGGACTTGCCACGGCCATTGAGCGACGCCGAGAGCGGCGAGTCGGACTACGCCTTCCATGTGGCGCGAGAGCAGTAGCCGGTCGCCAAGGCTGAGTGAGGCGTCCTCTGAGCTACCGTCAGTCTTGACGAGGACCGCGGGGGTTCGAACCTCTGACTGGTCTGCGTAGCGTCCGCGGTCGAGATGCATGTCGAGGAATGCGATGACGTCGTCCTTGTCGCTAGCCGTCGGAGCGTGCCTGGCACGTAACTTGACTATCGCTGGCACCCCGCGGCTCTCGATTCGGTCGAACTCACCTTCAAGATTGTGCGGGAGAACCTCTGGTTCATACGCGTAGCTGACAACTGTTGCGTTGCCGATCGCGCTTGTGAACCCGCGCCCCTGCTGGATATCGAGCACGTCCACTCGGTTCCGTTCGTCGGCCCAGGCTCGGAGGTAGCTCCTCGACACCATGTGCGCACGCTTCACGTTGCCCATCAGACCTCCAGGGAATCTGCGGTAGATGCCCCACTCACAGCAGCCCTGGACAGGACGAACTCCGCCACGCGATCAGCGGGCAAGTGAGCCCTGCGGTACAGCACGTCGTTGAGCCGGATGCCTTCGACCTGGTCGTAGATCGACACCCGTGCGAGATTCACCTGACCCGACGCCGCCGCGGCATCCTTCATTGCGTCGTACAGCGCACGCTGCTTCCATCTCGGCGCGCCGTAGACGCCGAACTCGCCATCCGGGTCAGCGCCGCCGAACATGCGTTTGGCCGAGTCGTTCGACCACCGCTTCCCACCGGTCCCAGCGAAGCGCTCCCACCGCTTGCAGTGTTCGACGTAGACCTCGGCCCAGGGCAGCGATGCCGCCCATGGAGTTCCGAGAGTGGACTCGCGGTATCGATTGAAGTGAAACGACTCGTCAAGTTCGACGAGCAAATCGGAGTAGGCGAGGTCCCAACTGCCCGGGGCGAGCCGGGGGTATTCCTGCACTCCGCCAAGATCGTGGTATACGCGCATGATGCTCTCAGCAAACTCCGCCGGCAGCCGATCGAGTCGCGGCGCCGACGGCTTCGTCGAAGGTCTCCACCCTGCGTCCGAAAGGATGGCGTACAGCTCCGTCGCCCTCGCCCCCGTCGCAACCACGGTGACATCCTCCCAGGCGAACGCCCGATATCACCCCGGCAGCCACGGCGACGTGTCTCGGTCCCACACAAGCGCCACGAGATAGCCGACTCAGGTCCGCGTGATGCTCTTGTCGCCTGCCGAGCGCGCATCCCGTCGCAACCCACTCGTCGCTAGTGTGGCGACATGGGGAATGAGGCGCAGAACGCGAAGCCGATCATGAAGAAGATGCTGGTCGAAATACCAGCTGGTGCCGAGCTCACTCCATCCAAGAAGGTTCCGGGCGCATCCAGCCCGTTGGTGCATGGTCCCGACGGCGTCTCGAACCAGGTTGTCTTGCACGAGATCCCGAGCAAGATGACCAAGTTCGTGAACAGCGGGTACGCCGACTTCCTCCTCGACCTCGCCATCGCAGCGGCAATTGCAGGCGGTGAAGCCGCCATCAAGCACGGTGTCCCGAAGTTCAAGCAGTACCTAGCCGACCGTCGAGCAACGGCCGCGGCAGAGGTTCCGGCACGCGAACGCACTCCCGATGGCATCGCCATCACAGAACCTGGAGCTGTCAAGAACAGCAAACCCGGGGACGACGTCGTGGAGACTGATCCCTCATTGACCAGCGACCAGTGGTACCAACTCTTCTTCGACGCCGTCGCGCACGGAGTCGCCGGGAAGCTTCACCAGGAGATCAGCGCCGAGAAGTGGCGCGAACTGGCAGGCGCTCGGATCGCCGATGATCCCGCTACCCAAGAACTCGCCAAAGCGATGAGAGAGCTCTCTCCGGAGGAGGTAAGCGCAGGAGTCGACCGTGTTCTCGAGGAGCATCCGGAACTGCGCAACGAGGACCCCGTCCTCCTCCTGCAGCGTCTATTCGACGACCACGCAAAGGCAACCAACCAGCAGTCGCTGGAACCTAGCGAGGATGAAGTGGACGATCCTTCCGAGTCGTGACGCGCGGGCGCTCTGGTGCGCAACAAACGACTGAGTCGGTGGGACAGCCGCCGACGCCGGGAAAGTGTCACGACAAAGTCGACCCGGACCACGCGAAACATCGCGATCTACGTGACATCTAGTGTCATCTCACCGCGTTCCCGACATTCCTCGTCAGCACTCACAGCACCCGGGACACCCATGCACCCTCCTCGCCGGCGCCGCCTTCGGCGTTCTGAGTGCGTTTGAGTGCGCACGGTAAGCTGTTGGAGATGGTCTCTTCGGCCCGGAACTCACAATCCATGACGCTGAATGAGCAGTTGTTGATAATGAGGCTCATTACTAGCGTCGGTTTGGCGTTGCTGCTGATGCTCGGTCTGGCGGCAACGGCCCATACGGAGCTGGATGGGTCGGCGCCTATTCCTCTCATGGTGTCCGGGCTGATGGACCCGCACGTGGAGCCCGTAGCGGATACCACAGCAGAGCACGAGGCCGTCGCTGGTGGCTCCTGGTCGGGGTCGAACGCGCTCGTCGGTGCGGCGTTGTGTGTGTTTGGTGTGCTGTGCGGCCTCACGTTCATGGTGGTGTTGCGGAGACTGTGGCGGCGGCGGATGCCGCCCGTTCTCGGTGCAGCGCCACGGATGCCATCGCTCATTCCCGCTTCGGCAGCGCGCGCGCATCCGATCGTGTTCTCGTTGACGCAACTGGGTCTTTCCCGAACCTGATATCTGGCACGCCACCCCGTGGGGTGGTGCTTCGTCCCGGGCTGTGTGCCCGGGTTCTGTCCTGTGCCGTGTCCTGGTTTGGAGTACCCGATGAAAACCCCTGTAAAGGCGACGCTCGTCACCATTGCCGTTGTGGTGGTGCTGGCTATGGCCGCGTTGATCTATGTCCTTATCAATCAGAGCCAAACCGCTCCGCCCTCGTCCGGGGACAGCCCCTCGTCGGCGCAGCTGGTGCGGCAGAACTCGCACGTCCTCGATGACGGAGGTGAGGGCGCGGTCACGGTGGTTGAGTTCCTGGATTTCGAGTGCGAAGCATGTGGGTCGTTCTACCCGATCGTGGAGGATCTGCGGGAGCAGTTCGCCGGGGAAATCACGTATGTGATCCGCTATTTCCCTCTCCCGGGTCATTTCAACTCGAAGAACGCCGCGATCGCCGCGGAAGCGGCCGCGCAGCAGGACCGGTTTGAAGACATGTATCACCGGTTGTTCGAGACACAGGCGGAGTGGGGTGAGGCGCAGGAGTCTCGCGCCGACTTGTTCCGCGGCTTCGCGGAGGAGCTCGGCTTGGACATGGCCGCCTACGACGCCGCTGTAGCGGACCCGTCAACGACGGCACGTGTCAATCTGGACTTTGAAGAGGGTCGCGCTCTCGGGGTGAGCAGCACACCGACGTTTTTCGTCAACGGTGAGCTCGCGGAGTTGCAGGAGTGGGACGACCTTGAGAACCTCATCCAGGCCGCGGTGAGCGGTGGCCAGTGATGCGGGCCGGATTGTCACATCGACGGGTGATCATCGTCGGCGCCGGGCAGGCCGGGCTGGCGGTCGCGGCGGCGTTGAGCTCGGAAGGGCTCCGGCCGCAGCACGAGTTCGTGGTGATCGACGCGGCCGCACCGGGGCAGCGTTCCTGGGCGTCGCGGTGGCATTCGATGGAGCTGCTCAGCGACGCCCGGCATAGCGCGTTGTCTCCGCGCCGACTGATGGGCGATCAGCGCCGACATCCACGAGCGGACGAGATGGTCGACTACCTCACGTATGTGGAAGCCGGACTTGGCGTGGAGACCGTCTGGGACGTCCGAGCTACCGGGGTGGAGCATCGTGGGAACGGTTCGACGCTGCTGCTATCGACGACGACGGGTGAGGTGCAGACCCGCAATGTGGTGTGCGCGACCGCCGCGGCCGCGCATCCTCGGCTGCCGGAGTGGGCGAGTTGGCTCCGCGTGCCGGGTGCCGTGCTGCACAGCAGCGAGTACCTATACCCGGGGCAGATCCCTGCCGGGGACGTACTCATCGTCGGCGGCGGGAACAGTGGTGTGCAACTGGCTCGCGAACTGTCCGCATCGCACGCCGTCACCCTGTCCACCCGCACTCCACGGCGCCACCGGCCCGCGATGAGCTACCCCACCGCGGCGGGCGAAAGCATGTCCTTGCTGTCGCGCGAGAGACGCCCCGAGCCGGTGTTCGGCGACAGCTATGAACAGCTGCGGCGTGCGGGGGTCACGATCGCACCCGCGGTGACGACCGCGGATGGCGCCACGGTGACCTTCGCTGACGGTGCTCAAATCTCGCCGGGGTCGGTAATCCTCGCCACCGGATACGACCCGGGTGACCACTGGCTGCCGGAAACGGCCCGCACCGAGCGGCCCCGGCGCACCACGACCGGGCTTCCCGGGTTGTTCGTGGCGGGAATGCCGCACTACGGCGGCCGCGGCTCCGACACCATCGCAGGCGTTTCGAGAGACGCGACGACGATCGCCCAGCACATCATCAACCGGCCCTGAAAGGACCGAGACCATGACCTCCATACCCGTTGCCGACCGCGCATCCCGGCGCCGATCGCCCACCCCCGGGATCCGTCGACGCTCCTTCTTTCTGCCCGGCCTGGCGGCGCTGCTGCTGACCGCCGGTCTGCTGTTCGCCGTCGCATCTCCCGCAGCCGCGCACGATGAGATCGTCTCGTCCTCCCCGGAAGCCGGTTCCACGATCGGCGTGATTCCGGAGGAGATTTCGCTGACGTTCAGCGGGGAGATCCTCACCGATTTCAGCGCGGTGATCATCGAGGTGGTCGCTCCAGACGGGCAGAACCTCGCGTCCGGGGAACCGGTCATCGACGGGACCACCGTCACCCAGGCTGTCCAGCCAGGTCAGGCCGGGGTGTTCACGGTGCGGTGGCGGGTCGTCTCCAGCGACGGGCACCCGATCAGCAACGAGTACCAGTACACCGTCGAAGCCGTCACGGTGCCCACCAGTACCCCCACCCCCGAAGCGACCCAGGAACAGACACCCGAACCGTCTGCGACGACCCCGACCACGACCTCCGGAGAGATGCACAACGGCCCCTCCGGAGGTGGGGAGTTCCTCCCCGTCCTCGCGGTGGTAAGCGGTGTGATCGTGCTCGGCGGTGCCCTGATCGTCGTACTCATGGTGGCCCGAGAGCGCCGCCGCCGCGACAGAGCAGCCGCAGCTGCCGCGTCCGGCAAGGGCAGCGGAAATGGCGACACGGGGAAGAACGGTCCCGCCGATGAATCGTGAGCAGTCCCGACGATTCGCGATCGCCTGCCTGGCCGCCGGCGTGGTGGTCCTAATCGACCAGGCGACGAAAGCGGCCGCACTCGACGGGTTGCGCCAGGACGAGCGCATCCCGCTGCTGGGTGATCTGCTCGGGCTGCAGCTCGCGTTCAACCCGGGCGCGATCCTCTCTCTCGGCGCCGGGTTCACAGGGCTGCTCACTCTCCTCGGCGTCGGCGCCGTGGTGGTGTTGATCGTCGCCGCGGCGCGGGCACGGACGGGATGGTGGGCGGTGGGGATCGGGCTGATCCTGGGCGGCGCGGTCGGGAACGTGATCGACCGGCTGTTCTCCCCGCCTGGCTTCGGGGTCGGGCACGTCACCGACTTCCTCGCCTACGGGAACCTCTTCATTGGGAACCTCGCTGATGTCGCCCTCGGCGCTGGCGTGATCGTGCTCGGCCTGAACATCTGGATCCGACACCGGCGCGCCCGCACGAACACAGCGGATGCTGGGGTGGCCGGTGGACCGTTGCCGGCGGCGGGGTCGGCGGTGAGCGGGTCATGATGGCGAAGCAGCGCACCCCGTCCGTGTATCAGCGCAATGCGTTCGCGCCGGGTCTGCTTGCGGCGGCGGTGTTGTTCCTTGCACCGGTGTTGATGGGTGGGGACTGGTTCACGCTGGTGCTGTTCGTTGCCGCGATCTTCGCGGTGATTGTGAGCTGGTTCGCCATCCAGGCGCGGCAATGGTGGTGGGTGCCGGTGTTCGCGGCGATCCTAGTGATTTGGAACCCGGTGTTCCCGTTTCCGTTCACCGGCCCGGTGTGGACGGCCGCGCAACCGGTCGCCGCGGTCGTGTTCCTGGTAGCCGGCGCACTGATCAAGGTCAAGCGCCCATGAACCGCCGCGCTCTGATCGCCACCGCCTCGGCCCTTCTTGTCGTCGGGCTGCTCGCCGGCTGCACGTCTGGCGACTCGCTCGCGCAGCAGTACCGGGACGGAAACGAGAAGGGCTACATCGCCGGCGATTTCCAGATCGTCGAGATCCCGGAGACCGACCGTGGAGAGCCGGTGGTCTTCGAGGGCGTCACCGAGACCGGCGAGGCGGTCTCCAGCGACGACTATCGCGACGGGGTGCTGGTAGTGAACTTCTGGTACGCCGCCTGCGGGCCATGCATCGTCGAAGCGCCACTGCTCGAGCAGGTCTGGCAGGACTACCAGGACCAAGATGTCGCGTTCCTCGGGGTCAACACCTACGACCAGCCCGCGACCGCACTGTCGTTCGCCCGCGACAACAACGTCACCTACCCGAGCGTGATCGACGTGAACGACGGCAAAGTGAAACTCGCATTCGCGCAAGTCACCCCAATCCAAGCCACCCCCACCACCCTGGTCATCGACCAGGAAGGGCGGGTCGCCGCGCGGATCATCGGGCAGCTGGCCAGCGCATCGATCCTGTCCACCCTGGTCGCCGACACCCTCGCCGAGGACACCTCGTGAACCCGGGAGCGGTCATCGTCGACGGCGCCCTGTGGGTCGCGATCCCGGTCGCGATCCTCGCCGGGCTGGTCTCCTTCGTGTCCCCGTGCGTGCTGCCACTGGTGCCCGGCTACCTCGGCTACCTCGGCAGCACCACCACGACGACCACACCCGCCACGGTGAACAGCGGGCGCACGGTGACGGCGGAGCGCGCCCGGCTGCTGCTGGGAGTGAGTTTGTTCATCGCCGGGTTCACGGTGGTGTTCGTCGCTGTCACGATCCTTGGCGGCACCTTCGGATACCTGCTGCTGCAATACGCAGGCATCCTCACCCGGGTGTTCGGGATCATCATCATCGCCCTCGGGCTGGTATTCCTCGGCTTCTTCGGCATCGCGCAACGCACCCTCCGCCCCCGCGCCCAGGGCAGGGCCGGGCTGATCGGCGCGCCGCTCTTGGGGTTCGCGCTCGGCGTCGGCTGGACCCCATGCATCGGCCCGACGCTCGCAGCGATCATCTCGATGTCGTGGAACCTCGGCGACCCCGCCCGCGCCGGCCTGCTCGGTCTCGCCTACTCGCTGGGCCTGGGCATCCCGTTCCTGATCCTCGCGGCCGGGTGGGGCTGGGCGTCCCGCTCGGTCACGTTCCTGCGCCGCCACATCCGCGCCCTGAACATCCTCGGCGGGGCCATGCTCATCGCCCTCGGCCTGCTGATGGTAACGGGACTGTGGACGGTGCTGATGTCGCAGCTGCAACAGGTGGTGATCAATGTTCCCCTCCCGCTCTGACACCGGCACCGACGTCACAGCCGACCCGCTGCGGCCCGGCGACCACGCCGACACCGATGTCGATACCGCAACCGAGATCACCCAGCCGACCCTCGGTGTCACGGGCTGGCTGCGGTGGGCGTGGCGGCAACTGACCAGCATGCGCACCGCGCTGGTGCTGCTCCTGTTCCTCGCCATCGCCGCCGTGCCCGGGTCGCTGTTCCCGCAACGCAGCGCCGACCCCAACGGGGTCATCCAATGGGAACGCGACAACCCCGACGTGTTCCCGCTGGCGGACGCGGTCGGGCTGTTCGACGTGTACCTGTCGCCGTGGTTCTCCGCGATCTACCTGCTGCTGTTCACCTCCCTGATCGGCTGCGTGATTCCACGCGCGAAGCACCACTACAAGGCGCTCCGCACTCGCCCGCCGCGCACCCCGGCGCGGCTATCACGCCTGTCCGAGTACCGGGAGCTCACCATCCCGGTAGGGGCCGCGCAGCCCGATGCGGCCGCGCACGCGGTTGCCGTCGCGGCAGAGCAGCTACGTAAGTCCGGGTACCGGGTGGAACGCTACGACGCGCGCAGCGCTGCGTCGGTGTCTGCCGAGCGCGGCTACCTGCGGGAGACCGGCAACCTGATCTTCCACGTCGCCCTTATCGGCGTGCTGATGTCGGTGGCGATCGGCGGGTCGTTCGCGTACACGGGGCAGCGAGTGGTGGTGGAGGGCACCACATTCGTGAACGCGCTCAGCGACTACTCCTCGTTCAACCCCGGCCGATTCGTCGACGGGACCGGTCTTGCGCCCTACTCGCTCACCCTCGACGACTTCCAGGTCTCCTACCGGCTGCCCGGCACCCCCGGCGCAGGCCAGGCCGGCGACTTCTCCGCCGACGTCTCTATCCGACAGCCCGGCCAGGACGACCGGGCTGAGAGTGTGATCGTGAACTACCCGATCACCGTCGAAGGCGACCGAATCTACCTGCTCGGCAACGGCTACGCCCCCACCCTCACGATCCGCGACGCCGCCGGCCAGGTCGTGTACAGCGAGTCGCAGCCGTTCCTGCCGCAGGACTCCAACATGACCTCGCTGGGGATCATCAAGATCCCGGACGGGCTGCCCGAACAGGTCGGGCTGGTCGGGTTCTTCTACCCCACCCAGGGGGTGCTGCCCTCCGGCGCGTTCACCTCCGTCTACCCCGACGTGGTCAACCCGGTGATGACCCTCAACGTGTTCAGCGGCGATCTCGGCATCGACGACGGCACCCCGAGGTCGGTGTACACGCTCGAGGTCGACGGGCTCACCCAACACACCGGCGGCGACACCACAGCCGACTCCCTCGAGCTCACCCCGGGCGCCACCGTCGACCTGCCGAACGGATGGGGCACCATCACCTGGGAGGAGGTCACGACAGAGCAGCCGGTGAAGCGGTTCGCGTCGCTGCAGATCCAACGCGACCCCAGCAGCGGCTGGGTGCTCGCGTTCTCCGTGCTCGCCACCCTCGGCCTGTTCGCCGGCCTGTTCGTCCCCCGCCGGCGGCTCTGGGTGAAAGCCCGCACCACCCCGGACGGCGTGCACGTCGAATACGCCGGCCTCGCCCGGGGCGAAGACCCCACCCTCGCGCGCGCCGTCGACGAACTCGCGACCCGCCACGCGCAGTCCCTCGGCATAGAGCAGGCCGCGAAGGACACGCCGTGACAACCGTGTGGATCCCGGATGCCCCGCCGACCCTGGGCGTGTTCCTCACCCCGGCCCCCCTTCCCGCCCCCCTGCTACCGATCCTGGCGGGGCTGCTCGCAGTCGCCTACCTGGCCGGCGCGATCCGCATGTGGGTGCGTGGGCGCGGATGGCCGATGTGGCGGACCATCAGCTTCTTACTCGGTTGCGTCGCCCTCGCCGCTGTCACCGGTCTTGCTGTGGAGAACTACGGGTACGCGCTGTTCTCGGTGTTCATGTTCCAGCAGCTCACCCTGATGATGGCGATCCCGCCGCTGCTGGTCCTCGGCTCTCCGGGCACCCTGCTGCTGCGCGCCACCCCGCACCGCGGCCCCGGGCTCCTGGTGCTGCGTGCCGCGCATGCCGGGCTGCACAGCCGGACGGGACGGTGGCTGCTCAGCCCGTGGCTGGCGGTGCCGCTGTATCTGTTCGCGTTCTACGGCCTCTACCTGGCGAACTTCGCTGACCCGATCCTTACCACCGTCACCGGCCACACCCTCCTCGAGGTCGGGTTCCTGGTCGCCGGGATGCTGTTCACGATCCCGATCCTGTCCTCGGACCCGCTGCCGGTGCGGATGAGCCACGGCGGCCGCGCCCTGGACGTGTTCGCCGAAGCCGCCCTGCACGCCTTCTTCGGCGTCTTCCTGATGATGGCCACCACCACCCTCATCGACGGGTTCGCCGGCCCGACGAGCGCGCTGGGCATCGACCCGATCGAAGACCAGCGCCTCGCCGGCGGGCTGGCCTGGTCCTACGGCGAGGCCCCCACCTTGCTGATGCTCATCTACGTCATGCACCGCTGGTTCCGCGACGACACCGCCCAGGCCGCCGCCGCCGACCGTCGCGCCGACGCGCACGGCGACCCCGAGCTCGACGCGTACAACGACTACCTCACGCGACTCCACCAGAAAGACACCTGACCGATGCGCACGACCCTGCCGACCCCTGCCCCGGCCGCCGCGCCGGAGCAGGGGACGCCGCCGCGCCGCCCCGTTGCGGCATGGTCGCTGCCGTTGTGGGCGGCGGTGCTGGCATCCGCGGCCGCCGGCCTCCTACTGGATCTCGCCTCCGCGCCGGTGGGGTGGTGGCCGTTGACGTTCGTGAGCGTCACGGTCGCCCTGGTGGCCCTGATCGGCCGCAGCATCGGCGGGGCGCTGCTGGCCGGCACTGTCTTCGGCGCCGTGTTCTACACGACCCATCTGGTGTGGGTGGGGGAGTTCCTCGGCCCGGTCCCGTGGCTTGCCCTCGCCGGGCTGGAAGCGGTCCTGTTCGGCGCGGGAGCGGTGCCGATCACGCTCGCCTACCGGTGGACCGCGCATCACTGGCCCCGCGGCCTCGTGCAGCTGCTCGTGGTGCCGCCTCTGATCGCGGTTCTGTGGACGGCCCGTGAGGTGGTGATGGGTGCGTGGCCGTATTCCGGGTTCCCGTGGGCGCGCCTCGGCATGACCCAGGTGGGCGGGCCGCTCGCGGAGGTCGCGTCGTGGACGAGCGTGACCGGCCTGTCGCTGCTGATCGTCATTCTGTGCGCCTCTGTGGTGCAGTGGGTCCGCGCCGGCGGCATCCGGTTCATGCTCGGACTACACCCTGCCGTGAGCGTCGCGGTGCTCCTGGTCGTGACACCGCAGTTCCCCACCGCGCCGGCCGGAGAGTTCCGGGTCGGCTGGGTGCAGGGCAACGGCCCCACCGGGTACTTCGACGACAAGACGCCCGGCGACGTCCTCGCCGCGCAGACCGCCGCCACTGTGCCGCTGTATGGGCAACCGATGGATCTGCTGGCCTGGCCGGAAGGCGGCGTCGACGCCGACCCGCTCAGTGATCCCGCCGCCGCCGAGGCGTTGGACCGAGTCGTGCGCTTGGCCGGTGCGCCGCTGCTGATGAACGCCGCCACCACCCGCGGCGACGGTGTCTTCAACACGTCCCTGCTGTGGACCGCGGACCCCACGGGCCGGCAGTGGCACGACAAGGTCAACCCGGTCCCGTTCGGGGAGTACGTGCCCGACCGCTGGTTCTACGAGCTGATCGTCCCCGAGCTGGTGGGACTGATCCAGCGCGAGTACACCCCCGGCACCAATCCGCCGATTGTGCAGGTCGGGGATGTCGGGGTGGGGTTGGCGATCTGCTTCGACGTGATCTACGACACCGTGATCTGGGATGGCGCCCGATCCGGTGCAGAAATGTTCGTGTTCCAGACCAATAACGCCGACTTCCGTGGGACCGACGAGAACCTGCAGCAACTCGCGTTCGCCCGGATGCGCGCCATCGAAACGGGCCGCGCCGTCGTCAACGTCTCGACGGTGGGCACCAGCCAGGTGATCGCCCCGGACGGCACCACCCTCGACAGCATCGCTGTCGACACCGCTGCCGGGTCGATCAGCATCGTCCCGTTGCGCACTGGACTGACCCCCGCGGTGGCCCTCGGCCCCTGGCTCACCGGTCTCATCGTGCTCGCCGCCGCAGGTGGCCTTGCCGCGGCGGGGTTCTCCCACCGTGCCCGCACGCGTGCGGGCGGTAGTGATCGTCCGACTGACCAGGCGAGGCGCCCATGAACACGTCACGAGTGAGGGCTGTCACACATCCACTTAACCTGCCGCTCCGACCGTCGGTGACCGGCAGCGATGCCACGATCCCTGGTGAACGGATGGCCGAAGGATGCGCGCCTACGCCCGCCGAGAGCCGCGCCTTGCGGGCCGGTGTGAGCCGACGTGTTCTGCTGACCGCGGGGACGGCGAGTGTGGTCGGCGTGCTGGTGGCCGGTCCGTTGCTGCCGGCCGCGTTCGCGGCGACCTATCCGTCCTGGGAGGACGTGCAGGCCGCGAAAGCGAACGAAGCAACCAAAGCCGCCGAAGTCCAGCGGATCCAGGGCCTCATTCAAAGCCTGACCGGTGAGGTGACACGCACCCGCACTATCGCCGAGCAGGCCGCGGGCGCGTTCTACACCGCCCAGCAGGAGTACTTCGACGCATCCATCCGGGCGGACGCGCTGCAGTCCCAAGCCGACACGGAAGCGCAGAACGCGACCGACGCCGCGAACAAGGCCGGCCGCGTCGCCGCGCAACTGTACCGAGACGGCGGCGACACCACTTCCCTGGAGCTGTTCTTCTCCGACTCAGCGGCCACCGCGGACGACCTCCTCTCCAGGTTGGGCGTGATGGACAAGCTGCTCGAGCGCAACCAGGCGGTGTATGCCGCCGCGATCACAGCACGGGACGCCGCGCAGAGCCTGACCGATCAGGCAGTGGTCGCCCGAGACGAACGCGACCGACTGCAACGCGTCGCTGAACAGAAGATGCTCGAAGCGCAGCAAGCCGCCGATGCCGCACAGGCGGCGTTGGACGCGCAAACCCTCCACCTCGGCGAGTTGCAGGCCCAGCTCGCCGCCCTCGAGGACACCACAGCCAAGACCATCGCCGACTATCAGGCCGGAGTGGAAGCTGCCCGCATCGCCGAGGAGCAGCGGCGAGCGGCTGAGCGGGCCGAGGCCGAGCGGCTCGCGGCCTCAGGCGGCGGCGGAGGCGGTGTGGTCAGCTCCGGGTGGGCACGGCCAACATCCGGGAACCGCACCTCGGGATTCGGGCCGCGCAGCTCACAATGCGGCAACGGGTACTGCTCGACCAGCTACCACTACGGCGTCGACCTGAGCGGCGGCTGCAGCGCCGGGATCTACGCGGCCGCAGCGGGCACCGTCGTCTACGCCGGATACAACGGCGGCTACGGCAACTACATCAAGATCGACCACGGCGGCGGGATCGGCACCGGATACGCCCATATTCGCAACGGCGGCTTCTACGTCGGATACGGCCAACGCGTGAACGCCGGCGACCTGATCGGCAGCGAAGGCAACACCGGCAACGCGTTCGGCTGCAACCTGCACTTCGAGGCCTACGTGAACGGCTCCCCCGTCAACCCCATCGACTTCCTCGCCGCCCGGGGCGTCTCCATCTGACCCGAAATGAAGGACATCATGACTGAACAGACCACCTCAACCGGCGACCAGCCCCAGACGCCCTCCACACGCCGCAGCCTCCGCCGCGCCGTCACTTCCCTCCCCGCCAGCGCTCCCCACCCCAGGCGACGCGCGATGGCCACGACGTCTGCCCGCCGCGAGGCGCGCGCGCTGGCGCCGATCCGGTCCCTCGCGGCACTCGCAGTGGTAACCGGCCTGATCGCCACCTTCGCCCTCCCCGCATCCGCTGCCTGGCAGCCAGCAGACATCGAGATCCCGACACTGCAGCAAGTCGCGTCCGAGGACGCGCAATCTCTGATCGTCGCCTCCGACGCGACCGCGACGCAGCTCACACGGGAGAGCTACGCAGCCACCACCCAGGCGGAGATCGACCAGAAGAAGGCGGCAGAAGCAGCCGCAGAACGCGCGCGCGCTGCGCAGGTCGCCTCGCTGCCGTTCGACTACAGCATCGTGCCCCAAGGCAGCGGAACCGTGCGGTGGCCGGTCGGCGGCCCGTTCACCGTGACCGACCGGTTCGGGGACCGAGGCGGCGCACATATGGGGACCGACATGGTCGCTGCCGGCGGAACCCCCGTCTACGCGTCCCTCGACGGTGTCGTGCGGATCTCACAGGACAGCTACGGCGGGTACGGGGTCACCGTTGTGGTGGAATCCGTCCTGAACGGGCAGCAGGTGAGCACGGTGTACCCCCACATGCAAACAGGCAGTCGGCAGGTCGGCGTCGGGCAGAGCGTGACGGCCGGGCAGCTGGTCGGGCTTGTCGGTAGCACGGGCCGCTCCACCGCAAATCATCTGCACTTCGAGGTGTATCTCGACGGCACCGCCGTCGACTCGCTGGCCTGGCTGGAAGCGAACGCGGGCTGACACATGTCACGCCGACATCCGCCGCGCAACGATGCTCGAGCCCACCCCTAGCCCGCAACGATAAAAGGATGACTTCGCCATGACCGGAACTGACACGCTCTCCCTCGACGGCATCTCGCTGCTGCTGGTGTGGACGGCGATCGCCACCTACCTGCTCGCGTTCATCGCGTACACCATTGACCTCGCCCAGCGCTCCGTTCCTGCCAGCACCCCGCAGCGGGAGCCGGCCCTGGTCGGCGCCACTGCAACAGTGAGCCCGCAGACCGAGAGCACCCAGAGTCGTGGGGCGGACAGTGTCCGCACCCCGCCCGCACAGCGGCCGCGGCTACTGTGGGCACGGATCGGGACGTCGCTGGCGGTCCTCGCGTTCCTGTTCCACCTGGCCGGGACCGTCCTGCGCGGGATCGCGGCCGGCCGGGTGCCGTGGGCGAACATGTACGAGTTTGCGCTGACCGGCACCGTCCTGATCGTCGCCGTATACCTGCTGGTGCTGCGCCGCTATGACCTCCGCTTCCTGGGCGCGTTCCTGATCGGCATGATCGTGCTGCTGCTGGGCGGGGCGACCATCACCTTCTACGTCGAGGTCGTTCCGCTGATGGACCCGCTCAAGAGCGTGTGGCTGGTCATCCACGTCTTCGTCGCCTCGCTCGCCACCGCCCTGTTCGCGATCGCGTGCGGCCTCGCGGTCACTCAGCTCATGCAAACACGCCGGGAACGGCGCGCCGACACAACCTCTGCTCGTGCCGGCGGACCGCGGTTCCTGGCGACGCTGCCTACCGCGGATGCGCTCGAAGCCCTCGCGTACCGGTTCGTGATCGTCGGGTTCGTGTTCTGGACCTTCACCCTGATCGCTGGTGCGATCTGGGCCAATGATTCCTGGGGACGTTATTGGGGGTTCGACACCAAGGAAGTGTGGACCTTCGTGATCTGGGTGCTCTACGCCGGGTACATCCACGCCCGCGCGACCAGAGGGTGGCGCGGCACCCGCTCCGCCTGGCTGTGCATCATCGGGTTCCTCACGGTGCTGTTCAACTTCACCATCGTCAACATGTTCTTCAAAGGTCTCCACGCCTACTCCGGCCTCAGCTGAGCCTCCTCCGCGAATCCGCCTGAGACACGAACTGAAAGCACGCAGATGACTCCGAACCGCCCGAATCCGGCCAACACCCCTCAGCGCGGTCCTGTCACCGTCAAGCAACAGCGTGAGCGGAAGCGCCAGCAGAAATTGGCTGAGTATCAGAAGCAGCTTGCCAAACGCCGCCGCAGCAAGCTGGTCTGGTGGGTCGTCGGGTCGACGGCGGCTGTGGTGATCATCGGCCTCGTCGTCGCATCCGTAGTGCTCGCACCGTCACCGCCAAGACAGTACGAGGCCGGCAGCGAGGGGGCGAGCATCGAAGGCGTCGAAACCTTCGAGAATACGGCTGAGCACGTCGAGGGTGCTGTCCAGTACGAGCAAAGCCCCCCGGCGGGCGGCCCGCACAATGCGGTCTGGTTGAACTGCGGCATCTATGACCAACCGGTCCCGAATGAGAACGCGGTCCACTCCATGGAGCACAGCGCCGTGTGGGTGACCTACAACCCCGACGAGGTCGCCGGCGAGCAACTCGCAACCCTCAAGAGCCTTCTGCCCTCAACCTATGTCGTTCTGTCCCCCTACGAGGGACTGGCGGCGCCGATCGTGATGTCCAACTGGAACCAGCAGCTGGAGGTCGACTCGGCCGACGACGAGCGCATCGGCGCCTTCTTCGAAGAGTACTGGCGCAGCCAGAACGCTCCCGAGCCGAACGCCGCCTGCACTGGCGCATACGACGCACCGGGAAAGCAATGAACCGCAGTGAAACCAGCGACGCGTCCCCATCCCGAGGGTGGCCGCGGTGGTGGATCGTCCTCCTTGTCCTGCTCGCGGTAGGCGCGCTGACCTTCGCTGTGGGCCGCTTCTCAACCTTCGGGTCGCAGGGCGCGGGCACGCCGGGTGCTGACTCTCCCGAGGCGGGCTTCTCCCGCGACATGCAGGCGCATCACGCGCAGGCGATCCAGATGGCCATGGAGATCTACCGCAAGACGTCCGACGAGGAACTGAGGATCTTCGCGTACGACATCGCCACCGGGCAGGCGGGCCAGCGCGGCGAGATGTACGACTGGCTCGTGCAGTGGGGGCTGTCGCAGTCCGGTGCTCCGATGATGCAGTGGATGGACGCCTCTCCGGGCGGGAGCGACCACGCGATGCCTGACGGGGCGGCCATGACGGAGGAAGAGGCACGCATCGCCATGGGAATGGCCTCAGCCGAAGAGATCTCCGCCCTGGAGGGGGCGACCGGGCAGCAAGCCGATTGCCTCTTCCTCGAGCTGCTCATCCGCCACCACGAAGGCGCCATCCCCATGACCGAGGCGCTCATCGAACTCGGCACAGATCCTCGAGCCCGGACCGTCGCAGAAAACATCAAGAACGGACAGACCGCCGAGATCAGCGCGATGAAATCCATGCAGGTGCGACTGGGCTGCGAATAGCACCCGAACGCACCTCCGCGGTGCCTGCAGCAGACCCGCTCCGCCTGGCTCCGCAGAATCCCGACCCGAGGGAACTACCGTGACCACAACGCCCACAGAAGCCCACGCAGGCGAGCGCGCCGCGAGTAACGCGGTACGCACCGGGCACAAATGATGCCGATCAATTACCGCACGTTGCGGGTAGTCGGGCCGACGATCCTCGTTGGGGCGGCACTTGCTTCCCTAGTCGGCGCACTGGCATTCGGTGGCGGCGCTGCACAGCTCCCCCTTGGTGACGCCGGCCCGGTCGTGCGCTGGGGGCTTCCGGCCGCAAAGCTGATCGTGAACCTCGCCGCTGCGGGAATGGTCGGTGTGCTCGTGACGGTGTCGACGACGCGTGAATACTGACCCCCAGACGTTGGGCGGTTTCAAGCGATCGTTGCAACACTCCTCGATTCTGGGAGTTGTGTTGTCTTCGATTCGTCGTGTGAAGAAGGGCCCCGGCCGGCGCCCGCAGTCGGCCAAGCGGCAGCGGTTCATGCAGTTGCGGGAGCAAGGGTGGAGCATCGCGGCCGCCGCCCGAGAGGTCGGCGCCTCGCGCACCGCCGGTCACAACTGGGCGCGCGGATACAAGACTTACAAGGCCGGTGCGGTCGTCGGCTACGTGCCGGCGTTGGACCGGCGCGAGGTGCGGGTCGTGAGTGCCCGGTTCCTCTCCCAGGACGAGCGGGTTCGGATCGCGGACCTTCATCACGCCGGTCAGAGCGCGCGCGAGATCGCGGCGCAGCTCGGTCGCGCGCCCTCGACGATCTCGCGTGAACTGAGCCGGAACTCCAGCGCCGGCGGCGGTTACCGTCCGTTCGAAGCACATCGGCTTGCCAGTCGGCGGCGGGGGCGGGAGCACGCGCGTCGCATCGACGTGGACGACCGACTCCGGGAGGTCGTTGACGAGTTGCTGCAGCAGCGATGGAGTCCGCAACAGATCAGTCGCTCCTTGCGCGAGCGGTTCCCCGACGAGCCCTCGATGTGGCTGAGTCACGAGAGCATTTACCAGGCCGTGTATCGGCCCGGATCGGCGCTTTCGCGGCCGTCCAAGCTCGCCCCGCACCGGCCGTCACCGTTGCGGACGGGCCGCGATCATCGCAAGGCGCAGCAACGCACCGACCGGCGACGTCCACGCTTCCAGCAGCCCATGCTCACCATCCACCACCGCCCGTTCGCGCCAGAGGACCGGTCCGAGGCGGGGCATTGGGAGGGGGACCTCATCATCGGGAAGGAGCAGGGATCGGCGATCGGCACGCTGGTCGAGAGGCAGACCCGCACGACCCGACTGCTGCACCTGCCGAACCGTGACGCGGACGCGCTTCATGCCGCGCTCAACGCCACGATGGGCGATCTCCCGCCCGGGCTGCTGCGCTCGATCACCTGGGACCAGGGCACCGAGATGGCACGGCACCTGAAGATCACCGAGACGCTCGGCACGCCGGTGTTCTTCTGCGACTCGCACTCGCCCTGGCAGCGCGGAACGAACGAAAACACGAACGGGCTCCTGAGGGACTACTTCCCCAAGGGAACGGACCTCAGCCGACACCCCGCCGAGCACCTCCGAGCCGTCGAGAACGAGCTCAACAACCGCCCCCGCGACGTGCTCAACGGCCGCTCACCGGCGACCATGTTCGCGGCCCTGCTAGCCTCGCAAAGTCCGTCGGTGTTGCGACGATGACTTGAGACCGCCCGACGAAAAGGGGGCAGTTTTCAGCCGCCGTTGACAGACGGCGCTGTTCACGTTGCGGTCCGGTGAGCGTGAGTTCGATATCGCCCTCGATACCGCGTCGATCTCCGCCGCCGTGTTCACCGTGGCAGCCGGTACGACCGGGTTCCTCACGTTTCTCAGCGTCTTCAACCCTGCGATCGACGTCGGACCGCAGTTCGGTGCCCAGCTCGGACGGTTCCTTGTCGAACTCGAGCTGGGCCGGACGTGGCTGATCACGACGGTCGCGGGCGCAGCACTCACCGTCCTGACATTCGCGGTGCGGTCCTGGGTTGGAACGCTTCTGGTTGCCCTGCTGGCGGTCGCCTCGCTCGTGCCGATGGGCACGCAAGGACACTCTGGTGATGACGCCCTTCACCACGAGGCGATGATGGCGCTCATCCTGCACATCATCGGCGCCGCGGTGTGGCTCGGCGGTCTCCTCTTGCTCGTTGCCATCCGTCCGGTCCTCCACCGGCAGCGCATCGCCGATGTCGTCGCCCGCTACTCGAGCATTGCCTTGGCCGCGTTCGTGCTCGTCGCCGTGTCCGGCACGGTGCGCGCGGCCATCGGCCTGCAGCAGTGGTCGGATCTGCTCTCCCCTTATGGCGCAATCTTGGCCGTCAAGGCCGTCGCGCTGGTCGGTCTCGGGCTCTTCGGCGCGTGGTACCGGATGCGGCTGATCGGCAAGATGCGCGGCTCTGACGGGGCATCCCGCCTCTTTTGGATCTTGATCGTGTTCGAGTTGGCGTTGATGGGTGTGGCCAGCGGTGCCGCTGCAGCGCTGGCCCGCACCCCGCCACCGAACCCGGTCCCGCTTCCCGAGATCCCGACGCCAGCGGAACGCCTCACCGGTGCACCGCTGCCCGCGCAGCTCACGATCGAACGGTGGGTCACCGCATGGAACGTCGACCTGCTGTGGGCGGTGATCGCCGGGTTCGCGATCTTCTTCTACCTTGTCGGGGTGTGGCGGCTACGCCGCCGCGGCGATGCGTGGCCGGTGTACCGCACGATCATGTGGGTCACCGGCATGGTGCTGCTGGTGTGGGTCACCGGCGGAGTCATCAACGTCTACCAGGACTACCTGTTCAGCATGCACATGGTCGGGCACATGCTGCTCACGATGGCGATCCCCGTGCTGCTGGTCGCCGGTGCGCCGGCGACCCTCGCCGCCCGGGCGATCCGCAAGCGCGACGACGGCACGCGCGGCGGCCGGGAATGGATTCTGTGGGCCGTGCACTCGCCCGTTGCCCGGGTGCTGACGAACCCGTTCGTCGCAGCCGGGCTGTTCATCGGGTCGCTGTGGATTTTCTACTACACCGACCTGTTCCGCTGGTCGCTGGCCGACCACCTCGGCCACCAGTGGATGATCGCGCACTTCCTCATCACCGGTTACCTGTTCGCACTCTCCCTGATCGGCATCGACCCGGTGCCGTGGCGGCTTCCCTACCCCGGCCGGCTGCTGCTGCTCATCAGCGTGATGGCGATGCACGCGTTCTTCGGCATCGCCATCATGATGCAATCGGGACTGATGGTCGCCGACTGGTTCGGGTCGATGGGCCGGACGTGGGGGCCGAGGCCGCTCGAGGACCAGTACACCGGCGGCGGCATCGCGTGGTCGATCGGCGAGATCCCGACCCTCATCCTCGCGATCACCGTCGCGATCCAATGGAGCCGCAGCGACGACCGTGAGACCAAGCGCCGCGACCGGCACGCCGACCGCACCGGGGAAGCCGAGTTGCAGGCCTACAACGCGCACCTGGCCGACCTCGCCACGCACGATGCTCGCCCCCGCCGCTGAGCCCTACGCAGACACAGAGGACCGCGTGACGACGAAGGAAGAGCTTGCCGAACGCTACGGTCGTGCTCAGCGCCCTATCCGCCGCCGACTGTTCTGGATCGCCGTCACAGGTGTGGCGGCGTTGTCCGTCGCTGCGCTTGCATGGCTGACCGTCTCGAACTCGTTCGACGACGTCGGATTCGACGAGACAGGTTTCGAGCTGGTCGATGCCCGCACGGTGACCGTATCCTTCCAGGCCACCCCACCCGCCGGCGCGGCGTTCGCATGCGCTGTGCAGGCGCTGGATGAGGACTTCGGCATCGTGGGCTGGCGTGTGGTCGAATACCCGGGGTCAGAGGAGACCACGCGAGCCTTCGTTGAGACGATCCCGACCGTCGCACAGGCCACGACCGGCACCGTGAAGGTCTGTTGGGTCACCTAGTTCGCAAGGGGGCGAAGCCCGCCGCCTGCGGAAGCGCTAGTCGAAGAGTTCGCCGAGCCATCGGTCGCGCGACAGCTTTCGTCGCGCAAGCGGATCGGCCTATGCGTCGGGATCGGTCAGGTCGGGTTGTTGTGCAGCAGCACAATTGCGTGTACTGACTTCGCGGCAGAGCTTGAGTCGGCAGCTCTCACGCGCCGCTTTGCGTAGTGGCTCCGTGGTGTGACTTCCAGTCCTACCGCCTCTTTCGGATTGCCGAAATCACTCATATTCTTTCGGTATGCCGAAATCTCTCGATGGTGGTCCAGGTCTTGTCGGCGCGGGAACCGCAGGCGCGATGATGACCGATGATGCCAGGCCCGCGACGGCCGCACCGGACCCCGCGACATTGGCGGCGAACCCCAAGCGCGCCGCATCGGTCGGACGCGTTGCCTGGTTGATCGGGCCTGCACTCGTCGCGGGCGTCGCCTATCTCGACCCCGGCAATGTCGCGAGCAACATGACGGCGGGCGCGAAATACGGGTACCTGCTGGTCTGGGTTGTGGTGCTCGGCAACGTCATGGCATGGCTCATCCAGTACCTCTCGGCGAAGCTGGGCATAGTCACCGGGCGGAGCCTGCCCGAGGTGCTCGGCGGTCGCATCCGGAACCGTTGGGGACGCCGCGCCTATTGGTTGCAGGCCGAGCTCGTGGCCATGGCGACTGACCTGGCCGAGGTCATCGGCGGCGCCGTCGCACTGAACCTGCTCTTCGGCGTGCCGCTCGTCTGGGGCGGCCTCATCACTGGCATCGTCTCGATCGTGCTGCTCGTACTGCAGTCGCGGCGAGGCCCGCGCACGTTCGAGTTCGTGATCATGGGGCTGCTCGTGATCATCGCGGTCGGGTTCACGGTCGGCGTCTTCGTCGCCCCGCCAGATCCGGCCGGCCTCCTCGCGGGCCTCGTCCCACGCTTCGCCGACGCCAACTCGGTGCTGCTGGCAGCGTCGATCCTCGGGGCGACGATCATGCCGCACGCCATCTACGCGCACTCGGCCCTCAGCCGGGATCGCTTCGCAACGCACCGGGGAGAACAGGGCGGCGGCGGCGAGGCGCGCGCATGGCACGGCTTCGGAATCAGGCGGGACGCGGATGCCGCACCAGAGCGCCTCCCCGGCACCGCGACGGCTGTGCCGGCCGACAGGCTCCTCCGCGCCACCCGCTGGGACGTGTCGATCGCGATGGCGATCGCGGGAACCGTCAACCTCTGCATCCTCCTGCTCGCGGCGGTGAACCTCGCGGGCGTCGAGGGCACCGATAGCCTCGAGGGCGCCTATGCCGCGCTCGGAGCAACACTCGGTCCTGTAATCGCGACGCTCTTCGCGGTCGGCCTCCTTGCATCGGGGCTTGCGTCGACCTCGGTGGGCGCCTACGCAGGCGCCGAGATCATGCACGGTCTGTTGCACGTACGCGTCCCACTCATCCTCCGCCGACTCGTCACGCTCATCCCGGCGCTTCTGAGCCTTTGGCTCGGCTTCGACCCGACGCTCTCCCTCGTGCTCAGCCAGGTTGTGCTCTCGTTCGGTATCCCGTTCGCACTCGTACCTCTTGTCGCACTCACGGCGAGGGTGAGCGTGCTCGGACGGTGGAAGAACCATTGGGCGACGACCGCCGCCGGCATCGGGGCATCGGTGTTTCTGATCACGCTGAACGGCGTGCTGCTCTGGCTCGTGTTCACCGGGGCGTGACGCCCCCGTGGGTATCCTGAGGCCGATGCCTGTCACGAGCCCTGCCATTGAGGACTACCTGAAGACGGTGTACGCACACACCGAGTGGCAGCCTGATGCCATCACGCCGTTGGTGCTCGCGACGAGGCTCGGCGTGGCACCGTCGACGGTCACCGAGATGGTCAAGAAGCTGGCCGCTCAGGGCCTCGTGACCCACATCCCCTACAAGGCGATCCGGCTGACGGATGTCGGGCACGCACGCGCGCTTGCAGTGGTGCGCCGGCACCGGCTGATCGAGACCTGGCTCGCACGCGAGATGGGATACGGGTGGGACGAGGTGCACGACGAAGCCGAGATCCTCGAGCACGCCATCTCCGACCGGCTTCTCGAGGCGATCGACGCGCGGCTCGGCAGGCCCGCGCGCGACCCCCACGGCGACGCGATCCCCACCGCCGACGGCACCGTCGAATCGGAACCCGCTGTGCGACTCGATGAGGCATTCACCGGGCAGCAGGGCCGCGTCATCCGGATCAGCGACCGTGATCCCGCCGTGCTGCGCGAGCTCGACCGGGCGCACATTCGCCCCGGCAGTGCACTTAGGGTCGCCGAGGTCGCGGGCGAGGCGTCCGTCGTCGTGACCCTCGCCGGAGAGCCGCATGCTCTCCCACGCGCGGCTGCGGCGGCGATCTGGATCTCCGCCTGAGTGATCCCCCACTACCCCGCTCGTGACCAGCTGCCGATGCCGCAACTAGAGAAGACGATCCTGGCGGGCGTTCGAGTGAGAGGAAAGTGTCACGGGGTGGGCTTGTCCTCATGATCGATACCGTGGTGCTCCTTGCCTCGCTCGAAGTTGAGCAGACGGAGTGCGTTGGCGACGACGATCAGGGTAGAGCCTTCGTGGATGAGAACAACGGCGCCGATATTCAGCCCCAGGAAAGTGGCAAGGATGAGGAATGCAACGATCGCGAGGCTGGCGATGAGGTTCTGTCGGATGATCCGGCTTGTCGCGCGGCTGAGCCGCACCGCGAACGGGACACGTCCGAGGTCGTCGCTCATCAGGGCGATGTCGCAGGTTTCCAGGGCGACGGTGGATCCGGCGGCGCCCATCGCGATGCCGACGTCAGCGCGGGCCATCGCGGGGGCGTCGTTGACGCCGTCGCCGACCATTGCGATGGGTCGGTGGGTTTCGGCGAGGCGGGTGATCTGGGCGACCTTGTCCTCGGGGAGTAGCTCGCCGATTGCCGTGTCGACGCCGACTTCCCGGCCGACTGCGTCGGCGACGCGCTGGTTGTCGCCGGAGATCATCACGAGTTGCCCCACGTTCGCAGCCCTGAGGGCGTTGAGTACTTGAGCGGATTCCGCGCGGGAGGCATCCATGACTCCCACGATGCCGAGGAATCGGTCACCGCGGCGGACGATCATCAGCGTTTGACCGGAGTCTCGCGCCTGCGCGTAGGCATCGGCCAGTGTGCCGGTAAGCGCGAGCTGCTGCTCGTCGAACATGCGAAGGTTGCCGACGTCGACGCGTTCCCCGTCGATCGTCGCCGTGACGCCGCGGCCGACGACCGCCTTCAGGTCTGTCGCTGTGAGGCGCTCGGTCTGGGGGACGCGGGGCTCGAGGTCGCGGACGATCGCCTCGGCAAGAGGGTGGTCGCTGAGCGCCTCGACTGCGACGAGAGTGCGGATCAGGTCGGACTCGGGACCGTCGCCAGCAGGCGTGACGGACGTCACCCGGGGGGCACCCCAGGTCAGGGTGCCGGTCTTGTCGAACGCCATCGCCCTGACCCGTCCAAGGGTCTCGAGCGGGGCGCCGCCCTTGACGAGCACGCCGGCCCGGGCGGCACGGGCCACGCCCGCGAGGACCGCGGCCGGGGTGGCGATCGCGAGAGCGCAGGGGCTGGCAGCGACGAGCACCGTCATGGCGAGGTAGAACGCGTCGGGGAACCGCTGCGCGAACGCCAGCCAGGAGATCAGGAGGGTGACGGTGACGCCGAGGATCACCGCGGGCACGTACCAACGCTGGAACCGGTCGATGAACTGCTGTGTGGGGGACGCGGCCTGGTCGGCGGTGCGGACCAGCTCGACGACCTTGCTGAGCGTCGAGTCCGCAGCGGTAGCGGTGACCTCGATCTCGAGCACTCCGGACCCGTTGACGGTGCCGGCGAAGACCCGGTTGGCGGCGGGGAGGGTGTCGACGGTGCGCATCGCCCGCTCCGGGTCGGCCACCGGCTCCTTCTCCACCGGGATCGACTCCCCGGTTACCGCGGACTGATCCACTGCGGACAGTCCCGAGATTACAAAGCCATCTGAGGGGATGCGGGAGTTCGGGCGGATGACCACGACGTCGCCGACCACGATCTCCTCGACCGGCACTTCCACCGGCTCGTCCCCGCTCCGGCGCACCAGGGCGTTACGGGGGGCGAGCTCGGCGAGGGATTCGATGGACTTGCTGGCGCGGCTGAGCGCGTACTCCTCGAGCGCGTGGCCGAGGCTGAACAGGAACAGCAGCACCGCGCCCTCCGCCCACCGGCCGATGAGGGCGGCGCCGATGGCGGCGATCAGCATGAGGAAGTCGACCTCGAACTTGCCGCGCAGCGTGGAGGCGATCGCGGTGCGGAACGTGAAGAACCCGCCGAAGAAGTAGGTGGCAAGGAAGAACACCAACGGCCACCCGACCATTGGCAGCCCCAACGCGAACTCGGCGATCATCCCGCCGGCATAGGTGACGCCCGCGGCGATCGCGAACCACAACTCCCACCGGGCGGAGCCGTGAGCATGGTCCTGCGCCTCAGCAGTGGGCGCGGCAGTCGTCGGGGAAGCAGTCATGCCATCAGAATACATCACAATATCATGATATGGTGTTCTTGTGAATGATTATCGTGATCGCGCGGCACAATGATGAGCATGGTCAGTGCTGAGATGCGTCGGGAAATGGGTCCTTTGTCCGTGGCAGAGGCCGAGCGGCTCGCCGAGATCATGCAGGCGCTGGCGTCGCCAGTGCGGCTGCGCATCCTGAGCGCGCTAAGCGCTCGACCGAGTACGGTGACCGAGCTCAGCGAGCAGTTGCAGATCGGCCAGACGACCGTGTCGAACCATCTGCGGCTGCTACGGCACCTCAGCCTCGTCACCGGTAGTCGCGCCGGCCGACACATTCACTATTCGCTCTTCGACGACCATGTCACCGAGCTCCTCGACGAGGCCATCGGACATCTCGAGCACCTGCCGCGCGGAGGATGAATCAATCCGCCGCAGAAGACAGGACGTGCGTCCAGAAGATTAGTCAGCCTTCAATGTATAGTCAGTGTGTGCTGACTCTTACTTCGCGTCTAGATGTCATGAACCGGCTCGGCCGGGCGATGGCGGACCCGACGCGCTCCCGGATCCTGATGACCTTGCTCGGTGGCCCGAGCTACCCGGCCGTGCTGTCGCGCGAGCTGGAGCTGACCCGCTCGAACGTCTCGAACCATCTGACCTGCCTGCGCGACTGCGGCATCGTGGTCGCCGAGCCCGAGGGGCGGCAGACGCGCTATGAGATCGCTGACCCGCACCTTACGGCGGCGCTCACCGCGCTCGTCGATGTGACGCTGGCGGTGAACGAGAACGCGCCGTGTGTGGACGCGTCCTGCACGGTACCGGGGTGCTGCGGAATCGGAGCCGACGCATGAGTGAAGTGACGAAGTCCCAAGTGGAGGGCGTCGAGCTGGACGATGATGATGACCACGACGGTCCCTGGTGGACCGATCGCGGGATCATGGTCCCAGTCTTCTCCGGCATCGCGTTCCTCACCGGTCTGATCCTCGAGTGGACGGGGGCGGAGATCCCGGCGCTGGTGCTGTTCTGGATCGGCCTGCTGCTGGGCGCGTCAACGTTCACCCCGGGCGCGATCCGGAAGCTGTTCAAGGGCAAGCTGAGTATCAGCCTGCTGATGACGATCAGCGCGATCGGCGCGGTGATCCTCGGCTACGTCGAGGAGGCTGCCGCGCTGGCGTTCCTCTACTCCATCGCGGAGGCGCTGGAGGACAAGGCGATGGACCGCGCCCGCGGTGGGCTGCGGGCGCTGCTGAAGCTCGTCCCGGAGACCGCGACCATCCGTCAGGGTGGCACCACGGTCGAGGTCGCGGCGAAGGACCTCGCCGTCGGCCAGCTCATGCTGGTGCGTCCGGGTGAGCGGATCGCAACCGACGGCATCGTCCGGACGGGACGCTCGAGCTTGGATACGTCCGCGATTACCGGGGAGTCGATCCCGGTCGAGGTCGAGCCCGGAGACGCGGTGTCGGCGGGTGCGATCAACACGGCTGGTGCGTTGGAGGTCGAGACGACCGCGGCGGGCACGGACAACTCACTGACCACGATCGTCGAGCTCGTGGAGCAGGCGCAGGCAGAGAAGGGCGACCGCGCCCGCCTCGCGGACCGGATTGCCCGCCCGCTCGTCCCCGGCGTGCTGATCCTCGCCGTCCTCGTCGCCGTGATCGGGTCGCTGTTCGGTGACCCGGAGTTGTGGATCACCCGCGCTCTTGTGGTGCTGGTGGCGGCGTCGCCGTGCGCGTTGGCGATCTCGGTGCCGCTGACGGTGGTGGCGGCGATCGGTTCGGCGAGCAAGTTCGGCGTGATCATCAAGTCCGGTGCCGTGTTCGAGCGGTTCGGCGTGATCCGTCACGTCGCCGTCGACAAGACCGGCACCCTCACCCGCAACCAACCCGCCGTCACCGCCGTCCTCACCGTCGATGGCGTGACCGAGCAGCAGGCGCTGGCCTGGGCGGCCACGCTGGAGCAGCACAGCACCCACCCGCTCGCCGCGGCGATCACGGCCGCAGCTCCCGGAGCCCCCGGAGCCGAGGGTGTGACCGAGCGGGCAGGTCACGGCATCGAAGGCACCCTCGACGGGGCACGGATCACCGTCGGCAGCCCCCGCTGGCTCGACGCCGGGACACTCGGCGACCGGGTCGCGGCCCTGGAAGAGAAGGGCATGACGGTCGTGATCGTGCACCGCGACAGTTCGCCGGTCGCGGCGATCGGTGTCCGGGACGAGCTGCGCCCCGAGGTTCCCGAGGTCGTCCGCACCCTCGTCGCCCAGGGCATCGGGGTCACGATGCTCACCGGCGATAACGCCCGCACAGCCCGTGCCCTGGCCGCGCAGGCCGGAATCGAGGACGTGCGCGCCGAGCTGCGCCCTGAGGACAAGGCAGCAGCGATCGGCGAACTCGGCAAGAACGGGTCGGTCGCGATGATCGGCGATGGCATCAACGACGCCCCCGCCCTCGCGGCGGCTGACATCGGGATCGCGATGGGCGCGACCGGCTCGGACGCCGCGATCGAGTCCGCCGACGTCGCCTTCACCGGCCACGACCTGCGGCTACTCCCGCGTGCGTTTGACCACGCCCGCCGCGGACGGCACATCATCAACCAGAACATCATCCTGTCGCTGCTGATCATCACCGCCCTGCTCCCGCTCGCCCTGTTCGGCGTCCTGGGTCTCGCGGCCGTGGTGCTCGTGCACGAGATCGCCGAGGTCGTCGTGATCCTCAACGGCCTGCGCGCCGCACGTACACGGAAGACCAGCGCGTGACCACGCAGGACGTCGCTGCCGCGATCGACGAAGAGAATGCGGGCGCGCGGCCGCAGGCGAGGAGAGCTCTCGGCGTCGTCCTGATTGTGGCCGTGCTCGCTGTAGCGCTCGACCAGGGCTCGAAGGCCCTCGCGGTGGCGCAGCTGACGCCGGGCGAACGGATACCGCTTCTCGGCGACCTGTTCGGCCTGTCCCTGGTCTACAACCCCGGAGCTGCGTTCTCTCTCGGCTCCGGGGCCACCTGGGTCCTCACTCTCGTCGGCGTGATCGCCGCCGCTGCGGTGGTCGTGTTCGCCGTGCGATTGCGCGGTGCCCGGTGGGGTCTCGCGTTGGGGCTTGTCCTCGGCGGCGCGGTGGGCAACCTGGTCGACCGGCTCCTGAGCCCGCCGTCATTAGGGCGAGGGCACGTCACCGATTTCCTCGCCTACGGCGACCTCTTCGTCGGGAACATCGCCGACGTCTTCGTCGTGGTCGGTGTCGGCCTGGTCAGCCTGAACCTCCTCACGCCGAGCCCGCGCGCGGCAACCAACAGCGAATAGCGAACGGAGCACGCCGCATGAAGGTCGAGCTTCTGCACATCGTCGACTGCCCGAACACGGCCGTTGCCGAAGAACACACGCGCGAAGCGCTGGACGCTCTCGGACTCGCCGACGTACCGGTGGAGCTGGTGGCGATCCGGACTGAGGCCGAGGCATCGAACACTCGATTCGGAGGGTCGCCAACGCTCCTCGTCGACGGCGTCGACCTGTTCCCGACGATGCCGGTTCGCTCGCTCGCGTGCCGCGTCTACGCGACAGAGAACGGCTACGCCGGAGCACCGACAACGTCACAAATCGTAGGGGCGCTGCCTGTGGCCTGACGGCCTCAATGCCAGAGGATCGGGAGGGGCGCGTTGATTCGTTCAATGACGGTGGCGGCATAGACCGTTGCTGTTCGCGCCGATCGCTTTGAACCAGGCGATCGCGGCAGCGACTTGAGTCCGCCGACGTCGCCTTCACGGACCACGACCTTCGCCTCATCTCTGCCGCTCTCGCCCACGCCCGCTGCGGTCGGCGCATCATGACCGCCAATATCAGTCTGGCCCTGACGATCATCATGCTGTTCCCGCTTGCCCTGTTCAGCGTCCCTCGGTCTCGCCGGCGTAGTCCTGGTACACGAGATCGCGGAGGTCATCGTCATCCTCAACGGCGTCAGGACCGCCCAGCGGGCGAAGTCGGTTCAGCAACTGACGCGCACATCGGTCATCACACCGGAGCCAGCCCGGGAACAGCAATCGCTGTCGCTCTCGCGCCACTCTTAAAGGGCGCTCGTAGAGTCTCATCTGAAGCGCGGGCATTGGGAAAGTGTCACGACAAAGTTCCTCCGACCGCGCGCAAGACGCCTGCGATACGTGACATCTAGTGTCATCTCACCGCGATACCGACAGGATCCGCGCGCACGAGGCGCTCGCGTCCCTCCGCGCGCTTGATGATGAGCTGCGCGGCTTCGAGCACGGCGACGTGCTTCTGCACCGCCGCGAACGACATGTCGTAGTCGCGCGCGAGGGCCGAGACGGAATGCTCTCCGGTGAGGGTGCGCCGCAGGATGTCGCGGCGGGTAGCCGCCGCGAGCGCCTGGAAGACGCGGTCGATCTCGTCATCGGTGAGCTCCGTTTGTGCAACCATTTGGTTGTACATTAGCGATCGAGATCTTCCGCGTCAAGGGTCGATTTGTCGGGAACGTGTTCCCGTTGCATTTTCGACCTTTTCGTTGCACTGGTCTCCGTTGTCGTTGCACTAAATGCAGCGGTTCGCGTTCGACGCGATGGGGTTGGTCGCGACCGATGAAGCGCTGCTGGCTTCGGGGCATCCGAGATCGAGCACTCCGGCAGAGTTCGGGCTCCAAGTCTGGGCATCATCCGCAGCGCCGACAAAGGCAAGGAGTGGGAGTCGGTGGCGTACCCCAGCATTTCATGCGAGCCGGCAGACTCCTCCCGGCGTACTCGCTCAGTAGGTTCAGGGGAAGTGGAACACCGCGGAGCCCCCGGCGTCTCTAAGTCTTGGGTTCGTGCCGCTCTCTCGTTCTCAGTCGCCTCGTCTGAAACCCTGACACGGCGCCGAGGACGAGGCACAGCACAGCGAGCGGCACTGCAACCCGCCACCAGGTGTTGCCGGTTAGCAGGTTGGAAAACAAGATCAGCAGGCACAGGCCATTCAGTCCCAAGGCCACGTAGGCGTACTCAGCAGACGTCCACCTCCGCCGATTGGATCGACGTGAACCGCTCGCGCTCACCGCGTTCCTTTCCATGTGGTCCCGCATATGGCTAGTCCTGGCCGTTGCCTATGCACAGATTTTGAACCTGGCCCGCTACCCCCGCTTGGATTCGGAGGCTAGGTGAGACAGATGCCCCACAGCCTCGTCCAGCAGTTCCGCGACATGCTCGTCGAACAATGCGTAGTGGACGTGGCGGCCGTCTCGACTGCCCACCACGAGGCTGGGGTGGCGCAGCAGTCGCAGGTGGTTGGACACGGTGGTCTGTCCCGACCCCAGCTCTTCGCTGAGCTCGGTGACGGTGCTCGGGCGGGCGCGCAGCACGCTCAGGATGCGCAAGCGCACGGGTGAGGCGAGAGCCTGCATGATCTCTGCAAGTCGCTCGGCCTCCGTTACGGACAGCACGCCCGCCGCCTCGCGCAGGGTCTCATGTGTCATGGACACTATTGTGCCCGCCGAACGCGATAATAATTCACATTTACAACATATCACAATACTGTGATGTACTGTGGGTGCATGATGAACACCTCTTCAACCACGGCATCTGCCACCGACGTGCAGCAGCATGCGCACGGCTCGGCTCGGTGGGAGCTGTGGTTCGCGATCGCGTCCGGCCTGACGTACGCGGCCGGGATGATCACGGAGTTCGTGCTGGGCATGCCATTGCTGGGGCTGCCCTTGGTGTTCTTTCTCGCCACCTACTTCTTCGGCGGGTTCTTCACTTTCCGCTCAGCGATCGCCTCGACGTTGCGGGGCAAGTTCGAGGTCGACTTCCTCATGCTCGTCGCGGCGATCGGTGCCGCCCTGATCGGGAAGTGGGCCGAGGGTGCGGTGCTGCTGTTCCTGTTCAGCCTGGGACACGCCCTGGAAGAGTACGCGCTGAGCAGGGCGAGCAAGTCCATTGAGGCGCTCGCGGAACTCGCTCCCCGCACGGCACTGGTCCGCCGTGACGGCGGCGAGCCGGTTGAGGTGCCGGTCGAGCAGATCGCGGTCGCGGACATTATCGTGATCCGTCCGAACTCGCGAATCCCTTCGGACGGGTTCGTGATCTCCGGGGTCTCTGCCGTGGACCAGTCGGCGGTCACCGGCGAGTCCATCCCTGTGGAGAAGGAACCTGTCACCGATCCAGAGCGTGCGATGCGCACCGTCGACACCCTGCCGGCCGCGAACCGCGTCTTCGCGGGCACGGTCAACGGCTCGGGGGTGCTCGAGGTCAAGGTCACCGCCACGGCGGCGGACTCGACGCTGAGCAAGGTGGTCGAGCTGGTCCGCACCGCCGACCAGGCCACGTCCCCGACCCAGCAGTTCATCGACCGGTTCCAGCGCTGGTACGTGCCCGCCGTCATCGTCGGCGTCGCGGCCACCCTGCTGGTGGCGATGTTCGGGTTCGGGCAGCAGTTCCCCGACGCGTTCTACCTCTCCATGACCGTGCTGGTCGCGGCAAGCCCCTGCGCTCTCGCGATCGCCACCCCCGCGGCCGTGCTCGCCGGGGTGGCCCGCGCCGCACGCGCCGGCGTGCTCGTCAAGGGTGGCGCACCACTGGAAACCCTCGGCCGGGTTAAGGCGATAGCGTTCGACAAGACCGGAACGCTCACCTGGGGCCTTCCCCGCGTCACCTCCGTCGCCCCGGTCGACGGCGACGACGGGGCGCTGCTGATCCCGACCCTGGTCGCGGTGGAGTCGCTCAGCGATCACCCCCTTGCCGCGGCGATCGTCCGCGACCTCACCGGCCGCATCTCCGACTCCGACCGGGTCGAAGCGACAGACCTGAACGCGGTCGTCGGCCGGGGTGTGCGCGCCACCATTGACGGTGAGACGGTGGAGGTCGGCAACCTCCGCATGTTCGACGAACAGCAGCTCACCCTCCCCGCTGCGCTCAACGCGGCGTACGAACAGGCCCGCGACTCCGGGCAGACGTTGATGATCGTGCGGCGCGGCGACCGGTTCCTCGGTCTCGTCGGCGTCATGGACGCCTCCCGCGCGGAATCCGTCCAGGTGCTCACCGCGCTTCGCGGAGCGAATGTCGGGCAGCTCGTGATGATCTCGGGAGACAACCAGCGCGTCGCCGACGCTGTCGGCCGTGAGGTCGGCGTCGACACCGCCATCGGAGAGCTGCTGCCCGAGGACAAGGTCGCCAAGATCACCCGGCTGGCCCAGAGCCACCGGCCGATCGCGATGGTCGGCGACGGGGTGAACGACGCGCCCGCGATGGCGCGGGCCGACATCGGCATTGCGATGGGCGCCGCCGGCTCCACCGTCGCGCTCGAGACCTGCGACATCGCCTTGATGAGCGACGACCTCGGCCGCGTCCCCTTCGCCGTCCGGCTCAGCCGCGCCACCAGCCGGATCATCCGCCAGAACCTGATCGCCAGTCTCGCCGTCGTCCTCTTCCTGATCATCGCCACCTTCGTCGGCCTGAACATCGGCGCCGTCGTTCTCATCCACGAAGGATCCACGCTCATCGTCGTCGGCAACGCTCTCCGGCTCCTCGCGTTCGAGCGCGGCAAGGAGCACCACGGCATCGACCACGAAGACAAGCCCACGGCGTGAGCTGCAGACTCGAGAACCGTTAGCACGGCGCAGGGCGGGACTCCGGCTAGGTCGCCCAGCAGGAGTGAACGGTGCCGGTGGTGGCCTGCGCGACGGTGGGGATCGTCTCGACGAATGTCCGGGTGATCGTCTCGGATGCGGGGTACTCGATGACACGCCAGCCGACGATGCCGAAGTCTTCATCGAGCGCTTGCAGCGCGCAGGCGAAGCTCATGCCAGCGGGCGGGGTCGCTTGAAATGACACCGTCACGGTGCGAGCGTCGACGAGATCGAAACCTGTCTCGTCGTATCCGACGTCATCGAGAGAATTGGAGATGGTCAGCCACGACAGTCCGGCAACGGACGCTACAGCGATGGTTCCGACGATGATCCAGAACGCGCGGCGGCGAGCGGGGCGGGGCCTGCGGCCATAGCGGTCGTCGAGCTGCTGCTTCGTGGTCACCAGATGCGCTTCTCTGTGGAGTCTCTCGGTGATCTCATCTGCGGCTGCGGGCGTCTCGGGCGGCAAGGTCGAGTAGGCGCGCGTTGTACTCGTCGAGCTCGGCATCTCCCGTCCGATCGGCGTGCCGGTCGCGGCGTTTCGTCTCGCGGTCGTCGCTGCGGCTCCATTGGATCGTGACCGTGATCGCGAGGATGAGGGTGGGGATCTCACCGATCGACCAGGCGATGCCGCCGCCGGTGTACTGGTCTTCCAGTGGTGTCGCCCCCCAGGTGCGCCCCATTGCCCCGAACCACTCGGCGACCATCAGCCCGGACTGCATCATGATGGTTTCAGTTTCAGTAGAACGTGGTTCTATTCGGGGTCAACTGAGGCCGGAGTAGGCGTGGAGTCCCTTGAAGAACATATTGACGATGGTGAAGTTGAACAGCACCGCGATGAAGCCGATGATGCACAGCCACGCGGAGCGGGTGCCTCGCCAGCCGCGTGTCGCGCGAGCGTGGATGTAACCGGCGTAGAGCACCCAGATCACGAAGGTCCAGACCTCCTTGGTATCGAACCCCCAGTACCTTCCCCAGGAGTCGTTGGCCCAGATCGCGCCGGCGATCAGCGTGAAGGTCCAGAACACGAACCCGACGATCACAAACCGGTATGCGAGGGACTCGAGCGCGTCCGCGGGCGGCAACGTGGCCAGGAACCGCGGGCCGCTGCGCGGTGCGCCATCCGCAGAGGCGGCTGCCGTGCGGCGTTCGCGGCGGGCCTGCAGGAGCTGGGTGACGGAGAGGCCGCATCCGATCGCGAACAGGGCAGTGGCCAGGGATGCGACGAATACGTGGATGACCAGCCACACGCTCTTGAGCGGATCCATCAGGGGAACGACGTCGACGTAGAAGGTGATGGTGGCGCCGCCCAGCAGCAGCACCACCATGCCGATCAGGAACGCGCCGAGGAAGCGGAGGTCGTAGCGGCGCAGGACGGCGAGGTAGACGGCGACGATCAGGACGGTGCCGGTCAGGGCGAACTCGTACATGTTCGCCCACGGCACCCGCCCGGCCGCGATCCCCCGCAGAACGGTGCCGGCCAGGTGGAACAGGAAACCGAGGATCGTCAGCGCCGTCCCGATCCGTGCCCACAGCAGCCGCGGCTGAGATGCTCGCGGCTCGGGGGCGCCGGGGTGCTGTTCCTGCCAGGCCTCCGTGACCGCGGGTGCCGTCGCCGCGCTGACCAGCGCCGGTTCACGCAGCGGCACGGCGGCGGGGACGGAGCGGCGGGCGAGGTCGATGGTGTAGGCGATGAATGCGAGCAGGTAGGTAGCGATCGCGGTCCAGACCAGCAGCAGCGAGATGCCGTCGAGTGTGAGTGATCCGGTCATGATGTAGGTGTCCTCTTCTTCAGGGTTATGCCGGTTTCAGCCGGCGTTTGCTTGGAGCCATACCAGTGAGTCGACGGCCGTGTCGTCGATGTACACCTCGAAGTGCAGATGGTTGGCGGTGGAGCGTCCGGTGCTGCCGACCAGCCCGACCGTCTGACCGGCGGTGACCGTCTGACCGACAGTGACCTGTCGGCTTCCGGTCTGCATGTGCGGGTAGACGGTGCGGACGCGCTGACCGTTCAGGACGGACTCGATCACGACGGTGACCCCATAGCCGCCATAGCTGTCCTGCGAGACGCTGACGGCGCCGTCGACGGACGCGTACACCGGGGTGCCGCCGGCGGCGACCATGTCGGTGCCCATGTGCGCACCGCCCCGGTCGCCGAACCGGTCCGTGACGGTGAACGGGCCGCCCACTGGCCAGCGCACCGTACCGCTGCCGGGGGCGACCATGCTGTAGTCGAACGGCACCGACGCCACGCGGGTCGAGGTGCGGGCGCGAGCAGCGGCCGCCTCTGCCTCCTTCTTCCGGTCGATCTCCTCCTGGGTGGTGGCCGCGTAGCTGTCCCGCGTGAGCTGTGTCTGCGTCGCGTCGGACGCCACGATGAGAGATTGGGCGTTGTCCGAGGCGATCTGCTGCAGGGTCAGCGGCTCGGGGGTTGTGGTCTGCCAGGCGCCGTATGCGGGCAACGCCACCGTCGCGATCAGGCCGCTGACGATGGCGAGGGCAGCCACGCTCCGCACCGGACGCATCGTCCGGGGTCCGCGCGCTGGCGCGGCGGCGGCGGCCTGTCGCCGGGTGGGGGCGACAATCTTGCGCGGCGGAGAGCCTTGTTGTCGGAGGCTGCGGCGGGTGGGGGGCGTCTGAGGCTGGTCAGCTTCGGGGGTGAGCTGTTCCGTCATGATGTCCTCCTTCGTTTCGGGTCAGATGGAGATGCCACGGGCGGCCAGGAAGTCGATGGGGTTGACGGGAGCGCCGTTCACGTAGGCCTCGAAGTGCAGGTTGCAGCCGAACGCGTTCCCGGTGTTGCCTTCGCTGCCGATCAGATCTCCGGCGTTCACGCGCTGGCCGTAGCCGACGAAGAACCCGCCGTTGCGGATGTGCGCGTATCCGGTTCCGATCCCGCCGCCGTGGTCGATCTTGATGTAGTTGCCGTAGCCGCCGTTGTATCCGGCGTAGACGACCGTGCCGGCAGCGGCCGCGTAGATTCCGGCGCTGCAGCCTCCGCTCAGGTCGACGCCGTAGTGGTAGCTGGTGGAGCAATACCCGTTGCCGCATTGCGAGCTGCGGGGGCCGAAGCCGGATGTCCGGGGTCCAGATGTGGGACGTGCCCACCCGGAGCTGGCGACACCGCCGCCAGCACTCCCCTCCGTGGCACGGCGTGCGGCTTCGGCGCGTTCGGCGGCCTTGCGCTGCTCTTCGGCGAGCCGGGCTGCTTCTACTCCGGCCTGATAGTCGGCAATCGTCCGCGCGGTGGTGTCTTGGAGGGCGGCGAGCTGCGCTTCGAGCTCGCCGAGGTGGAGGGTCTGCGCGTCCAGCGCCGTCTGAGCGGCGTCGGCGGCCTGCTGCGATTCGCGCATCTTCTGCTCGGCGAGCTGCTGCAGCCGGTCACGTTCGTCACGGGCCACGGCCGCCTGATCGCTCAACCCCTGCGCCGCGTTGCGCGCAGTGAGCGCGGCGGCATACACGCCCTGGTTGCGTTCGAGGAGCTTGTCCATCGTGCCCAGTCGTGCCAGCAGATCGTCAGCGTTCGCCGCGGACCCGGACAAGAACAGCTTCAGCGCGGTGTCGTCGCCGCCGGTGCGGTACAGCTGCGCGGCGAGCCGTCCCGCCCGGTCAGAGGCCTCAGCGGCGGCTTCGGCTTCGGCGTCTGCCTGGGATTGGAGCGCGTCAGCTCGTTGGACGGCGGCGAAGTAGTCCTGTTGTGCGGTGTAGAACGCATCGGCCGCCTGTTCGGCCACCGCGCGAGTACGTTGCACGTCGCTGGTGAGGCTCTGGATGAGACCTTGGATCCGGGTGATCTCGGCGGTCTTCGCCGTCTCGTTCGCCTTCGCCGCCTGCACGTCATCCCACGACGGGTAGTCGGCGGCGAAGGCGGGCAGCGGCCGCGCGGAGCCGACGATCGAGCTCCCGGCGACGAGACCGAGCAGCCCCGCCCTGAGCGCCCCACGGCGGGTCAGGGGGAGCCCCAGCATCCGCTGCTCGGCAGGCGATGAGCCGCAGCCCAACTCTGTGCTCGGCGGCCCTTCACCTGGCGGGTGGGACCGGGCATCCACGATGGGGTTTGTTGGTCTCATGCTCGTGTTGACCTCGTTGAATCGGCGTGTACACGAGGGGCTGCGGGCCGGGCGCGGTGGTGGATCCCGAGCGCGGTGAGGGCGACGAACGCGGCGACGGGGATCAGCAATGTCAGCCACGGGCCGATCACCACGGCCGCGGTGAGCCCGGTGCGCAACGGAATGGTGCTGATCTGCGCGGCCGCGGTGTCGACGCCGACGCTGTCGGTCGTGGCACCCTCGGGGGCGATGACCTGACTGGTGCCCACGGTGGAGACGTTGACCACGGCCCGGCCGGTCTCGATGGCGCGCATCCTTGCGAAGGCGAGTTGTTGCAGGTTCTCGTCGGTGCCGCGGAAGTCGGCGTTGTTGGTCTGGAAGACGTAGAGTTCCGCGCCGGCGCGGGCGCTGTCCCAGATCACCTGGTCGTAGATGACGTCGAAGCAGATCGCCAGCCCGACGTCGATGTCGTTGACGGTGACGATCGGCGGGTTGCTGCCGGGGGTGTACTCCCGTTGGATCAGCCCGACGAGGTCGGGGACGATACGTTCGTACAGCCACCGGTCGGGCACGTATTCGCCGAACGGGACCGGGTTGACCTTGTCGTGCCACTGGCGTGCGTCGGCATCAGCCGTCCACAGCAGCGACGTGTTGAACACGTCCTCACCGCGGGTGGTGGCCGCGTTCATCAGCAGCGGCGCACCCGCCCCCGCTACGACACGATCCAGCTGAGTCGCGACCGCGGGGGTTCGCAGCGGGTCGGCATCGACGCTGCCTTCCGGCCACACCAGCAGGTCCATCTGCTGGCCCAGCAGCGGCCGGGAGCCGGCGGTTTGCGCGGCGAGCATGTCGCCGGGCGCCTTGGGATCGAAGTAGCCGGCCGGGCCGTTGCCTTGCACCCACCCGACCCGCAGTGTCCCGGCGTCGGTGGTGGGGAATTGCGGTGTCACGACGAGGATCAATGTGAGGATCGCGGCGGGGATGATGCCGCGCAGGAACCGGAGGCCGCCCGCGCGGGCCCACTGCAGGATGCCCGCGCACAGCGCCACGACCAGCAGGCTCAGTCCGGTCACCCCGGTCCAGGACGCGGCCTGCGCCAACGGGCCCTCGACCTGTGTCATCCCAATCCGCACCCAAGGGAACCCGCCGTACGGCCACGCCCCCATCACGACCTCACGCGTAGCCCAGAGGACGCCGATCAGCAGCGGCACGGCGACCAGCTGCACGGTCCCGCGCGGTCGATACCGCCCGGTCCACCGGTAGGCGAGGGTGAGCGGGATGGCGCCGGCGCCGAAGAGGACAGCCTGCAGGCTGGCGAGAGCGACCCAGGGTATCGGGCCGAGGAATTGCCCGACCCAGGCCAGATGGGTGAAGAAGAACACGACGCCGAAGACCGTGCCGACGAGGAATGCGGTGAGGATGCTGCGGCCGATCAGACTGATCAGCGACATCGTGACCGCCACCAACGCCAGCGGCCACCAGCCGATCGCCGGGGTGGCCAGATCCAGCGCGAACCCGCCGGCGCCCGCCACCGCCATCGCGGCCCACAGCGGCAGCCGCGCCGTGCGATCCACGGGCGTCGCCGTGGTCGTGACCGGCCGAGCCGGAGTGACGAGAGTAGTCGTGGCCATCAGCGGCTGTCCTTTTGGCGGAGCTTTTCGAGGTAGGCGTTGTAGGCGTCCAGTTCGGGGTCTCCGTGAGTGTCGGCGTAGCGGGTGGCGGCGGCGTCGCGGGCGGTGTCGTCGCGGAACCAGCGGTGCATGACGAACATCAGCATCAGCAGAGTCGGTGCTTCTCCGTAGGACCAGGCCAGGCCGCCGGCGAGACGCTGGTCCTCGATCGGGTCGATGCCCAGCGCCAGCGTGGGCGCGGCGAACGCGTCGACAAGCAACGTGGTGGCCATCATCAGGAACACCCCGAAGAATGCGTGCAGGGCGGCTTCGGCGAACACGTCCAGCGCGCGGCCGCCGTGGCTGAGCCGCACCGGCAGCGGGTCGGCGGAGAGCACCGGGATGGTGAACAGGATCCCAGCGACCAGGAACCCGAACTCGAGGCCGACATGCCCGCCGGGTGCTTGCAGGATGCGGTCGGCGGCGTCGGCGAGGTAGAGCCCGTAGAACGCGAACAGGTACAGCGGGAGCGCGACCCAGGGGCTCAGCGCCCACCGCGCGACCCGGCTGCGCAGCCCCGCGTGAGCGGCCCGGAGCGCGAGCCGGCCGAGCCCGTGATGGGGGGTGGCTCGAAGCAGGAGCGTGCCCGGGGATCCCAACACCAGCAGCGGGGGGATGGCCATCATGAGGGTGAGCTGCTGGAACATGAACACCGAGAACAGCGCGTACCCGTACGCCTCGACGCCCAGGCCGGTGACCGCGGCCAGGGTGAGGCACCCGAGCAGGAAGCTGATCGTGCGCCACACCGGCCACCGCCGCCGGCTGGTCCACAGCCGGATCGCGCCGGCCAGGTAAGCGGCGGCGATCACTGCGGCGATCACCGGCAGCAGTGGGAACGGCAACGGTGCGGGGCTGAGGAAGCCGAGCAGAGTCGGCGGCGTCCCGGGGATCCAGTCGTTCACGGTGTCATGCCTGTCAGGGGATCAGAAGTCGAACAGCTCTCCCAGAAAGCCGTCGCGGCGGCGGCGCCCGTTCCGGCCGTGGTGGGAGTCGCTTCGGCCGTGGTGGGAGTCCCGGCTATCGGGTGCGGGATTGCTCGGGGCGCGGGTGTCGGTGGCACGGTCGAGGATCTTGTCCAGCTCGCCGCGGTCCAGCCAGACGCCACGGCACCCTGGGCAGTAGTCGATCTCGACGCCGGAACGCTCACTCACCAGGAGCTGAGTGTCATCAACGGGGCATTTCATCGGGTTCCTCCTTCGGGGTTCGCGCCGCGCGCGCGATCCAGGGCGGCGGCGTGGTCGTTCGCGATGTCGCGGACGGCCTTGTGGAGCGTGGGATCTTCGCCGCGGGCGAGTCCCGCGTATTCGACGTGCACGCCCTCGGGGGTGGTGCGAGCCTTGACCCAGATGCGTCGACGGGGCACGAACAGTCCGGCGAACAGTCCCACCGTGGCGAGGATCGCGAAGGCGAGCACCCATCCGCTGGTGGGGTCGTTCTGGATCTGCAGTGACGCGAACCGTTTCACCGGCTCCTGCTCGGACGCCGCCTCCCAGGTGATCGTTCCCCACCCGTTGGGCAGGTCCACGGTGGCGCCGGGGGTGAGCTCGAGGGAGTCCAGGCCGGTGTCGCCGCCGGTGTGCTGGGTGAGTCCGTCGACCTCGAGGGTGTACACCGACCTGGGTGTGCCGTCGTCGATGCCGAGGTCGCCGCTGAACACGTTGAGGGTGAGTACCGGGTTGACCACGTCCGGATAGACCGACGTGAACGCGCCGGAGGGCAGCACACCCTGGGTGGGATAGAAGAAGCCGACCAGGCCGAGCTGCTCGGGCAGCCCGTCGGGGATCTTGATGATCCCGAGCGAGGTCATGTTCGAGTCCTGCGGCAGGAACGGCTGCGATTCGCTCCACACGATCTCTCCTGCGGCATCACGGACGGTGAGGGTCGGGGCGTACCCGTTGCCGAGCAGGTAGATGCGGTCGCCGGCGACGGTGATCGGATAGTTCACGATCACGCTCTCCGCCCGGGCGTCCTCACCGGCGCTGCGGATGGTGACGTCGGCGGAGAAGTCACCCGCCTGCCCGGCCCCCGGGCTGCCGGGCAGCTGATAGGAGACTCGGAAGTCGTCGAGGGTGAGCGAGTACGGGGCCAAGCCGGCGCCGTCGACGAACCGGCCGGGGTTGAACGAGGAGTAGTCGCTGAGCGCGTTGACGAACGTGGTGCCCTCCACCACGACACGCTGCCCGGTGTAGGCGAACCCGCCGCCGATCGCGACCGAGGCGAGCACCCCGACCAGGGCGACGTGGAAGACCAGGTTGCCGGTCTCCCGCAGATACCCACGCTCGGCCGAGACCGACGCCCATCCCGGTCCGTCGTATCGGTGCACCCGGTAGCCGGCGCGGCGCAGCTGATGCTCCGCAAGCCGCACCGCCTCCTCCGCCGGATCCGGGGCGGCTTCATCGGCCGCGACCGTCGTGTCCTGGTAGTCGACTAGGCGGGACAGTCGTGCGGGGGTACGCGGCGGCAGGGACCGAAGCGCCTTGTAGTGGTGCTTGGCGCGGGGGATGACGCAGCCGATAAGGGACGCGAACAGCAGCAGGTAGATCGCGGAGAACCACGGCGAGGAATACACGTCGAACAGGCCGACCGCGTCCGCCAACGGGAACACGTCAGGGTTGTCGCGTTGCCACTGGGTGACCCCGTTCGGGTCGGCGGTGCGTTGCGGGAAAAGCGACCCGGGGACGGCGGCGATCGCGAGGAACAGCAGCAACACCAGGGCGGTACGCATGCTGGTCAGCTGCCGCCACGCCCACCGTGCCCAACCCACCATGCCGAGGGCAGGACCGGTGATCTCGGACGGGGCGTCGGAGTCGAGGTGATCGGCGGGGCGCAGTGGGTCGACGACCGTGTCGGTCTCAGAGCGGGGCGGGAACATTGATCACCACCTGCTGCAGAGCAGACATCAGCGTGGTCCACAGCCCGGTCACCATCAGCACTCCGAGCAGCACCAGCAGGGCGCCGCCGACGATGTTCAGGGCGCGGATGTGGCGGCGCAGGAACGACACCGAGCGGGACGCCCATCCCCAGCCCACGGCGAGCAGCAGGAACGGGATGCCCAACCCGAGCGAGTAGGCAAGACCGAGCAGGCCGGCGCGGGCGGGGTCGCCAAGGTTCCACGACATCGACAGGATCGCCGCGAGCGTCGGACCGATACAGGGGGTCCACCCCACTCCGAGCGCGAACCCGAGCAGCGGGGCGCCGATCAGGCCGGCGCGGCTCTGCACCCGGGGGCGCAGGGTGCGTTGGGCGATGCCGAAGAACCCGATGAACACCAGGCCGAGCACGATCACGACCGCCCCGAGGATCCGGGTGAGGATGTTGCCGTACTGCAGCAGCAGGAACCCGAACGTGCCGCCCAGGATCGTCACTGTGACGAACACCACCGTGAACCCGGCGATGAACAGGCCCACCCCCAGCAGCAGGCGGGTGCGTTCCGCTGTGACCGTCGACCCGGTCGCGGCGGCACCTGGGTTGCTGCCGGCGGCGCCGCCGAGGTAGCCGAGGTAACCGGGCACCAGAGGCAGCACGCAGGGGGAGAGGAATGAGACCAGGCCGGCGAGGGCCGCGATCGGGATCGCGATCCAGAGGGCGCCGTCGACGACCAGCTGCCCGGGGTTCATGACGGGTTCTCCTCGGCGAGGGTGTCGGCGACCAGGGTGGACAGGATGGAGGCGCTGGCCAGCTGCCCGATGACCCGGGCGGCGACTCTCCCGTTCCGATCGAGCACGAGGGTGGTGGGGGTGGCCTGGATCGGGGTGACTTGGGCGAACGCGAGCTTGACCTTGCCGTCGTTCACGTCGATCACGCTCGGGTAGGTGACGTTGTTGTCACGGGCGAACGACAGGGCGGTGGCGGGCTGGTCGTAGGTGTTCACGCCGAGGAACGAGACGCCCTGGTCCTGGTACTCCTGCCAGACCTCTTCCAGCAGCGGCGCCTCGACGATGCACGGTCCGCATGCGGCGTACCAGAAGTTCACCACCAGCACCCCGCCGCGGTAGTCGTCGCTGGACACGCGCTCGCCGGTTTCGGTGACCCCCTCGAACGCGACCGGTTCGCCGCGGTCGGGCTCCGGGATCTCCACCACTTGGAACTCGCCGGCGATGTAGCCCTTCTCGTTCCCGTCCCGGTACTGCTGGGCGAGCGAATCGCTGCTCGCGCACCCGGCCAGTACGACGACTGCCAGCAGCACCACGGCTGCGGCGAACACGCGGCCGCGGGTCACGAGCGGCGGACCTTGATCATCGCTCCGGCGACCAGGAAGACCACCGCGGCAGCCGGTTGCGCGGCCGTCCACACCGGCCCGGAGAACGGGAACGGGAACACCGGGTTCCACAGCACCGCGATCGCGGCGAACACCGGCAGCCACCACCACTGCCGAGCCTGCACGGCGAACCAGCCGACGATGACGGCGAGGATCGCGGCGACGAACAGCACCAGCAGGAACCAGTCTCCGCCCATCAGCACCGGGGCCAGGAACAGGACGACCGCCGCGAGCAATCCCGGGGCGAACGCATTGCGCTGATAGACGGACGGCACTCGTTGCTTGGCCATCATGGTCTCTGCCCCTCCGCGACGGGCTCCTGCCCGTCCTGCGTCGTGTCGGCGCGTTGCGCGGTGGCAGCTCGCCGCCGTGCCCACAGCACGCCGACGAGGACGATGACGCCCGCGCCGAGGGCGACGTCGGCGAGGTTACCGATGAACCAGGTGCCGTAGGCGAGGAAATCGGTGACGTGCCCGACACCGAACCCGGGCGGGGAGAACAGTCGGTCGATGAGATTCCCGATCGCGCCGCCCAGGATCAGCCCGAGCCCCACGGCCCACCACACGGTGCGAGCTCGGACGACGGCGATCACCAGCAGCACCACGGCAGCCACCCCGAGGAGGGTGAGCAGCCCGGTGAACCCGGCGCCGAGGGAGAGGATCGCACCGGGGTTGAACGCGAGCTGCAGCCCGAGCAGATCTCCCAGCAGCGGGATGCGCTGCTCCGTGCTCAGCCCGGACAGCGCGGCCGCCTTGGTGGCCTGGTCGATCAGCACCACCACCGCGGCGATCACGCAGGCGATCGCGAGTCGTGTGCCTCGGTTACGAGCCATCTGTCTTGCCACTCGTCGAGGAATCTGCCTGGGCCGCTGCTGCGGCGGCGCGGTCGCGGCGGCGCCGTTCCCTGGCCACCATGAGCACCACGACCAGTGCCCCGCCGACGATCATCACACCGCTGATGACAGCCAGAACGGGGAAGATCTCTCCCCCGCCGGAGGCCTGACCGCCGTAGCCGTCATCCGCGGATTCGGCGGTGGAGGATGTGGGAGATGGTTCGGGCGTGTGCTCTGTGGCGGTGGGCGCGGGAGTGGGGGTGTTGTCGGGGATCGCGGCGGATTCGAGGGTGTACGTGTACTCGTCGCTGATGGGGTGGCCGTCGCTGGAGACGACCCGCCACCGCACCGTGTAGAGACCGGGCTCCTGATCGCCGGTGAGAGCCTGAGTGACCGTCGTGCCGTCGATCTGCGGCTGTTCGGTCGCGAGGTTCTGACCGCCCGGGGTGATCACTTCGATGACGACGGCGCTGCCCACGGTGAGGATTTCGCCGCTGAACGTCAACGAGATCTCCTGCGGCACCACGCCGATGGTCGCGTCAGCCTCGGGGGTGGCCGAGACGATGCTGTCGTGAGCGGCCGCGGACGATGCGGTGGAGAGCACTATGCCGGCTGCCAGCAGCAGGCTTGCCAACAGGCCGAGGAACGCGGCCGGGCGGAACCTGTGCGGCATCCGCGCGATGCCCGGGCTGGTGTCGGTAGGTGAGGAGGGTGTCATGGCGTGGCTTTCAGGGACGGTTGATGATGTGGTGGGCGATGGTGGTGGCGTCTCGCCAGACCCCGGTGATCGTGTCTGCGCCGCGGCCGCTGTACTGCGGCATGCCGGCCACGAATAGTCCCGGGATCCCGGTCTGGGTGCGGGCTGCCCGATCGGTGCGCGCGGCATCGGGCAGCCAGTCGTCGCCCGGTTCGTAGCCGGTGGCGAAGATCACGGAGTCCGGTGCGAGCTCGCTGCCATCGGCGAGTGTCACCACGCCACCGTCTGCGGCGGTTGCGGCGGGGACGATGGTGACGCCGGCGCGTCGCAGCTGGTCGTAGCTGTCGCTGAAGATCGGTTCGGGATGCCGCCGGCGGGTAAGCCACGAGACGGCCGGTCCAGCAGCTGCCGGGTAGCTGCTGCTCGGCCGGTGTCGGCGGGGGCTGCGCACGGACATGGTGACCGTGTGAGACGCGGTCAGCTCACGGGCTAGCTGCACGCCGCTGTTGCCGCCTCCTACGACGAGCACCTTGCCCGGCGGGATCTGGTTCGGGTACAGGTAGTCGCTGCTGTGCAGCACGATGCCAGGGACGCTCACACGTGCGGCCCACTCCGGCATGCGCGGATACGCCGCGGCGGCGGTGGCGCACACGACGTTGCGGGTCTGCACCTCCCCTGCGGTGGTGGACAGCAGCAGTGTGGTTCCGGTGCCGGGACGCTCTACCCCGGTGGCGCGGACACCCCAGACCGTCTCGACGCGGAGGCCCGCCTCGACGAAGGTGAGATAGTCGACGATCTCGTCTACGCGGGGACGCCGGCGTTGATCCCCGGGGAGTCCGCGAGGCGGGAGCGCGCTATGCCGGGCGTCGCTGAGCAGCTCCATCGAATGCCATCGGGATGCCCAGCTGCGCTGCCCCTTGCCGGCGGCGTCGATCACGACGAAGTCCTGCTGCGGACGCAGACCCTCGGCGTTCAACGCCGCGGCAACGGCTAGTCCCGACTGCCCGGCTCCGACGATGATCACTCGCCGGTGTGACAGGCCCGTCCGCATCACTGACCACCGGAGACGGCAGCCGCGATGGCGTCTTCGAGGTCGTTCAGCGTCTGCAGATCGAGCTTCTCCCCGTCGAGGAAGAAGGTCGGCGTGCTGTCGACTCCGAGAGCGCGTCCCTCGTTGAAATCGAGCTCCACCCGTTCGGTGGTGGCGGGATCGGCGACGGCTGCGTCGTAGGCGGCCATGTCCAGTCCGAGCTCTTCGGCGAAGCCGCGGAACAGGTCGGCGCGGGATTCCTGCGCCTCGCCCCACTCCGCCTGTGTCTCGAACAGCCGGTGATACATGTCCTCGAATCGGTCCTGCTGTGCGGCCGCTTCCGCAGCGATCGCCGCGTTCTTCGAGTTGAAGTGACCGGGCAGGGGGAAGTACCGCACCACGTAGGTGATCTGACCGGCGTACGTCTCGCGCAGGTCTTCGACGATCGGGTAGAACGCCCCGCACGCCTCACACTCGAAGTCCAGGAACTCCACGACGGTCACCGCATCCGGTCCGCCGTCGTCCAGCACGTGCGAGCTCTCCCGCACCACGGAGGAGCCGCCGGTGCTGCTTCCTTCCTCCGGGGGTGGGGCGGGGCTTTGATTGGCCAGGGCGTAGATGATCGCGACCAGCACCAGCACGACGACAACGGCGACGGAGATCAACGTCGCTTTCACAGGGGTTTTCATTCGGGTACTCCAAACCAAGACACGGCGCATGACAGGACCCGGGCGTGAGCCCGGGGCGAAGCGCCGTCCAGAGAGGACGGCATGCCGAATGTCAGGTTCGGGAGATGCTCAGCTGCGTCAGTGAGAGGGTGCGCACCCGCGAAAATGTCGACGGGTGGGGAAAGAGCGACAGTATCCGCGGCCAGATCCCGCGTTCAGGAAGGACGCGGCGACGCCACAGCCGGTGAGTCAGCACTGCGAACACCAGCCCGCAGAGAACCCCGAGAACACATAGCGCTGCCCCCATCAGAGCGCTGGTCCCCGAGGATTCGCCAACCGCCGCTTGATGTTCGCCGGCGCCGCTCGGATCGGTAGCGTTGTCGCTCAGCGGCTCGACGTGCGGGTCCAAGAGTGCGGATATTCCCAGCGGCACAGGTGTGGTGCCATCGGTCTCGAGGTGTCCTGCAGCGGCGATGCCCAGCACGAGCAGGAGTGCCAACCCTAGACCAGTAATGATCCTCGTTATCAGAAGACGCTCGCTCAGCACAGTATTGTGCTGGGTTCGAGTCGTCGGGATCATCACCGAAAGCTTACCGTGGGTTTATTCCAGGTCTGTAAACAGGCTCAGACACTTACCAGGTGAGGCTCCTTCACAGACGCAGAATCGTGAGCGGCGGGGACCGAGCGGGGGCGACGAGCGGCGCGTACACCGTTGAGGATGACGATGACCTCGGCGACTTCATGCACCAGCACGACGCCCGCCAGTCCGAGCACACCGAACAGTGCAAGGGGGAAGAGTCCGATGATGATCGCCAGGGCGAGGCCGATGTTGACGGTCATGATCCGCCGACCTCGGCGGGCGTGTGCCAGCGCCCCGGGGATGAGACGCAGATCGTGGCCAGTGAAGGCGACATCGGCAGACTCGATGGCCGCGGCCGATCCCTTCAGGCCCATCGCAATCCCCACCGTCGCGGTCGCAAGCGCGGGCGCATCGTTGATGCCGTCGCCTACCATCGCAGTCGGGCGCGTCATCACGAGAGTCTCGATCGCTGCAGCCTTATCCGCGGGCAGCTGTTCCGCACGCACGTCGGTGATCCCCGCCTCCCCGGCGATCGCGCGGGCGGTGCGTTCGTTGTCGCCGGTGAGCATGACCGTCTCGATGCCCTGAGCCTGCAGCATCCGCACCGTCTCGGCCGATTCTGCGCGAAGCTCGTCCCGCACCCCGATGAGACCGGCGATTTGCCCCTCGGCCTCGACGACCACGACGGTCATACCTTTGGAGGCCATCTCTTCGGCCGCGTCCCGGAGCGCGGCGGGGTCGAGCCAGCGGGCGTTGCCCGCTCGCACGGCGCGCCCATCGACGCGTCCGGTCATGCCCCGCCCGGCCTCTTCGATCACATCGGCCGCAGTGGGGGTCGTGGGACTGGCGGCGACGATCGCCGCAGCCAGGGGGTGCGTGCTCGTCGCTTCTAGCGCGGCGGCCCAGCCGAGCAGCTCGTCCCGGTTGATGCCGGGAGCGGGGCGCACGTCGACGACGGTCGGCTCGTTGCGGGTGAGGGTTCCGGTCTTGTCGAGGGCGACGGTGCGGATCGTGCCGAGCTGCTCGAAGGCCTCCCCGGACTTGATCACCACCCCGAACTTCGATGCAGACCCGACCGCGCTGATTACCGTCACCGGCACCGCGATCGCCAATGCGCACGGGGATGCCGCAACCAGCACCACGAGCGCCCGCTCGATCCACGTCCACGGGTCGCCCACGACCAGACCGAACAGCGCGACGAGCGCGGCCGCGATCAGCACCGCCGGCACGAGCGGCCGCGCGATCCGGTCCGCCAGTCGTGCCCGCTCGCCCTTGCGAGCATGAGCCTGCTCTACAAGGGCGACGATCTGCGTGAGTGAGTTGTCGCGCCCATCCGCGGTCGCCTCCACCCGCAACGTCGCCGACCCGTTCACAGAGCCCGCGGCGACCGCGGCGCCGGGACCGACTTCCACCGGAATGGACTCACCGGTGATCACGGATGTGTCCAGGCTCGAGCGGCCCTCCACGATCACGCCGTCAGTGGCGATCCGCTCACCGGCGCCGACGACGAAGATGTCGAGCTCACGCACCTCCGCCGCAGGGATTATGACGTCTCCCGCGAGGCGCGAGACCCGAACGGTCTCGGGAATGAGGGATAGCAGTGCGCGCAGCCCCTCCTTCGCGCGATCCATTGCACGGTCCTCGAGTGCCTCGGCGAGCGAGAACAGGAACGCCAGTGTTGCCGCCTCCCCGACGTGACCCAGTAGCACCGCTCCGATCGCGGCGATCGTCATCAGCAGCCCCACGCCGAGCCTGCCCCGAAACAGGCGGCGGATCGCACTAGGCACGAACGTGTACGCCCCGGCCAGCAGGGTGACCCACTGCAGGATCAGCGCCGGGATCGGGATGCCGGTCCACGCGAAGATGTACCCGGCCAGCAGGGTGACCCCGGCGATCGCGGAGGGCAGCAGCGCGGTGTCCCGCCACCACGGCGGCCGCACCTCGAGTCCGTCGTCATCATCGTGGTCGTCGTGACCGGGCGCGTGCGTGGCGGTCTTCTCGTCGGGTCCGCAGCATGCGTCACCGGCATCGTGGTGTGCGCGACGTGCCTTGCCGGCCATGGCCGGCTCGTGGACCGGGCCGCAGCAGGCGTCGCCGGTGGCCAGCGGCTTGCTCAGCTGCAGCCGCTTCACGATCGTCGTGGTCTTGCGCGGCTCGTCTGGTCCGCAGCACTCATCGCTCACAGCGCTCCCTCCACCTGGTCGCCGATCGAGGCGGAGGGGCCGCAGCACAGCGGCACGTCACAGTTCTCGTTCGCGCACGCGGCGCCGTCGTCGTAGGCGAGGACCGTGTCGACCAGGATCGTGATCGCGCGGGTCAGGTGCGGGTCAGCGATCTCGTACCGTGTCTGCCGCCCCTCCGAGGTGGCCACCACAATCCCGCAGCCCCGCAGGCACGTCAGGTGGTTGGACACGTTCGTGCGGGTCAGCCCAAGGGACTCGGACAATCGGGCCGGGTAGCCTGGGCCGGACAGCAGCTCCAGCAGGATACGGGATCTGGTGGGGTCGGCCATCGCGCGACCGAGACGGTTCATCACATCAACTCGAGACGCAAGAGTCAGCATGCGATGACTATACATCCATTGCTGTAGTGTTGCGGTCGCGGCCCCGAGATGCTCGCGGACCTGCACCCAATACGTGCGGGCCCTCCGGTGTGTTTGGGCGGAGGGGTCGTAGCGGCTAGGGCGTGTCTGACAATGTCCGAGTCCAGGCATGCCGCCGTCGAGCGGCTGCTTTCTCTCCGTAGATCACAGAGTGTGACTCGGCCATGACGGTGTCCCCGCCGCCTTTTCCGACGAACCGCCAACGGCAAGATAGATCGCGCCGCCGAGGGCCTCGACGTACGTTGCTCGGGCTGCGCGCCGCGCAACGGATTCCCAGGGTCGGTGGTTGCGGTAGGCGTTCGATACCCCGAAAGGACGGTTCAGTGCCGATCCTAAACGCACGAGTGAAGCGCCCCGGGTTTCGTGGAGGCTCGGTTAGTTGGTTCCGGCCCCGGCGGGGACGTGTTCTTGAGCGTATTCGACCGCTGCCTGGGATGCCCAGTGGACGGCCTCTGCTTCGACGGGCGGGGTCATCCCGATCTCGCCGTGAAGGCGTCGGTGGTTGTACCAGTCGATGTACTCCGCGACGGCGATCTCGACATCGCGGATCGATGCCCAGCCGCCCTTCGGGCGCATGACCGGGTTGCGGATGCACTCGGCTTTGAACAGCGAGTTCAGCGCCTCGGCCATCGCGTTGTCGCACGAATCGCCCTTGGAGCCGACGCTGGCGACCGCGTCGGCTTCGGCGAGGCGTTCGGTGTAGCGGATGGCTCGATATTGAACTCCGCGGTCGGAGTGGTGGATCAGTCCGGACACGTCCTGGCCGGCGCGCTGCCGTTCCCACAAGCCCATGTCCAGTGCGTCGAGAGCGAGATCGGTGCGCATGCTCGTGGAGACCTGCCAGCCCACGACGCGGCGGCTGAACACGTCCAGGACGAACGCGGCGTAGACCCAGCCGGCGTGGGTGCGGATGTAGGTCAGATCTGCGACCCAGAGCTGGTTCGGCGCGGTCGCTTCGAAGCGCCGCTCCACCAGGTCCAGCGGCCGCTCCGTCTCCGCACCGTCGCCGAACGTCGTGCGGCGGGACTTGTCGCGCCGGATCCCTTGGATCCCTTCCTGCCGCATCAGCCGCTCGACCGTGCAGCGGGCCACTTCCACGCCCTGCCGATTCAGTTCGGCGTGGATCTTCCGCACCCCGTAGACGCCAAGGTTCGCCTTATGCGTGACCCGGATGTCGACGGTCAGTGCCGCGTCCCTGACCGCCCTCGCCGACGGCGGGCGGACCTTGGCGGCGTAGTAGGTGCTCGGGGCGATCTGCATACCCGCGTCACGCAGGACACGACAGATCGGCTCGACCCCGAACCGGTCGCGGTGCCCGTCGATGTACTCGACGAGCACCGCGGTGGGCACCTCGGCTACTTCAGCTTGCGGTCGAGCTCCGCCGCCGCGAAAAAAGCCGACGCGGTCTTGAGGATCTCGTTCGCGCGACGCAGCTCCCGCACCTCGCGCTCGAGGTCCGCGATCCGCTGCGCGTCCGCGGTCGTCGTGCCCGGCGCGATGCCGTCGTCGACCTCGGCCTGCCGCACCCAGGTCCGTAACGCTTCCGGATGGATCCCGAGCTGGTCCGCAATCCGCTTGATCGCGCCGACCCTCGACTCAGGATCTCGACGCGCGTCCAACGCCATCCGCATCGCCCGATCCTTCAGCTCCTCGCTGTACTTCCGTGGTGCTGCCATGACTCCCACCCTTCACAGGTTTGAGAGCCTCCATCACACCCGGGGCGCTTCACGAGCCATTCCGGCCACCGATCAGGATCGCGAAGACCGGTCACGGCGATGGAAGCCTCGGCAGGCAGCTCTCGTACGAGCCGGGCGATCACGGCGTCGTAGTCGGGCAGCATCTCGATCGCAAACGCGGCGAGCACTCCTCGGGTTCCGCGAGGAAGGTGGTAATCCGCGATGTCGGCGTGGACGAGATTGATGTTGTCGCGGCCCTTCACGCGGCGGCGGGCGCGCTCCAGCATGCCGAGGGAGATATCGACTCCGATCACGCGTCCGGACGGTCCGACCGCGTCGGCCAGCCGTGGCAGCGCCCAGCCGGTGCCGGTGCCGAGATCCACGACCGTGTCGCCCGGCCGCAACTCCAGATCGCGGATTCCCCGTCGGACAAGACGGCGACCGTCGATGAGCCGGTATGGACAGGACAGTACGTCGTAGACAGGAGCGACCCGGTCGTAGAGCCCGCGCACGGCTTCGGCGTCCAGCACTCCGCTGCCAGCACCGGAAGCTTCGCGCCGCCGCACCAAGAACGCGGCCGCAATGGCCAGCCCGAGACCTGCAACGGCAATCCAACGACGCCGTCGCCCGCGCCTTCCAAGGCGGGCGGTGCGCGACGGATTGAACCAGTTCCGCATCATGAGGCGAAAGACGATACCCGCATCAGCGTCTGCTGGACAGCGCCTTGGCCCAAGCAATGACAGCGTTGAGGACGACGGCCGCACGATAGATCACTGCATGCTTGTCGTAGCGGGTCGCGAGCCCGCGCCACTGCTTGATGTGGCAGTAGCGACGCTCGATCACGTTGCGGTTCTTGTAGTCGGCGGCATCGAGCGCGACGGGCCTGCCGCCGTGTGAACTACGCCGCCTGCGGTGCCCTTTCTGATCCGCTGGCTCCGGTATGACGGCCTTGATCCCGCGGGAGCGGAGGTGGCCGCGGATCGCGCGGGAAGAGTACGCCTTGTCGCCACGGATCGAGTCTGGGCGAGTCCGCGGCCGACCCACATCGCGCCCCACCTTCAGCTGCGCCATCAGCGGGAGGAACATCGGCGAGTCACCGGCCTGCCCCGCGGTCACAAGCGTGACCAGAGGCAACCCGTTGCCGTCGACGAGCTGGTGGATCTTCGTCGACAGTCCGCCGCGCGAGCGGCCGATGCCGTGGTCAGGCGGCTCGACGGCCGGATTCGTGTAATTCGATCCAGCCCCCTGTGAGCCGGGTCGTGTTCGTCGCGTGCTGATGCGCGCGGGCGATCGTGGAGTCCACCGACAACGACCAGTCGATCATCCCTTCCGCGTCTGCGACGGCGGTGAGCTTCGCGAGCACGCGATCCCAGGTGCCGTCCGTCGCGATCCGGTTATTCCACGTCCACACCGTCTGCCACGGGCCGAACACTTCTGGCAGATCCCTCCACGCGACTCCCGTCCGGTAGCGGTAGACGATGCCCTCGACCATCGTCCTCGCGTCAGAGAACTTCCGCCCCGGCCTGCCCGTCGGACGCGGCAGCATCCCCTCGATCAGCGACCACTGAGCATCCGAGAGCACTTGAAACCGCGACACGAAATCAGGCTCTCAGCCGACAGCCTCAGCCTTTGTCAGACACGCCCTAGGCTCGGGGCCAAGTGCCTGCCACGTTTCACCATCCCGGGTGAGTCCCATAGCGTGGTGTCACTTCCCGCGGGGTCCTCGTCGTCGTAGACGTTGATGGGCCATCGTGGGAGCCCAGCTGTTTCCGCCAAGAGACAAGAAGAGTGATCCCACGATGACCCAGAACCAGTCTGCCCTGACGACCCTGATCGGCGAAGTCCTCGCCGATCCCGACCTGGCCCATTCCGACGTGTTCCGTCGGATGCTGCAGGCCGGCTTGCAGGTGAATCGCCCTGGGTTTCGTTCCTATCGGTTCCCTGTCCGGCGATCACCGGCTGGGCTGATTCCAGGTCAGCGTAGTACGCGTCCTCGACCTCGACGGGTGGACGGTAGTCGAGCTCGCCGTGGAGGCGTTGGTTGTTCCACCACCACACGTACTCGAGCGTCGCGAGCTCGACCTGCTCGATGGTCCGCCACGGGCCCTGGCGGCGGATGAGCTCGGTCTTGTAGAGCCCGTTCACCGCCTCGGCGAGGGCATTGTCGAACGAGTCGCCCACGGTCCCGGTGGACGGCTTCGCTCCGAGCTCGACGATCCGATCGGTGTAGACGATCGAGAGGTAGTTCGAGCCGTGGTCGGCGTGATGGACGAGCTCGTCCAGCGCTCCCGTGGCGTTGAAAGCGGCCATGTTCAACGCCTGCAACGGCAGCACGTCGGCCTTCAATGTCGACGCGACGTTCCAGCCGACGATCATGCGAGAGAACACGTCGATCACGAACGCGACGTAGGCGAATCCCGCCCATGTTGCGACATAGGTGATGTCCGCGACCCAGAGTCTGCGAGGCGCGGGGGCGGTGAAGTTCCGCTTCACGAGGTCCTTCGGCTGCGGGATTGTCGGGTCCGGTTTCGTAGTGAACACCTTCTTCGACCGCTTCACCCCACGCACCCCGGCCAGCCGCATCAGGCGGGCGGTCTGGTCGCGGCCGACATCCCACCCCTGCCGGCGCAGCAGCGCATGCATCTTCCGTACCCCGTACACGCCGTAGTTCTCCGCGTGCAGCCGCCTGATCTCCCCGACCAGCAGCTCGTCCTTCAGCTGCCGCGCCGAGGCAGGGCGGCTCTTCGCGGCCCGGTAGCCGCGGGAGGTGAGGAACCCTCGCACCGCATCCTTGAGGACGCGGCAGATGAGCTCGACCCCGAACTGATCCCGGTGCATGTCGATGAACCGGATCATCTCGTCGAGGGGCGGTCGAGCTCCTTCGCGAAAAACACGCTCGCGGCCTTGAGGACCTCGTTCGCCTTCCGCAGCTCCGCGTTCTCGCGACGCAACTGCGCGTTCTCCGCCGCGACGTCCGTCGGCACACCGGGACGGACGCCGGCGTCGACCTCGCGACGCCGATGCCACACCCGCAATGTCTCCGGGCTCATCCCCAGCAGGCCCGCCACATGCCGCACCGCGGCCATCAGGTTCGGGTGGTCGGGCTTGGCCTCATCCAGCATCCGCAACGCGCGCTCGCGCATCTCCACCGAGTACTTCTGATTCATCGATTCCATCCTTGCTTGAAGAACGGAACGAAACCCAGGGCGATTCACATCGGTCGACTTATAGTCCACGCCACCGTGCGTGTCAGCGTGTACGAGCAGTACCCCGAGCGTGTCCTCGACGACCTGCTTTGCGACGAGTTCGTTTGGGCGTTCCTGATTCACCGCGGCCTCATTCTGTCGTGGGGACCTTGCCTTCGACACGTGGAGTACGCGGCAGGCTTAGCGCCAAGGTACCGCTGCCAACCACGAGTGCGGGAAACGGCGAAGCCGATCGCGGTCGCTTAGTTCCCGCGATGACGGGGGCGACTCCCGCGGATCCCGGACACGCCGCGCAACCAGCTACGTGGTGATGGACGCGGTTTCGGTTCCCGCATCACGCCCACCTGCGTAGGTAGAGATCGCGGAGATGGCATCCGAGCGCAACCTGACCACTTGGGCCTCCAGAGCACGAGATTGCTGGTAGTCAACCTCCTCGAACGCTCTCTCCTGGGCCTCCTCGCGTTGCCTCTGCTCATAGTGAGCATCCACAAACTTCAGCCAACCGTCATAGAACGATGCCACTGCGTCAAGAACAATTGACGAATCTGAGGCGCCGATGACCGCACGAGCAACTTGCCGGCGTTCACCAATTAGCTCCTCGAGATCATGCATTGCTTGGTCGTATGCCGACCCCCTAAGTCCAGGTGCCAGCGCCGCGAGGAAGTCGGCGTCATCCTGGCTGATTCGTTGTCGTGCTTCCTCGAGGAAGCGCGAAGGGCGGTCGGCAAAGTCTGAGGGACTATTCGTCACCTCCAGTGGAAGCGCAATGACTCCAACGGCGATGCCGATCAGAAAGGCGCCAACGGGGACGCCGAACTGGATCCAATGGACTGCACTCGCGATTGTTGGCGACGCGAGGGCGATCCCAATACCCAGCGCCAATGCGGTCGAAGCGACACCCCACTGCGCTTTGGATCGTCGCTTACGCGCCGTCAGCGTCGAATCCGAAACAGCTGCTCCACGGCGTCTGGTCATGGACTGAATGTACCCAGCGGAACGCGTCTGCCCAGGTTCAGGGAGTCCACCGCTCCTGCGGGGGCGCGACTGGGCCCGCAGCCTCACTCGTGGTCGCGAGCCGACGGTTTGCGTATCGGTCGTAGAACTCGAGCCATCTCGTGTGGACGTCGGTGTCCGTGAGGTGGCTACAGATGAGAACGCCACCGTGTCCCGAGTGGACGAGGATTCGCTCCCACCGGCCTCGTAGGGAGGCAGGCTGCACCTGCAATCGGCAGACTGGCAAGCGGCGCGCCGGGCGCCTCGGCCCGCGACGCCACCAAAGGCACCCAAGGTTGCCCGCGCACGATCTGGATCCGTCTCGGTTCATGATGCGACCGCCTCCGGCACGGGGTGGAGCCAGTCGAGCACCTCCTCGAGACGCGCGGCGATCGACGCCCACGGCTGGTTGAGGTCGAGCGTCTGCGCGCCGATCCGGTTGCCCTGGATGACGACGTCGAGGTCGGGCTGGGCGCCGGCATCCGTCCGCGCGTAGAGGAGGAGCCCGGCGACGGAACCGTCGTGCTCCGTGTCCTCGTTCTTCACGTACGCGAGCATCTGGTACAGGTTCCCCGAGTGGATCGTCTCCTTGCCGTACTGACTCTCCTGGAGGTTCTGCTTGTAGTACTTCGCATCGACAATGAGCGCGCGTCCGCCGCGTCGCAGGGTCACATCAGTCTGCATCGCGGGCAGCTGACCGCTGAAGAGACTCGGCGAATCGAGATCCCAGGCGATGGTCGGTGCTCCCGGAGACAGCTCGAGGTGATGAAACGCGTAGTACTGCCGGAGGAAACGCTCGTAGAGCCTGCTCATCGCATCGTCCGACATCCACTCCGACAGCCGGGCCGCACCGGTGTCCTCGGTGGGAAGGAGCCCCCGGACGATGAGCTCGCAGACCCCAATCAGCAGCCGATACGACGCGTTCGAGCGATGGTAGGTCAACGCATCCCACCGGATCGACCGCGGAGAGATGAGTGTCACCTCGTCGAGATACGGAAGCACGCGCCGGAGCGCGTCGCGGCGCGGCTCCTTCACCTCACCGTGGCGCAGGAGAAGGATGATCACCGACTTGAGCGCTTGATTGTGCGGGGTGTCGACTTCGTACTCGTCGAAGTCGCAGCTTCCACTCGTGAAAGGGCACGAATCGCACTCGGCATCGCGGGGAACGTCGTTCGCGGGGCATACCGAATCGACGACTGGCAGCCGGGCCGGGAGAGCGGACGGTGGCGCTTCAACGGAACGCCCGCACCCGAGTTGGACGCCGTCGGCAAGACCGTCGTCCACCTCGCCCCGCGGTCGGGTGCCGCGAACCCGGTCCGCCGGTTTCTCGACGGCGTACCGCAGAGCACACCGCCTGCGGGCGCGGCTTCGGAACCCACGCCGGAGCGCAACACCTCGGCGCCCCCATCCGCTAACCCCTCCGTCAACCCGGAGCCACGCGAGCGGGGCCCGATATCGCTCCTCGCGCACGAGCTGAACCGCGAGCCGCTCGCCCGCATCATGTACGGCCAGCGGGAGCTGTTCCACAGCAACTTCCTCGCCTGGTTCTTCGATGAGATCCCCGACCTCGCCGACGCCGTATTCCGCGACCTTACCGGTGACGGCAACGCGAGCGTGCGCCGGGTGGACCGGGAACAGGAGAACCTCGACCTGGTCATGCGGTGGCCGGGCGCAGCTCCGCTCGTCATCGAGAACAAGGTCTTCTCCCTTCCCGACCAAGATCAGCTCGATGCCTACCGCGCCAAGACCGCGCGGTGGAAGGGGTCGCCCGCGGAGCATGTGCTGCTGAGCATGAGCCCTCCGCGGACGCCACTCCCCGACTGGCGATACCTGAACTACCAGGAGCTCGCCGACCGCATCGACACTGCGCTCCCCGAGAACGACCACAGCTATGAGGTCGAGACCCTGCGCCGCTACTCGCGAGTCATCCGCCTGCTCGAGTCCCTCCTCGCGACCACGATGGTCCGCTCGCACGCCGAGTCCGCGTGGGTGGATGAGCGACAACTGTCGGAGATCGACTCACCCCAGACTCGCATCGGTCTGCGCAAGCTCCGTGCCCGCAGAGTGCAGGGCGCACTCGATGCGGCAGGACCAACCTCAGGATGGACCGAGTCCGCCATCAGTCACGGGCAGCCGCTCGTCGGCTGGCGCAGGGAGTTGAGGGTGGCCGGGCACGTCATCCAGGCGGGCTGGCAGTACCAAGAGGGCCAGTTCCGTCTCTGCGCGGTGCTCTCCCACCTGAATGGCCGTGGGGAATCCGCCAAAGCCGCGCGCGCCGTGTTCAGCGAGGCGCATCCGGCACTGTTCGACTTCGCGCCACTCGACGGCATTCTCCGCACCCCGGATGGCGTGGTGCGTCCCGTGGACCGCTTCGGGCATTTCGACCCCGACTTCATCTACCGCTACATCAAGGCACCCGACCAGACGGTCGAGCAGCTCATCGCGGCGAGCCACACCGTCCACGCGGGCCTGGACCGCATCGCCGATTAGACCGGGTCTGTCCGTGAGGTTGCAGCGCCTTCACCGCAGCCGAAGGCGCCGCAGGGCACTGCGAACCACTGACTCGAGCACTGACCACGCAACGCATGTTCGACTGCCTGGACAGTAAGCTCACGAGCTGATCGAGCTCGTCAGTGTCCGCTCGCCTCGTTTCCGCCGACCCGTCGCGGAGCAGAGGCACAAGGATGACGAAATATGTGCAGCGCAGGAAAGTGTCATCACAAAGTCGGATCGCCAGCGCGCGAGGCGCCCCAGCCACGTGACACTCGGTGTCATCTCACCGCGTTCCCGACAAAGGCTTCTCGCCCCGCACACGGCGCCACGGAAACCGCGCCTTCAGCCGTCGAGCGTCGATTCACCCTCTCCCTCGGCAGCCGGCATCTCGTGATCCGCTACAAGGACTCGAACGATGTCGAGCAGCTCCGGCCAGCGCGAACGCGGAAGGGGCGAGAACAGCTCCTCCGCCGCAGAGTCATACGCCCGCATCCACAGCTCCGCACGCTGCCGCCCCTCCGCGGTCGCGACGACGCGTGTCACACGTCGGTCGGCGGGATCCGTCGTGCGCGTGACCAGCCCCTCTCGGGTGAGGGCGTCCAGGAGAGCCGAGGCCGTGCCCTGCGAGATGCCCACCGCTTGGCTCACGCCGGTGACCCGGATCGGGCCGAGCCGCACGACCTCGACGAGAACACGCGCACGAGCGAATGACACCCCCGCCTCGCCGAGTCGGTCATCGAAGCGACGGGCGAGGATCTTCGCCGCGCGGCCGAAGCCGTCCGCGAGGTCGACCGCGCTCGGCTGCTCGACACTGTCCTCATCATCGACTGCACCCATCGTCGCCTCCTCCGTCGTTGACACCAACTTACATCTGTGTCAATCTATCGACATCAATACATTGGTATCGATGCATCTATGTGAGGAGATCCCGCCCATGCGCGTGTTCGTCACCGGAGGAAGCGGTTTCGTCGGTCAGCACCTGATCCGTCGGCTCCGCGAAGAAGGCCACACCCCCATCGCACTCGCTCGCTCCGAGCGCAGCGCAGACATCGTCCGGGGCGCAGGAGCGGATGCCGTGAGCGGCGACCTCGACGATCTCACCGCCACGGGCGACGTGACTCGGGACCCGGCCTGGGTCGGGGAACTGAGCACCGTCGACGCCGTTGTGCACGCTGCCGCCCGGATGGAGTTCTGGGGACCCGACGAGGGTTTCCGCACCGACAATCACGAGCCGACCATCGCCCTGCACGCGGCCGCCGCGAAGGCAGGAGTCTCGCGGTTCGTGCTGATCAGCGCGGCCGGGATATCCACGGGGACCCAGCGTGCGCGCGTCGTCGACGAGGGCACGGACGACGGCGTCTCGATGATCGCCTACGGCCGCGTGAAACTGGCGACCGAGAACGCGTTGCGAGACGCGCCGACCCCCGGCATGGCCCTCGTGATCCTGCGTCCGCCCTTCATCTGGGGCCCGGGACTCACGACCATGTCCGACGCCGTCGCCGCCGCCCGAAAGGGTCGGTGGGTGTGGATCGACCACGGCCGGCACACGATGGACTTCGTGCACGTCCTCAACCTCGCCGACGCGATCGTCGACTCGCTCACTCACGGTCGCGATGGCGCCCTCTACTACGTCACCGACGGCGCCCCGACGTCGGTGCGCGAGTTCTTCGGCGCCCTGTTCGCCACGCAGGGTGTCGATCTCTCGCGAGCCCGCAGCATCCCGCTGTGGGTCGCCTCTCCGGTCGCAGCGGCGCTCGATGGTGCAGCGCGTCTGCTGCGCCGACCCACGGCGCCCCCGCTCACGAACTGGCTGGTCGCCAACATGGGTCGCGACCGGGCCTACGACATCAGCGCGGCTCGCGCCGACCTCGGCTACCACCCGCGCCTCACCGTCGCAGAGGGGATGCGCGGCATGACCGCGTGAGGCGTCGCGCCTTCCTGGTCCCGCCACTCCCAGGACCCCGGGGGATCTTCCAGGTCGGTCGCGTCAGGATGAGGATGAATCCCACGACGACAGGAGATTGACGTGCAACTGCGGCAGGACACGATCCTCATCACGGGTGGAACCTCGGGCATCGGGCTCGAGATGGCGACCCAGCTGGCGGCTCGCGGGAACACCGTGATCGTCACGGGGCGTGATGAGGGGCGACTCGCCGACTTCCGGCGCACGCACCCGTCGCTCCACGCGTTCACCGTCGAGGTGACGGACCTCGCATCCATCGAGGAGCTGCACCTCCAGGTGACCGCGGCGTTCCCGCGCCTCAATGTCGTCATCAACAATGCCGGCCTGATGCAGGCCATCCGTTTTCCCGAAGCCGCTGCCGATCACGTCGCCGACGAGGTGGGGGTCAACCTCGCCGGTCCGGTCATGGTCACCCAGGTCTTCTTGCCGCATCTCCTCGCGCAGCCCGAGGCCGCGATTCTGAACGTCACGTCGGGCATCGCCTACATCCCCTTCGACAAGGCACCGCTCTACAGCGCCTCGAAGCTCGGTCTGCACTCCTACACGCAGTCTCTTCGCACGCAGCTCACCGGCACGTCGGTCAAGGTCTTCGAGCTTGCTCCGCCGAGGACCACGAAGCCGATGTTCAGCGGATCCGACGCGGACAACCAGCAGGTGGACCGCATCCCGATGATGCCGATCGCCGACGTGGTGACGCACATGATCCGGGGCGTGCAGAGGAACCGCTACGAGATCCGCCCGGGGATGAGCAAGCTGCTCCGGCTGATCGGCAAGGTTCGTCTCTGACCGCGCCTCTCGTCGCCGCGCGTCTCAGCCTCCTCAGCGGAACCGGCGCCGATACAGCGCGATCGCGCCGATGAACGCCGCGACGACGATCCCCGCGCACCAGGCCAGAGCGATCCAGAGGTCGGACGAGACCGGCTGCTGAGCAAGCAGGGCCCGGATGCTGTCGACGATCGGCGTCACCGGCTGATGCTCGGCGAACCAGGCCACGGGCGCCGGCATCGTCTCGGTGGGCACGAACGCGGAACTGAGGAACGGCAGGAAGATGAGCGGGTAGGAGAAGGCAGCCGCGCCGTCGGTCGAGTGTGCGGCAAGACCAGAGAGCACGGCGATCCACGTCAGGGCGAACGTGAACAGCAGAAGGATGCCGGCGACAGCCAGCCACGCGCCGACCCCGGCGCCGCTGCGGAATCCGAGCAGCAGGGCCGCCGCCACGACGATCGCCATCGACACCGAGTTCGCGACGAGCGAGGTCAGCACGTGCGCCCACAGCACGCTCGAGCGGGCGATGGGCATCGATCGGAAGCGCTCGACGATTCCGCCCTGCACATCCAGGAACAGCCGATACGACGTGTAGGCGACCCCCGAGGCGACCGTGATCAGCAGGATCCCCGGAAGCAGGTAGTCGATGTAGCTGCCCGTCGCGTCGCCGATCTCGATCGCTCCGCCGAAGACGAAGACGAACAGCAGCAGAATGGCGATCGGCATCACAGCGGTGGTGATGATGGTGTCGGGGCTGCGCAGGATGTGTCGCAGCGATCTGCCTGTGAGCGCGCCGGTGTCCGAGAGCACGTGAGTGGTCATGATCAGTTCTCCTCCAGTTCGGCGCCGCCGACGACGGCGAGGAAGATCTCCTCGAGCGTCGGCCGCTTCTCGACGTACTCGACGCGCGTCGGCGGCAACAGCCTGCCGAGCTCTTCGAGGGTGCCTTCGACGATGATCCGTCCGCCGTGCAGGATCGCGATGCGATCCGCGAGACGCTCGGCTTCCTCGAGGTACTGCGTGGTCAGCACGACGGTCGTCCCGCCTGCGGCGAGCTGTTCCACCGCGCGCCACACTTCGGCGCGCGCTTCGGGATCCAGCCCGGTGGTCGGCTCGTCGAGGAAGACGACGGATGGGGAACCGACCAGGCTCATCGCGATGTCGAGCCGCCGGCGCATGCCTCCGGAGTAGGTTCCCGCGCGCCGACTTCCCGCATCCGTGAGGGAGAATCGCGCGAGCAGGTCGTCGGCGATCCGCGAGGGATCGGGAAGGTGGCGGAGGCGGGCCACCAGCGCGAGGTTCTCGCGCCCGGTGAGAACGTCATCGACGGCGGTGAACTGGCCGGTGAGGCTGATCGCCTGACGCACCTGCTCCGCGTCGGTGACGACGTCGTAGCCGGCGACCGCGGCCGAGCCCCCGTCGGGCTCGGTCAGCGTCGCGAGGATGCGGATGGCGGTGGTCTTGCCGGCCCCGTTCGACCCCAGCAGGGCGTATACGCTGCCGGCCGGGATCTGCAGGTCGACGCCGCGCAGCACATCCACGGAGCCGAACGACTTCGTCAGATCCTCCACCAGGATCGCCGGGGCGGTGGCGGCGCTCATGACGACTCGCCCTCCGTTGCTGCAGCGATCGCCGAGCGCAACCGTGCGCGCTCCGCGTCGATCCACCCCTTGCCGCCGTACGCGAGGGCAAGCGTCTCGGCGAACTCCACCGGCTCGTCGCCGACGATCTGGTGCACGGTGGCCCCCGAGGCGACCGACCCCTCCCAGAGGTCTGCGAGATCGACGGCCATCTGCGCGACATGCTCCCCGTCGATCAGCCCGCCGTAGCGCAGCAGATACCGGTGCACGGCGCGAGCAGCCTCGCGGTGGGGTTCGGGCAGCGCGTCCAGTCGTGCGACCGCCTCGCGATACTGCTTCTTCTCCTCGAGGGACCCGGTGAGCACCTCGATCCATTTCGACGCCATGATCATTCCTTTCCGGTCCGGAGCGATTCGATGCGCTCTGCGAGGTCGCTCCATGTCTCCCAGAACTCGTCCAGCCGCGAACGTCCGGCCGCGTTGAGCGAGTAGACCTTGCGCGGCGGCCCCTTCTCCGAGGAGACCTTCTCGATGTCGACGAACCCGCGCTGCTCGATGCGCACGAGGAGCGCGTAGACGGTTCCCTCGGCGATATCGGCGAAACCGCGCTCGCGCAGAGTCGCCGTGATCTCGTATCCGTAGGCCGGGCGGTCCGCCAAGGTCGCGAGCACCACGCCCTCCAGCACGCCCTTGAGCATCTCGGTGTCGTGTCGTCCCATCGCCGCCCCTACTCAGTAACGTTGAATACCGGTACAAAGTAACACTGAGTAGTGGCGCCCGCAAGGACTCTTCCGCACCGCCGCGGGACGCCCTAGGCTCCGGAATAGAGCGGACGGGCGCTCGATCGCGCGATACGACGTGCGACCAGGTTCGGGCACGACGGAGCGAGAGCAAGGGATCGGGCATGAACGCGGTTGTCGGCGACATCCTCCCGCTCGCCCTGGGAGTCGCGATCAGTCCCATTCCGATCATCGCCGCGATCCTGATGCTGCTCTCCCCGCGGGCGCGGGTCACCAGCACCGGCTTCCTCCTCGGATGGGTCCTCGGCATCGTCGTCGCCGCGACGGTCTTCACGCTGCTCGCCGGCATCATTCCCGAAGACGACGCGGGGGCATCGCGCCCCGTGAGCGGAACGATCAAGCTGCTGCTGGGCGCCCTTCTGCTCCTGCTGGCGGTACGAAGCTGGCGGCAGCGTCCGAAGGCGGGCGAGGAAGCGGCTCTCCCGCCCTGGATGAAGGCGATCGATTCGTTCACCTTCGTCAAGGCCGTCGGGCTGGCGTTCCTGCTGTCAGGCGTCAACCCGAAGAACCTGCTGCTGGGCGCCGCAGCGGGGGTCGCGATCGGCGGCGCCGGCCTGGAGGTCGCTGCAGCGGCGGCCGCGATCGCGGTCTACACGGTGATCGCGGCGATCACCGTGATCGTCCCCGTCGTCGGATACCTCGTCGCCGCCGACCGACTTACCCCTGCCCTGACCGCCCTGCGGTCCTGGCTTCAGCGCGAGAACGCCGTCATCATGGCGATCCTCCTCCTTGTGCTGGGAGTCACGCTGATCGGCAAGGGCGTCGGCAGCTTCTGACCCGCCGCCCGCCGTGCCGGGCGATGACGTGCCCGGCACCAAGGGATCATCGCCGCCATCTAGGATGGGATCGTCCGGCGCCCGTGATTCCTGGAGCTCAGCCGCATGACCTCTCCTTCCGACACCTCCGCGTCGTCGCGCCCCGTCGCCGACACCGTCGAGAACGCCCAGTCGACGCCTGAGAAGGAGCAGCCCTACGGCGCGCTCGGACTCAAGCCCGACGAGTACGACCGCATCCGGGAGATCCTCGGCCGCCGCCCGACCTCGGGCGAGCTGGCGATGTACTCGGTGATGTGGAGCGAGCACTGCTCCTACAAGTCGAGCAAGATCTACCTGCGTCAGTTCGGCCAGAAGGTCAGCGACCAGATGCGCGAGAAGCTCATGGTCGGCATGGGCCAGAACGCCGGCGTCGTCGACATCGGCGAGGGGTGGGCCGTGACCTTCAAGGTCGAGTCGCACAATCACCCCAGCTACATCGAGCCGTTCCAGGGCGCTGCGACCGGCGTCGGCGGCATCGTGCGCGACATCATCTCGATGGGCGCACGCCCCGTGGCCGTCATGGACCAGCTGCGGTTCGGCGCGATCGACAACCCCGACACCGCCCGCGTCGTGCACGGCGTCACGTCGGGCATCTCCTTCTACGGCAACTGCCTCGGCCTTCCGAACATCGGCGGCGAGACGGTGTTCGACCCGGTGTACCAGGGCAACCCGCTCGTGAACGCGCTCGCGGTGGGCGTCATGCGCCACGAAGACGTCAAGCTCGCCAACGCCACCGGCGCCGGCAACAAGGTCGTGCTCTTCGGCGCCCGCACCGGCGGCGACGGCATCGGCGGCGCATCCATCCTCGCCTCCGACACCTTCGCCGATGGCGGCCCGACCAAGCGCCCCGCCGTGCAGGTCGGTGACCCGTTCGCCGAGAAGGTGCTCATCGAGTGCTGCCTGGAGCTCTACCAGGGCGAGCTCGTCGAGGCGATCCAGGACCTCGGCGCCGCCGGCATCTCGTGCGCGACGAGCGAGCTCGCCGCCAACGGCGGTTCGGGGATGCGCGTCGACCTCGAGAACGTGCTGTTGCGCGACCCGTCGCTCACGCCGGAGGAGATCCTCATGAGCGAGTCGCAGGAGCGCATGATGGCCATCGTCGCCCCGGAGAAGCTCGACGCGTTCCTCGCCGTCGTGGGCAAGTGGGATGTGGAGACCAGCGTGCTGGGCGAGGTCACCGGAGACGGCCGCCTGCAGATCTTCTGGCACGGCGAGCAGATCGTCGACGTCGACCCCTCGACCGTGGCCGTCGACGGCCCGGTCTACGAGCGTCCGGTCGCCTACCCGACATGGATCGACAGCCTGCGCGAGGAGTCGGCCGCGGCCCTCCCCCGCAGCATCGACCCGGAGGTGCTCCGCGAGCAGTTCCTGACGCTCGTCGCCAGCCCGAACCTCGCCGACACGTCGTGGATCACCAACCAATACGACTACTACGTGCTGGGGAACACCGCCCTGAGCTTCCCCGACGACGCCGGCATGATCCGCGTCGACGAGGAATCGGGCCTCGGCTTCGCGATCGCCACCGACTGCAACGGCCGCTACTGCCAGCTCGACCCCTACGAGGGCGCCAAGCTCGCGCTCGCGGAGGCATACCGCAACGTCGCCGTCACCGGCGCGGTGCCCGCCGCCGTCACCGACTGCCTGAACTTCGGCTCACCCGAGAACCCCGAGGTCATGTGGCAGTTCTCGCAGGCGGTCGCAGGCCTCGCCGACGGATGCCTCGAGCTCGGCATCCCCGTCACAGGCGGCAACGTCTCGTTCTACAACCAGACCGGCGACCAGCCGATCTTCCCGACCCCGGTCGTCGGCGTGATGGGCATCATCGACGACGTCGCCCGCCGGATCCCCTCGGGCTGGCAGGATGCGGGCGAGAACATCTATCTGCTCGGCGTCACCGCGACCGAGCTGAGCGGCTCGCAGTGGGCGGGAACGATCCACGGCCACCTCGGCGGCCTGCCGCCGGCGGTCGATCTGGCCGGCGAGAAGAAGCTCGCGGAGCTCATCCACGCGGCGTCGCAGCAGGGTCTCGTCTCGAGCGCCCACGACCTGTCTTCGGGCGGGCTCGCGCAGGCCCTGGCCGAGGCGACGATGCGGTTCGGTGTCGGCGCCCGCGTGTGGCTGCGTGAGATCAGCGAGCGCGACGGGGTGGATGCGGCGACCGCGCTGTTCGGCGAGTCGACCGGACGTGTGATCGTGTCGGTGCCGCGCGAGGAGGACGTGAAGTTCCGGGGGCTCTGCGAGGGCCGCGGCTACCCGGTGCTGCGCATCGGCGTGACCGACGTGCCGGCAGACGGCGAGGCCGCCCTCGAGGTGCAGGATGTCTTCACCGTCGCCGTGTCCGAGCTCCGCGAGCGCTCCGCCGCGACACTGCCCGCCGCGTTCGGCGCGACGATCGCCGAACCGACCGCGTAGGAGGAACCATGTCCGACGACGACGAATACGCCGGCTACGGCGAGGCCCGCCAGCGGCGCATGAAGATCGTCGCGTGGGTGACCATCGTGTCGCTGATCCTCGTGGCCGGCGGCTCCACCATCTTCACCCTGCTGTTCGCCTGAATCCGCGGCCGTCCAGCATCCGAGCGCCGCGCTCGCCCGCTGATTAGCATGGCAGTGTGGACCTCTGGTTCGAGCTGCTCGGCGCCTGGTGGTGGGTCGCACCCACCGCGATCGGTGCGGGCGCGGCCGGGTACGGCGTCGCCACGAGCGGTCGCCGGCGGGCGCGACGGCTCGAGCTCGACGCCGCGCGCCACGAGATGTCACGTGCGTATACGGCGCTGATGTCGGCTCGAGCCGACATGCGCACCGCCCGTGCCGCGCTGCAGACCGCCCGCGCCAACCCGGGCGCGCCGGGCGCGATCAGTGTGCCGGTCGCGCGTGACGAGCTCCAGCGCGCGAAGCACGCGCACCGCGTCGCGTGGATGACCCTGCGGGCCAAGCGCACCGGCGTCAAGGCCGCTCGTGCACAGCTGCGCGCGGTCTCCGCGTCGCCGGGCAAGAGTGACGACACCCGCCTCCCGCTCGCGCGGCTCATGGCCCGCCACGACATGCTGACCTCGCGCTGGATGCAGTACGAGACCGACGCCGCGCGCGCCATCGCCATCCCGCAGATGTCGGATGCCCGACACCCCGTCACGGCGGAGTTCGTCGCCGCGGAGCACCATGCCCGGGCGCTGCGCCCCGCCGACCCTCGTGCCAAGGTCGCCCCGGAGGACTTCGTCGCCTACCGGGAGGCCGTCGCCGCCGCCGAAGCCGCGTTCCGCGTGGCCGAGCAGGATGCGTGGCGCACCGCGCGCCGCGAAGGCCCGCCGCCGGTCGAGCCACCCCGCACCTAGCCGCACCGACCCCCGCGGATACGATGGCAGGGTGGAGCCGTTCTTCACCTTCCTCGGGAGCTACTGGTGGCTGGCGTTCCCGCTGTTCGGTGTGCTGGCCTCGGCCGGCAGCGCCTGGGAACGCGGCGCCCGTCGCCGCCACAAGCGACGGCTCGAGATCATCAAGGCGAAGGGCGAGGTGAAGGCCGCCACGCGCGCTGTGCCGATCGCGTCTGCGCCCGGCGCATCCGATGAGCCCGCAGCGGAGGAGTCGACCGCCAAGCAGCTCGAGAAGCTCTTCGCCGCCCACGACGACGTCACCCACCGGTGGCTCGAATACGAGCTGGATGTCGCGAAGCTCATCGCCTTCCCCGCGATGAGCGACGGGCGCCAGCCGCTGACGGCGGCCTTCCTCCGTGCCAAGCGCGTTGCCGACAACGCTCGGCCGGCAGCGGCATCCGCGAAGGTCAGCCGCGAGGAGCTCACCGAATACCGGGATGCGGTGACGGACTACGAGGTCGCGTTCGACCTCGCCGAACGCGACGCACGGCGACTCAAGGACTCGACGTTCTCGACGGCCGAGCGCAAGCGTCTCGACACGGCCCAGCAGCTGCTCGCGGTCGCGGTCGACCAGGCGGCGACACCGGCGGAGCGCCAGGTGGCGTACAAGCGGGTGCGGGAAGAGCTCGACGGCCTCATCTCGCTGTCCGACGACGCCGTCGACCGCCTCGAGAAGAAGGTGGCGCTGGAGATCACACCCGGCACGCCCCCGCCCACGAAACCCGACGCTTCGTCCCCCTGACCCGCGCAACCCGGCTCTTTCGTCCAGCGCACGAGAACGGGGCGCCCGGCCGAAGCCGGACGCCCCGCGGGGTCCTCGAGGAGGAACGGGATCAGGAGGTCAGCGAGTCGACCCACTCCTGGTTGTCCGCGATCCACTCTTCGACGATGGGACCGTAGTCGTCACCGTCGTACTCGTTGAACATGGCGTTCTCGAGCGAGTAGAGCGTTTCGCTGTCCATCTCGAAGTTCGAGATCCACTCGTGAACCTCGGGGAAGTCGTCGCCGAACGACGACGCGGCGACCGAGTGGATGCCCTCGGCGTCACCGAGCAGGCCCTCGGGGTCTTCGAGGTCCTTGATCGGGAAGGCGTCGTAGGCCCAGTGCGGACGCCACAGCGTCACGACGATGTTCTCGCCAGCGTCGGTGGCCGACTGCAGCTCGGCGAGCATGGCCGGGGTCGACGACTCGATGAGGTTCATGTCCTCGAGGCCGTAACCCGGAACGACCTCTTCGCTCGTGATGCGCATGAGGCCCGAGCCGGGCTCGATGCCGACGATCTCGTTGCCGAACGCATCGGCGTTCTCGGCGAGCTCGGTCAGCGAGTCGATCGGGGCGTCCTCGTTCACCGCGATGGTGAGGGCAGCCTCGTCGTTCCACGCGCCGAGGTCCTCGAGGTCGTCGCCGTACTCCTCCATGTAGTCGGCGTGGGTGACCGGCAGCCACGTGTCGAGCACGAGGTCGAAGTCGCCGCCGGCGAGACCGGCGTAGACCGGGGCCACGTCGGCATAGGTGAGCTCGACGTCGTAACCCTGCTCGGTGAGGATGGCCTCCCACAGGTACGACGCCGCGATGCCCTCATCCCAGCCGTTGAAGACGGCCAGCTCGATGGCGCGGTCGGCACCCGAGGTGTCGCCGCCCGCGTCGGAGCCGCTGTCGCCCGAGTCCGAGCTGCAGCCCGCGAGCACGAGGGCCGAGGCGCCCGCGAGGGCGATTCCGGTTGCGAGGTGCTTTCTCTTGGTCATCATGTTGACTCCCTCTCCATCCGCGTGCTGTTCGCGGACTGGTCGTGTTGTCAGGCGTCCGTGTCTCGGACGCCTCCGGCGGGCGATGAACCCGCCTGGTCTTGGGTCGCGGTCGCTGTGGCGCCCGCGAGTCGATCAGGCCTGCGCGCCGGCCGGCTGGGCGGTCTCGGCGGAAGCCTGGGTATCCTTTGTCGAGTTGTCGGGCGACGTCTTCTTGCGACGCTTCGCACGCGCCCCACCCGTGTCGGCGAGGGCCGATGTCATGCGGTCGAGCATCATCGCGAGGATGACGATCGCCACACCGGCTTCGAACCCGAGACCGACGTTGATGCGGCCGATGGCACGCGTGATCTCGCCGCCCAGGCCGCCGGCGCCGACGATGCCCGCGATGACGACCATCGACAGGCTGAGCATGATCACCTGGTTGACGCCGGCCATGATGCTCGGCAGAGCGAGGGGCAGCTGGATCTGGCGCAAGATGCGGCCTCTGGTCGCACCGAACGCCTGGCCCGCCTCGACGACTTCGGCGTCGACGCCACGGATGCCGAGCTCTGTCAGCCGCACGCCGGGAGCGAGGGCGAAGAGGATCGTCGCGATCATGCCGGGCACCACACCGACGCCGAAGAAGATGATGGCGGGGATGAGGTAGACGAACGCGGGCATCGTCTGCAGGAAGTCGAGCACCGGGCGCACGAGCCGGGAAACCGTGTCGTTGCGAGCGGCCCAGATGCCCGTCGGCACGCTGATGATGACCGCGATCGCGGAGGCGACCAGCACGAGGGCCAGGGTGTCCATCGCGTTGTCCCACTGGTCGACGAGCACGATGAACAGCAGTCCGAGGGCGGTGCCGACGGCGAGCTTCCATCCCTTGATCCACCACGCGAGCGCGGCGAAGACAAGGATGATCACCCAGAAGGGAGGGGTGATCAGCACCCAGTCGAGCGCCTCGTAGACCACGCCGAGAACCACGGAGATGGCGTCGAAGAGCCATCCGAAGACCACGCCGATGAAGTCGACGATCGCCTCGACCCACTCGCCGAAGGGAAGGCGGAAAGTGTCCATCACACGCCTCCTTCCGTCGGTGCGGACGCCGCCGGGGCAGCCTCCACGGTCGCGAGCGTGCTGTCGAGCTCGCTCGCGGGCACCGAGACCGGCACGTCGATGATCGGGTTCTCCCGCGTGACCGCGGGCACGTTCCCGAGGGCGGCGAGGAGGGTGACACGCGGGATGACACCCATGAGGCGGTTCTTGTCGTCGACGACCGCGATCGGGGCGGGGCTCTCGACGGCGCGCTCCACGATCTCGGCGAGCGGCTCGTCGGGGTGGACGACCGGCTGATCCTGGCGCAAGATGCCGCGCAGGTCGGTGTCGCCGTTCTTCACGGCGCGGATGACGTCGCGGTCGGTCACCGAGCCGATGAACTTGCTGCGGCTCTCCACGACCGACACGGCCCCGACCTGCAGGTCGCGCATGATGCGCAGTGCACCGCGGGCGCCGGCGTGCAGCGGCGTGACGGCGACCGGGGGCTCCATCACCGACGCCGCGGTGAGCACGCGCGTGCGGTCGACATCCTGCACGAACTGCGCGACGTAGTCGTTGGCCGGGTCGGTGAGGATCTCTTCTGGCGTGCCGTTCTGCACGATGCGACCGTCGCGCATCACCGCGATGCGGTCGCCGAGGAACATGGCCTCGTTGAGGTCGTGGGTGATGAAGACGATGGTGCGGCCGAGCTCCTGCTGCAGCTCGATGAGCTGCTCCTGCATCTCGCGGCGGATGAGCGGGTCGAGTGCCGAGAAGGCCTCGTCCATGAGCATGATGTCGGTGCCGGCGGTCAGGGCGCGGGCCAGCCCCACGCGCTGCTTCATGCCGCCGGAGAGCTCGTCGGGCATCGCCTCGGCGCGGTCGCCGAGGCCCACCTTCTCGAGGATCTCCTGCGCCTTCGCCCGGCGCTCATCGCGGCCGACGCCCTGGATCTCCAGCGCGTAGGCGGCGTTGTCGATGACCGTGCGGTGCGGCAGGAGAGCGAAGTGCTGGAAGACCATCGAGATCGAGCTGCGGCGGATCCGGCGCAGCTCGGCGTCGGAGGCCTTCGTCACGCTCTGCCCCTGCACGAGCACGTCTCCGGCGGTGGGCTCGAGGAGTCCGTTGAGCATGCGGATGATGGTCGACTTGCCCGAGCCGGAGAGGCCCATGATCACGAAGATCTCGCCGGGCCTCACGTCGAAGCCGGCGTCGATGACCGCGGCCGTCGCACCCTGCGCCGCGACCTCGGATCGACTCGCACCGTTCTTCAGTTTGTCCACTGCTCCGCGCGCGTTGCGCCCGAAGACTTTGAAGAGGCCTTTCGCCTCGATGGCTAGATCGGATGTCACGTTCGTACCTCAGCGACCGCGCGGTCGGTGCCCACGCATCGGCTTTCGGTTACGTCCGGGTGACGGTCATCGGCGCAGAGCGCAGTACAAGGAGCACCTGCGCAACCGGCGACTCACATCGGGTTCGTCACCAAGACCGTCGACCATACGCTCTGCGCGGGGATTCCCCAGGAATCGACCTGCGCCGACCGCGGACTGGTCGTCATCGGGGCACGAGGCCCGACAAACAGCCTAACCCCAGCCCCCGGGGTGGGGCAAAGTCGAACAGCAGAAGGTAACCCCATCGTTATTGACAGGTCACCTCAATCTGTTGCATGGTTAGTTAGTCAACTAATGAACCGAGGGGGCGCAAGTGATCGAAGAAGGCAGGGCGCTGTTCCTGCAGATCGCGGAGAGCGTCGAAGACTCCATCGTCGACGGCAGCCTTCCCGAAGAGGGGCGGGCGCCGTCGACGAACGAGCTCGCCGCCTTCTACCGCATCAATCCGGCCACCGCCGCGAAAGGAGTGAACATGCTCGTCGACAAAGGGGTGCTCCACAAGCGCCGCGGAATCGGCATGTTCGTCGCGCCCGGAGCCCGCGAACGGCTCCTCGACGAGCGCCGCACCGCCTTCGCGGACCGTTACGTCGAACCGCTCCTCGTCGAGGCGCGCAAGCTCGGCCTCGGGCCCGACGACCTCGGCCGGCTCGTGCGCGAGCGAGCCGCCGCATCCGACCAGACCATCGCGACCGACCGAACCGAAACAGGGGGAACCACACCATGACCGCCGTGATCGAGGTCAACGGCCTCACGAAGCGCTATCGCGACACCGTCGCGGTCGACGACGTGAGCTTCACCATCGAGAAGGACACCATCTACGGGCTCCTGGGCCGCAACGGCGCGGGAAAGACGACGGTGATGTCGATCCTCACCGCGCAGAACTTCGCCACGTCGGGTGACGTGACCGTGTTCGGCCAGCAGCCCTACGAGAATGCGCACGTGCTTCAGCGCATGTGCTTCGTGCGCGAGAGCCAGAAGTATCCCGACGACGCCACACCGCTGCACGCGTTCCGCGCCGCGAAGCTGTTCTTCCCGAACTGGAGCCAGGCGCTGGCGGACGAGCTCGTCGCCGCCTTCCGCCTGCCTCTCAAGCGACGCATCAAGAAGCTCTCCCGCGGCCAGCTCTCGGCGGTGGGCGTCATCATCGGTCTTGCCTCGCGCGCCGAGATCACGTTCTTCGACGAGCCCTACCTGGGGCTGGATGCGGTGGCGCGGCAGATCTTCTACGACCGGCTCGTCGCGGACTACAGCGAGCATCCGCGCACGGTCGTGCTCTCCAGTCACCTCATCGACGAGGTCTCCCATCTCATCGAGCGCGTTCTGGTCATCGACGAGGGCCGGATCCTGATGGACGAGAGCACCGACGACGTGCGGGATCGTGCCGCCAACATCGTCGGCGATGCTGCGGCCGTCGACGCCTTCGCGGCCGGCCGTGAGGTGATCCACCGGGAGAGCCTCGGCCGGGTCGCGAGCGTGACCGTGCTCGGCGCCCTCACCGACGACGACCGTCGGCGTCTCGCCGAGGCCGATCTCGAGGTCGCCTCGGTCTCGCTCCAGCAGCTGATCGTGCGTCTGACGCAGCACGCGTCGAGCACCGCATCCCCGGAGGTGTCGCGATGAACCGCACCCTGAATGTCATCCGTCTGCAGCTGGTGAATCGCCAGACCTACGTCTGGGTGCCTCTCATCGTGCTCACGGGCGCCTTCGTCGTGACCCTCGCGATCTACGCGCTGCTGAGCAGCTCGGGCCTTCCGGGACCGTTCTACGGCGGTGGCGCGCAGGCGCCGCTGTGGTACTTCCTGTTCGTCGGTATCCAGGCGCTGACGATGACCTTCCCGTTCTCCCAGGCCCTCAGCATCACGCGACGCGAGTTCTATCTCGGCACCCTCGCCACCGCGACGATCACCGCGAACCTGCTCGCGACGGTGTTCGTGATCGGCGGGTTCCTCGAAGACGCCACCGGCGGCTGGGGCATGAACGGATACTTCTTCCAGCTGACCTGGATCTGGGAAGCGGGATGGTGGGCCGCGTGGCTGTTCTACTTCGCCTTCACGGTGCTGGTGTTCACGATCGGCTTCGCCTCGGCAACGCTCTACAAGCGCTTCGGGCCCCTGTGGGTGGCGCTCGTCTACACGGCGCTGGCACTGCTGCTCGTCGGCGTGATGTGGGTCATCGGGCGCCTCGATGCCTGGGGCAGGTGTTCACCTGGTTCGCGGATCAGGGGGCGGTCGGAATCACCCTGTGGGGACTTCTGCTGACCGTGGTGCTCGCAGCGGGATCGTTCCTGACCCTTCGTCGCGCGACACCCTGAGGCCGTCCGCCACGATCCGTCCCTCTGCGCCGGCTCCGGTCAGCGCAGGGGGACGGCGACGTCGGAGCCGCCTTCCTCGGTCAGGCGCGCGCCCATCTGCACCAGCACGGGCGAATCGACGAACCCGCCCGCGAACAGGGCCTGCCCCTGCGCGAACGCCGACGAGCGCTCCAGCATCGACGCCGGCGCGTAGCCGAAGACGTCGGCGAGCTCGGCGAGGTCCTTCGGCGAGCTCATCCGCATGAGGGCGAGGTTGTCGCACTGCGACAGGGCGTTGATGTGCACCTTCGACGGGCGCTGCGTCGACAGCAGCAGCCACAGTCCGTACTTGCGGCCCTCGGCGGCGATCTGCACGATCCGTTCCGTGAGCAGCCGCTCGACGGGGGTCGACGGGTCGGGGCGGCAGAGGTTGTGCGCCTCGTCGATCACGATGAGCCGTCCGACGCGCTCCTCGCGGTGCTCCCACAGATGGTCGAGCACGGCGAGCGCGGCAGCCCGCGACTCCGCCGGTGTGGGGAACCCGCCGAGGTCCAGGACGGTCGCATCCGCACGCTCGTCGAGGTGGTCGCCGACGTTGCGTCCGCCCCACGCCCACAGATCCCACTCGCTGATCCCCAGGTTCTCGAGGCGATTGGCGAGCTTGTCGTGCACCGCCGACCCCTTGGCCCGGAGGTGGGCGACGAGGTCGCGGTCGTCGATCGAGTGCACCTCGTCTTCGAGGCGCAGCAGGTGGTTGTACTCGTCGGCGTCGAGGATCGGATCGATCTGGGCGACCGCGGCCTTGGACTTCAGCGGCAGGTTCGTGAACTGCACCCGAAGGTCGTGGTCGCCGTTCCTGCCGAGCACGCGCACGTCGCGCGAGCGCAGCTCGTCGGCGGATGCACGATCCGCGCCCGCCCGCATCTCCCCGAGACGCACGTAGTCCGAGTTCGGGTCGAGGATGACCAGGGGAAGCTCGGTCTCGAGCATCACCTGCTCGAGCAGCACGCCGAGCGCGTAGGTCTTGCCCGACCCGCTCTGGCCGCACCAGAACGTGTGGCGGTTGAGCTTGCGGGCGAGCACGTGCGCGTGGGCGCCGTCGCTCGATTCGAGCAGGGTCCCGATGGGGAGTTCGGCGGCCATCGTGGTCAGCGGGCGTCGGCGGCGGCCGTGTGGTGACGGATGACCTCGGCGACGACGAAGTTGAACCACTTCTCGGCGAAGGCCGGGTCGAGGTCGGCCTCTTCGGCGAGGCGTCGGAGGCGCGCGACCTGCTGCTCTTCGCGCGAGGGGTCGGATGCGGGCATCCCGTGATCGGCCTTCAACTCACCCACCTGCTTGGTCGCACGGAAGCGCTCGGCGAGCACGAAGATGAGCGCCGCATCGATGTTGTCGATCGTGGCGCGCAGCCGCAGCAGGGTCTGCTCGGGCGTCTCGGTCATGTCGTCCTCCTCGGCGCGGCGGGCTCAGCAATAGAGTGTGAGCATGACCGAGGTTACCGACTCGCCCGACGACGCCGCGACGCCACCCGCGGCGCCCCCGAAGGAGAGCGAACCGGCGCGCTGGTTCGGACTGCGCAATCCGTTCGCCGTCGGCTTCTACGCCGTGCTCGGCGGCCTCGTCGCGCTCGCGCTGGGCATCGCGGTGACCAACATCGTGACCGTCATCGTGTACATCGCGTTCGCCCTCTTCGTCGCGCTCGGCCTCGACCCGGTGGTGCGCGCGCTCGAGCGCAAGAACGTGTCGCGGGTGTGGAGCATCGTCATCGTCTACTTCGGGTTCGCCATCGTGCTCGCCGGCGTGCTCCTGCTGATCCTGCCCACGGTCGTCGAGCAGATCGCCCAGTTCATCACCGACATCCCCACCCTGATCAACAACTTCATGCAGAGCGACGTCTTCCTCTGGGCGGAGGACAACTTCGGCGACTCGCTCGGCGACATCCTCGGCGAGGTCGAGAGCTTCGTGACCAATCCGAGCAACATCGCCGCCATCGGCGGCGGCGTGCTCCAGGCCGGCATCACGCTAGCCACCGGCATCTCCGGCGCGATCATCGTGATCGTGCTGAGCCTGTACTTCCTCGCGTCGCTGCCGACCATGAAGCAGGCCTTCTACCGCCTGGCTCCGGCACGCAACCGCTCCGGGATCGCCGACCTCACCGAGCAGATCACCGACTCCGTCGGCGGCTACCTCATGGGAATGGTGATCCTGGCGTTCTTCAACGCGACGTTCACGTTCATCATGTACCTGATCCTCGGGCTGCCGTTCCCGGCCCTCCTCGCGGTCACGTCGTTCTGCATCACGATCATCCCGCTGGTCGGTCCGGTGCTGTTCTGGATCATCGGATCGACCGTCGCGCTGTTCGCCGACCCCCTCCTGGCCCTCATCTTCGCCGCGGCGTACCTCGTCTACATGCAGATCGAGGCCTACGTTCTCACCCCGCGCGTGATGAACCGCACGATCTCGATCCCCGGGTCGCTCGTGGTCATCGGCGCCCTCGTCGGCGGCACGCTGCTGGGCCTGCTGGGTGCCCTGGTCGCGATCCCGGTGACGGCCTCGATCCTGCTGATCATCAAGCAGGTGCTGATCCCCCGGCAGGACGCCAAGGTGTAGGTCGCGGAGGGCCTTTCGCCGCTCGCTCGATCGGGCCATGATCGAGGCGAAAGGAGCATCATGACCTCCACAGAGCCCTCGCCCACCATCGCTGCCGAGCACGCGCGGCTGACGAACACGCTTCCGTTCCACGACTCCCGCGACCACGAGCTCGCCGACCGAGGCTTCCTCGGCACGATCGATCCGATGATCATCCGCAACGAGGCGGGCGATGTCGTCTGGGACGGCCAGAGCTACGACTTCCTCGGCGGTGAAGCCCCGACCTCGGTGAACCCGAGCCTCTGGCGCCAGTCGACACTGGTCGCCAAGCACGGTCTCTATGAGGTCGTCGACGGCATCTACCAGGTGCGCGGATTCGACCTGTCGAACGTCACCTTCGTCGAGAGCGACTCCGGCGTGATCGTGATCGACCCGCTGATCTCGGCGGAGACCGCGGCCGCCGCGCTGGCGCTGTATCGGCAGCACCGCGGGCATCGTGAGGTGCGGGCGGTCATCTACACCCACAGTCACATCGATCACTTCGGCGGGGTGTTCGGCGTGACCACCGAGGAGGAGGTGGATGCCGGAGCCGTGGCCGTCATCGCGCCGGACGGATTCGTCGAGCACGCGGTGGAAGAGAACGTCTACGCCGGCACCGCCATGGGGCGTCGCGCCGGTTACATGTACGGCGCCGCCCTGGCCCGCGGACCCGAGGGCCAGGTGGGCGCGGGTCTGGGGCAGACCACGTCGCGCAACGGCACCGTCGGCCTCATCCCGCCGACCCTCACCATCACACGGACCGGCGAGAGTCACGTCATCGACGGCGTGCCGATCGAGTTCCAGATGGCGCCCGGAACCGAGGCCCCCGCTGAGATGCACTTCTTCTTCCCCGGCTACCGCGCCCTCTGCATGGCGGAGAACGCCACCCACAACCTGCACAACCTGCTCACGCTGCGCGGTGCGCTCGTGCGCGATCCGCACGTGTGGTCCCGCTATCTGACCGAGGCGATCGACGTGTTCGCCGACCGCGCCGATGTGGTCTTCGCGTCGCACCACTGGCCAACGTGGGGACACGATGAGATCGTGTCGTTCCTGTCGACCCAGCGCGACCTCTACGCCTACCTGCACGATCAGACGCTGCGGATGCTGAACACGGGCCTGACCGGCACCGAGATCGCCGAGATCATCCAGCTTCCGCCGGCCCTCGAGAACGCCTGGAACGCGCGCGGCTACTACGGCTCGGTCAGCCACAACGTCAAGGCGGTCTACCAGCGGTACATGGGATGGTTCGACGGCAACCCCGCTCGACTGTGGCCGCATCCTCCCGCCGAGCAGGCGAAGCGATACGTCGACGCGATGGGCGGCATCGATCGTGTCGTGACCCTCGCACGCACCGCCTTCGACGGCGGCGACTACCGGTGGGCGGCGACGCTGCTCGATCACGCGATCTTCACCGACGCCGACCACGCCGCAGCCAGGGAGCTGTACGCGCAGACGCTGACGCAGCTCGGCTATGGCTCCGAGAACGGCACGTGGCGCAACTTCTTCCTCTCCGGAGCGACCGAGCTGCAGTCGGGGAGCTTCGGAACACCCCAATCGACGAGTGCGCCGACGATCGTGGCGCAGCTGACGCCGGAGCAGCTGCTCGACGCGTTCGCCATCACTGTCGACGGGCCGAAGGCGTGGGATCTCGACCTCGTCACCGACCTGACCTTCACCGACCTCGGCCGCAGCTTCCGGGTGACGCTGCGCAACGGCGTGCTGATCTACCTCGAGAGGGAGCCGGGATCGGATGCCGCGCTGCACCTGTCGCTGACGAAGGCCCGCATGATCGCCCTCGCCGCCGGTGACACGTCGTCGCCGGGGCTGCAGATCGACGGCGATGCAGGAGTGCTGGAGTCGCTGTTCTCGGTCCTCGACCCCGGCGATCCCGACTTCGAGATCGTGCTGCCTTAGGAGGGGTGCCGGCCCGCGCCGAGCTGTCGCCCGTCCCCGAGGACATCCAGCGCCAGCGAACCCAGACGCCGCCGCTCCCGCGGCTTTCGCCTTGACCCATTCACCTGTCACGCGATGTCGCATCCCCGCCCCATACCGACAACCCTCGGCAACCGAAGCCCCGCCTGCCTTCGTCTTGACCCATTCACCTGTCACCGGATGTCGCATCCCCGCCACATATCGGCAGCCAGCGTCAACCGAACCCGCGCAACCGACGTTCACCTGTCACGGGATGTCGCATGCACGGTCCGAGACGACAACACCCGTCAACCGAAGCCCTTCCGGCCGTTGAGCGAGGAGCGGAGCGACGAGACGACACGCGGGCCGCGGATCAGCGCACCGGCAGCAGGTGCGTCGGCGAGGGCACCGTCGTGCGGTGCCGGATGCGCCCGGGCACTCCGGTACGCGGATCGAGGGTGAACGAGACCACCTCGTGCGAGCGCTCCCCCTCCACCAGCAGCGTGTCCCGCACCACGACGTGGTTGCGTGGCCACACCACGCCGGTCTCGACAAGCGCCACCGGCTCGAGCGCATCGCCCCCACCCCGCACGCGGAGCACGGCCATCGTGTCGCTGCCACGCAGGCCCGCATAGACGAAGGCGGCGTCGCGCCCCAGCGCGATCTCCGCTCCCGTGTCGCCGGCGAGGCCGCCGAGCGGCACGCCGCCGAGGACGCGCCACGCTCCGGTCGCATCCGGGGCGAGCACGAAGACCTCGCGCGAGAACTCGGTGACGACGTACAGGTGCCCGCTCGGATGCCAGACCGTGTGCCGGGGGCCGGAACCGCGAGGAAGCGCGACCTGCTGATGCGCACGCAGTCGCCCGTCGACCGGCCGCCACACCCGCACGAGATCGAGGCCGAGGTCGGTCGTCACGACCGTGCCGTCCGGAAGATAACGGGACTGGTGCGCGCGGGAGGGACGCGCCGAGGGCACCTCACCCGCCTCTTCGGCCGTCGCCCCGAGGACCTGAGTACGGATGGCGTCGACGTCGGGTTCGGCGTCGTAGGGGTCGGATGCGGCAGGCGCACGACGCGGGTCGGTCGGGCGGCCCTCCGCGTCGAGCGTCATCCGCACCACCGAGCCGTCGCCCCAGCAGGCGGCGAGCAGGCTGCCACCGTCGGGCGCGACCGCGACGTGACACGTCGCTGCGCCGGCCGGAACCGCGGCGCCGAGCGGCACGAGCGTGGATTCACCGGTGCGGGCGTAGGCCTGCACGGCGCCGGTCTTCTCCAGCGCCGCATAGATGACGTCGCGGGTGGGATGCGCCGCGAGCCACGACGGAGAGTCGGCCGCCACCACGTCGCCGCCGAACCCGAGGGCGCCGTCGACGTAGGCCGTGTCGGCCGAGCCGGCGTGCAGCATCCCTATGCCGGTGGCCTCACCGCCCATGTCAGCGGTGTAGCCGCCCGTGAAGAACCGCATGCGGCGAGCCGTCAGACGAGGTCGTGCCGCACGACGACCGCGTCTCGAGCCGGCCCGACGCCGATCACCGAGATGCGGGTGCCGCTCATTGCCTCGAGCGCGAGCACGTAGTCCTGCGCGTTCTGCGGCAGATCGTCGAAGTTGCGGGCGCCGGAGATGTCTTCCTTCCACCCGGGGAAGTACTCCAGGATCGGCTTCGCGTGGTGGAAGTCGGTCTGGTTCACGGGCACTTCGTCGAAGCGCGTGCCGTCGACGTCGTACGCGACGCAGACCGGGATGCGGTCCAGGCCGGTGAGGATGTCGAGCTTGGTGAGCACCAGGTCGGTGATGCCGTTGATGCGCGTCGCGTAGCGGGTGATGGGCGCGTCGTACCAGCCGACGCGGCGCGGGCGGCCGGTGGTCGTGCCGAACTCGAAGCCGCGCGAGCGCAGGAAGTCGCCGTTCTCGTCGAACAGCTCCGTGGGGAACGGCCCCGAGCCGACACGGGTCGTGTACGCCTTCACGATGCCGACGATGCGGTCCAGGCGCCCCGGTCCGACGCCCGATCCGGTCGCGGCTCCCCCGGCGGTCGCCGACGACGAGGTCACGAACGGGTAGGTGCCGTGGTCGACATCGAGCATCGTGGCCTGGCCGCCCTCGAAGACGACGACCTCGTCGCGCTTCAGTGCCTCGTCGAGCAGGAGGCCGGTGTCGGCGACCATCGGGCGCAGCCGCTCGGCGTACGACAGCAGCTCCTCGACGACCTCGTCGCACGTGATCGCGCGGCGGTTGAAGACCTTCACGAGCAGGTGGTTCTTCTGATCGAGCGCGCCCTCGACCTTCTGACGCAGGATGTTCTCGTCGAACAGGTCCTGCACGCGGATGCCGACACGGTTGATCTTGTCGGCGTAGGCCGGGCCGATCCCGCGCCCGGTGGTGCCGATCTGCCGCTTGCCGAGGAAGCGCTCGGTGACCTTGTCGAGGGTGCGGTGGTAGTGCGTGATGATGTGCGCGTTCGCGCTGACCTTCAGACGCGATGTGTCCAGGCCCCGGGCCTGCAGGGCGGTGAGCTCGTCGAAGAGCACCTCGAGGTCGACGACGACGCCGTTGCCGATCACGGCGTTCACGCCCGGGGAGAGGATGCCGGAGGGCAGCAGGTGCAGCGCGTACTTCTCATCGCCGATGACGACGGTGTGGCCGGCGTTGTTGCCGCCGTTGAACTTCACGACCCAGTCGGTGCGGTCACCGAGCAGATCGGTGGCCTTGCCTTTGCCCTCGTCGCCCCACTGGACGCCGACGATCACGATGCCTGGCATGGGAGAGCCCCCTCGAATGGCGGTCCGACGCCGCACGACGCCGGCAGGACGCGCACCGGCGGTGCCACCGTCCCGTCCCAGTCTAGTCAGCCGCACCGACGCGCCCCGCGGCGCTGTCAGGCAGGACCGATGCAGATCTCGCGCTCGGCGCGCGAGACGCAGGTGATGAGCTGGTCGGAGCGTTCGTGGTTTTCCAGCACGATGTCGCGGTGCTGCGCGGTCCCCGAGATCAGGCGCACGCGACACGTCCCGCACGTTCCCGACCGGCACGAGCTCGGAACGGCGATTCCGTTCTCGGTGAGCCGGTCGAGGAGGGACTGGTCACTGCCGACCGACACGCGTTCGCCGGTCGGCTGCCACACGGCGGTGAAGGGCTGGGCGAACGGGTCGACCGCGCAGACGCCGACGAAGTCCTCGAAGTGCAGCCGCGCGGGACGCCAGTGCATCGTCAGGGCCTGCACGGTGCGCATGAGCGGCGCCGGTCCGCAGCAGTAGACCTCGCTGTCGGTGGGGTCGGCCAGGAGTGGCCACAGGTCGAATCGTCGCCCATCGTGCTCGCGGGTGGCGTGCACGACGACATCGGGCGCATCGAGCTCGTCGAGGTAGGCCGCAGCGGATCGGTCCCTCACGAGGTAGACGAGAGTGCTCGCCACCCCCGCCTCCTGCAGGTCGCGTCGCATTCCGCGCACGGCGGTGATTCCCACTCCGCCGGCGATGAGAACCGCCCGGCGCGTCGTCGGATGAAGGTCGAACCCCGTGCTCGGAGAGGAGATCCGCACCGGCGAGCCGGTGGCGGCACGGTCGTGCATGCTCACCGAGCCGCCCTCGCCGTCGGCACGGCGATCCACCGCGATCGTGTACGCCCGCGGACGAGCGGCGGTCGGAGCGCACAGCGAGTAGCTGCGTCGATGGCCGCCGGGAGTCTCGACGTCGATGTGCGCCCCGGCCTCGAATGCGGGCAGCGCACCACCATGGGCCGCGGCGAGGGTGAACTCGTCGATCGTCGGGGCCAGACGGCGGCGGCCGGTGACGACGACCGGGATGTCGGTCTCACCGCGGGTCATGCGCACCCGGCTCCGATCCCGGCGGGAACCGCGACCGGCAGTCCCGGCGCCAGGTCGCCGCCCGAGAGGATGTTCGCGTAGATGCCGAGGTCGGTGTGGCCGTAGTGCTGCTTCAGGAGGCGGGGGATCGGCAGGTCGCGCTCGGTCGTCTCGAGGTTCACCTCGGTCGCCGCGCACCGCGCGGCCATCATCTCTCCGCGCAGCACGACCTCGCCTGCGCGGAACTCCTTCCCGATGAGGTCGCGCTCGATCCACGGCTCGCCGAGATCGACGTAGAGGTTGGCCCGGAAGCGTCGCGGGTCCACCTCGTGCGCGATGCGCTCTTCGAGATCACGGATCGACGCGAGGTTGACGAGGTGGCACGCCCACGTCAGATGCTCGGAGACCGAGGCCGTGTAGGAGAAGTTGAAGGTGCGATTCGCGCGGCGCACCAGGCGGGGTCGGTCCGCCTCGTCGAGGTCGAGCACCCGCGCGAAGAAGCGCTCGGCCTCCCGCACGTCGGTGTCATCTCGCAACGACACATCGAGCACGACGTGCTCCTGCACGTGCACACGCAGTCTCTCGGTCTCGGGATCCAGATGCGTCGAGACGCCTGCCAGACGCGGGAAGACCGTCAGCCCGTAGGCCTCGGCAGAGGTGAGCGGTCGGTCGCCTGATGCGGCCTCGGCCGCCTGACGCTTCGGCAGCGCCCAGCACCGGTCGAAGGGGAATCCCCGATCGGGGTCGACGGTCACCCGCTCGAGTCTCTGTCCGGACAGACCGCGGATCGGATAGATGTACAGGTCGCTGACCGCGCCGGCATCGACAAGGTCAGGGGTCGCGGCTGACTCTTCCACCGTCAAAACGGATGAACACCTCGCAGTGATCGACGTCGCCACCATTATCCCGGCATCGGCGCGATGCTCGCGTGCTCGCCGCGACGGCCGGAGCCGCGTGGGACGCGGATGGGAATACCCGGCGCTCGCGCCGCATTACCACCCGTGACGGCCGATGTGCCGTTCACCGCCGCACGCGAGAGAATCATCCCTGAACATGTCTGCCTCCGACCATGCCCGCTGGCTCGACCAGCGCGCCCGCACCGTGACCGCCGCCACCGGAAACCTCGCTCTCGTCGAGACCCGCTGGAGCGGCGCCACCCGCCCCGACGTCGACGCCGAGCGGGCCGTCGCCGGCCCGACCGTGACCGTCACCGAGCTCTCGCGCACGTCGATCGACACGGGTGAACCGGAATACGGGCTGCGTCGCTGGGATGCCGATTCCGCGGCGATCCGCGCTTTCGAGCACATCGATGCCTTCGGCTACGACCCGGACTGGGTCATCGAAGGCCGCTTCACCCCGGTCGAGGGCGACGGGTCCGCCCGCACGGTGCCCTTCGAGCACATCCGCGACAACGGCGGCACCCGCGATCTCGTCGTCCCCGGCGACATCCATGTGACGATCCGCGGCGAGGAATTCACCCTCGCGGCCTTCGACGACGGCGGCACGCTGCTGCTCGTGTTCGCCGACGCGACGAACGGGTCGGAGACCTACGGGCCCGGACGATTCCTCTTCGTACCGCGCGATGCCGACGCGGCGGGCGATGCGGGAACCGTCGTGCTCGACTTCAACCGCGCCTTCGTCCCGCCGTGCGGGTTCTCGGCGCAGTTCAACTGCCCCCTGCCTCCGGCGTCCAACCGGTTCCCCTTCCGGGTGCCCGCCGGCGAGAAGAACGTCGTGTTCCGCGACGGCTTCGACATCTCCGCGGCCTGAGCCGCATCCTCCCCCGCACCACAGCATGCACAGCACTGGAGTATCCGTATGAGAAAGCCCCTGCTCGCCCTGTCCGCCGTCGCCGTCTCGGCGCTCGTGCTCGCCGGATGCAGCACCGGTGGCGACGCCGCCGGCGACGCCTCGTCGGACGACGCCACGATCTCCATCGGCTCGCTGTACGAGCCGCAGAACCTCAGCAACACCCAGGGCGGCGGCCAAGGCGTCACCGAGGCGCTGAACGGCAACGTCTACGAGGGTCTGTACAAGCTCACCGACGACGGCGAGGTCGAGCCGCTGCTGGCCGAGTCGGCCGAGCTGAGCGAAGACGGCCTCACCTACACCGTCACGCTGCACGAGGGCATCACGTTCCACTCCGGCGCGCCCCTCACCTCCGCCGACGTGAAGACCAGCGTCGAGGCGGTCATCGCCGAGGACTCCCAGTCGGCGCGCAAGTCCAGCTTCGGACCCATCAGCGAGATCACCACCCCCGACGACCAGACGGTCGTGTTCGAGCTGTCCGAGCGATCGATCTCGTTCCCCTACAACCTCAGCTACGTGTGGATCACCGGTCCCGAGGCGAGCGCCGAGACCACCGACGGCACCGGTCCGTACACGCTCGACGAGTGGCGCCAGGGCTCGACCCTGACCCTCCTCCGCTGGGACGACTACTGGGGCGAGGCCGCGGCGAACGCCGAGGTCGTCTTCACCTACTTCACCGACGCGACGGCCGAGAACAACGCCCTGCTCAGCGGCGAGATCGACCTAGTCACGAGCATCCAGAACCCCGACTCGCTCGCGCAGTTCGAGGACAACGCCGACTTCACCGTCAGCGAGGGCACCTCGACCACCAAGGAGCTGCTCGCCTTCAACGACCGCGTGGCCCCCTTCGACGACGCCCTCGTGCGCAAGGCCGTCTACTCCGCGATCGACCGTGAGCAGCTGCTCACCTCGATCTGGGGAGACTACGGCACGCTCATCGGCTCGATGGTCCCCCCGACCGACCCGTGGTACGTCGACCTGACCGACGTGAACCCGTACGACCCCGAGCTGTCTCGCGAGCTTCTGGATGCCGCCGGCTACGCCGACGGGTTCACCTTCACCCTGGACACGCCGAGCTACGACCCGCACCCGGTTGTGGCCGAGTTCCTGCAGGCGCAGCTGGCCGAGGTCGGCATCACCGTCGAGATCAACACGATCAGCGCCGACGAGTGGTACACCAAGGTCTTCGCCGAGCGTGACTTCGAAGCCACCCTGCAGGAGCACGTCAACGACCGCGACGTCGTCTGGTACGGCAACCCCGACTTCTACTGGGGCTACGACAACGCCGACGTGCAGCAGTGGGTCGCCGAGGCCGAGCAGGCCGAGACGGTCGAGCAGCAGACCGAGCTGCTCACGCAGGTCAACGAGCAGATCGCCGAAGACGCCGCGAGCGTGTGGCTGTACCTGTACCCGCAGATCGTCGTCGCCGACAGCGACCTGTCGGGCTACCCCGTCAACGGCCTGAACTCGCAGTTCTTCGTCTACGACATCGTCAAGAACTGACCCGCCGCCGGTGCCGGGCGCACGCGCCCCGGCACCGGCGCATCCTCCCCTCATGCTCATCTACCTGCTGCGCCGTTCCGCCCTGCTCGTACTCTCGCTCGCGGTGGCGATGGTCGTCATCTTCGTGCTGCTGCGCCTGCTGCCCGGCGACCCCGCGAACGCGCTGCTGTCGGTGGACGCGACTCCGGAGCAGATCGCGGCGGCACGCGCGCAGGTCGGCTCCGACCAGCCGGTGTGGCAGCAGTTCGCCACGTGGTCGGCGCAGCTGCTGCGGGGCGACCTCGGGGAGTCGTTCATCAGCTCGCGCGAGGTCGGCCCCGAGATCTCCGCGCGGCTGGGGGTGACCATCCCGCTGACGCTGCTGTCGTTCGCCCTCGCCCTCGTGCTCTCCCTGGTGATCGGCGTCACCGCGGCGATGAAGGCCGACCGGTGGTACGGCATCGCCCTGTCGGGCTTCTCGCAGCTCGGCGTGGCCGTGCCGGTGTTCTGGGTGGGCGTCATCCTCGTGTGGATCTTCGCGCTGCAGCTCGGGATGCTCCCCTCCGGCGGCTTCCCCCGCGACGACTGGGAGGACCCGGCCGACGCCCTCCGCTCCCTCGCCCTGCCCGTGATCACGATCGCGTTCGTCATGAGCGCGTCGCTGTCGCGCTACGTGCGCTCGGCGACGGTCGACGTGCTGGGCAGCGACTACCTGCGCACCGCCCGCGCCGGCGGGGCGAGCATGCGCGAGGCGCTGCTCCGGCATGGTGTGCGCAACGGCGCCGTGCCCGTGATCGCCGTGCTCGGCATCGAGCTGTCCACGACACTGCTGGGCGCCGTCGTCGTGGAGAGCGTGTTCACCCTTCCGGGGCTCGGGAACATGCTGCTGACCGGTATCGAGCAGCACGATTTCGCCAACATCCAAGGCGTGCTCGTGGTCAGCACGCTGTTCGTCGTGCTGGTCGGCTTCGCCGCCGACATCGCTCAGCGCCTCATCGATCCGCGTCTGCGTACGAGCATCTCGGGGAACCTGCGATGACCGCGCCCGTGCAGACCGCTTCCGGACCGGCCTCCACCGCGCCGCGAGCCGCTGCCGCGCGCCCGCCGCGGCGCCGGCGCGCGACCCTCGTCATCGGCCTCGTCCTCACGGCGACGGTCGTCGTGGTCGCCCTCGTGTCGCTCGTGTGGCTGCCCTATCCCCTCACCGACATCAGCGGCGGACGCCTGAGCGCTCCCAGCCCCGCGCATCCGCTCGGCACCGATCGCCTCGGCCGCGACCTGCTGTCGCAGCTGATGGTCGGCGCCCGCATCGCCCTGGCCGTCGGGGCCGGCGCCGTTGCGATCGCCGCCGTCCTCGGCACCGCGATCGGCCTCGCCGCCGCCTTCGCGCGGCCGTGGCTCGATGACACCCTCTCGGCCGGGCTCGACGTCGTGATCGCCTTCCCGGTGCTGCTGCTGGCGATGCTCGTCGTCGCCGTGCAGGGTCCGTCGCTCGGCTCCGCGATCCTCGCGATCGGCCTCGCGATGTCGGCGGTGATCGCTCGCCTCACGCGCATCCTTTCGCGCCGCGTGCTGCAGGAGCAGTTCGTGACGGCCGCGCGCACGAGCGGCACGCGAACCGCCGGAATCGTGTGGCACCACATCCTGCCGAACATCGCGCCCACCCTCGCGGTGAGCCTCGCGCTGCAGTTCGGCGTGGCGGTGCTCGCCGAGGCGAGCCTGTCGTACCTCGGCCTGGGGGCACCTCCGCCGAACGCGTCGTGGGGCCGGATGCTGCAGGAGGCGCAGGGCACCGTGCTCACCGCCCCGGTCGGGGCCATCGCGCCCGGCGTCGCGGTGATCGTGCTCGTGCTCGGGGTCAACTTCCTCGCCGACGGCCTGCGCGATGTCGCCGATCCGACGAGACGGAGGGGCCGATGACCCTCCTCGATGTCTCGCACCTCGCGCTCCGCGCCGGCGACACGACCCTCGTCGACGACGCGACCTTCGCCCTCGGCGCCGGCGAGCGCGTCGGCCTGGTCGGCGAGTCCGGCTCGGGCAAGTCGATGACCGCTCTAGCCGTCCTCGGCCTCCTTCCCGATACCGTCGTCGCGACCGGATCCGCCCGGCTCGACGGACACGAGATCGTCGGATCGACGGATGCCGCAACGCGCCGCCTGCGCGGCCCCGTCGCCGGGATCGTCTTCCAGGAGCCGCTGTCCGCCCTCGACCCGCTCATGCGCGTGGGTCGACAGATCGCCGAGCCGCTCCGCCGTCACCGCGGACTGCGCGGTGCCGACCTGCGCGAGGCCGTCTCCCGCTCGTTGGCCGACGTCTCACTCGTCGACGCGCGGATCGCGCGGGCCTACCCGCACGAGTTGTCCGGCGGGCAGCGCCAGCGCATCGCGATCGCAATCGCCCTCGCGGCCGACCCGCGTCTGCTGATCGCGGACGAGCCGACCACGGCGCTGGATGTGACGGTGCAGAACGACGTGCTCGCCCTCCTCGAGCGCCTGGTCGCCGAGCGCGACATGGCCCTGCTGTTCATCAGCCACGACCTCGCCGTCGTCTCGCGCATGGTCGATCGCGCCCTCGTGCTGCAGCACGGACGCGTGGTCGAGGAAGGCGCCGTGAGCCACGTGCTGCGCGACCCGCAGCATCCATACACGCGGGCGCTCGTCGACAGCGCCCGCTATCTCGACGCCGCACTCGATGCGACCCCGGGGGCAGGAGGCGAATCGCCATGACCCTTCTCGCCCTCGAGAACGCGGCGTTCGGCTACGGCGCCACCCCGGTGCTCGACGACGTCTCCCTCTCGGTCGGAGCCGGCGAGGCGGTCGGCCTCGTGGGAGAGTCCGGTGCCGGCAAGTCCACCGCGCTGCGCCTGCTGCTCGGCCTCGACTCACCGGACGCCGGCCGCGTCGTGTTCGACGACGCTTCGCTCGATCGCCGCGACCGTCGGCTCATGCGTCGTTTCCGTCGCACGGTGCAGCCGGTGTTCCAGGATCCGTACTCGTCCCTCGACCCCCGCCAGCGCATCGACCGCATCGTCGGGGAGCCGCTGCGCTCCCTGCGGATCGCGTCGGGCGACCGTGCGCGCGCATCCGTCGCCGAGGCCCTCGCCTCGGTCGGCCTCGACGCCGACACGATGCGGCGATACCCGCACGAGTTCTCCGGGGGTCAGCGTCAGCGCATCGCGATCGCGCGCGCCCTGGTCTCGCGCCCGCGCGTGCTGCTCGCCGACGAGCCCGTCTCGGCGCTCGACCTCACCACTCGTGTTCAGGTGATCGACCTGCTCGCACACCTGCGCCGCGAGACCGGGCTCGCCCTCGTGCTGGTCTCGCACGACCTCAGCGCCGTCGCCGCCGTCTGCGAGCGCACCGCGGTGCTGCGCGACGGGCGCATCGTGGAGCAGGGAGCGACGGTCGACCTGCTCACCGCGCCGCGCACGGCGTACGCGCGGCAGCTCGTGGCCGCGGTCCCCCGTCTGCCACGCTGACCTCGCGCACCGCGCACCGCGCACCACGCACCACGCGTTTCCCCTGTCACCATCGGTCGCTTCAGCGCGCTGTGGGGGCGTTCGGTGACGAGCGAAGGCGAACTCGCCGCCTCAGCGGCCCCGCGGCGGGATCTGATCCACGCCGTGACGGTTGGGCTTGTCGGGCTCGGCGGCGGTCTCGGGCGAGACACCGGCCTCGCCCTCAGGGGCGCCGCCGTCGGGATACGTCTCCTGGGGAACGTCGTGCTCGCGCTCGTCGCGCGGCGGGAGGTGGTCCTTCGGCTGTGGGAGGTCGTCTTCATCGCTCATGCCGTCACGATCGACGACCTTCCGCTTCGGTGCCAGGGGGTTGCGCGCGCCCAGCTCCCGTGTTTTCCTCGCGCGTCCGGCCAGGTGCTCAGCCGGCATCGGCGCGGGAGCGGGCACGCACCGTGATGATCTGGGCGACGAAGATCACCGCCGCGACCGCCGCGGCGATCACGACCGTGAGCAGATCGCTCTGAACCTTGAAGATCGTGAACGGGACCAGGATCGCCAGGTCGAGGATGATCGTGATCGCCGGCAGCCACGGCTTCGCGTCGATCTCGTCGCGGAGATGACGGATGACGCCCCACTGCACGGCGATGTCCATCGTCAGGTAGAGGAACGCACCCATCGATGCGATCTGCGTGAGATCCAGGAAGGCCGTCGCCACGATCGCGAGGCCGGCGGTGATGAGAAGCGGCTGCCGCGGGATGCGATCGGGCAGCGCGGGCGCCTGCCGCATGTCCTGCAGCATCGCGTACAGGCGCGACACGGAGTACAGGCTCGCGAGCAGACCGGAGAGCGTCGCGACCACGGCGATCGCGACCGTGATGCTCACGCCCCACGCGCCGAACAGCGGCTCGGCAGCCTGTGCGAGCGCGTAGTCGCGCGCATCCACCGCCCCCTCCGCGCCGATGCTCGCATCCACCGACAGCGTGATGAGCAGGTAGAGCACGGTGCAGATGAGGATCGACAGCACGATCGAGCGGCCGAGGTTCCTGCTCGGGTCGCGGATGTCATCGCCCTGGTTCGTGATCGTGGTGAACCCCTTGTAGGCGAGCACGCACAGCGTCGACCCGGCCAGCAGGCCCCACAGGCCTGATGACTCGCCCGAGCCCCCGCTCGAGAAGAGGCCGCCGGACGCGGCGGCGCCGATGAGCCCGGCGACGGCGAGCACCCCGATGCCGAGGATCTTCAGCACCGCCGTGGTGGTCGCCGACCCCTCGACGAAGCGGTTGCCGACGAGGTTCACGATCGTCGCGGCGACGATCGCGGCGATCCCGAGCACGGGCACGAGGACGGGGGAGTCCTGCAGCCCGAACGGACGCAGCAGATAGGTGCCGAAGGTGCGCGCCAGCAGGCTCTCGGCCACCACCATCGAGACGTACATGAACAGCGAGAACGACCCGGCGATCACGCCCGGGCCGTACGCGCCCTTGAGCAGCATCGCGATCCCGCCCGACGACGGGTTGACGCTCGAGTACCGGATGTAGGAGTACGAGCTGACGCCGGCGACGACCGCGCCGATGAGGAACGCCAGCGGGAACCACGGACCGACGATGCCCGCCACCTGTCCGACGAGGGCGAAGATCCCCGCGCCGATCATCACGCCGGTTCCGAGGGAGATCGATCCGACCAGCGAGATCTTCTTCGTGTCCGCTGCCATGGATTCCTCTCGCGTCGGGTGCCGTGCACGCGGAACTCATGCCGCGCCGCCGGCCACGCTAACGTGCGGGAGGCGGTCGGGCGGACCCCCTTGCGCGCAGTCAGGCACCGCGTGCTACAGAAAGGGGGCGCGGTGGCGGCGCCGGTCTGGCAGGGTGTGAGCGGGTGCGCAACGAGCGCGCCCTTCTCATGAGGGGGTTTCATGGAAGTCGCCGGACTCGTCGGCATTCTCATCATCGTCGGGATCGCGGTCGTCGCGGTCATCATCGTCGGCCTCATCCTGCTGCTGTTCGCACGCAGCTGGATCAAGGTCGCCCGTGCCGACGAGGCGCTGGTCATCTCGGGTCGCAAACAGAAGGTGCAGAGCACCGTGCTGGATGCCGACGGCTCCAGCCGCTCCGAACTCTCGGAGTCGCCGGTGACGGTCATCGTCAACGGCAAGTCGCTCGTGAACCCGATCACGCAGCGGCACGAGATCATCTCGCTGCGATCGCGGCAGGTGATGCTCAACGCCGAGGCGCAGTCGCTCGACAATGTCACGTTGAACGTCGACGGCGTGGCGATCGTGAAGATCGGCTCGGATCCCTTGTTCGTGCGGCGGGCCGCCGAGCGCTTCGCCTCGCAGGACGCCGCGATCGAGCAGTTCACGACCGAGCAGCTCGAGGGAGCACTCCGCGGCATCGTCGCGACGCTGTCGGTGGTCGAGCTCATGCGCGAGCGCAAGAAGTTCTCGGATCAGATCGCCGCCGACGTCTCGCACGAGCTGGCCGAGCAGGGTCTCATCCTCGACTCGTTCCAGATCAAGGGCATCACGGACTCCGTCGGCTACATCCAGTCACTGGGCTCACCGGAGATCCAGGCCAAGCGTCAGGCCGCCGAGATCGCCCAGACCAACGCCGACCGCGCGATCAACCAGAAGAACATCGCCAACGACGAAGCGAACCTCATCGAGCAGACCGCGCTCGACACCAACACCGCCAACGCGGCGGCAGGTGTCGGTCGCGCCCGCGCCGAGGCGGAGCAGGCCGAGCAGCTGGCGCGCGCGAAGGCCGAGCAGGCGGTGCTGCAGCAGCAGGCCGAGAACAAGCAGGCCCAGCTCGACGCCGACGTCAAGCGCGTCGCCGACGCGCAGCGCTACGAGGCGGAGACCCGCGCACAGGCCGACCTCTACACGCGCGAGCGCTCGGCCGAGGCCGCCGCGATCGAGCAGGTCAAGCAGGCCGAGGCGCGCACGCGCATCGCCGAGCAGCAGGCGGAGGCCGACAAGGCCCGCGCCGCCGGTGAAGCGGCGGCCGCCGAGGCGAAGGCCGCCGGTGAGGCCGGTGCGCTGCGCGCACGCGCCGACGCCGAGGCCGAGGCGCGTCGCCTCACCTCGCAGGCCGAGGCCGGGGCGATCCGTGCCGAGGGTGAAGCCCGTGCCGCGGCTGTCCAGGCCGAGGCGGAGGCCATCGCGTCGAACCAGGAGGCGTTCCTGTCGCAGCGCGTGCTCGAGGTGCTGCCGGCCATCATGACCGAGTTCGCCAAGGGCTACGCCGCGATCGGCAACGTCTCGATCATCGGCGGCTCCGGCGACGACGGCGCATCCAGTGTCATCGGCGGCGACAGCGCCAAGGCGATGCGATCCGTCTTCGACAGCGTCGAGGCGGCCACCGGCATCGACCTCGCCGCGCTCATCCAGGGCCAGACCTTCGGCCGCGGCGTGGGCGAGGGCCTCGCCGAGGCGACGAGCCGCGAGCAGGCCGCACCCACCCGCACGAAGCCCGCGGACGCCGGCGCCGAATGACCCTGGCCGGTGACCCCGGCCTGTGACCCCGAGGTCGGAGAATCGGCCCGATGTCGGAGGATTCCTCGCAGATCCTCCGACATCGGCGCGATTCTCCGACCTTGGCGGGCCGCGAAGCGGATAGCGTGACGCCCATGTCACCCGAACGCGTCTGGACGGTACTGCGCGGCGTGATGGCCGTGGTCATCCTCGCCGCCGTGGTGCGTCAGCTGGCCGCATCCATCGCATCCGCCCTGGAGTACGGCCGCGACCTCGGCGTCACCGTCGCGAACTTCTTCAGCTTCTTCACCATCCTCTCCAACGTGTCGTCGGCGATCGTGCTGACGTGGGCGGTCGTCTGGTTCCTCACGCGCGGGAGGGATGCCGGCGGCGAGCGCCGCCGCGAACCGCGCGCCCTCGCGATCGCCCTCGTGTCGGTGACGACCTACATGGTGATCACCGGCGTCGTCTACAACATCCTGCTGCGCGGCGTGGAGCTGCCGCAGGGGTCCGAACCGGTGCCGTGGTCCAACGAGGTGCTGCACGTGGTCGCTCCGCTGTTCCTGCTCGCCGATGCGTTCGTCGCAGTGCGGCGCCGCCCGCTCGCCTGGCGCGACACCCTGTGGGTGCTCGGGTTTCCGATCGCATGGGTGATCTACACGCTCGTGCGCGGTCCGCTCGTGACAAACCCGACGATCGGCCCGGGGTACTGGTATCCCTACCCGTTCCTCAACCCGAACAACCCCGGCCTCGTGCCGCCCGGATACGCGGGAGTCGCGGTGTACGTCGTCGGGATCGCCGCAGCGATCGTCGTGGTCGCCTACGGCGTCGTATGGGTGGGCCGGCGCCGCGCACGCGTGGATCGGCCGGTGCACGCGGATCGGTAGGGTGGAGGACATGTCGAAGGTCCTCCAGTCCCTGCCCGTCGGCGAGCGCGTCGGCATCGCCTTCTCCGGTGGTCTCGACACCTCCGTGGCCGTCGCGTGGATGCGCGACAAGGGCGCGATCCCCTACACCTACACCGGCGACCTCGGTCAGTACGACGAAGACGACATCGCGTCGATACCGGGCCGCGCCACCGAGTACGGCTCCGAGGCCTCGCGACTGCTCGACTGCAAGACGATGCTCGTCGAGGAGGGCTTCGTCGCGCTCGCGTGCGGGGCGTTCCACATCCGCTCGGGCGGACGCACCTACTTCAACACCACCCCTATCGGCCGCGCGGTGACCGGCACGATGCTCGTGCGGGCGATGAAGGAGGACGGCGTCGACATCTGGGGCGACGGCTCCACCTACAAGGGCAACGACATCGAGCGGTTCTACCGCTACGGTCTGCTCGCCAACCCCGCGCTGCGCATCTACAAGCCGTGGCTGGATGCCGACTTCGTCACCGAGCTCGGCGGCCGCCAGGAGATGAGCGAATGGCTCGTCGAGCACGGCTTCCCGTACCGCGACTCCGCCGAGAAGGCCTACTCCACCGACGCGAACATCTGGGGCGCCACCCACGAGGCGAAGACCCTCGAGCACCTGAACGTGTCGCTCGAGATCGTCGAGCCGATCATGGGCGTGAAGTTCTGGGATCCGTCGGTGCAGATCGACACCGAGGAGGTCACGATCGCTTTCGACGCGGGCCGCCCGGTCGCCATCAACGGCGTCGAGTACTCCGACCCGGTCGACCTCGTGCGGGAGGCGAACACCATCGGCGGCCGCCACGGCCTCGGCATGAGCGACCAGATCGAGAACCGCATCATCGAGGCGAAGTCGCGCGGCATCTACGAGGCGCCGGGTATGGCGCTGCTGTTCATCGCGTACGAGCGCCTGGTCAACGGCATCCTCAACGAAGACACCCTGGCGACCTATCACGAGCAGGGCCGTCGGCTCGGGCGTCTGATGTACGAAGGACGCTGGCTCGAGCCGCAGTCGTTCATGCTGCGCGAGTCGATCCAGAAGTGGGTCGGGTCGGCGATCACCGGCTCCGTCACCCTGCGTCTGCGCCGCGGCGAGGACTACACCATTCTCGACACGTCGTCTCCGATGCTCTCGTACGCCGCCGAGAAGCTGTCGATGGAGCGCGTCGGGGATGCCGCTTTCGGCCCGACCGATCGCATCGGCCAGCTCACCATGCGCAACCTCGACATCGCCGACTCGCGCTTCCGTCTCGAGCACTACGCCGCCGCCGGGTTCATCGGCGGCGCGACCGGAGAGCTGGTCGGCGAGCTGGAGAAGGGCGGCGCGCAGGAGATCACGGAGCACGCCGTCGACTACGACGCCGACCGCGAGGAGCTCGCCGAGGCCGTCGACGAGGCCAACGAGGCCGCGTCGTTCGATTTCGGCGCCGACTGACGCCCGCATCGTCCGACTGATCCGCCCCGCGACGTCGGACTGCTCCACCTGCGACGTCGGAGATTCGGCCCGATGTCGGAGGTTTTCGGCCGAATCCTCCGACATCCGCGTGATTCTCCGACATGCGTGCGGGTGTGATGCCCGCATGGGCCCGGGCCGGGGATGGCGCTCGGGCCAGGGGCGGCGCTCGGGTGGATGCCGCTCGCGCGGGTCAGCCGCCGGCGCCGGGGGGCGTCTGGGTCGACCCGCCGAGCTCGTCGACGATCAGGCCGGGCTCGTCGACGGTCCCGTTGCGATAGGCCTGCCGGCCGATGACGTGGGCCGACAGCGGAGACGTGGCCATCTGGATGAGCACGACCGGCAGCAGGAAGGCCACGACGGGCCACGAGCGCAGCGACAGCGCGACGGCGATGCAGATGAGGATGAGGCCCAGCACCTGCGGCTTGGTCGCCGCGTGGAGGCGGGAGGGCACATCCTTCAGCCGCAGCAGGCCGATCGCGGCCGTCAGGCACAGCCCGGCGCCGACGAGGATGAGCACGAGCGCGACGACGTCGATCCAGCCGTCGGCGGGGTAAGCCGATCCCACCGTCTCGGCGGCAACGGCGAAGGGCAGCGACGTCGTCATCGTTCCACGTTGTCCCTTCTCGCGACGAAGCGGGCGACCGAGATCGACCCGAACACCCCGACCGCGGCGATGATGAGCATGACCGGCAGCGAGCGCGTGTGGCCGTTGAGCGCCATCTCGGCGCCGAGCACGCACAGGATCTCGGTGAGCAGCACGTCGGATGCGACGACACGGTCGAGGATCGACGGGCCGACCACGATGCGCCACAGCGCCAGCAGCGCAGCGGCGGTGAAGACGGCGTAGATCGCGAACAGCAGGATGTCGGTCATCGTCCCTCCCGGTTCCGGGCCGGGCGGGCCGCCTCCGCGGCCGTGCGCTCGGCCTCGCGGATCTGCTCGACCTGGGCGCGCGATCCGACGGCGCGGACGATGCGCCGCTCCCACACCAGCACGTGCTCGCGCTGGTGCTCGACGTCGGCGAGGTTGTGCACGCCGAGCACGTGCAGATACATCACGCGTCTGTCGCGGTCGATGTCGATCACGAGCGATCCCGGGATGAGCGAGGCCGTGATCGCGGTGTGCGTCATGATGAGGTCGTCGGCCACGACCGAGGGCACGGCGATGATCGCCGACCGGGGCACCGGCCGAGGCGAGATCACCTGCCACGCCACGGTGAGCGAGCCGCGCACCAGGGCGGCGAGGAACGTGACGATGAAGATCGCGCCGTACCAGAGGTTGACCCGGCCCGACAGCTCGACAGCCGGCAGCCGGAAGACGCGCGTCACCAGCAGTGCCGCGACGAGGCCGGTGAGGAACGCCAGGAGCGTGAACTGCCCCCACAGCAGCATCCAGACTGCGACCAGCCACAGCAGGAACGGCAGCTGACGCCAGGCCCGCGCCAGGGCGCCACGGCGGGCCGTGCGTCGATCCACGGGTGTCGAGGTCATGACTCCGACTCCTGCTCGTCCTGCTCGAGCTGCACGAGCGTCATCGGCTCGAGGAGGGCCGATCCGATCCGCGTGCAGACGTCGTAGATGGGCCCGGCGAACACCGTCAGCGCGACGGTGATGGCCACCATGCCCGTCGTCGAGGCGGTCATGATGCGCGGGATGACGCGTCGCTCGGTCTGCACGGACGCCTCCGGGGCGGCATCCAGGTACGAGATGCGCGCTTCGGTCTCGGCCGAGTCGTCCTCTTCCCGCCAGAACGACAGGTTCCACGCCCGCATGAGGGCGTAGAGGGTGAGCAGGCTGGTGACGATGCCGCCGACCATCATCACCATCATGATCGGGGTCCCCACCTCGGCGGCGGCGTCGAAGAGCGCGAACTTGCCGATGAATCCGGAGAACGGCGGAAGGCCGCCGAGGTTGATGGCCGGGATGAAGTAGAGCGCCGCGATCAGGGGCGCGCCGCGCATGAGGCCCTTCACGCGCAGGATCGAGGTCGACCCCGCCTGCCGCTCGACGAGGCCGACGGCGAGGAACAGCGTGGTCTGCACCACGATGTGGTGGACCATGTAGTAGATCGTCGCGCCGATCGACAGCGGTGTCGCGATCGCGAGTCCGAACACCATGTATCCGATGTGGCTGACGAGCGTGAACGACAGGATGCGCTTCAGCTCGGCCTGGGCGAGGGCGCCGAGGATGCCGACGATCATCGTCGCCAGCGCCGCGATCAGCAGCAGCAGGTTGAGGTCGTTGTCGAGGAACAGCTGCGACTCGGTGCGGATCATCGCGTAGACGCCGACCTTGGTGAGGAGCCCGGCGAACACCGCCGTCACCGGGGCGGGAGCGGTCGGGTACGAGTCGGGGAGCCAGAACGACAGGGGGAAGACAGCGGCCTTGATCGCGAAGGCGAGGAGCAGGAGCAGGTGGAGCACCGTCTGCGTCTCCTGAGGCAGCTCCCCCATCCGCTCGGCGATCTGCACCATGTTCACGGTGCCGAGCGCGCCGTAGATCATCGCGATCGCGGAGAGGAAGAGGATGGAGGACACCAGCGACACGACGATGTAGACGACGCCGGTGCGGATGCGGGATTCCGTGCTGCCCAGCGTGATCAGCACGTACGAGGCCACCAGCAGGATCTCGAAGCTGACGTAGAGGTTGAACAGGTCACCTGCGATGAACGCGTTGAAGATGCCCGCGGCGAGGATCAGGTACGACGGGTGGAAGATCGACACCGGGGTGTCGTCGTCGCCGTCCGCCGCGCCCTGACCGACCGAGAAGAGCAGAACGGCCAGCAGCACGATGCTCGAGACGACGATGAGCAGCGCCGACAGCCGGTCGACGTAGAGCACGATCCCGAAGGGGATGGGCCAGCCGCCCACCGAGACCGCGAGCGGGTTGCCGCCGATGTCGACGACGACCAGCAGCACCGCCGCGATCGCACACACCACCGTGAGCGTGACGACCGAGACCCCCACCTGCACGCGGCGATGCTTTCCCGCGATGAGCGCGATCGCCGCGCCGAGCAGTGGCAGCGTGACCAGGAGCGGAACGAGGGCGATCATGCGCCGTCCTCGCTCTCGGATGCCCGCGAGGGGTCGGCGGGGCCGCGCCGCGGGCGATCGACGGGGGCGTCGTCGCGCACGCCCGGGAAGTCGCGGCTGTGCACGACGCGGATGGGTGAGGTCGCGGTGCCGATGAAGTCGGTCGTGGCGTCGTCGTCTTCGAGCTCGGTCTCGTCGTCCATGACCTCTTCGGCCTCGGCGTCGCGGGCCCGCACGGCGAGGTCGGCCTCGTCGTCCTGCACCGTGTCGGCCTGCCCGAGCTGCCAGGAGCGGTAGATGAGGGCGAGCAGGAAGGCCGAGATCGCGAACGTGATGACGATGGCCGTCAGCGTGAGGGCTTGCGGGAGGGGATCCGACATCTGGTCGGCCTCGCCCGCGCCGTAGAACGGGGCGATCCCGGGCTGGCCGATGACGATCAGCAGCAGGAGATTCGCCGCGTTGCCCAGCAGCAGGAAGCCGATGAGCACACGGGTGAGGCTGCGCTCGAGCATCGCGTAGACGCCACAGGCGAAGAGCACGGCCATGATGACGATGAGGACGAGCGAGACGGTCACCGGACGCTCACCGCCTCGCTGCGCTGGGCGGTGGCCTGCCGGTCGACCTCGGCGCCGAGGCTGCGGAGCACATCGAGCACGAGTCCGACGACGACGAGATAGACCCCCACGTCGAACAGTGTCGACGTGACGAACTCGACGTGACCGAGCAGTTCGGTCTCGGCCTCGATGAACCAGCGGGTGAGCGGCGGCGCGCTGAACACCAGGGGCAGGATGGCGCACCCGACCGCGATGGTCATGCCGATGCCCAGCAGGCGTCCGGCGTCGGTCGGAGCGGCGGCGCCGAGTTCGTACCGTCCTCCCGCGACGTATCGCATGACGAGGGCCATGCCCGCGACGAGCCCGCCGGCGAAGCCGCCGCCGGGCAGGTTGTGCCCCGCGAAGAGCAGGTACAGCGACACGATGATGATCGTGTGGAAGAGGATGCGGACGACGACCTCGAGCATCATCGAGCGGTTCTCCGCCCGCACGCGCGTGCCGCCGAGCAGCCAGGCCAGGCGGCGGCCCTCGGAGCTGTCGGTGCGGGGCTTCACGCCCTCGTCCGTCTCGATGAGGGGCTGACGCCGCGCGTCCAAGCGCGGCAGCGGCTCGGTGAACTCCGACAGCGTGTCGGAGCGGTGGGTGACGAAGACGAGCGAGGCGACACCTGTCGCCGCGAGAACGAGCACCGTGAGTTCGCCCATGGTGTCCCACCCGCGGATATCGACCAGCGCCACGTTGACGACGTTGCGACCGTGCCCGATGTCATAGGCGAGGTCGGGCCACTCGCGCGAGATCGGGTCGGCCACGCGCGACGCTGTCGCGACGATCGCGATCGCGGCCATCGTCACGCCCACCCCGGCGGCGAGCACAGCGCGCGCGATCGGCCGGACCGAGGCGTTGTGCTGCCCCAGACGCGAGGGGATGCGGCGCAGCACGAGCGCGAAGGCGACGAGGGTGACCGTCTCGACGAGGATCTGCGTGAGGGCGAGGTCGGGCGCACCGCTCGAGGCGAACAGGAGCGCCATGCCGAAGCCGGTGACCGATACGAGCGCGACGCCGGTGAAGCGTTTGCGGGCACGGACCGCGATCAGCCCCGCGATGATCATGATGGGCGCGACGAGCAGCTGCACGGGGGTCTGGAACGCGTCGAGCTCCGCCTGCCACTCCGATCCGGCGAACAGCGCCACCGCCTCACCGACCACCAGTACGACGAAGATGGTGCCGACGTAGATCGGGAGCGAGCCCCGCTGCGTGAGGCTCGTGACCTCCACCGAGAGCCGTGCCACGCCGCGGAGCGCGGCGTTGTAGACATCCGGCGCGCTGAACGGCAGCATCCGCGAACCCCAGGGTCGGCGCTTCGTGCTCCAGAACACCGGGGCGCCGAGGGCGAGCGTGCCGAGCGAGAGGAACAGCGCCGGCTCGAGCCCGTGCCACAGTTCGAGATGGTAGGTCTCCTCGGGGGCGGTGAGACCCGGGGCGGCCGCCGGCGCGGTGTCGGCGTAGGGGGCGAGCACGGCGTCGAGGAGGGGGGAGGCGAACCCCGCGACCACGGTGAGCACGGCCAGCACGACCGGCACGGCGACGAAGCCGATCGGCGGGCGGGGCCACTCGACGGGCGTGAGCGCGTCGCCCTCGGCGTCGCGCTTGGTCCAGAACGCTCCCCAGATGAAGCGGATGCCGTAGGCGACCGTGAACACCGAGCCGAGTGTGACGCCGGCCAGCGCGATGATCGCGAAGGGGGCGCCCTGCAGGGCATCGTTCAGCAGCGCAGTCAGCGCGGCCTCCTTGGCGACGAAGCCGAGGGTCGGGATGACGCCGGCCATCGAGGCGATCGTGACGATGCTGACCGTCGCGAGCACGGGCGTCTGACGTCCGAGTCCGCTGATCTCGCGGATGTCGCGGGTGGACAGCTGGTGGTCGATGATGCCGACGACCAGGAACAGCGCCGACTTGAACAGCGCGTGCGCGAGCAGCAGGGCGAGACCGGCGAGGATCGCGTCGCGCGTGCCGTATCCGAGGACGACGGTGAGGAAGCCGAGCTGACTGACGGTTCCGAAGGCGAGGATGCGCTTGAGGTCGGTCTCGCGGAGCGCCTGGAATCCGCCGAGGAGCATCGTGAAGACGCCGAGTCCGATGACGATCGGCTGCCAGACGGGTGAGAACGCGAACACGGGTGCGAAGCGGGCGATGAGATAGATGCCCGCCTTCACCATCGCCGCGGCGTGGAGATACGCGCTGACGGGCGTGGGGGCGGCCATCGCGCCCGGCAGCCAGAAGTGGAAGGGGAAGATCGCGGACTTCGACAGGGCGCCCACGAGGAGCATGACGACCGCGGCGTCGACGATCGGCCCCGTCGGGGCCTCGGAGAGGATGGTCGAGATGCTCGAGGTGCCGGCGTCGACCACGAGCAGCACGACGCCGATCAGCATCACCAGACCGCCCAGCGTGGTCACGAGCAGCGCCTGCAGGGCGGCGCGACGGCTGGACGCGCGCCGGTTGTAGTACCCGATCAGCAGGTACGACAGCACGCTCGTGACCTCCCACAGCATCACGAGCACCACGAGATCGTCCGTGAGGACGAGCCCGTACATCGCCCCGGCGAAGGCGAGGAACACGGCGCTGAACTGCCCGAGCCCGGAACCGCCGTCGGCGAAGTACCACCGGCAGTAGACCAGCACGAGAGCACCGATGCCGGTGACGACGAGGGTCATCAGCCACGACAGCGTGTCCATGCGCATCGACAGGTCGACGCCGAGCGGCGGGATCCACGCGACGGATTCGAACGGGATCTCTCCCGACATGACCGGCACTGTCTGCGCGGCGGCCTGCACGAACGCGGCGGTCGGGAGCAGCGCGGCGATGAGGAACGCGCGCGCCCCGAGGCGGTGTACCAGCCACGGCATCACCAGCGGGACGACGGCGAACGCGGCAAGGAGGACCAGCATGGCGGCCTCCTCGAAAGTCGTCAGCCGGGAACGGTGATCACCGTCGGCTCGGGCGATAGGGGGTCTGTACGTCCACTCTACCGGGAGGGGAGGCGCGCGTGGCCTCGTCGAGCTGCCGACGTCGCGCGCCCGTCGACCAGCTCAATCCCGGAACGCCGCCGGCTCGGCCGTAGTATTCCCGACGCGGAATTCGCACGTGAACGTGATCGTCGGCGGCGATGCGTCCTCGAGCATCGCGGCGACCGCGCGACCGGCGGCACGGCCCTTCTCCAGCGCAGGCTGCACGAGTGTCGTGAGCTCATGGGGTGCGAGACCGTCCACGGCGACGCCGTCGAACCCCGTCACGCTGACGTCGAAGGGCACCCGGAGCCCCAGGTCTTCGGCCGCCCGTACCGCCCCGGCGGCGAGCAGGTCGCTCTGAGCGATGATGGCCGTGGGGCGGCGATCGATGGGTACGTTCAGGATGTCGCGGGCGGCATGGAAGCCCTCGTCCATCGAGCTGGCCCCCGCGGCGTACACCGACGCGTCGGGGAACACATCCCGCGCGCCGGCGAGGCGGTCGCGCGTGACGTCGACCTCGACCGGCTCGTCGGCGGCCACCCATCCGCGCGGACGCTGAGACCGCGTGGGAAGCGAGAGCACCACGACGCGGCGGTGACCGAGCGAGCGCAGGTGACTGGCGGCCTGGCGCTGCGCGTCGCGGTTGTCGAGCATGATGCGCGGCACGCTCTCGCCCGCGTCGCCCTCGATCACGACCACGGGGAGGCCGCGGGCGGTCACGGTCGCAAGCGATTCGCGCAGCATCCCGCTGCAGCCGATCAGCACGGCGGCATCGATCGGCGCCGTCGTCAGCGACGGGCCGGCGCCGGAGGGATCGTGGTCGCGGAGCAGCAGCAGGCCCGCGCCGAGGGGCGCGACCTCGTCGGTGAGCCCATCCATCATGAGGGTCTTCACCGGGTCGAGGAAGGCAGTGCCGAGGTGCTCCTCGAACACCACCGCGACGATGCCGCTGCGCCCGCGCCGCAGGGAGGCCGCGCGGGGGTCGGGTCCGGCGTAGCCGAGGCGGGCTGCGGCGGAGCGCACCTTCGCCCGCGTCGCCTCGGTGACCGGGGTCTTGCCACTGAAGACGACGGAAGCGGTCGACGGCGAGACGCCCGCCTCGCGGGCGACGTCGGCGATCGTGGCTCTGCGCGCGCTCATCCTGCGTCGATCGTAGCGCTCGGCCTCTCCCGTCTCGAATCGTTTCGATGCGAATCGTTTCACCGGTACCATGAACGTCATGGATCTGCCCCTGACCCGCGCGCAGTACGTGCGCTGGCGCACCGCCGTCTTCGCGATCTTCCTCGCGAGCGGACTGAGCATCGCGACGTGGGCGTCGCGCGTCCCGGACATCAAGATCGCGCTCGGGATCGAGAACAGCCAGATCGGTCTGCTGCTGCTCGGAATGGGCGTCGCATCGATCGTCGGGCTGTCCCTGGCATCCGTGATCATCGCCCGCTTCGGCACCCGTCGCGGCATGTTCGGCGCGATGCTCGTCTTCGCCGCCGGCGTCGTCTTCATCGGCCTCGGCACCGACGTCTGGGGATCCTTCCCCGTGGTCATCATCGGGCTCGCACTCTTCGGCTTCGGCAACGGCGCCGTCGACGTCATGATGAACGTCGAGGGAGCCGCGATCGAGACCCAGTCCGGCAAGACGATCCTGCCGCTGTTCCACGCGTTCTTCTCCTTCGGCACCGTGATCGGCGCGGGACTCGGGGCGCTGGCCGCGGGCCTCGACGTGACCGTCGCCGTGCATGCCGCCGTGATCGCGGCGATCGTGGTCGTCATCGCTGCAGCATCGTTCGCCAACGTGCCGCGGCGCGAGGTCGCGGGCGATCCCGCCGTCGACGACCGGCCCGGCTGGCGGGCGCGGCTCGCCCTGTCCCTGTCGGCGTGGCGCGAGCCGCGCACCTACGCACTGGGCGTGATCATGCTCGGGATGTCGTTCGCCGAGGGCGGCGCGAACGACTGGCTGGCCCTCGGCGTCAGCGAGGAGCACGGCGGCGGCGCCACGCTCGGGGCCGCCGCGCTGGCGGTCTTCTCCGTCTCCATGACCGTCGTGCGCGTGTTTGGCGGCCCGCTTGTGGATCGCTTCGGCCGGGTGGCGACCCTGCGCGTGCTCTCGGCGACGGCCGCCGTCGGCATTCTGCTGTTCATCCTCGCCCCGAGCCTGCCCCTCGTCTTCGTCGGCGCGGCGCTGTGGGGTCTGGGCGCCTCGCTCGGGTTCCCGCTCGGGATGTCCGCCGCCGCCGACGACCCCGCCAAGGCCGCGGCCCGCGTGAGTGCGGCGGCGACGATCGGCTACGTGGCGTTCCTCGCCGGTCCGCCGGCGCTCGGATTCATCAGCGACCACATCGGACTGCTGAACACGCTGTTCATCCTGGTCGCGCTCGTGGTCGCCTCGGGTCTCGCGTCCGGTGCCGCCCGTCCCATCGCCGGCGCCACCGTCGGAGCAGGCCACCCGCATGAGGGTGCGGGTCGGGTTTAGGCTCGTCGGGTGCGTCTTGTCATCGCCCGCTGCTCGGTCGACTACACCGGGCGCCTCACCGCCCACCTGCCCCTCGCGACGCGCCTGCTCGTCCACAAGGGCGACGGCAGCCTCCTGGTGCACTCCGACGGCGGCTCGTACAAGCCGCTCAACTGGATGAGCCCCCCGTGCCGTCTCGAGGTCGAGGAGCCCGACGAGGAGTCCGCGCGCGCCGGCGTTCTCGAGCACTGGCGGGTCACGCACGCCAAGAGCGGTGACGCCCTGCTCGTGCGGATCTACGAGGTGCTGCACGACACCTCGCACGAGCTCGGTCTCGACCCGGGCCTGCAGAAGGACGGCGTCGAGGCGGATCTGCAGCGCCTCCTCGCCGAGCAGGTCGACGTGATCGGTGACGACCTGACGCTCGTGCGCCGCGAATTCCCTACCGCGATCGGCCCCGTCGACCTGCTGCTGCGCGACCCCGCAGGCGGCACGATCGCCGTCGAGGTGAAGCGGCGCGGCGACATCGACGGCGTCGAGCAGCTCACGCGATACCTCGAGCTCCTCGGACGCGATCCGCACCTCGCCCCCGTCACCGGCGTGTTCGCCGCGCAGGAGATCAAGCCGCAGGCGAAGGTGCTCGCGACCGACCGCGGCATCCGCTGCGTCACCCTCGACTACGAGGGCATGAAGGGCATCGAGTCGGGCGCACCGCGGCTGTTCTGAGCGGTCCCGCGCGCCGGCTGCCGACGCGAGGCCGCTTCCCGGCCCCGTAGTCTGGGAGCATGGCGACACGCTCCCCCTGGACCTGCATCCTCTGGGATGTCGACGGCACCATCGTGGATGCGTCCGACGGCATCCTGCGTCGCCTCACCGTGGCCCTCGAGCACTTCGGCAAGCCCAAGCCGACCCGCGCCGAGCTGGTGCACTGGATCGGCCCTCCCATGTACGAGTCGTTCCAGACGAACGTCGGCATGAGCCCCGAGCAGGCCACCGAGGCCGTCGCGTTCTACCGCACGCTCGGCAAGGCCGACGGATACACGACCGGCGCGAAGCTCTTCCCGGGGGTCGGTGAGCTGATCCAGGAGGCGCACGCGTGCGGCATCCCGCAGGCGACCGCCAGCTCCAAGCCCGAGAACCAGGTCGCGGCACTCATGGACCACTTCGATCTGGCCCCGTGCTTCACCGCCACGGTCGGGTCCACCCCCGACGAGAAGACGCTCGCCACGAAGGCCGACATCGTCGCCGAGGCGCTGCGGCGGCTCGCGGCGGCCGGTGTCGACACGTCGCGACCGGTGCTCGTCGGCGACCGGCACCACGACGTCGAGGGCGGGGCGGCGCACGACGTGCCCGTGATCTTCGTCGGCTGGGGCTTCAGCTGGCCGCACGAGGCTGAGGGTGCCCAGGCCGCCGTCGACGACGTGGCTCAGCTGCGCGACCTGCTGCTCCTCACCGACGCCGATGGATGACGTCGCAGGCACGGTGATCGGCTGGGTCATCCCGGCTGTTGTGGTCTTCGGCGTCGCGGCGCTGGCGGTCGCCGTGCTGGTGTGGGGAGTGCGCCGCGCACGCCGCTCGCCCGCCGCGCGGAAGCGCGCGGAGGCGGAGCGCCTCGAAGCGGGCGCGGTTCTGGTGCGCCTGGACGACGCGATCGCCGAGCTCGAGCTCGAGGTGGGACTGTCGGGCGCGCTCTACGGCGGTGACGCCCCGGCCTCGCTGCGACGCGCGCGCCTGACGGCGCAGCACACCCGCGACGCGGGTTTCGACCTGTACCGCACGATCTCCCTGCCGGCCGCGACGCCGGTTGAGGTGCGCCGTGGCGCCGCGCGCATCCGCGAGCAGGCCGACAAGGCCGCCACGGCCATCCGCCACGCCCGTTCCGACCACGTCGAGTGGATGGGTCGCCACGTCACCGCGGGCTCTCAGCTGGCCGCCACGCGGCGACGCCTCGACGATCTGCGCGCCTCGATGGGCGACCCCGCCCCGCTCCTGGATCAGCTCGCGGCGAGCTTCGCCGAGGATGAATGGCGCACCGCGTCGGATGCCGCGACCAACGCCGTCACCGAAGCCGCCGAAGCGCAGGTGCGACTCGATGCGGCGGCCGCGGCCGCCGAGGACCCGTCGCGCAACGCCCTGGCCGACATCGCAGCGGCGGAACGCGCGTTGCGCCAGGCCGAGGCCGACGCCCGCGCCTTCGAAGAGTCGTATCGCCTCATCACGCAGGCCTCGCAGGCCCTCTCGGGCGAGTTCGAGGCCACGCGCACGGCGATGCGGCAGGCGGTGCTGTCGCGAGGATCGCTGCCCCCCGACGACGCCGATCGCCTGGCCGATGAGGTGAGGGCGATCGAGGCGGACCTGAACGCCCTCGAACGGGATGCCGCCCGTCGCCCGACGTGGACGATCGACCGTATCGCCCGGCTGCGCGATCGACTCGACCTCGCGCTGGGCGATGCCCGCACGGCGCAGCAGCGACTCCGTGGCGCGCGCACGGCCCTGCCCGGAACCCTCGCGGCCGCCCGCAACGCGGTGGCGATGGCCGAGGCGGTCGCCACGCACACCCACGGCAGCGCGGACGCGCGATCGCGACTCCGCTCCGCGCAGCGCGAGCTCGCCAACGCCCGCGCATCCGCCGACCCGGTCGCCGCGCTCGACGCCGCGCGCCGCGCCATGCGCGAGGCCGAGGACGCGAAGGCCCTCGCCGACTACGACCGCCTGCACGGCCACTGATCCGAAGGCCTGATCCGCAGCCACGCGCGCCGCATCCCGCTCGATAGGGTGAGGGCCATGAGTGAGGCCTCGACGAAAACGTCCCGCCCCGTCTTCGCCGTCATCCGGCGCATGCCCGCCACTCTCACCTTCATCGGCGTGATCCTCATCGTCGGCGTGGTGTGGGGCGGACTGTGGTCTCCGTTCGAAGAGAACGACCTGTTCGATGCGGTCGCCTACGGCCTGCCGGCGTTCGCCGAGGGACGATGGTGGACGGTCGTGACGGGCACGTTCTTCGTCAACCAGCCGTGGGTCTACATCTTCACGATCTCGAGCTTCGCCGGCATGGCCTACCTGGAGTACCGCCGCGGATCACGCGTCGCACTCCTCTACTACGCCATCGGGCAGGCCTTCGCGGTGCTCGCGACCGCGCTCGTGCTGTGGCTGGCCGCGATGGCTCCGTGGGAATGGGCGCAGACGCAGGCCGCCGCGCTCGATGTCGGCGCCTCGGGCGGCACGATGGCCTGCATCGCCGCGGCCGTCGGTCTCTTCGTCTCTCCCTGGCGAGTGCGCGCGTGGCTGCTGCTGATCGCGCTGTCCTTCCTCGCGCTGCTCTTCTGGGGCCAGATCGCCGATGTCGAGCATCTGCTCGCCGTGCTGCTCGTGCTGTTCGTCGATCGGTCCCTCACCGTCCAGCGCTCCAGCGTGCGGGAGCAGCGGTTCCTGGCGTTCTTCGGCATGGTCGTCATCGGCGCCGTGCAGGTGGTCGTGCTCCTCGTTCCGACCGACGGGATGTTCGGTCCCACCGAGCCGGCATCCGGCGGCTACCTCGATGCGGCGATCGACGTCGTGATCATCCTCCTGGTCGCCAACGGCATGCGCCGCGGCCGGCGATGGGCGTGGGTGGTGAGCATCGTGCTGGCGTCGCTGAACGTGCTCACCGGCGCCCTGGTCCTCGCCGTCATCATCGTCGCCAGCGAAGCGCAGCTCGAGGCCGTCATCGACGCCGAGACCGAACTCGCGATGACGAGCGCCGTCATGTGGCTGCTGATGCTCGTCTACATCCTGTGGGTGCGTCGCGCGTTCGCGGTTCGCCGGCGCACCGGCCTCGGCACGGCGACCCCACCCACCGTGGCCGAGGTGAAGGACGTGATCCGCACCGACGGCGGCGGCACACTGTCGTGGATGACGACGTGGTCCGACATGTCGTACGCGACGATCGCCGGCGGTGTCGTCGGATTCCAGAACCGCCGCGGTGTCGCCATCGCGCTCGGCGATCCCCTCGGTCCGGAAGCCGGTCGCCCCGATGTGGTGCGGGGCTTCATCGACGCGGCCGAACGCGCGGCGCTCACACCGTGCTTCTTCAGCGCGGGAGAGGCGACGCGCGCCGCGATCCCCGCCGGGTGGCGCTCCCTCGTTGTCGCCGACGACACGATCGTCGATCTTCCTGGTCTGGAGTTCAAGGGCAAGGCGTGGAACTCGGTGCGGTCCTCCCTGAACCGCGCGGGTCGCGAGGAGATGACCTTTCGGATGTCGCGGTACGGCGACGAGGCGTGGGGGGTGCAGCAGCAGATCCGCGCGATCTCGGAGATGTGGGTGGGCGACAAGGGCCTTCCCGAGATGGGCTTCACGCTCGGAACCCTCACCGAGGCCCGGGATCCCGAGGTGCGGCTGGCGCTCGCGCTGTCGCCGAAGGGAGATGTCGACGGGTTCCTGTCCTGGTTGCCGGTGTACGGCCCGGACGGTGTGGTGCGCGGGTGGACCCTCGATCTCATGCGCCGCCGCGAGGGCGGCTTCGGGCCGGTGATGGAGTTCCTGATCGGCTCGTCCGCCAAGCACTTCGCTGAGGAGGGGGCGCAGATCCTGTCGCTGTCGGGAGCACCGCTCGCGCACGAGAATCCCGCCGACGCGGGCCTCATCGCCGACCTCACCGACCGGCTCGCCGAGACGCTGGAGCCGGTCTACGGCTTCCGGTCACTGCACCGCTTCAAGCAGAAGTTCAATCCGCGGTACGAGACCATGTATCTGCTTTACCGCGACGAAGGGGATCTGCCGGCCATCGCCGCCGGGCTCACGAAGGCCTTCCTGCCCGACGCGACGCTGCGTCAGTTCGCCGGCGCGGGCCTGGAGCTCGTGCGCGGCGAGCGCGACTGAAGCCCGGTCCGAGGATACGGACCGGGCTCCGCCGCGAATCCGCGGACGGGCCGCGGATTCAGGTTCAGAGGGGTCGGATGGCCTCAGCCTGGAGACCCTTGGGCCCCTGGGCGATCTCGAACTCGACCCGCTGGTTCTCTTCGAGGGAGCGGTATCCCTTGGACTCGATCGCGGTGTAGTGGGCGAAGACGTCTGCGCCGCCTTCATCGGGAGCGATGAAGCCGAAGCCCTTCTCCGCGTTGAACCACTTGACCGTACCCTGCGTGCTCATGACGTGCCGTTCTTACTGGGTGTCCGCGCACGTTCGGCGCGAATCACGGTACACGCTACTGAACGTGGCCCTCCGGCACACCCCCCGTTTGAGACAGTGACCCAAACGTTGCGAAGGCAGGGTCGCTCTCAGACCCGCGGCCTACACTGGCCGACGACATGTCCGAGTCGCTCCGGCCCTTCGATCCTCGCGGCACCGTCCTCGGTGACGAGGTGTACGCGCGCGTCGGCGAGGCCATCATCGACGGCACCCTCGCACCGGGCGAGCGCCTGCGAGATCACGAACTCGCCCGACGCCTCGGGGTCTCGCGCACCCCCGTGCGCGAGGCGCTTCAGGGCCTGGAGCGCGTGGGCCTGGTCGAGGTCGCGCCGAACCGCTACACCCGCGTGTCGATCCCCTCGCAGAAGAGCCGCGAAGACGTCCGGGAGTTCCTGGTGCTCTCGGCCGCGAACGCCGCGCGATTCGCGATGAAGCGCGGGAGCGACGAGGACATCGCCACCTCCGTCGATCTCGCCGACGTCGTCGTCGAAGCCTCCGCCTCCGACGACTACCCGGCCATCGTGCAGGCGTCGTGGCGCCTGTTCTCACACCTGATGTTCACGGCCGGCAACGTCATGCGATTGAAGGTGATGAAGGAAGCGCAGCTGGCGATCCGCCGATACACCAGCCAATGGCAGCCGTACTTCACCGATGTCGAGGAGCGCACCGCGAAGTACCGCGAGCTGCGCGACGCCCTTCTGGCTCGCGACGGCATCCGCGCCGAGCGCGCGGTTCGCGCCGTCTACGGACTGGACTGACGCGCGACCGCGTGGTCGATGCGGTCGGGGACTAAATTGGTGTCGTGGCTGCACACGTGGAACTCCGCGACCTCGGCGACGACGACCTCGACGCCGTCTTCGAGATGATGCGCACGCCCGATGCGGTCGATATGGCCGCCTTCACCGCGGCCGACCCGAGTGACCGGGAGGCCTTCGACGCCTGGATCGCCCGCGAGCGAGCCGCCGACGGCGTGCAGATGTACGTCGTGACCGAGAACGGCGGCTTCGCCGGGACGGCGGCGCTGTTCACCGTCGACGGCGACCGCGAGGTGACCTTTTGGATCGCGCATCACGCATGGGGACGTGGGGTCGCGAGCGAGGCGCTGCGCCTGCTCATCTCGCGGGAGCCCGAGCGCCCGCTGTTCGCCCGCGCGGCCGCATCCAACACCGCCTCTCTGGCGGTGCTCGCCAAGGCCGGCTTCACCGAGGTGTCGCGCACGATGTCGTTCGCACCTGCCCTCGGACGCGAGGTCGAGGAGATCACGCTCACCCTCGCTCCGGTCCTCGAGTGACCCGCCCGCGACCACAGCGAGAAACCACATTCCGCCCGAGAAACCACGCGTCGCGCGGTGTCTCGCGCGGAAAGGCGTTTCTCGACAGGCCGGGCCGGTCGGGCCGGGGGGCGGGAACGACGGGAGGCGGGAACGCGAAAACCCCCGGGGAACCGGGGGTTTCTCTGGGTGCGCGAGGGGGGACTTGAACCCCCACGCCCTTGCGGGCACTGGCACCTGAAGCCAGCGCGTCTACCTATTCCGCCACTCGCGCGAAGCGCTCGAATACACATCGAGCGCGTCAACCAACCGAGAATAACACGAGGGAACGCGGCCCGACGCATCGGGCGACCCGCCACGGGATGACACCACCATGGTGCATTCAGCGTGTGCAATTAGCATGTACCGAACCGTCTGCCTGCCTGAGGAGCCCCGTGGGACTACTGGACAGCTTCGAGAAGGGACTCGAACGCGCTGTGAACAGCGCCTTCGCGAAGACCTTCCGCAGCGGAATTCAGCCTGTCGAAATCGCCTCGGCGCTGCGGTCCGAGCTCGACAAGAAGGCCGCCGTCGTGAGCCGCGACCGCATCCTCGCGCCGAACACCTTCACCGTGCGGCTGTCTCCCGCCGATGAGGAGAAGATGGCCGCGGTCGGACCCGCGCTGCTCGACGAGCTCGACGGCCTCGTCAAGAAGCACGCGCGTGCGCAGGGCTACAGCTTCGCGGGCGCGGTGACCATCGAGCTCCGCCGGGACGAATCGGTCTCGACCGGCACGCTCCGCGTCGATTCCGAGACGGCGCAGGGGCGCGTGTCGTGGCGCGCGGTCGTCGACGTCGAGGGTAGACGTCACCCGCTCACCGCGTCGCGCACCGTGATCGGGCGCGGCAGCGACGCCGACATCACGATCTCCGACAGCGGCACCAGCCGCAAGCACGTCGAGATCCTATGGGACGGCGAGCGCGCGATGGTGCGCGATCTCGGCTCGACCAACGGCACCAAGCTCAACGGTGTGAAGGTCGGCGAAGCCTCCCTCGCCCCGGATTCCACCATCACCATCGGCCGCACCGATATCGTGTTCCATGTCGTCGCACACGCGGCGCCGTCACGCCCGTCGCGTCCCGTGAGCGACGCGACCCGGGTATTCGACCAGCGCGAGGGACTGTCGTGAGCGAACTGACCCTGCTCCTCCTGCGCATCGGATTCCTGGTGCTGATGTGGTTCTTCGTGTTCGCGGTGGTCTACTCCCTGCGCGCCGACCTGTTCGGGGTCAAGGTGCGCCGCATGCCGGAACCGGCTGCGGCGGGCGCCGCGACGAAGGCTCCCGCGTCGTCGCCCGACGCGCCGACCGCCGCCGTCGCCCGTTCCACGGCGCCGTCCAAGGCGGGTGGCATGGCCACGCGCGACGCCGTGTCGCGCATCGTCATCACCAGCGGCCCGAAGGCCGGTCTGGAGGTGCCTCTCGGCGACGACACCGTCACGATCGGCCGCTCCAGCGAATCGGGTCTCGTGATCCGCGACGACTACACCTCCAGCCACCACGCGCGTCTCGTTCAGCGCGGGGAGCAGTGGATGATCCAAGACCTCGACTCGACCAACGGCACGTGGCACGACGGCACGCGGGTCAGCGCCCCGGTGCCCATCAAGATCGGCGCGCCCATCAAGGTCGGGGCGACGACCTTCGAGCTGCGGAAGTAAGCAGCGGAGTCGACACGGATGGTCTTTCAGGGCTCGAGCGCGGCGATCTCCCACACCGGGAAGGTCCGCTCCAACAACCAGGATTCCGGATACTCCGGGTCGAACCTGTTCGTCGTCGCCGACGGCATGGGCGGGCACGCGGGCGGCGACGTCGCCTCGGCACTGGTCATCCATCGCCTGAAGCACCTCGACGACGACCCGTTCGATTCGCCGACCGACGCGGAGCGGGCCCTGCGCGATGCGATCGCCGACAGCGCCACCGAACTGATCGACACCGTCGGCCGCCGTCCTGAGCTGGCCGGGATGGGCACCACGGTCAGTGCCCTGGTGATGGTCGACGATCTCGCGGTGATCGCGCACATCGGCGATTCCCGCATCTATCTCTACCGCGACGGCTCGCTCACCCAGATCACCACCGACCACACGTTCGTGCAGCGCCTCGTCGAGTCTGGTCGCATCACCCCTGAGGAAGCCCGCTACCACCCGCGCCGCTCGGTCCTCATGCGCGTGCTCGGCGACATGGATCCCGATCCCGAGATCGACACGTTCATCATGCCCACCCAGCCCGGCGACCGCTGGCTGCTGTGCTCCGACGGACTCTCGGGAGTCGTGGACGACGCGCACACCGAGAAGGCCCTCGCCGCCGGCAACGCGCCCGGGCGAACCGCCGACGCGCTGCTCAAGCAGGCACTCGACGGCGGAGCGCCCGACAACGTCACGATCGTGATCGTCGACGTGGGCGGCGCGCATCCGATCTTCACCGGCACCGCGACGATCGTCGGATCGGCCTCCACACCGGCCGGCATCGAGGTGCCCGCGGCTCGCCCCGGCCGCTCGAGCTGGCTGCATCCGAACCGTCAGGCGGCGAACGAGCCGACGCACTTCGAGCCCGACGCCGACTTCCTCGAAGAGCTCATCGAAGAGGATCGCCGGCGTGGGCGCCGGCGACGCATCGGCTGGATCGTCGGTCTCGTGCTCGTTCTCGGGCTGCTGGCCACGGCCGGTGTCGTGGCCTATCAGTGGACGCAGACGCGGTACTTCATCGGCGCCGACGAGGACACCGTCGTGATCTACCGCGGCATCCAGCAGGACATCGGTCCGATCTCGCTGTCCACCGTCTACCGGGACACCGGGATCGATCTCGAAGATCTGCCGTCGTTCACCCGCAGCACCGTCGAGCGCACGATCTCGGCCGATTCGCTCGAGGCGGCCGACGTGATCGTCGATCGTCTGCGTGACACCGCGGAGGCCTACGGATGAGCGCGCCCACCGATCAGACCGGCCAGGTCTCCACCGACACCGCGGTCGTGCGGGCGCTGCGCAAGATCCGCGTTCCGCAGACCCGACGCAACCGCGAGCTGGCCCTCATCCTCTTCGCCACCCTCATCAACGGCTCCGCGGTCGCTCTGGTGCAGCTGGGCGCGCTCGGGGCGATCGACGGCACCTTCCTCATCTACACCGGCGCCGTCACCCTGCTGGTGCTCGCACTCCACGTCGTGCTGCGGTTCGTCGCGCTGTCGGCCGATCCGTTCGTCGTGCCCATCGCGACGCTGCTGACCGGTCTCGGCCTCGCGATGATCTACCGCATCGACATCGCCAAGGACGCGACGGGGTGGGATGCCTTCTCGACCCGTCAGCTCGCGTGGGCGGCGATCGCCCTGGCCGGCGCCATCGCTCTCGTCCTGGTGCTGCGCAACTACCGCGTGCTGTTCCGCTACCCGTATCTGTCGGGCCTGATCGGTCTGCTCCTCCTTCTCCTCCCGTTCATCCCGGGCCTCGGAACCGACGCCAACGCCGACGTGTGGGTCTCGCTCGGTTTCGTGTCGTTCCAGCCCGGTGAGCTCGCCAAGATCGCCCTGGCGATCTTCTTCGCCGGCTATCTCGTGCGCACCCGCGAGTCGCTCACCTCCACCGGCACCCGCTTCCTCTGGATGACCTGGCCGCGCGCGCGCGAACTCGGCCCCGTGCTCGTGGTCTGGGTCGTCTCCCTCGGCATCATCGTGATGCAGCGCGACCTCGGCACCGGCATCCTGATCTTCGGCATGTTCATCGCGATGCTCTACGTCGCCACCGGCAAGACGAGCTGGGCGCTCATCGGGGTGGCCCTCGCCGCACTCGGGGCCTTCCTCGCCTCGCGCGTGCTGCCCTACGTCGGCGAGCGCTTCTCGAACTGGCTCGACGCCTTCAACCCCGACACGATCGAGGGCCCGAGCTATCAGCTCGTGCAGGGCATCTTCGGCCTCGCGCAGGGCGGCCTCATCGGCACGGGCCTCGGTCAGGGCCGGCCCCAGCTGACCCCGGTGGCCGAGAGCGACTACATCCTCCCGAGCCTCGGCGAAGAGCTCGGCCTCGTCGGCGTCTTCGCGATCCTCTGCCTGTACATGGTCTTCATCAGCCGCGGCATCCGCATCGGACTCGCCGGACAGGATGACTTCGGCAAGCTGCTCGCGACCGGACTCGCCTTCACCATCGGCCTCCAGGTGTTCATCATGGTGGGCGGTGTCACCCGGGTCATCCCGCTGACGGGTCTGACCACGCCGTTCCTCGCGGCGGGCGGATCCTCCCTCGTGGCCAACTGGCTCATCGTGGCCCTCCTCCTGCGCATCTCCGACGCCGTCCGCAACAAGCCCCGGGTGGTGATCGGATGACCCGCGAACTGCGCCGCCTCAGCATCGTGCTGCTGGCGATGTTCCTCGCCCTGTTCACGTCGGTGAGCGTCATCCAGGTCGTGCAGGCCGATGCGCTGGCGGAGAATCCCGCCAACACGCGCGCGCTCTACGACTCCTACGAGGTGCAGCGCGGATCCATCATCGCCAGCGGCGCGGCGATCGCCTCATCGGTGCCGTCCGACGACGTCTACTCCTGGCAGCGGGTCTATCAGAACGGCAACGTCTGGGCGCCGGTCACCGGATACATCAATCCCGTCCTCGGGTCGGCGACGGGCATCGAGCAGGCGATGAACGCGGAGCTCAGCGGCACCGGCAGCACGCAGTTCCTCTCGCGCATCGAGCGGATCATCACGGGGCAGCCTGCGGCGGGCTCGAACGTCGTGCTCTCGCTCGACGCGACGGCCCAGCAGGCCGCTTACGACGCACTCGGCGACCTGACCGGCGCCGTCATCGCCATCGAGCCCGAGACCGGCCGCATCCTCGCCATGGTCACGAGCCCCGACTACGATCCGAACGCGCTCGCCGCGCACGACACCTCGGCGGTGCTCGACCTCTACGACCAGCTCGAGTCGGACCCGGCGCAGCCGCTGTCCAACCGCGCGATCGGCGGCGACCTCAACCCACCGGGATCGACCTTCAAGCTCGTGACCGCCTCGGCCGCCCTCGCGACGGGGGACTGGACCCCCGAGTCCGAGCTGCCGAACCCGTCGACGTACACCCTCCCCGGCTCGTCCAGTGTGATCCGCAACGCCTCCGGCGGCGCGTGCGGGTCGGGCGACACGGTCACGATCGCGGATGCTCTGCGCCTCAGCTGCAACATCCCCTTCGCCGAACTCGCCGTGGAGCTCGGCGACCAGACCATCCTCGAAGAGGCGGAGAAATACGGCTTCAACGTCGCCTTCGAGACGCCGCTCGCCTCGACACCCTCCAGCTACCCCCGTGGTCTCGACGACGCGCAGACCGCGCTCAGCGGCTTCGGACAGGGACAGGTCACGGCGACGCCGCTGCAGATGGCGATGGTGTCGGCCGGGATCGCCAACGGCGGCATCGTGATGAATCCGCGCATGGTCGACCGGGTCATCGGTCCGGACCTGTCGGTTCAGCAGACGTTCGAGGACACCGAGTTCGGCCGTGCCCTCGAGTCCGACCTCGCCGCGGAGATGGTGACGATGATGGTCGACAACGTCGAAAACGGCGTTGCGGGCGGTGCAAGAATAGACGGAGTGGATGTGGCCGGGAAGACCGGCACCGCAGAGAACGGGACGGATGACCCGTATACGCTCTGGTTCACAGGCTTCGCCCCCGCCGAAGATCCGGAGATCGCCGTAGCGGTCGTGGTCGAAGACGGTGGCGGTCAAGGGCAATCCGGGAGTGGCGACACGATCGCCGCGCCCATCGCGAAGCAGGTCATGGAGGCGGTGCTGGGACAATGAGACCGACGCAGGGTGCGACCTTCGGCGGGCGCTACGAACTGGATTCGCGGATCGCCGTCGGCGGTATGGGCGAAGTGTGGGAGGCCACCGATCACGTCATCGGGCGTACCGTCGCGATCAAGATCCTCAAGGACGAGTACATGGGGGACCCCGGGTTCCTCGAGCGCTTCCGCGCCGAGGCCCGGCACGCCGCGCTCGTGAACCACGAGGGGATCGCGAGCGTCTTCGACTACGGCGAGGAGAACGGCAGCGCCTTCCTCGTGATGGAGCTCGTTCCCGGCGAGGCCCTCTCGACGATCCTCGAGCGTGAGACGTCCCTCTCGACCGACAAGACCCTCGACATCGTCGCCCAGACCTCGGCCGCCCTGCAGGCCGCACACGCCGCCGGTCTCGTGCACCGTGACATCAAGCCGGGCAACCTGCTGATCACCCCCGACGGCCGGGTCAAGATAACCGATTTCGGCATCGCCCGCATCGCCGACCAGGTGCCGCTGACCGCGACCGGCCAGGTCATGGGCACGGTGCAGTATCTGTCTCCCGAGCAGGCCTCGGGTCACCCGGCGTCGCCCGCGACCGACATCTACTCGCTCGGGATCGTCGCCTACGAGTCGCTCGCCGGCAAGCGTCCCTTCACGGGCGAGTCGCAGGTCGCCATCGCGATGGCGCAGATCAACGAGCAGGCGCCGCCGCTTCCGGCGACCGTGGCGCAGCCCGTGCAGAACTTCGTCTCGGCGATGATCGCGAAGAAGCCCGAGGAGCGTCCCGGCTCGGCCGCGACGGTGGCCCGCGCGGCGACGGCGCTGCGCCGCGGCGACCTCGCCGCGGCGGCATCCGCCGTACCCGCCATCGCGGGCGGCGAGGCCGGTGACGACGTCACTCAGCTGCTCACCGCCGGGGGCGCGACCGCCGCGGCGACACAGCTGCTGCCCACCGACACCGCCGCGGCACCGCTCGCCGACGGCGAGGAGGAGCCGGAGAAGAAGAAGCGCAGCCCCTGGACGTGGCCGCTGATCGCCCTGATCATCCTCCTCATCCTGGTGCTGGGCGGCACGCTCTGGGCGCTCTTCTTCGCCGGGGATCCGGAACCGGAGCCGACCGCCACGACGTCGTCGGCCACGCCCACCCCGACGCAGACCACGCCCACCCCCACGCCGACCGAGGATCGGGTCGACGTGAGCGCACTGGGCTTGACGGGCCAGACCTGCGACGCCGCGCGCGGCGTGCTCGAGGAGAACGACCTCGTGGCCGACTGCCAGACCGGGAACGCCGCCGGCACCGCCGACCAGGTCGGGATCATCTACGAGGTGAACCCCACCGGCCGCGTGGAGCCGGGGACCACGATCACCCTCACCGCCTACGGTGACCAGGTGGAGATGCCCACGCCCGCGACGCCGTCGCTCGACGCGCAGACCGTCGCACCCGGCGACACCCTCACGGTCACGTGGGAGGGATACGGCTGTCCGGCCGGCGAGGGGTCGCCGAGCTCCTACAACTTCACGGCGACCAACGGCACCTTCTCCAACGGGCAGTCCGAGTCCTCGTTCGGGCAGAGCGAGCGCAACGCGCAGCTGACCGTGCCGAACAACGCGACGGGAACGGTCATCGTGACCTACACCGTCACGTGCAGCGGCGGTGAGGCCGGTCAGCGTGAGTCGCCCGTTTCCGGCGAAGCCACCGCGACGATCGAGCCGGCACCGACGGCTTCCCCCACATCCTGACGCCACCTGGCGGACCGCTATCCCGGGATCGAGGTCGACTAGGCTGGGGACGGAACACCGGGGGAGTGAACGTGACTGCTGAACCACGCGTGCTTTCGGGACGCTACCGCGTCGACGAGAACATCGGTCGTGGCGGCATGGCCACCGTCTTCCGCGGGTACGACCTGACGCTGGGCCGTGAGGTCGCCATCAAGATCCTCGATCGCGAGCTCGCCGACGACAACTCCTTCCGCACCCGGTTCCGGCTTGAGGCGCAGGCCGCGTCCCGCATGTCCCACCCGGCGATCGTGCGCGTCTACGACGCCGGCGAAGACACCGAGCGGAACCCCGACGGGTCCACCCGTGCCGTGCCGTTCATCGTCATGGAGCTCGTCAAGGGCCACCTGCTCAAGGATGTGATCGCCCAGGGTCCGGTACCCGTCGACGACGCCGTGCGCTACGTCGACGGCATCCTCGAAGCACTCGAGTACTCCCACCGCGCGGGTGTCGTGCACCGCGACATCAAGCCCGGGAACGTCATGATCACCGAGGCCGGCCAGGTCAAGGTCATGGACTTCGGGATTGCCCGCGCCGTCTCGGATTCGTCGTCCACCGTCGCCGAGACGACGCAGATCCTCGGCACCGCCGCGTACTTCTCGCCGGAGCAGGCCAAGGGCGACCCGGTCGACGCGCGCGCCGATCTCTATTCGACGGGTGTCGTGCTCTACGAGCTGCTGTCGGGCAAGCAGCCCTTCCGCGGTGAGACGCCGGTGGCCATCGCGTACCAGCACGTCAGTGAGACTCCTGTGGCGCCGAGCGAGATCAACGAGTCGGTTCCACGCTCGCTCGACGCGATCGCGCTCCGCGCCCTCGCGAAAGACCCCTATCAGCGCTATCAGGATGCCGCCGGCTTCCGTGAGGCCCTCGACGCCACCGTCGACGGGAAGGCCCCGTCGAAGCGGCAGGTCGGCGCTCTCACGAGCGAGCTGTACGGTCCGAACCCGCGACAGGCCGCGGAGACCGCGCGGTCCCTGCGTCAGCTGAGCACGGACACGACGATGAAGCGCACCCAGCCGGGTCCGCCCATCGCGTGGATCTGGGCGGGCGTCGCCATCATCGCGGTGTTGCTGATCTCGGTGCTGTTCTGGGCGCTCTCGGTGCGGCCCACCACCGAAGCGCCGTCGACGGCTCGCGTCGTTCCGGATGTGTCCGGCATGACCTTCGAGCGCGCCGAGGAGTCCCTGGCCGCGCTCGATCTGGTCGCCGTCGAGCGGTCCGAATCGAGTGCGGATGTCACCGAGGGCAATGTCATCCGCACCGAGCCGGCGGCGGAGACCTCGGTCAATCCGGGGCAGGAGGTCGACGTGTTCGTCTCGACCGGGCAGGAGCTGGCCGAAGTCCCGGTTCTCGAGGGACTCGGTCAGGATGCGGCCGCGCAGGCGCTCGAAGACGCCGGTCTCGCCCTGGGCACGATCAATCGCACGAACGACCCCGACCTCGCCGAGGGCATCGTGATCTCGGCCGACGAGACGGCCGGCGACGAGGTTCCGGTCGGGACGACCGTCGACCTCACGGTCGCGAGCGGTCGCGTCGTCATCAACGACGTCACCGGCTATACGGTCGAAGCCGCCACGCGGGAGCTCGAAGACGTCGGGCTGTCGGTCCTCACGCAAGAGGATCAGTCCTGCGCGGCGTCCGCACCTCCCGTGGTGCAGTCGCAGTCACTCGCTCCCGGCGAGGTGCCTGTGCATTCCGAGATCACCCTGACCTACTGCTCCGGCTCCTCCTGATCCGGTCGCGGCGGCTACTCGACGGTGACTTCCTGCGGATTGACGAACTCGCTGATCCACGGGAAGGCATAGAAGAACAGCCCGTAGAGCACCGCGGCCAGCAGCACGAGGACCAGGAGCAGGCGGACCCACCACGGACCGGGGAGGATCCGCCACAGCGCGGCATACATCAGGCGGAGACTCCTTCGGTCAGTGCAGCGGGTTCCCCGGCGTCGCGAGGCGTGAACGATTCGAAGACGCCGTAGGCGACGATGCGCTCCGCGAGGGAGTACATCGGACTGCAGCTGGTCATGGTGATGTACTTGCCGTTCGCCTCGGCGTTCGGAACCTGCGGGACGGCCGCGAGCACATCCACCTCGGTCGGCGTGACGTACTCCAGGGTGCGGAAGCGGTAGGTGTACCAGCCCTCTTCCACCTCGACCACGATGGCGTCGCCGACCTGCAGATCGGCGATGCGGTTGAAGGGCTTGCCGTAGGTGGTTCGGTGGGCGGCGACGGCGAAGTTCCCCGTCTCGCCGGGCATGGGCGATCCGGGATAGTGCCCGATTCCGATCGGATCCAGGGTGCCCGCCCGCGAGGTTCCGCCGGCCATCTCGACTGCGTAGTCGTCTCCGAAGCGGGGGATGTGCATGACACCGAAGATCTCGGTGTCGGCCGGCTCCGGGAGGACGGGGATCTCGACGTCCTCCGTCGCATCTTCCTCGGCGTCATCCTCTGGCGAAGCGGAGGGCTCGGGGATGATGGGGGGCGCCTGCTGCGCCCACTGCTCGGACAGTTCCGCTCCGGCGGCGTTGCGCTGCGCACCGTAGATGAAGTCCCCGATCCACAGCTGCCACGCCACATAGAGCATCGCGATGATGCCGGCGGTGATCAGCAGCTCGCCGATCACCCCGGTCACAGAAGCGCGGCGACGCGGGCGCCGCCGTCGGGAACGGTCGCGCACAGCAGGGTCCGCCTGCTGCTGCTCGGCACTGGTCTGCTCGCCCACACGGCGAGTCTAATGACCGCATGCTGTGGCACGCCTGGCAGTTAGACTGTCGGCATGGCACGACCCGGACGAGAAGACGACGCGATGGCGGAACGCCCCGAGGGCGAACCGGCACCGAACCCGGTGTGGTTCAAGCCGATCATGCTCGGCCTCATGCTGCTCGGTCTCGCGTGGGTTCTGGTGTTCTACCTGAGCGGCACGCAGTTCCCGATCCCCGGCATCGGTGCGTGGAATCTCGTGATCGGGTTCGGCATCGCCTTCGTGGGATTCCTCATGACGACGCGGTGGCGCTGACCGCCCGGTCCGACGAACGACACCGTCCCCGATGGGGCGGTGTTTTTCTTTTCCCTCGACGGTAATTACACGCGTGTGATTCATCCCCACCTGTGGATGAAACTGTGGATAACTTCCGTCGTCAGAAGAAGAGAACCGGCGGAAGGAGGAGCAGCGCGACCAGGCCCAGCGCCACGGCGGCGAGCAGCGCGATCTGCAGAGCGCGCCGACGGGGGGACCGCGTCACCGAGAAGATCAGTCCGACGAGTGCCCCCACGACGAGCCCGCCGACGTGGGCCTGCCACGAGACGTTGAAGCCCGGGATGAACCCGATGACGAGATTCAATCCGAGGATGATGGCGATGCCGGTGACGTTCGCACCGAGGTGGCGTCCGATGACGAGCAGGGCACCGAACAGTCCGAAGATCGCGCCCGATGCGCCGACGACCTGGGTCGGGAACGACAGGAGTGCGACCGCGACCGAACCGCCCAGCGTGCTGAGCAGGTACAGCGTCAGAAACCGCCAGCGACCGAGAAGGGGTTCGAGGCTGCGGCCGATCAGCCACAGTGCCAGCATGTTCAGGCCGATGTGCCAGAAGCTCGAGTGCACGAGTGCGACGGTGAGGAGCGTCCAGGGCTGGAACGGCACCGGGAGCGTCGGATAGATGCTCGGCGCCCAGAACAGCAGCGAACCCCGGACGAGATCGCCGAAGCCGGGGATCAGCCCCAGCAGGAAGGCGAACGCGGTGATCGCGATGATCGCGTAGGTGACCACCGGACGGCCGCCGTAGGTGGCGACCGCCCGGGGTCGGGACCAGCGCCGCTCGGCCTTGCGCTGAGCGGGAGTCTGCTTCTTCCGCTGCTCGGCCATGCATTCCGGACAGATGACACCGACCGCCCCCTGGGTCTGGCACTCGGGACAGATCGTCCGCAGGCACCGCTGGCAGAGCACGAAGCTCTGCCGGTCCGGGTGGCGATAGCAGTAGTTGTCGGTGTTCCGCTGGAAGTCGGCCGAGGTCATGGAGGATCGCGGCGAGGCGTCAGGCTGCGACGATGTCGACCGACTCGAGCACGACCGGCTCGATGGGGCGGTCACCGGCGGCCGTGGGGACCTTGCTGATCGCATCGACGACCTTCTTCGACTCCTCGTCGGCAACCTCACCGAAGATGGTGTGCTTGCCCTGCAGCCACGGGGTCGGGTCGGTGGTGATGAAGAACTGCGAGCCGTTGGTGCCCTCGGGCTTGCCCGTGAGGGCGTTGCGGCGCAGACCCGCGTTGGCCATCGCGAGCTTGTAGGGCTCGTTGAAGTTCAGGTCGCCGTTGATCTCGTCGTCGAAGGTGTAGCCGGGGCCGCCGACTCCCTGTCCGAGAGGGTCACCACCCTGGATCATGAAGCCGGGGATGATGCGGTGGAAGACGACGTCCTTGTACAGCGGACCTTCTCCGGGCTGGCCCGTGGAGGGGTGAGTCCAGGAGCCGGTCCCGTCGGCGAGCCCGGTGAAGTTCTTCACCGTGCGCGGGGCGTGGTCTCCGAAGAGGTTGACGACGATGTCGCCGTGGTTGGTGTGCAGTGTGGCGACGGCGGTGTGCTGAGGCATGTCTATATTCTCTCAGAGTTGCGTGCAAGGCCCTCCGTCCACGGGATGCGTCTGGCAAGATGGGGACGAACTGACAGTCCCGGATTTAGGGAGGGCCCCGTGAGCCTGAGCCGCAAGCGCAAGAAGGAACTCCGCAAGCTCCAGAAGCACGCGAACAAGGTGTGGGATTCGCAGCAGGTGCTGGTGGACGAGGCTGCGGGCATCGCCCGCGAGGCCGGTCGTCAGCTCGGCAACTACAACCGTGAGCAGATCGTTCCTCAGGTGCAGCAGGCCTACGGCAAGTACGCGGCGCCGTACGTCGACAAGAGCCTGACCTACTCCAAGAATGTGTTGAGCGACAAGGTCGTGCCGGCCACCGGTGCCCTGGTGGGCTCGGCGCTCTCGGTATGGGATGCCGCCAACGACACCCGCGGCCGGCTCAAGGCCGGCAAGGGATTCGGCGAGATCGACTCGAAGAAGTACGCCAAGAAGGCCGACAAGTACGGCAAGGACGTGCAGAAGAAGCTCGCCAAGAAGCTCGCCGCTCTGGAGCCGCAGCGCAAGGGCATCGGTGCGGGTGGGGTGATCGCCATCATCCTCGGCGTCGCCGCCGCGGCCGGTGTGCTCTACGCTGCGTGGCAGACTCTTCGCGCAGATGACGAGCTGTGGGTCGCCGACGACCCGCTGCGCGCTCCCGACGCGTGATCGAGACGCCGCCTTCACTTCATCGAGCCCGTGACGCCGCCCAGGCGCGCGGGCTCGATGTGTCTTTCCGCGAACGCCCGGCCGCCAACAGTCTCGCGGAGGCTGCGGAGCTTCTCGGCATCCCGCCACGCGGGATCGTGAAAACCCTGGTGGTGAAGCGCTCGGATGACACGTACCTCTTCGCGCTGGTACCCGGGGACCGGGCGATCTCGTGGCCGAAGCTGCGTGCGCTGGTCGGCGTGAACCGGCTCCAGCTGGCTCCGCCGGAGCAGGCGCTCGCGGCGACGGGGTACGAGCGCGGCACGATCGTGCCGGTCGGGAGCAGCACGGCGCTGCCGATCTTCGTCGATGAGACCATCGTGGGGAAGCGCATCGCGATGGGAGCAGGCGCTCACGGATACAGCATGTTCGTCGAGGCCGACGAGCTCATCGCCGCCTACGATGCGATCGTCGCCGACATCACGAAGCCGCTCGAGAGCGCGTGATCATCCCTCGCCCGCCATCCGCAGGGCGATGTCGACCAGACGCACGCGCTGCAGGTTGCGCACGGTCCTCATCGGAAACCATTCGGCTCGGTCCGTCGAGCCGTCGACCTCGTTCCGCAGTCGACCGCCCGTGACATGGGCGCGGTAGACGATGCGCAACGTGTGCAGCGGGCCGCGCGCAGCGTCTGCGAGGCGCCGCCCCTCGGGGATGACACGGGAGTGGATACCGAGCAGCTCGTCGATGTCGACGCGATAGCCGGTCTCTTCCCGCACCTCGCGGCGTGCGGCTCGTTCGGGGTCTTCACCGGGTTCGAGACCGCCCCCGGGCATCGTCCAGGCTGCTCGTCGTCCCTCGATCCAGTGGGCCAGCAGCAGGCGACCGTCATCGACGATCACCGCGTAAGCCGCGACCCGCATGTCCATGACGACAGACTATCCGTCTGCATGGAGAGGGAATCGGACACGAAGACGGCCCGGCCGGAGCCGGGGCGTTTCATTGTGGAGCCTAGGAGATTCGAACTCCTGACATCCTGCTTGCAAAGCAGGCGCTCTACCAACTGAGCTAAGGCCCCGGGACCGTGAGTGGGGCTACCAGGACTTGAACCTGGGACCTCTTCATTATCAGTGAAGCGCTCTAACCGCCTGAGCTATAGCCCCGTGTGGAGTGACGACCGGGGCCGTCAACCTCCAAGACTTTACCCGATGTGCGCGATATTCACGAAATCGGGTGGACGCGGGTCAGTTCGAGGTGAACCCGACGAGGAGGCCGCCGGTGACCTTGACCGCGAGGTTGTAGACGCCGGCGACGACCGCACCCATCACCGTGACGACGACGAGGTTGAGGATCGCGACGACCGACGAGAACGCGAGCACCTGCGGGAAGCCGACGAACGCGCGGATCGACACCCCGCCGTCGGAGAAGCTGGTGAAGAACTCATCGACCTGGTCGATGATCCCCGTCGTCTGCACGATGGCGAAGACCAGGAGGTACGCCACGACCGTGGCGATCGAGATCGCGACCGCTGCCAGGAACGAGAGCTTCACGGCGGACCAGAAGTCCACGTAGACCAGACGCAGGCGTACCTGCTTCGCGCTGGCCTTGGAACTCGATTTCTTCGCGAGCTTGTCGGCTACCGTGCTCATGCGTCCATACTCTTCTCAGTCGACTGGGAATCGTCCGAGGGGGCAGACGGGTTCTCTTCCTCGGCGGCTTCTTCGGCCACGGCCCGCTCGATGTTTCGCGCGATCGCGAGGATCTTGTCATCCTCGCTGAGGCGGGCGAACACCACACCCATGGTGTCGCGACCCTTGGCGGGCACCTCGGCCACGGCAGAGCGTACCACCTTGCCGCTGGCAAGGACCACCAAGACCTCGTCGTCGCTGTGCACCAGCAGCCCGCCGGCGAGAACGCCCCGGTCATCGTGGAGTTTGGCGACCTTGATGCCGAGACCGCCCCGACTCTGAGTGCGGTACTGAGCCACTTCCGTGCGCTTGGCGTAGCCGCCGTCGGTCACCACGAACACGAACTCGTCGTCCTTGGCGACCGACGCCGAGAGCAGGCTGTCACGGTCGCGGAACGTCATTCCCTTCACGCCTTCCGTCGCGCGCCCCATCGGGCGAAGCGCATCGTCGGTGGCGGTGAAGCGCAACGACATGCCGTTCCGGCTGATGAGGAGGATGTCCTCGCCCTCGTCGATGAGAAGGGCGCTCACCAGTTCGTCCTCGTCGCGCAGCCGGATCGCGATGACCCCACCCTGGCGGTTGGTGTCGTAGTCGGTCAGACGCGTCTTCTTCACCAGCCCGCTGCGGGTCGCGAGCACGAGGTAGTCGGCGACGTTGTAATCGCGGATGTCCCGGATCTGCGCGATCTCCTCGTCGGGCTGCAGCGCAAGCAGATTCGCGACGTGCTGCCCCTTCGCGTCACGCCCTCCCTCGGGCACCTCGTACGCCTTGGCGCGATACACCCGTCCCTTGTTCGTGAAGAACAGCAGCCAGTGGTGCGTGGTGGTCACGAAGAAGTGCTCGACGACGTCGTCGGCTCGCAGCTGGGCGCCGCGTACGCCGCGTCCGCCCCGGTGCTGTGAGCGGTAATTGTCGCTGCGGGTGCGCTTGATGTATCCCGCACGGGTGACGGTGACGACCATCTCCTCCTCGGGGATGAGGTCTTCGACGGACATGTCTCCGTCGAACCCGTGCAGAATGTGCGTGCGACGGTCGTCGCCGAACTTGTCGACGATCGCCCCGAGCTCGTCGCGCACGATTCCTCGCTGGCGCGTGGGGTCGGCGAGGATCTCCTGATAGTCCGCGATCTGAGCTTCCAGCTCCGAAGCCTCATCGATGATCTTCTGGCGCTCCATCGCAGCCAGGCGTCGCAGCTGCATCGCGAGGATGGCGTCCGCCTGGATGTCGTCGATCTCGAGCAGCGATTTCAAGCCTTCGCGCGCGTCGTCGACCGTGGGCGAACGACGGATGAGTGCGATGACCTCGTCGAGCGCGTCGAGCGCCTTGAGATACCCGCGCAGGATGTGCATGCGCTCTTCGGCCTTGCGCAGCCGATACCGGGTCCGTCGCACGATGACATCGATCTGGTGTTCGATCCAGTAGCTGATGAACCCGTCGAGTGCGAGCGTGCGGGGAACGCCGTCGACGATCGCGAGCATGTTCGCCCCGAAGTTCTCCTGCAGCTGGGTGTGCTTGTAGAGGTTGTTGAGCACGACCTTCGCCACGGCGTCGCGCTTGAGGACGACGACCAGCCGCTGGCCGGTGCGGTCACTGCTCTCATCACGGATGTCGGCGATGCCCGTGATCTTCCCGTCGCGGGCCAGGTCGCCGATCTTCACGGCGAGGTTGTCCGGGTTCACCTGGTAGGGCAGCTCGGTGATCACCAGGCAGGTGCGGCCCTGGATCTCTTCGATCGCCACGACCGCCCGCATCGTGATGGAGCCGCGCCCGGTGCGATAGGCATCGCGGATGCCCCGGGTTCCGAGGATCTGCGCACCGGTCGGAAAGTCCGGCCCCGGAATGCGCTCGATGAGCGCCTCGAGGAGCTCTTCCCGAGTCGCTTCGGAATTGTCGAGCGCCCACAACGCTCCCGCCGCGACCTCACGAAGGTTGTGCGGGGGGATGTTGGTGGCCATTCCGACCGCGATGCCGACCGACCCGTTGACGAGCAGGTTCGGGAAGCGCGACGGAAGAACCGCGGGCTCCTGAGTCTGACCGTCGTAGTTGTCCTGGAAGTCGACGGTCTCCTCTTCGATGTCGCGGACCATCTCGAGGGCGATGGTCGCCATCTTGGTCTCGGTGTATCGCGGAGCGGCGGCGCCCATGTTGCCGGGCGAGCCGAAGTTGCCCTGCCCCTGTGCGAGCGGGTAGCGCATCGACCACGGTTGCACGAGACGCACGAGGGCGTCGTAGATCGCGGTGTCACCGTGCGGGTGGTACTGACCCATGACCTCGCCGACGACACGAGCGCACTTCGAGAAGGACTTGTCGGGGCGGAACCCGCCGTCGTACATGCCGTAGATCACGCGGCGGTGCACCGGCTTCAGGCCATCCCGCACGTCGGGAAGCGCACGGCCCACGATGACCGCCATCGCGTAGTCGAGGTAGCTGCGCTGCATCTCCAGCTGCAGATCGACCTGATCGATCTTGCCGTGATCATGTTCGGGGACGGGACGTTCTTCGTCAGCCATCGTTCATCTTCCGTTTCGTGCGTTTCGTCTCGTCGCTTCGCTCCTCGCTCGAAGAGCGAGGCTTCCCGGTCGTTGAGCGAGCGAAGCGAGACGAAACGCCAACGACCATGCTGTGTCTAGATGTCGAGGAAGCGGACGTCTTTGGCGTTTCGCTGGATGAACCCGCGACGCGACTCGACGTCTTCTCCCATGAGCACGGAGAAGATCTCGTCGGCTGCCGCGGCATCGTCGATCGTCACCTGCTTGAGGGTGCGGGTCGTGACATCCATCGTCGTCTCCCACAGCTCCTTGGCGTTCATCTCGCCGAGACCCTTGTACCGCTGCACGCCGCTATCCTTAGGGATGCGCTTGCCGCTGGCGAGGCCGTCGGCGAGGAGGGCATCGCGCTCGCGGTCGCTGAAGACGTACTCGTGCGGCGAGTTCGACCACTTCAGGCGATAGAGCGGAGGCTGTGCCAGATAGACGAAGCCCGCCTCGATCAGGCCGCGCATGTAGCGGAACAGCAGGGTCAGCAGGAGCGTCGTGATGTGCTGTCCGTCGACATCGGCATCGGCCATCAGCACGATCTTGTGATAGCGGGCCTTGGAGATGTCGAAGTCCTCGCCGATACCGGCGCCGAACGCCTGGATCATCGCCTGCACTTCCTTGTTCGACAGCGCCTTGTCCAAGCGTGCGCGCTCGACGTTGAGGATCTTGCCGCGCAGCGCGAGGATCGCCTGCGTGTGCGGATCCCGGCCCTGCACGGCAGAACCACCGGCGGAGTCGCCCTCCACGAGGAAGATCTCGCTGACCGAGGGGTCTTTGCTCGTGCAGTCCTTGAGCTTGTCGGGCATCGCAGCCGACTCGAAGACGCTCTTGCGGCGCGCAGTCTCACGAGCTTTGCGCGCTGCCATGCGGGCGCTGGCGGCGTCGATCGCCTTGCGGACGACGTTCTTCGCCTGCTGCGGATACCGGTCGAACCAGTCGCCGAGCTGGTCACCCACGACCTTCTGCACGAACGCCCGCGCTTCCGTGTTGCCGAGCTTGGTCTTGGTCTGGCCCTCGAACTGCGGCTCGGACAGCTTCACGGAGATGACGGCGGTGAGTCCCTCACGGATGTCCTCACCGGTGAGGTTGTCATCCTTCTCCTTCAGCATGTTCTGCGCACGCGCGTAGCGGTTGACCAGCGCGGTCAGAGCCGACCGGAAGCCTTCCTCGTGCGTGCCGCCCTCGTGCGTGTTGATCGTGTTGGCGAAGGTGAAGACGTTCTCGGTGTAGCTCGTCGTCCACTGCATCGCCATCTCCATGGCGATCTTGCGGTCGGTGTCCTCCGACTCGAAATCGATGATCTCGTCGTTGACGACCTCGGCGTGACGCACCTTGTTGAGGTACTCCACGTAGTCGACCAGGCCCCGCTCGTAGAGGAAGCTGTCGTGACGCGCATCCGGCGTCTCGGTTCCGGTGCTGGGCTCGACGTCTTCGACGTAGGCCTGAGCGCGCTCGTCGCGCAGGTCGATGCGGAGACCCTTGTTCAGGAAGGCCATCTGCTGGAACCGGGTGCGCAGCGTGTCGTAGTCGAACTCGACCGTGTCGAAGATGTCGGGATCGGGCCAGAACGTGATGGTGGTTCCGGTCAGCTCGCTGTCTTCGCCCTTCTCCAGCGGGGCGATGGGCTGTCCGCCGTCGCGATAGGACTGTCGCCATACCGATCCCTGCCGGTGCACCTCGACCTCGAGACGGTAGGACAGCGCATTGACGACGGATGAACCGACGCCGTGGAGTCCGCCGGAGACCGCGTACCCGCCCCCACCGAACTTGCCGCCGGCATGCAGCACGGTGAGGACGACCTCGACCGTCGACTTGCCCTCGGTGCGGTGCATGTCCACGGGGATTCCACGACCGTTGTCCACCACGCGGACGGCGCCGTCCTCGAGGATCGTGACCTGGATCGTGTCGCAATGACCGGCCAGGGCCTCATCGACGGAGTTGTCGACGATCTCATACACCAGGTGGTGGAGTCCGCGCTCCCCCGTCGAACCGATGTACATGCCGGGGCGCTTGCGCACCGCCTCCAGGCCTTCGAGCACCTGAATGGCGTCTGCCCCGTACTCGGTGGGTGTCCCCGTGGGGATGGGTGCGGCGTCGTCGGCCGCGTCCTCGGGAACGCTGTCGGGGTTCTGGGACGTCATGGGTGAAGGCGCTCCACATCTGTCGGAGGGATCGGCTCCACTCTACCAAGTTCGTCGCGCTCAGATCGGTTATACGGCCCTGTGGCGCGATGAAATCGGCACAGATATGGCGGGACGTGGGTCATCCGTAGGTATCGCGAGGGCCCCGCCCTGGAACGGCTCTGGTGCCCCATTTCCACGAGGGGACGTCCGGCCCGATGAATCGCACGGTCACGACCCCCGCCTCGGGATACCGACGCACGATCTCGGTGAGGATCTGCGCCCGCATCAGCTGAAGCTGCTTCGCCCAGGCCGTCGAATCGGCCTGGATGGTCAGCGTGCCGTCGTGGAACGACACCGGACGCGTGCGCTCGGCGGTGTCGGATCCGGCGACCTCGGCCCACGTGCGCACCACGTCCTCGCGCGCCAGCTGGCCCTCCCAACCCGCCTGGCGCGTGAGCTCCGTGAGCACGTCGGCCACACCGCGCGGGTCGCGCCCCGCTGTGAACGGCTGGTTCTCGTCGTCGCGCACCCGGCGCCGCCGGCGCCATGACTTCGACGACGGCTTCAGCCCGCGCAGCCGGAGGTAAGTCGCGACCGTCTCCGGCACCTGCTCCGACGAGACGTCATCCATCGTGCGGCTCCTCCTCCGGGAGGATACGACCCGCATCCACCCGCACCACCTGGGTGCGCAGCGGCGGCGGCACATCCTGCTCCACCGCCGCGGTGACCACGACCTGCTCGTATCCCCGGGCGACCTCGGCGAGGCGCACTCGTCGATCGGCATCGAGCTCCGCGAACACGTCGTCGAGGATCAGCACCGGATCACCGAGCAGCGAATCGGCGCGAAGGAGCTCCGCTGACGCGAGGCGAAGCGACAACGCGACCGACCAGGATTCCCCGTGCGATGCGTAGCCCTTGACCGGGAGCCCTCGCACCTTCAGCACCAGGTCGTCACGGTGGGGACCGACCAGTGTGACGCCGCGCTCGAGCTCCGCCGTGCGTCGCGCGGCCAGGGCGTTGCGGAACTGGTCTGCGATGGGCGTCGCCGACACCGCGCTCTCGCTTCCGGTCTCGTCTTCCTCCGGATCACCGCCTTCGACCGACAGCGCCCACTGCAGCCGAGGCCGATGGTCTGCGCCCGCGATGGCCGTATAAGCGTCGGCGACGGGGGTCGCGAGGTCATCGGCGAGGCGCAGGCGCGCCTCGATCACCTGGGCGCCGAGCGTCACGAGCTTGTCATCCCACACATCCAGCGTCGACAGACCGTCGCCCTTCACGCCGCGGGCACGCGCGGACTTCAGCAGTGCGTTTCGCTGCTTGAGCACGCGATCGTAATCCTGCAGCACCGAAGCCATGCGCGGTGCGCGCTGGATGAGGAGCTGATCGGCGAACCGGCGGCGAGCCGAGGGGTCACCCCGCACGATCTGCAGGTCTTCGGGAGCGAAGAGGACGACCTGCGCATATCGGGGAAGCTCGGCGGTCTTCACCGGTGAGCCGTTCACGCGCGCCTTGTTGGACCCCTGCCGGTTGACCTGCAGTTCGAGGGTGACGCGTCGCTCGCCGTGACCGAGTCGGGTGCGGATGAACGCCGACTCCTTGCCCTCCCGCACCATCGGGGCATCCTGCGACACCCGGTGAGAGCCGAGTGTGGCGAAGTAGGCGATCGCCTCGGCGAGGTTCGTCTTGCCCTGGCCGTTCCGACCCACGAACACGTTCGGACCGGGTCGCAGCGCCACATCGGCAGCCGCATAGTTGCGGAAGTCGACGAGTGAGAGCTGCTCCACGATCACCGGTACAGCCTAATGATCGCCTCGGACGTCACCCGGATGCGCTCACCTCAGCAGCAGGTTCGGCTGGAGCAGGTACTTGAACGTGTCCTCTCCGCCCTTGTCCACCGAGGTCTGGGGCGTGATCAGCACGGGGCTGAGCTTGTTCGCGTTCTCGCTCGAGGTGAAGGTCACGCGCGCGAACTCGCTGCGCACCGCACCGAGCGACTCGAGGAGGTACTGCGGATTCAGCCCGAGCGTGACATCGTCGCCGCCGGACAGGGTCGCGTCGACGGATTCGCTGGCCCGCGCCTGCTCGGTGCCGGAGGCATCCATCGAGACGCTGTCGGCTGCGAACGTGAACCGGAGCGGGGCGGAGCGGTCGAGAACCAGCGCCACACGACGCACGGCCTCGGCGAGATCGGCGGTGTTCACGACAGCGTGGTGCTCGGTCTGCTCCGGGAACAGACGGCGGACCGGCGGGAAGTTGCCCTTGATGAGGAGCGAGGTGACGGTCTTGTTCCCCGCGGTGAAGGCGATGATCTCGCGGTCGCCGCTGCCCGAGAAGGCGATCGAGATGTCACCCGAGTGCGCGAAGGTCTTGCCGACCTCGGTCAGCGTGCGCGCGGGCACGAGTGCCGTGGCGTCGGAACCGGTCGTTCCGCCGTCCCACGGGATCTCGCGGAGCGCGACGCGATAGCGATCCGTCGCCACCAGGCTCAGGCGACTCCCGGTCACTTCCAGCTGCACGCCGGTGAGAACGGGGGTGACGTCGTCACGGGACGCGGCGAAGGCGACCTGCGCGATGGCGGTCGCGAACTCCTCCCCGGGAACCAGCCCCGATTCACCCGACACCTCGGGAATCGCCGGGTACTCCTCGACGGGCATGGAGGACAGGGTGAAGCGTGCGGAACCGCACGTGAGCACGACGCCGTCTTCGGGATCGACCGAGATCTGAATCGGCGCGTTCGGCAGACGACTGGCGATGTCTGACAGGAGACGGCCGTGAACCAGGATCGTGCCCGGGTCGTCGACCGTCGCGTCGATGGTCGTTCGGGCCGAGGCCTCGTAGTCGAACGCCGACAGCGACAGCCCTTCGTCCGACGTCTCGATCAGCACGCCCGCGAGAATCGGCTGCGGGTTGCGCTGAGGAAGGAGCTTGACGACGAATGAGACGGCTTCGCTGAAGACATCGCGATTGACCTGGAATCTCACGTACGCTCCCTCGACCTCGGGCATGGGGTTTCTCATGCTACTGCCCTGTGCGGCCCATGCTAGTGCCCGACCGGCGCTCGTCCGCATCCGTGCCGGCGCATCCGATCCCTCGAGCTCGAACCCTTGAGGTCATCGAATCGCCCTCTGCTTAAGTTCTTGTTCTTCATCTTGTTAACAACTGTGGAAACTGTGGATAAGTCGGTGGATCCCAGTGCGCTCTAGAGAACTACAAACGTGTGAGATGTGGAATCGATGCGGAATCACGCGGGAAGCCGTCTGTGGGGAAACAGCGGGGTCACGGCGTCTTCCACAGGTGGATGCCGTTTCGTTCACATGTCGAGGCGATGCATCCCCAGTTATCCACAGGTTTTCCACACTGTGAAGAACGCACATGATGGCGTGGCTATGCGTCCGCTGTCAAGTGCGGATGTGAGGTGAGGGAACCCTCAGCGCATTCGGCCGAGCTGCGCGGTGATCTCGGTCACCTGGTTGTAGATCGAGCGACGCTCCTTCATGAGGTCGCTGATCTTCTTGTATGCGTACATGACGGTCGTGTGGTCGCGGTTGCCGAACAGCTGACCGATCTTCGGAAGCGACAGGTTCGTGCGCTCACGGCACAGGTACATGGCGATCTGCCGGGCGATGGCCACGGCCTGCGAACGGCTGGAGCCGTAGAGGTCGTCGACGGTGAGCTTGAAGTACTGAGCGGTCGCCTGGATGATGTCGGTCGGCGAGATGACGTTCGCGTCGTCCTGATCGACGATGTCGCGGAGCACCGTCTGTGCCAGCGACATGTCGAGGTTCGACCGGTTCAGACTGGCGAAGGCCGAGACGCGGATGAGGGCGCCCTCCAGCTCCCGGATGTTCGAGGACACGACCGTCGCGATGTACTCCAGCACCTCGTCCGGGATGTGCAGTCGCTCGCTCTGCGCCTTCTTGCGCAGGATCGCGATGCGGGTCTCGAGATCGGGAGCCTGCACATCCGTGATCAGTCCCCACTCGAAGCGGGAGCGCATCCGATCCTCGAAGCCGGTGAGGTGCTTCGGAGGCACGTCGCTCGTGATCACGACCTGCTTGTCGTGATCGTGCAGCGTGTTGAAGGTGTGGAAGAAGGCCTCCTGCGTCTCGGCGCGACCCTGGAGGAACTGGATGTCGTCGATGAGGAGGATGTCGACGTCGCGGTAGCGCGCCTGGAACGCCGAGCCGCGGTTGTTCGCGATCGAGTTGATGAAGTCGTTCGTGAACTCTTCGCTCGAGACGTATCGCACGCGAATGCCCGAGTACAGACTCATCGCGTAGTCGCCGATGGCGTGCAAAAGATGCGTCTTGCCGAGCCCCGAGTCGCCGTAGATGAACAGCGGGTTGTAGGCCTTCGCGGGGGCTTCGGCGACGGCGACCGCCGCTGCGTGGGCGAAGCGGTTGGACTGGCCGATGACGAAGTTGTCGAAGGTGTACTTCGGGTTGAGGCGGGTGTCGTTGCGAGATGTGCTTCCCGAAGACTCGACCGGTTCCTCGAAGACCTGTCGCGCGGCCGGCATGGGCGACATCGACGGCGCCGGGACCGCCAGCTCCTGGATCGGGACGGGAGCCGTCAGGTGGGCGTCGATGATGTCGGGATTGACGACGACACGGAAGGTCGCCGCCGGCGGGTCGTAGGCGCCGTTCTGCTCGACGTGGGCGAGCGCCTCCATGATGGGAGCTCGCAGACGCTTGTTCAGCTGAGCGGCGGTGAGGTCGTTGGGCACGTCGAGATAGAGGGTGCCGCCCATGACACCCTGAGGGACGGCGAGGTTCAGAAAGCCGTGGAGCTGAGGAGTGACACGGTCGTCGACGGCGAGGGCCTCCAGAACACGCCCCCAGACGGGGACATCTGGAATCTCGTGCTGCGACATGTAGCCCCCGGGGAAAGTAGATGTTCCACGCCCGCGAGATGACACCGCGCAACCTGTGGATAACTGACCGTGCCACGCTAGTCAGCGGCAGGGCTGCGAG